>NZ_WFLI01000009.1 GCF_009208555.1 Janthinobacterium violaceinigrum | reverse complement strand
GGCTGAAGGCGGCCACGCGCTGCGCGGGCAGGCTGGCGAGCAACGCGTCCGTGCGGGCCAGCGCATCCCAGGCGTGCTGGTGGCGCGCATCGGCCGCCAGCCAGGCGTGCAGCGCCGCCAGTTCCGGCGCGGCCAGGCCCGCATCGTGGCGCAGCAGCCATTGCGCGGCCTGGAAGTCGATCTCGTCTGCCGTGGAAGTTGTCTGTGTCATGCGCTGTCTTTTCCAGTCACGCGGTCGGGCAAGCCTTTTTTGCAGGCCAGCATGCCGTTGATGATATGTTTTTCCACCATGTTGACGGAGATGCCCATCTGGGCGGCGATTTCGATCTGGCTCAGGCCATCGAATTTGTACAGCGCGAAGGCCTGGCGGCAGCGCGGCGGCAGCGATTCGATGATGGCCAGCAGCCGCTCCATGGTTTGCCGGTCGTGCAGGCGCTGCTCCGGTTCGTCGGCGCGCGGGGCGCGCAGCTGCAGCTGGGGCGTGTCGATGTCGTCGTGGGGCCGGCGCTGGTGCAATCGCTGTTCGTCGATGACGATGTTTTTCGCCGTCACGTACAGCAGCGCGCGCTGGCCGCTGTCGGGCGCCGCGTCGGCGCGCAGGGCGGGGGCGCCCCCTTGCGGCTCGCGCGCCAGGATGCGGGCATAGGCTTCCTGAACCACGTCCTGCGCCTTGTCGCGGCAGCCTGTGGAGCGCGAAATCAGGCGCAGCAATTCCTGGTAATAGCGTTCAAGCACCGCGCGTTTCCCCGTGATCAAAGCGCGCCATGATAGCAAGCCCATCAAATAATAACAAGAATCATTCTCATCTATGGCATGCGGTCCCGTTGGATAGCGCTGGATATTTTTGTCAACACGGACAATAATCGGCAGCAGAAGGCGCTGTTGCGGACAGTATGGGCGTTATTATCGATTTTTTCGATGCTAACTAGGTATATTTTCCGTTTTACATCGATCTTCATGCCATGCATAATCTGTTGCAACTGAAGCCAGACAACCGGCCGCCCGCATCTTCGCCGGCAGCCGGTTGCGGTTTTGACATCCTCCACTCCCTGTTAGGAATCCACAATGAAAAAACTGCTCGCTTTTATCGCCGCCGCCGGCTTCTCGCTGTCCGCCGTTGCCGCTCCTGAAGTCTATGTCATCGATGGCAGCCACACTTTCCCCCGTTTCGAGTACACCCACATGGGTTTCTCGACGCAGCAGAGCCGTTTCAATAACACCACCGGCAAGGTCACCCTGGACCGCGCCGCCAAGACGGGCGCCGTCGAAGTGCTGATCGACACCAAGTCCGTCGACACGGGTTCGACCCTGTTCAACTCGCACATCCAGGGCGAAGACTTCCTCGACACGGCCAAATACCCTGTCGCCACCTACAAGTCGACCAAGTTCAATTTTGACGGCGACAAGCTCGCTTCCGTGGAAGGCAACCTGACCCTGAAAGGCGTGACCAAGCCAGTGACCCTGACCGTCACCTCGTTCACCTGCGCCCCGCACCCGATGCTGAAAAAAGACGCTTGCGGCGCCAACGCCACGGCCAAGATCAAGCGCTCGGAATTCAACGCGGGCAAATATGCGCCAGCCGTCAGCGATGACGTGACCCTGACGTTTGCCATCGAAGCGATCAAACAGTAATTTATAACCCCGACATCTGGACTGCCGGGGTCGGACCCTGAGGGTCCGACCCCAGTACTTGCTCCTGGGGTGAAATGGAAAAAGCGGCGGGCCAGGGCCCGCCGCTTTTTTTTGGCCAGCGAATCAAGATCACGCCAGGTGATGCACCTGCTGCTGCCCGTACACGGGCGTAGGCAGTCCCTCCATGCGCGCCTTCAGCTGCAGCGACAGGTACTGGGAATAGTGGCGCGACTGGTGCAGGTTACCGCCGTGGAACCACAGCGCCTGCTGCTGCGTGGGCTTCCACATATTGCGCTGCTCGCCTTCCCACGGACCGGGATCCTTCGTCGTGGCGGAGCCCAGTCCCCACACCTTGCCCACCTTGTTCGCTACTTCCGGCGAGATCAGGTCGGCCGCCCAGCCATTCATGGAGCCGTAGCCGGTGGCGTACACCACCAGGTCGGCCGGCAGTTCCGTGCCGTCCGACAGCACGATGGAATGGCTTTTCAGTTCCTGCACGCCGACGCCGCTTTTCAGCTTGATCTTGCCTTCCGCGACCAGCTCCGAGGCGCCCACGTCGATGTAGTAGCCGGAGCCGCGGCGCAGGTATTTCATGAACAGGCCGGAATCGTCGTCGCCGAAATCGAGCATGAAGCCCCGTTCTTCCAGGCGCGCATAAAAGTCCGCGTCGCGTTCGCGGATGGCCTTGAAGACGGGTTTCTGGAAGTCGGCCAGCAGCTTGTACGGGATCGAGGCGAACGTCAGATCGGCCTTCGCCGTCGTCATGCCGGCCGCCAGCGCCCGTTCCGAATACAGGTCGCCCAGCGCCAGGTCCATCAGCGAATCGGACTTGACGATGTGCGTGGACGAGCGCTGCACCATGGTCACGTCCACGCCCGCTTCCCACAGGGCGGCGCAGATATCGTGCGCGGAATTGTTCGCGCCGATGACGACCACCTTCTTGCCGACATACGCGTCCGGACCCGGGTGCTGCGACGAGTGCTGCTGCTCGCCCTGGAACACGTCCATGCCCTTGAACTTCGGCATGTTGGCCTTGCCCGACATGCCCGTGGCCAGCACCAGCTGCTTCGGCTTCAGGGTGACGGCCTGGCCGTCGCGCAGCACTTGCACCGTCCACTCGCCGGCAGCTTCGTCGAAGCTGGCCGATTCGCATGAAGTCGAGCCCCAGTAGTTCAGCTCCATCACCTTGGTGTACATTTCCAGCCAGTCGCCCACCTTGTCCTTGGGCGTGAAGACGGGCCAGTTGTCGGGGAAGGGGATGTAGGGCATGTGGTCGTACCAGACGGGGTCGTGCAGGCACAAGGACTTGTAGCGCTTGCGCCAGCTGTCGCCGGGGCGCGCGTTTTTCTCGATGATGATGGTGGGGACGTTCAATTGCCGCAGGCGCGCGCCCAGCGCGATGCCGCCCTGGCCGCCGCCGATGATGACGCAATAGGGCTGGCGCGCGTAGCCCAGTTCCCTGGCATCCTGCTCGCGGTGCTCCAGCCAGCTGCTGCGGTTCGTGCGCGCGCCATGTTCGGCGCCCATGGGCCGGCGTGCACCCTTGGCTTCCTCAAAACCCTTCAATTCGCTCATGGTGGTGAGCAGGGTCCAGATTTTTCCGTCGCGGATGCGGATGAAGCCCACGCCGCGCGCCGCGCCCGTTTCCACCGTGATCCAGCTTTGCAGCACGCCGCCGGCCTCGCTGGCATGTTCGCCGTCGGCGATGCGCATCGTTATTGGCTGCACGGCGCCCAGCTGCGCGGCCAGCATGGCGGCGATCTGTTCGCGGCCTTCCAGAGTCTTCAGGTTCCAGGTAAACAGCACCAGGTCGCGCCAGTAGCCGTCGCTTTCAAACAGCTGCACCGCGCCCGTGCTGTCGCGGGCGCGCAAGGCACCTTCGAGCTGTTCCAGGATGCCGGCCACGGCCAGGTCGTGCGGGTTGGTATCGGTATGCATCGTGTCTCCTCCAAGTCTGCTGACTTTATGATGGGATGCGGCTGTGTTGCCGCTGACGATGTTGTAACACCGGCGTTTTGGCGCCGCATCCTGCAGCGCAGCATGGCGGTAATTGAGACGGAAGTCTCAGCTGTCCGGACAGCTTACTGCCGGTGCGGCGGCACGATTTTCAGCTGCTTGAGGCGCCGGTACAGGGTAGCGCGCGAGACGCCCAGCATGGCTGCCGCCTGCAGCGGGCGCCATTTGGCGGCGTTCATGGCGTGCACGATGCGCGTGCGTTCGGCCAGTTCGGGCGGCGAGTATTCCACGCCTGCGGTAGCCGCCGTTGCGTCGCGCGCGACGCGCGGGCGCGTGCTGGTCTGGCGCAGCGGTGCGCGCACGCGGGCGTGCAGCCAGGTGCTGCCGCCGGCCAGGCGCAGGGACAGCAGGTTGTGTCCCGCGCGCGCATCGAACAGGCGCTCGGCGCGCACGTCCAGCACCTCGGCGACGGGGCGCGGCAGACTGGCCAGGCCTGCGATGACGTCGCGCGCACAGCGGTTGGCGGCGACGACGTTGCCATGTTCGTCGATGGCGAGCAGCATCTCGGGCTGCACTTCCACGAAGTGGCGGTTGCGGTGCGCCAGCAGGATGCAGCAATGGCCGTAGGACTTGAGAAAAAAGCCGTCCTCGATGAGGGTCGCGCCTTGCCGCACCAGCTGCTTGACCAGGCGCTGGCTGTCGCGTGCGTCGGGCGAGCGCAATGCCGAGGCATCGAGCACGCCGATCAAGTCGCCGTGCGGCGAAAAAATGGGTGCTGCGCTGCACGTCAGGCCCGTAAACGCGGCGCGGAAATGGTCGGTCTTGTGCACCGTGATGGCTTCCTGGTCGAGCAGCACGGAGGCGATGCCGCACGTGCCTTCCTCTTCTTCCGACCAGCACGAGCCCGGGTACAGGCCCGCCTTCTTGAAGTCCTTGCGCTGGTCCGCATCGACCGCGTAGTCGATGGTCACGCCGTGCGCATTGGCCAGGATGACGCAGTAGCCGGCTTCGCGCACCATGGCGTGCAGGCGCGGCAGGCATTGGCCCGTGGAGCGCAGGAAGCCTTCCTCGGCTTGCTGGATGGCGCGCAGCTCGGTGCCCGTCAGGATGCGCGGCCCCGTCGTCGAGGCGGGATCGAGCCGGTAGTCGTCCAGCGAGCGCCGGTAGGACGAGGCCAGCCTGGCCGTATCGGCGCCCGGATTGACGATCCTGCCCGCGATCAGGTCGCGCACGCGGTCGATATGGCTGGTCTGGCGGACGTAGGGCATGGCGCTCTCCAGTGGCACGGTATCTGGTGTTTTGAGGGTGTTTCGCTTGTCGTCTTCGTTTTTAGCACGAAGCGCCGGAGGACGCATCCTGCGTTGCAGCATGGCGCGCGCGTGAGACGTTTGTCTCAAGACGGGCGCCCGCACAATAGGATGCTTTAAAACAATAAAAAAGAGCATCTCTGATAACATCCGCTTCAATATACAGTCAGCTATCGCAAGGGATACCAATGGCCATGCAAGCGATGTTACTGGTGCGCCGTGCGCTCGCGCTGGCCTTGCTGGGAGGGAGCGCCGCCTGCGGCGCCGCCGGCCAGCTCGATCCCGAAGGCCAGAGCAGCCTGGAGAGGGAAGTAGCCCGGCGCGCTGCCGTCGAACCGGACATCGGCGCCGGCTGGCAAATGACGCGTTCCGTGGAAGCGGGCGTGCAGGTCGCCGGCGAAAGCAATCTGTTCTGGAAACTGTCGAATACGCCGGCGCGCAATCCCGACTTCGATTTCAATCCCTACTGGTACGAGTTCTATGTCAAGCCGGCGCTCGGCTTCAAGCGCAATCTGGGCGACGGCAAGCAGCTGTATGCGCGCGCGTCCGCCGTCGCTTCGGGCACGGCGCGCCACGACCCTTTCGGCGCGGGCGATACGGGCCGCATCTCGATCGAGGAATTCGTCGCCGGCATCCGCATGCCGATCGGCGGCACGCGGGCCGTGCTCGATGTGTCGGCCGGCGCGCAGAATTTCACGCTGGGCACGGGCATGCTGATCGCCAATGGGGGCTCGAACGGCTTTGACCGGGGCGCGCTGAAACTGGGGCCGCGCAAGGCCTTCCAGAATTCCGTGGTGGCCAGGGTGAGCCAGGATGCGTTCAGCGCCCAGGCGTTCTATCTCGATCCGAATGAGAACCCCGACAACGATTCGGGCACGCGCGTGGTGGGCGTTGACGTCAGCTACGCGCCCGCGAACGACCGCAAGGCCGGCATCGCATACGGCAAGGTACCCCGCTCGCATGCCGCGTATCCGCAGGCGGCGCCCGGCGGCATCGGCGCACCGCTGGCCGTGCCTGACGGCCGCAAGGATTTGCAGTTCGTGTATGGCTACGCGCGCGTTCCCGTCTTGCCCTCCGTGCTGCCGAAAGGCTGGTTCGGCATCGACGCCACGCGCGAATGGAATACGCGCGAGCCGATGCGGGCCTGGGGCTGGCGCACGGAAGGGGGCTTTTCGCTGCCCGACGTGGCGTGGACGCCGAAGTTTACGCTCGGCTACCAGAGTTTTTCCGGCGACGACCCGCACACGGCCCGCAACGAGCGCTTCGACCCGCTTTTCTTCGAAGGCACGCCCGGCGCCTGGGCCTCGGGCAGCAAGGCGACCTGGGTCTTCGTCAACGCCAACGTGAATGCGCTGCAGGCCACCATCGAGCTGCATCCGACGCCGAAAGACACCGTGATTGCTTATCTGGCCCAGGTGCGGGCCAACCAGATGGGCAGCCCGCTGCAATTCGGCCAGGCCACGCGCCTCGACGTTCCGGGCGACGCGCCCGTGGTGATCGCCGGCGTGCTGCGCCCGATGCTGGCGAACGATGTCTTCGTCAAATACGTGCGCGTGGTGAACCCGAATACCTACCTGACCCTGGGCTTTAGCGCCTCGTTTGCGCAGTCGGGAGTAAACCAGCTGGTGAACGGGCAGGCCAGGACCTGGACGGGCTGGCTGGCGAATGTCGTATGGGTCTATTAAATATTCTGTTTATCAAGGAGAGCATCGCATGAACGATTTTCCCAGCATGAAACGCCTGGCCATGGGCGCCGCCTGCCTGGCGCTGGTCGCCAGCGCCCATGCGGCCGAGACGACGGCGCCGCTGTCGGCGGCCGCCAGCGACCCGGCCGCATTGAAATGGATGGTGGGCGCGCCGCCGCCGGCCGATAAAATCATCCGCTTCGACGATGGCAGCTATTTCACCTTCCCGCAGCTGCGCTGGAGCGTGTCGCACTTCCGCCAGCTGATGCCGACGGTGAGCGTGGCGCGCGGCCTGAAGGCGCCCGTGCCCCTGCAGCGGGCGCTGCGCAACGATATCGACGGCTTGCGCTTCACGCCCCTGGGGGCGAAGGACACGATGACGTGGGAGCAGTCGCTGGGCGCCAACTACACGGACGGCATCGTGGTGCTGCACCGGGGCCGCATCGTGTATGAACGCTACCTTGGCGTGCTGAAGGACAGCGGCCAGCATGGCGCCATGTCGGTAACGAAGTCCGTGATGGGCACCATGGGCGCGGCGCTGGTGGCCGAAGGCAAGCTCGATCCGGACAAGAAAGTGGCCGACTACGTGCCGGAACTGGCCAGATCCGCGTTTGGCGACGCCACCGTGCGCCAGGTGCTCGACATGACCACGGGCCTGAAATTCAGCGAAGACTATGCCGATCCGAAAGCGGAAGTGTGGCAGCACGCGGCGGCCGGCAATCCGCTGCCCAAGCCCAAGGACTACACGGGGCCGCGCAGCTATTTCGAGTACCTGCAAACGGTGCAGCACGAAGGCCGGCATGGCGAGGCGTTCGGCTACCGCACGGTCAACTCCGACGTGCTGGGCTGGATCATTGCCCGCGTCACGGGGCAGAACGTCAACGACTACCTGTCCGAACATATCTGGCAAAAGCTGGGCGCCGAGCAGGATGCTTACATGAGCGTCGATTCGACGGGCACGCCGTTTGCCGGCGGCGGCTTGAGCGCGGGCTTGCGCGACCTGGCCCGCTTCGGCGAAATGCTGCGCAACGATGGCCGCTACAACGGCCAGCAAATCATCCCCCGGGCGGCCGTCGCCGATATCCGCCGCGGCGGCGACAAGCAGCTGTTCGCCAAGGGCGGCTACGACCTGCTGCAAGGGTGGAGCTACCGCGACATGTGGTGGGTCACGCATAACGACCATGGCGCCTACATGGCGCGCGGCGTGTACGGCCAGCGCATCTACATCGATCCGAAGGCGGAAATGGTGATCGTGCGCTTTGCCTCCACGCCGACGGCAGCCAACGCGGCCAACGATCCGACCACCACGCCCGCCTTCGAAGCGCTGGGCAAGCTGCTGCTGGCCAGGCCGAAATAGGGTGCCAGGCTGACCCTTGCCAGCCGTGCGGCGGAACGGGCACAACTGCAATACACTGTCCTTTCGTCATCACTTGTTGCTTGAGTGATAATTTACTCGTCGCACGCAAGGAGCAGGCACCGTGGAAACCAGCCAGCCAGACCAACCGCGCCCGCCGCTCTGGCGGCGCCTGCTGTGGCCCGTCTCGCGGGTGGGGTCCGCCTTCAAGCTGACGGGCACGCACCTGCTGCACCACGTGATCGGCGCCAGCCTGATCGCCGCGCTGATGCTGGCGCTGGAAGGCTTGCACGTGCTCGAATGGCTCGATGCGGCCATGTTGCGGGCCAGCGCGGAACATGGGCAGCTGCTGAACCGGGGCAAGGACCCGGGCACCGCCTACCGGCCCGGCATCATCGAAATCGACCAGCCCGCGTTCGAACAGATCTTCGACGAGCGTGAACCGCTGGAGCGTTCACGCCTGGAGCAATTGATCGCCAGCGCCGCCGCGCACGGCAGCCAGGTGCTGGCCATCGACCTGGACCTGGCGCCCGCCGTGTACGAACAGCACAAGGCGGGCGAGCGGCCGCTGGACCGCCTGCTCGACCAGCTGGCCGCGCATGGCCGGCAACTGGTGCTGATCCTGCCCGAACAATCGGACCGGAATGCGAACCTGCCCTGGATACGCGCGCGCTGCGCGGCAGGCATCCATTTCGCCAGTCCGCAAATTCGCGAACGCATGGGTGCCGTCACGCGCATCGAGCTGAAAAGCCCCGTGCTGGCGGCCGTGGCCTTCGAGCTGGCGCACGGCGCCGACGAACAGGAGCAGAAGCAACCGATGCCGGCCGTCCTGTCCGAGCAAAAGCAAGGGCTGGCGCTGGCCGGCCGCGTGTGCCAGCTGGCCCGGCGCACGAACAGCGAAAAGGAATTGGCGCGCTGGGCGTTCGAACCCGTCATCCAGGGCGACGCCAGGGCAGCGGCCGAACAGAATGCCGTCACGGCGCCGTTTCACCCGGCCGCCGTGGCGCCCGCATTCCTGAACCCCACGCGCACGCGCGTCAAACTGATCGATGGTCAGGCCGGCGTGGCTGCCGGGGCCCTGCGCAAGAACGTCGTGTATATCGGCAGCACCTACGACGTGCGCGACCGCTATACGACGGCCGAAGGCGAGCAGGCCAGCCTGCACCTGCATGCGGCCGCCCACACGTCGCTGGGCATCGGCACGGCCGACGTCAACAAATATGCGGTGTTCGTGGCCGACATCGTCATCGGCGTGCTGCTGGGCTGCCTGTTCGGCGGCCTGTGGACCTTGTACGGCCGCGCCGAGCTGGCCATCGACAAGCGCATGGAAGACCACGATTTCAGCCGCCTGCACCGCATGGGCACCCTGGCGGAATTCTATGGCATCCGTCTGATGCTGGTGCTGGTGTGGGCCTCGCCGTTTGCCATCGGCGCGCTCGCCATCTATTTGTCGCGCGGCTTGCTGGAGCAGGGCTGGTGGGTCAATCCCGGTCCCCTGATCGCCGGCATGTTCCTGCACGCGATGTCGCTGCGCGACGAAGCCCACCATCCGCACAAAGAAGTGCCGGGCCTGTCCGTGTGGGCCCAGCTGCGCCGCACGCATCCCGGCATCGTGCTGGTGCAGGCGCCGCTGGCGGTGGTGCTGCTGGTGGTGGCGCTGGTGTAAAGTTAATTACTGAATTCACGTAGATCACCAGGTACAGTCGCTACACAGTTTAAGGTGCTTGATTTATCTATCTTATTTCGTTTTTTTGACGTCGAATTGGAGAAGTCAATGAATTCCAATGGCTCATTACAGATCAGTTTTGTTCCTGCAAAGCTGTAGCGAATATAGGCTGAAATCGTGCTCAATTCGCCATCCGATCTTGTTTCTATATTTGTATTTTTTATTATTTCTTTAAGCTCTGGTTTTAGTATTTGAAATTTCTTTTTATTGTTATTGTATATTTCTGTGCTTTCCAAAAGTATTTTGGATGCGGGAGTAAAAATCAATACAAGGAAAAATGTTGAGTAGATGAAAATAATTGATGTATTTGCCAATACCTTAATTAAATTATGTGCACCGGTATTTGTTTTTCGCAGCATTAGATACATCAGGCCTGGAGCGAGCGTTGCAAGCGGAATGAATAATAACGTTATTGTTTTATTGCTTATTTCATTGTTCACATTTGCCGCATAATGAGACATGATTCCATCAAAGAAGAATATCGGAAAAATTATTCCAAATATTGCAAAATTTGACATTAAAATAACTGCCAGTGTATTGGCGATTTTCCATTTTCTGCTATGTGTTGCCGAGGTTGAATTTTCTAATTTATCTGATTTTACGTATCCATAAAGAGATGTCGTTATGATTGGAGCGATAAATATCCAAGCATAGGCTTCGTCTATATATGGACTCACGTTTATTACGGCCAGCCAAGAAATAAGTGCTATCAAATAAATGGTAAAAATTTCCTTGTTAATTTTTTGATTTTTATCAAAATAAGATAGGGTGATTCCCATGAGTATCGATGGTGTTGAAAGAATGAATAAACTAATTGTGCTCAACGATACCGCTGCCAGAACCAGAAAGGTGAGTCCCGTCCCTGTCATGGCTGATTCATAAAATAATCCGCTCCATTGGATATGTTTTAAATACATCCAGAGGAATAATCCGGCAAATGCCAGCGATAGGGGCGGCGCTACTCTCCATGCGATGTCAAGTATGTCTTTTGTTATGGATAGCCAATTTTTGATGGTTTCCTTTTTTGTCGGCGGGATTTTGTTTTTCGATTTGAAGTTAAGTATTTTATTTTGCGAAGTCATTTTTATTGGAAAGGTATGGGGCGTAAAATGGTATGATAAATATCATGGTATGGTATTTAAAATATTTAAGTATTGATATATGTCATGAGTAAGATGGTTGGATTGAATGAATTTGTGACTTTTAGGTATTTGAATACGATTCTTTCATGGCGTAAACGAGTTACCATTTTTTGTGGTTTCGGCAAGCCATAGACACCTAAAGATGCTTGCACTAAATTTTGGATGATTTTCCGGCGATGTCGGCTTCTGATGCAGACAAAAGCTTATCTTGGTGTTTCATTACCCCGGCTGAGACATTTGGCTGGAAAAGCCAGGCACAGCCTTGAACAGCACACGGTAGCGGCAGTGAAAAGGGGGCTGCGCGGGATTTTAATATTGTTGTGATGGAAGCGCAGTCATCATGGAAGAAGGAGGGGCCGCTTGTCGCTGCTCCTGGCGTGTGTTAGATAATATATATACATGCTTGGACTGCCAGATGGGAGACGTGGGGATATGCGCGTCGCACCGCACGTATCCCAGAATTGTGCCGCTGTTGTTGGCACTGGCGTAGGCAGGCTACGATTGAAACTAATCAGCCGATCAGCTTTAAGCCCGGCGGCAGCGCCTCGCCCAGCATGCGCCGGGTTGCCGCTTCGTCCAGTTGCGTGACTTCGCTGACCATGGCATGCCACTGGGGCGGAGCGCCGACGGCTTTCAGGCGCGCCAGCACCGTGGCGCGCAAGTCGCCGGTGATGTCGCGCGAGCGGTCGCCCGTCATGCGCGCCAGGTGGGCGGCGGCAAAGGCGGCCGGTTCGGTCTTTTTCCAGTCCAGCGCCAGCAGCACGGCGAGCCACTCGGCCACGGTAGCGCTGTCGACCACTTCGTGCGCGCTGCCGTGGAAAGGCTGGCGCGCGCCGACCCTGGCCAGCGCCCACAGGGTATTCGTGTCCGCCGTATCATCCTTCTTGCCGGTCTTGTCCAGGCGTTTCAGCAGCCAGGCGCCCACTTCGGCCTTGTAGGCGCCAGGGATGCGCTCCAGCGAGGCGCCCAGGCGCAGCATGTCGTCGTCGCTGCCGTTGACGAGGGTGACGGGGCGGCTGCCCCGCTGCGCCGCATCGGCTTGCAGGTTGAAGGCGAAATCGTCGAGCAGGCGCAATTGCTGCTCCGAGCTCAGGCCGCCGGCCACCCGGCGCCACAGGGTCCACCATTCGGCGCACACCTGGCTGTCCTTGTGGTGCTGCACGCCCGTGTCGAACATCGTCCACAGCTGCTCGATGCGCCACGGGTCCAGCGCGTCGCCATAGCCGGGACGCAGGCAGTAGCCGGCCAGGTTCAGCCAGACCCGCTCATGCTCGGCAGAGCGGCGCCGGCCGCGGGCACGCAGCATGAGGGCGTCGAACAGCTGGCGCAGCAGCGGCGTATCCCAGCTTTCGCGCCCGCCCAGTCCCCGTTCCAGGTGCTGGCGCAGCTGGCGCACTTCCTTGGTTTCGACCTTTTGCGCCTTGCCGCCGAAGATGCGCTCGATCTTCTCGATGGCTTCCTTGACGCGCGGCGGCACGGTAGACGTTTCGGCGGGCGCTTCCTCTTCGCCACGCAGCTGGAATTCCAGCAGCCAGCGCTGACTGGCATCGGCTGCGGCCACGCAGTGCACTTCCAATGTCCCGACCTCGGTCATGACGGTGGCAAGCTGCACGGTGATGTCGCGCTTGTCATTGCCGCCGTCCCTGGCGTGCAGCACGCTGGCCAGCGGCGGCAGGCGCAGGTAGTCGTCCGCGTCCAGGTCGACGATGTCGCCCAGTTGCGGCGGCGTGCCCGTTTCCGCGATCGAGGACGCCAGGTGGAAGCGCACGGGCCGGCCCACGCGCAAGGCGAACAGGCGCTCCGTCAGGCGGATTTCTTCGCCGCTGGCGCTGCCGCGGGGCAGGATGCACACGGCGCGCCGCTCCTTGCCCGCCTCGCCCAGCACGAGGAAATAGCTGCGCGGCGAGCCGCCGCCGATGCGCGGCGCCTGGCCGCGCCGGGCCAGCGCATAGGCGACGGCGCCGCGGGCCACGGCCACGTCGGGATTGTCGTTGTGCAGGATGGTGAGGGGCGCGCCGCGCCAGTGCGCCAGGGTTTCGGCCAGGCGGCGCGCCAATGCGTCGGCGCGGAACACGCCGCCATTGAGCAGCAGGGTGTCGGGCAGTGCGCCCGCATGCTGTTGCAGAAAGCTGGCCAGGTGGCGAGTGATGGCCGCGTCCTGCGCATACGGCAGGCCGAATTCGACGATGCCGGCGCGGCCTTTTTTCGCCGTGTCGCCCAGCGCCACCTTCGGGAAGAAGCCGTCGACCACCATGGCCGCCACTTCCTCGCGCGCGAGGTCAACGGAACGGCTGCCGCCGATCAGGCGCGATCCCGCACCCAGCAGGGTGACGGTGGTGGTCTCTGGCGCGCCGCTGGAGAGCAGCAGCTCCTTGGCGGCGCGGCAGCGTTCCATCAGCTGCGACAGGCGCGCGGCCGACAGCTTCATGCCGCCTTCGCTGCCTTGCGCCATGCGCGCTTCCACCAGGTGGGCCAGCGCCAGGTCCATATTGTCGCCGCCGAGTATCAAATGGTTGCCCACGCTGCTGCGCGTGAGCTGCGGTTCGCCATCGTCGCCGAAGGCCACGTCGATCAGGCTGAAATCGGTGGTGCCGCCGCCCACGTCGCACACCAGGATGCGGCGCGTATTGGCCAGGTCCGCGCGCAGGGTGGCGCGCCGGCGCTGCAGGAAGTCATAGAAGGCCGCCTGCGGCTCTTCCACCAGCCGCAAGGCGGGCAAACCGGCCATGCGGGCCGCTTCCAGGGTGAGTGCGCGCGCACCCTCGTCGAACGAGGCGGGAATGGTCAGCACCAGTTCCTGCTGCGCCAAAGGAGCGTGCGGGAAGCGGTGGTTCCACGCGGCGCGCACGTAGGCCAGGTAGCTGGCGCTGGCCGCCACGGGCGACACCCTGGCCACGTCGGTATCGGCGCCCCAGGGCAGGATGGGCGCCTGGCGGTCCACGTTCGCGTGCGACAGCCAGCTCTTGGCGCTGGAAACGAGCCGGCCCGGCACCTGGGCGCCCAGCCGGCGCGCCAGCGCTCCGAGCACGGCATGCTCCGGGTCCTGCTGCGGCCAGGGCAGCTGCAAGTCGCCCGCCGCCAGTTCGCCGGCAGCGGGGTGGTAGCGCAGGGACGGCAGCAGGGGGCGTGCGCCCACTTCGCCGGGAGCGACCAGCTGCTCGATGGCGAACAGCTCGATGCCCGCCTGCGCATTGGCCGCATCGGCCGCATTCGCATAGGCGACCACCGTATTGGTGGTGCCCAGGTCGATGCCGACCAGGAAGGCCGGCTTGCCCGCTGCGCTGCGCATGCCTATTGCTGCGGCGTGCCGCGCACGTCGAATTCCACCTTCCAGCGCTCGGCGCCGTCAGGGGAAACGGCCAGCAGCTCCAGGGTGCCCGCTTCCGTGACACGCGCATGCAGCTTGACCTGCACCACGTCGCCGGCCGAGCGGCCTTCGGCGGACAGGGTCGCCTGGATTTCGCTCAGTTCCTGCAATTCATCTGGGCCCCAGAAGTCCAGCAGGTCGCCGATCTGGTCGTTGCGGCGCGTGGACGAGGCAAAGAAGCGGAAGTGCACGGGCTCGCCCACCACCAGGCCGAATTGCTGGCCCGGCAGTTCCAGTTCGCTGCCTTCTTCCATGCCGAACGGCGCCACGCACAGGGCCTGGATTGGCGGTTCCATGCCGGGGATGGCCGGCATGGCCGATTCGATGGCGACATAGAAGGCACTGGCAGTGCCGCCGCGGATGCGCACGCCATGGCCGCGCCGCACGTAGCTGTAGTAGGCGGCGCCACGGGCCACGGCCAGGTCCAGGTCGGCCCCGGCCAGCATGCGCGCCGGTTCCGCGCCTTCCATGTACAGCCAGTCGTTGACGGTGGCCAGGATGCGCTGCACCAGCAGGTCGGACTTGAAGACGCCGCCGTTGAACAGCACGGCCGTCGGGTGCAAAAAGCTGGCGTCTGCCGACTGGCGGCCCGCGAACCCTTCCAGTTCGGACGTCGCCGCCACTTGCCGGCCCAGGAAGGCCGCCAGGTGGCGCGTGATGGCTGCGTCCTGCGCATACGGCAAGCCCAGTTGCGTCAGGCCGGCGCGCGTGCGCACGGCAGGGCGGCTCGACGCTTCCACCTGCGGGAAGAAGCCGTCGAGGATGAAGGTGGATACTTCCGCGCGCGTCAGTTCCGTGCGGATGGAGCCGCCGATCAGCTTTGAGCCGCGGCTCGGCACGACGATGGGCGCCGTGTCCATGCCGCTGTCGGCCAGCAGGCTTTCCTTGGCGCTGCGGCAGCCATACGTGAGCGCGCGCATCTGCCAGGCGTCCAGCTGGGTGCCGTTGGCGGCCAGCTTGCGGGCCACCAGGTGGGCCAGCGCCAGGTCCATATTGTCGCCGCCAAGCAGGATGTGTTCACCCACGGCCACGCGGTGCGGTTCCAGCACGCCGTCGCGTTCGAGCACGGCGATCAGCGAAAAGTCGCTGGTGCCGCCGCCTACGTCGACGACCAGGATGATGTCGCCCGGCTTGACTTCCTTGCGCCAGCGGCCTTCGCTGGTCTGGATCCAGCTGTACAGGGCCGCCTGCGGCTCTTCCAGCAGGGTCAGCGAAGCGTAGCCGGCCGCCTGCGCCGCTTCCATCGTCAGCTCGCGCGCGGCCGGATCGAAGGAGGCGGGGATGGTGACGGTGATTTCCTGCTCGGCGAACGGCGCTTGCGGGTGGGCGTGGTCCCAGGCCTGGCGCAAGTGCGTCAGGTAGCGCGTGGCGGCCGTGATGGGCGAGATGCGCGCCACTTCGGCCGGTGCATCGTTCGGCAGGATGGCCGCGCGGCGGTCCACGCCCGGGTGGCACAGCCAGCTTTTCGCGCTCGACACGAGACGGATGGGCGTGGTGGCGCCGCGGCTGCGGGCCATCTCGCCGACGACGAACGGCGCTTCCGCTTCCTCGGTGACCCAGGGCAGGGCCAGGTCGCCCGCCGCCACTTCATCGGCGTGGGGCAGGTAGACGAACGACGGCAGCAGCGACAGGTCTTCCACGGTGCCGGGGGCCGACAGTTGCGGCACCTTCAGCACGCCGTGGCTGGACTTTTCGCCGTCGCTCTCGACCAGGTTTACATACGACAGGGCGCTGTGGGTGGTGCCCAGGTCGATGCCGATGGCGTAGCGCGGGCTTGGGTTGGTTTGATCGTTCACAGTTCCACCTCGGCCGGTGCCAGGATGGCGGCGTCGTGCTGCGGGCTCAGTTTTGGCAGGCGCACGCTGGACGCGCGCCAGCCGCGGTGGCTCAGGGTGCCCGTGAATGGGGCGGAACCGACCACGTTGCCCGTCAGGCGCACTTGCGCGGAATCAAAACCTTCCTGCAGCACGATGCGGCTGCCTTCGGCTTCCTGGCGCACGGCGTCAATGGTGAAATACTCGCGCATGACCTTGGCGCAGCCTTCATGCACGACGCGGGCGGCCGCGCCGATGTCCGCATCGGCATGGCTGCCCAGGTTTTCCTGGGTGAAGTCGATCAGACGCGCTTCGCGCTGCAGCAGGGCCAGCAACTGCAGGGCCGCATCGGGCGTGGCTTCCTTCAATATGACGGGTGCGGCGGCCGGCGTCGGCACGGGGGCTGGCGCCGGAGCCGGGGCCACTGGCGCCACCGGGGCGGCCTCGGGCAGGGACAGCTTTTCCACGCGGGCCGCATAGGCGGCGTCCGACAGGGTGCTGAAGAAGGCGCCGAAAGCCAGCGGGACTCGGCGCCAGAACGATGGATGGGACGATGAAGTGCTCATAGGAACTCGTTTCTCTGATCTGTAGGGAGGCGTCGGCGGCGGGGGCCGCTTCGCAGGGTAGTGCATGTGCCGTGCCCATATGGCCGGCTGCGTTTGCCCGCATGATACCAGCTACCGGGCCGCCGCCAAAGTCGCCGCCCCCGGCGCAGCCAGCCTGGCACGTGGATTTTCTTTGTTCCTGCGCAAAGAAACGCTCGATTCCGTACCGTTTCGACTAGAATCGCGCATTATCTTTTCGCATTGCCTTTATGCCATGTCTACCGACTTTTCCCCGTATTTAGCCAGCAGCCTGCATATCGACAGCGACCATCCGGCCGTGCGCGCCAGGGCGGCCGCACTGGCGGCAGGCGCGGTGGGCGACACCGCCATCGCCGCCCGCTGCTTTGCCTTCGTGCGCGACGAGGTGGCCCACAGCTGGGACTACCAGCGCAATCCCGTCACTTGCCGCGCGTCCGACGTCTTGCAGCATGGCACAGGCTATTGTTATGCGAAGAGCCATCTGCTGGCTGCGCTGCTGCGCGCCAACGGCATTCCTGCGGGACTGTGCTACCAGCGCCTGGCCGTGGGCGAGGCGGGGCCGCCGTTCTGCCTGCATGGCTTGAATGCCGTCTACCTGCAAGACTACGGCTGGTACCGCCTCGATGCGCGTGGCAACAAGCCGGGCGTCGACGCGGCGTTCGTGCCGCCACGCGAGCAGCTGGCTTTTCCCGTGCTGGCGCCGGAGGAGCGCGATTTGCCGGAAATCTGGGCGGAACCATTGCCGCAGGTGGTGGCGTCCTTGACGGGCCATGCGACCGTGCAGGAGGTGGCCGCGCATCTGCCCGATATCGAACTGCTGCCGCAGCATCTATAACTAGAAGAAAGAAATCATGAAAAAAGTCTATATATGTCTGTTCGGACTGTTGCTGCTGGCCGGTTGCGGGAAGGCAAACCGCTCTGTCCAGCCCAGCGATACGCGCGTGGCCACAGAGGGTAAAGGGCAAGATTACCTGGCCTACGAACATAACGTCGACGTGATGGCAGGGGAGGCGCAGATACGGCCCCTGTACGAAAAAGTCGTGGCCGCCTGCAAGGCCGATACGGAAAACGGATGCCTGCTGCTCGATTCCAGCATCGACAGCGGCCGCTACGTGCATGCGCGCATCAGCATGCGCGCCAAGCCGGCCGGCATCAAAAAGATGATGGCGCTGGTGGGGAGCGAAGGCGAGATCACCAGCCAGGGCACCAAGGTGGAAGACCTGGGTCGTCCCGTGCTCGACAGCAAGAAACGCCTGGAAATGCTCAAGCAGTACCAGGCGCAATTGCAAGAGCTGGAAAAACGCTCGGGTGCGAATGTCGATGCCTTGATCAAGGTGAGCAAGGAGCTGGCCACCGTACAGGTGGAACTGGAGCAGGCGACGGCGGCCAATGCCTTGTTGATGCAGCGCATCGATACGGACTTGCTGAACGTGGCCATCAGCGCCGAAGGCAAGCAATCGTTCTGGACGCCCGTCAAGCGCGCGCTGGGCAATTTCACGGATAACCTGTCGGAAGGCGTGGCCAACGCCATCACGGCCATGGCCTACATCCTGCCGTGGCTGATTGCTTTCGTGCTGCTGTTCCCGCTGGGGCGCAAGGGCTGGCGCCGTTTGAAAGGCGTGCCGCGCAAGGATTGATGGATAGGGATGGATGCGGCGACGCACCGTTTTACGGCAATTTGAAACCTGGCTGCACAGTCCTTGTGCAGCCAGGTTTTTTTTCGTGCGGCGCCGGCCCCGTGCACCATGGGGGACACCTGCTGGCGCTGGCATGCATTCTGCTTTAACAACATCGTATGCCCAGCTCGACCCCCACGAACCCATCACAGGAGTCCCCATGTCACGACGCATCATCCTGAAAGCGACCGCCGCCGGCGCACTGGCCCTGGCCACGTCCACCTATATGCAGGCAGCCCTGGCCGCCGACACGATCAAGGTGGGTATCCTGCACTCGCTGTCGGGCACCATGGCCATTTCCGAAACGTCGCTCAAGGATGTGGCGCTGATGACGATCGCCGAGATCAATGCCAAGGGGGGCGTGCTGGGCAAGAAGCTGGAAGCCGTCGTCGTCGACCCCGCGTCGAACTGGCCCTTGTTTGCGGAAAAAGCGCGCCAGCTGGTGGCGCAGGACAAGGTTGCCGTCGTGTTCGGCTGCTGGACGTCCGTGTCCCGCAAATCCGTCTTGCCCGTGTTCAAGGAGCTCAACAGCCTGCTGTTTTATCCGGTGCAATACGAGGGCGAGGAACTGGAAAAGAACGTGTTTTATACGGGCGCCGCACCGAACCAGCAGGCGATTCCCGCCGTGGAATACCTGATGAGCAAGGATGGCGGCGGCGCCAGGCGCTTCGTGCTGCTGGGCACGGATTATGTATATCCGCGCACCACCAACAAGATCTTGCGCGCCTTCCTGAAAAGCAAGGGCGTCAAGGATAGCGATATCAGCGAGGTCTACACGCCGTTCGGCCATGCCGACTATCAAACCATCGTCGCCAACATCAAGAAGTTTTCCACGGGCGGCAAGACGGCCGTCATTTCCACCATCAATGGCGATTCGAACGTGCCGTTCTACAAGGAACTGGGCAACGCGGGCTTGAAGGCCACGGACGTGCCCGTGGTGGCGTTTTCCGTGGGAGAGGAAGAGCTGCGCGGCATCGATACCAAGCCCCTGCTGGGGCATTTGGCGGCCTGGAATTATTTCGAGTCCGTCAAGAACCCCGTGAATGCGGCGTTCATCAAGCAATGGAAGGCGTACGCGGTGGCGCAAAAGTTGCCGAACGCGGGTTCCGTGGTGACGAACGACCCCATGGAAGCGACCTATGTGGGCATCCACATGTGGGCGCAAGCCGTGGAAAAAGCCAAGTCGACGGACACGGACAAGGTGATCGCCGCCATGGCGGGCCAGAGCGTCAAGGCGCCATCGGGCTTTACCCTGACCATGGACCCGACCAACCACCATTTGCACAAGCCAGTGATGATCGGCGAGATCAAGGCTGACGGGCAATTCAATGTCGTGTGGAAAACCAAGGAACCGATACGCGCCCAGCCGTGGAGCCCGTATATCAAGGGCAATGAGGGCAAGCAGAAGCTGTAGGCGCTAGCTATGTAGGCGCTATTCACCCACCCGCAAATGCCGGGGTCGGACCCTGAGGGTCCGACCCCAGTCCTCGCCTTTGGGGTAAGCATAGATCCCTGTGCAGTCATTCTTTGGAACGCAAATGCAGCTCCTATTCAAACTGCTGGTCCTCGCCTGCCTGTGCCTGTCGTCCATGGCGCATGCCGCCATCCCTGCGGACCTGCTCAAGCCGCTGGCCGGCGACGACCCCGACGCTCGCGTGGCTGCCGTGGCGCAGATCGCCGCCCTGGCCACGCCCGAGGCCGCCAAGGTGCTGCAAGCCTTGCAGGACGACGCTTTATATGCCGCGCCCGATGGCAAGGTCTACATCGTCGATGGCGAGCAGGCGTATGACCCGGCCAGCGGCAAGCGCGTGCCGCTGCCTGACGGCATCGATGGCGTGATGGTCAACAACCGCTTGCGGGCGGCCGTGGCCGGCGCCCTGTCGGGCTTGCAGCTGCTGGCGCCGGAGCGCGCCCAGCGTCTGGCTGCCGCGCAAGCCTTGCAAAAGGCAGTCGATCCCGCCCAGCTGCCCCTGATCCGCGCCGCGCTGGCGCAGGAAAGCGACGCCGACATCAGGCAGATATTGCAGGTGCTGATCGCCAGCGCCAACCTGCATGCGCCCGACGCGGCCACGCGCAAGGCCGCCGTGCAGGCCTTGGCGGGCAGCAGCGATGCGCGCCTGCTGCCTGTGCTGCAAGCCATGCTCGATACAGGGCCGGATGGCAAGGCCGGCGAGCCGGACGAGGGCGTGCAGCTGGCCGCCATCGAGACCATGCGCCA
Source organism: Janthinobacterium violaceinigrum (assembly GCF_009208555.1). Taxonomy (GTDB): domain Bacteria; phylum Pseudomonadota; class Gammaproteobacteria; order Burkholderiales; family Burkholderiaceae_D; genus Janthinobacterium; species Janthinobacterium violaceinigrum. The sequence continues at coordinate 198,458 of NZ_WFLI01000009.1, read as the reverse complement.
GATCAAGGGACGTGTGCAGCGCATGGAATTTGCCGGCAATGTGTTTTACGGCATTTCCCTGGGCAGCGTGCTGCTGCTGGCCGCGCTGGGCCTGGCCATCACGTTTGGCTTGATGGGCATCATCAACATGGCCCACGGCGAGTTGCTGATGATAGGCGCCTATACGACATATCTGTGCCAGCTGTTCTTCCGCACCTATCTGCCCGGCCTGCAGGACGCCTACCTGCTGGCCGCCTTGCCGGCCGCTTTTTTCGTCTCCGGCCTGGTGGGCGTGGTGCTGGAACGCACGGTCATCCGCTGGTTGTATGGTCGGCCGTTGGAAACCCTGCTGGCCACCTGGGGCATCAGCCTGATCCTCATGCAGCTGGTGCGCACGATCTTCGGCGCGCAAAACGTGGAAGTGGCCAATCCCGCCTGGATGTCGGGCGGCGTGACGGTCTTGAGCGGCCTCGTGCTGCCGTACAACCGGCTGGCCATCATCGCCTTTGCCATCGTGGTCGTGGCGGCCGTGTGGCTGATCCTGAACAAGACGCGGCTGGGCCTGTTCGTGCGGGCCGTCACGCAAAACCGCCGTATGGCCGATTGTGTGGGCGTGGCAACGGGCAAGGTCGACATGCTGACCTTCGGCCTCGGTTCCGGCATCGCGGGCCTGGGCGGCGTGGCCCTGTCGCAACTGGGCAATGTGGGGCCGGACCTGGGCCAGAGCTATATCGTCGATTCCTTCATGGTGGTGGTGCTGGGCGGCGTGGGCCAGCTGGCCGGCACCGTGATCGCCGCGCTGGGCCTGGGCGAAGTGAACAAATTTCTCGAACCGGTGGCGGGCGCCGTGCTGGCGAAGATCGCCATTTTGGTATTCATCATCATCTTTATCCAGCGCCGGCCCCAGGGCCTGTTTGCCATGAAGGGACGCAGCGTCGAATGATTAACTCGCTCCGAAGCAAGGAGGGCCTGTTTACCAGGCCCGTGTGGATGGCCATCGCTGGATGCACGGTGCTGGCGGCGCTGTTGCCCATGTTTAATCTGATGTTTGCCGAAGGCCATGCGCTGCACGTGTCCGCCTACACGGTGGCGCTGGTGGGCAAGTTCATGTGCTACGCGCTGGCCGCGCTGGCGCTGGACCTCGTCTGGGGCTACACGGGCATCTTGTCCCTCGGCCATGGCGTATTCTTTGCGCTGGGTGCATATGCGCACGGCATGTATCTGATGCGCGCCATCGGCGACCAGGGCCAGTACCACAGCAGCTTGCCCGACTTCATGGTCTTTCTCGACTGGAAAACCTACCCGTGGTACTGGGCGTTTACGGAACATTTCTGGTATTGCATGGCCCTCGTCGTGCTGGTGCCGGGCGTGCTGGCCTTCGTGTTCGGCTATTTTGCGTTTCGCTCGCGCATCAAGGGCGTGTATTTTTCCATCATCACGCAAGCGATGACGTATGCGTTCATGCTCTTGTTCTTCCGCAACGACACCGGCTTTGGCGGCAACAACGGTTTCACGGATTTCAAGACCATTCTTGGCCACAGCATCACGGAGCCTGCCACGCGGGCCGTGCTGTTCCTGCTGACCCTGGCCTTCCTGCTGGCCGCGCTGGTGGGCGCGCGCGCCATCGTCCGCTCGAAGCTGGGGCGGGTGCTGCAGGGCGTGCGCGACAGCGAGGCACGCTTGATGTTCCTCGGCTATAACCCGCTGTGGTTCAAGCTGTTTGTGTGGACTTTATCCGCCGTGCTGTGCGGCATCGCCGGCGCCCTGTACGTGCCGCAGGTGGGCATCATCAATCCGTCGGAAATGTCGCCCGCCAATTCCATCGAGATGGTCGTGTGGGTGGCCGTGGGCGGACGCGGCACCTTGCTCGGTCCGATTCTGGGCGCCTTCACCGTCAACGGTCTGAAAAGCTGGTTCACGGCCGCCTTGCCGGAACTGTGGCTGTTCGCGCTGGGCCTGCTGTTCATCGGCGTGACCCTGTTCATGCAGCAAGGCATGCTGGGCGTGCTGGACAAGTTCAAACGCAAGCCCGCCGTGGCAGAGGAGGCCGCATGAGCATCCGCATGCTGCCCGGCATGGCCAGCGCCGAAGCGGGCCCCACGTATGCGCGCGTGAAAGGCGAGGGCGTCGACACGACGCATGGCGCCATCCTGTACCTGGAAGATATCAGCGTATCGTTCGACGGCTTCAAGGCCATCAATAAACTGAGCCTCGATATTTCCGTGGGCGAGCTGCGCTGCATCATCGGTCCGAATGGGGCGGGCAAGACGACCATGATGGACGTGATCACCGGCAAGACGCGCCCCACGTCGGGCACGGCCTGGTTCGGCCAGACCATGAACCTGGCCACCATGACGGAAGCGCAGATTGCCCACGCGGGCATCGGCCGCAAGTTCCAGCGCCCCACCGTGTTCGAGCAGCATACGGTGTTCGACAACCTGGAACTGGCGATGAAGCTGGACAAGCGCGTGGCGCCCACCCTGTTTGCGCGCCTCACGTCCGAGCAGGCAGGCAAGATCGAAGCGATCTTGCGCTTGATCCGCCTCCATGGCCACGAGGGGCGGTTGGCCGGCTTGCTGTCGCATGGGCAAAAGCAGTGGCTGGAAATCGGCATGCTCCTGATGCAGGAGCCGCAGCTGATTTTGCTCGATGAACCCGTGGCCGGCATGTCGGATGCGGAAACGGCGCGCACGGCGGAATTGCTTAATGAATTGCGGGGCAAGCATTCCATTATGGTGGTCGAGCACGACATGGGGTTCGTCACGGAGATTGCGCAGCAGGGCATCGTGACCGTGCTGCATGAGGGCGCCGTGCTGGCCCAGGGCCGCATGGACCAGGTGCAGGCGGACGAGCGCGTGATCGAAGTCTATCTGGGACGGTAATAGGGGAGATCACAGACTATGCTGGAAGTGCAACAATTAAACCAATACTATGGCTCCTCGCACACCTTGCGCGGCATCGATTTGTCGGCGCGCAAGGGCGAATGCCTGGCCTTGCTGGGCAGGAATGGCGTGGGCAAGACGACCCTGTTGAAATGCCTGATGGGCGTGCTGCCCGTGGCGCAGGGCCAGGTGCTGTTCCATGGCCGCGACATCACGAAGCTGGCACCGCATGCGCGGGCAAAGCTGGGCATCGCCTACGTGCCGCAGGGACGCGACATCTTTGCGCGCCTGACGGTCGAGGAAAACCTGCTGATGGGCATGGCGGTGAAGCGGGGCAGGGCAGCGTCGCGCATCGACCCGCACGTGTATGAACTGTTTCCCGTGCTCAAAGAGATGCTGCAGCGGCGCGGCGGCGATTTGTCCGGCGGACAACAGCAGCAGCTGGCCATCGCCCGCGCCCTGCTGGCCGAGCCGCAGCTGATCATCTTCGACGAGCCGACGGAAGGCATCCAGCCCTCCGTCATCAAGGATATCGGCCGCGTGATCCGCTTGCTGAAACAGCGTGGCGACATGGCCATCGTGCTGTGCGAACAGTATTTCGATTTCGCGCGCGAACTGGCCGACGACTTTATCGTGCTGTCGCGGGGCAGTGTCGTGGCCAGCGGCAAGGCGGCGCAGATGGATGGCGAGGAGGTGAAGCGGCACCTGGCCGTGTAGGCGTTCTACACCAGCTGCAGCCACCCCAGCACGGCGCCGGCCGCCAGCAGCCACAATAGATGGATTTTCGTGCGCCAGATGATGAGGCCGGCCACGATGGACAGGCTCCACAGGGGCCAGTCGGTGCTCCATCGATGGTTGGCGCCGCCCAGTATCATGCCCGTGGAAATGAGCAGGGCGACGACGATGGGCGCCATGCCTTGCTTGAACGCGCGCACGGGACGCAGGTCGCGGTTGCGGTAGCCCCACTGGGCCGCCACGTAGGTGAGGGTGGTGCTGGGCAGCATGATGCCTACCATGGTCACCAGCACGCCCAGGCAGGCGGCGGCATAGCTGCCCGCGTTCATGCCCACGTTCCAGCCCATCAGGGCGACGAACAGCACGTTGGGCCCTGGTGCCGCTTGCGCGATGGCGATCGATTCGTTGAACTGCGCCTGCGTCAGCCAGCCATGCTGCTCGACGAGGAAACGGTGCATTTCCGCCGTGGTGGAAATGGCGCCGCCGATCGACATCAGCGACAGCATCAGGTAATGGCCGAACAGGTTCAGCCAGTCGCCCGTGCTCAAGACCAGTTGCAGGGGCGGCGTCATGCGGCCAGCTTCCGGTAGGTGAGCAGGCAGCCGATGCCGCCCAGGCCCAGCAGGATGTACAGCAGGGGCCAGCGGAAGACCGCCACCATCAGCACGCCCAGCACGACCAGGGGCAGGGTTAGCCACAGGGGCAGCGGATGCTTGCCCAGCGCGGCGGCCAGTTTCACGCCCGTGGCGGCGATCATGCCGGCCGAGACGGCCGCCATGCCGCGCAGCGCGCCCGCCATGTGCGCATTGTCGCCAAAGCGCGTGTACAGCACGCCCAGCACCAGCACGATGACGAGCGGCACGGCCAGCATGCCGGCCAGCGCCGTCAATGCCCCTTTCAAGCCGAAATAGCGCCCGCCCACCATCAGCGACAGGTTGACCACGTTGGGACCGGGCATGATTTGCGCGACGGCCCAGTCTTCCAGGAACTCCTCCTGCGTCAGCCAGCGCTTGCGTTCGACCATTTCGCGCTGGATCACGGCCAGCACGCCGCCGAATCCCTGCAGGGCCAGCCAGGTGAACGAGAAGAACAGGTCGGCAAGCGAGGCGGGTTGCGGGCGGGGAAGGTCGGGCGGGAGGGGCGAAGGCGAGGGCATGGCTGATTATCGCCGTGGCCGATCGCGCTTGTCCATCGCTTTCGGCTGAGCTCGTGCCTGCAAGAAAAAACCGTGGCTCATGTTTCCCTGCCATTGACATCGAGAATTTATCAGCAATACTTTGATCGGCAACATGACCGCTGTCCCTGTCCGCGCTGGCGCGGTTCGCACCGCTACGCCGTCTCCCTCCGTTCCGTCCCCCTACGCAGGAGTTGTTCACCATGCCTAATTCCACAGAAACGCTGCATATGCCCGTCAAGACCGTGGTGCTGCATGCCCGGGTCGATCAAAAGATGTCCGATATCGTCAACCTGGGTATCGCCGTGCAGGCTGCCTTCAGTACCTTGTGCGCGCTGGAATACCTGAAGTCATACAATATCGCGCCCGAACTGATCGAACGCGTGCTGCTGCATCCGGAGCAGCGCCGCCAGACCGTGCATTGAATATCCGCACGGCAACTGTGTTGCTGGCATCGCTAGTCCGCTGTTGTCGGATTGATCACTACGGCTCAGTTATGCACAAATGATGGGTTAGCGAAATTGGCGAAATAATTTTCTTGTGATTATGTGTGAGTTTCTAAGTATTTGATTTTAATGGGATTTATTTTTGCTGTTTGATTGAGCAGTTTATTGAAAGCCGCACTGGCTGTGGCTTTGAGGCCTGTCAATAGGCGCTTATCCACAAAGATATCCACAGTCCGTGTGGATATCTGAAAAAGCGCTTAACAATCCGCCACTTAGATAATGACGGCCGTTCGGCGCAGCGGATGGCGCATCCGGGCCGGTCAAAATGGGGTGCGGGACAAGCCTGTATGCCCATCCAGTGCTCTTGTTTTATGACTAAAAGTAGCGGCCGATGCTCAGGGCGTGCCGCCGGCCGGCGCCGGGGGCGCTTCGCCGCACTGGGCCAGGGCGGCAGCGAGGCTGGCGACCTGTTGCTGGGCTTCGCGCAAGCTGGCGTAGGTGCGCAGCGAGGCGATCACGGTGGTGAACAACTTGCGCGTGGTCAAGTCGGTCTTGCACCAGAAATCGTTGATGTCGTAATCGATGATGATGCGGTGTTCCAGCGCCTGGCCGGGCTGGCCCGTGCGCAGGATGATGCGCACGGCGCTGTTGTGCAGTTCTTCGCGCACCTGGCGCGCCACTTGCAGTCCGGCATCCTGGGTTTCCATGATCACATCGAGCAGCACCACGGCGATATCGGGCGTGCTGCGCAGCAAGGCCAGCGCCTCGGCGCCCGAATACGCGTGCAAAAAGCTCAGCCTGCGTCCCTGGAAGCTGGCCTGGCTGAGGGCGAACTTGGTCACCACGTGCACGTCGACATCGTCGTCGACGATCAGCACGCGCCATGGCGCTGCGGTGACCGGTTCTGCCGCCGCATCTGGCTTCTCGAGCGGGTCGTCGACCAGCCAGTCGGGTTCGTCCGCCCCCTTGGCGGCGCTGTCGCTATCCATATTCATGCGTTTATCCACCGTTGATCGTGCTCGCTCACTCCACACTATGCCAGTCTGCGGGGTTTGTCAAAACAATGCTGTTCAGGCAAGACGGCCTGGCGCCAGCTTGCCTGATGCACCGCAAAATATATTTTCATAATGGCCGAGAAGCTTTGCGCTAGCGCAAATGCATGATTCTAAGTCATTGATTTCATTGGGGTAAAAAATTGCCTGTGAAATCAGCAAATTGTTGAAACCCGCATCAATGCTGGTGTTGCGGCTTGTCAAGAGGGGCTTATCAACAACTTTATCCACAGTTGCTGTGGATATCTAAAAAAGCCGTGCAAAAACCGGGGCTTAGCGCCCGTTCGTGAGACTGTGGGAGAAGCTTTCATGCCGCCAGCCCCAGCCCGCCCAGCTGGGCAAACGCATGCAGGAAGCGCTGCTTGGCCTCGGCCGGTCCCATGGCTTCGATTATACCGGGCAAGGGCACGATGCCGTCAAGATAGGCCCAGCGTTCGGCCGAATGGGGCATCAGGTCGCGCTTTTCCGTGGCCAGCGCGATCAGGTCGGCCCGCTTGATGGGCGCGTAATCGGAAAAATCCAGGCCATAGGTGGCAGCGATGATGGCGCTCACCTTGTCTTCCAGCGCGGCAAACTCCGGCAGCAGCACTTTCAAGGGCTTCACCATGTCGCCCAGGTAGGCTTCGGCCGCGTCATGCAGCAGGGCGGCCAGGCGCAGATGGGGCGGCACCAGCCCGGCGACGATCAGGCTGTGCTGGGCGACCGAATAAAACACCTGCGTCTGTCCATTGAAACGGCACTGGTACGCGAGGCCGTGGGCGATGTCTTCGATGGCGACCTTGTCGATATGGGGGCGCAGCGGATAAAAACGGTTGCCGGAATAAGTGGAAACGTAATCGGTGGTAATCATTGCCATGGCGCGGTGCTCGGAACGGTCAGGAGCTTTCATCGTACACCCGATGGCCCGGGCTTGCCCCGCCTGCCGCGCGCAAGCTGTTTCCTGCTGAGCCTATGCATCTTGGCAAATCCTTTAATTTATTTCATATCATTCATTGATATTTCTCAAATACACTGTAGAAATCTTGTTTGAATGAAACTTAAAGGGGGGACAGGGCAATGACGGCGATACCTTCGGCAAGACCTTCGTATATCTACCAGGGCGGTTCGGTGATGATGCATTCGCCGCTGCAATTGAAACAGTCGGAAATGTACGGCTATTTCGTCAGGGGCAACCTGGCGAAGCTGCAGGCGACCGTGAACACCACCCTGAACCAGGTGGCGGGCCGCAAGATGACCCTGAAAGCCCTGTCGCCGTATGTGATGCTGACGTTTACGCGCGTCAACCATGCCGACTCCAGCAACCCCGTCGACCAGGCCAAGGGCTGGATCACGGAAGTCGATATCGTCACCTGGATCATGGTCGGCGAGATGGACGGGGCGGGCAAGCTCGCGCATATCTATTGGTATCCGTGCCATATCTTCGTCGACGATGCGATGGCCCTGATCAACGGGCGCGAACTGTTTGGCTATCCGAAATACCTGTGCGAGTACGAGATTCCCGCTGCCGGCAGCGAGCCGCTGCGCTGCTCCGTGGCCGCCAAGGGTTTCCAGCATTTTTCGCCGGAAACGAAACTGGCCTTGCACCCGCTGCTGGAAGTCAACGCCACGGTGCAGACGGGACAGCATAAACCCGTCAACAGCTTTCTCGAACTCATCGAGCAGGCGTTCAAGATCTTCCTCTCCATCCCCGATTTCTTCGACATGGACCAGGCCGGCTGGGCCGATATCCTTTCCCTGCTGCGCAACCCCCGCATCGACCAGATCTTCCTCAAGCAATTCCCCGACAGCGCGGGTGTGAAGGCCGTGTACCAGGCCCTGGTGGCCGCGCCGGCCGAGATCAACCGCCTGCACAGTGCGCGCTTGCTGGGCTACGAATACGAATGCACGGTGCACGCGTTCGACAGCTTTCCGCTGGACCAGACCCTGGGCTTGCAGCTGGGGCCGCAGGCGGCGATCCTGCCGTTCAATGTGAACTTCGATTTCACGGCCATGCCGGGCGAGGAGCTGGTCGACAATTCCCGCATCGCGCCCGAAAAGATCGCCATCCTGGGCGGCGGCGTGGCGGCCATGACGGCCGCGTATTATCTGACGAACCAGCCGGGCTGGCAAAACCGGCACGCGATCACCGTGTACCAGCTGGGCTGGCGCCTGGGCGGCAAGGGCGCCAGCGGACGCAATGCGCAAGCGGGCCAGCGCATCGAGGAGCACGGCTTGCACATCTGGTTCGGCTTCTACGCGAACGCCTTCAGGATGATCAAGGAAGCCTACGCCAGCCTTGACCGTCCGCCCGGCGCGCCGCTGGCCACCTGGCGCGACGCCTTCAAGCAGCACGACTACGTGGCCCTGTCGGAAGACGTCAAGGGCAAGTGGCGCAACTGGTCCATCGTCTTTCCCACCTTGCCGGGCGAGCCGGGCGAGGGCGGCGAAGACATCACCCTGTGGCAGATGGCCATCGCCATGGTGGGATGGATCGAGCAGTGGATACGCCAGATCCGGCAAGTGGCGGACGCGGACGCGCGCATCGTGCGCGCCAGCGCATCGCAAGGCGAGGGCGTGTGGCCGGGCTGGCTGCGCCGCCTGGCCGACGAAGTGGTGGGGCAGGCTGATGAACTGGGCCTGGACGTGGGTCTGTCCGTGGGCGCGCTGGCGGCGCTGGTGGCCGACCTGGCGCCCGATTCCACGCGCCACGACCAGGCCCGCCACCAGCTGCTGGCCAGCACCCTGAACGGCATCCGCGCCTGGCTGCGCCTGCGCTACCGCGCGCTGATCGACGGCGACGATGAATTGCGCCGCCTGTTCACCTGCCTGGATCTGGGCATCACGGTCATGAAGGGCATGTTCGAGGATGGCGTGTTCAAGAACGGCTTTGACGTCATCAACGACATTGATTTCCGCGCCTGGCTGAAAAAACACGGCGGCGACGAGCAGTTCAGCGTCAATTCGGCGCCCGTGCGGGGCTTCTACGACCTGGTGTTCGCCTACGAGGGCGGCGATTTTTCCAAACCGAACATCGAGGCGGGCACCCTGCTGCGGGCGATGGCGCGCATCGGCCTGGCCTACAAGGGCGGCATCATGTTCAAGATGCAGGCCGGCATGGGCGACACGATTTTCACGCCCCTGTACGAAGTGCTGCGCAAGCGGGGCGTGGAATTCAGGTTCTTCCAGCGCGTGGAAGAACTGGTGCCGGGCGCGGGCGACATCGACAGCATCCGCATCACGCAGCAGGTGCAATTGAAGGATCCCGCCGCCGGCTATGCGCCGCTGGTCGACGTGAAAGGCCTGGCGTGCTGGCCCAGCGCGCCCGATTACACGCAGCTCGATCCCGCGCAGGCGGCCCTGCTGCAAGCGAAAAACATCAACCTGGAATCGTACTGGAGCGACTGGCCGCAGCAGTACCAGCAGGCGTTCGGCCGGCAGCTGCCTGCCACGGTCCTGAAGAAGGGCGTCGATTTCGACAAGGTGGTGTTCGGCATCTCGATCGGCTCGCTGCCGGCCCTGTGCCCGCAGCTGCTGGCGCAAAGCCCGGCCCTGCAGCTGGCGGCGGACAAGGTGCAAACCGTGGCCACGCAGGCTTACCAGGTGTGGCTCAACAAGGATTTGCGTCAGATGGGCTGGACCACGCAGCCGAAAGGCCAGCAGCCCGTGCTGTCGGCCTTCACGGAGCCGTACGACACGTGGGCGCCCATGGACCAGCTGCTGGCGCACGAGGACTGGCCGGCGGGACTGGCGCCGAAGAACGTGTCCTATTTTTGCAGCGCCTTCCCCGTCGACAGCTACCCGCCCGTCACCGACACGGATTTCCCCGCCCGCTGCGCGGCACGCGCCAAGGCGGGCGCGCTGCACCAGCTGGACCGCGAAATCGGCGCCCTGTGGCCCGAGGCGGGCGGACCCGGCGCGTTTCCGTGGCAATGGCTGGTCGATGCGAAGGCTGGCACGGGGCCGGCGCGCTTCGACAGCCAGTACTGGCGCGCCAATGTCGACCCGTCCGAGCGCTACGTGATGTCGGTGGTGGGCAGCACCCAGTACCGGCTGGCCACCGACCAGTCGGGCTTTTCCAACCTGTTCCTGACGGGCGACTGGATCAGGACGGGCATCAACGCGGGCTGCGTGGAGGCGGCCGTGATGGCGGGCATGCAGACCTCGCGCGCGCTGACGGGGTATCCGGCCGTGATCCAGGGCGAGACGGATTTTTAGTTATTTCGCTATGATGGCGTTTCATTGTTCCCTGCGCGAGCTTGCCCATGAAACGCCTGATGCTGCTATGCCTGGTCTTCGTCCACCTGCACGGGGGCGCCGCGCCGCCCGGCGCGATCGTGCTGTGGCCCGGCGCGCCGCCCGGTGGCGCGGCACCAGGCCCGCAGCGCGACAGCGCCAAGGGTTCCATCACGCAGGTCGATCAGCCGTATCTGATCGTGCACCGCCCGGCGCAGCCGAACGGCACGGCCATCGTGCTGGTCAGCGGCGGCGGCTATGCGCATATCGAGGCGGGCAAGGAAAGCGGCCCGGCCGCCAGCTGGCTGCAGGGGCAGGGCATCACGGCGTTTGAACTCGTGTACCGCCTGCCGCAGGAAGGCGGCGGGGTGGCTGCGCCATTCCAGGATGGCCAGCGGGCCATGCGCGTGATACGCGCGCGTGCCAAAGAGTGGCGGATCGACCCGGCGCGCATCGGCATGCTGGGCTTTTCCGCCGGCGCGCACCTGGCCGGCATGACGGCCGTCGAGCCCGACGCGGCCCGCTATGCGCCTGCCGATGCGCTCGATGCCGTGTCCGCGCGGCCCGACTTTGCCGTGCTGTTGTACCCCGTGCTGACCATGCAGCCGCCATACGACACGACGCATGCGAAGAAGCAGCTGCTGGGAAGCCACCCCGCGCAGGCGGCGCGCGACGCCATGTCCGTGGAATTGCACGTCGATGCGCGCACGCCGCCCATGTTCATTGCGCAGGCGCTGGACGACCCCATTTCGCCGCCCGAGAACAGCCGGCTGATGGCCGCCGCCCTGGGCCGCGCGGGCGTGCCCGTGGAGCTGCACCTGTTCCAGCAGGGCGGCCATGGCTGGGGCCTGGGCAAGCGGGGCAGCGAGCCGGCCGCGTGGCCGCAGCTGCTGCTGGCGTGGCTGCAGGCGCATGGCTGGATGCCTCAGGCGCCAGGCTGAACTTCGAGGTCGCGCCGCGCCGCATCCAGCGCCGCGTGGAGCTGCGGCAGGAACTGTTCCACGTTATCGAGCTGGCCGTTCGAGGCCAGGGTTTCCATCTGGTGGCACAGGCCGTGCAGGGTGGGGCGGCTCAGGTAGCCGGCGCTGCCTTTCAAGGCGTGGAAGGCGGCAGCGGCCGCGCTGGCATTGCCGTCGCGCACGGCGTGGCATGCCAGGTCCAGGCGCCGCGGCGCTTCCGTCAGGAACGCTTGCGCGATGCGCTGCAGGTGCTGCGGCGACAGGCCCGCCAGCGGCAGGATGTGCACGGGCGCCGTCATGGGATCGGCCGGCGCGGGCGGCTCGCCGCCGTCCAGGCCGAACTGGCGCGCCAGGTTCTCGTCCTCGCTGGGCACGGCCGGCGGCAGGGCGTGGCCGCGCGCCAGCAGCAGGTCGATGATGGCGTCGATCTTCTCGAACAGCAGCGCTTCGTCGACGGGCTTGCTGAGGAAGTCGTCCATGCCGGCGGCCAGGTAGCGCTGCCGGTCATGTTCGCTGGCGTTGGCGGTCAGCGCGAGGATGGGGATGTGCGTGTCGGGAATGGGAAATTCGGCGTTGCCGCCGTCGCGGATCAGGCGCGCGGCCTGTTCGCCGTCCATCGAGGGCATGCGGCCGTCCATCAGCACGCAATCGTAGGCGCCCGTCCCCAGCGCGCGCAGCGCCAGCTCGCCGTTTTCCACGATGGTCACGTCATGGCCCATGCTTTCGAGCAGGGTGCCGATGATGATCTGGTTGGTGCGCACGTCTTCGGCGCACAGGATGCGCAGGCGGCAGGCGTGGCGCGCGTGGCGCTGGGGCCGGCGCGCATCGGCCGCCGGCGCGCTGCCGTCCTGCAGCGGCAGGGTGAAATGAAAGCGCGAACCGATGCCGACGCGGCTTTCCACGCCGATCGTGCCGCCCATCAGTTCGACCAGTTCCTTGCAGATGGCCAGGCCCAGGCCCGTGCCGCCGTAGCGGCGCGTGGTGGAATGGTCGGCCTGCTCGAATTTCTGGAACAGGCGCGGCAAGGTATCGGCGTCGATGCCGGGCCCCGTGTCGCTGATGATGAAGTCGATCTCGCTGCGGCCGTCGCGGCGCGGCGGCGTGCGGGCGCGCCGCACTTCCAGCAGCACTTCGCCATTGGCCGTGAACTTCAAGGCATTGCCCAGCAGGTTGATCAGGATCTGCCGCAGGCGCGTGGGGTCGGCGCGCACGTAGCGGGGCAGGTCCAGCGCCAGTTCGCGGCGCAGCAGCAGGCTCTTGGCGTCGGCCTGGCCCTGCACGATGCCGGCCGCGTCGCCGACCAGCGCCAGCAGGTCGAAGTCCACGGTTTCCAGGGTCAGCTTGCCCGCGTCGATCTTCGAGAAATCGAGGATGTCGTTGAGGATGGTCAGGAGCGAGACGCCGTTGTGCAGGCCGATGCGCAGGTATTCCTGCGTGCGGCCCTTGACGGACTGGTCGCGCAGGGCGAATTTCAGCATGCCGATCACGCCGGCCAGCGGGGTGCGGATGTCGTGGCTCATGGCCGACAGGAAGTCGATGCGGTGGCGGCTGACCACTTCCGCATGCTCCTTGGCCGTCAGCAGGGCATCGTTGCTGAGGGTGAGCGCCAGGGTGCGTTCCTGCACGCGCTGTTCCAGGTTGTTGCGCAACAAACGGATCTGGTCGGCCAGGGCAAAGGCCAGCAGCAAGCCGTCGAGCGTGCCGCCGAGCAAGGTCACCAGCTGGGCGTTGGCCACCATGGCCGGCATCAGGCCCAGGTTGGCGGGCAGGATCAGGAAGCCGGGCAGCATCAGGGCGACGAAGGCCAGCACGAAGAAGCGGGCCGGCTGGTAGCCGCGGCGCCAGACGACGATGCCGCAGATCAGCGCCAGCAACATCCAGATGCTGATGGCGATCGTGGCCAGCGTGTGCGCATACGACAGGGCGAAGAAGCAGCTGGGCAGGAGCAGCAGGGGCAGCACGAGGTTAACCTTGCTGATGCGGTACAGCAGGGGCGAGTAGTCGCGCAGGCGCAGGAAATGCGTGTAGAACAAAGTGCTGAAGACGGGCAGCAGGAAAAACGGCACGTAATGCAACTGCAGCAGGTGCCAGTCGAACAGGTCGGCAAAGACGTGGAAGGTCATGGCCCAGGCCAGGCCGTACGTGAGCACGTACAGCGCGTAATACGCCGAGGCTTTTTCCAGGGTGATGGAAAAGATGAAGAAATTGAACAGGCCCAGTGCCAGCAGGGCGCCGATGGACGCCACCATCAGGAAATTTTCCTTGCCCACCAGCTTGCGGTAATCGTGCTGTGTCTTCACGCCGAACATGGGGGCGCGCGCGTAATAGGGGCTGGAAAAGCGGATCAGGATGTCATACGTGGCGCCTGGCGCCAGCTGCACGTCCTTGCCGTAGTGCAGTAAATACTCATGCGGGCGCTGGTAGCCCGTCAGCAAGGTCTGCGGCGCCGCGTGCGGCCCGGGACCATACACGTACAGGTCGACCAGGTCGATCAGGGTGTCGTTCGGGTCGATGACCCAGGCCGCGACGTTGCTGTCGTTGCGCACCTGCGCATGCAGCCAGTAGGCGCCGCCGAACAGGTCGACCTGTCCGGCCGGGCGCTGGCGCGCCAGCCAGGCGGGCAGGGCGGCGGCATCGGCAGGCGCGGCTTCATCTCCGGCGAAAAAGAGTTGCCCGCCGCTGCCCAGGTGCGCGATGCCTTGCTTGCTCAGAGGTAAAGGTGCCGCCTGCGCCGCGTCCGCCAGGCCCAGCAGGCTGAATAGAAAACCGAACAGCCAGCCGCATAGCCAGGCGCTGACGCGGGAGCTGGAAGCGCGGTGGCTGGTAGGGGGCGGGAAGGCTGGCATCGATGGGTAGGGTGATGGTCGCGCGGGAACTGGCGGCAACGCCGTTTGCTGTGGAGTGCCCATTTTAATCGACTCTCGGTGGCACACGGGCAATTTCATGTCCTGCCGGCATGGCGGCCGCTCCGGTATCATGTCGCCTTTTGCCTGCGAGTCTTCCATGCTCAGTCCCGATCAGTTCCTGGCCTTCCTGGCCGCCGCCGTCCTCATTACCGCCAGTCCCGGCCCCGACAACCTGATGGTGCTGGGCGTGGGCATGTCGCGCGGGCGCCGCCAGGGCATGGCATTCGGCCTGGGCTGCGCCCTCGGCTGCCTCACGCACACGGTGCTGGCGACCATCGGCGTGTCGGCCCTGCTGGCCGCCTCGCCCGCTGCCTTTACCACGCTGAAAGTGGTTGGCGGCCTGTACCTGGTGTGGCTGGGCATCGGTGCCTTGCGCAGCCGCGGCGGCGCCAAGGTCGATGGCGCGGCGGCCTTGCCCGACGAATCGCTGCTGCGCCTGTTCGGCAAGGGCTTGTTTGCCAACAGTATCAATCCGAAAGTCGTGCTGTTCTTCCTTTCGTTCCTGCCGCAGTTTATCGTCGCGGGCCAGGGCAATGCCAGCTGGCAGACGGCGCAGCTGGGCCTGGTCTTCACGGCGCAGGCTTGCGTGCTGTTCGGCCTGCTCGGCTATTTTTCCGGCGCCGTGGGCCTGTGGCTGAACCGCCGCCCGCGCGCCGGCCTGTGGCTGGACCGCGTGGCCGGCACCATCTTCATCGGCCTGGGCTTGCGCCTGATCCTGGCGCGCTGATCTCCTGCCGGGCGGTAATGCGGAACGCCAGTTCCATCTGGTCCTGCACGGCCATGGCGCCGCCCAGCACGGCGAAGGGCACGATGCCGAAATCGCTCTGTTTTAACAGCAGGCTGCCGCTGGCCTGCAGGCTCCGCCCATCGGCCGCCATCTCGATCCGCACGGGCAGCTGCACGGTGCGCGTCACGCCATGCAGGGTGATGTCCGCGTCGAGCACGTCGCCGTCGCCAGTGCGCCGGGCGTCGATACGCCGGGCGTCGATACGCACCCACGGATAGCGTTCGGCTTCCAGCACGCGCACCAGCATGTTGTGGCGCGTGCCCGCGATGGCGTCCGCCGACGGCGTCGTCGTCAGCCCCGCCGCCTGGCGCAGGCTAGCTTCATCCACACTCATCTCGTCGAGCCGGAACTGGAATTGCGCGCGTCCCGGCGCGGGCGCCACGACGCCCTGCAGGGTGCGGCTGGCAACCACGTGGTCATGCCCCAGGCGGGCCAGCGCACCGCCGCGCCGCACGGTGATGGTCAGCAGGGAGTCCTGCGGGGCGATGTGCAGGATGCGCACGCCCGGCTGCTGCCACGGCGGCGCCTGCATGGCTGGCGCCGCTACGGGTGCGGCCGGGAGCGAGGCGGCGGGCGGCGGGGCGAACGGGCTGCAGGCCGCGAGCAAGGCGCAGGCGCAAGCCAGCAGCAGGCGGCGATGGGCATGGGGCATCAATGAGGACTCCTGGCAAAGGGATGGCACGGTGGTGGCGCAGGGCGCGATGGGGCGATAGTAAGCGATCCGGGCACCGGTGCGATAGCCGCGACGCCTGCGCGTCCGTTTTGCAAGACCAATTCCCCCTGCTGCCTGCCCTGTCTTGCAGGGAAATGGACGTGTATGCCGTGAAATTGGTATCAAGAACAGGCGCCGGAAAAAGAATATCCGGCGGCGCAGGAGCGAATGGGGAATTTGCCGCGCAGGCAGGGAAGAGGCGTATTTCAGTAAATGCTGTTAATTGGCATTAATAATTTCTTTTGGAAAACAAACTACGCGTTTGATAGTTTCGCATGATTATGTAAATGATAATTTAAATATTATGTCGAGCTAATCAGTATGCAGTAAAAAATAGAATGTCAGCGTGACTACACGATTAATTTGAGGAATGTGTTGCGAAATATCAACGAGATAATTTAATTTCATTGTTGGAAACAAAAAAAGCACTGTTGTCGTACGCTTGAACTGTTACTTGTTCATATAATCATGACAAATAAATGTCATTTTTATATTGTCCTGCATCTTGCAGCGGTACATTTCTTAGCGAACAACATGATCAAAACACACCAGGAAACGGCAGGCCGTTCCGGCCGCCATGCAGCTTTTTCGTCCGCCGGGCGCTATCTGGGCATGCTGGCCGCGCTTGCCGGCCGCACCCGCCGGTTTCATCTTTCCAAGTGTCATGTTGTGCCGCTGGTGCTCGCTTCCCTGCTGCTGGGCGCCGCTGCGCCCGCTGCCGCACAGGTGTTGTGGGAGGATTACCGCGGCATCGAGCGGGTGCCGGCCAATCCGCCCGCACCCAATTACAACAACGGCTTCAACGCGGGCAGCACGGGCCGGCTCGCCAGCCTGGCGGCGCTGGCCGCCAATCCCGCCGCCAACGCGGCGCGCACGGGCACCTCGGCGCAGCTGGACTGGGCCAATGGCACGGCCGCCAATCCCGGGCAGCTATGCAACTTCGATACGCAGCAGACGTCCCCTGCCTGCCGCGCCTGGATCATGGGCCGCGTGATGTACACGCTGGTGGTGTTTCCGCAGGCGGGCAATTACAAATTCAGCGTCGCGCACGACGATGACGTGAAGGTGGATTTCTCGACCCAGTATTCGACCAATTACCGCAATACCGTGTACAACGTGGCCGTGGGCAGCGTGGCCGAATATTCGAATAATGAAACGGATTTCCAGAATTTGGCCGGCAATTTCAATAGCGCCACGCCCGGCGGCTGTTATCTGGCCCGCGTCCTGTGGAATAACGTGGGCGGCATCAATTATCTGCACATGCGCTGGACGCGTCCCGACAATGTGACGGAAATTATTCCCGCAGCACAATTGCGCGACCCCAGCCTGGCCAGCTCCTATGCCGACTGTACCAATAGCAAGACGGACCTGGCCGTCAGCAAGGTGGGCCCGGCGCAGTTTTCCGTCGGCAAGCCCCTGAGCTACACCATGAAAGTGTGGAACCGCGGTCCGGCCCTCAGCGCGGGCGCCACCTTCAGCGACGTGCTGCCGGCCAGCCTGAGCAATGTCAGCTGGACCTGCGCCGCCAGCGGCAGCGCTTCCTGCGGCACGAAAACCTCGGGTTCGGGCAGCAACAATGTGAGCATTACCATGGGCAACCTGCCCGTGAATGGCGCCGTCAGCGATCCCACCGCGGGCTCCTACCTGACGGTGACGATCACGGCCACGCCGGGGGACGCCGCCAGCATCGTGAATACGGCCAACGTGACCGTGTCGCCCAACGAAACGGATAGCGATCTGAGCAACAACAGCAGCAGCACCACGGCCACCGTCAGGACGAATACCTTGACGGTGCTCAAGGTGCTGGCGCCGGCCAGCGACAGCGGCCTGTTCATCATGAATGCCAACGGCACGGCGGGCGTGCAGGGCGGCAACGGCGCCACGGCCAGCGCCGTGGTACGCGTGGGCAACCTCGCGACGTTTGCGGAAAACGCGGGCACGGCCACCGTGCTGGCCCAGTACCAGAGCAGCTACAGCTGCGTGCGTACGGATACGGCGGCCGTCATTTCCAGCGGCGCGGCCAACGGGGGCAACTTCACCATGCCCGAGGCGCCCGTCACCTGTACCATCAGCAACCGCCGCCTGCAGGCGGACATGCAAGCCGTCACGACGGTGCCGGCCGGTCCCTACAATGCCGGTTCGCCCGTGACGGTGACGGGCGTGTGCACGAACAACGGTCCCGACAGCGCGGCCGCGCCCACCTGCGTGATGAGCGGCTTGCCCGCCGGCGCCACGGCCACCTGCAGTGCGCCCGTGTCGCCGTTCATTCCCGGTTCGCGCATCAATTGCAGTTCCACCTTCAACCTGCCCGCCAGCGGCAGCCTGACGATCACCACCACGGCCGGCGCGAGCACGCTGGACCCTATCCCCGCGAACAACGTCGACAGCGACAGCCTGGGCATCGTCAGTCCCCTCGTGCGCGTGCAAAAAAGCGTCGACAAGACCAGCGCCTTCATCGGCGACACCGTGCAGTGGACCTTGACGGCGAACAATACCGGCACGGGCGCCACCACGGCCACCCTGACCCTGACCGATACCTTGCCGGCCAACCTGGCCAGCATCGTCGTCACGCCCACGGCGCCCGCCACCTGTGCGCCGCTGGCCGGCAATACGCTCAGCTGCAGCGTGCCGGCCGGCCTGGCGCCGGGCGCCAGTGCCGTAGTCAGCCTCACCGGCGTGCCGACGGCGGCCGGCAATTTCGTCAACAGCGTGGCGCCGTCCGGCGGCAATGGCGCCAGCTGCGCCACGGCGGGCGCCTGCCAGACCACCACGGTGGTCAGCAAGGCGCTGGTGGACGTCACCACCACCCTGAACGGCTTTCCCGGCTCGACGAATGCGGGCGATGCCATCAGCGGCACGGTTACCTACCGCAACATGGGACCGGGCGCGGCGGAAAACGTCACATACACGCTGCAATTGCCGCCTGGCTTGACGGGCGTGTCCGTCGGCGGCGTGACGGGTGTGTACAACGCGGGCACGGGTTTCATCGTCCTGTCGGGCCTGCCGCCGAACCTGGCGGCCGGGCAGGGCGTCACCTTCAATCTCAGCTATACGCAGCCGCCCACGAACACCTCGTTTGTCACCAGCGTGATCGGCACCACCTCCGTCGAAGTGGCCAACGACTTGCCGAATACGGCCACCGTGATGGTGCCGGGGCCGAACGTGCGCGTCACCAAGGTGGCCGACAAGCTGACGGCCAACGTGGGCGAGAACATCACGTGGACGATCACGGCCAGCAATACGGGCAATATCGCCAACCAGGGCGTCGTGAGCCTGGCCGATCTGCTGCCGCCCAACCTGGCCGTCACCAGCGTGCTTCCCGGTCCCGGCGTGAACTGCCCGCCGCTGGCGGCCTGGGTGGCGTCGAGCACCCAGACCTGCACCATCGCCGCCGGCCAGCTGGCGGCCCTGAACGGCAGCCGCAGCGTCACCATCACGGCGCACGCGACGGCGGGCGGCAGCCTGGCCAACCGCATCATGCCGACCGGCCCCGATAATCCATCCTGCGCCACGGCGGAAAACTGCCGCACGGTCACTACGATCACCAGCCCCAAGGTGGCGGTGACGAAATCCGTCGACCACGCCAGCATCAATATCGGCGCCACCCTGAGCTGGAGCGTCACGGCGACCAATAGCGGCGATGGCGCGAGCACCGCGCCCATCACCCTGACCGATACCTTGCCGGCCAACCTGCTGAACCTGAACGTGGCGCTGGTCGGCAGCGCCACCTGCGCTGCGCCGGTGGGCAATATCCTCACCTGCACGGTGCCGGCCGGCCTGGCCGCGAACGGCGGCAGCGCCGGCTTCATCGTCACGGCCCAGCCTGCCGCGGCGGGCACCTACAACAACAGCGTCGTGCCGTCCGGCGCCGACAACCCGGCCTGCGCCACGCCTGCCGCCTGCGCCACCACCAGCACGGTGACCAGCCCCAGCGTGGCCGTGACGAAAGGCGTCGACAGGACCACCGTCAACCTCGGCGACACCATCACGTGGACCCTGAAAGCCATCAACAGCGGTAGCGGCCCCACGAACGGCCCGATCACCCTGACCGATACCTTGCCCGCCAACGTGGGCGCGCTGCAGATCCTGCCCGTGGCGCCCGCCAGTTGCGGCGTGCCCGCCGGCAACACGCTGACGTGCACCATACCGCCTGGGCTGGCCAGCGGCATGCAGGCAACGGTGCTGATCAAGGCCGTGGCAAATGCGGCCGGCACGGTGGCCAACAGCCTCGTGCCAAGCGGCGTCGACAATCCCGCCTGCGCCACGCCGGCCAATTGCCAGACCACCACCACCGTCACCAGCCCGAACGTGGCCGTGAAAAAGACCGTCGACAAGGCCAGCATCAACGTGGGCGACACGCTCACGTGGACCTTAACGGTGAGCAATAGCGGCACGGGCGCCAGCACGGGCGCCGTCACCTTGACCGATACCTTGCCGGCCGGCCTGACGAACGTCGTCGTCAGCCCGCAGGCGCCCGCCACCTGCGCGCCCGTGGCGGGCCAGAACCTCGCATGCAGCGTGCCGGCCGGCCTGGCCCCCGGCGCCTCGGCGAAAATCGTCGTCAGCGCCACGGTCACCGTGGCTGGCGCCGCCGTCAACAGCGTGCTGCCATCGGGTCCCGATACTCCCGCCTGCGTGTTGCCCGGCGATTGCGGCACCACCACCACGGTGGTCAAGCTGCTCGTCGACGTCACCACCACCCTGAATAATTTCCCGCCGAATACCCTGGCGGGCGACATGATTTCCGGCACCGTCACCTACGCCAACGTGGGACCTGGCCCCGCCGAAGGCGTCACGTACACCCTGCAACTGACGCCTGGCCTGAGCAACGTCGTCCTGACGGGCGCCGCCGGCAGCTACAATTCCGCCACGGGCGTCGTCACCCTCAGCGGCTTGCCCGTGGGCCTGGCGAATGGCCAGAGCACCAGTTTCAATGTCAGCTACACGCAGCCGGCCGACAACCTGTCGATGGTGACGTCGACCATTGCCACGACCTCGGTGGAAGTGGCGAACCACTTGCCGAACACGGCCACGGCAACCGTGCCCGGCCCCATCATCCGCGTGACGAAACTGGCCGACAAGACGACGGCCAACGTGGGCGAGACGATTACCTGGACCATCACGGCCACGAATACGGGCAGCCTGGCCAACCTGGGCGTGGTGACCCTGACCGACATCCTGCCCGCCAACGTGGCGGTGCTGTCCGTCATGCCGGGCGCGGGCGTCAGCTGTCCGCCGCTGGCCAGCTGGCTGGCCAACAGCGCGCAAGCGTGCACCGTCGCGCCAGGCCAGCTGGTCGCCATGAATGGCAGCCGCAGCATCACCATCACGGCCCGGGGCACGGCCGGCGGCAGCCTGGGCAACAAAGTGCTGCCGAGCGGACCCGATAATCCCGCCTGTGCCCAGGCCGCTTCGTGCCAGACGGCCACCACCATCCTCAGCCCGCAGGTGGCCGTGCGTAAAACCGTCGACAGGAGCAACATCAACGTGGGCGAGGCGCTGACGTGGACGATCGCCGTGGCCAATACGGGCACGGGCGCGACCATGGGCATCGTCACCCTGACGGACACCTTGCCGGCCAATCTGACCCTGTGGCAAGTGTTGCCCGCGTCGCCCGCCACTTGCGCGGTGCCGAACGGTAACCAGCTCGTGTGTTCCATTCCCGCCGGCATGGCGGCAGGCGCCACGCTCAATATCGTCGTCAAGGGCGTGGCCAATGGGGCCGGTGCCTATGTCAATACGGTGGTGCCGAGCGGCCCCGACAACCCTGCCTGCCCGCAGCCCGGCGATTGCAGCACCACCAGCACGGCCGTGAAATTGCTGGTCGACGTGACCACGACCCTGAACGGTTTTCCCGGCAGCACGCATGCGGGCGACACGATTGCGGGCACCGTCAATTTCAGCAATATCGGCCCCGGGCCGGCCGAAGGCGTGACGTACAGCCTGCAACTGGCGCCCGGCCTGGCCGGCGTCAATCTCGGCGGCGTGACGGGCAGCTACAACGGCGGCTCCGGCCTGGTGACCTTCAGCGGCGTGCCGGCCACCTTGGCGGCGGGGCAGGGCTTCAGCTTCCAGCTCAGCTACATCCAGCCGGCCAGCAACCTGTCGACCGTGGTCAGCCGCATCGCCACGACATCGGTGGAAGTGCCGAACGACCAGCCCAACGTGGCCACCGTCACGATGCCCGGCTCCATCATTCGCGTCAGCAAGACGGCCAACAAGGCCGTGGCAAATGTCGGCGAGGAAATTATCTGGACGATTACGGCCAGCAACACGGGCAGCCTGGCCAACCAGGGCGCCGTCATTTTGACGGACTTGCTGCCAGCCAATATCGTCGTGACGAATGTGGCGCCCGACAGCGGCGTCACCTGTCCGCCGCTGGCCAGCTGGGTGGCCAACAGCAGCCAGAGCTGCAGCGTGGCCATCGGCCAGCTGGCGGCCGGCAACGGCCAGCGCCAGATCGTGCTGACCGGCAAGGCGAGCGCGGGCGGCAACCTGGCCAACCATGTCATGCCGAGCGGCCCGGACAATCCGGCCTGCTTCCAGGCCAACAGCTGCCAGACGCAGACCACCATCACCAGCCCCAGCCTGGCGCTGAGCAAGAGCGTCGACAAGCTGGCGCTGAACATCGGCGACAGCCTGACGTGGACGGTCACCCTGGCCAACAGCGGCACGGGCGCCAGCACGGCCGTCGCCACTCTCACCGACACCTTGCCGGCCGGCCTGGCAAATATCGTCGTCACGCCTGCCGCGCCCGTCACCTGCGCGCCGCTGGCCGGCAATGTGCTCACGTGCAGCGTGCCGGCTGGCCTGGCCGCCGGCGGCAATGCCACGCTGCAAGTGACGGCGCGGGCCGCCGCCGCTGGCAGTCTCGTCAATGGCGTCAGCGCCAGCGGCACGGATAACCCCGTCTGCCTGCAGGCGGGCGATTGCAGCACCACGAGCACCGTCAGTTCGCCCTTGCTGAACGCCAGCAAGACTGTCGACAAGACGGCCGCCAACGTGGGCGATACCCTGACGTGGACCTTGACCCTGCGCAATAGCGGCAGCGGTCCCAGCACGGCCATCGCCACCCTGGCCGATACCTTGCCTGCGGGCCTGGCGAACGTGCTGGTGACGCCGACGGCGCCCGTCACTTGCGCCGTGCCGGCGGGCAATGTCGTCAACTGCAGCGTGCCGGCCGGCCTGGCCGCCGGCGCCAGCGCCACCGTCAAGCTGAGCGCCACGGCGACCCTGTCGGGCAGCCTCGTCAATGCATTGCTGCCGGGCGGGCCGGACAACCCCGCGTGCGCCGTGCCAGGCGATTGCCAGACCACCACGGTGGTGTCGAAACTGCTGGTCGACGTGACCACCACGCTCAACGGTTTTCCCGCCAGCAGCAACGCGGGCGACGCCATCCGCGGCGTGGTGACGTTTGCCAACGTGGGTCCCGGCGTGGCGGAAACGATGAGCTACAGCCTGCAGCTGGAAGCGGGCCTGGGTGGCGTGTCCCTCAGCCCCGTCAGCGGCGCGCCCGGCATCAGCGGCGTCTACAACAGCGCCACGGGCATGTACGTGCTAAGCGGCTTGCCGGCCACCCTGATCGCGGGCCAGAGCGCCAGCTTCAACCTGTTCTACACCCAGCCGGCCAGCAACAGCTCGCGCATCACCAGCGTGGTGGGCACCAGTTCCACGGAAATCGTCAACGACTTGCCGAATACGGCGACGACGAACTTGCCTGGCCCCGTGATTCGCGCCAGCAAGACGGTCGACAAGGTGAACGCGGCCGTGGGCGATATCCTGACCTGGAGCATCACGGCCACGAATACGGGTAACTTGCCGAATCAAAACGCCGTCGTCATCGCCGACGTGTTGCCCGCCAATATCGTCGTGCTCAGCGTGACGCCCGATGGGGGCGTGAGCTGTCCGCCGGCCGCCAGCTGGACGGCCGGCAGCGTGCAGTCATGCACGATTGCGGCAGGTCAATTGGCCGCCGGCAATGGCAGCCGCAAGGTCGTCATCACGGGCCGCGGTTCGGTGGGCGGCAGCCTGTCGAACCGCGTCGTGCCCAGCGGTGGCGACAACCCCGCCTGCGATACGGCCGGCGCCTGCCAGGCCACGACGACCCTCGTCGCGCCGCAAGTGACGGTGCGCAAGAGCGTCGACAAGAGCAATGCCAGCGTGGGCGACTTGCTGACCTGGACCATTACCGCCAGCAATGGCGGCACGGGCGCGACCAAGTCCGCCATCGTGCTGACCGACAACCTGCCGGCAGGCGTCAGCGGCGTGCAAGTGCTGTCCACGCAGCTGGCCACCTGCGCGCCCGTGGCGGGCAATATCGTCACGTGCAGCGTGACGGCCGGCCTGGCGCCGGGCGGACAGGCGCAAGTGGTGCTGCGGGCCACGGCCAGCGCGGCCGGCGTGCTGCAGAACACGGTGTTGCCAAGCGGCCCGGACAATCCTGTCTGCGCGCAGGCGGCGGACTGCACCACCACCACCACGGCCATCAAGCTGCTGGTCGACGTGACCACCACCCTGAACGGTTTCCCCGGCACCACCAGTGCCGGCGACCAGATCAACGGCATCGTCAGCTACAGCAACGTGGGTCCCGGCACGGCCGAGAACGTGACGTACAGCCTGAAACTGGCGCAAGGCCTGATGGGCGTGACCTTGAGCGGCGCGGCCGGCAGCTATGACGCCGTCAGCGGCATGCTGACGGTGACGGGCTTGCCCGCCAGCCTGGCGGCCAACGAACTGCACAGCTTTGGCCTGTCGTATATCCAGCCGGCCAGCAATGTGTCGACCATCGTCAGCATCATCGCCACCAGCTCGACGGAAGTGCAGTATGACTTGCCGAACACGGCCACGGTGACCATGCCGGGTCCCGTGATCCGCGTCACCAAGACGGCCAACGTCGGCAATGCCAACGTGGGCGACAGCATCATCTGGACCATTA
The DNA here is from genome assembly GCF_009208555.1 of Janthinobacterium violaceinigrum. Classification (GTDB taxonomy): domain Bacteria; phylum Pseudomonadota; class Gammaproteobacteria; order Burkholderiales; family Burkholderiaceae_D; genus Janthinobacterium; species Janthinobacterium violaceinigrum. The sequence goes on along the minus strand of NZ_WFLI01000009.1, from coordinate 173,679 downwards.
CCGCCATCAACAGCGGCGGCGTGGCCAACCTGGGCGTGGTGACCCTGGCGGACATCCTGCCGCCGAACCTGACGGTGCTGGCGGTCAACGCCGATGCGGGCGTGACTTGCCCGCCGCTGGCGAACTGGGTGGCGAACAGCGTGCAAAGCTGCAGCATTGCTGCTGGTCAGTTGGCTATCGGCAATGGCACGCGCAGCGTGCGCGTGACGGCCACGGGCACGCTGGAAGGCGTGCTGTCGAACCGCGTGATGCCGAGCGGACCCGACAACCCGGCCTGCGCGCAGGCGAACAGCTGCGAATCGAGCATCGTGCTGACGGGACCCAAAGTGGCGGTGCGGAAAAGCGTCAACCGCGCCAGCGCCAATGTGGGCGACACCGTCGTGTGGACGATTACGGCCAGCAATACGGGTACCGGCCCCACGCGCGCCGTCATGACCCTGGTCGACACCTTGCCGGCCGGCCTGACGAATGTGGTGCTCACGCCCGTGCGGGCCACTTGCGCGCCCGTGGCAGGCAATGTGCTGACCTGCAGCGTGCCTGCCGGCCTGATCGGCAATGGCGGCGAAGCCAGCGTGGAAGTGTCGGCCACCGTCACTCAGGCGGGCACGGCCCTCAACCGCGTCGTGCCGTCCGGGCCCGATGCGCCACTGTGCCTGGCGCCGGCCGATTGCCAGACCAGCACCAATGTCACCAGCCCCAGCGTGATGGTGAAGAAAGTGGCGGACAAGGCCAATGCCAGCATCGGCGACACCGTCAGCTGGACCATCACGGCCACCAACCGCGGCAGCGGCGCCACCACGGCCGCCATCACCTTGACGGACGACCTGGCCGCCAGCCTGACCGAGATCGTCGTCACGCCGGCCGCGCCCACCACGTGCGCGCCGCTGGCGGCGAACAAACTGGTGTGCACGGTGCCGGCCGGCCTGGCGCCGAACGCCGTGGCCGCCGTCACGGTGAGCGCGAAAGTGGCGGCCAGCGGCACGTTGAGCAACACCATCGTGCCCGCCGGTCCCGACTTGCCGCGTTGTGCGCAGGCGTCCGATTGCACGGCCGTCACGGAGGTGGCAAATCCCGCCATCGGCGCGGCGCTGGGCGTGGGCAAGGTGACCCAGTTGTCGGCCAAGGTCTTCACCGTGCCGTATACGGTGGTGATCCGCAACGTGGGCAAGGGCGCGGCGCAAAACGTGCAGGCGCTCGACAGCCTGCGCGCCGCCTTCCCCGAACCCGTCGCGTGCCGTATCGTCGCGCCGCCTGCCGCGCCCGCCATTGGCGGCAGCCGGCAACTGGCCGTCAACCCGGGCTTTACGGGCGGTTGCGGCGGCAGCGACTTGCGCTTGCTGAGCGGTGATGCGGCCCTGGGCGAGGGCGAGTTGAGCGTCATTACGTTCACCGTGGAAATCACGGTGCAGGATACGACTTTGCCGCAGTACAACAACAGCGTGTTTGCCAGCGCGCTGGCCGGCACTGTCGCCAACGGGGGCGGCGCCATCAGCGTGCCGCCCGCCCCGGCGGCTGGCGTGATCGCCGCCAACCCCACGTACACGCCCCCCGTGGGCAGCCTCGTGTTCGATGCGTCCAACAATGGCGGCAGCCATGCGGGCGCCGCGGCCACGGCAGCGGATGTGGCGGCGCTGGCGGACAAGGTCGACCCTAACCGCAATGGCAATGCTTCGGATACCGTGGGCGGCGTCGCCTACACGGGCGAAGACACGCCCACGCCCGTGGTGTTGCTGCGGCAAGTGGTCGATGTCATCAAGGCAGTGTCGGCGCAGCAACAAGTCGATGCCAGCAAGTTCGAGATCAGCTACACGGTGCAGGCGGCCAACCGCTATCCTGCCGGCTACCCGACCTCGACCATGGTGCAGGTGGCGGAAAACCTGCGCGCCGTCTTCCCCACGGCCACCAGCGTCGCCCTCAAGCCGGGCAGCCTGGCCGTCACGGCGCGGCCCGCCAGCGCCACGGCCTGCGTCGCCAATCCCGACTTCAATGGCGCCACCGTGTTTGGCTTGCTCAATGGCATGGGTGACTTGCAGCCGCAGGAAAGCTGCAACATCGTCTTCACGGTGCTGGTCGACTTCGGCAGCGTGGCGGCTATCCCCACCGTGGCGCAGCTGAACCAGGTGTATGCGAGCACCATGCCGGGCTCGGAAGCAGGCGGCCGCAATATCGGCCACAGCTACAGCGGTGCCGATGGCGGCAATACGCCGGTGGCGCCCGCCAGCGTGCTGGCCCTGGCCAGTTCGGCCGACACCCTGCTGCTGCCGGCCACGCCAGGCGCCACGCCGCCCAGCTTTACGCCCGTGGTGTTCAACACGAAGGACAAGCCGATGCTGTTGATCAGCAAGAGCGTCAACAAGACCCAGGCCGAGATCGGCGACAGCCTGCAATACACGATCGAGGTGAAGAACACGGGCGTGGCGACGGCATTCGGCGTCAGCGTGCTCGACAAACTGCCGGCCGGCTTTCGCTACATCGACGGCACCACCACGCGCAACAATGTGGTGCAGCCCGATCCCTCCGGCAAGCCGGGGCCACAGCTGAGCTTTAAGCTGGAATCGCTGGCGCCGAACGCCAGCGTCAGCTTCCGCTACCGCCTGCGCGTGGGCGTCGGTTCGCTGCAGGGCGACGGCATCAACCGGGCCCAGGCAACGACCACCAACGGCCCGCCGTCGAACGAGGCGCGCGCGAAAGTGAAGGTGACGGGCGGCGTGTTTACGACGGATGCCTGCATCGCCGGCAAGGTGTTTGTGGACTGCAACAACAACCACGTGCAGGACGCCGAGGAACTGGGCATCCCGGGCGTGCGGCTGTACATGGAGGATGGCACGAACTTCACCACGGACGTGGAAGGCAAGTATAGCTATTGCGGCATCACGCCGAACAGCCATGTGATCAAGGTCGACGGCGCAACGTTGCCGCGCGCCAGCCGCATGATGGAAGCGTCGAACCGCAACCTGGGCGATCCGCACAGCCTGTTCCTCGATACCAAGAACGGCGAGCTGCTGCGCGCCGACTTCATCGAGGGTTCGTGCTCGAATCCCGTGCTCGAGCAAGTCAAGGCGCGCCGTGCCCAGGGCGAAGTGCGCAGCGTGGAAAGGGAGGGCGGCAAGGGAGGGGGCCTGAGCTTCAGCAGCCAGCCGGCCGCCGCGCCGGCCCAGGCGACGGACAGCGCCAACCAGCCTGTCGTCGCGCCCCGCCTGCCCACGCCAGCCGCTGTGCCAGCCACGGCGCCAGCCGCAGGAGGCAGCCATGTGCAATAAGCCTCTGCCACCTTACTTGCCGCTTGCCAATGCCGCCAAAGAGAAACAAGCCATGAAGAGAACTCTCCCCGCGCCTCGGCGCATGGCCGCCGCGCTGGCCCTGCTGGCCTTGCCGGCGGCCAGCCTGGCGCAACTGCCCTTGCCGGACAGTGCGTCAGGCTCCGCCGTGGCGGCGCCTTCCTTCCTCGCCGGCAAGGTGGGCGCCACCGATTACGCCATCAACCGGGGCGTGGCGCGCATCGCCGTCGAGACGGACGGGAACGATGTGCCGGCCGATGGCCAGAGCCCCGTCAAGGTGACGGTGAGCCTCTTTGATGAGCAGGGCAAGCCCCTGGCGGGCACGGCGTTATTGACCATCGAGGCCAGCGGCGGGCGCATCCTGCTGCCCGGGGCCCGCACGGACGAACTGGGACCGGAGCGCCGCGACGCCGACAAGGTCACGCCCGGCACGCAGCTGACGGTGGAGAATGGCGAAGCGGTCTTCAGCCTGCTGGCCCCCGCCACGCCGCAGGACGTGCTGCTGCGCGTGTCGGCCGGCAAAGTGGCGGCGCAGGGCACGATCAGTTTTCTGCCGGAATTGCGCGACATGCTGGCCGTGGGCTTGATCGACGGCATCATCAGCAAGCGCAGCCTGTCGAGCGATGCCATTGCGCCGTCGCGTTTCAATGACGGTTTCGAGCGCGACATCCAGCGCTGGAGCCGGGCGTTCAACAATGGCAAGGCCAATGTGGCGGGCCGTGCGGCGATGTTTTTGAAAGGCACCATCCGTGGCGACGCCTTGCTGACGGCCGCCTACGATTCGGACAAGGACACGCGCGCGCGCCTCTTGCGCGATGTCAATCCGGAAGAGTTTTATCCCGTCTACGGCGACAGTTCCGTGCGCAATTTCGACGCCCGCTCCAGCGACCGTTTATACGTGCGCATCGACCGGCAAAAAAGCTACGTGCTGTACGGCGACTTTGCCACGGGCGACGGCTTCAGCCAGATGACGGGCGGCGGCGCCGTGGCGAACTTGCAGCAGAGGAAACTGGGACAGTACAACCGCACGGCCACGGGCGGGCGCGGCCATTACGAACAGGATGGCATCGTCGCCAATGCGTTTGCCATCAACGACAGCCTGAAGCAGGTGGTCGAGGAATACCGGGCGAACGGCACGTCGGGACCGTTCGCCGTGCGCAACAACAACGCCATCGAAAACTCGGAAAAGATCGAGATCGTCGTGCGCGACAAGAACCAGAACGGCAATATCGTGCAAGCCACGCAGCTGCGCCGCTTCGAGGATTACAGCTTCGAGCCGTTCAGCGGGCGCATCCTGTTCAAGCAGGCGATCCCCGCGCTGACGCCGAATGGCGACCCGCAATCGATACGCATCAGCTATGAAGTGGACCAGGGCGGCGAGAAATTCTGGACCCTGGGCGTGGATGGGCAGGTGCAGCTGGGCAAGATGGTCTCGCTCGGCGGCTCGGCCGTGGAAGACAAGAATCCCTTGTCGCCATACAAATTGCATAGTGCCAACGCGGGCTTGCGCCTGGGCGAGCACAGCCTGCTCGTGCTGGAAGTGGCGCGCACCACGTCCACCAGCTACAGCGCGGGCGGCAATATCTACACGACGCCGTCGGGCCAGGCGGGCGAGTTGCGCGATGAAGTGAGCGGCAACGCGGCGCGGATCGAGTTGCAGCACAAGGATGACAAGCTGGAAGCGAAAGCGTTCTGGAACCGTTCCGACAAGGATTTCAACAACACGGCGGCCGGCATCACGGGCGGGCGGGGCGAGGCGGGCGTGAAGGCGGGCTACAAGCTCAGTCCCGTCATCACCGTGTATGGCGAGGCCATCCGCAGCGACGAGCGCAGCACGGACGCGCGCCGCGATGCGCAGCGCCTGGGCGTGGCGTGGAATGCCAGCGAGCGCTGGCTGCTCGACGTGTCCATCCAGCACATGAAGGAGAGCGGCGGCATGCCGTCGACGGCCGGCATCGCGCCGAATACCTCGCCGCTGGGCACGGGCTTGAATCCCACGGGCGGCTTCTTCGGCAACGGCACGGCCAACACGGCCATCGACCCTGTCACGGGCGGCAGCATCACCACGTTTGCGCCCATCAATCCCGGCGCAGGGACGGGCGCGACGGTGCCGCTGGACGCCACCACCGTGCGCCTGGGCGCGCAGTACAAGGCCACGGACCGCTGGACCCTGAATGGCGACGTGGAAAAAAGCATAGCCGACGCGGACCAGCACCGCTACGGCCTGGGCGCGCAATACCAGCTGGCCGAACGCAGCCGGCTGTACGCGCGCTATGAAAACCAGACGGGGCTGGCGTCCGCGTATTCGCTCAATCCGGCCGACCGCAGCACCAGCTTTGTGGCCGGCGCCGATACGGGCTACATGCCGGGCGGCACCGTGTTTGGCGAGTACCGCATGCGCGACGCCATCGATTACAGCCTCAGCAATCAGCGCGACTTGCAGCTGGCGTCCGGCTTGCGCAACACGTGGAACCTGGGCGAAGGGCTGGCGGCCAACACGAATGTGGAATATCTGAAAGTCATGAACGGCCAGCAACAGCAAGCCGTTGCCGTGGCGGCAGGCTTCGACTATGCCGTCAATCCCCTGTGGCGGGGTTCCGTCAAGCTCGAGTACCGGCGCCTGTTCGACAGCGAGGTCGCGCCGGGCAACCAGCGCCAGGATCAGTGGCTCAATACGATTGCCTGGGCACGCAAGCTGAGCCGCGACTGGACTTTGCTTGCACGCAACTACCTGCTGTACACGCGCAATAACGACGACGCCAGCGGCGCGCCTGTGGGCAATGTGCTGCAGGACCGGGCGCAACTGGGCTTTGCGTGGCGCCCCGTGGACGACAACCGTTTCAACGGCCTGGCCCGCTACGAGTACAAGACCGTGCGCGACCAGTCGCAGATCGATGGCGACAATTATCGCGCGCATATCGTTTCCACGCACCTCGACTATCACCCCAGCCGTCCGTGGTGGTTCACGGGCAGGGTCGCCGCCAAGCACAACAACGACAAGAACTTGCCCGCCGGGCAAGAGAAATACACGGCGTGGCTGTTTTCCGGGCGCACCGTGTATGACATCAGCAAGAACTGGGACATCGGCGTGCTGGCGGCCGTGATGGGCAGTCCGCAAGGGGGCAGCCGCCAGTGGGCCAATGGCGTCGAAGTCGGTTATCTGCTGGCGCAAAACCTGTGGCTGTCGGCCGGCCACAACTGGTCGGGCTTTTCCGACCGCGACCTGACGGGCGCCGACTACACGGCGCGCGGCCCGTATTTGCGCCTGCGCTTCAAGTTCGATGAAAACCTGTTCAAAGGCAAAGACGCCACCATCAACCGTACCCTGGCCCGGCCATGAAAGCTACCATGACTCCGAAAATCACACCAATGTTGACACCGACCATGACACCGATGATGAAACTGCTGCCGCTGGCCAGCCTGCTGGCCATGGGCCTGGCCCAGGCAGTCACGCCGACCCTGTCGGCGGCGCCGCTGGCCATGCCGCAACTGCGCATCAGCGACCAGGCCGTCTCTGCCGACCAGCAAGCCTACCGCCTGCTGCAGGAGCGCATCAAAAAGCTCAACGATGGCGGCGTGCGCGTGGGCGACTATTACCTGTCCAAGGCGCAATGCTGGCTCGACGTCTCGTTCCACGAATACACGCGCAACGACCGCTCGGCCTTTCCCCTGCAAGCCTTGCAGGAATCGGCGAAGATCGTTGCCGCGTTGGAAGACGGCAGCACGCCCAATCCCGGCGACGCCACGCCGCTGGTGAACGACGCCACGCGCTTGCGCGACGACCTGTGGGCCAGCTTCGGCAAGCTGCATGCATCGCCGGGCTTTGCCTGCGCAGCGCAAAAGGTGGCGTGCGGCGAAGTGGAACTGGTGCATGCGGGCAATGAATACAAGCAGCAGGGCTGGCGCCACGCGAACCCGTACGTGCAACTGGCCGAAGATGCGCAGGCAGCCGCCCAGTCCGCCGCAGCGGCGTGCCCGGCCGACCAGCCGAAGCGGGAGCCGGAACCGCCGGTGCCTCCGCCCCCGCGCATCGGGCATGAGCGCATCACGCTCGACATGGATGCCCTGTTCCGCTTCGACAAGGCGGGCGCGGCCGACGTGCTGCCGCAGGGCGTCGAGAAAATCCGCGACCTGGCGGCGCGCCTGAAGCAGGGCTATGTCCAGATCGATACGCTGTCCGTGACGGGGCATACGGACCGCCTGGGCTCGGACAGCTATAACCAGGCCCTGTCCGAACGGCGCGCCCTGACGGTGAAACAGTTGCTGCGTGAACAGGGCATCGCCAATGTCATCAGCGCGTATGGCAAGGGCAAGGCCGAACCCGTCGCCGCCTGCGACAAGGTGGCGCCGCGCGCGGCCCTGATCGCCTGTCTGCAGCCGAACCGCCGGGTGGAGATCGAGTTGACGGGTATCAAGAGTTCTGCAAAGAAGGGCAGCACACCTTAGCGCTACGTCATAAGCCCGTCATATGCCGCTGTTATGATGCTTTTGTTGGCACACAGCATGTGTTGCGCAGATCACTACGCTCCGGGAGCGATAGGATGCAGGCATGACTCAACAGCTTAGCCGGTGAGCTCAACCATCGGCACCAGACAGGCCGGCGCGGCAGAAGCATTGCCGCGTTGGCAAGCAAAGCGGGGCAGGGTAGGGCAAGGACGGGAAAAATCGGGAAACGGCCGGGGATTTAATGAAGTCCTAAGCCTGCCTGAAGGAAGGACTGGCATAGTGGATACATGGCGCACGGAAACCCCGGGCGCAAGGTTGCCGGACACCTCAATGACCGGCACGATTTCCACTTTTGCATGTGTTCCCGTTTTATCCCTGCGCTCTGAAACAGCGTTTCAACCGGCTGCCGCGACTTGCGAAGCCGGTTTTTTTTGTCCGGATTTTCGTGCAGGGCCGGAGAATGCCCGGCGCCGCCGTACTGCGGCGCCGGGCGCGGGCGCTTAGCCCGTCTGCTTGGCCAGCCACGCATCGACGGCCGGCAGGCGCTCGGCGCGCACCTTGATGCGGTACTTGATGCCGGCCACGGAACTGTCGGCGTCGCCGCGCGCGCTGGCCGGCAGGTTGGCCTGTGCATATGCTTCCAGCTTGGCGATCATCTCCGGCTGCGCGGAACCTGCTGCCAGGCGCGGGAAGTAGCGGCTGCGCGAACTGGCATCGATGCGCGCATTGACTTGCTCCAGGTGGGCCAGCGCAAAGTCGAACGCCAGTTCCGGATGCGTGCGCGACACGCGCGAGATCATGGCCGGGCTGTTGGTCACGCCCGGTTCATCCGTTAGCGCCAGCGCCAGCGCCCGCTGTGCCAGGACCGCGTCGTCGGTCGAGGCCAGCAGGTCGTACAGCTGGTTTTTGACCAGCGGCGTTTTTTCCTGCTGCGCCCTGGCGTGCAGCTGTTCCCAGGTGGCGGCGTCCGCATGCTGCGCCACCACGCCCAGGATGGTGCGGCGCAGCGGCGCGGGCATGGCGGACGGATCCTGTTCGCTGGCCGCGTAGCGGCGGCGCGCCTCCTGCAGCACGCCCGGCTCGCCCATGTCGCCGAGGATGGCAATCAGGCGTCCGCGCAGGGTCGCCACGCTCGATGCTTCGCCCGCGCGCGCTTCCCAGCCCGTCTGCGCCATCATCGGCGCCAGGCGCGCCATGGCAAAGCGGCCGAAGGCCTGCTGGCGCGCTTTGCTTTCCGCGCTATCGCCTGCATATTGTTCATACAGGCCGTTCAGCGAGGCGGCCACGCGGCCCAGCACTTGCGGGTCGGCCGACAGGGGCGTGGCCTTCACCAGTTCCAGGAAAGCGGCAGGGTCTTGCAAGCCCGCCATGCCCAGCGACTGGCTGTCTGCCAGCAGGCCCAGCTGATCGATGGGCGCCAGGTGCGCGAAGCTGCCCGCCAGCGCGCGCGTGCCGGCCGGCGCGTACAGGGTGCGGTAGTAGCCGCTCTGGCCCGCGTTCACCAGCAGGGCGCCGCAACCGGGCACGTTCAAGGTGGCCTTGCCATTTTTGACCAGCACGCGGGCCTGCTTGTCGCTGCCGACCGTCGACGCGATCACGGGCACTTTCCATGACAGCGGTGTCTTGTCCGGCTGGTCCTTGGAAAATTCCGTTTGCGTCAGGGTCACGCGCGTATTGCCTTTGCGGCACACGGCGTCGCTCACCGTGATCATGGGCACGCCCGGCTGCAGGGTGAAATCATGGGCGATGGCGCTGACGGGCTTGCCCGCGGCCGCGTCGACTTCGCGCCACAGGTCGTCGGACACCGTATTGCCGTACGCATGCTTGCGCATGTAGCTGCGCACGGCCGTGCGCCAGGTGTCGGCGCCCACGTACGCTTCGAGCATGCTGATCACGGCCTTGCCCTTCTGGTAGGTGATGCCGTCGAAGGCCTGGCTGGCCTGTTCCACGGTGGCGATGCGCTGCACCACCGGATGCGTGGTGCGCAGCGCATCCTGGCTCATGGCCGATTCGCGTCCGCCCACCTTGGACAGGGTCGTGTTCCATTCTGGGTGCAGGCGTTCCGTGGTGCGGCTTTCCATCCACGATGCAAAGCCTTCGTTGAGCCACAGGTCGTCCCACCAGCGCATGGTGACCAGGTCGCCGAACCACTGGTGCGCCATTTCATGCGACAGGGTGGTGTAGATGTTTTCCTTGTCCGACTGGGTCGAGATGGCCGGGTCGAGCAGCAGGCCGTATTCGAAGGTGAACACGGCGCCCCAGTTTTCCATGGCGCCGAAGAACTGGCTGCGGCCCGGCGCGGCGATGTTGTCGAGCTTGGGCAGCGGATAGCGCACGCCGAAGTAGTCGTTGTATTCGCGCAGCAGGGCGGCCGATTCATCGAGCGCGAAGCGGCTTTGCGCCAGCGCGCCGCGCTTGGTGATGACGCCGATTTCCGTGCCGTCGGCCATCTTTGTCGCCCGTTCGAAGTCGCCCAGGCCGAAGAACAGCAAGTAGGTCGACATGCGCGGCGTGGTGGCGAAATACACGTGCTTCTTGCCGTTGCCCAGCTCTTCGCTGCGGACGATGGGCATGTTGCCGACGGCCATCTGGTTGCTCGGCACGACCACGTCCAGCGCGAACGTGGCCTTGTAGTCAGGTTCATCCCATGACGGCAGCATGCTGCGCGCATCCGAGTTTTCGAATTGCGTGTACAGCGCGCGCTGGCGGCCTTCGGGCGTGTCGTAGTCGAGCGAGAACAGGCCCGTGGCCTGCGTGCCGATCTTGCCGCTGTAGTCGATGCGCAGCAGGTACTCGCCCTTGGCCACGGGCTGCGCGAAATGCACGGTGGCCGTCTGCTTGTCCGCATCGAAATCGATCTTGCGCGCCACCTGCTTGCTGCCGCCCGCGCCTTCGATCGCGGCGGCGGCAAACGCCAGGTTCAGGGCATTGAAGGTGATGCTGGCGGTCGGCGTGTCGACGGCGATCTTGATGGAGGCCTCGCCCTTGAAGGTGGAGGCGGCGGCGTCCGGCGTGATCGACAGGATGTAGTGCAAGGGCGTGACGCCGCGCGGCAGCTGCGTGGTGGTGCTGGCGGCATGGCTGGCCGAAGCGTATTTGGCGGCGGGCGCGGCGTGGCCCGTGTTGAAGGCGGCGACGGCAGTCAGTGCCAGGACGGCGGCGGCCAGTTGGCTGCGGCGGAAACGCGGAGTCGGTGTGCGATGCATGGTATGCCCTTGGTTCATGGATAAAACGCCCGCCAGCCGGGTAGGCTGCGAGCGTCATGGCGGTAGCGGGACATCGCTGGAGCTGTAGGCCAGCGTTCCCGTACAGCAATCTAAGTGGAAACGGGGGCAAAGTCAACGCGCCATGGACGCCGCACCATGGCGGTGCGCTGGTATGATGGGCGCCTGACTGTCCTGCCGCAGGCCAGTCCCGCAGCTGATTGTCCACCCCATAGACGAGACGAGACCCATGCACATGAAACTGTATATCAGCCCCCGTACGCCCAATCCGCGCCGCGTCACCATGTTCATCGCCGAAAAGGGCATCACCGGCATCGAGGAAGTGGCGCTCGACCTGATGGCGGGCCAGCACCGCGACCCCGCCTTCCTGACGAAAAACCCGCTGGGCCGCGTGCCCGTGCTGGAACTGGCGGACGGACGCGTGCTGACCGAGACGCGCGCCATCTGCACCTACCTGGAAGGCTTGCAGCCGCAGCCTAACCTGATGGGCGAGGGTTTCGAGGAGCGCGCCTTCATCGAAATGGCCGACCGCCGCGTGGAACTGCATTTGTTCAGCGGCGCCGCCAACTGGGTGCGCCATGGCCATCCGGCCCTGGTGGCGCTGGAAAACCCCCAGTTTCCCGACTTCGCCCTGGCGCAGGCAGGCAAGATGCGCGAGACGGCGCAATGGCTGGACCAGGTGCTGGCGCACCAGCCCTACGTCGCGGGCGAACGGTTTACGATTGCCGACATCACGGCCTTCTGCGCGCTGGAATTTGTCCGTGGCCTGATGAAATACCGTCCCGGTGCGGAGGGACTGGCGCATTTGCAGGCTTACCGCGACCGGATTGCCGAGCGCCCCAGCGCGCAGATAAAGTAACGCCAAAAGCAGAACGCCTGCGCCGGAGTCCGGTGCAGGCGTTCTCGCTTGCAGGGGCCGTCAGGCCCGTTTTACTTCAGCTGCTCCAGCAGGAAGGTGTAGGTCAGCGCCCACATCAGCGCCTGCTGGTCGTTGTTGGCGGCGCCCGCATGGCCGCCTTCCGTGTTTTCCCAGTACAGCACGTCGTGGCCTTGCTCTTCCATCTTGGCCACCATCTTGCGCGCATGGCCAGGGTGGACCCGGTCGTCGCGCGTCGAGGTGGTAAACAGCACGCGCGGATATTTCTTGTCCTTGAAGACGTTCTGGTACGGCGAGTACTTGCTGATGTAAGCCCATTGTTCCGGCACGTCCGGGTCGCCGTATTCTCCCATCCACGAGGCGCCCGCCAGCAGCTTGTTATAGCGGCGCATGTCGAGCAGCGGCACCTGGCTGACGACGGCATTGAACAGGTCGGGGCGCTGCACCAGCACGGCGCCCGTCAGCAGGCCGCCATTGCTGCCGCCCATGATGCCCAGGTGGCGTGGACTGGTGACCTTGCGCTTGATCAGATCCTGCGCCACGGAGATGAAATCGTCATACGCGCGCTGGCGGTTTTCCTTCAACGCCGCCTGGTGCCAGCGGGGACCGAATTCGCCGCCGCCGCGGATATTCGCCAGCACATACACGCCGCCCTTTTCCAGCCAGGCCACGCCCGTGGTGCCGCTGTAGCTGGGTTTCAGCGACACTTCGAAGCCACCATAGCCATACAGCACGGTGGGATTGCTGCCATCGAACTTCGTCTTCTTGCCCATGATGGCGAAATACGGCACCTTCGTGCCATCCTTCGACGTCGATTCGAACTGCTCCACCTTGTACGGCGCCGCGTCGTAATAGGCGGGCAGCGACTTGATCTTTGTCCGCTTGTCGCTCTGCGCCGTGGCCAGGTACAGGGTGGTCGGGTTGAGGAAGTCGGTCACCGTCAGGAAGTACTGGTCCGAGTCGACGGGGTCGAGCGCGCTGACGGCCAGGGTGCCCAGCTTGGGCGCATCGACGGCGCGGCGCTGCCACTTGCCGTTCACGTGGCGCAGTTCCGTCAGGCGGTTCTTGACCTTGTCCAGGGTGGTCACGAGGATGGCCGATTTCGTCGCCGTCACATTGTCCAGCGACGACGTGGCCGTGGGCGCGTACAGCACTTCCAGGTCCTGCTTGCCCTGCATGAAGGCCTTGAAATCCGTGGCCAGCAGCGAGCCTTGCAGATAGGTCTTGCCGTTCACTTTCCAGTCCGAGCGCAAGGTGATGATCAATTGATCGCGCACGGTAAACACGGTGGCATCGTCCGGCTTCGGCACTTTCTTCAGGTTCGCGCCATCGCGCAGGAAGGTTTCGCCGCTGTAGAAATCGATTTGCCGCTCGATGAACTGGTGTTCGTGGCCGGGCGTGAAATCCTTGTAGGCGCCCGCGCTCAGGTCGTCGGCCTTGGCTTCATACAGCGTCGTCGCCTGCGCCAGCGGCGTGCCGCGCTGCCACTGTTTGATGATGCGCGGGTAGCCGGAGCTGGTCATCGAGCCGGGGCCGAAATCGGTGGAGACGAACAGGGTGTCCTGGTCGATCCAGCTGGCGCTGCCCTTCGCTTCGGGCAGGGTAAAGCCGCCGTCGACAAAGGCGCGTTTGGCCACGTCGTATTCGCGTACCACCTTGGCGTCGCCGCCGCCGCGCGACAGGGAAATGAGGCAGCGTTCGCCCTTCGGATACAGGCAGGAGGCGCCGCCCCAGACCCAGTTTTCATTCTCGCCGGCCGCCAGCTGGTCGAGGTCGATCACGGTTTCCCAGCTTGGCTCGGCCAGCTGGTACTGCGCCAGGGTGGTGCGGCGCCAGATGCCGCGCACGTGCTGGGCATCGCGCCAGAAATTGTAGTAGAACTCGCCTTCCTTGCTCACGTAGGGAATGCGTTCCTTGGAATTGAGGATGGTTTTCAGGCGCGCCTGCAGGGCCGAAAAGCCGGGCTGGCCTTCCAGTTCCTTGACGGTGACGGCATTGTGCTGCTTGACCCAGGCCAGCGGCTTGTCGCCGAGGACTTCTTCCAGCCACTGGTGGGGATCGGTATTGGCGGCGGCAGGGGCGGGTGCCTGTGCATGGGCGAGGCCCGCTGCGGCCAGGCCGAGCAGCATGCTGCCGGCGAAGGTGCGATATGACGACATGTAATGTTCCTTGATGGTCCGGTGGGAGGCCGCGTTGCAGGCAAAACGGCGCATCCATGGTGCCATGGATTGCTGTGGGGAACCAGTGCCTATGGACGGCTGCTTGAAAAATACTTACATTTCCAATATTGTTTGCTGGAATGGGGGCAGGCCGCAGAATCTGCGGCGTATTGCGCCTTTCAGCATACGCCAGGCCCGATCAGCGAGGTCAGGGTGAGCCGCGTCGGTTCGACATCGCCGCCGTCGCAGTGATAGATCCACAGTGCATCGTTGTCGCGGCTGTCGATGAACAGGATGCGCGTGTTTTCCTCGCCGATGGCCAGGCAAGCCGCCAGCTCGGCAAGACTGAACGGGGCTGCCTGCTGCGACCCGCTTCCCGCCGCTTGCCCCAGGGCCTGGGCAAAGCCAGCCAGCTGCCTGACTGCCCGATACCTGGTTCCATCCACGTCCACCTCCTGGCACAGCGCGTCCAGGCTGTACAGGGTGAAGGGCTCTTCATCCTTGAAAATCGCCGCGCCGGGACGTGACTTGGCGCTGCGGAGGTGCGCGAGATAGGCCTGGGGCACGGTCACTTGTTCCCTGGCCAGCAATTTTTCCAGCTGCTTGCTGCTTTTCTTCGCCACCCTGGCGGCCCTGGGCGCGGCCGTTTCGCTAGCGTGCGCCGTCCAGGCGACCGGATTGAACTGGAACATCCTTGAGCATGCGGGACAGTGCAGGAACATGAACGTCATTTTCTTGCCGATGGCCGTGTTTAAAAACGCAGCATCGGGGGCATCCATGGCGCTGCTGTCGAAGCGGCGCCCGCAGTCGCCGTCGTAGGGGCAAGTAATGTCGGTCATGGCGTAGCGTGTTTAGGCATTGAAGTATTTCTCCATCCGTAAAGCGATTGCTTCTTTTTCTTCGGGAAAAGAGGCCGCAGGATTTTTCTTCCAGTAAGCAAGGCCCTCGTTCAGTGCCCACAGGGCTTTTTCCTGCTGGCCCGCCATCAGATAAAAATCGCAGGCCCTGGCATGCGCGTCCTGCGCTTCGACCAGGCACAAGGCGGCATTTTCCCAATTGGAAAGACGCTCAAGCCAGGGTAGGGCCAATGTGTGCAGATTGTGTCGCAGGCCATGCATGACTGTCGCCCGATGGGCAGGATCGACGAGCTGGTGATGTGCGTCCTGCTTGCCTGCGATGCCCGCGAATTGCCAGTTCCCCATATTCCAGTCCGCCGTGTCGCCGACGATGTGGTTGGCCGGTTCGTGACCGTAACGCGCCTTGTGCCACGAAGCGTAGGATCTCGATGAAACCTGATAGCGGCTCCAGAATTCCACGCTGACATGCTCCTCGTTATGGCGGTTGGCCTGGAAATGGATGGCCTGGACGAATTCGTGCCGTGGGCGCTTGAAGGCCAGCTGGCCTGGCGAGAACTTGAAGCCCGCTGCCGTCAGCGGCGCCAGCAAGAACGCTTCAATATTGGCGATGATCAGCGCTTTTGGCTTCATTCGTGTCCTGGCATTCGTCGGTTGCGCCGCCTGCGGTCAAAACGGCGCTGCCATGTTGCCATAGATCAGCGCCAGCGCACCTTGCAGCGGGCAATCGTGCGAGGGAAAAGCTGCCGCTATTTTTCCTGCTCGCTGCCGGGGGCAGTGTGCTGGCCAGGCAGCCTGGCCACGACCTTGATCTCGAACTGGAAACCATACAGCCACGTCACGCCAACGGCCGTGACGGTGGGGTGGGGGGCTGCGCCCCAGTAATCGGCTTGCACGATATCCCAGATGCGCTGGAAGTTGGCCTGCGGGTCGACGATAAAGATGGTCACGTCCTGCACGTCGTCGAACGAGCAGCCGGCCGCCTGCAAGATGGCATTCAGGTTGTCGAAGGCGCGCCGGACCTGGGCTTCGAGCCCGGGTTCGGGCGAACCGTCTTCGCGGCTGCCGACCTGTCCCGACACGAACAGCAGGCCGTTGGCGCGCACGGCGGGCGAATAGCGGTTCTGCTCATACAGGGCTTGGCGGCCCGGAGGGAATACGACGTCGCGTTTCATCAGCTTTCCTTTGTTGATGCAGCGAAGTTGCTGCCTGGAGAACACTTTATCTGCTGCCGTCCTGCTGATAAAGCGGCCATTATCGTCTGCACTATTTGTATAATCCAAACAATCGGGTGGTGGAGGTGTGGATGGACAAGTTGGATACGATGCGGGCATTCGTGCGGGTGGTCGAAACGGGCAGTTTTACGCGGGCGGCCGCGACCTTGCATATGAGCCGCACCACGGTGACGCAGCTGGTGCAGCAGCTCGAGGCGCGGCTGCGCCTGAAGCTGCTGAACCGCACCACGCGCAAGGTCAATGTGACGGCCGATGGCGCCGCCTACTACGAGCGCATCGTGCAGGTGCTCGACACCCTGGAAGAAATCGAAACGAGCTTGCCGCATGCCGCTGCCTTGCCACGGGGCCAGTTGCGCGTGGACGTACCCAGTCCGCTCGCCGCTTTGCTGCTGGTGCCGGCGCTGCCCGGGTTTCATGCGCGGTATCCCGATATTGTGCTCGACATGGGCGCCAGCGACCGCATGGTCGACGTGATCGGCGACAATGTCGATTGCGTGATACGCGGCGGTGACATCACCGACCAGTCGCTGATGGCGCGCAAGCTTGCCGACTTGCCACTGGGCGTGTATGCGGCGCCTGCCTACCTGCAACGGGTGGGCACGCCCTTGCATCCGCTGGACTTGCAGGACAGCGCGCACCGCATCGTGCGCTTTCGCTGGGGAAGTAGCGGCAACGGCTTTCCGTACGTCATGCACCGCGAGGGCAAGAGCGTGAAGATCCATGGCCAGTACGTGCTGTCGATCGACGATGGCAACGCCTACCTGGCGGCCGGGGTGGCGGGGCTGGGCGTGCTGTGGCTGCCCGATTATATGGCGCGGCAGCACGTGGCCAGGGGCGAGCTGCTGCCGTTGTTCCAGGCATGGACGGTCGACGCCATGCCGCTCTATCTCGCCTATCCGCCGAATCGCCATGTCAGCAAGAAACTGCGCGTCTTCATCGACTGGGTGACCGAACTGATGGCCCGGCATGCCGCCCCCGCGGTCACCGTCACGGCAACTGATTGACCCACACGGGCGCCGACCAGACGATATTGCCGTCGTCCTGCGTCAGCCGCGCGTAATAGAAATGGGGGCCGGGCACGGGCGTGACGGTGAGCTCGGCCTGGTCCGACAGGGCCGTGACGGAGCCATTGCCGCCCGGCACGCCGTGGAAGATGGCGACGGCGGCCGCTTGCCGTCCTGCGCCGTTGCTGAAACTGATGGCCAGGTGCAAGGGACCGTGGTTGTCGAAACGCTCGCCCATCAGCTTGCCATTGGCCGTGAACAGCAGCTGCGCATGCTTGTCCATGGTGGCAAACACGCGGCGCGCGCGCAATGCTTCGAGGAAGCTGTCGCGTGACACGGGCATGCCGGCGGCCGGGCTGGCCACCAGCACGGCCGTGCGGTTGCCGTAGGCCGCGCCCCAGTTGGCGCAGTGGTTATCCTGGTTGCTGCTGAAGGCCACGTGGTAGCCGGCCGCCAGGGCCCGGTTGCAGGCCGCCTCGTAGTTGCTGCGCCGCGTTTCCGTTTCCTGGTCGTTCGTGGAAAAGGCGGACGTGTTCATCACTTCGCACAGCACCATGGCCGCGTCGCCGTCCGGCGTGTAGCCCAGCGGCTGGCTGTCGACGAGAAACTGGCCCGCATAGGCGGGATGGTTGAATTGCCCGATCCAGCCCCGTTCGCGCATCAGCGTATACAGGCCCGCGTAATCGCTCTTCGGCGTTTCCACATCGGCCAGCAGCTCGCCTTGGGCATTTCTTTCCCAGCCCAGCAACTGCTCGCTATTGAAGATGTTCAGGTGGCCGCCCTGGTTGATGACGCCCCATTCCATGCCGTACAGGGCCAGGAAGCCGGGATGGGCAGCCGAATACGCAGCCGCTTCGGCCAGCCCCGTCTGGTACAGGGCCTTTGCTTCGGCCGGCACGGCAGCGCCGTTGGTGCCGTCGGAACCGTCATACATATGGTTGTGCTCGGACGTCATCAGGGCATCGAGCCCATGTTGCTGCGCATAAAGATAGGCATCGATGGGGCCGTAGAGCCCCGTTTGCGGGTCTTGCGCGCCATGGCAGGCATCGAGCGGTGCGCCGCCGTCGCTGTGGCGCGTCTGGCTGTGCAGGTTGGCGTAGACGATGCGGTAGTCTGCCTGGCCATCCAGGCTGGGCAGTTGCTGCAGGCCCGCCTGGAAGGCGGGCACGTCAGGCGCCGTGCCGCGGCCCCGCAGTACCTGGATCGGCCATTGCTGTTCCACCAGCGCTGGCTGCGGCGTCTGCGCGTCCGCCACGGCCACCAGGCGCAGCTGGTACAGGCCGTCCGGCACCCGCACGCGCCGTTCGCGCGCATCGGCGTCGGCGCGGCCATCCCAGGGCAAGCTGATGCGCTGGCCGCCCGCTCCCACCTGCGCCGTGCCCGACCAGCGCCGCAGCACGGCGCCTTGCGTCCCCGGGCCGGACAGGGTCACGGTCCAGCGCACCGCATGGGGGCGGCCCTCGTCGGGGTAGGCGAGGCGGACCAGAAAGGTGCGCGCCTGCGTGCTCCGCTCGCCGGGCGCGGCGCGGAAGGGCGCAACGACGGTGGCATCGAGTTCGCTGTGTTCCTTCGGCTCTTGCGCGGCGGCAGTATTGCTCCACGTAATGAGCAACACGCCAGCGCACACGCAAGCGAGCCATGGCGGCCACGGTGGCGCGTGTTTCCACAATCGGCGGCGCAATGTCTTGAGCATCGTGGCCTCCCGCACCTGCTTCAGATGGTAGTTAGACAAGACATGCCACGTGCCGGTTCCCGCATGCACCAGCAAGTGGCGTGCTTGCACCGTGATTGGCCATGATCTGGCGCAAAGCCGGTGCGAATGGCGCTGCGTGCCCGGCGAAGAAGCTGGCACGGCACTTGCTAAACAGAAGAGACGGATCAACGGCGATCCCCTGAATAAACGCACAACGGTCCAACGACGGACCACCTGGACAACGGCGTCCGCCCTGGCTGATTTTTTCATCGGCGGGGGCGGGCGCCGTTTTGTTTTATCAACGGGATACTTCGGGAACCTATCATGGCCAGCCAAAAAGCAACGCGCATCGCGCTCTTCTCCCTCGCCACGCCGCCCATGCGCGCATTCCACCTGACGTGGATGGCATTTTTCGTGTGTTTCTTCGCCTGGTTTGCCTGCGCACCGCTGATGCCGGTCATCAAGGGCGAGTTCGGCCTGTCCCTGGCACAAGTGGCAAATATCAATATCGCGGCTGTCGCCATCACCATCCTCGTGCGCCTGATCGTGGGACCCTTGTGCGACCGCTACGGCCCGCGCAAGACCTACACGGGCTTGCTGCTGCTGGGCGCCATCCCCGTGCTGGGCGTGGCTGCCTCGCAAAGCTATGAAAGCTTTCTGTTCTTCCGCCTGGGCATCGGCGCCGTAGGTGCCAGCTTTGTCATCACCCAATATCACACCTCCGTGATGTTCGCGCCCCGCGTGGTGGGCACGGCAAATGCGGCCGCCGCCGGCTGGGGCAATGCGGGCGGCGGGGCGGCGCAGGCGCTGATGCCGCTGCTGCTGGGCGCCGTGCTGATGCTGGGCGTATCCGAATCGCTGGGCTGGCGCGTGGCCCTGCTGGTGCCGGGCGTGCTGATGCTGGTGATGGCCGCCCTGTACTGGCGCTATACGCAGGATTGCCCGGAAGGCAATTACTCGGAATTGCGCGCGGCGGGCGTGGCCATTGAAGGGAATAAAAAGGGCGGCTGGGGCAGCTTCAAGGCGGCCAGTGCCAACTACCGCGTGTGGCTGCTGTTCGTCACCTACGGCGCCTGCTTCGGCATCGAGATCTTCATCCACAACATCGCCGCCGTGTATTACGTCGACCATTTCGGCCTGTCGCTGAAATCGGCGGGCCTGGCCGCCGGCAGCTTCGGCCTGCTGGCCCTGTTTGCCCGCGCCCTGGGCGGCTGGCTGTCGGACAAATTGGCCCTGCGCGGCAATCTGAACAGCCGCGTGACCCTGCTGTTCATGCTGATGATAGGCGAAGGCGTGGGCTTGCTGTGGTTTGCGAAAGTCGACAGCGTGACCTATGCCGTCATCGCCATGCTGGTCTTCGGCCTGTTCACCCACATGGCTTGCGGCGCCACTTACGCGCTGGTGCCCTTCATCGACAGCCGTGCCCTGGGCGGTGTGGCCGGCATCATCGGCGCGGGCGGCAACGTGGGCGCCGTGGCGGCGGGCTTCCTGATGAAGGGCACGGGCGACATCCGCCAGACATTGACCATCCTCAGCGCGCTGGTGGTGATCTCGGCCCTGTGCGCCATCGCCGTGCGTTTTACGCGCGAAGCGGCCGAACCGAACATGGCCGCGGCCTGAGGAGACAGCAATGAACCATCCCCTGAACATCGTCGTGCTGGGCCATGGCATGGTCGGACATAAATTCCTCGAACGGCTGGCGCTGGAGCACAACACGCGCCTGTCCGTGACGGTGCTGTGCGAAGAGCCCCGTCCTGCCTACGACAGGGTGCACCTGTCCGAATTTTTCAGCGGCAAATCGGCCGAGGACCTCTCCTTGGTGGCGCCCGGCTTCTTTGACAAGGACAAC
Organism: Janthinobacterium violaceinigrum; assembly: GCF_009208555.1. Taxonomy (GTDB): domain Bacteria; phylum Pseudomonadota; class Gammaproteobacteria; order Burkholderiales; family Burkholderiaceae_D; genus Janthinobacterium; species Janthinobacterium violaceinigrum. The sequence continues at coordinate 153,060 of NZ_WFLI01000009.1, read as the reverse complement.
CTCGTGCTGAAGCTCAATGCGCGCGCCGTGTCCATCGACCGCGCGGCGAAGACTGTCACGGCCAGCACGGGAGAAATCCTCGCCTACGACAAGCTGGTGTTCGCCACCGGCTCCACGCCGTTCGTGCCGCCGCTGCCGGGCAAGGACCGCGACGGCTGCTTCGTCTACCGCACCATCGAAGACCTGGAAGCCATGCTGGCCTGGGGCGCCAAGTCCGCCACGGGCGTGGTGATCGGCGGGGGACTGCTGGGTCTCGAATGCGCGAAAGCCTTGCGCGACCTGAAGCTCGACACCCACGTGGTGGAATTCGCGCCGCGCCTGATGGCCGTGCAGGTGGACGAGGGCGGCGCGCGCGTCCTGCGCCGCAAGATCGAGGAACTGGGCGTGACCGTGCACACGCAAAAAAATACCCTGGCCATCGTCGACGGCGAAGCGGCCACGCACCGCATGCAGTTTGCCGACGGCAGCCACCTGGAAGCGGACATGATCGTCTTTTCGGCCGGCATCCGCCCCCGCGACGAGCTGGCGCGCGCCTGCGGCCTGGACGTGGGGCCGCGCGGCGGCATCGCCATCGACGACAGCTGCGTCACGTCCGACCCCGATATCTATGCGATCGGCGAATGCGCGCTGTGGGGCGGCCTCGTGTTCGGCCTGGTGGCGCCCGGCTACGAAATGGCCCGCATCGCGGCGCGCCACATGCTGCAGGAAGAGGGCGAAGCGTCGTTCAAGGGCGCCGACATGAGCACCAAATTGAAACTGATGGGCGTGGACGTGGCCAGCCTGGGCGACCCGCACGGCAATGCGCCGGGTAGCCGCTCCTACCAGTTCATGGACGAGCGCAAGCAGATCTACAAGAAGATCGTCGTTTCCGATTGCGGCAAGTATCTGCTGGGCGGTGTGATGGTAGGCGACGCCAGCGAGTACGGCACGCTCTTGCAGATGATGCTGAATAAAATCGAGCTGCCGGCATCGCCCGAGTTCCTGATCCTGCCGCAGGCGGACGGCCAGCAAAGAGCGGGCCTGGGCGTGGATGCCTTGCCCGCGTCGGCGCAGATCTGCTCGTGCAACGACGTGTCGAAAGGCGCGCTGTGCGCGGCCGTCGCCGATGGCGCCACCAGCATCGGCGCATTAAAATCCTGCACGAAAGCCGGCACGGCCTGCGGCGGCTGCGTGCCGCTGGTGACGCAGATCATGAAGGCGGAAATGCAGAAGCAGGGCCTGGCAGTCAACAACCACGTGTGCGAGCACTTTGCCTACTCGCGCCAGGAGCTGCACCACCTGGTCCGCGTGGGCAAGATCCGCAGCTTCGGCGCGCTGCTGTCCGCGCATGGACAGGGCCTCGGTTGCGACGTGTGCAAGCCCGTGGCGGCGAATATCCTCGCCTCGTGCTGGAACGATTTCATCCTCTCGCCCGTGCATGCGAGCCTGCAGGACAGTAACGATTACTTCCTCGGCAATATCCAGAAGGATGGCACGTACTCGGTGGTACCCCGCATGCCGGGCGGCGAGGTGACGGCCGACGGCTTGATCGCCGTGGGCATGGTGGCGAAAAAATACGGTTTATATACCAAGATCACGGGCGGCCAGCGGGTGGACCTGTTCGGCGCGCGCGTCGAGCAGTTGCCGGCCATCTGGGAAGAGCTGATCGCGGCCGGCTTCGAATCGGGCCACGCCTACGGCAAGTCGCTGCGCACGGTCAAATCGTGCGTCGGCTCCACCTGGTGCCGCTACGGCGTGGCCGACAGCGTGGGTTTTGCGATTCAGCTGGAAAACCGCTACAAGGGCTTGCGCACGCCGCACAAGATCAAGTTCGGGGTGTCCGGCTGCACGCGTGAATGCGCCGAGGCGCAGGGCAAGGACGTGGGCCTGATCGCCACGGAAAAGGGCTGGAACCTGTACGTGTGCGGCAATGGCGGCATGAAGCCGCGCCACGCGGAACTGATCGCATCGGACCTCGATGAAGCCACCCTGGTGCGCTATGTCGACCGCTTCCTGATGTTCTACGTGCGCACGGCCGACCGCCTGCAGCGCACCAGCGTGTGGCGCGACAACCTGGAAGGGGGCCTCGATTACCTCAAGCGCGTCATCGTCGACGACCGCCTGGGGATCGCGCACGAGCTGGAAGCGGACATGCAGCACGTGGTCGACACCTATGCCTGCGAATGGCAGGCAGCCGTCACGGACCCCGCCGTGCGCCAGCGTTTCCGTCATTTCGTCAACAGCGACAAGCACGATGACAACGTGGTGTTCGTCGAAGAGCGGGGCCAGATCCGCCCTGCCACAGAGATGGAACGCCGCAGCACCGTGATCCCCATCCTTGCCGTGGAGGCTTGAAGCATGAATGCGATGAATGAACTGTCCGGCGCCACCGCCGACAACTGGGTGGCCATCTGCCCCTTGAGCGACATCGTGCCCGACACGGGCGTGTGCGCGCTGATCGGCGGGCGCCACGTGGCCGTGTTCCGCGTCGGCGATGCGTCGCCGCGCGTGTACGCCATCGACAATGTCGACCCGAACGCGGGCGCTTCCGTGCTGTCGCGGGGCCTCGTGGGCAGCATCGGCGAGCGCGTCGTCGTCGCCTCGCCCATCTACAAGCAGCATTTCGACCTGGCCAGCGGCGAGTGCATCGAAGCGCCCGAGCACTCCGTGGCCGCCTGGCCCGCGCGCGTGTTTGCCGACATGGTGTGGGTGGCGCTGTGAACACGCCAGTCAGGGCCACTGCGCGTCCTTCGCTGGTGGTGGTCGGCAACGGCATGGCCGGCATGCGCACGGTGGAAGAGCTGCTGAAACTCGCGCCGGACCTGTATGACATCACCGTGTTCGGCGCCGAGCCGCACGGCAACTACAACCGCATCCTGCTGTCGCCCGTGCTGGCGGGCGAAAAGACGGTCGACGACATCATGCTGCACACGCGCGACTGGTATGCGCAGCACGGCATCACCCTGCACGCGGGCGACCCCGTCGTGCGCATCGACCGGCAGGCGCGCACGGTACAAGCGCTATCGGGCATCGCGGTGCGCTACGACCGCCTGCTGCTGGCGACGGGGTCTACGCCGTTCATCGTGCCCGTGCCGGGCCACCAGCTGCCGGGCGTGATCGGCTTTCGCGATATCAGCGACGTCGACACCATGCTGCAGGCGGCGCGCACACACCGCCACGCGGTGGTCATCGGCGGCGGCCTGCTGGGCCTGGAAGCGGCCAACGGCCTGCAGCGCCAGGGCATGGACGTCACCGTGGTGCACATGAGCGGCGCCCTGATGAACCAGCAGCTGGACGCCCCGGCCTCGATGCTGCTGAAAACGGCGCTGGAAGCGCGCGGCCTGCGTTTCCTGATGCAGGCGCAAACGTCCGCCATTCTGGGCGGCACCCGCGTGGAAGGCGTGCAGTTTGCGGACGGCAGCAGCATTCCCGCCGACCTGGTGGTGATGACGGCCGGCGTGCGCCCCAACATCGGGCTGGCGCAAGCGGCGGGCCTGCACTGCGAACGGGCCATCGTCGTCGACGACTGCCTGCAAAGCTACGATCCGCGCGTGTACGCCGTGGGCGAATGCGTGCAGCACCGGCGCGCCACCTTCGGCCTGGTCGCGCCCATCTGGGAGCAGGCGCGCGTGTGCGGCGCGCACCTGGCCGGCGCGGGACACCGGCGCTACGTGCAGCAGGCCAGCGCCACCAAATTGAAGGTGACGGGCATCGACCTGTATTCGGCCGGCGACATCCTCGGCGGCGAGGGCAGCGAAGACCTGGTGCTGCGCGACCCGCGCCGGGGCGTCTACAAGCGCCTGGTGGTGCAGGGCAGCCGCCTGGTGGGCGCCGTGCTGTATGGCGACGTGCAGGACGGGCCCTGGTATTTCGACCTGATCCAGCAGCGCCGCGACATCGGCGCGCTGCGTTCCCACCTTCTGTTTGGCCAGGCCCTGTGCGGCCAGGCCGCCTGACTGGAATCCCCATGACGACTTGCCCACCCGTGAAAACCACTTGCCCGTACTGCGGCGTCGGCTGCGGCGTGGACGCGGCGCGCCTGCCCGGCGGCGCCATCCGCATCGCCGGCGACAGCAGCCACCCCGCCAACCTGGGACGCCTGTGCGTGAAAGGCTCGGCGCTGGGCGATACGCTGGATCTGGACAAGCGGCTGCTGCAGCCGCAGGTGCGCGTGGACGGCGTGCTGCGGCCCGCTTCCTGGGATGCCGCGCTGGACAAGGTGGCGGGCGGCTTGCGCGCCATCATCGCCGAACACGGCCCCGACGCCGTGGCCCTGTATGTCTCGGGCCAGCTGCTGACGGAAGATTATTACGTGGCCAATAAATTCATGAAGGGCTATGTGGGCAGCGCGAATATCGACACCAATTCGCGCCTGTGCATGTCGTCGGCCGTGGCGGGCCACAAGCGCGCATTCGGCGAAGACATCGTGCCCGGCTGCTACGACGACCTGGAGCTGGCCGACATGGTCGTGCTGGTGGGCTCGAACACGGCCTGGTGCCATCCCATCCTGTTCCAGCGCATCGCGCGCATCCGCGAAAGCCGGCCGCACATGAAACTGGTGGTGATCGACCCGCGCCGCACGGCCACCTGCGAGCTGGCCGATCTGCACCTGCCCGTGAAACCGGGCACCGACGTGTGGCTGTTCAACGGCTTGCTGTGCTATCTGGCGAAGGAAGGCGCGATCGACGGCGCTTTCGTCACCCAGCACAGTGCGGGGCTGGACGAGGCGCTGGCAGCCGCACACGTGGATTGCGGCGATCCCCTGCAGGTGGCGGCCATGTGCAAGGTCGATCCGCACGCCTTGCTGGCGTTTTATCAGGCGTTTGCCGCCACGCGCAAGGTCGTCACGGCCTTTTCGCAGGGCGTGAACCAGTCGTCGAGCGGCACGGACAAGGTCAACAGCATCATCAACTGCCACCTGGCGACGGGCCGCATCGGCCAGCCCGGCATGGGGCCGTTTTCCCTCACGGGCCAGCCGAACGCCATGGGCGGGCGCGAAGTGGGCGGCCTGGCCAATATGCTGGCGGCGCACCTGGAGCTGGACAATCCCCGGCACCGCGAAACGGTGCAGTCGTTCTGGAATGCGCCCCGCATCGCCGCCAAAGCTGGCCTGAAGGCGGTGGACCTGTTCCACGCCATCGAGGCGGGCACGGTGAAGGCCGTGTGGATCATCGCCACCAATCCCCTGGTGAGCATGCCGGACGCCGACCAGGTGCGCCGCGCGCTGGCCAAATGCGAACTGGTGGTGGTGTCGGACATCAGCGCGCAGTCGGACACGAATGCGCATGCGCACGTGCTGCTGCCGGCGCTGGGCTGGGGCGAAAAGGATGGCACGGTGACCAATTCCGAGCGCCGCATCTCGCGCCAGCGGGCCTTCCTGCCGGCGCCGGGTGCAGCGCGCGCCGACTGGCAGGTGCTGTGCGAGGTGGCCACGCGCATGGGCTATGCGGGCTTCGACTTCACGTCGCCGCAAGCCATCTTCGACGAACACGCGCGCCTGTCCGCCTTCCGCAACGAGGGGGCACTGGCGCGCCTGTTCAACCTGATCCACCTGGTGGGGCTGAGCGGTGCGCAGTACGATGGCTTGCAGCCGCAGCAGTGGCCGCAGGGCCAGGCGCGCCTGTTCGGCGATGGCCGTTTCGCGCATGCGGACGGGCGCGCGCGCTTCATTCCCACGGCGCCGCGCGCGCCGCAGAACCTGCCCGGCGAGGACTATCCGCTGATCTTGAATACGGGCCGCGTGCGCGACCAGTGGCATACGATGACGCGCACGGGCAAGGCGGCGAAACTGTCCGGCCACGTGGCCGAGGCGTTCATCGACATCCACCCGCAGGATGCGCTGCTGTACAGCGTGCGCGAAGGCGAACTGGCGCGCATTTCCAGCGCCTGGGGCGCGATGGTGGCGCGGGTCGTGCACGGCGGCGGCATCGCGCGCGGCCAGGTCTTCGTGCCCATCCACTGGAGCGACGCAAATGCGTCCGATGCGCGCGTGGGTGCCGTCGTCAATCCGGCCGTCGACCCCGTCTCGGGCGAGCCCGAATTCAAGCATACGCCCGTGCGCATCGAGCAGTTCCGCGTGAACTGGCATGCGTTCGTGCTGAGCCGCACACCCCTGGCGCTCGATGGCGTGGCGCACTGGACGCGCATCCAGGGCGAGCAGTTCCTGCGCTACGAGCTGGCGGGGCGCCAGCGCATCGATGACCTGGGCGCCTGGGCGCGCGCGCTGCTGGGCGTGGAGGACGAGCATGCCGACTGGCTCGATTACGCGGACGCCAGCGCCGGCGTGTACCGCGCCGTGCACCTGGAAGAGGGGCGCATCGCGCAGTGCGTGTATGTGTCGCCGCGGCCCGACCTGCCGTCGCGCAGCTGGCTGGCCAGCCTGTTTGCGCACGCGCAGATGGACGTGGCGGACCGCGCCGGCGTGCTGCTGGGCCAGCCCCTCGGCAAGGGTGTCGACGCCGGCGCCACCGTGTGCTCGTGCTTTGGCGTGGGGCGCAACACCATTTGCGCGGCCATCCGGGAGCAGGGGCTGACGACGGCGGCGCAGGTGACGGCCTGCGTCAAGGCGGGCGGCAATTGCGGCTCCTGCGTACCGGAGATACGACAGTTGCTGCTTGAGGTGCGCAGCGCGGCCTGAAAATCTGTCCTTTCCGGCACGGCTTTGTTATATTGCCTGCTCTATAACAGAGAGGCAGTGTGATGACAGCAGTACAACACCCCACGGTCTGGCTGACGGGCTTGAGCGGCGCCGGCAAGACCACCGTCGCGCAGGCGCTGGCGCAGGCGCTGAAGGCGCAGGGCCGGGCCGTGGCGATGCTCGACGGCGACCAGCTGCGGCATGGCCTGAATCGCGACCTGGGTTTTACGCCGGAAGACCGGCATGAGAATATCCGCCGCACGGCCGAAGTGGCGCGCCTGATGAACGAGGCGGGCCTGATCGTCATCGCTGCCTTCATTTCGCCGTACCGCGCCGACCGGGCCATGGCTGCCGCCATCGTCGGCGCCGAACAGTTCATCGAAGTGCATATCAGCACGCCCGTTGCCGCGTGCGAGGCGCGCGATCCGAAAGGCCTGTATGCGAAGGCGCGCGCAGGCCAGATCGCGCAATTTACGGGTGTTTCCGCGCCCTACGAAGCACCGCTGTCGCCCGCGCTGAACCTCGACACCCAGGTGCTGGCGCTGGAAGAGTCGGTCGAACGCCTGTGCCGGCTTTTGCAGCAGCGGCTGTAACGGCGGGGCGGCGATGCGTATGAGATTGCGCACACTGCTGCGCAGGTGCTTGCCCGCCAGCCTGAAGGCGCGCATGAGCGTGGTCGTCTTCCTGCTCGTGCTGGCCGCCGTGGCATCGCTGGCGCTGGCCACCCTGAGCGTGGCCGAGCGCGGCATGCGCGACGTGACGGGCCGCCAGCAATACGTATCGCTGGCCAGCGCCGCCGTCTTCATCGATGAAGAACTCGACGCCAAGCGCAATGTGCTGCGCGCGATGGCGGACAGCCTGGCGGCCAGCGGCGCGCACGATGGCGCCAGCCTGCAGCGCTTCCTGGCCGCGCAAACGGTGCTGGGCAAGGAATTCTATTCGGCCGGCGTGGTCGGCATCGACGGCCTGGTCCTGGCCAGCGTGAGTCCGTTCAAGCCGCAGGCGGGGCTGAACCTGAAGGGCCGCCCGTATTTCGAACAGACGCTGGCGACGCGGCGCTCGGTGATTTCCGCGCCGCTCAACGGCAGCATTTCCGGCATGCCCATCGTGGTGGTGACGCAGCCCGTGTTCGACGCGCAGGGCGGCGTGCGCTATGTGCTGGCGGCCAGCGTGAACCTGCGCCAGCCCGATTTCCTGGGGCGCCTGGGCACGCTCAAGCCGGGCACGGGCGGCTACCTGTACATCATGACCAGCGAAGGCGTCATCGTCGAGCATCCCGACAAGTCGCGCATCATGCAGCATATCGAAGCGAATGGCCCCGTCAGCGAACCGACGCGGCGCGCCATGCAGGGCTTCGAGGGCTGGCTGACGGGCACCACCACGCAAGGCGTCGATGCCTTGTTCGCCTATCACCGCATCGCCGCCACGGGCTGGATACTGGCCTCGGTGTATCCGATGCACGAAGCTTTCGCGCCATTGCATGCGATGCGCAGCAGGATACTGCTGGCCGCCGTGCTGCTGGCGCTGCTGGCGGGACTGGCCGGCTGGCGCGTGGTGCTGCGTCTGCTGCAACCGCTGGAGCGCCTGCGCCGCCAGGTGCGCCAGATCCGCCGCCAGCGCCTGGGCATCGAGGCGCTGCAGATCGAGCGGCGCGACGAGATCGGCGACTTGAGCCGCGATTTTTACTCGCTGGTGGCCGAGCGCGAAATCGCCGAGGCGCAGACGCGCGACAGCGAGCGGCGATTGAAGCTGCTGACCGACCATGTGCCCGTGGTGATCGTCTACATCGACCGCGAGCACCGCTACCAGTTCATCAACGCCACGTTTGAAAAATGGTTCGGCATGTCGCGCAAGGAAAGCCTGATGCATTCCATCCGCGAGGTGCTGGGCGAGGAAGCGTACCAGTTGCGCGAAGCCTACCTGCGGCGCGCCTTCTCGGGCGAGGAGGTGGAGTTCGAATTTACCGTCGACGGCGACATCGAGGGCGAAAGCGAGGGTGCGCAGGGCAGGGGCCGGCGCGCCTTCCAGACCAGCTACGTGCCCCATGTGGACGACAGCGGCGCGGTGGCCGGCGTGTATGGCCTGATCCATGAAATCACCAAGACCAAGGCAGTGCATACGGCGCTGCAGTTTGCCGCCGCCACCGACACGCTGACGGGCATCGCCAACCGCCGCCGCTTCGACGAACAGCTGGCGCAAAGCATGCAGCGCACGCGCGCCACGCGCGCGCCGATGGCGCTGGCCTATCTCGATATCGACCGCTTCAAGGCCATCAACGACAGCCTGGGACACCATGCGGGCGACGAGGTGCTGAAGGAATTCGCCGCGCGCCTGGTGCGCAGCGTGCGCGCCAGCGACCTGGTGGCGCGCCTGGCCGGCGATGAATTCGTGATCGTTTTCGAGGGCGTGAAAAGCGCGGCCGAAGTGGGCCAGATCGGCGCGAAGATCATCGACGCCATCCGCCAGCCATTCGAACTGGCCGGCGGCCCGCTGCCCGTGACGACCAGCATCGGCATCGCCCTCTTCCGCGAAGGCGCGCTGACGCCGGCGCTGCTGCTGGACCTGGCCGACCAGGCCCTGTATCAGGCCAAGGGGCAGGGCCGCGACGGCGTGGCGCTGCTCGAGGCGGCGCCGTAGGTTTTACAGGGTAGCAGTCCAGTGATCGAGCTGCTGCGTGGTGGCCGTCACGCCGCCGCACACGATGACCAGCACATTGCGGTAGGGCGCCAGCTGCGGCGCCTTGCCGTAGACGGCCGCCAGCGCGGCGCCGCAGGCCGGCTCCACCACCAGGCGCTGGTCGCCGATAAAGCGCTGGCAGGCGTCGACGGCGGCGCGGTCCGACACCACCACGCTGTGCAGCGGGCGCGTCTGGCTGATGTGGAATGCCTGCGCGCAGACCTGGCGCGCGGCCAGCGAGGTGGCGATGCTGCTCACGGCAGGCAGGGCCACGTGTTCGCGCGCGGCCACGGCGGCGGCCAGCGAGGCGGCGCCTTCTGTTTCCACGGCTACCAGGGCCACGTCGTCCCAGCCATTGCGCTGCAAGCCTTCGGCCACGCCGGCCAGCAGGCCGCCGCCGCCCACCGACAGCACCACGGCGTCCGGCTTCAGGCCCGCGCCGGCCACTTCATCGATCATGCCCGCATGGCCCTGCCACAGCAGCGGGTCGTCGAACGGGTGCAGAAAGGCGTCCTGCGGCGTGAGCATCGATTGCGCCAGCGCGTTGGCCTCTTGCCAGGCGGCGCCGTGCACGATGACTTCGGCCCCTTCCTGCGCGATCAGGGCCCGGGCCCGTTCGCTGGTCGTTTCCGGCACGACGACGATGACGGGAATGCCCAGCTGGCGGCCCGCATAGGCCACGGCGATGCCGGCATTGCCGCCGGAAGAAGAGATGAAACGGCTGGCGCCGCGCCGTGCGTATTCTTCGCAGGCCAGGCCGATGCCGCGGATCTTGAAGGAGCCGGGCGGCTGCAAGGCTTCGAGCTTGAGCCAGATGGCGCGTTCGCTGTGCAGGCTCAGGGCGCGCGAGTTGAGCAGGGGAGTTTCGATGTGCAGGGCCATGCGTGTTCCTGGAAGACGGTCAGGCCTGCATCATAGCCGAAGCGCCGGCGCCACCGTCTCACCCTTGCCGCACGCTGGCTTAATTCAGGGGCACGCTCTTGAGCTGATGCGTGCGCGCCACTTCCTTCATCGCTTCGAGCAGGTCGTCGCGCAGCTGGCGCGGCAGCTTGCCGAAGAATTCCTCGTCGTTCTGGTCGGCCATCTCGGCCAGCACGGGCACCAGCGCTTCGCCTTCCGTGGTCAGTTCGATCGAGTGCTGGCGGCGGTCGGCCAGCAGGATCGACTTGCTGACCATGCCCTTGCTTTCCAGGCGGTCGATCAGCTTCGACACGGCGCCCTTGCTCATGCCCGACACCTGCGCCAGCACCGTGGGCGAGGTGCAGCCCAGGCGGAACATTTCACGCAGCACCACCCATTCGGACACCGTCACGCCGTTGGCTTCCGCTTTTTTCTGGAAGCTGTGGGAAACGTGGTTGGAGACGAAGCGCAGCCAGTAGCCGAGATGGGCTTCCAGCTCGCTGACGGGGACGCTGTTGGAATGGGCGGTTTGCGGCATGGCGGCCGTTTCAAAATTATGGCTCATTTCTTTTCCTTCACTGGGCGGCGTTGCCGGCATGGTTAAGGCCTTCACGCTTGCTGTCGAGTGGTTTGTTTGGGAACAATCATCGTGCTTGAGGTATTTCTAACACTGTTTTCACAGGAAATCACTTACCGGCAAAGAGTTTTTCCTGTTTTTCTTGCTCCAGATAGATAAAAAGCAATATCAAGCGACTAATCGTATTGCCGGAGAGGAAGATTAAAAAAATAACTCATGTTGCATCAATGGTAACATGATTTTTGCCGAATTGATAAATATTTCAACGCGCACCTGATGTCGAATAGCACATGTTGTTTGCGGCACCACTCAGCTGAAGCGTTCCACCAGAAAATCGACGAAGCTGCGCAACTTGGGCGAGCGATAGCGGTCCGGCAGGTAGACCACGCTCAAGGGGCGGCTGGGCAGTGCATGCGTGGGAAACAGCTGCACCAGGCGGCCCGCCCGCACGTCCGTTTCCAGCAGGAAGGCCGGTTGCAGCACGATACCCATGCCATGCAAGGCGGCAACGCGCAGCGCCTGGCCGTGATTGACTTGCAGGCGGCCCGAGACGGGCACGCTGCAAACACCGTCCTCGCCCGTCAGGCGCCAGTGCGCCAGGGCCGCGGGCGAGAAGGACAGGCATTCATGCCGGCTCAGGTCGGCCGGTTCGCGCGGCGTACCCCTGCGCGCCAGGTAGTCGGGCGAAGCGCAGATCATCAGCCGGTAGGGCGCCAGCGGCCTGGCGATCAGCGACGAATCGGGCAGCTGGCCGATACGGATGGCGGCCTCGAAGCCTTCCTCCACCAGGTCGGCCACGCGGTCGCTCAGGGACACGTCGATGCTCACCTGGGGATGGCGCTCCAGGTACACGGCCATGGCGGGCATCAGCGCTTCCGCGCCAAAGGTCAGCGGCGCCGTGACGCGCAGCTTGCCGGCGGGCGCCAGTTGCAGGTTTTGCGCCTGCACATCGGTTTCCGCCACCAGCCTGAGGATTTCCTTGCAGCGCGCGTAGTAATCCTCGCCGAAGGCGGTCAGGTGCTGGCGCCGGGTGGTGCGGTGGAGCAGTTGCATGCCCAGCCGCTTTTCCAGCGTCCGCACGTGGTTGCCGGCCATCGTCGCGGAGATGGCGCTGGCGGCCGCGGCAGCGCTCAGGCTGCCTTTTTCAACGGCCAGTACGTACACCTTCATGCTGTCGAGCAAATCCATTGGCAATTCCTAGTGTTAAATCAATGAAGTAAACCATAGTTTATCTATTCATGATTTTAAATGACACTGCTGTTTTTCCCGCAAGCCTGCGGCCACCCTCATACATATCGCCTGAGAACAGACCATGAAAGCCATCCAACTGACCGCTCCCTCCCTTGCCGCGTTTCGCCAGACCGCGCTGCCCGAACCGCAGCCGGGCCGGGGCGAGGTGGTGCTGCGCATGCGCGCCGCCACGCTCAACTTCCTGGACGTGGCGATTGCCACGGGCAGCTTTGCCGGCGCGGCCTTTCCGCTGATCCCCGTCGCCGACGGCGCGGGCGACGTGGCGGCGCTGGGCGAGGGCGTCTGCGGCCTGGCCGTGGGCGACCGCGTCATCCCCCACTTCATGCCGCACTGGCAGGGCGGGGCCATCACGCCGCACAACGTGGGCGCGATGCGGGGCGTCACCTTGCCGGGCTCGCTGGCCGAGTACGTGGCCGTCCCCGCGGCCAGCCTGGTCGCCTTGCCGGCCCATCTCGATTTCATCCAGGGTGCGGCCCTGCCCATCGCGGCGACGACGGCCTGGAATGCCGTGCGTTCGGCGCAAGTGCGGCCCGGGTCGGTGGTGCTGCTGTTGGGAACGGGCGGCGTCAGCATCTTTGCGCTGCAGTTCGCCAAGGCGTCGGGCGCCACGGTGATCCTGGCGTCGTCCAGCGATGAAAAGCTGGAACGCGCGCGCCAGCTGGGCGCCGATCACCTGATCAACTACCGGGCCACGCCGGCCTGGGATGGAGAAGTGCTGAAACTGACGGGCGGGCGGGGCGCCGACCTGGTGGTTGAGACGGTGGGCGGCGCCACCATCGCGCGCTCGCTCAATGCGGCGGCGATGGGCGGCACCATCTTCACGGTGGGGTTTGTCGGCGGCACGGCCGCCAGCATCGATCTGCTGCCCGTCATCGTCAAGGCCTTGCGCATCGTCGGCAACAACACGGGTTCCGTGGCCGACCTGGCGCAGGCGGCCCAGGCCATCGCCGCGCACGGCATCGTGCCCGTCATCGACCGCGTGTTCGGCATCGACGACACGGCCGCCGCGTACGCGGAGCTGGGCGCCGGCGGGCGCCACTTCGGCAAGCTTGCCATCGCGCACTGAGAAGCGGACACCTGTCCCGCCCGGCGACGGCCAGCGTCAGGCGGCGACGTGCACTTTCACGCTGGCGTCGCGCAAGACCTGGGCAAAGCGGGGCGGCGGCGGCGCATCCGTAAACAGGATATCGACTTGCGCCAGGTCGGCCAGGCGCACCAGCGCCTTGCGGCCGAACTTGTGCTGGTCGGCTACCAGCCACACTTCGCGCGACTGTTCGATGATGGCTTGCGCCACCTTCACTTCGCGCGCGTCGAAGTCGCGCAGGCTGCCGTCTTCGTCGATGCTGGAAATGCCGATGATGCCGATGTCGACCTTGAACTGGCGGATGAAGTCGATGGTGGCTTCGCCCACGATGCCGCGGTCGCGCCCGCGCACCACGCCGCCGGCCACGATGACTTCGCAGGCCGCGTTGTCGGCCAGGATGGCGGCCACATTCAGGTTGTTCGTCACCACGTGCAAGCCCGTGTGCCGGCCCAGCGCGCGCGCCACTTCCTCGGTGGTCGTGCCGATATTGATCAGCAGCGAACAGCCGTGCGGCACTTGCGCGGCGACGGCGGCGGCGATGCGCCGCTTGGCGTCGCTGTTGAACACTTGCCGCTGGCTGTAATCGATGTTTTCCACGGACGAGGGCAAGCCGACCCCGCCGTGGTAGCGGGCCAGCAGGCGCGCTTCTTCCATCTGCTTGACGTCGCGGCGCACGGTTTGCGGCGTCACGTCCAGCTGCTGGGCCAGCTCTTCGACGGACATGGTGACCTTCTGGCGCACCACTTCAAGCAGGCGGCGCTGGCGGGGATTCAAAATCATGGGCTGTCTCTTTAAAAATCACAAACGAACAGAAACGAACAAATAGTATTGAAAATATGTTGCTATGGGTTCGTATTCTGGCGTAACCTTATCCATATTGCATTCGAAATGCATCTGTATTGATCTTAACGACAGTCGCCGGCGATGCCTAGTCTTTCCTCGCCGGCCTTTCCCCGACAGACACGGAGTCCCGATGGCCGCAGCACAGCAAGGTGTGGAGACAGCGATGGAATGCGACGTGCTGGTGGTGGGCGGCGGCATCAATGGCGCCGGCATCGCGCGCGACGCGGCGGGCCGGGGCTTGTCCGTGGTGCTGTGCGAAAAGGACGACCTGGCCGCGCATACGTCGTCCGCGTCCACCAAGCTGATACACGGCGGCCTGCGTTACCTCGAATACTATGAGTTTGGCCTCGTGCGCAAGGCGCTGATCGAGCGCGAAGTGCTGCTGCGCTCGGCGCCGCACATCATGTGGCCGCTGCGCTTCGTCATGCCGCATGCGCGGGGCCAGCGTCCCGCCTGGCTGATACGCGCCGGCCTGTTCCTCTATGACATGCTGGCGAAGCGGGAAATCCTGCCCGCCTCGCACGGCATCGACCTGACGCGCCACGCGGCGGGCAAACCGCTCAAGCCCGAATTCAAGCGGGGCTTCGTGTATTCCGATGGCTGGGTCGACGATGCGCGCCTGGTGGTGCTCAACGCCATCGACGCGGCGGACAAGGGCGCGCATGTGCTGACGCAGACGCGCTGCACGGCGCTGGCGCGCGAGGGGGCTTCCTGGCTGGCCACCTTGCAGCACGCGGGCGGCAGGCAGACGATGGTGCGCGCGCGCAGCGTCGTCAATGCGGCGGGGCCGTGGACGGCCGAGTTCCTGCAGCAGGCGGCGCCCGGCGGACAGGGCCGGCATTTGCGCCTGATCAAAGGCAGCCATATCGTCGTCAAGCGCCTGTTCGCGCATGATCATGCGTATATCTTCCAGCATCCGGACGGGCGCATCGTGTTTGCCATTCCGTACGAGCACGATTTCACCCTGATCGGCACCACCGATCTCGACTACCACGGCGACAGCGGCAAGGTGGAAATCGATGACGAGGAAATTCGTTACTTGTGCGAGCTTTCCAGTTACTATTTCAGCAAGCCCATTGTGCCGGCCGACGTGGTGTGGACGTATGCGGGCGTGCGTCCGCTGGTGGAAGACGCGGCGGCAGACGCCAAGGCCGTCACGCGCGACTACCGTTTCGAGCTGCATCAGGAAGGGGCGCCGCTGCTGAGCATTTTCGGCGGCAAGATCACCACCTTCCGCAAGCTGGCCGAGGAAGCGCTCGATTTGCTGGCGCCGATTCTCGGCAATGCGCAGCCCGCGTGGACGGAACATGCCTGCCTGCCCGGCGGCGACGTGTTCGGCAGCACGCCGCAGAACCGGTCCGTGCGCGAGTTCGGCCAGTTCGTGCAGGACTTGCAGCGCGAGTACGCGTGGCTGCCGGCGGCGCTGGTGGCGCGCTATGCGCGCGCCTATGGCACGCGCATCCATCTGCTGCTCGCGGGGCGCAAGGACGTGGCGGCCATGGGCGAGGAAATCGCCGCCGGCCTGTACGCGGCGGAAGTCGATTATCTGCGGCGCCATGAATGGGCCGTCAGCGCGGCCGACATCCTGTGGCGGCGCTCCAAGCTGGGCTTGCACCTGCCGCGCGGGACGGCGGACACGCTGGGCGCCTGGCTGTTGCAGCACCCGTTATTGCCGTAGGAGCAAGACCGAACACGCTGGCGACCGCGCCCCGCAGAGGGTGCGGCGAAGAATAAGAAATCATCACTGGAGGAGAATCGCGTGCAACTGGTACTGGACAAGATCAGCAGGAAGCAGGGGGCTGACGACTTTTTATATCCGATGTCGCTGGCGTTGGTGCCGGGCGCCATCAACGTCTTGCTGGGCACCACGCGTGCCGGCAAGACGACCCTGATGCGCGTGATGGCGGGCCTGGACAAGCCCAGCGGGGGCACGGTCACGGCCGATGGCGTGGATGTGACGGGCGTGCCCGTCAGCAAGCGCAACCTGGCCATGGTGTACCAGCAATTCATCAATTATCCGGCCTTTACCGTCTACGACAATATCGCTTCGCCCTTGCGCTTGCGCAAGGTGCCCGAGGAACAGATCCGCGCGAAAGTGCTGGCGCTGGCCGAGCGCCTGCACATCACGCCCTACCTGCAGCGCACGCCGGGCGAACTGTCGGGCGGCCAGCAGCAGCGCACGGCGCTGGGACGCGCGCTGATCAAGGATGCATCGTTGCTGCTGCTCGACGAGCCATTGGTCAACCTCGACTACAAGCTGCGCGAGGAATTGCGGCGCGAATTGACGGAACTGTTTTCCAGCGGCAGCACGACCGTCGTGTACGCCACCACGGAACCGCTGGAAGCGCTGCAGCTGGGCGGCCACGTGGCCGTCCTGCACGAGGGACGGCTGCTGCAGCAGGGGCCGACCCTGGACGTCTTCAATGCGCCCAATTCCATCGACGTGGCGCGCACCTTCAGCGATCCGCCCATCAACCTGATCCCCGCGCGCGTGGATGCGCACGGCGTGGCGCAGGCGGCCGACGGCCTGGCCATCCACTTGAGCGGCGAGCAGCGGGCCCGCCTGGGCGAGCGGCGCGACGTGATCCTCGGCGTGCGCGCGCACAGCCTGCATCTGTCGCCCCAGTCCGATGGCGACGTGCCCATCGCGGTGCAGGTGGACCTGGCGGAAATCAGCGGTTCGGAAACCTATGTGCATGCGCGCCGCGGCGAGCTGGCCCTGGTGGCGCAGCTGGGCGGCGTGCACAACCTGGAGATCGGCAGCGCCTGCACCGTGTATTGCCAGCCGCACGCCTTGCTGATCTTTGCCGATGACGGCGCACTGCTGTTTGCTCCTGTGCAAGGAGGGGTGTGACATGGCGCGCATCGAACTGGTCGACCTGGCCCACGCCTACAAACCGAATCCCGCGGCACCGGCCGACTATGCGCTGCGGCCCATGAGCATGGAGTGGCGTGACGGCGGCGCTTATGCCTTGCTGGGGCCGTCCGGCTGCGGCAAGACGACCTTGCTCAATATCATTTCCGGCCTCGTGAAACCGTCGCACGGCAAGGTGCTGTTCGACGGCAAGGACGTCACGCAGCTGCCGACCGAGGCGAGGAATATCGCGCAAGTGTTCCAGTTTCCCGTCATCTACGACACCATGACCGTGCACGACAACCTGGCGTTTCCCCTGCGTAATCGCGGCTGGAAAGAGAGCGAGGTCAAGAAGCGCGTGCAGCAGGTGGCGCAGATGCTGGAATTGACGGGCGACCTGAAGCTGCGCGCCAGCGGCTTGTCCGTGGACGCCAAGCAAAAGATTTCGCTGGGCCGGGGGCTCGTGCGCCCCGACGTGGCGGCCGTGCTGTTCGATGAACCGCTGACGGTGATCGACCCGCATCTGAAATGGCTGCTGCGCCGCAAACTCAAGGAAATCCACCACGAACTGAAGTTATCCCTGATCTACGTCACGCACGACCAGGTGGAAGCGTTGACCTTTGCCGACCAGGTGGTCGTCATGACGCAGGGCGAAGTGGTGCAGACGGGCAGCGCGCAAGCGCTGTTCGAGGAGCCCGAGCACACGTTTGTCGGCTATTTCATCGGCAACCCGGGCATGAACTTGCTCGATTGCACCTTGGACGATGGCGGCGTGCGCGTGGCGGGCCAGCCGCTCGCCGTGTCCGCCGCCGCGCGTGCGGCGCTGTCGGGCGCGCAAGGAAAAATCACGGTGGGCGTGCGGCCCGAATTCGTCGAATGCGTGAAGGCAGGCGAGGGTGGCGAAGGTGGCGACCATTGCCTGGACGCCACGGTGACGGCCGTGCGCAACATGGGCACGCATTACCTGGCGGAATTCCAGCTGGGCGGCGCGACGGTGGCGGCCAAGCTGCGCGCCATCGATGCCGCGCCTGGTGATGCCGTGCGGCTGCGCTTTCCGCCGCAACGCACCTTGTTCTATGTCAACGATAAGCGGGTGGCATGATGATACATAACGGTAAAACCGATAACAACCGCCGCGCCTGGCTTTTGATCCTGCCCGTGCTGCTGTGCGTGGCCTTTTCCGCCATCCTGCCCCTGATGACGGTGGTGAACTATTCCGTGCAGGATATCCTGAGTCCCACGCAAAAAGTGTTCGTGGGTACCGAGTGGTTCCGCATGGTCATGCTCGACGGCGACTTGCACAGCGCCTTGCTGCGCCAGCTGCTGTTTTCCGGCTCCGTGCTGGCCATCCAGATTCCGCTGGGCATCCTGATCGCCCTGTGCATGCCGGCCGATGGCTGGAAGGCGTCGCTGGCGCTGGTGCTGATCGCGCTGCCCCTTTTGATCCCCTGGAACGTGGTGGGCACCATCTGGCAAATCTTTGGCCGCGGCGACATCGGCCTGATGGGCTATACCCTGAACCAGCTCGGTGTTGACTACAATTACAACGGCAATTCGCTCGACGCGTGGCTGACGGTGATGGTGATGGATATCTGGCACTGGACGCCGCTGGTCGTGCTGCTGTGCTATGCGGGCTTGCGCGCCATTCCCGACGCGTATTACCAGGCAGCCCGCATCGACGGCGCTTCGCGCCTGGCCGTGTTCCGCTACATCCAGCTGCCGAAACTGCGCAATGTGCTGATGATTGCCGTGTTGCTGCGCTTCATGGACAGTTTCATGATCTATACGGAACCGTTCGTGCTGACGGGCGGCGGCCCCGGCAATGCCACCACCTTTTTGTCGCAATACCTGACGCAAAAGGCCGTGGGCCAGTTCGACCTGGGGCCGGCCTCGGCGTTTTCATTGATTTACTTCCTGATCATCCTGCTGTTCTGCTTTGTGCTGTACACGTGGATGCAGCGCGTCGGCACGGGAGACCAGAAATGATGCACAAGAAAATGAGCAGCACCATCCTGATCGTCTTTCTGCTGGGCTCGCTATTGCCCATCTACTGGATGCTCAACATGTCGCTCAAGACCAACGAGGAAATCGTCGGCGTGCTGAGCCTGTGGCCCCAGCAATTGACGTTCGCCAACTACCACACGATTTTCACGGACCGTTCCTGGTACAGCGGCTACATCAATTCCATGATTTACGTGGCCTTGAACATGGTGATGTCCGTCACGGTGGCCTTGCCGGCCGCGTATGCGTTCTCGCGCTACAACTTCGTGGGCGACAAGCATCTGTTCTTCTGGCTGCTGACCAACCGCATGACGCCGCCCGCCGTCTTCCTCGTGCCGTTCTTCCAGCTGTATTCGACGGTGGGCCTGATGGATACGCATCTGGCCGTGGCGCTGGCGCACATGGTCTTCAACGTGCCGCTGGCCGTGTGGATACTGGAAGGCTTCATGTCCGGCGTGCCCAAGGAAATCGACGAGACGGCGTATATCGACGGCTACAGCTTCCCCCGCTTCTTCATCCGCATCTTCTTGCCGATGATCAAGTCGGGCGTGGGCGTGACGGCCTTCTTCTGCTTCATGTTCAGCTGGGTGGAACTGCTGCTGGCGCGCACCCTGACGTCCGTCAATGCCAAGCCCATCGCCGCCACCATGACGCGCACCGTGTCGGCGGCCGGCATGGACTGGGGCGTGCTGGCGGCGGCCGGCGTGCTGACCATCGTGCCCGGCGCGCTGGTGATCTGGTTCGTGCGGCATTACATAGCCAAGGGTTTTGCGATGGGGAGGGTGTGACATGGAAAATACCGATAGCACGGCCAGCCTGTTCGGCTGGATGGCGTGGACGCCCGAAGTGGCCGTCTTTTTCATTTGCATCGGCCTGATGCTGGCCGGCATGACGGTGTGGCAAATCCGTTCGCCCAGCATCGAACGCAAGGGTTTCCTGCCCATGCCCACCACGCGCGGCGACCGCCTGTTCATCGGGCTGCTCACGGCCGCCTACGTGAACCTGGCGTGGGCGGGCTTCACGGAAATGCAGCAGGCCATCGGGGCGGGCATCAGTTTTGTAGTGTTGTTGGTGGTAATGCGTTGGGGGTGAGGGCACCAGACATCAGCTACTGCGCGGCGCGCTTTGCGGCCGGCGATGCTCACCGTACTAAAGTACGGTTGCGCTTCTCGGCCACAAATCACTGCCGCTCGCTAAGCTTCTGTCAGGCGCTTCAAATTAGTTGGATGTGTGAAGTCGTAGATGAAAACAGCGGCCCGCCTCCGGCAGGCCGGATGACAACTATAAGGGAGATTCACGATGAAATTGAAGTTCACGGTCTTCGCGGCTGCGGCCATGCTCGTGTCGAATGCGGCCCTGGCCGACGCCAAGCAGGCGCAAACCTGGATCGACAAGGAATTCCAGCCATCCAGCCTGAGCAAGCAGCAACAGCTTGCTGAAATGAAATGGTTCATCGATGCGGCGGCCAAGCTGAAAGCCAAGGGCATCAAGGAAATTTCCGTGGTCTCGGAAACCATCGATACCCACGTCTATGAATCGAAGACCCTGGCCAAGGCCTTCGAGGAAATCACGGGCATCAAGGTGCGCCACGACATCATCCAGGAAGGCGACGTGGTGGAAAAGCTGCAAACGTCGATGCAGTCCGGCAAGAGCATCTATGACGGCTGGATTTCCGATTCTGACCTGATCGGCACCCACTACCGCTATGGCGCCGTGGAACCGCTGTCCGACTATATGGCGGGCAAGGGCAAGGACTACACGAATCCGGGCCTGGACTTGAAGGATTTCATCGGCATCAGCTTCACCACGGCGCCGGACGGCAAGGTGTATCAATTGCCCGACCAGCAGTTTGCCAACCTGTACTGGTTCCGCGCCGACTGGTTCGCGCGCAAGGATTTGCAGGCGAAGTTCAAGGCCAAGTATGGCTATGAGCTGGGCGTGCCGCAGAACTGGTCCGCGTATGAAGATATCGCCGATTTCTTCACGAATGACGTGAAGGAACTGGACGGCAAGAAAGTCTATGGCCACATGGATTACGGCAAGAAAGATCCATCGCTGGGCTGGCGCTTTACCGATGCGTGGCTGTCGATGGCTGGCGCGGCCGACAAGGGCATTCCGAACGGCATGCCCGTCGACGAGTGGGGCATCAAGGTGGCGGCCGACAAGTGCACGCCCGTGGGCGCGTCGATGTCGCGCGGCGGCGCCACCAATTCGCCGGCCGCTGTCTTTGCGCTGACGAAATATATCGACTGGATGAAGAAATACGCGCCGCCGCAGGCAAACGGCATGAATTTCTCGGAATCGGGTCCCGTGCCGGCGCAGGGCGAAATCGCCCAGCAGATCTTCTGGTACACGGCATTTACGGCCGGCATGACGAAACCGGGCTTGCCGGTGGTGAACAAGGACGGTACGCCGAAATGGCGCATGGCGCCGTCGCCGCACGGCCCGTACTGGAAAGAGGGCATGCAGAACGGCTACCAGGACGTGGGTTCCTGGTTCCTGTTCAAGTCCACGCCCGATGACCGCAAGGCGGCCGCCTGGCTGTACGCGCAATTCGTCACCTCGAAAACCGTGTCGCTGAAGAAATCGATCGTCGGCCTGACGTTTATCCGCGATTCCGACATCCGCCACGATTACTTCACGAAACACGCGAACGAATACGGCGGCTTGATCGAGTTCTACCGCAGTCCCGCCCGTGTGGCATGGACGCCGACGGGCAACAACGTGCCCGACTATCCGAAGCTGGCCCAGCTGTGGTGGAAGAACGTGGCCACGGCGATTACGGCGGAAAAAACGCCGCAAGCCGCCATGGATAACCTGGCCGAGGAAATGGACCAGGTCATGGCACGTCTGCAGCGGGCCGGCATGAAGGCGTGCGCACCGAAGCTCAATGCCAAGGGCGACCCGAACCAGTACCTGTCGGACCAGCACGCCCCCTGGAAAAAGCTGGCAAATGAAAAGCCGAAGGGCGAAACGATTGCCTACGATAAATTATTGCAGGCTTGGAAAGAAGGCAAGGTAAGGTAGTCGTGTAAACTCTGCCGCCGCTTTCCCGGGGCACGGGCGCTTGCCCGTGCCTTTTTTACTGTACAGACGTAGTAGCGACCATGACCAAATACATACTTGCTTTAGACCAGGGCACCACCAGTTCGCGCGCCATCCTGTTCGACCACGCGGGCCGGCCGCACGCCAGCGCGCAGCGCGAGTTCCGGCAGATCTTCCCCCAGCCGGGCTGGGTCGAGCATGACGCGGGCGAAATCTGGGCCTCGCAAGAGGGCGTGCTGCAGCAGGTGCTGCGCGACAGCGGCGTGGCCGCTTCCGACGTGGCCGCCATCGGCGTAACTAACCAGCGCGAAACGACGGTGCTGTGGGACCGCGCCACGGGCGAGCCCGTCGCCAACGCCATCGTCTGGCAAGACCGGCGCAATGCCGCCTATTGCGAGCAACTGGTCGAGCAGGGCAAGGCGGACGTGATCCAGCGCAAGACGGGTCTCGTGCTGGACGCCTATTTTTCCGCCACCAAGCTCAAATGGCTGCTCGACAACGTGGCCGGCGCCCGCGCGCGCGCCGAGCGGGGCGAGCTGGCTTTCGGTACCGTCGACAGCTGGCTGATCTACAAGATGAGCGGCGCCCACTTGACGGACACGAGCAACGCGGCGCGCACCATGCTGTTCAATATCCACACCCTGCAGTGGGACACGGATCTGCTGGCGCTGCTGGACATTCCCGCCTCCTTGCTGCCCGACGTCGTGCCGTCCAGCGGCGTGGCGGCGCACACGCATGCTGCTCTGCTGGGCGTGTCGGTGCCCATCGCCGGCATCGCGGGCGACCAGCAGGCGGCCACGTTCGGCCAGGCGTGCCTGAAGCCGGGCATGGCAAAGAATACCTATGGCACGGGCTGCTTCATGCTGATGAACGTGGGCAAGCGCCCCTTGCCATCGAAAAACCGGCTGCTGACGACCGTGGGCTGGAGCTTGGGCGCGGGCAGCGACAAGACCGATTATTTGCTGGAAGGCAGCGCCTTCATCGCGGGCGCGGCCGTGCAATGGATGCGCGACGGCATCGGCATCATCCGCGACTCGTCCGAAGTGGAAGCCTTGGCCACCAGCGTGCCCGATTCGGGCGGCCTGGTCTTCGTGCCCGCGTTCGCGGGCCTGGGCGCACCGTACTGGGACCCGTATGCGCGCGGCACCCTGATCGGCATCACGCGGGGCACGGGCAAGGCGCACATCGCGCGCGCGGCGCTCGAAGGCGTGGCCTACCAGAACGTGGACGTCTTGTCCGCCATGCAGGATGACGCGGGCATCGCACTGTCCGAGCTGCGCGTGGACGGCGGTGCGGCCCGCAACGACATGCTGATGCAGTTCCAGGCCGACATCTTGAATGTGCCCGTGGTGCGCCCCGTGGTAACGGAAACGACGGCCCTGGGCGCCGCTTATTTGGCGGGTCTGGCTGTGGGTTTCTGGCAATCCGAGGAAGAAATCGCTGCCCAATGGCAGGTGGGACGCCGCTTCGAGCCAAAGATGGCGGCCGACGAGCGCCTGACGCGGCTGCACAAATGGCAGCGCGCCGTGGAGCGCTCGCGCGACTGGAGCGAGTGACTGCTTACTGGCCGTGTCTTGCCGTCGCCAGGAAAAGGCACCGCAGGGGCAGGGGAACGATAAGACCGGAGGTCAAGGCGTTCATGGACGCCGGGCCGGTGCCGAGTCCAACAGGGCCAGCAGCGAGCGGCTCCAGATATTCGTCCACGTATTCATGCCATGGCCGCTTGGCACGTAAATTTCCTGCACCAACGCGCCTCTGGAGCGTAGGTCTGCTGCCATCGCGCGCGCATTGGCCAGGAACCCGCTTTCCAGGTGGCCGGCGCCGATGAAGACACGGCGCTCCGTCAGACGGGTATCTGTTCGCGACTTCCATTCCGCGGGCGACATGACAATCGCGCCGGAAAACACGTCGGGCCTGGCCAGCAGCATATCGTAGGCCCAGGCGCCGCCATTCGAATAGCCAGCACTGTAGCGTGCCAACGGAATGTCTTTCCCTTCAATTTCGTGTATGAGGGTCACAGTGGCAAAATGCATGAAGGTGTCATAGCGAGCAGGATGGTAGCCAAATAACAGCTCATCGATGCGGATATTATTAGTCTTTTCTTTGGCTTCCGCTATATGGATGCCCACGAAAACAAAGCGGCTCAAATCGTGCTGATTGAGCACGGCGTTCTTGACCAGGAAAGCCAGCGACTGGCCATCTGCCATGTAAATCACCCGGCAAGCCGTTAAGTTCTGGAGGCAAGCGCGGCCTTTGATGACAGTGACCATGCGCGCACCAAATTCTTGGCTGATTTTAAATGCATGTTCAGTCAGTACCATGCCGGCATTTTTCAACACGGATTGATCGATATCGTTGCGTGGGACAAGGAATTCCTTGCTGCCATGGTAGGTGGCGTTGCCATTCGATGGCTTGGCCACATTAAACAAGCGCAATTCCAGCAGTGATTTATCCATGTCATGCCAGCGAAACTTCGCCGCATAGAGATCATTGCCAAGCGGATCGAGATAAGCCTGTATGTCACAGCAGAGATAAGGCTTGCCCGCGAACGTAATATCGCCAGCGGCGACCTTGGCCGTGATTGTTAGCGTATCGCCTTGTATTGCAAAGGAAAAAGGCTGTTTTTCGCCAGACTCCCGAGATTCTTTGATATCCGTGCTGTTTAATTCATCCTTGCAGGGTTTTGTATATCCCGCATTTTTATTCTCCACACTGCATTTCGTAAAATCGCGTAGGGGAAATTCTTCTTTGTTTTGAGCGAAACTGGAATTGACGAGGCCGAAAGCGGCAATCAAAACCATAAGTAATTGCTGCATTCATTCCATCCTGTTTTTAATTACTGATGAAATGCATAGTACACCGCATAGCCGACAGTTTCCCGGGGAATGGAGTATAAATCGCGCAATTCGAAATAGGGCGCGTGCACGTTGCCGCTGACGGCGATGCCGCTGCGCTCCAAGGCCAGCCGGAAGCGCGGGACGTGGAAATACTGCGTGGCCACCATGGCCGTCTTCCAGCCGTGCTCGCGCATCAGGATTGCCGCATTGCGGGCCGTCGCTTCCGTGGTCCAGCCTTGATTATCCTCAATGATGGCGCTGGCCGGCACGCCGCGCGACTGCAGGTAGCGGGCCATGGACGCGGCTTCGTCGAACCCTTCCTTGCCCGTCGCTCCGCTGACGAGGATGCGGGGCGCCCGTCCAGCCTGGAACTGCGCCAGGGCCGCATCGAGCCGTGCCTGCAGGCGGGGACTGGGCGTGCCGTCCGGGGCAATCGTGTTGCCCGGCACGACGATCATGTCGGCGGGGGCCAGTTTGTCGTTCAGTCCGGCCAGCACCAGCGCGGCGGTGGCCAGCAGGAAAATCATCAACGCCAGCAGGGCGGTCAGTTTCAGTCTACGCATCGTATGCATCCGGCAAATTTTTCGTGAGCGCGACTGTAGCAGATCACGTCCTGCCGTGAGCGTTCGCAAGCCATGCCGGCAGCGGTCCTTCCATGCTAAGCTTGGTGAACTGACAACCTCGCTTCGTCCATCTTGCATCGGAGAACCTGCATGACAGCCATTTCCAGCCTGTTGATCGCCATGGCCATTGCCGCCCAAACGGGCCAGCCTGAACCGGCGGGGCAGTATGACCGCCCGGAGCGGGATGGGCGCGGCGAGGATATCCAGCTCGTGTGCTATGGCGAGGCGGAAAAGATTGTCATGGAAAACCGCTCGGGCATGGAATGGGACAGCGACAAGCACAGGTACGTGCAGAAATCCACCGTGGAGACAGGCAAGAGCCGCTTCGATACGGCCGTCAATGTCAGCGTCCAGGGCAGTGCGGCACAAATCCGCTTGCCCAAGCAACTGGTTCCGCCAATCCACGGCGACAGCAACAATGGCTGGTGGGACTTGATGGACCTGGTCGTCGGCCACGATGAAATTCGTGGCCGTTTCCAGCTCAATAGCCTGAACCGTCCCACCGTGGTGATCAATCGCCGCAGCGGCGTGATCACGGTCGATGGCTTGGTCAAGTTCAGCGGGCGCTGCGACGCCGATGACGGGCACCGGCGTTTTTAACTGCGACCTTGGACGGTGGCCGCCTTGCGCGCGCGCTGGTTCGACAGGTAGATATTGTCCTTTTCCAGCGGCTTGCCCTCGCGCACGGCCGCGAGCCAGTCCTGCGTGCTGACGACGGCGGCGAAATTCGAGTGGAACACGGTGCTGAACACGCGGTGGATTTCCTCGGCGCTGGCCGTGCCGCCCCCATTCGCATAGGGCAGGGTGCCCGTGGCGTCCTGCAGGAATTCGACCTGCAAGCCATCGTGCGCGGCCTGGAAGATGGTGGCCGCGTCGCAGTTGTGCGTCATGTAGCCGATCACCGTCAGGGTGTCGATGCCGTGGCCCTCCAGCCAGGCGCGCAGATCCGTGCCCGCGAAAGCGCTGCCCATGACCTTGTTGATGCGGTGGTCGGCGGCAAAGGCGGCCACTTGCGGATGCAGCTGCCAGCCGTCGCTGCCCTTGGCGAAGATGGGCGAGCTTTCCGGCGCATCGTGCTGGACGACGATCACGGGCACGCCGGCGGCGCGCGCGGCGGCCATGGCGGTGACGATATTCGGCAGGGAAATGTCGACGGATGGATATTCGATGGGCATGTCGCCCGTGAAGTATTCATTTTGCACGTCGATGACGAGCAGGGCGCGGCGCGGGGTGGTGGTCATGGGTTCTCCTGGCATGGTTGAAAGAGGAAGGACTTCCTCGATACCGCCATTCTCAGGCCGGACCTTGCAAACAAAAAGTGGCCTGAAGGCCTATCTGCGATAAAATCGGGCCATGCCTATTCCGTCTTCCACTCCCCTGACCATTGCCGTGATTGCCTTCGACGGCATGACGCCTTTTCACCTGTCCGTGCCTTGCCTCGTGTTTGGCGCCCAGACGGACGAGACCGACCTGCCGCCTTTCCACGTGCGCGTGTGCGCCGCCGATCCCGTGCCCTTGCGCACGGCGGCCGGCTTCGGCATCACGCCCGAGTTCGGACTGGAAGGGCTGGAAGATGCCGATATCGTCATCATGCCGGCCTGGCACGACGATTGCCGCGACGCGGCGCAACCGCTGGTCACGGCGCTGCAGGCAGCCAGCGGGCGCGGCGCGCGCATGGTGGGGCTGTGCCTGGGCGCGTTTCCGCTGGCGCAGGCGGGCTTGTTGGACGGCAAGAGCGCAGCCACGCACTGGGGCATGGCGGAGCGGCTGGCGGCACGCTATCCCAAGGTGAGGGTGGACCGCGAAGTGCTGTACGTGGACGATGGCGCCGTGCTGACGTCGGCCGGCGTGGCGGCCGGCCTCGATTGCTGCCTGTATCTGCTGCGCCAGCTGGCAGGTGCCGAAGTGGCCAACAGGGTGGCGCGCCGGCTGCTGGTGGCGCCGCACCGCCAGGGCGGGCAGGCGCAGTTCATCGAGCGTCCGCTGCCCGTGTCCGGCAGCGAAGGGCGTTTTGCCGACGTGCTGGCCTGCGTGACGGCCAACCTGGGCATGGCCCACAGCATCGATGCCTTGGCCGAGCGGGCTGCCATGAGCCGGCGCAACTTCACGCGCCATTTTCGCCAGGCCACGGGCACGTCGTTCAAGCAGTGGCTGCTGAACCAGCGTCTTGCGCATGCGCAAGGCATGCTGGAAAAAAGCGCAGTATCGATCGATGTCGTGGCGCAGGAGGCCGGCTTTGGCACGGCCCTGTCGCTGCGCCAGCATTTCCGCGCCAGCTTGCAGACGTCGCCGTCGGCCTACCGCAAGCTGTTCCGGCAGCAGCTAAGCCAGGCCGTTTGACCATAGCCTTGCCGGGTCGCGGCTGCCCTGCGGCAGCGCGGCGCTGACGGCGAGCTGCCGCGCAATGAAGGCGGCCGGATCGAAGGCGTGGCGTTCCTGGAAGGACACGGTTTCCGCGCTCATCAGTTCAGCATAGGTTTGCATCAGGGTCGAGGCGCAGCGGTAATTGCCTTGCTCAAGATACGTGTCGATAGCGGCGAGCAGCACGGGGTAGTCCGCATTTTCCTTGCTGCCGCCGAAGTTGAACGACAGCTGCCCGCAGGCGTGCCAGATCGGGTCGCGTTCATTCTGCGGTACCGGCTGCGTGCGCAGCCATTGCAAGGCTTTCAAGGGCGGGCCGCCGAACGAGGGCGGCGAGATGATGGACTGGATCGCCACCCTGACCGCCTCATCGGTTCTTCCCGCGCGCACATACTGGCCGTGCAGCAGCGCCAGCGCATCCGTGTATTCGGGCAGGAGGGCCAGCGCCGCTTCCAGCAAGGCGATGGCGGCCGCGGGGTTTTGCTGGGCAATCGATTCCCTGGCCGCCAGGAAGGCGGCGCGCGGCGAGGCGGGGTCGTCGGCCAAGGTGGGCAGCGCCACGTAGCCTTCTTCGTCTTCTTCGTCTCCGTCTTCTGCGTCGCCGGCTGCCGCATGGGCGCGCAGGAAAGCGGCCAGGCTGGAAAAGTTCGGCTGCAAACGCCATTCGTCATGCCACGTTTCGACGACGATGGGTTCGCTTGCTTCGCGGCCGATGGGCCAGTACAGGCCGTAGGTATCGCCATTGCCCAGCGCGCCTTCGACGAAGGGATTGAAGCCGAGGGGCGGGTAGGGTGCGCTGTGTTGCCAGTCTTGTTCCACCGAGATGTGGGCGAGTTGTGCAGGTAGTAGCATGGAAGTGGCAGAGGATAAAACGCCAGTGTAGAGCAAGCGGGCGCCCTTGGCGCGCACCGTCGGAGCGCGGGGCGGCGCGCCAGGCCTGAGGCATTGCCGTGCTGACAATCGCCGTGCTGATAAAATAATTGCTTCTTCGCCCAGGCCGGTCCCCATGTCCAGCACACCCCATCCTGCCTTCGACCTCAGCTTTCGTAGCTACGCGGAAATCGGCGCGCCGAACCGGCATGACTTCGTGCAGCTGGTGCTGCCCCTGCACGGCCAGCTGCTGCTGGAGATCGACGGCAAGCAGGGCAAGGTGGACGCGCAACAGGGCGTGGTGATCCCGGCCAATACCTGGCACGCCCAGCATAGCCGGGTGGCCAACCACTCGATCATCGTTGACGTGGATGCGGCGGCCGTGGAGCAGGGCAGCTGGGGGCGTTTGCTGGAGCGGCCGTATGCGGCGCTGGGGCCGGGCGCCCGCAAGCTGATCGAATACCTGGGCATCATGGAGGGGCAGCAGGCGCTGACGCCAGCCGTCATCCACGGCTGGACACCGCTGCTGCTCGACACCTTGCTGCAGACCCCGCCGCAGGTCCGCTCGCGGCTGGCTGCGCTGCTGGCGCGCGTGCAGGCCGAGCCTGGCTTGCCCTGGTCGACGCTATCGATGGCGCGCTTTGCCAACCTCAGCGTCAGCCGCCTGCATGCACTGTTCCGCGAAGAAATGGATACGAGCCCGCATGCCTGGCTGCAACAGCAGCGGATAAGGCGGGCCTGCGACTTGCTCGCCGGAAGCGATGTCAGCATTGCCGAGATTGCCCTGGCGGCCGGCTTTTCCGAGCAGAGCGCGCTGACGCGGGCCATGCGCGACAGCATCGACGCCACGCCGGCCGCCTACCGGCGCCAACGTCGCGAGAACAGGTCAAAAACGCAGTAGATGGCGCCAAGAACGGGCGCGCCCCAGCGGCCACAATCTCCTTTTCAGGAGATTGACTATGTTGCAAAAGAATATGACCCGGCTGGGCATGCTGGCCGGCATCGCTGCGGGCGCGCTGTGGGGGCTGGTGTTCCTGGCGCCGGCGCTGCTGCCCGCGTTCCAGCCGCTGGAACTGTCGGTGGGCCGCTACCTGGCCTACGGCCTGATCGCGGCCGTGCTGGTGGCGCCGTCGTGGCGGCGCCTGCTGCGCAGCCTGGGCTGGCGCGAATGGCGGGGCTTGATCTGGCTCAGCCTGACCGGCAATATCATCTATTACGTGCTGCTGGCCAGCGCCGTGCAGACGGGCGGGGTGGCCATGACGTCGATGGTGATCGGCCTGCTGCCGCTGGTCGTCACCGTGGTCGGCAGCCGCGACCGCGATGCCGTGCCGCTGCGCAAGCTGCTCCCTTCGCTGGTGCTCAGCGGTGCCGGCTTGCTGTGCATCAGCTGGCAGTCGCTTGCGCATCCCGGCCATGCATCGCTGCTGGGACTGTTGTGCGCGCTGGCGGCGCTGCTGTCGTGGACGGTGTATGCCGTCGGCAATAGCCGCTGGCTGGGGCGCTTGCGCGCGGTGTCGGCGCAGGAGTGGAATCTGCTGACGGGCGTGGTGACGGGCGCCGCCGCCTTGCTGCTGGCGATTCCCGTCGCGCTTGCCGCTCCGGCCGCGCATGGCGGCACGGCATGGCTGCAGTTTGCCGGCCTCGTCACGGGCGTGGCGCTGCTGTGTTCAGTCGTCGGCAATGGCTTGTGGAACTACGCCAGCCGCGTGCTGCCGCTGACCTTGATGGGGCAGATGATTGTCTTTGAATTCCTGTTTGCCCTGGTGTACGGCTATGCGTGGGAGCGGCGCTGGCCCACCGCGGCGGAAGCTGCGGCGACGGCCCTGTTGCTGGCGGGCGTGCTGGCATGCGCGGTGGCGCACCGGCCGCAGCGGGCGGCCAGCGCGGCGGCGGCCCGGATCGCATAGGGCGCGGCACCGGCCAGGTTCTTCAGTCGCGTTCCGGTACCGGCACGTTGTAGCCGTTCAAGGTGGTCGAGACGAGCGCGTACAGGCCCACCAGGTAGATCAGTTCGTTGGTGCCGTGCTGGCCGAACGTGGCCAGCGCCAGCCGGTACACCGGCTCGGGCAGGGTGCCGCCGCGGCTGAGCGCATAGGCCAGGTCGTAGGCTATGCTCTCGTGCGAATCCAGGTCGGCGGGCTTGACGTCGGCCACCAGCGTGGCCAGGCGCTCGGCCGGCATGCCTTCGCGCTCCGCGACGGCGATGTGGGCGTAGATTTCATAGGCCGCGTTGTAGCGCGCGCCTACCACGAGGATGGCAATCTGGCGCACATTGTCGGGCAAGGTGGCGTTGGCCGTCATGGCCAGGGTCAGGTCCCAGATGGCCTTGCCGATGGCCGGTTCGTGCAGCCACGGATTCCATGGCCCCATCAGGGCGCCGTCTTCGCGCACGGCGATGAAATCGTTGAAATTGCTGGTGATGCCTTTGCGCATATCGTCGTACAGCGGCTTTTGTTCTTGTGTCAGGTCTTTCGGAGCGATCAGGGGCAGGCGCATGGAAACTCCTTGCTGAATAAGTGGGCGGTGGGCGGCGGTAGCCAGCAGACAGTATAGCCATCTGGCTGGCGGCGGCCGTTCACTGGCGCACACTGGCGCGGCCTGCGCCGATTCATGCCTACTTGCGCGGCTCGTGTATCCGGAATTTCTTGACGATGCCCGCCTGGTCGAACATGACGGCCACTTCGCGCGTGCCTTTTTCGCCCAGCAGAGGGATCAGGCGCGTCACGCTGGGCGTTTTCAGCTGGTTCTTGTAGACCCAGACTTCATAGCCGGGATCGAAGCTGACGACGGTGGCGTTGCCCAGGGCCGCGTCGAGGTCGAGGCGGGTGGTCTTGCCCACCTTGATGTTCTGATAGATGGCGCCATTGTCCGGCGCGCGGTTGACCTTGTATTCACTGGCGGTGCACATGGCCACGGCCAGGCCCGCGAGGCAGGAAGCTGCCAGTTTTATCAATGTGTTCATATGGACTCCCAGTGTGCATCACTGCTTCCAATCTCAGAGGGGACGGGCGTGATGTCATGGCAGGAGTGTGCTTGTGTCGCTGCGAATGTGCTACAAGATTATACAAAGGCGCATAAAACGGTGCCGTCGGTAGCGGCAACCGGTACTTTTACCGGTTCTGCAAGACGTCGGTCGACAGCGCCAGGGTTTCCTTGATTTCTTCCATCACCACATAGCTTTTCGATTGCGCGGCACCGGGCAGCTGCAGCAGCATGTCGCCCAGCAGCTTGCGGTACTCGGCCATTTCATGGATGCGGGCCTTGATCAGGTAATCGAAGTCGCCCGACACCAGGTGGCATTCCTGCACCTCGGGTATCTGCAGCACTTCGCGGCGGAATTGCTCGAAGGCAGACGCGGATTTTTGATTGAGCGTAATCTCCACAAAGACGAGCAGCTTGGCGCCCAGCGCGGCCGGGTTCACCTTGGCGTGGTAGCCCGTGATGACGCCATCGCGCTCCATGCGCTTGACCCGTTCGATGCAGGGCGTGATGGACAGGCCCACCTGTTCGCCCAGGTCTTTCATCGAGATGCGGCCATCCTGTTGCAGGATGCGCAGGATGTGGCGGTCCAGCTTGTCGAGGCCACGTGCCGATTCTTTAAGGATTCTCATGATTTATTGCTGAATATCTCGATTTATACGTGAACAAATACTGGCTCTTTCCCAATATGATAGCGGTTAATCTGGCACTAGCCATAAATATAATTGAGGAAACTATGCGTATTGTGATTCTGGGTAGCGGCGTCATCGGCGTCACCAGTGCTTACTATCTGGCCAAGGCAGGACATGAGGTGACCGTCATCGACCGCCAGCCGGGCCCGGCACTGGAAACCAGCTTCGCGAATGCGGGGCAGATCTCGCCCGGCTACGCTTCGCCGTGGGCTGCGCCCGGCATTCCGCTGAAAGCCGTGAAGTGGATGATGCAGCGTCACGCGCCCCTGGCCATCTCGCTCGACGGCAGCGCCGCCCAGCTCAAATGGATGTGGCAGATGTTGCGTAATTGCACACCGGAAGCGTATGCCGTGAACAAGGAACGCATGGTGCGCCTGGCCGAGTACAGCCGCGACTGCTTCAAGGTGCTGCGCGCCGAGGCAGGCATCACCTATGAGGGCCGCCAGCAAGGCACGATGCAATTGTTCCGCACCGAAAAGCAATACAACGATGCCGCCAAGGATATCGAAGTGTTGAAGGACGCGGGCGTGCCATATGAAGTGCTGCAGCGCGACGAGCTGTCGCGCGCGGAACCGGCGCTCGAAGCGGTCAAGGATAAGCTGTTCGGCGGCTTGCGCCTGCCCAACGATGAAACGGGCGATTGCCAGTTGTTTACCACGCGCCTGTCCGAAATGGCCGTGGCGCTGGGCGTGAAGTTCCGCTATGGGGTCTCCATCGATGCATTGCTGACGCAGGGCGATGAAATCGCCGGCGTGCAATGCGGCGCGGAAATCGTCAAGGCCGATTCCTATGTGGTGGCGCTCGGCTCCTACTCGACGGGCTTCATGAAGCCGCTGCTCGACATCCCCGTGTACCCGCTGAAAGGCTATTCGATCACCGTGCCTATCGTCAACGCGGCCAAGGCGCCAGTGTCGACCATCCTCGATGAAACGTACAAGATCGCCGTGACCCGTTTCGACGACCGCATCCGCGTGGGCGGCATGGCGGAAATCGCCGGCTACAACCTGAACCTGAACCCGCGCCGCCGCGAAACGCTGGAAATGGTCGTCAACGACCTGTTCCCCGGCGGCGGCAACACGGCCGAGGCCACCTTCTGGACGGGCTTGCGCCCGATGACGCCGGACGGCACGCCGATCGTCGGCCGCACGCCGCTGCGCAACCTGTTCCTCAACACGGGCCACGGCACCCTGGGCTGGACCATGTCCTGCGGTTCCGCGCAATTGCTGGCCGACCTGATGTCGTCGAAAAAGCCCGCCATCCTGGCCGACGACCTGTCCGTCAGCCGCTACAGCGGCGCGCAGGGCAATGGCAAACTGCAACACGCGGTGGCTTGAGATGGGGGCCAGCATGCCTCTGAAAGAGCGTAGCGGCGCCATCCTGACGGTGGACCTGGATGCCGTGCGCGCCAACTACCGCTTGCTGCGCGACAAGGCGCATCCGGCCGCCTGCTCGGCCGTGGTGAAGTCCGACGCGTATGGCCTCGGTGCCGCGCAAGTGGGTGCGGCCCTGTATGAAGAAGGGTGCCGCCATTTCTTCGTGGCCCACCTGGAAGAGGGCATCAGCCTGCGCCCGCACGTGGCGCCGGACGCGGACATTTTCGTGCTGCACGGCCCGCCCGTCGGCACGGAAGGCGAATTCACGGCCCATGGCCTGACACCAGTGCTCAACAGCGAGCCCCAGGTGGCGGGCTGGCGTGCCCACGCAAAAGCGCTGGGCACCACCCTGAATGCCGTCGTGCAGGTCGACAGCGGCATGTCGCGCATGGGCCTGTCGCCGCAGGAAATCGATGGCTGGCTGGCCGATGAGCACTTTCTCGACGGCATCAAGGTGCGCTACATCATGAGCCACCTGGCGTGCGCCGACGAGCGCAGCAACCCCATGAACCGCGAGCAGCTGGCCCGTTTCGTCGCCATCCGCGCCCGCTTGCCCCAGTACCGCGCCAGCCTGGCCAATTCCTCGGGCATCTTCCTGTCGCCCGACTACCATTTCGACCTGGTGCGCCCCGGCGCGGCCCTGTACGGCATCGCGCCGCAGGGCGGCGAGCCCAATCCCCTGCGCTCGGTCGTGCGCCTGCAAGGCAAGGTCATGCAGACGCGCACGATTGCCGCCGGCGACCACGTGGGCTACAGCCGCCGCTACACGGCCAGCGAGCCGCGCCAGGTGGCCACCGTGTCCGTCGGCTATGCCGATGGCTGGCTGCGCAGCATGAGCAACCAGGGCCTGGCCATTGTCGACGGCGTGAAAGTGCCGCAGATCGGCGCCATCTCGATGGATTCCATCACGCTCGACGTGAGCGCCATTGCGCAGGAACGCGTGGCGCCGGGCAGCCTGGTCGACCTGATCTGCGCCGAACACCCGGTCGACGCCGTGGCGGCCATGGCCAATACCATCGGCTACGAGGTGCTGACCAACCTGGGCGGGCGCTATTACCGCGAGTATCAAGGCCTGGCTGGCGGCGCACGCTAAGCAGCGCAAACCCGATGATTGTGTGGCAAGATAGTCCTGCAGTGAAGTTCACTCCAGGGCTATTTTTTCACCATCATCGGGGATATCTATGAGTCAATATAACGTTGCAATCATCGTCGGCAGCCTGCGCAAGGATTCCTTCAACCGCAAGCTGGCCGATGCGCTCGTCAAGCTGGCGCCGCCCGAGTTTTCCTTCAAGCACATCGAAATCGGCGACCTGCCGCTGTACAACCAGGACGACGATGGCGCGCAGGCCGCGCAGGTGCTGCGCCTGAAAACGGAGATTTCCGACGCGCAAGCCTTGCTGTTCCTGACGCCCGAATACAACCGCTCGATTCCCGGCGTGCTGAAAAACGCCCTCGACCACGGCTCGCGTCCGTACGGCCAGAGCGTGTGGGGCGGCAAGCCGGGCGCCGTGCTCGGCGTTTCCGTGGGCGCCACGGGCACGGCCCTGGCACAGCAGCATTTGCGCAATGTGCTGGCCTACCTGGACGTGCCGCTGCTGGGGCAGCCTGAAATGTTTATCCAGGCCAAGGAAGGCTTGTTCGACGAGCATGGCGGCATCGGCCCGGCCAGCCTGGGCTTCTTCCAGGGCTGGATGCAGCGCTATGTGGACTGGGTCAGGAAGCACGCCATCCACGCTTGATGCAGGTCAAGGCGGCAGCGCCCTGCGTTGCCGCTTGTACACATTCTTTGACCATTGATGCCAAGATTTCAATATTGGCACGGGTGTCTCGGTATAATGCGCCCTTTCTTTAGCGCAATACTTTCCCAATTTTTTGCCGACTCCATGTGGACTAAACCTGTTCTGCGCATGAATTTGCGCCGCTTGATCGTGCTCGTGGCCTTTGCCAGCGCCCTGGTGTCCCTGGCCAATACCTTTTATGCCAGCTACAGCGTGCAGCGCCAGCTGCTGATCGATACCACGCTGGAAGCAAACCATGCGTATGCGAGCAAGCTGGCCAGCACGGCCGAGGATTTCCTGCAGTCGGCGCGCCAGCAGCTGGCCTACAGCGCGGGCGGCCTGCCGTCGCGCATGGACGACGACGCCTGGCTGACGGGCGAGGCGCAGCGCCTGCGCCTGCAGACGAACAGCTTCAATTCCGTGCTCATCGTCGATGCCCAGGGCAAGGTGCTGGGCGTGTCGCCGGAAACGCTGGCCCTCAAGCACCGCACGCTCGATTCGGCCGGCGCCGTGCAGGCGCTGCGCGAGCGGCGCCCGCTGGTGACGCAGCCCTACGTCTCGTCGGCCGGCAACCTGGTGGTCTTCATTTCGCACCCCATCGTGGGCAAGGATGGCCGCTATCTCGGTTATGTGGGCGGCAGCATCTACCTGAAACAGAAAAACATCCTGTACACCATGCTGGGCCAGCATTATTACCGCGACGGTTCCTACCTGTACGTGGTGGACCAGAAGCGGCGCCTGCTGTACCACCCGGACCCGGACCGCCTGGGCGACCTGGCGGGCCGCAATGAAGTGATCGACGCCATCATCGCGCAGCAGGGCGGTGGCAACCGGCGCATGTACAACAGCCTGGGCGTGGACATGCTGGCCGGCTATGCCGTCATGCCGTCGACGGGCTGGGGCATCGTGGCGCAGCGGCCGACGGCCATGACCCTGGCCCCGCTGAACCAGCTGATGGCCGATACGGTGTGGCACTCGCTGCCCATCGCCTTGTTGAGCCTGCCATTCATCTGGTGGCTGGCCAGCCTGATTTCGCGGCCCCTGGTGCAGCTGGCCGAGGGCGCGCGGCGCATGGACGCGCCCGGCACGGCCGAGCACATCGCCGCCATCCGCTCCTGGTATGTGGAAGCGGCGCAGATCAAGAAAGCCCTGCTGAAGGGCCTGGCGCTGCTGCAGACCAAGATCGGCAAGCTGAAGACGGACGTGCAGACGGACCCGCTGACCGGCCTGTCGAACCGGCGCGGCATGGCGGCGGCGCTGGACGATTGGCAGGCGCAGGCGCGGCCGTTTTCCGTCATCGCCATCGATATCGATCACTTCAAGCAAGTCAACGACCGCTGGGGCCATGCCGTGGGCGACGACGTCATCCTGCGCCTGGCGCAGCTGATGCGCGCCTGCTCGCGCGATGCCGACGTGCTGTGCCGCAATGGCGGCGATGAATTCATCATGCTGCTGCCCGACGCCGACCTCGACGTGGCCATGCAGGTGGCCGAGCGCCTGCGCGCCAAGGTGGCCACCGCCGTGATTCCCGGCGCGGGCGCCATCACGGTTTCGCTGGGCGTGGTCTCGTCGTCGCACGGGCACGGGGAGCGCAGCACGGATGCCGTGCTGCTGGCTGCCGATGCGGCCCTGTACGTGGCCAAGGAAAACGGCCGCAACTGCGTGGGCATCACGGAGCCCGCCTGACGGTATTGCCGTACGGCATGAACTGATCCCCTGTTTTCTGTTGCATCTGAGCCTGTCCCGTTTGCCCGCCAGCGCTTACCATGTGGCCCTTGAATGCATAAGGAAGGCGGCTGGCATGGCAGGGATGGATACTGATGACGTTTGAGCAAGAGCCTGGCATCCGCTGCGACGTCGATGGACGGCCGCACGCACTGGCCTTGCTCGGCTGCCGCGAACTCAATTATGGCCAGCGCAGCGAGTTGCCGCTGCGCCCGTTCCGCCTGAGCGTGCCGGAAACGGCCTTGGCGAGCCTGCTGGACGAGCCGTTCAACCGTTTTCTCCGGACTTGCCGCGAAGACGACTTGCAGTACGAGGAAAGCGACTTGCCCGAATTGCAGCAGGCCGGCTACCCCGACATCACGGCCATGCTGGCGGACCACCGGCCCCTGCTGGCCGGGATGCTGTACGACTTCATGATTTTCGACCTGATGACGGCCATCGGCCGCGCCAGCGGCTACCGTTCTCCCGATGCCCGCTATTGGGGCGATGTGGAGACGGCCGACCGGCGCGCCTATTTCACCGTCAATCAAGTGCACACCGTGTCGTTTGCCGACGGCCATGCCGTGTTCGAGGGGGAAGGCTATTACGGCGCGTACGTGATCTGGCTCACGCATTGAGCGGATGGCAAATGGGGCTTGACCTTCCTCATGTGGGAAGGTTTATAGTCGTGCCATGAACCGTGCCTTTTTCCGCTTTCTCGCCCGCTCGCTGCTCTGGCTGCTGGCCGTCACGCTGCCCTTGCAGGGCTTTGCGTCGGCCATGCGCAGCTGCTGCGTGGACGAGCTGGCGGTCGCCGTCGCGGCCGTGCACGCGCCCGCCCAGGCGCAAACGCCCCAATGCCATGACATGGGCGACATGGCCGACATGGCCATGCCGGATCAGCCGATGAAGATGGCCATGGACGATGGCGGCGCCACGCACCATGGCCACGATTGCAGCAACCATGGCGCCTGCACCGTGGGCGCCACGGCGCCGCCCGGCATGCCTGCCTTGCACGCCTTGACCCTGCGCGCGCCGCCTCCGGCGCTGGCGCCCGATTCCCTGTTCGCCGGGCATATCCCGTCCGGCCTGGAACGCCCCCCGAGAAGCACGCGCTCCGCCTGACCGCCCGTGAACCAGGCGGTGCGGCCGCTGCACGTCCATCCTGGCCGTGCTGGCCGCGCCCCCCGTTCCACCTGCGCGCCCGCCGCGCCATCCCCCGTCATTCGAGGAATACCATGAAATACCTGTTCAGCCTTGCGCTGGCCGCCGGCGTTGCATTGCCCGCGCTGGCCGCCAGTGCCGCTAGTCCGGCCGCCGCAATGCCAAGCCCATCCGCCCCGCAAGAGGCGCAAGCGGCCGTGCCGGCCACCACCTTCCGCTCCGCTTTCTCGGGCTACCGTCCCGCCGCCGACGACGAAGCCACGCCCGACCAGGCCTGGCGCGCCGCCAACGACAAGGTCGGCAAGGCCGGCGGCCACATGGGCATGATGAAGATGGAAGGCCACAAGATGCAAGGCCACAAGATGGAAGGTCATGCCATGCCGATGGACCACGTCCAGCCCAAGCCGGCGGACAAGCCCGCCCCGCAACACCAGCATGAAGGACACTGACATGGCCCGTTTTACCAAATCAACCTGTTTGACGCCGCTGGCGCTGGCGGCCGTCCTGCTGCTGGGCGGCTGCGCCAGCTTCAGCCAGGATGGCGGCATGCAGACGGTGTCCGCGCTGGCCGACGCCCGCACGGGCGCCCCTGCGGCGCTGGCCGGCGAGGGCGGCGAAGCCAAGCTGGCGCAGCTGCTGGCCCAGCCCCTGGACGCGGACAGCGCCGTGCGCATCGCCCTGATGAACAACCAGGACATGAAGGTGGCGCTGGCCCAGCTGGGTGCGTCCGAGGCGGACCTGGTGCAGGCGGGGCGCTTGCGCAACCCGGGCCTGTCGTTCGGCCGCTCGCACGGCAGCCACGGCAATGAAATCGACCGCGGCGTCAGCTTCGACCTGGCTGGCTTGCTGACGATGCCGATGCGCGTGAACATCGAGCGGGGCCGTTTCGAGCAAGCCAAGCTGCAGGCCGCCAGCAGCGCCGTGCAGTTGGCGGCCGATACGCGCCGCGCCTACTTCCATGCCGTGGCTGCCGTGCAGACGGAAGCGTTCATGCAGCGGGCGCTCGTGTCGGCCGAGGCGGGTGCCGAACTGGCCACGCGCTTGCAGCAGGCGGGCAACTGGAGCCGCCTGGACCAGGCGCGCCAGCAAGTGTTCTACGCGGACGCCGTCGGCGACCTGGCCCGCGCGCGCCACCAGGCCACGGCCACGCGCGAGCACCTGACGCGCTTGCTGGGACTGTGGGGCAGGCAGACCAGCTTTACTTTACCGTCGCGCCTGCCCGATTTGCCGGCCCAGGCTGTTGATGCGGGCAATATCGAGGCGCAGGCCATGGAGCAGCGCCTCGACGTGCAAAGAGCGAAACTCGACGCGCACGCCACGGCCAGCGCGCTGGGCCTGTCCAAGGTGACGGGGTTCGTCAATGTGCTCGACGTGGGCTATACCAACAAGAGCACGAGCGAGGCGCCGCGCGAAAACGGCTACGAGGTGTCGCTGGAACTGCCCCTGTTCGACTGGGGCACGGCGCGCGACGCCCGGGCGCAGGCGCTGTACGAGCAGTCGCTGCAGCGCACGGCGGGCACGGCGGTGCGGGCCCGCTCGGAAGTGCGCGAAGCGTATTCCAGCTACCGCACGGCCTACGACCTGGCGCGCCACTACCGCGATGAAGTCGTGCCGCTGCGCAAGACCATTTCGCATGAAGTGCTGCTGCGCTACAACGGCATGCTGGCCAGCGTGTTCGAACTGCTGGCCGACGCGCGCGAGCAAGTCGCCAGCGTCAACGGCGCCATCGAAACCCAGCGCGATTTCTGGATCGCCCAAACGGCATTGCAATCGGCCATCAATGGCAGCGGCCCAGGTGCGGCAACTGCGGCAAAGGAATAATGATGATTACACGTAGAAACTTTTTCATGAATGCGGGCGCTGTCGCCCTCAGTGCCGCGGCCGTCAGCCGCGTGGGTGCGGCCTCGTTGCCGGAAGCCGTCAGCATGGCCGGCGCGGACACGAAAGCGCCGCCACCGCCGCCGAACGGGCGGCCGTACAACCCCGTCGTCACCCTGAATGGCTGGTCCCTGCCTTGGCGCATGAACAACAACGTCAAGGAATTTCACCTGGTAGCCGAACCCGTCGTGCGCGAACTGGCGCCCGGCATGATGGCCAATCTGTGGGGTTACAACGGCCAGTCGCCCGGTCCCACCATCGAAGTGGTGGAGGGCGACCGGGTGCGCATCTTTGTCACCAACAAATTGCCGGAACACACCAGCGTGCACTGGCATGGCCAGCGCTTGCCGAACGGCATGGATGGCGTCACGGGCCTGACCCAGGCGGGCATTCCTCCCGGCAAGACCTTCGTGTACGAATTCGTGGCCAAGCGCCCCGGCACCTTCATGTACCACCCGCATGCCGATGAAATGACGCAGATGGCCATGGGCATGATGGGTTTCTGGGTCACGCATCCGAAAGACCCGAATTTCATGAAGGTGGACCGCGATTTCGTCTTCTTGCTCAGCAACTACGACATCGATCCGGGCAGCTACACGCCCAAGATCATGACCATGACGGATTTCAATCTGTTCACCTTCAACAGCCGCGTCTTCCCCGGCATCGACCCCATGGTGGTGCGCCAGGGCGACAAGGTGCGCGTGCGCGTAGGCAATCTCACCATGACCAACCACCCGATCCACATGCATGGCCATGAATTCGAGGTGACGGGCACGGACGGCGGCTGGACACGCCCCGAATCGCGCTGGCCCGAAGTAACGACGGATATCGCCGTGGGCCAGATGCGCGCCGTGGAGTTCACGGCCACGGACCTGGGCGACTGGGCGTTTCACTGCCACAAGTCGCACCACACGATGAATGCCATGGGACATGACGTGCCCACCATGATCGGCGTCGACCACCAGGGCGTGGCGGCGAAGATCAACCAGCTCGTGCCCGGCTACATGGTGATGGGCGAACGGGGCATGGCCGACATGGGCGAAATGCAGATGCCGATCCCCGACAATACCTTGCCGATGATGGCGGGCGACGGCCCGTTCGGCGCCATCGGCATGGGCGGCATGTTTACCACGGTGAAGGTGCGCAAGGACCAGAAGCCGGGCGACTACCGCGATCCGGGCTGGTACAAGCACCCGGCCGGCAGCGTGGCGTATGAATGGACGGGCGCCTTGCCGGAACCCGTGCGGGGCCAGGGCGCGGGCAAAGCGGCGGCCAAGGGAAGTGTGGAAATGACGGTGCGCAAGCCGGCCGGCCACAGCGGGCACTAATTCCTCCGCATTCCCTGAAATCAGCGCGCGGCTTGCCTAGCACGGCAAGCCGTTGCGTATGTTGCTGTATATCAAGGAATTGTTGTTTGGTGACAATCCGAGCATTTTTTTCCCTGTTTTTTCTTTATATTCAAGCCAGTACGCTCCAGTTACATCGAGTATCGGCCAGTCTACGGGAGAAATCATGTTGAACCGGATGAAGGTGGGAACGCGCTTGTTGGCGGCATTTTTCTGTGTCGCGCTGATGGGGGCTATCGTGGCCGGCATCGGTATCTTCAACATGGGCAAGATCGATACCATGGCAGGGCAGATGTACCACAGCGAATTGCTGGGCCTGTCGTACATTAAGGAAGCCAATATCGCCCTGATCAAGGTGGGCCGCGCCCGTAGTAATTTCTTGCTGGCCACGACCGCCGAGGAGCGCGCCACGCGCCAGGCGGACATCGCCAAATTCCTCGACATGAATAAAAGCTATCTGGCCAAGGCGGAACCGCTGTTCGTCACGCCGGCCGCCAAGGAGCTGTTTGCCCGCTTTGCCGCTGTCGAAGCGGAATATATTGCCACCATGCAGCAGGCGCTGGCCTTGGCCGCGGCCGAGCCGCTGGCCCAGCGCAGCGCGCAGCTGACGGATCTGCTCAACAAGACGCGCCTGCATGCCGATGAACTCGACGGTGTGCTGGACAAGCTGTCGCTGCAGAAAGAAGAGCGCGCCAAGGCGGCGGCCGTGCAGGCGTCCGGCGTGTACCAGGCCAGCCGCAGCTTCATGATTGCGCTGGTGCTGGGCAGCGTGGCGGCCGGCCTGGCGCTGGGGGCGCTGATCACGCGCGGACTGACGCGCCAGCTGGGCGGCGAACCGGCGTATGCCGTCAAGATCGCGGGCGCCATTGCCGAGGGCGACCTTACCGTGGATATCCGCACGGCCAGCCACGACAGCACCAGCTTGCTGTTTGCCATGAAAACCATGCGCGACAAGCTGGTGGGCATCGTCAGTCAGGTGCGCTCGGGCACGGACACCATCAATACGGCGTCCGGCGAAATCGCCCAGGGCAATCTCGACTTGTCTTCCCGCACGGAAGAGCAGGCCAGCTCGCTGGAAGAAACGGCGTCCTCGATGGAAGAACTGACGTCGGCCGTGCGCCAGAATGCGGACAATGCGCGCCAGGCCAATGTGCTGGCCGGCGCCGCCTCCGAGGTGGCCGGCAAGGGCGGCGCCGTGGTGGGGCAGGTGGTGCAGACGATGGAATCGATCAATGCGTCCTCGCGCAAGATCGTCGACATCATCAGCGTCATCGACAGCATTGCTTTCCAGACCAATATCCTGGCCTTGAACGCGGCCGTGGAGGCGGCTCGGGCGGGCGAGGAGGGGCGCGGCTTCGCCGTCGTGGCGTCCGAAGTGCGCAACCTGGCGCAGCGCTCCGCCAGCGCCGCCAAGGAAATCAAGACCCTGATCGGCGACTCCGTCGAGCAGGTGGAAATCGGCTCCAAACTCGTGCATGACGCGGGCAGGACGATGGACGAAGTGGTCGCCAGCGTGCGCCAGGTGGCCGACATCATGCAGGAAATCACGGCCGCCAGCGCCGAGCAAAGCGCCGGCATCGAGCAAGTCAACCAGGCCGTGCTGCAAATGGACCAGGTGACGCAGCAGAATGCGGCTCTGGTGGAAGAGGCGGCGGCCGCTGCCGAGTCGCTGCAGGACCAGGCGCAGACCTTGACGGAACTGGTGGGCGTGTTCCGCCTGCATGCTCAGGCGCAACAACTGGC
The DNA here is from genome assembly GCF_009208555.1 of Janthinobacterium violaceinigrum. Lineage (GTDB taxonomy): Bacteria > Pseudomonadota > Gammaproteobacteria > Burkholderiales > Burkholderiaceae_D > Janthinobacterium > Janthinobacterium violaceinigrum. Next base: position 109,865 of record NZ_WFLI01000009.1, on the reverse strand, counting down.
CGTGGCGCCGGCCAGCAATGTCACGCCGCTGCGCCGGCCGGCGCCGGCCGTCAGGCAGGGCGTGCGGCGCCTGGCTTGATCGCGTGCCACGGACGCATGGGCTTGGTGGTAGGCTGTCGGTATTGCGCGTTTGCCACTTCCGGGTTTCCCATGCCGTCTTCCTCTCTGCCGCTGTTGTGTCTTTCTTTACTGTTGTCGTCCCTGGCGCCCCTGGCGCAGGCGCAGGACGGCGACCCCGTCCTGCCTTACCGGCCTTCCGTGGCCAGTCCCGCCCAACTGCCCGTGCCGGGCCAGCTGGAATTCGAAGCCGGCGGCCTGCTGTCGAAAACGGACGGCACGCGCCGCGCCAGCCTGCCGTACACGTTCAAACTGGCGTTCACGCCCGAATGGGGCGTGTTGCTCGAAGGCGAGGGTATCGTGCGCGCGCGCGATGACACGGGGCGCCGCGAAACGGGCGTGGGCGACACGACCGTCGTGCTCAAGCGCGCCTTCGTGCTCGACAGCGCCACGGCGCTGGGCCTGGAACTGGGCTGGAAGTTGCCGACGGCCAAGGACAGCATCGGCAGCGGCAAGAGCGACGTGTCGCTGAACGGCATTTTCAGCCGCGACCTGGGCGCCGTGCACATGGACGCCAACCTGAACGCCACGCGCCTGGGGGCTGCCGACCCTGGCACGGGCACGGTGCAAACGGGCTGGGCGGCGTCCTTTTCCACGCCCGTCAGCGCGCGCTGGGGCGCCACGGCGGAAGTGTCGGGCACGCGCCTGCGCGGCGCGCCGGCCACGGCGCAGCTGCTGCTGGCGGCCACTTACAGCCCCACGCCGCGGCTGGCCATCGATATCGGCATGGCGCGCGGCTTGACGGCGGCATCGCCGGACTGGTCGCTGTTCAGCGGCTTGGTCGTGCCTTTGGGCAAGCTGTGGTGAGTTTGCCACGGCCATCCCTATGTGTCCTTGCGAACAAACCAGTTGATGCACAAGGTCTACAATGGAGACATAACTGATAAAAGGAGTGTCCCCATGAAAACCCTGATTCTCGCCGCCGCCTTGCTGTCGGCCGCCACCGCCGCTGTTGCCCAGGTGGGCGTTTCCGTCACCGTGGGCCAGCCAGGCTTTTACGGACGCCTCGACATTGGCGACTATCCCGCGCCCCAATTGATCTACGCCCAGCCCGTCATCGTGCAGCGCCCCCAATACTATTCGGCCCGTCCCATCTATTTGCGCGTGCCGCCCGGCCATGCGAAAAACTGGTCCAAGCACTGCCGCAAGTATAATGCCTGTAACCAAGAGGTATATTTCGTCCAAGATAGTTGGTATAACAACCAGTATGTGCCCCGTTACCGCCAGCAGCATGGCGACCATGGTCGTCCCGATTACGGCGACCGCGGCCGTCATGACGACAAGCATGACAAGCACTTTGACAAGCATGATGACAAGCGCGACAAGCACGAAGGCAAGCGCGACAAGCATGACGACAATCCGGGCAGGGGTCATGGCAACGGCAATGGCAACGGCAACGGGCGCAGGGACTAAACACGCAAGCAGGAGGATCTTTGCATAGTAAAATCGTTATCGTAGGTGGCGGCGCAGGCGGCCTGGAGCTGGCCTGCAAACTCAGCCGCAAGCTCGGCGCCGGCCAGGTGACCCTGGTCGACAGCCGCCTGTACCATATCTGGAAGCCGTCGCTGCATGAAGTGGCGGCCGGCACCCTGGACATACACCAGGAGGGCCTGTCGTACCAGATGCTCGCGCATGACAATGGTTTCACCTATGTCTACGGACCCCTGATCGCGCTCGACGCAGGCTCGAACAGCCTCACCGTGGGCGCCATCGCCACCGACAAGGATGAGCTGCTGCTGCCGCAGCGCCAGGTCAGCTACGACCAGCTGGTGCTGGCCGTGGGCAGCACCTCGAATTACTTCGGCGTGCCCGGCGCCAAGGAAAACACGATTTCCCTGAATGCCACGGAAGACGCCGAACGTTTCCGTCTGACCCTGCTCAAGCTGCTGGCCATGGCCGAGCAGCGCCAGGGCGACGCGGGCCATCCGGGCGTCGACATCGTCATCATCGGCGGCGGCGCCACGGGCGTGGAACTGGCGGCCGAGTTGCGCGAAGCGAGCGGCGTGTATGCCGCGTACGGTTTCCAGAATCTCAACGCCATCAAGGATGTGCGCATCACCCTGCTCGAAGGGGCGCCGCGCATCCTGGCGCCGCTGCCCGAGCGCGTGTCCATCGCCGCCTCGAAGCTGCTGTACCAGCATGGCATCACCGTGGTGACCGATACGCGCGTCACCACCATCGAGGCCGACAAGGTGACGGTGGCCAGCGGCACCAGCTATGCGGCCGACATCTGCGTGTGGGCGGCCGGCATTCGCGCGCCGGAATTCTTGTCCACCCTGGGCTTGCCGACCAACCGCGCCGGCCAGCTGGAAGTGACGGGCATGCTCAATGTGCAGGGCCACGCGAATATCTTTGCGCTGGGCGACTGTGCCGCCTGCGCGGGGCCGGACGGCAAGCTGGTGCCGCCGCGCGCCCAGGCTGCCCACCAGCAAGCCGATTACCTGCTGAAAACCTTTCTGCTGCAAGCGAAGGGCAAGCCGCCGCAAACGAAGCCGTATGAATACCTGGACTACGGTTCGCTCGTATCGTTCGGCCGCACCACGTCGGTGGGCACCCTGATGGGTTCCCTGAAGGGCTTGAGCTGGTTCGTCGAAGGCTTTGTCGCGCGCATGATGTATGTGAGCCTGCACCTGATGCACCATAATGCCGTGCTGGGCAGCGTACGCACGGCCGTCATGGCCATGGGCCGCTTCCTGATCAAGCGCAGCACGCCGCAGGTCAAGCTGCATTAAACCATGCGTATCAACGTAGAAAAGGGCCGCGAGGCCCTTTTTTTATTGGCTATGTCACCGTCAAATGTGGGAATGCTCCCAGCGTTGCTTTCAATAATGTTTCTGGTGAGCGGATGCGCCTGGCGTCGAGTATCCAGCGCCAGCCCAGGTAATTGGGCAGGTAGCGCGTAGCCACGCCGTGAAAGGGCCGTAGCCAGTCCCGCAGACGACTGTGATACGCATTGACGTTCTGCACATGTGCGGCGCCCTGGATACGGATGCCGGCGCGCAAGTTGACGGCCTGGTGGCTGATACCCGCTTCCCTGGCAAACGCCCGGTAGGCGGCATGATCATCCGTTACCAGCAGGACATCCTTGTCGATGACGGGCAGCAAGCAGCGGTGCAGCTGTGCCTTCGTCAAGGCTCCCTTGCCCGTGACGAAGTCGAGGGTCTGGCCTGTGCGGTCGCGCGCCACCAGGATGCAGACCTGTTCATTGGAAATGCCGCGCTGGCGGGCATGGCCGCCCCGGCGGCGGGCCGGACGCGTCATCTGCCTGGATCCCTTTTCCGACTCCAGCACGTATAACTCGTCGGCCTCGGCGATGCCATGCAGGCCATGCGGCCGATCCGTCCTGGGGACGCTGAGAAAACGGTGGCGCCAGCGAAACGTGGTGTTGCGGTGCACGCCCAATTGGCTGGCTGCCTGGCGCACCGATCTGGAATCGAGCAGGCAAGCGGCATATTCAATCCACAACGATTTATGGCGCAAGCGGGCCAGCGGCGTGCCCGTCAAGGCGTTGAAGGTGCGCCCACAAGGCACGCAGCGGTAGCGCTGCAAGCCGTGCGCCTGGCCATGCCGGTGCAGGTGATGCGCGTGGCAGGCGGGGCAGGCCAAACGCTGCTGCGCCACGCTTTCCAGCAGCGCGACAGTCGCGTCGTGCGGTACGTTGCCACGCAGTAAGGCCATGCCTGCCTGCCGCTGGCGCCGGTTCAGGCGAGCAAACTGGGCGATAAAACGGATCCATTCGGCTGGCTGCATGATCGGCTCCCTGCATTGTGAATATGCAGAGTCAGACAGCACAGCCAACGGAAGATTCCGGCATTGCCCCTACTTGCCGATGACAGAGCCTTTTTATTTGCTGCGCGCCACAGGCGCCGCTTCGCAGCGGCCCCGCGTCATGGGAAAGTCGATGGTGGTGAACTTGCCCTTCAGGGTGCCAACGATGCTGGCATGCAGGATGCGCTCGCTGTCGCGGCGGTAGATGATGCGGCTCGGAAAGTCGTTGTCCAGGTTGGCGAAGATGAATTCATTCGGCTTGTCCTGGCGCAGCAGGTTGAAGATGACGGGCGGCTGGCCCGACGGCTGCACGACGTAGGCCAACTGGCCCGGGTCGGTCAGGCGGATCTGCACGAATTCAAAGGCCGTCGTCTTGCCGCCCTTGACGGTGCGGCTGGTGCCCAGGATGGTGCCGCCGGCGGCCGTGCTCCATTGTTCCCCTGAGCCAGGTTCGGCGCCGTCGACGTTCCAGCAGCCGGCCAGCCAGGCCAGCTTGTCCACGGTTTCCGGCGGCGGCACGGTTTTTTCCGCGGCCTGGGCGGCGCCCATGGCCAGCAGCGCTGCCAGCAAGGTAGTTGCGAGTCGTTGCATGCCGTCTCCTGTCGTTGCGATGTGTTGGCGGTCACCAGGGCGCGCCGGCGGCGCGCTTGCCCAGTGTAGCCGATGCTGGGCCGCGCACGGCAAACACTTTATACTCGGGAAAGATGCCGTCCCTCACCACCCTTACGCCAAGGACCACCATGCACGACACTTCCACGCAGCCGCACGGCGCCGCCAGGCCGGACCAGTCCGACTATCGCTACATCAGCTTGAACAGCCTGGGCCTGGACCCGGAGCAGCTCGATTTCTACCAGCTGCTGCTGGCCTGCAGGGCCAGGGGGGAAGCCGAGGAAAGCCTGCGGCAAGTGGTCCGTTTCCGCACGGATGGCTATGGCAAGGCCCGCTTCATCAGCAGCCTGGACGCGTTGCCGGCGCCGCTCGCCACCTTCCCCCTGTGGCGCGCCGAGATCGAAGGCTGGCCCGGCGAGCTGGCGCGCGAGGAATTGCTGGCGCGGGCCAGCGGGCGGCTGGGCCAGCCTGTCGGCGCCTTCCTCGCCTCGGCCGGCTGGCGCGCGGCATTGCCCGACATTTGGCAAACCCTGCTGGTGCTGGGATGGCGGCAGGCGGGTTCTCCGGCCGATGCCGCGCTGGCGGCGCAATTGACGGATGTGCTGCGTGTCGTGCATTTTTTGCAGGTGCTGGAAGGCAATCGCGCCAAGCTGGACGCACATGGCGCGCGCCGCGACGTGCTGGGGGCGCACCTGCTGTGGCCGGCAGAGGGCATGCCGTTGCCCCGCTGAGGCGGGCAGGGCGCCCGCCGCGGGAGATTATTCTTTTGGCGTAATACGCGGCAAGACGACGCTCAGGGCCGTACCGCCTTGCGGATTGGCCGTCAGGTTCAGGCTGCCGCCCAGGTAGTGCACGCGTTCGCGCACGGAGCGCAAGCCGTGCTTGCTCATTTCCACGGCTTCCCTGGCGGGCAGGCCTTTGCCGTTATCCTTGACGGTCATCATCAGCGCTTCATCGTTGTCGTCGATGATGATGTCCACTTCCGTGGCGTTGGCGTGCGTGGCGATGTTGCTGAGCGCCTCTTCCAGGGTGCGCAGCAGGGCCACGCCCACGTTGCGCGGGCAAATCAGTTCATCGTCGGGCAGGCTGCAGCGCACGGTGATCTTGTGCTGTTCGGCAAATTGCGCGGCCAGCTCGCCCAGCGCCACATTGACGCCCAGAAACTCCAGCTTGTCGTTCCACAGCTTCATCTGCATCTGGCGGTTGGTTTCGATCACATTGAGCAGCAATTGCTTCATGGTCGCCGCACGGTCGAGCAAGGCCGCTTCCTGCGGCATCTTTTGCGTCAGCAGCGACAAATGCATGGTCAGCGCCGTCAGCGAGGAGCCGAGGCTGTCGTGCAGCTGGCGCGACAGGGCGCGCCGTTCATTGTCCCAGCTGGTATTGACGTGACCCAGCAACTCGCTGAGATCGGCGGCGCGTTCCGCATCGGCCTGGGCCGCTTCCTTGTTCGGATCTGTTTGTGCGGACATAGCGCCCCGTGTATGGTGAAAAGTAAGGACCAAAATTCCAGTGGTGGATCATACATGAGGATTTCATCGCAAGGCGCATGGATGGAAAATTTCTGTCTTTTCGGCAATTTTAATCTCCTCCCATCATTATTGTGTTATGGGCATTGTTATCGTTTGCATCATGGCGTAACCGTTCCCGCCGTTACGTACGGCTGCGCACATACCGAAATCGCGCGCGCTGCCATAGTGGGGCCATGCATTCTCCCGTGCAGCATAGCCGCCCCGCGGCGCAGGGCGCAGCACCGGCCCGCTTATTGAAACGAAAGGACATGCCATGAATATCGATACCATCGTCGACAAGGAATACCTCGACAAAAGCTTCCGCGACATCGTCAATGCCCCCATCAGCGCCTTGCGCGGCGTCAGCGCGAAGGATGCCAAGGCCTTGCAGCAGGCGTTCGGCGTGACCACCGTGCGCGAACTGTCCAACCTCAATTTCGTCAAATGGGCCAGTGCGCTGGCCATCCTGGCCGATGAAGAGGGCATGAGCGGCGAAGAGCGGGCCAAGGAAGAATTGCTCGATGACGCCGTGGAAATGACCTTTCCCGCCAGCGACCCGATTTCCGTCGATGCCGGCATCACGCGCATCGAAGTGCCGCCGGAAACCGTCAATGCGCAGACGGACCACCAGCATGCGGGCCAGCATGAAGTGACGGCTGGCAAAAAGTAAGGTATCCCGGCCATAAAAAAACCGGCTTGCCCCGATGGCTTGCCGGTTTTTTCACGTGCCGCGCGCCGTAACGTCAGGCGATCGAGGGGATGCTGCTTTTCTGCATGTTCACCTGCGACGCCATCACTTCGTGGGGCGAGCAGCAAAAGCGGTTCTTGCCGGCGCGCTTGGCTTCATACAGGGCCGTGTCGGCCGCGCCCAGCAGGGATTCGACGGTGCTGGCGTCGTCCGGGTAGATGGCGATGCCGATGCTGGTCGACAGGCGCAACGTCAGGTCGTTGATGAAGTACGGTTCGGAAATGACTTCGATCAGCTTGGCCGCCGGTTCGCGCGCGTCGCCCTTGCCGGCCAGGTTGCCCAGCACGATGACGAATTCGTCGCCGCCGATGCGCGCCACCGTGTCTTCCTTGCGCGAAGCGCCCACCAGGCGGGCCGCCACCATTTTCAGGATTTCATCGCCATAGCCGTGGCCGTAGCTGTCGTTGATGGCCTTGAAGCCATCCAGGTCCAGGTACAGGATGGCCGACTTGCCGCGGCTGCGGGCCGATTGCTGCAGGGTGTGCTCGATGCGGTCTTCCAGCAGGCGCCGGTTCGGCAAGCCCGTCAGGGGATCGTGCAGGGCCAGTTCCTGCTGCTGCTTGCTGTATTGGGCCAGTTCCTTGTACAGCAGGCGCACTTCCAGCATGTTGTGGATGCGCTTGTGGACTTCCATCAGGTCGAACGGCTTGCTGATGAAGTCGCGCGCGCCCGCTTCCAGGGCGGCGATCTTGAAGCTGGGCTGCGCCGTCAGGGCCAGCACGGGCAGGTAGCCGCCATGCTCGATTTCCTTCAAGCCTTTCATGACCTGGAAACCATTGAGTTCCGGCATTTGCAGATCCAGCAAGATCAAGTCGTAGCAATGTTCCCGGTGCAGGGGGCAGACCTGGGCCGGACGCATGGTAGCCGTGACATTGGTGTAGCCGGCATCGCGCAGGATTTCCAGCATCAGGTCGACATTGTCGGGTGAATCGTCAACGACCAAAATTTTGGCTTTCAAAATCTCATCTTGGCTGGGCATGTAGGGTCTCGGTTAATGCGGTCTATGCAACGCTGGCTTTCACCGCAGCGAACGGGCTGGCGGGGCGGCTGACGGCGGGCTGGAAAGATAGTAGCGCCTTGCAACAAGATAGGGCGCACAACTGCGCTTGAACTCGCTTCTGCCATGCATGGCAGCCAAGGCGGACGCTCTCCTGCCTGCCGCGCAGGTGTGCTTCTGCATTTCAGTGTAGCAAACTTGATCTTAGTTGCTTGTAGGACAGTGCCGCGTCTGAAAGTAGGAAGGCTAAACCACAAAATAGTCATTTTGTTCTGCACTATGTATTTCTTTGCATCATCTTTTTAGGGCAGGGAAGTTCCATCAGGACGGGGTGGCGCTCATGCGCGCCGCCGCCAGCTGCGCCACGGCCGCCAGCAGTTCGGCCGGGTCCAGCGGTTTCGAGACCCAGGCCTGGAAGCCGCTGGCCAGCGCCCGCTGGCGATCTTGCGGCTGTGCAAACGCCGTCAGCGCCAGCGCGGGCAGGCTGGCCGCATCGTGGGAAGCGCGCGCGCGGATTTGCGCCAGCAAGTCGAAACCGTCCGCATCGGGCATGCCGATGTCGCTGACCAGCACGTGCGGCGCCACCTGGTCCAGCAGTAGCAGCGCTTGCGCCGCGCTGCCGGCGCAATGCACTTCGGCGTTGTTGTCGCGCAAGATGCGTTCCGTCAGTTCGCGCGCATCGGCTTCGTCATCGACCAGCAGCACCTTGACGCCGCGCAAGTCGTGGCTGGCGGCCCGCTCGCTGCCCGCCTGGCGCGCCGGCGCGGCCGGCGTCGCCAGGGGCAGGCGCACGGTGAAGCTGGCGCCCTGCATGTCGCCGGCGCTGCTGGCCGCGACCGTGCCGCCATGCTGCTCCACCAGATGCTTGACGATGGCCAGCCCCAGCCCCAGGCCGCCATGCCGGCGCGTGGTGGAGGCGTCTGCCTGGCGGAAACGGTCGAAGACGTGGGGCAGGAAATCCTTCCGGATGCCGACGCCGTTGTCGGCCACCGTGATCGCCAGGCGGCCCGCTTCGCGGCGCACGCCGATATCGACGCGTCCCCCTTGCGGCGTGAACTTCAGGGCGTTCGACAGCAGGTTCCAGATCACTTGCTGGATGCGGCTGGGGTCGCCCGTGATGCTGCCCGCATCGCTGGCGATGCTGCTGTGGATGGCGATGTGCTTGGCGTCGGCCGCCGGGCGCAGGGTTTCGATGGCCGAGGCGATGATGCTGGCGGGCGCGAGGGTCTGCAGGTCGAGCAGCACCTTGTCGGAAGTGATGCGGCTCATGTCGAGCAAGTCTTCGATCAGCTGCGCTTGCGCGCGCGCGTTGCGCTCGATGCTTTGCAGGCCGCGGTGCAGGTCCGCCTGGTCGCGCGTGCCGCGCCGCAGCACCTGGGCCCAGCCCAGGATGGCCGACAGCGGCGTGCGCAGTTCGTGCGACAGGGTGGCGAGAAAATCGTCTTTCAGCTGGTTCGTGCGTTCGGCCTCGGCGCGCGCCTCGCGTTCGCTGTCGAGCAGTACCTTGCGCTCTTCGGCCGCGCGCGTGGCGGCTGCGTACAGGCGCGTATTGTCGAGCGCGACGGCAGCCTGGGCCGCGATGGCCGAGACGATGCGTTCGCTGCGCGCGCTGAACATGCCCGTCTGCGGATGGCCCAGCAGCAAGCGCCCCAGCAACAGGCCCGAGCGCGAGCTGACGGGCAGGCTCAGGCAGCTGCGCAAGGTGGGCGCACCGTCGGCGCTGGCGTCGGGCGCCGCCAGCAAGTCGTTCTGGCGCGTGGCGGGGCCCTGGCGCAGTTCCGTGGCGATGGCTTCGGCCTGGCGCAGGCTGATGCCGTTGACGGCGCGCGCGGCGGGCAGGGTGCCGGGACTGTCGTGGATGTCGCCCGCCTCGTCGTAATAAAAGGCACCGAAGCGCGCGCCGCTGATGCGCGTGGCCGCATCGACGGTTTCCTGCAGCAGGGCGGGCAGGTCGAGCGTGCCGGCCAAGGCCGCGCCCGTGTTGTTGAGCAGTTCGAGCACGCGCGTTTCATCGCGCAAGGCTTCCTGCGCCCGCTTGACCTGGTCGACGTCAGTGCTCGTGCCGAACCAGCGCAGCAGCTGGCCGCCCCGGTCGCGCACGGGATTGGCGCGCGTCAGGAACCAGCGGTACTGGCCGTCGGCGCCGCGGATGGGGAACTCCATCTCGAACGGCGCGCCATCGCGCAGCGCGGCCTTCCAGCCTTGCAGCATGGACGGCAGGTGCTGCGCGTCGTAGGCGATGCTCCAGCCGTCGCCCGCCATCTGTTCGGCGCTGGTGCCCGTGTAGTCGTGCCAGCGCTGGTTGTACCAGGCGATGGTGCCGTCGAAGCTGGCGATCCAGGCCAGCTGCGGGATGGAATTGGCCAGCGCGCGCAAGTCTTCCCCGCTCTGGCGCAAGCTTTCCTCGGCCGCCTTGCGCTGGCTGATATCCTGGATGTACGTGGTCAAGCCGTCGCTGGAAGGGAAGATGCGCACTTCCAGCCAGCGTCCCAGCGGCGAATACAGCAGCTCGAAACTGCTGCTGTGCTGCTGTGCCATGGCGCGCCGGTATTGCACTTCCAGTTCCGTGCCCTGCAAGTCGGGGCAGGCTTGCCACAGGCTGCGGCCTGCCAGGCTGGCGTCAGGCGGGCGCTGCGGGGCAAACATGTCGGCGCCGCGCGTATTGATATAGCGGATGGTCCAGTCGGGGTCGAGCAGGCAGAAACCGTCGGTAATGCTTTCCAGTAAATTGGCCAGGCGCTCGTCTGACAGGCTCAGCGGCGCTGATGGGGGCAGCAGATATTGCTTGCGGTCATGCTTGGCCATCGGAAATCCTGCACCAGTTAGTTTGCCGTACGGGCCGCCGCCTGGCGGCACTCTGGCAGCGCGTGCCGCCGTCGCTGAGCTCATTCGAATGCGTCATGATGGGGTCTGCCAGCCGTCATGGATAAGTGGATGGAGGCGCAAGCGCAAGCACCCCTGCCTGCCTGTTATTGTAGCCCCAAGCGGCGCGCCGCCACCGCACGCTTGCGCGCCCCGGCGCCGCCACTTTGCCATTGCTTGCAGATAGCACTGGACAGGGCGGGGAGCAGTCCCTATAATCCCGCTTCTTTCGAGACAGCAACTTCTCGATGCGCTGAATGCCACTGTGAAAGCAGGAGCATCCATCGTGCAAGGCCGAAGCTTTTGGCAGTGAAAAGGTGGTTGATGGTGCGGGGCGGTATTCTGCAAAATCAGCTAAGCGATTGAAAAATCGAACTTTTCAAAGCGAAATGAATACGCTATAATGTTTGCCTGCGCGGCTGTAGCTCAGCTGGATAGAGTACTTGGCTACGAACCAAGGGGTCGTGGGTTCAATTCCTGCCAGCCGCACCAGAATACTGAAAATCAGACTTTGCCTGGTTTTGTTGTAACAAGTTTCACCTCCATGTTGTCAATGGAATGTTGTAGAAGTTTTGCGGCTGTAGCTCAGCTGGATAGAGTACTTGGCTACGAACCAAGGGGTCGTGGGTTCAATTCCTGCCAGCCGCACCAGTATTGCCAACATCGGGTTTCCCGTGTTGATGAAAGTTTCAAGCTTCGCGCCGTCCGGCGAAGTGTGTCAGAGTTTGCGGCTGTAGCTCAGCTGGATAGAGTACTTGGCTACGAACCAAGGGGTCGTGGGTTCAATTCCTGCCAGCCGCACCAGTATCAGCAGTAAAGAAAAAACCCGGAAAGCTTGCTTTCCGGGTTTTTTTTCGTCCATGGCAACGGCCGCTTGCAGCGCGCCGCCGGCATCGCGGCGCGCTGCAGTCCGCAAATGCCGCGTCAATTCGGATAGGGCTGGCCCGACGATGCCTGGTTGCCCAGGACGATGGTGGTCACCCACAGTCCGCCAGCTGTCACGGGGCCGGTGAACTTGAACAGCGAGGTGCCCGGCTGCGCCGGGTCCGCCACATTCGACGCCAGGGCATTGAGCCCCGAGGTCGTGAACGTGCACGAGGTTTCTTGTCCAACGGCATTTTGCTCCGCGTTCAGCACCGGTATGTCTGTATTGAACAGGTACAGGCCGCAATTATCCATTTTCGATCCGTAGGTGGCAGATTGCGTGTAGTTGAAGGTCACCGCGCCGTCGAGCAGGGTCGCGGCCGCAATGGATGACAGTTTTGCCGGCGTGATGCTGGTGATCGTGGCAAACAGGCTGGCCTGGTTTGCCCGGGCAAACGCTTTCGACAACGGCACGGCATTGATCTGGAACGGGAAGGCGCTGACGGCGCCGTTCGGCGTTTTCAGGGTCCAGACGTAGACTTTTCCAGGCGCCGCTTTCGTCTCGTCGATGCAGGCCGTGCCGGCGCCCAGGCCCGGCGTGCCGGCGGGCAGGCTGGCCAGGTCCTGGCAGCTCTGGATCGCTTCGGCGTTATTGTAGAAAGCGCTGGCAGCGCCATTGCTGTCGGCAATCCGCATGTGGGTGTAGCCCGTGGCTGGCAGGATCAGCTGCAGTTTGCTGCCGGCCGTGCCCGGTGTCTGGAAGTCGCCGAATGTCGTCAGGCCGGGGCCCCGCACGTCGATCTTGTTGATGGCCGGATTCTCCTGCAGCACGGTGTCGAGCTCGACGTGCGCGGCCCATTCGCGCGCAAAGCTGGCTGTACCCGCACCATCGAGGCTGCGCTGGATGCGCGCATTCATGTGCATGTCCAGGTGGCCGCTGCCGGCCAGTTTCCAGCCGCCGGCGCAGCCGCTGGTGTCGCTCGTCTTGACCAGCTTCCAGTTGAGCATGCCCGCATCCGTTCCGATGCGCAGCTGCACCCATGCGCTGCTCGGCTTGCCTGCGGTGAAGGCGATGGCCGTCGCCCCGGCGCCCAGGCGATTGCCGATGAAGTCCGCCACGCGCGTCGTCGAAGTGCTGGTCGACGAGGTCAGCGCGGCAATTTCGTCGGTGCTCAACGGTTGCATGTTGACGCTCGCCAGGCCCAGTGCTTCGATCGTCAGCCCCGCATGGGCGGCCTGGTCCGTGCTGGTCAGGGCCGACACGATTTCCGCCTTGCCCACCGCCGTACCCATGTTGAACGTGCCATCGACGAACGGCGACACGGCGGCCGCCGACGGCACGACAAAGCCCGTCTTCGGATACAGCGCGCTGAGCGAAGCCATGCAGGCGCGGATTTCCGGCAAGACGCTGGCCGCGGCGTTCGCCTTGGCCAGGTCGGCATCCGATGGCGGCGTCGCGGCGGGTATCGTCGACGCGCCGCCGGCGGCGGCAGGCAAGGTCACGCTGCCCAGCGTGCTGTTGGTGGCAATCAGGGTGACCGTCGCCATGGCGCCTTGCGCTTCCGCGGGGGCGACGAGGATCTGGTCCAGCACGGCATCCATGCCCGTGCCGTTGGCAACAAAGGCGCCCGTCAGCGGATTCGTATTGCTGGTGTTAATCGGTTTGATCATGGCGACGACTGCGGCGATGGCCGCATCGAGCCGTTGCTGGGTCGCGGCACTGGCCAGCGCCGCCGTGCAGGCGGCCGGCACGGTATTGGCAACGGGTGCGCAGACACTGGCCAGGGCAGTGCCGCCGGGCTGGCCCGACGCTGCGGAGACGATCAGGTCCGTCAGCGGCGTGATATTGACGGTTTGCCCCGCTGCGGTGGCGATGGAATTCATGGTCACCTGCTTGCCGCCGGCCGTGCCGGTGATGCTCAGGAGAAAGGGCGCCGTCATGCCGCCCACGTCGAGCGTATAGGCGCCGCCGGCGCCGGTGCTGACGGCGACAGATATTTTGCCCTTGCTGTCGATGGCGATCACGCTGCCCGAGACGGGCGCGCCGACGGCGGCTGTGCCGCTGAGCGTCGTGGCCGGCGGCGGTGCGACGGGCACGACGGGGGGAATGGGTGCAACGGGCGCAACCGGGTCGGCGGAGCTGCTGCTGCCGCCGCAGGCGGCAAGCATGAGGGTAGCGGCGCAGGCGGCCGCCAGAGGCAATAATTGGCGCATATTCATTTTCATGACATCCCCTTAGTATTTTTTTTAAAATTACTGCTAGTAAACATTCTCAAAGTTTTCCAACAATTGCAATTTATTTTTCTTGAATGCATTAATAATGATGAAGAAGTAATGTGCGTGTCGGTTTTGCGCCGCAGTTGAAAAATAAACATGATTAAATAGATAACTGTGCTGGATGCGCGTGCCGCCGCAAAACAGGGGTGGACGTCAATTGTGAAATATCGCCGCTACGCCCTTTGCCATTCTGCAAAGCCCTGCTATAATCTTGTCTTAGGCGGCTGTAGCTCAGCTGGATAGAGTACTTGGCTACGAACCAAGGGGTCGTGGGTTCAATTCCTGCCAGCCGCACCAGAATATTGGGGGTCAGATTGTAAAATCTGATCCCCTTTTTCGTTTCCGAATGGTTTTACGACGCGCGTTTGGCGCCGCGCCGGTATTGCAGGCGAAACGCGCGCGGCGTGACTTGCTTGGCGGCGCGGAACTGGCGGTTGAAATGCGCGAGGTTGCGGTAGCCCGCCTCTTGCGCGATGGCTGCAATGGCCAGGTCGCTTTCGATCAGCTGTTGGCAGGCGCGGCCGATGCGCAGCCGCGCCAGGTACTCGCCCGGCGTGCAATGCGCGTGGCGCTTGAAGCCGCGGTGAAAGGCGCCCAGCGACAGGGCCGCCCGCTGCGCCAGCGTTTCCAGTGCAATTTCTTCCCGGAAATGCGCGTGCATGAAGTCAAACACGCTGGCCATGCGCCTTTGCTGCCCGTCGGGCAGCGCCGCCTGCGCGGTCGAGGCCAGCGGCCGCGCGTCCCCATCCGCCGCCAGGTCCAGCAGCACGTCGAGCAGCAGCGGCAAGCGCTGCGGCACGGGCAGCGCATGCAGCAGCAGCAGCCTGGCCGCGCTGCGCGCGCTCGTGTCCGCTGAAAAATGCAGGGCCGGGCCGGCGCGGGCCGCCAGTTGCCGCAAGCTGTGCAATTCCGGAAAACAGGTCGCCAATTGCTCCACCCACTCCAGGGAAAACCACACGACGACGGCCAGCATGGGTTGCGTACTGTCGATGCGCTCGCTGGCCGACCACGTGTGCGGCAAATTCGGCCCCAGCAGCACCAGGTCGCCCGGTTCGAAATCGCCCAGGTGGTCGCCGATGTAGCGTTGTCCCCGGGCATTGACGGTCAAGGTCAGTTCGAACTGCGGGTGGTAATGCCAGATGAAGGGAATGGTGTCGAGTTCGCGCCACAGCAAGCCCCAGGAGTGGCCCGTCGGTATCGTGACTTGTTCGAATAAAGGCGTCATTGTGACGTTTGAAGCGTTGCAGTAGTCAGGATAGTACCAGTATTGGTTGCTGCGCACGCATTTTCTCCCGAGCTTCCATCGCACAATCTGTCTCACACCAATACAGGAGACAGCGATGCAAAACCAGGTTCAGCACGTCAACCCGCAATACGGCGTAGACCGTCCCGGCAACCCGTCCGTGGCTTACACGGAACAGACGCAGTTGCGCGACATCCGGAAACAGCTGCCGCTGCGCGTGCTGTCCGACAGCGATTTCCTGCACTGGCAAACCTACGGTTACGTGATCGTCAAGGATGCCGTGCCGCCAGAACAGGTGCAGCGCACGACGGATTTCCTGTGGGAATTCCAGGGACTCGACCAGCACGATGCGTCCACCTGGAACCGGGACCAGTTGCGCGACCACGCGATGAAAGAGCTCAACGGTTCAGGCATGGTCGAGGCGTACCACAACCAGACCCTGTGGGATAACCGCCAGACCCAGCGCGTCTACGACGCCTTTGTCGACATCTGGGACCGCCAGGATTTGTGGGTGACCATCGACCGCGCCAACCTGAATACGCCCAACAATGGCAAGCGCAAGTTCGGCGGCTTCATCCACTGGGATGCCGATACCACGCTGGACCCGCTGCCCGTCAACGTGCAGGGCGTGCTGGCCCTGTCCGACACTTCGCCCGACAGCGGCGGTTTCCAGTGCTATCCGGAACTGTTCAACAATTTGCTGGCGTGGCGCAAGACCGTGCCCCTGGACCGCAACCCGTGGCAGCCGGACCTGGCGACGGTGCCGTATCCGATGGAATTTATCGCCATGAAGAAAGGGGAGTTGTTGATCTTTAACAGCCTGCTGGCGCATGGCATCCGCCCGAACACGTCGGCGGACCAGGTGCGCCTGGCGCAGTACATTTCCTTCACGCCAGCGCAGGAAGACAACCAAACCTTGCGCGACTGGCGCGTGCAAAGCTGGCGCGAGCGCAGCGCGCCGCAAGGCTATGCGTTTCCCGGCGACCCCGAGGAAAAGGAAAAGCTGCGCTATCCGCAGGCGCAGTTGAGCGAACTGGGCGAGAAAATCCTCGGCGCGCGCGACTGGTAAGTGTGGCGCCAGGTCCGGCGGCATTGCCCGCCGGATAGACAATTGCGGGCAAATGCACGATCATGGTTCGACTTGCCATCGACCGAGGAAACGCATGAGTATCATCACCTGCATCGAAGACTTGCGCGTGCTGGCCCAGAAACGGGTGCCGCGCATGTTTTACGACTACGCCGATTCCGGCTCCTGGACGGAATCGACGTACCGGGCCAACAGCAGCGATTTTGCCAGGATCAAGTTCCGCCAGCGCGTGGCCGTCAACCTGGAAAACCGCAGCCTGGCCTCGACCATGGTGGGCCAGCACGTCTCGATGCCGGTGGCCCTGTCGCCCACGGGCTTGACGGGCATGCAGCATGCGGATGGCGAAATCCTCGCGGCCCAGGCCGCCGAGCGCTTCGGCGTGCCGTTCACCTTGTCGACCATGAGCATCTGCTCGATCGAGGACGTGGCGGCCAACACGACAAAGCCGTTCTGGTTCCAGCTGTACGTGATGAAGGACCGCGAATTCATCAACCACCTGATCGACCGCGCCAAGGCGGCCAAGTGCGGCGCGCTGGTATTGACGCTGGACTTGCAGGTGCTGGGCCAGCGCCACAAGGACTTGCGCAACGGCCTGTCGGCGCCGCCGAAGCTCACCATTGCCAACATTATTAACATGGCCACCAAGCCGCGCTGGGTGGCGGGCATGCTGGGCACGAAACGGCGCGGTTTCGGCAACATCGTCGGCCACGCCACGTCCGTGTCCGACATGTCGTCACTGTCGGCCTGGACGCAGCAGCAGTTCGACCTGAGCCTGTCGTGGGCCGACGTGGAATGGATCAAGCAGCGCTGGGGCGGCAAGCTGATCATCAAGGGCATCATGGACCCGGAAGACGCGCGCCTGGCAGTAAGCAGCGGCGCCGACGCGCTGATCGTCTCGAACCACGGCGGACGCCAGCTCGATGGCGCGCAATCGTCGATCGCCGCCTTGCCCGCCATCGTCGACGCCGTGGGCAGCCAGATCGAAGTGCACATGGACGGCGGCATCCGCTCGGGCCAGGACGTGATCAAGGCCGTGGCCCTGGGCGCCAAGGGCGTGTACATCGGCCGTCCGTTTTTGTACGGCCTGGGCGCCATGGGCGGGCCGGGCGTCACCAAGTGCTTGGACATCATCCGCAACGAGCTGGACCTGACGATGGCGTTTTGCGGCTTGCGCGACTTGCAGCAGGTGGACAAGAAAATCCTGCTGCCGGGAACGTTTTAAGCCGTTACGCGCACGATGTGAAACCCTTCCGATGCGTCGGGCGGCACGAAGTGGCGCGTGATTTCATCAAATTGCGCGTCGCTGGTGGAGAACGGGTGCAGTCCGCTTTCATTGCGAAGGCGCAAGCGGGCCTTGCATGTATCGTCCGGCACGTCCAGGTAATGGAGCACGTGCGGCGTGCTGGCCTGCTGGAACAAGTCGCGCATCCAGGCGCGGCTGGCCGGCGTATTCGCGGGGAAATCGAGGACGACGGACACGCCCGCCTGCAGCATCTGCAGGGCCAGAGGCGCGATGGCCGCGCGCAGCCGCGCCGCGCATGCCACATAGTCGGCCAGGCTGGCGATCTGGCCCGGATACAGCTGCGCCAGCAAGCTGTCTTCGCTGATGCGCACCGTATGCGGCGCGCTGGCCAGCCGGGCGCTCAAGGTGGATTTGCCCGAGGCGATCTTGCCGCACACGAGGTGCAGGGTGGGGGCGGAAGGGACGGCAGGACGGGACGTGGTTTGCATGGGCGCTCGCTAAGTAGGAAAATCAAGCCTGCGAGACGTTTTGACCAGTGACTGCAAATCAAAGCCGCCTCTCAGGCGGCTTTGGCAACGACACTCCTGCTAAGCCACCATCGTTGAAATGGCGGCAATAATGGAGGGCAGGGGGTTGTAGGTCGGTTGCATGATGCAACGATGCCATGCGATGGGTCGCGCTGTCAAGCGGGGCCGATGCGCGTCCATGGCTCGCTGAACGCCTCCCCGTCGAGCGGGTGCGCATGCGGGTCGTCTTGCCGGAACAGGCCGCCGATCGGCATGTCCTGGATGGCATGCGTGAAGCCGCCGTACGGCGAGGCGCTGCCCCACTGGCGCCGCGTGTGGGCGAAGATGACGGCGTCTTGCTGCGCGGCCAGTTGCGCCAGGGATTGTCGCACGGTGGCGGCCGCAGCGGGACCCAGGTCCGTGGCGATGGCGCACACCAGGCGCTGGCCGAACTGCAAGGGCTTGCCGGCCAGTCCCAGCAGCGATTCGTTGACCAGGGCGAGGAACAAATCGGGCGCCTGGCCGTCCTTTTCGCAGATGGTCCAGGCGGGTGCCCATGCTTCCAGGCTCATGAAGCGTGCCTCCGTCGTCGCCGGCCCATGCGTCCACTTCGCATGCGATTTCTCGTCCCAGCCCAGGCGGCCAAAGGAAACCGGCTTGCCCTTGGGCGTGTATTGCAGGCTGCGCACGCCAGCCTTGCCCCGCGTTCCCGCCTGGGCCACGATGCCATCGAGGCTGGCGGCGAACGGCGTCCATTGCGCCGATTCCCACAGCGGCGCGGCATCGGGCGCGGCCAGCAGCAGGAAGACTTCGTAATCACGTGAAAAAAACGCCATGCTACTCCTTCAATAAATCAAAAAAAACTTGCCACCTCATGGGGGTGGCGTGAGCTCGCCATGCCTGTTGCGCTATGCGGCCGCATCGGACAGCGTGATGGCGGCGCGCTGGCTGGGGCGCAGCAGGTAGACGCCGTACAGGCACAGGGGCAGCACGGCCAGCAGCGCGACATAGGGCAGGATCGAGGCGCCGTCTTCGGCCGGGTGCGGCAAGGTGGCCGTCACGAGCGCGTAATCCCACAGCCCATGCACGAACACCATGGGCCATACCGAGCGCGTGCGCAGGCGGATGGCTGCATAGCCGACGCCCTGCAAGGTGGCGGCGATCGCTTGCCACAGGGCGCCGCTGACGTCGCCTGTGGCCAGGCCGTTGGCCGTGTGAGCCAGGCCGAACAGCGCCGACGACATCAAGACGGCTGGCCAGACGGCGTAGCGGTCCAGCATGCCTTGCAGCAAAATGGCGCGGAACATCAGTTCTTCCGAGATGGCCACCAGCGCCGCATTGCAGGCGACGATCAGCAGCACGCGCGGCTGGGGCCAGCCGCCGGCCCAGGCCAGCAACAGCATCAGCAAGGCATACAGCAGGGGCGGCCAGACCAGCCACAGCGTTTTCAGCGGCGGCGCGCACAGGCCCGCCGCGCGGCGCCGGCTTGACGCCAGCAGCAGCGCCAGCGCGAACACGGCGGCCAGCGCCCACGACAGGCCGATGCCGCCGGTCACCGTTGTCCCCAGGGGCGCGCGGCCGACCGATTCCAGCCAGCGCCCGCCCACGGTCAGGCCCAGCCAGACGGCCAGCGCGGCAATGGCGAGCGGCATGCTGAGGTGGATTTTTTTAGGGATGGACATGGCTGGCCTCATGTTGCCGGCGCGTCGCTGCTGACGCGATTGCGGCCGCTGTTTTTCGACTGGTACAGCAAGGCGTCGGCCTGGCGTATCAGCGCGCTGCTGTCGGTGTGGTGGTCCTGCTCCGGATGGAGCGTGGCGGCGCCCAGGCTGACGGTGACGACGCCGCTGGCGCTGGCCGCGTGGGGGATCTGCAACGCTTCCACGGCCGCCCGGATGGCTTCGGCAACGTCCAGCGCACCCGCGGCGCCGGTGCCGGGCATGATCACGGCAAACTCTTCGCCGCCGTAGCGGGCCGCCAGGTCTTCGCTCCGGCCGACGCTGTGCGCCACGGCGCCCGCAACGGCTTGCAGGCAAGCGTCGCCCGCCACATGGCCATACTGGTCGTTAAATTTTTTAAAGAAATCCACGTCGAGCATGATCAGCGACACCCCGTTCCCGCTGCGCTGGGCGCGCTTCAATTCCTGGGCCAGCGTTTCATCGAAACAACGGCGGTTGGCCAGCCCCGTCAAGCCGTCCTGCGAGGCCCGCGCTGCCAGGTCCGCATTGGCGCGCTGCAATTGCGTTGTGGCCAGGCGCAGGCTGGCCTCGATACGGTCGCGCAGCGCAATCTGGCGCATCAGCTTGCGGAACAGGTAGATCAGCGCCGCCCCTGCCGCCAGCGACGCCAGCACGATTTGAATGCTCAGCCTTTGCCATTCGGCGAAGATATCTTCCCGGGACAAGCCCGCCGCCACGATGAGGGGAAAGCGCTCCAGGTGGCGATAGCTGTACAGCCGCTCGATTTCATCCACTTTCGCCGTCATCATCGCCGTGCCGACAGGCCCTTTTTCGCGGTAGGCGCGCAGGAGTGCGCCCGACGAGATATCCATGCCGATGACGTCGGCCTGGAAGGGCCGCCGGTAGATCAGCGTGCCGTCATCGAGGGCAAAGAAGGCCGTGCCCGTATTGCCGAGATTGAGCGTGGCATACACGCGCTCGAAGGAATCGAGGCCCAGGGTGATCAGCACCACGCCGGCAAACGAGCCGTCCGCCGCTTCGACCCGGCGCGACACGGGCAAGACCCATTGCCCGCTCGATTTGCTGCGCACGGGGGCACTGATGTGGCTGCTTAACTGCGCATGCGTCTTGTGATAGATAAAGTAATTGCGGTCGGCATTGTTGCCGTCCTGTTGGACGCCGGACGAGGCGGCAAGCCACTCCCCCTGGCGGTCAAAGATGTAGACGCCGTTAATTTCCACGATATTCCGCGACAGCTGCTGCAGATGCGATTGCAGGCGCTCGCCCGTCGCGTCACTATTGCCTTCGCGCCGGATCTGTTCGACGATATCTTCCAGCATGACATCGGCAATTTCCAGTTCCATGTACGCTTGCGTGGCCAGGGTGCGCGCCATGTGTTCCGTCGTCGCCCTGGCTTCGCGCAGGCGCACTTCGCGCGAAGACCAGACGATCCAGATGGTCATGCCCAGCAGCATGGCGCACATGCAAAAGAAGGCGATGCCGGCCCAGGCGATCAGCGGCCGCTTGTGGCTGCCCGCGGCCTCGGGCTGCGCGGGGAGGGCACCGGTGTCCCGTGCATTGTGATTGGCGGCGTCCTTTACTGCATCCATAAGCGCATCGTGAAGTTGCATCAATGATATGTGGAAAATATTGCCATACTACATTAAAAGCACGCGCACAAAGTTGCCACATCGTTATAGTTGCATGGAATAATAGGCGTCGATCATTTGAATCCAGATTGGAGTTGCATGGCCTACACGAAAATCCTCACCACTGAACGCCTGATCCTGCGCAAACCGCAGGCATCGGATGAAGCGGACTTGTTCGCCATGCATTCCGACCCTGAAGTGATGCGCTATTTCAGCGAACCGCCGTGGCAAGACCCCAGCCTCGCCGCAGGCAAGCTTGCCGAGGATATCGCCGCCTTCGAAAGGGAAGACTATTTCCGCTTCGCCGTCACGCTGAAGGCGACGGGCGAATACATCGGCAGCTGCAGCCTGTTTTCCGAGCACCGCCAGAACCGCCGCGCCGAAATCGGCTATGCGCTGGCGCGCCCGCACTGGGGCAAGGGCTATATGCAGGAAGCGCTGACGGCGCTGCTGGAATACGCATTCGTCGAGCGCGACCTGAACCGCCTGGAAGCCGATATCGACCCGCTCAATACGGGATCGGCCAGCGCGCTGGAGCGCCAGGGTTTTAACAAGGAAGGTTTCTTGCCTGAACGGTGGATCGTCGGCGGCCACGTCAGCGATACGGCTCTGTACGGCTTGCTGCGGCGCGAGTGGGAAGCGCGGCGCCTGCTGGTGGAATAAACATGCGAGAGCACAGGACTGCGCGCTGGTCGTCCCCTGCGATCGTGGCGCTGGCCATCATTGCGACGATCAGCGTGTATGTGCTGGCCGCTTACCTGTCGCGCTTTTTCCCCTCAGAGCAGGAGATGTGCACCGCTACGTGCGCGCAGGAGAACCAGGTCGGCTATCTGGAGTATCTCCATAGCACGCAGCAAACGGCGGGAATGAGAGATAAGGGGCCGACACAATGCAAGTGCCGCTGAGGCGCAGACAGGATCCGGAGTCATGAGTAAGACGATGCAAGAAATCGAAGCCTTCCAGCAAGCGTTGGGCCACACCTTGCCAGCGTACTATTTGGCTTTTCTCAAGGACTGGCACGAAGACATGCGCGGCGAACAGGTATTGCTGTACGGCGCAGAGAGCTTGCGGGAGCGTAACGAAACCTATGACACGCAGCAAGCTTGCCCCGGCTACGTGACCATCGGCGACGACAGCGGCGGGCGCGCCGTCATGCTGGCCCTCGATGGCGGCGACCGCGCCGTGTATCTGGTGGGCCACGGCTCCATGCAGCGCGACGATTTCGAGCGGGTCGCCGATGATTTTCACGCCTGGCTGGCCGATGGCTGTCCAGTCGGCTGACGCGGGGGCAACGCGATGAAAACCGCCGATCTGCCTGTTTCCACCCACCCCCTGGTGACCGTGCGCCACTTGCAGCGCGACGATGCGCGCGCCTGGTATGCGTACCTGGCCGACCCCGCCGTCGTGGAGCATACGAGCTGGGACTTGCGTGGCATCGTCGACCTGCTGCCCAATTTTGATGCGTATGCATCGGCCGAGCCTGCGTCGCCCATGCGCCTTGCCGTGGTGCTGCGCGATGGCGGCCAGCTGGTGGGCACCATCGGCTTCAATGCGATTTCCCCGCAGCACCGCACGGCGGAGATCGCGTACGACCTGGCGCCCGCCGTGTGGGGGCAGGGCGTGGCCACGTCCCTTGTGAACGCTGTTGTGGACTGGGGCTTGCAGCGCCTCGGCTTCGTGCGCATCCAGGCGGCCGTGCTCGACAGCAATGAACGTTCGATCCGCGTGCTCGAACGCTGCGCTTTCGCGCGGGAAGGCTATTTGCGCTGCTACCGCCAGATTCGGGGTAAGTCCGGAAACTTCTGGCTGTATGCGCGCATTGCCGGCAATCCATGAGCAAGCCTCCCTTGAGCATCTTGCTGGTGGAAGACCACCTGGCCATCGCGCGCCAGGTGCTCGACTTCCTCGATGGCTTGCGCTGGCAGACCGACCATGCGGGCACGGGCGCGCTGGCGGTGCAATTGGCCACGCGCAACCGCTATGACGTCGTGCTGCTGGACCTGAATCTGCCCGACATCGACGGCTTGCACGTGTGCCGCGCCATCAAGGCCGGTGCGCCCAGCAATGTACCGATTTTGATGCTGACGGCGCGCGACGCGTATGAAGACAAGGCGCGGGGCTTTCGCGATGGCGCCGACGATTACCTGACCAAGCCGTTCGACTTGCGCGAACTGGCCTTGCGCTGCGAAGCGCTGGCGCGCCGGCACCAGCTGCACGTGCACGAGGAAATGCGCGTGGGGCCATTCACCCTGCAGACGCGCGCAGGGCGCGCCCTGCTCGGCGATGCGGCACTGCCGCTGACGCGGACGGGTTTCAAGATCTTGCTGCTGCTGTGCCGAGAATACCCGCATGCCGTGTCGCGCTCGGCCTTGCTGCAGCAGCTGTGGGGCAGCCAGCCGCCCGACAGCGATGCGCTCAAATCGCACGTGTATGCGCTGCGCAAGCAGCTGGAGCTGGTTGGCGGGGCTGGCGCGGCGGGCTTGCTGGTGACCATACCGCAGCTGGGCTACCGCCTGGCCTTCGATGCGGCTGAGCATGGCTAAGTCGATCCGGCAGCGCCTGTTTGCCGCGCTGGCCGGCTTCACCGTCCTGCTGTGCCTGTGCTACACGGGCCTGGCGCTGGTGATTGCCTACGTGACGGAAGACATGCTGGTGCAGCGCCTGCTGGAGCGGGAAGCGGCGGCCGTCAGCCAGCGCATGCGCGAGCACGGTGAGCTTACGCCTTCGGGCAGCGACCTCATCACGGTTTATGGTGCTTACCTTGACTTGCCTCAAGCGGTGCGCCAGCACGTGCCGCCATCGGCGCCCCGCGCCGAAGTGTTTACCACGACGGGCCAGCATTATCACGTGCTGGCGCTGGACCTCGTTGCCGCGGGCCAGCCGCAGCGCGCGTATCTGCTGGCCGACGTGGCGCCCGTGCTGGTGGTGTCGCGCCTGGCGCAGGAAGTGGGTGGTGTCGTCGCCGGCGTGGCGCTGGCGCTGGTCGGCCTGGCTCTGCTGCTCGCATACTGGCTGGCGCGGCGCCTCGTGCTGCCCTTGCAGCGCCTGGCCCGGGAAGCGCGCGCGCTGGCGCCCGGCAGCGCCGTCCATTTCAGCGAGCGCGACCGCCCCGACGAGATCGGTTTCCTGGCGCGCCGTCTGGAAAGCACATTTTCCGAGCTGCAAACGGCCTTGCAGCGCGAACACGCATTCGCGCGCGACGTCAGCCACGAGCTGCGCACGCCCCTGACCCTCATGCACCTGGCGCTGGCGGACGCGCATCCGCTGACTGCGCAAGGGCAGGTGCAGCTGCGGCAAGGCGTGGACGAGATGCGCGCCACCATCGAAGTGCTGTTTGCCCTGGCGCGGGCCGAGCAGCTGCCCGGCGAGCTAGTGGAGTTGCGCGGCTGCATCGAGCAATGCCTGCTGCGCCTGCTCGAAGACACGCCCTGGGATGCCAGCCTGCTGGCGCTGGACTTGCCCGAGCGGCTGGACGTGCTGGGCAACGGGCAGCTGATGATGTTGCTCATCAATAATTGCCTGGCGAATGCGCTGTTTCATGGCGGTCCTGATTGCCGCATCGATATTGCGTATGCGCAAGGCCAGCTGAGCATCGTCAATACGGTGCAGGCGGGGCAGCCACGGCGCATTCACGGTTTCGCGCATGGCCAGGACCTGTTGCTGCGCCTGGCGCAAGCGATGGGCTGGCACATTGTCTTCCACCCGGGCGCGGCGCAGTACCGCGTCGTCATCGTGCCCGTCCCGGGGCCATAAAAGAGCGCAATTTCACCGCGATTTCACCTGCCCCTGCTTATGCTGGCGGCTCTTTTACTGTGAAGGGATGCCCATGAAAACCGCCATCAGCCTGTTGCTCCTGTGCTGCCTGTCCACGCCCGTGCTGGCCCAGGTGCAATCGCTGCAGCACAAGGACGACAAGCGCCGCTACATCGTCTACACGCCGGCCGCTTATGAAAGCCAGCCGCGGCGAGCGTTTCCCGTCGTCTTCAATTTCCATGGCGGCGGCATGAGCATGGGGGAACAGATGCTGTACACGCAGATGAACGGGGCGGCCGAGCGGCACCAGTTCATTGTCGTGTATCCGCAAGGTATCAAGCAGGACTGGAACGTGGGCTTCGGCATGGATTACCTGGCGGGCACGGACGATGTCGGTTTTACGCAAGCGATGTTGAGTAAACTCAAACAGGATTACCGCATCGACGACAAGCGCATCTATGCGACGGGCCTGTCGCGCGGCGGCTTCTTTGCCCTGCGCCTGGCGGCCGAGCTGCCCCGGCAGTTCGCGGCCGTCGCTTCGGTGGGCGCGCCCATGCCGGAACCCGTGGTGCAGCACCACACGCACACGGGCAAGGTGGGCGTTCTGCTGATACAGGGGACGGCCGACAAGGTGGTGCTGTTCGAGGGCAAGGCTGCCAGCTATCTGTCGGCGGACGCCACGTTCGATTACTGGCGTAGGCACAACGGCATCGGCGGCGCCGCGCCGCAGCCCCGCCTGATTCCGGGCCCTGCCGGCGACGCCACGCAAGTGAGCTGGCTGGAGCAGGGGAGTGGTGCCGGCGGCGCCAGCGTGGCCTTGCTCACGGTCCAGGACGGCGGCCACACATGGCCCGGAGCCGATGCCTTCAATATCGGCCTGCCCATCGGCAAGACCACGCGGGCCATCGATGCCAATGAGGTGATCTGGGAATTTTTCAGCAGGCACCGGCGCTAAGGCTAGGGAGGAGGCGGGAGGCTGTGGCACACTCTGCTCATCTTGACTCTTGCACCAGGAAATGATGAACAACCATCCCGTCACCATCTTTTGCCGTTCGCTGGCGCAGCTCTCCGCCATGCTCGACAAGACCGGCACGGCGCCGCAGATGCTGGCGGCACGCTTGCATCCGGATATGCTGCCGTTCGCCCAGCAAGTGCGCGCGGCCGTGAGTTTTTCGCTGCGCGGCTGCTGTCCGCTGGCGGGGCTGGCAGTGGCCGATTTCAGCGCGGCCGCCAGCTTGCAGGAACAGATCGCTCAGACCATGCGCTATCTCAAGGACATTCCCCCGGAGCGTTTTGACGGACCGCCAGACCGCCTCTGCAGCGACCGCGCCGGCTTCGTCGACCTGGCCTTGCCCGCCGGCGAGTATTTGAACCTGTACATCCTGCCGAATTTCTATTTTCATTTCGGCATGGCGTATGCGATCGCGCGCAGCGCCGGCGCAGCCATCGGCAAGGGCGATTTCGATGGCTATCATGCATATGCGCCGGGGTTCAGCTTTGAAGGTCCCGCTGCGCCGTAGTCGCTACAGTCCCGCTTCCTTCCACGACGCCAGACCCAGCCGCTTCAGCAGCCGGCCCGATAATCCGCAGCTCCAGCAGCTGATCTGGATCTGCCGGCGGCCTGCCGGTTCCGCTGCATGCCAGGCGCGCTGCGCGTAATCGAGCAGCGCCTCGCTGAGCGGGGAGGCGTCCGCCACGGACGGCAGACGGCTCATCAGTTCAAACACGCCGTGGGTGGACTCCCTGATCTGCAGCAAACCGGCCAGCAGGGTGCGCAGCACGGCGCCGTCGATGCCGGTGCTCGCCTGCGTGTAGCGTTGCTGCCAGCTCAGGCTGCGCTGCGGCCACAGGGCCAGCAGCGGCGGCACGTCGGCCGGCTGCAGTTCCCCGATCAGCTCGTCCGCTTCGAGGAACAGGTCGAGGCGGTCGTATTCGTCGCCGTCCAGGCCCAGCAGTGCATCGAGCTCGTTCAAGACGCTCATGCCACCACGTTCGTGGGCGCGCCCCGTTCAAACGCTTCCACGTTGGCGGTCAGGATGTCGGCCAGCTTCTGCATGGCCTCGCCGCTGGCCCAGGCCGTATGGGGCGTGAGGATGAAGTTGGGCAGGCGCAAATTTAGAAGCGGGTTGTCGGGCGGCGGCGGTTCCTTGGACAGCACGTCGAAGCCGGCGCCGGCGATGACGCCGCGTGTCAGGGCGTCGGCCAGCGCCGCCTCGTCGACGAGGCCGCCCCGCGCCGTGTTGATCAATAGCGACGTGGGCTGCATGCGCGCCAGTTCCTTTGCTCCGATGATGTTGCGCGTCTTGTCCGTCAGGGGCAGGTGCAGGCTCAGCACGTCGGAACTGGCCAGCAGGTCGTCGAAGCCCACTTCCTTCACGCCATTCTCATTGATGGGCGAACGGTTGTGTACGATCACCTGCATGCCGAAGGCGCGTCCCAGCTGGGCCACGGCCTTGCCCAGCGCGCCATAGCCGAGCAATCCCAGGCGGCTGCCCGCCAGGTCGCGGATGGGGTGGCCGAACAGGCAGAAACGCTCCGAGGCTTGCCACAGTCCCGCTTCCACATCGGCGCGGTAGGCAACGAGCTGGCGGCGCAGGGCCAGCATCAGGGCCAGGGTATGTTCGGGCACGGTGGCGCGCGCATAGTCGCGGATATTGGCCACCACGATGCCCCGCTCGCGGCAGGCGGCCAGGTCCAGGATATCCGTGCCCGTGGCGGCCACGGCGATCATTTGCAGGTCCGGCAATTGTGCCAGCTCGGCTGCGCGCAGCGGCACCTTGTTTGTGATGGCGATGGTGGCGCCTTGCAGGCGTTCCACCGTCTGTGCGCTGCCCCGGGTGTGCGCATGCTCTTCCCAGCGGTGCGCGAAGGCGGGCGGGCGCACGGTGGCGATCAGGCTGTCGCGGTCGAGGAAGACGATGCGGTGGGACGATGTGCTTGCTGCGGTCATGGCTGGGCCTCGGTCTGGGTGGCGCGCGCGCCGGGAAGGCTGCTTTTGCCCTTCAGTTGCGTGGCCGGGTGGTTGGTAAACATGTCGGCAACCCATTCGACAAACACGCGCACCTTGGCGGACAGGTGGCGGTTGGGCGGATAGATCACGTGGATGGGCAGCGGGTCGGATTCCCAATCGCCCAGCAATTCCACCATTTTGCCCTGTTCCATCAGCGGCGCAAGCATGAAATGCGTCATTTGCACGATGCCCAGGCCCGCCAGTCCGGCGGCCGCGTAGGCGTTCGAGTCGTTCAGGGCGATATGGCTGGGCATGGACATCTGGATGCGTTCGCCGGCGCGCGTGAAATCCCAGTCGAAGGTCTTGCCCGTCTTGGCGGAGAAGAAATTCACTCCCCGGTGCTGCGCCAGGTCGTTCGGATGCAGCGGCGTGCCGTACCGCGCCAGGTAGCCGGGCGCGGCGCAGGTGATGAAATGCAGCACGCCGACGCGGCGCGCGATCAGGTTCAGGTCGCCCAGCTCCCCGCCGCGCACGGCGCAATCGACGCCTTCCTCGATCAGGTCGACGGGGCGGTCGCTGCAGCCCAGTTCCAGCGAGATGTCGGGATAGCGGGCGAAGAAGTCGGGCAGGGCGGGGATGATCAGTTCGCTGGCCAGGGCCGTGGGCGCGTCCACGCGCAGCCGCCCGCTGGGGCTCAGGCGCGTGCGCGACAGCGATTCCTCCGCCTCGCGCACGTCCGACAGGATGCGCACGCAGCGTTCGTAATACGCGGCGCCGTCGGACGTGATGCTGACGTGGCGCGTGGTGCGGTTGAGCAACTTAACCGACAGGCTCGTTTCCAGCGACTGGATCAGGGTCGAGACGGTGGCTTTCGGTAGCTGCATGTTTTCCGCCGCGCGCGTAAAGCCGCCCGCATCGACGACTTGGATGAAAACTTCCATGGCTTGCAGCTTGTTCACTTGATTCCCTATCACTTTTTGCGCGATTATTCAGGATTCTGAACAATCAATTCGCCATTGCACTCTTTATCAGATTGTAGATCAAGTCTATAGTTGTTGTACTGCAGCATAAATGTGATTGCCGCAGGAAGTTCATAGGAGAAAAATCATGGGTCATCGGAATGGAATCTTTGCAGTGCTCGCTCTCGCTATGAGCTCGCTCGCTCTGGCCGCGATGGTATCGACGGATGCATACTCGATGGCGGCGCAAAGCGAAGCCAGCGGTTATAGCGCCCTGACCCATGAAGTGGGCGGCGTCGCCCTGTTGTGCCTGAACGACACCATGCTCGATGCTGCGGTGCAGCCCGTGGTGGCGCAATGAGTTTTGCCGAGACCGCTGCCGAGCTGGCCCCTGGCCAGGCGCTGAAGATACGCGACATCCAGGTGCAGGGTGCGCAGGATGCGCTGGGCGCGCGTGTCTACACGGCCGGCGTGCCGGGCGCCAAGCAGCCGAACCTGATGGTCTTCTTCCATGGCGGCGGCTTTGTCGACGGCGACCTGGACGATGCGGACGACTTCCTGCGCTGCCTCGTGCTGAGCAACCCCGACCACGTGGTGCTGGCCGCGAACTATACCTTGGCCCGTGTGCGGCCATTCCCCGCCGCCGTGGAAGACGCGCATGCCGTGCTGCTGTGGGCAAAGAAGAACAAGGCCAAGCTGGGCTGGACGGGCAAGCAGATGGTGGTGTCGGGCATCGAGGCGGGCGCCAACCTGGCCGCCGTATGCGCGATGATGTCGCGCGACCGGGGCGGACCGCCCCTCGCGGGCCAGGTACTGATCATGCCGATGCTCGATCCCGGCCTGTCGACGTGCTCGATGCGCACCTTGCCGACCTGTCCTGACCTGGCGGAGGTGGCCGACCAGTGCGCCGCCGCCTACCGCGGCTACCTGCCGAATGCCGCTGACCGTACCCACCCGTACGCGTCGCCATTGCAGTCGAGCCGCCTGAAGAACCTGCCGCCAGCCTTGATCTTGTCCAGCGAAGATGATCCATTGCGCGACGAGGCTGAACAATACGGCAGCAAATTGATCGCCTGCGGCATCAAGACGACCGTGCGGCGCATGGCCGCCGCGCCGCTGCAAGACGCCACCGCCCGCAATGAGTGCGCGTGCAAGGTACAGGTATTGAGCGAAATTAGCAGTTTCGTCGCCGGACTGGGGCAGGAGCCCGAGTCATGACGCTGCCATCCGCGGCACCGCAAAAAAACTTACACTAATCAGTTTACTTTTTGAGTTTTGGTTGCTACACTACGCAGTGTAGTTCCCTTCCTGCCTGAGTTGTGCGTTCGCACAGCCAGCTTCGTCGTCCCCGTCCGCTTTTAAGCAGCTGGCGGCCTGTTTACCTTTGATCGAGCGCCGTCGGGCGCCATGGCACCACCATTCACTTTTTAAGCTGGGTTGCTTCCTGCCGCCCATACCATTAGAAATTTTCATAAAACAGGGAAATAAAATGAAAAACGTTCAACAATTTTCCACTCTGCTGAAGCCCCTGGCTGCCTCGCTGGCGCTGGCAGGACTGGTGGCAGTGAGCCTGGCCGGCTGCGATTCGGCCAACAGCAAGGTGCCCGACGCGCCAGCGGCCGGCGGCCCGCCCATCTCGGCCGCCGCCGTGGTGGAAAAACAGATCACGGAAACGCAGGAATTCTCGGGCCGTCTGGAAGCGATCGAGCGCGTGGAAATCCGCTCGAGAGTCGGCGGCTTCATCACGGCCGTCAACTTCAAGCCGGGCAGCGAAGTCAAAAAAGGCGACGTGCTGTTCGTCATCGATCCGCGTCCATTCCAGGCCGAAGTGTCGCGCGCCGAAGGTACGGCCGCCTCGGCCCGCGCCAAGGCGGAACTGGCCAAGCTGGAACTGTCGCGCGCTGAAAAGCTGCTGGCCGAAAAAGCCATCGCCCAGCGCGAATTCGATGAAAAAGCGTCAGGCCTGAAAGAGCTGGACGCGAACGCCCGCTCGGCGCAAGCCGCATATGAAGCGGCCAAGCTGAACCTGTCGTACACGCAGGTGCAGGCACCGATCAGCGGCCGCGTCAGCAAGGCGGAAATCACCGTCGGCAACCTGATCGACGCTTCCGCCATCCTCACTTCCGTGGTGTCGACGGACCGCATCTACGCCAGCTTCGACGGCGATGAAGATACGTATCTGCGCGTGGCCGGCACGGCGCAAAAGGGCACGCCCGTCACCGTCAAGGTGGGCCTGGCCAACGAAACGGGCTTCCCGCATGAAGGCAAGCTGGAATTCGTCGACAACCAGCTCGATCCGGCCACGGGCAGCGTGCGCATGCGCGCCACCTTCGCCAACGCCGAGCGCCAGCTGGTGCCGGGCCTGTTCGCGCGCATCCAGCTCGACGGCGGCAACGGCCCGCAGGCGCAAAGCACGGCGCTGCTGATCAGCGACCGCGCCGTCGGCACGGACCAGAGCCGCAAATACGTGTACGTGGTGGGCGCCGACAACAAGGCCGAATACCGCGCCGTCAAGCTGGGCCCGAATTCGGACGGCTTGCGCGTGGTGCGCGAAGGCCTCAAGGCTGGCGAGAAGATCGTCGTCAACGGCTTGCAGCGCGTGCGTCCCGGCGCGCCCGTGACGCCGCAGATGGTGGCCATGGACTTCGACCCGACCGCACCTGTCGCCCCAGCGAAACCTGAAGCAAAAGACGCCAAGATCGCCGCGAAAGCAGCATCGACTTCCAAGGAATAAACATGAATTTTTCCCGCTTTTTCATCGACAAGCCGATTTTCGCGGCGGTGCTGTCGATTGTCATATTCGTGGCCGGGCTGCTGTCGATTTTCGGCCTGCCCATCTCCGAATATCCCGACGTCGTGCCGCCGTCCGTGGTGGTGCGCGCGCAATACCCGGGCGCCAACCCGAAAGTGATCGCCGAAACCGTGGCCGCGCCGCTCGAAGAGCAGATCAACGGCGTCGAGAACATGCTCTACATGTCCTCGCAAAACACGTCCGATGGCGCGATGATGCTGACCGTGACCTTCAAGATCGGCACCAACGTCGAGCAGGCCGAGACGCAGGTGCAGAACCGCGTGCAGCGCGCCTTGCCGCGCCTGCCCGAGGAAGTGCGCCAGATCGGCGTGACGACCGTCAAGTCCTCGCCCAACCTGACCATGGTGGTGCACCTGGTTTCGCCGAACAAGCGCTATGACGACATGTACCTGCGTAACTACGCGGTGCTGAACGTCAAGGACCAACTGGCACGCCTGCCCGGCATGGGCGACATCCAGATCTTCGGCGCCGGCGACTATGCCATGCGCATCTGGCTGGACCCGCAGAAAGTGGCGGCGCGCGGCATGACGGCCAATGACGTCGTCGACGCCATCCGCGAGCAGAACGTGCAGGTAGCTGCCGGCGTGATCGGCGCTTCGCCGGCGAAGAACTCGGACTTCCAGCTGACCGTCAATACCCAGGGCCGTCTGCAGACGCCCGAGGAATTCGGCGCCATCATCGTGCGCACGAATGCCGACGGCGCCGTCACGCACCTCAAGGACGTGGCGCGCGTGGAAATGGGCGCCAACAGCTACTCGCTGCGTTCGCTGCTGAACAATAATCCGGCCGTTGGCATGGGTATTTTCGAAGCCCCGAATGCCAACGCGCTGCAGCTGTCGTCCGACGTGCGCGCCAAGATGGATGAACTGAAAAAAGACTTCCCGCAAGGCGTGGAATACCGCATCGAGTACGACCCCACGCAGTTCGTGCGCTCGTCCATCGAAGCGGTGATCCATACGCTGCTGGAGGCCATCGCCCTGGTGGTGCTGGTGGTGATCATCTTCCTGCAAACCTGGCGCGCATCGATCATTCCGCTCCTGGCCGTTCCCGTGTCGATTGTCGGCACCTTTGCCGTGATGCTGGGCTTTGGCTTCTCGATCAACACCCTGTCGCTGTTCGGCCTCGTGCTGGCCATCGGTATCGTCGTCGATGACGCCATCGTGGTGGTGGAAAACGTCGAGCGCAACATCGAGGAAGGCTTGTCGCCGCGCGACGCCACCATCCAGGCCATGAAAGAGGTCAGCGGTCCTATCGTCGCCATCGCCCTGGTGCTGTGCGCCGTGTTCGTGCCGATCGCCTTCGTGCCGGGCTTGTCCGGCGAGTTCTACCGCCAGTTCGCGCTGACGATCGCCATTTCGACCGTGATCTCCGCTTTCAGCTCGCTGACCCTGGCGCCGGCCCTGTCGGCCGCGCTGCTGAAACCGCACGATGCGCCGAAAGACGCGCTGACGCGCGGCATGGACATGGTCTTCGGCCGCTTCTTCGCCTGGTTCAACCGTTTCTTCGGCCGCGCTTCGCACCGCTATGAAGCTGGCGTGAAGGGGGTATTGGGCCGCAAGAGCGCGTCGCTGGGCGTGTATGCGCTGCTGGTCGTTGCCGCCATCTTCACCTTCAAGTCCGTGCCGGCCGGCTTCGTGCCAGCGCAGGACAAGCAATACCTGGTGGGCTTTGCGCAATTGCCCGACGCCGCTTCGCTGGACCGCACGGAAGATGTCGTGCGCCGCATGTCCGACGTCATCAAGTCGGTGCCTGGCGTCGAATCGACGATCGCCTTCCCCGGCCTGTCGATCAACGACTTCACCAATGCGCCGAACGCCGGCATCGTGTTCGCCACCCTGAAACCGTTCGACGAACGCACCACCAAGGAGCTGTCCGGCGGCGCCATCGCGGCCGAGATCAACAAGCGCCTGGGCGGCATCCAGGACGCCTTCATCATGGTCTTCCCGCCACCGCCCGTCAACGGCCTCGGTACCATCGGCGGCTTCAAGATGATGATCGAAGACCGCGGCAACCTCGGTTACGACGCGCTGTACAACGCCACCCAGGCGCTGGCCGCCAAGGCTTACCAGACGCCGGAACTGGCGGGCGTGTTCTCGGGCTACCAGATCAACGTGCCGCAGCTGTTTGCCGACGTCGACCGCGTGAAAGCCAAGCAGATGGGCGTGCAGCTGCAAACGATCTACCAGACCTTGCAGATCAACCTCGGTTCGCTGTACGTGAATGACTTCAACCAGTTTGGCCGCACCTACCAGGTGCGCGTGCAGGCCGATGCCGCGTTCCGTTCGCATGCGCAGGATATCGCGCAGCTGAAGGTACGCAATGACAAGGGCGAGATGATCCCACTGTCGTCGCTGATGCGCGTCAAGGACAGCTATGGTCCGGACCGCGTGCAGCGCTACAACGCCTACGCCGCAGCCGACTTCAATGGCGGCGCCGCACCTGGCGTCTCGAGTGGCCAGGCGCAGGTTGCGCTGGAACGCATCGCCAAGGAAGTGCTGCCGCAGGGGATTTCGTATGAATGGACGGAGCTGACCTACCAGGACATCTTGTCCGGCAATACGATGATCTATGTCTTCCCGCTGTGCGTGCTGCTGGTGTTCCTGGTGCTGGCCGCCCAGTACGAAAGCTGGACCCTGCCGCTGGCCGTGATCCTGATCGTGCCGATGTCCATCCTGTGCGCCTTGCTGGGCGTCAAATTGACCGGTGGCGACAACAACGTGTTCACGCAGATCGCGCTGTTCGTGCTGGTGGGGCTGGCGTCGAAGAATGCGATCCTGATCGTGGAATTTGCCCGCGAACTGGAAGAGCATGGACGCACCGTCGTGCAAGCGGCGCTGGAAGCGTGCCGTCTGCGTCTGCGTCCGATCCTGATGACGTCGATCGCCTTCATCATGGGCGTGGTGCCCCTGGTGTTCTCGCACGGCGCCGGTTCGGAAATGCGCCATGCGATGGGTGTGGCGGTGTTCGCCGGCATGCTGGGCGTGACCTTCTTCGGCCTGTTCCTGACGCCCGTGTTCTATGTATTGCTGCGCACCCTGGCGCAGCGTTTTGAGAAAAAACCAGCCGATGCTGCCGCCAAGCCTGCCGCCGCGCCAGCATTGAACCTGGAAGGAGATATATATTGAAAACCAACGCAACTACGCGGGTCACCGTGCTGCGCACGGCCTTGACCGCGATGGCCGCCGCCGTACTGCTGGCCGCCTGCGCGGCGCCCGAATTCAAGCAGCCGCAGATCGAGACGCCGACGGCGTTCAAGGAAGCGCAAACGCCTGCCGTGCAGACGGCAGCCGATGGCACGCGCTGGAAACAGGGCGTGCCAGCCGAGCGCCAGGCGCGCGGCGAGTGGTGGCTGGCGTTCAATGATCCGGCTCTCACGAGCCTGATCAGCGAAGCCACGCAGGCCAATGCCAATCTGGCCGTGGCCGCCGCCCGCGTCAAGCAGGCGAGGGCCATTGCCGGCATCGCCGAAGCGGACCGCATCCCGCAAGTGGGCGTGAACGTGGGCGGCCAGCGCAACCGCGCCTCGGCCGTGTCGCTGGGCTTGCCGAACGGCGCGCCGGTGGCGGCCACTAATGTCTACCAGGCCAACCTGACGGCCAGCTACGAAGTCGACCTGTTCGGCCGCGTGGCATCGAACGTCAGCGCCTCGCGCAGCGATGCGCTGGCCGTGGAAGCGACCTACCGCTCGGTGCTGCTGTCCCTGCAGGCCGACGTGGCGCAAACCTACTTCCAGCTGCGCGCCACGGACGCCGAACTGGCAACGCTGGAACAGACGGTGCGCCTGCGCGAGGAAAGCGTGCATGTGAACCAGCGCCGCTATGACCTGGGCGACATCGGTGAATTCGATCTGTCCCGTGCCCGCACGGAGCTGTCGACGACGCGTGCCGAAGCCATCGGCCTGCAGCGCCAGCGCGCCACCAGCGAGCATGCGCTGGCCGTCCTCTTGGGTAAACCGGCCGCCAGCTTCACGGCGACCGTCAACCCGCTGCAGGACAGCGGCTTCCTGCCCGTGATCCCGGCCGGCATGCCGTCGTCGCTGCTGGAGCGCCGCCCCGACATCGCGTCGGCGCAGCGCACCATGGAAGCGTCGAATGCCCGCATCGGCGTGGCGAAATCGGCCATGTTCCCCGCGCTGACCCTGAATGCATCCGGCGGCGGCGCGTCCGACACGTTCTCGGACATCTTCAAGTGGAGCAGCCGCTCCTGGCTGCTGGGCGCCTTGATGTCGATGCCGATCATCGACGGCGGCCGCAACAAGGCGGCCGTGAGCCGCAGCGAAGCGCAGCTGGAAGAATCGGTGGCGACGTATCGCCAGAGCGTGCTGGTGGCCTTTGCCGAGGTGGAAGACAACCTGGCCGGCCTGCGCATCCTGTCTGGCCAGACGCAGCAGATCGACGAAGCCGTCGTCTCGGCGCGCCGTTCGGCCGACCTGGCGCAAAAGCTGTACGACGCGGGCCGTTCCAGCTACCTGGACCTGCTCGACGCGCAGCGCAACCTGGCGTCCATCGAGCGCAATGCCGTGCAGCTGCGCGGCAACCGCGCCGTCACCACGGTGGCGCTGATCCGCGCCCTGGGCGGCGGCTGGGGCGAGACGGAGCCGCAGGTGGCGGCCAACTGATTTCCGGCACCGCGGGCTGGCATGTCCTGCCCGCGGCAAGGAACATCGTCAAAACGGCGTCGTGCGCTTGCACGGCGCCGTTTTTTTGTTTTCAGTGAATTGAATCCGTTTGCGGCAAGGCCGCGTAAGTACTCCTGCAATCATGCAAACGCAGTCATCCAGGAGATACCATCATGCGCACCTTTATTCCCGCAGCACTGTTTGTCACATCCATGCTGGCCGCCAGCGCCCCGTTTGCCGCCGACATGACGACCATGGTGGGCGGCCAGAGCATGTATCCCAGCAAGGACATCGTCGACAACGCCGTCAATTCGGCCGACCACACGACTCTGGTCGCTGCCGTCAAGGCTGCCGGCCTGGTCGATACCTTGAAAGGCAAGGGCCCGTTCACCGTGTTCGCGCCGACGAATGCGGCGTTTGGCAAGTTACCGGCTGGCACCGTCGACACCCTGGTCAAGCCGGAAAACAAGGCGACCCTGACGAAAATCCTCACCTATCACGTGGTGCCCGGCAAGTACGACTTCAAGGCGCTGGCCCGGGAAATCAAGATGCACGATGGTAAAGCCACCTTGCCTACGGCCAGCGGCGGCAAGCTGATGTTCGCCATGAACGGCATGCACAACATCGTCGTGATGGATGAGAGCGGCAACAGCGCCAACATCAGCACCTATGACGTGTACCAATCGAACGGCGTGATCAATGTCATCGACACGGTCCTGATGCCGAAATAAGCGGATGAAAGAGAGTACGAAATAGCGGACGAAAAAAAAGACAGGGAAACCCCTGTCTTTTTTGCCTGCATGGCGCCGATTACTTGGCTGGCGCTGCTGCTGGTGCGGAAGCTGCCGCTGCGGCCGGAGCTGCTGGCGTTGCCGGTGCTGCCTTCTTCGCCTTGTGGTGCTTGGCTTTCTTGTGCGCTGCCGGTTTGACGGCGGCTGGCGCTTCAGCCTTGGCTGCTGGTGCGACGGCGGCGGCAGAAGCTGCCGGAGCGGCCGGTGCTGCAGGCGCGGCTGGCGTCTGGGCGAAAGCGGCGGTGGCGAACAGGCTGGCGATCAGGGTAGCGATAACTTTTTTCATGATGAATTCCTTGGTATGGTGTGGTCAGTAAAGTGTGCGGGAATTACTTGGCTGGTGCCGCTTCGGCGGTGGCCGATGCCAGTTTCGCATCTGCCTTGGCCTTGGTTTTTTTCGCCGTGTGGTGGGCCTTGGCCTTGGTCGCGGCAGCGTCGGTTTTGGCGCTGGCTACTTCCGTTTTCGCGGCGACGACTGCCTTGGCTTCCTTGGCGTCCGCTTTGACGACGGCTTGCGCTTCCTTTGCATCCGCTTTCACGACGGCCTTGGTGTGGGCCGCTTCCACTTTGGCGGGAACCGAGGCTTCTGGAGCTGCGGGCGTTTGAGCAAAGGCAGCGGTTGCGAACAGGCCGGCGATCAGGGTAGCGCTCAGGTTGAAAATGCTTTTTTTCATGGTGCAGTCCTCAGTGGTGGTTTGTCTGGTATGTCTGTTGGTGCCGGGATGATTCCCGTGTCACTGAGCATAAAACGCGGCCCCGAGCGCTTGCGTTGACGGTCATTACAAACGCTTACATCTGCGTTGCATCCACGGCCAAAATGGCTTTCAGGATGTCTTCCGAACGGCGCTGCCCGTAGCCCTTGCCGTAGGCGCTGGAAGCCACGCTCACCACCATGCGGCGCGCGGGGATGACATAGATCTTGTTGCCGCCATTACCCGAGGCGAAATACACGGCAATCTTCCGGCCGCCGACGTCCTGCATCTTCGCGTACCAGAAATAGCCGTAGCTGTCCGCGTAGCGGTCCGCGGCGCCGATGGCCACGCGCGGCGCCAGCGCGGCCTTGATCCATGCCCCATCGATCACGGGCCGGCCGTCAACCTTGCCGTCGTCGAGCACCAGCTGGCCAATTCTTGCCGTGTCGCGCGCGCGCAGCGACAGGTTGCCTTGGCCTTTCGGGTGGTTTGCCACGTCGCGGCCCCAGCTCCAGCGCGTGATGCCCAGCGGCGCGAACAATACCTTGGCGGCGTAGGCTTCCAGGTCGGTGCCGCTGGCGTTTTCCACCACGCGCCCCGCGATGTAGGACCCCAGCGAGTTGTAGCGGTAGACGCTGCCCGGCGCCGCGGCGGCCGGCACGCCGCGCACGAAGGCGGCGGGGTCGGACGCTTCATCGAGCTTGTCTTCATTGCCCGGCGAGTGTTCGTCTTCGTCGAAGGCGGCCAGGCCCGAACGCATGGTCAGCAAGTCGTCGAGCACCACCTTGCCCGCGGGGCTGCCCGCCACGTCGGGCCAGTAGTCGCCCACCGTTCCTGTTGTCGCCAGCTGGCCCCGCGCCACGGCCGCGCCCACCAGCAGCGCAGTGATGCTCTTGCCGGCCGAGCGGATGTCGTGCAGGGTATCGGCCGTCTCGCCGTTGTAATAGCGTTCGGCGACGATGGCGCCGTCGCGCAGCACGACGACGGCGCGCAAGTCGCCATGGCTGTCGCGGTCCTGGGCTTGCAGCACTTGCGCCAGGGTGGCGGGGGCCTCTTGCGCGCTGGCGGCGCAGGGCAGGGACAGGGCGGCAAGCAGCAGCAAGGGCAGGTGGCGCATGGACAGCTTTCGTGGCGATGGCGGGAGTGCCAGTGTCGCCCATGTGCGCCGCTTTGTCGCGCGCAAGCTGGCCTGTTCGATGAAGGTCGCATGAAGGCGCGGCGAAACAGGCGATATCTGGCGCCCCGGCATGCAAAAAGGACAGCCGAAGCTGTCCTTTGTACTGCAGGCGAAGGTAGCCACGCAAGCGCAGACCCGGCGGACGCGCTCCCGTGGCCGGATTCGCGCTTACTTCGCTGGCGCTGCCGGAGCGGTTTCCGCTGCTTTTGCCGCATCCGCTTTGACCTTGGCCTTGCCTGCCTTGTGATGGGCCTTGGCCTTGGTGGCTTTGGCGTCGGCCTTGGCGCTGGCCACGTCGGCTTTCGCGTCGGCGGCGGCAACCGCTTCTTTCGCATCGGCTTTCACGACAGCCTTGGTTTCCTTGGCTTCTGCTTTGGCCACGGCTTTTGTGTGGGCCGCTTCCGCCTTGACGGGCGCTGCCGGAGCGGCAGGGGTTTGGGCGAAGGCTGCGGTAGCGAACAGGCCGGCGATGAGGGTGGCGATAACTTTTTTCATTTTATTTTCCTGGCGAGTGGTAAGCGATTGTGTGGGGGATTACTTGGCTGCTGCTGGTGCGGCTTCCGCAGTGGCCGAAGCCAGTTTTGCATCTGCCTTGGCCTTGGTTTTCTTGGCTGCGTGGTGTGCCTTGGCCTTGGTGGCCGCTGCTTCCGTTTTTGCGCTGGCGACTTCCGTTTTCGCGGCGACGACGGCTTTCGCTTCTTTCGCGTCCGCTTTCACGGCCGTTTGCGCTTCCTTGGCGTCGGCTTTCACGACGGCCTTGGTGTGGGCTGCTTCCACTTTGGCGGACGCTGCCGGAGCTGCTGGCGTTTGAGCGAAGGCAGCGGTGGCGAACAGGCCGGCGATCAGGGTAGCGATAACTTTTTTCATGGTGCAGTCCTCAGTGGTGGTTTGTCTGGTATGTCTGTTGGTGCCGGGATGATTCCCGTGTCACTGAGCATAAAACGCGTCCCAAGATGAGTTCGTTGACCTTGTTTACACTTTCTTACAATCAGGTGTTTTATCGGCTGTTGCTGCGTGATGCGGGCATGAAAATGAAAAAAGACAGCCGAAGCTGTCTTTTTGTGTGGCGCGAAAAATGCGCGGAACTGATTATTTGGCTGCTGCTGCGGTCGCTTCAGTTTTGGCTTCGTCAGCCTTGGCCTTGGCTTTTTTTGCTTTGTGATGGGCTTTGGCCTTGGTGGCGGCTGCGTCAGCTTTGGCGCTGGCGACATCGGCCTTGGCATCGGCAGCGACGGCGGCTTCTTTGGCATCGGCTTTGACGACGGCTTTGGTTTCCTTGGCTTCCGCTTTAGCCACTTCCTTGGTGTGCTTGGCTTCGGCCTTGGCAGGCACGGCTGGCGTTTGAGCAAAGGCTGCGGTAGCGAACAAGCCGGCGATCAGAGTAGCGATTACTTTTTTCATGGTGCAGTTCCTCGAGAAGTGGGGTTGTAGTTCAGGAGATGCATTTCCCCTGTCACTGAGCCAAAAACGCGCCGTGCGCCAATACCGTTGACAGGCAATTACAAATACTTACACTTGCCGCGTAACCGCCTTGCGGGACCAGCGCGCGCCGGAGGCGTTCTGTTAGCTGGCGTACGGCGCCACGGCCCATGGAGGCCTAGACTCGATGCCATCGTCACCGCATGGGTTCGCCATGAAAGCCGCCTTGAAAACCGCCTTGAAACCCTATCGAGCGAAGCGCAATTTCGCTGTCACGCCCGAGCCTGCAAGCGGCGGCGAAGAGGCGGGCGGGGCGCTGGCTTTCGTGATCCAGAAGCACTGGGCCAGCCGCCTGCACTATGATTTCCGTCTGGAACTGGACGGCACGCTGAAAAGCTGGGCCGTGCCGAAAGGGCCCAGCTACGACCCGCACGACAAGCGCATGGCGGTGCAGGTGGAAGACCATCCGCTGGCCTACGCCCGTTTTGAAGGCACGATTCCCGCCAAGCAATATGGCGCAGGCAAGGTCATTATCTGGGACAAGGGGACGTGGCAGCCGCAGCCCGCCACGCCGGACGCGCGCGCGGCCCTGGCGGCCGGTGAGCTGAAATTCACCTTGCACGGCCACAAGCTGCAGGGCAACTGGGTGCTGGTGCGCATGAAAGGCAAGGGGGATCAACGCAGCGAAAAGCAGCCGGCCTGGCTGCTGATCAAGGAAAAGGACGGGTTTGCCCGGCCCGCCCTGGAATTTTCCGTCGTCGACGAGCAGGCTGACAGCGTCGCGCACAAGGCCATGCCCAGGCGCAAGAAGAGCGGCGAGCCGGCGCCAGCGCCAGCGGCCAGGCTGCCGGCCACCCTGTCTCCCCAGCTGGCCACCCTGGCCGATGCGCCGCCGCCAGATGCCCAGCAGTGGCTGTTCGAGGTGAAGTTCGACGGTTACCGGTTGCTTGCGCGCTGCGATGGCGAACGGGTTAAATTGATCACGCGCAACGGCAATGACTGGACGGCCAGGTTGCCCACGCTGCGGCAGGCGCTGGAAAGGCTGGGCTTGCCGCCAGGCTGGTATGACGGCGAAATCGTCGTCCAGGACGCCAGCGGCCACCCGGACTTTGGCGCCCTGCAGCGGGCGTTCGACGGGGAAACGACGGGCGAGATCGTGTATTACCTGTTCGACGTGCCGTATTTCGATGGCCACGATCTGCGGGGTCAGCCCGTCGAGGCGCGCAGGGCCTTGCTGGAACAGCTGCTGCGGAGTTTGCCCGCCTCGCCGCTGGTGCGCTTCAGCGAGGCACTTGATGCTGCGCCGCAGCAACTGCTGGACCACGCTTGCCGCCTGGGGCTGGAAGGCGTGATCGGCAAGCGGCGCGGCTCGCCCTACGCCACGCGCCGCTCCGGCGACTGGATCAAGCTCAAATGCGGGCTGCGCCAGGAATTCGTCATCGGCGGCTATACGGCGCCGCAGGGCGCGCGCGAAGGGCTCGGTTCGCTGTTGCTGGGCGTGCACGATGCGCACGGGGATTTGCGCTACGCGGGCAATGTGGGCAGCGGCTTCGACGATGCGGCCTTGCGCGACTTGCGGCGCCGGCTCGACGCGCTGGCCATCGAGACGAGTCCGTTTTCGGGCAAGGCGGGCGGCGTGCGCCAGCCCCGGTGGGTCAGGCCGCAACTGGTGGCGGAAGTGGGTTTTGCGCAATGGACCAGCGGCGGGGCAGTGCGCCATGCCGTGTTTCACGGCTTGCGCCAGGATAAACAGCCGGCCGCCATCGTGCGGGAACGGCCACAGCGAATCGACCACGGCAAGGAGAACACCATGCGCAAGCACGATGAGGGGGAGGCGGACAGCGTCTTGCCGGCCAGCTTCAAGGTCAGCCACGCGGATCGGGTGATCGACAGGGACAGCGGCGCCAGGAAGATCGACCTGGTGCGCTATTACGCGCTGGTGGGCAAGCTGATGCTCGTGCATTTAAAGGGGCGGCCCGTCTCGCTGGTGCGCGCGCCGGCCGGCGTGGGCGGCGAGCTGTTCTTCCAGAAGCATGCGGATACGTCGACCATGCCCGGCGTCCGGCAGCTCGGCGCAAGCTTGGACCCCGAACATCCGCCCATGCTGGAAGTGGCCAGCGTGCAGGGCTTGTTGTCGGCGGCGCAGTGGAACGTAGTGGAATTTCACACGCAAAACGCGCTGGCCAGCGCCTACGATACGCCGAACCGCCTGGTGTTCGACCTGGACCCGGGCAAGGGCGTGGCCTGGCCCGCCATCCGCGAGGCGGCCGTGCTGCTGCGCGCCTTCCTGACGGAGCTGGGCTTGCCCGCCTGGCTGAAAACCAGCGGCGGCAAGGGCTTGCACGTGGTCGTGCCGATCCGCCCCAAGCACGACTGGGAGACGGTCAAGGCGTTTTCGCAAGCCATTGTGGCGCACATGGCCCGGCTGATACCGGAGCGTTTCGTCGTGAAAAGCGGCCCCGCGAACCGCGTGGGCAAGATATTCATCGACTATTTACGCAACGGTAAGGGGGCCACCACCGTGTGCGCGTGGTCGGCCCGCACGCGTTCCGGGCTGGGCATTTCCGTGCCGCTGGCCTGGGATGAGCTCGACCAGCTGAAGGCGGGCGACCAGTGGAACGTGGGCAATGTCCACAGCCGCCTCGACGTGGGCAATGCGCCATGGGCGGGCTATGCGCGCAGCGCCAGGGGAATCGACGGGGCCATGCAGAAACTGGGATTCACGGCGCCCGCTTGACGGGCAGGGTGGCGCGCGCCAGTTGCAGCGCTTCGTCGATGGCCGCGGTGAGCTGGGCAATCTCGACGGGTTTGGTCAGGTAGCGGAAAAATCCCGACGCCAGGCCGTGCCGGATATCGCCCTTCATGGCGTTGGCCGTCAGCGCGATGACGGGGATGTGCGCCGTGCGCGTATCGTTGCGCAGGATGCGCTGCGCCTGGTTGCCGTTCATGCCGGGCAGGTTGATATCCATCAAGATGACGTCGGGATGGCGTTCCAGCGCCAGCGCGATGCCCTGGCGCGCGTCCGTGGCCGAGATCATGCGCAGGTGGGGCAGGAAGCTGACGATGTCTTCCACCAACCGCAGGCTGGCCGGATTGTCTTCCACGTACAGCAGCAGCGCCTGACCATCGGCGTCGTTGCCGGCGTCGGCGGCGGGTCCGGACAGCGCTTCCGTTTCCGGTTGCAGGCTGGACGATGGCGCGGCCATGGTGTCCAGTTCGATCCAGAACACGCTGCCCACGCCGAGGCAGCTGTGCACGCCCATGCAGCCGCCCATCAATTCGACCAGGCGCTTGGTGACGACAAGGCCGATGCCCGTGCCTTCCTCGCTGCCCGCCTCCTGTCCCAGGCGGTTAAATGGCTGGAACAGTTCCGCCATCTGCGCGTCGCCCAGGCCCTTGCCCGTGTCGCGGATGGCGATGCGCACGCGTTGCGCATCGGGCTGCGAGACTTCCAGCTCCACCTTGCCGGCCGGGCGGTTGTACTTGATGGCGTTCGACAGCAGGTTCAGCAGCACTTGCTTGAGGCGCGTATGGTCGGCCCTGACCGTCAGCGGCGCGCAGGCCGGAAAGACCAGCAGGATCTGGCGCTGCAGCGCCTGTTCTTCCACCATCACGCGCACTTCCTCGATCAGCGGGGGCAGGGCCACGGCTTCCATCGACAGGCTCAGGCTGCCTGATTCGATCTTTGCCAGGTCGAGGATTTCATTGATCAGGGTCAGCAGATGGCGGCCCGACGTGACGATGTTTTGCACGAACGCCCGTTTTTGCAGCGAGGTGGCGGGCAGGGCTTCGTTGGCCAGCAGCTGGGCAAAGCCGAGGATGGCGTTGAGCGGCGTGCGCAGCTCGTGCGACATGCTGGTGAGAAAGCGGTCCTTGGCCAGGCTGGCCCGTTCCAGTTCGATTTTCTGTTCGTTGAGCGTGTGCTCGATGTGCTTGCGTTCCGTGATGTCGCGGATGGCCGCTGAAACGAGCACGCCTTCGTCCGTTTCCAGCGGCGACAGGCTGATTTCCACGGGAAACTCGCTGCCGTCGCGGCGCAAGCCGTACAGTTCCAGTCCCGCGCCCATGGAGCGGGCGCGCGGCGCGGCGGAAAAAGCCTGGCGGTGGTGCGGATGCTCAACCGCATAGCGGGCCGGGATCAGCACTTCGACATTGCGCCCCAGCAACTCCGCGCGCGAGTGGCCGAACAGCCGCTCCGTCTGCGAATTGACGAGTACGATCTCGCCGTCGCCGTTGACGATGACGATGGCGTCCGGCGCCGATTCGAGCAGGCCGCGGAACTTCTGCTCGGCCCGGCGCCGGTCGCTGACGTCGCGGATGGCGCTGATGACGAAGGTGCCGATTTCCGTCTGGATGGGCGAGAGGCTGATTTCGACGGGAAACTCGACATTATCCTTGCGCAAGCCCAGCAATTCCAGGTCGGCGCCCATGGTGCGCGTGCGGGGCTGGTCGAAATAGCGCGCGCGGTGCGCCACATGCGCGTGGCGCAGGCGCTGCGGCAGCAGGCTATCGATTTGCCTGCCGCTCAATTCGCCTTCCCCGTAGCCGAACAGGCGCTGCGCCTGCTGGTTGGCCAGCACGATGGCGCCCGTGGCATTGACCATGATGACGCTGTCCGGCGTCGATTCGA
Source organism: Janthinobacterium violaceinigrum (assembly GCF_009208555.1). Classification (GTDB taxonomy): domain Bacteria; phylum Pseudomonadota; class Gammaproteobacteria; order Burkholderiales; family Burkholderiaceae_D; genus Janthinobacterium; species Janthinobacterium violaceinigrum. Next base: position 64,904 of record NZ_WFLI01000009.1, on the reverse strand, counting down.
ACAGCACGCGGTAGCGCGCGTCGACGAACTGGGCGTCGCGCGCCGCTCTCAGCACGGTCGTATCTTTCATGGTGGAAATCAGGTAGCGGGGCCCGTCCGCCCTGGCCTGTGCCGGCTGGCACGCCACGTCCACATAGATGAGCTCACCATCCTTGCGCCGCCGCAGCGCTTCGCGGTCGTAGCTGCCATGCAAGGCCAGTTGTTCGTCGATCAGCGGGGCCGCTTCGGCCTGTCCCGGCAGCGAAATCAGTTCCCACAGCGTGCGGCCCAGCGCCTCGTCGCCGGCATAGCCGAAGATGCGCTGTGCCCCGGCCGTCCAGCGCACGACGGCGTGGTCTTCGCTCGTGACGACCACGCCGCCAGGGGCGCCGCTGAGGATAAGCTGATCTAACTCGGCATCCATTTCGTTCCCGCACGCATGAATGGGCTTGCCGGGCGGCAGGCTGTGTGCATACGCTAGCGAGAAGCATGATCAAAGTCAACGTCTTTAGTTACTTGCAGGGTCATCCTGCCGGCAGGCGTGCTTCAGGCCGCCTTGCGTTTGGCTGGGGCCGCTTTGCGGGCCGCGGCGCTGGTTGCTCGCTTGCGCGGCGGCGGGGCGGGCGCCTTTCTGCCCAGGCTTTGCTGCAGCAGGGCGACCAGGTCGATCACATTGCTGCCGCGCTCTTCTTCCGGCTCCGGCGCGGGCGGCGTGATGGTCTTGGTCTGCCTGGCCTTGATTTTCTTCTTGACCAGCGCCAGCACGTCTTCACGGTAGCTGTCGTGGTATTGCTCAGGCTGCCAAGTCTCGCTCATGCCTTCCACCAGCGACAGCGCCATCTTGAGTTCCTTGTCGGAAATACCCGCCGCTTTCAGGGTGCTTGCGGGCAAATCCAGGTCGTCCGTGGGACGTAGTTCATCGGCGTAGCGCAGGGTGTTGAGCACGATGGCGTCGCCCACGCACACCAGTGCGCATAAATGCTGCTTGGTGCGCATGACCACGCTGGCGATGCCCACTTTATTGGCTTTGCGCAAGGTTTCGCGCAGCAGCGCATAGACTTTCTCGCCGCCCTTGGCGGGCAGCAGGTAATACGGGTGTTCATAAAACGTCAGCGGCACTTCTGACGCATCGACAAAGGCGAGGATGTCGATGGTTTGCGTGGCCTTCACATTGGCTTGCCTTAAATCCTCATCGGACAGCACCACGTATGCATCCGTCTTGTATTCATAGCCCTTGATGATATCGTCCCATTCCACTTCCTTGCCCGTCCGCTTGTTGTAGCGCTTGTAGCCGATGGGCGCGAAGTCGCGCCGGTCCAGCATGGACAGGTCCAGTTCATGGTCGAGGCTGGCGGAGATCAGCTCGACGGGGATGTGCACGAGGCCGAAGCTGATGGCGCCTTTCCATAGTGCGCGCGCCATTGCTATTCCCCCACCTTGCCGGTGACGGGCAGCACGATGCCCGTGATGTAGCTGGAACAGGCGGGCGAGGCGAGGAAGACGTAGGCGGGCGACAATTCTTCGGGCTGGGCCGGGCGGTGCATGTCCGTGTCCGCGCCGAAGTTCCTGATGTCTTCCGGCGATTTGTCGGCCGGGTTCAGGGGCGTCCACACGGGACCCGGCGCGATGGCGTTGACGCGGATGCCCTTGTCCAGCAGGTTGCCGGCCAGCGCCATGGTGAATGCATGGATGGCGCCCTTGGTGGTGGAATAGTCGAGCAAGTGTTTCGACCCTTGCAAGCCCGTCACGGAGCCCGTGTTGATGATGGACGCGCCCCGCTGCAAATGGGGCAGCACGGCCTTGGCCATGTGAAAGTAGCCGTAGACATTGGTTTTCATGGTGAGGTCGAAGCGTTCCTCGCTCAGGTCCAGCAAGGACTCCGCATGTTCCTGGAACGCGGCGTTGTTCACCAGCACGTCGATATGGCTGAACTTTTCCATCACCTGGCTGACGGCTTGCTGGCAAAAGCCCTGCTCGCGCACGTCGCCGGGGATCAGCAGGCAGCTTTGGCCTTCCGCTTCCACGTAGCGCTTCGTTTCGTTGGCGTCCGCATGTTCATTCAGGTAAATGATGGCCACGTCCGCCCCTTCGCGCGCGTACAGCACGGCCACGGCGCGGCCGATGCCCGAATCGCCGCCCGTGATGATGGCCACCATGCCGGCCAGCTTGCCGCTGCCGCAGTAGTCGGGGGCCAGGAAACGGGGTTTGAGCTCCATCTGCGCTTCGATGCCGGGCTTGGCCAGGTGCTGGGCGGGCAGGGGCGGCGCCGGCTGGCTGCGGCTGCCCGTCTGCACGGCTTGCCTGCTGTCCCGTTTGTCCGGCTTGGCGGCATCGCGCCGCTGGTCTTTCTGATCTTGCTCCTGTTGTATGCTGCGCTGCAAGTTGCCGGCGGACTGGTCCTTGTTCTCGTTCATGCTGGCCTCCGTGGAAACGAAGATCCAGTATCGGCGCGGCACAAGCATCGAACGGTGCGCTTGTTAACAGAGTGGCGCAAACAGGTGTAAAGTTATATGATGGTTGACATTATTGTGGGAGGGCAGCATGAAAGTGAGCAGAGAGCAAGCGGCGCTGAACCGCGAACGCATCGTCGAGGTGGCGGCACGGTTGTTCCGCGAAAAGGGCTACGACGGCATCGGCGTGGCCGACCTGATGAAGAACGCTGGCCTCACGCACGGGGGCTTTTACGGCCATTTTGCGTCGAAGGAAGACCTGATGATCGAGGCGTGCCAGCATGCGCTGGATAAATCGCTGGAAGGCTGGCACGCCCGCGTGGAGCAGGATCCGCAAGGGGCGCTGCCGGCCATCATCGACAATTACCTGACGGCCAGGCACCGCGACCAGCCCGGCGGCGGCTGCCCGGCGGCGGCCATGGGTGTCGACGTGGCGCGCATGTCGCCCGGCGCGCGTCCCGTGTTTGCCAGGGCCACGCAGCAGCAGTTTGCCTTGCTGCAAGACTTGCTGCCCGACGGTACGCCGCAAGCGCGGCGCCAGCAGGCGATCGCCACGTTTGCCGCCATGGTGGGTGCCATGGTGCTGGCCCGTTCCGTCGATGACGAAGCCCTGTCGGGGGAAATCCTCGATGCCGTGAAGGCGCAATTGCTGCAAGACTGATCGCCGCAGCCGCAGTACCCCCTGTCAGCCGGCCTCGTCGCATGATAGGCTTCGGTTTTCAGATTTTGGGATTTCATCATGCTGCTTTGGCTCAGGCAATACCGGCGTCCTCTGTTGGCCGGGGACATCACTGCCGGTATCGTTGTCGCCATGATGATGGTGCCGCAAGGCATGGCCTATGCGCTGGTGGCCGGTTTGCCGCCCGTGGTGGGCATTTATGCCAGCATCCTGCCGCCCGTGCTGTACGCCTTGTTCGGCAGCAGCATGACGCAATCGGTGGGGCCCATGGCCATCGTCTCGCTGATGACGGCCGCGGCCCTCGCGCCGCTGGCCGATCCCGGCTCTTCCCTGTACATCGTGCTGGCCGCCCAGCTGGCCTTCATCAGCGGCCTGGTCCTGCTGCTGTGCGGCGTGCTGCGCCTGGGCTTCATGGCCAGTTTCCTGTCACGTCCCGTGATCAGCGGTTTCAGCAATGGCGCCGCCATCCTGATCATCTGGGGCCAGATCACGCCCTTGCTGGGCGCGAGCCTGCCCCACTGGCATCTGCCCAGCCTCGTGCTGGGGCTGTCCAGCCTGCTGTTCCTGTGGCTGGCCAAGCGCTATCTGTCGCGTCTGCTGCAGCGCTGCGGCTTGAACAAGGTGGCGGCCGACGTGGGCGCGCGCCTGGCACCCATGGCGCTGGTGCTGGCCGGCATCGCCCTGGTCGCTTATTGCGGCCTGGAAGCCATGGGCGTGCAGACGACGGGCCACGTGCCCAGCGGCTTGCCGGGCCTGAACCTGGCCACGTCGGGCGCCCATTGGCGCACCCTGCTGTCGCCGGCGCTGCTGATCGCCTTCATCATCTTTCTGATGAGCATGTCCGCCGCCCAGACCCTGGCGCAAAAGCGCGGCGAAAAACTGCACACCAACCGCGAACTGCTGGGCCTGGGCGCGGCCAATGTGGCCAGCGCGCTGTCGGGCGGCTTCCCCGTCACGGGCTCGATTTCGCGTTCGGCCGTCAATTTCCAGGCGGGCGCCAACACGCCGCTGGCCAGCATCATCACGGCCGGCTTGCTGGCGCTGGCGCTGGTGGCGCCCACGGGCTGGCTGGCCCTGCTGCCGTTGCCCGTGCTGGCGGCCACCATCATCTTTGCCGTGGCCAGCCTGCTGGACTGGGACACCTTGAAACTGTCGTGGCGCTACGACCGCAGCGATGCGCTGGCCCTGCTGGCGACGACGGCCGGCGTGCTGGTGCTGGGCGTGGAAGCGGGCGTGGTGATCGGCGTGCTGCTGTCGATGGGTACCCTGATCTGGCGCGCCAGCCGTCCGCACATCGCCGTGCTGGGACGTATCCCGAATAGCGAGCACTTCCGCAACGTGGAGCGCTATGAAGCGCAGACCCTGCCGGACGTCTTGCTGCTGCGCATAGATGCGGGCCTGTTCTTCGGCAATGTCGAGGCGGTGACGGAGCGCGTGGAAGAAGAGTTGCACGCCCATCCGACGGCGCGCCACCTGGTGCTGGTGCTGTCGGCCGTCAACCAGATCGACAGCACGGCCCTGCTGGGCTTGATCGAGCTCAATGGCGCGCTGAGCAAGCGCGGCATCAGCCTGAACCTGGCCGAAGTGAAGGGCCCCGTGATGGACCGCTTGCGCCAGAGCAGTTTATTGAAAGACCTGAGCGGCAAGCTGTACCTGAGCACGGCGCTGGCGACAAACGATTTGAGCGGGAGCAAGGCATGAGCATGGAACTGAATCTGCACGGCGAGGCACGTGCGATTGACAGCATCGCTGCGCTGGAACAAGCGCTGCAGCAGGCGCGTGCGCTGGCCCAGTGCGAGCTGTGGCTGACCCAGGCGACGGATGCGGAGCAGGGGCCGGCCCTGTGCATGCTGCGCAATGGCGGCAATGCCTGGCTGATGTATCTGTCGGGGCAGGACGACCTCAGTTATCACTCGCTGGGCGATGAGGAGGCGGATGGCGCCTGCAGCTACCTGCTGACCAATGGCCAGGTGGACGAGTATCCGGAAGCGTGGTGCATTGATGTGGAACAATGCCAACGTGCCTTCCTCGCTTTCTTCAAGACAGGCGGCGCGCAGCCGGCCGTCATTGCCTGGGAAGCCGATTGACATGCCGCACACCATCATCGCCGGCATCGACAAGGACTTGCTCGCTGCGCTGGACGCCAGGGCAGGTCTATTGACGCTGCGCGCCATCCTGCTGCGCTACCAGGCCAGCGGGGTGACGGCCGCGCAAGTGGCCGGCTTGCTGCAGGAGCTGCGTGCCGCCACGCAGGATGAGGCGCTGGAAGACACGATACTGGACGCCCTCGACATGGTGACGGGCTGGTGCGGTCCGGAGTTACGGGTATGGGACGAGGCAGGGGGCAACCGTGCATCCTGAAAAGTTCAAGCAGGTGGCGGCGCTGTCGTCCGCCGAACGCCATGCTTACTTTGTGCGCAAGGTGGCCGATACGCAAGAAGTGTGGGGCTTGCACCATGACGGCTGGGCCACGGCGCAGCTTGAGGGCAAGGTGGCGCTTCCGTTCTGGCCGGAAGCGGCGTTTGCACAGGCGTGCGCCAGCGACGACTGGGAACATTTCCAGCCGCGCGCCATCGCGCTCGATGATTTTCTGAATAAATGGCTGCCTGGCATGGCGGAGAATCACCAGCTGGCGTTCGTGTTTCCCGTGCCGCAAGGCAGCGCCAGCGTCGCGGCGCCTGGCGATTTGCTGGCGGACTTGCAGCAGGAGGCAGAACAGTATGAATAATCAGGAAGAACGCCTCGACGCCTGGTACGACGGCTCGGCCATCTGCCTGATTGCCGTCGGTGCGCAAGGCAGCCCGCTGGACCTGGGCGACGACGAAGTGTGCGCCCTGATCGCGAAGCTGCAGCAATGCCTGGCAGAGTCGGAGGCGGGCGCGGTGCCCGACTGAAGGTTCAGGCGGGCGTCAGCGCCTTTTCCATCGCCACGCTGGCCAGGCTGATGCCGCTGGGATGCGCATACGCTTCCTCGCGCAAGGCCGTAAAACCGGCCGCCGCGTAAAACGGCACGGCGTTCAGCGACGCGGACAGGTGCAGGCGGGCAATGCCGCGCCCGCGCGCCAATTGTTCCAGCGCCGCCAGCAGCCGCTTGCCGATGCCGAGTCCCGCGCGCGCGGGATCGACAAACACGGCATCGACTTCCTGTTTATTGGCGTCCAGCATGGCGTAGCCGGCGATGATCCCGCCCTGCATCGCCACGATGCCGCCACCGGCAGCCAGCATGGCGGCATAGCCGTCCGGCACGGGCGAGGCCGTCCACACGCCAATTTGCTCCGGCGCATAGTGCGTGGCGCAACTGACGCGCACAGCCACCGTGCGCAGCGCCCACAGGGCGGCGATGTCGTCGGACAGGGCGGGGCGCAGGGTGATGGTCATGGAGGCTTTCCGGGCAAAAGGGTCATGCTAGCGCAATAGCTGACATGGCGCCAGCAAGGGCTTATCAAGCCGTCATTGCGCAGGCTTGTCCGGATCGATGTAGTAGGACCCCGGCGGCGCCCCCGGCACCTTCACCCGGAACTTCAGACCCGACAACAGCTTGTCCCACAAGGCAATGGCCTCCTCATCGGTCAACGACGCGGCTTCGGCGGCACCGACCATATTGTGGGCGACTTTGGTGTACATGGATGCTTCCAGCACTGATGGATAGGCGATATCACGCGGCGTCCCTACTAATGTCCATTCGAAATCATGCACGCCATCGGTACGCCGTATCAGTGATTCCTCGCCATGCCAATGCTGCACGTCACGTTTGCCTTCGCGTAGTAGCGTGCGAGCAGGATAATTCCTGCCTTGTTGGTCTTTCGCCTGCTGGATACGAGCAAGCAATGATAATTTCCCGCGTACTTTTGCATCATATTCAGCAGGAGGATAGTCGCCGTAGGCATTTTTATTCGATGTGATGGAAAATGTCACATCTGGCAAGCTGGGGAAATATAGGCCCGCATCTGCCATTTCCTGACTCTCATACTTGTTGTCGCTCATGAAGCCATGTTTGACGCAGTACCCAGGTTCATTGGGAACTTCCTTCTCATCGCGCAGACGCAAACTATTGACGCGGAATAGCTGATTTTCGGTAGCACTTTTTATCGTTTCACCTTTTCGAATTGAACCGTCAAGAATGAATATATGCTTTCCTTTTATGACGTATGTCTTAAAGAATAGATCGTTATCTTCTTTAGAAAATTCACCGTCATAATATTGAAGTTGCCAACTATTTTCTACTGGGCCTTTTCCATTGTATGTAATTTCAGCTGTTCGGTCATTTTTTCTTATCTTCTCAATGTCTTCTTCGATGCGTTCATTCTTTTCTGATATTCCGCCCGGAATGGTTTTGATTTCCGAAAGGAGTATGGTTCCTCCTGATATTAGTTCTGCTTCTTGAGGAACCTCTACTGCATAGCGTCCGAAGCATACAATTTTTGTTTTTGAAAATAGTTTTTCCAAGCGTTTGCTAAGTTTAAAATGTCCAGGCATTATGGTCTCCTTTACTGTATTTTTTTTGGCATAGGCGGAAAGGAATGCCATCGAAATAATAGTGATCGTGAGAAGAATGATTTTCTCTATCTTATTATTCATGGCTTACCCCCATTTTGCCATCTTGGCAATTTGTACGATGGAATACAGCATGGATGCCATTACATTTGTATCGGCGTAGCTGTTCTGATGTTCATAACCATTCGCTTCTGCCATGCCATGTACGAAAAGCGTGCCTTTAATATGCCGGGCAGAACGGTCTGACGGTACCGTCCCATCACCGCGTTCACTGGCTGGCTGTAGCCTTAGTTTTAATATTTTCCCTCCGGCCTGAACAGAGAGTTGTCCTTTGGCATCATCTTCAAGTAGTTTCCATTTTTCAGGTAACGGCTCGAATTTATTCCAGGGATCATTTGAGCCACTGTGAAGGCCGTCAATCAATTTAAATACGACATCACCGTAACTTAAAAAATTTCTGGATGAACAATAGCTTGCGTAAGTATTTAGGTGGAAGGTTTTCTCTATGGATGATAAGAATTCTGCGGCGTTTTTTATTCGACGCATTGTTTTTTCTATACCGCCACCTTTTTCACGAGGGAGGTCTGCGGGGTTTACCCATTGTGGATTAATTAGCCTCCACCACGCATTGGGCGGCTGAAGGTAAATGCTCTCCAGTGCAGTGCCCTTATCGCGAGGCCAACTCCATAAAACTTTATCCTGAGCATCCACAATTTTTAGCCAATCCTGGCCATATGCCACGCCTGGCATCATTTCTAAAGGTGCTGGTGCATTTGCCAGAATTGCAGTGGCGTGTTCACCGTCAATCCCTAGAATGCTGGCCTCTATTTTTGCTATCGAACCTTCTCTTTCCTGAAAACCAAAACGCATGCGTTTATACGCCCCTGCGGCTCCAATGGTGGGCATGACGTTGTGATAAATGCCGAGGATTTTTACATCTTTATCATCAAGCATCTTTCCATAGTTGGGGTGTATCAATGCACGGGCCAGCAAGCCCCCCATGCTGTGCGTGACGATGATGACTTCGTTGCATTTGAAGCCGCGTTGCTGGTAGCCTTTGACCAGGCCGCGTAGTCGTTCTGCAATCGTGACGGCAGATTCACCATTGCTCTTGATAAAGTTGTAACCCATCGCATGCACTGGATACCAACAGGGAGAAATTTTCTTTAAATCGCTGACGCTAATGGCTTTGCCAGATGACGCGCCAAAATTTGTGGGATCTTGTAAAAGCAGTGCGCCAAGTCCACTCGACTGACGCCAGACAGGATGTGGCTTGCCGTCGGAAATCATGTTATTGAGATGCAATTCGGCAGCCCGTAGCATTGTTCCGTACGCACCAGCAAATAGCACTTCACTCCATCCTCGCCAACGGGCTATTTGAGCTGGGCTTTGATATGAGCAGGCTCTACCTTGATTCGGACGTGTTGTTGTCGCGATCCTGTTAGTGCCCATCAAAGGAGGAATCGGTGTAAAGCTGTCTGGCACATTTTGATGCCTTGCATCTGCAGCCCTGGTTTCCGCACCATCTGGATCAAAACGACTGTTGCTTTCGGTGTAATGGTAGTACTCCACCTCGGTTTCTGTGGGATCAAACACTAATTGACGCTGCCGTGGCGAAGCATCTTTGAACCAGCCACCCAAGCCATTGCCTGTGAGGACAGCCGTCTTGCCCCCCGCACCCATCATATCGTCGGGCCGCCAAGCCCGATTGTCTGGGCGGCGCAATTCTTCTTGGCGCACCTTGCTCATCCGCAGATTGCTGCCCATCACGCCTGGCAGGAAAATGACAGGAATTACTTTGCCTGGCGGCACGGTGACGTCGTGTCGAGCAGTATCTTTTGTTTCCGTCATCGAAACGGCGAGTTCCGCCCATCCTCCCACGCCCTGACCAAACTTTGCCGGGTGATTGCCGCGGTTATTCAAGTCATCGCATTTGCTCATGGCAGTTCTCCCTTGTAGCGAATGATGTAGCTGTCCATGCCAGTGGATTTTTGTAGTTGCGTGGAACCATCCTCCGCGCTTTTTCCAGCCACGTTGCCGTCATCGCGCAGGATTTCAAAAGCAATGCCAACGGCCGGCGTATCGTCGGCATTCACTAGCAAGACCTCCTGATCAAAACTGCTGTGTGGCCGTTCATTGAATTCCTGCGACACGCTCTTGGGCGCCAGGGTTTCCAGGTTGCCATTGAAGAGCACGGGGGAGGACGTGAAGAACTGCACCTTGTCGCTGATTTCCAGCATGTGGTTGGCGCCGTGCAGGCGTATGCCTTTCTTGCCCTTGATGTTGACCCAGTCCGCTTCGCTGATCAGGGACAAGACTTTCTGGGCGAGGATTTCCACCTCGTCGCTGTGGGCCTGGATGGATACCTTGCCGCTGGCGGCAATCAGTTTCATGCCGGCCTTGTGCACGAACAGGCTGAAGGTCTTGGCGATGCTGGCAAAGATGCTATCGCCGCTGGCGAGTGAAATATTCTTGCTGCTGGTGAGCGCCACGTGTTCACCAGCGGCCAGGTGAATCGACTGGGCTGTGCTCAGCTCGATGCCGGCCGGGCTGGTCAGCAGCAAATGCGGTTCGGACAGTTCCGGGAAATCGCCGCCAGCACCTTTGATGGCGGCGTTTTGCCGCTGGATGGATTCGGCGACGGCGCCTTGTTGTGCGGCGCTGTCTTGCGCGCCAGCGTCGACGGCCATGCCGGCCAAGCCTTGCTGCAACTGGCGTGCTTGCGCCAGGCGGGCCTGGGTTTCGTCGAGCTGCTTGACCGAGGCGGCGCCTGCCGGCGTTTCGGTGGTGATCAACATGCCTCTGGCGGCGCGCAAGGCGCCCCAGGCGTTGCTGGCCAATTCAAAACCCGCACCGCGCGCTTCCTTGCGTCCGGCGTTGTCGTCGATGCGCGTGATGTGACCCAATGAAAGCCGGCTGTCCTGGTGTTCGCTGCGCAGCTGTGCTTGGATCGCCCCCTTGGTATCGTCGAGGACGAGGTGGTTGGCACTGCGAGCGCCCAGTTCGCGGCTGCGCAAGCCGGACAGGGCACGTTGCTGCGGCAATTGCCAGGGCGGCGGATTGGCGCTGTTGTAGACGACACCGATGACGATGGGATGGTCGATATTGCCGTCCTGGAATTGCACGACGACTTCCTGGCCCACGCGGGGCAAGGCGATTTGTCCCATTTGCGGGCCCGCCATCGGCATCATGACCCGGATCCATGGCGAGCTGCGCTCATCGAATTCACCCAGGCGATCCCAGTGAAATTGCAGGCGGATGCGTCCCAGTGCATCGGTATGGATTTCCTCTCCGGCCGGTCCGACGACCAGCGCCGTCTGCACGCCGGCAACGATGCATGGCGTGCTGTTGTAGCCACGGCCCGGCCGCCAGCGGATGTCCCGGCGCACGCAGACCAGCTTGTTCGCGTAATGCGAGGGCGCGCTGGGGCCAGCCTGATAATTATTGCTGGCGCTGTGCTCGGCTGACAGGATCAGGTACTCGCGTTCTGCGATATTGTCCGGGCGTTCCTGGCCAGGTTGATAGCGTCTTTCCTCGGCGCTGAAATGCCCATCGAGCCGGAAGCAAAGGCCAGGCTGTGCGCTACGGTGATTGCCAGCTGCCTCGAAATACTGGCGCAGATGGTCGCTTTCTTCCATGCGGCGTTGTGCCAGTACCTCTCCATCATCGACAGTCTGATAGCCATAGGCGCCCGTGTTTTCGTACAGTTCGTGGGCAAAGACATCACCCTGGCGATTCAGGGAGTAGCCGCTGGCAAGGCGTGGCTGTGGATTTTTATAATCGAAACTGGCCAAGGTCAGCTGTCCGGAGCCGAGCCTGCGCACGGCTTGCCATTGGTGCAGGCCATCGTCTTCCATGGAACCCGATTCGGAGTGGAAACGCATGGCGCCGTTACCCGATGTTGTATCGACCATGTCAGCCAAGGTGCTATTGTCTGCGAGCCACAAGGTATGGCCATCGGCGCGGTGCGCGTACCAGTAATGCCAGCCCAGCGCTTCCCAGCGCCGGTGCAGGTGGTTGTAGTCGGTTTCATTGTGCTGGTTGGCGCAGGTGATCTGCGGGTCGTCGCCATGGATGCTGGTTTTCCAGTCGCGCTGCTCGTAGTGGGCAAACGTCGATTCAGTCAGCTGCATCACGCTTTGCCCATGGAAGGACACATTGTCCTGACGCAGCCGGGCGAAAGCCAGCCACGGTTGCAACACCATCCGGTAACACGCAAAGCCGCCATCAGCGCGCAGCAGGCAGAATTCGCCTACATAGCCGTTAAAGTGGCGCAGCGTTCCGTCGTCGCGCACCATCGAAATGGTCACCATGCGGCCCATCATGGCCTTGAGCGCGATATGCGCGTCATCGGACAGCAGCTCTGCCTCGAAGCGGAAGTCGCGCGACACTTCCTCCGTGGCCGTCAGCGAATTGACCAGCAGGATGGCGCCGGCGGGTCCGTCTTCATGGGGGAAATCGATTTTCAGCAAGCGCTGCTCTTGCGCGGCGAGGTCTGGGGCAGATAGTGTCCCCTGGATGTTTGCATGCATGGCCTGCCTCCGTTATAGCGATGAGATCAGACGAGCGCCGCAGGCTGTGGCATCGCCGTCATAGGCGTACGGCTTGCCCATGTGTTTTGCGCCGGCACCATCCGGCGTGATGGGAAAGCTGCCCTTGCACTTGGGGCAGAAGGTCGTGTCGTCGGCCAGCGCTGCGGTTTTCCCCATCACGGTGCTGCCGGACGATGCGCTGGTGACCTTGCCGCCATGATCGGTTGCGTCTCCGAGCCGGATGACGCCGCGTCCCGCATGTTTCATGATTGCCTCGCTTTCCAGATATGAACTGTTCAAGCCAGCTGCAGCAAATAACGCACCTCGGCGCCGCTTACCTTTCCTTGTGCCGCCTGCAAAAACGTCGTCCAGCCAAGGCGCCGTCTTTCTGACGGATGGGAGCTCAGGAGCAGGGGGGTAATGCAGGGCGGACTCAGTATCAGCCGCACTTCATATTGCAAGTCCGGTACACCAAACAGCGCCAGCATCTTTGCCAGTGCCGCCGCACCTGCGCTGCGTGGCAAGAAACGTTGCAGACCGGCGGGATCCAGCGGTCCGATATGCAGGCAGACGCGCATGTCATGGCGCCAAAGCCGACGGCCAAGGGTTGCGCCGCGCGCCAGAGTAAAGTTGGCACTGCCTAGCAGGCTGCGCCGATTTTTTTCCAGATAGTCCCAGCCACCGACAAATTGTTGCAGGGCGATTGATACGCCGCAATACTCGGCCAGCACGGGAGCTATCGCTTGCGCGGAGACGGGGCGGCATCGCAGCTGACCCGCGTACCAGGCCGCGACGTGCTGTGTCACGGCGTCAGCTTCGTCTGCCGATGGCAGCGCAGTGGGCTGCACACCGGCCAGTGCCGACAGCAAAGGCAGTTGCTCATCCCTTGCCTGGGTCTGGAGGGGGGATTCCAGTCGATACTTTTCCCACGACTGGTAGTACAGCGCGACCATGCGGTGCGAAAAGATATCGAGGAAAGCCTGGACGCCGGCGTCTTTGGTAAGCAAACGGTAGGCGGCGATGCGTTCCGAGTAGTGCAGGGGCAATGTGCCGCCGGTGCCCAGAAAACTCATGAACGTCGGTATCACGCTCAGCTGTTCATTGTCGTCGAGCGACAGCCTCTCGATTTCACTGGCTGGAAAACGCAATGACAAGCTGTTCTTGAAGCGCAACACCTGGCCGAAGGCCTGCGCATGGGCCACGTCCTGCCGCCGCAGCCAGCACAGCAGAATTCGCACCGCCTGCACGAATTGATAGCGGTATGGCTCGGCCAGCAAGTGCTGGATTACACCAGATTCTGCAGTCCGCTTCTTGGTTTGCATCGGATCAGCTCCTCTCCGCTTCGCAGCGACAGCACCACCAGTTCGATGAAGCTGTTGATTTGCACATACAGCCCAAGGAAGTGATCGATTACCTGCACAAACAAGTACATGCTGCTGCCGACAAACGCTTCCTCGTCCAGCGTGATGCGTACCTCCACGCCATGCGCCAGCGAGGTGCCACGCTTGTGCCGCAGCCATGTCGTGGTCGGCGCATGCGCCAGCGCGACGATGCCGTTGATCTGGCGTTGCGATGTGGCCGACTGGGACAAGTCGTACAGCGTCAGCATTTCGCGCAACCCCGGCAGGCCTTCCTGGACCAGTGCATGGTGATTCAGCGCCAGATGCGAAATCAGGCGCCAGTGCAGGCCCGCACCGGCTGAAAAGCGTCGGGGCTGGCTTGGACGCCGCAACAACTGCAGTGCCGCTCCGCCGCCGCACGGTTGCAAGTCCCCTGGTTGCTGGCCGTATTTGAGTGCAAGGGGAAGATCGCGGTTACTGCATGTCAGCGACAGCGACAGGCTGGCCTTTTCATGGATCAAGGGATTGAAGTCGCTATCGATCAGCGTGATTTTCTTTTCATGACCAGGACTTCGGATGGCCAAAGCCGTATCGTGTCGTATGACCCAGTAATGGCCTTGTTGCGCCGCACCTTCGCCATGGCGCAGGCTGTATAGCGGCCGAAATTCCGTGAGCGTGCTTTCGCCTCCCCGTTGGCGCAGCAAACGCACCGCATCGACGGTGACGATTTCGTAAGCATGCGCATGGGTGGCATGTGCCAGCACAGCGTAGTCGGTTTTCTGCCTGGTAACGGAGATCGGCACGCCTTCCTGGCGGAAAAGATTGACCGCCGGACTGCAGCCCAGCTTTAAGTGTTCGCTGGAGAGGCTGGACAACATGCGTGCCGTAGCGGAATCGGGGCGCAGACCGGCCATGCACAGATGCAGGGTAAAGCGCTGGCAGTCAGGCGGCAGGGCAGAGCTCAGCGCTGCGATATCGATGTCAAAGAAATTGAATTTTTCCGGATACACAAAAAACTCGCTCAGGATGCGGTACGCCGGCTGCGATCGAGCGCCGAAAGGTATCAAGGCATCCGTATCGGCGAAGCCGACAGGCGTCAAAGGCACGGCGGGCAATGCCGTCCATTGCAGCGCGTCGACTGAAACGAAGGCGCAGACCGTCTGCATGAACAGGGCATCGCGCAATGCGGCGGAAAAGGATGCTTCGCTATCGATGAAAACGCGCAGCGATGCGGGTGCGGCGCCGAGGTGCCGGATGCCGATGTTCAGCGAGGAACTCGCTGATGCTGGCAGGCGCACGCCTGGTGGCGCCTTGATCATCGCATCGAAGACCGCGCTTTCCAGTAGCGATGCACCTGTTGTCATGTCGTACACCGTCTTGAAGCGGCAGCGCACGCCGCGCACGGGCGTCGAGTCCATTTCACTGCCGGCCGGCAGGTGCAATACCCCCGCTCCTGCCGCCGGGTCGGACTGGCGCACGATGGTGCACGATGGGAAGGGCCGCAGATAATGCGGGAACAGGGCTTCGAACAAGGCTTCGGTAAATTGCGGATAGTCGTCATCGAGCCGTTTTGAAATGCGTGCCGCCAGCATGGCCACCGATTCGATCAAGTGTTCGACGTGCGGATCTTCGCAAGACTCGCCGGACAGGTGTAATTTGCCAGCGATCTTCGGATAGCGTTCGGAGAACTCGCGGCAATGTCGCCGCAGCATTACCAGTTCGCGTTCGAAATACGGCAGCAAGTCCTCCATCTCTATCTTCCCTCCCTGGCGTCTTTGCGGCGGAACGGTCAGTATCCGAGTGTTTTCTCAAAGGCAAATTGCGTTTGCGCAAATAATTGAACGAGGTTGCTGCGCAACATCAAGGACTTCTCAGCTGGCAACATCAGACTGGCAAGGTAGCAAGATTTCAATGGTCAACATGGAGAAAGCAATGACTTTGCCATCCAAATTACTTTGGTCCGAGGGCCTGGCTATCGGTCCCCAGCAATTCCAGCAACTGGACCGCTACCATGAAGCGCGCCTGCAACGTCTGGCGTCATTGATTAATCCACATTTATGGGGCGTGCATGGCGTCAGCTGGAATGCGGATGCATTGGCCAACAATAGCTTGCGGGCAGACGCCATGTCGCTTGTCTTTCAGGATGGCGAGATATTTGACGCTCCGCTTGGCGATGTCTTGCCTGGTGCGGTCGACCTGTCCAAGTTGCCTTCCGGCGAACATAGTTTTACTTTCTATGCCGCGCTGCCGACGCTGCAGGCCCATGGCGGCAATTTGAACTCTGCCGGCGCGCGCTATGCCCAGGCGGATATCGAAACCCCGGACCTGTACAGTGAGGCAGTCAGCATAGACGTGGCTTATCTGAAAAAACGCGTGTATCTGCTGTCGCACCTGGATCCCCTGAGTGATTACCTTGCCATCCCGGTCATCCGTTTATACCGTGCAGGCAATGGCAGCTTCGAAGTTGATACCTCCTTCATTCCGCCTGGCCTGACCATCAGCGCCGAATCCTCGCTGGCGAAAATGCTCGATTCGCTGATCGACCGCATGGGGGCGAAAATTGAAGCGCTGTACAGCCGCCATCGTCAGCCCGGTAAAAATACGGTTGAATTTCATGGCGGGGATGTTTCCTCGTTCTGGATGCTCAATACCTTGAGCACGGCCAGCGCCACGCTCAGTCATTGCGCCAGTTACCGGCGCCACCATCCCGTGTATTTGTTTGAAAAATTGATGGCGTTGGCCGGCGGCTTGATGACGTTTTCTAAAAAATACGCACTGAGCGACTTGCCGGCTTATTGTCACGATGACGCGGCTCCCGGTTTCGGCAAGCTCGATGGCATCATTCGCGACCTGATCGATACGGTGCTCCTGTCGCGTTACTTCCCGATTGCGCTGTCCAACGATATGCAACAAAACACCCACTATCACGGTTTGCTCGATGCCACGCGCATTGACCGGCAGACGGAACTTTGTCTTGCGGTAAACGCCGATATGCCGGCGCTGGAACTGGTCGCCACCGTGCCGTTGCAATTCAAAATTTCGTCTCCGGACAATATCGAACTATTGCTGGGCCGGGCGCTCCCGGGGGCTGAATTGCGCCATATGGCCCAAGTGCCCGCCGAGGTACCGGTGCGGCCCAATACCTACTACTTTTCGATTGACAACAAAAGCAGTATTTATGACAGCATGATCAAGGCCCAGGCGATTGCGATTTATGTGCCGTCTGGCATAAAAGGGCTGAAGCTGGAATTGTTCGGCATCAGCGGCACCGCCGCGTAACGATGGTCGGCATTGCGAGCGGGCGCATTGTGAAAAGATTGCCCGAAGGAATAGACTTGCCCCTGCAGTTGACGTTATCATGTTTTTGTAAGTGTCGGTGGCTGATCCGTCGGCGCATAGTTGAAACATGGTGACAGGCGAGAGTGAGCATGGGCATGGCGAATGATGCGTGATGTGTCGGGCGGCTTGCGGCCTGGTGGCGGGATGGGCAGGGCGGTGCGCCGCTGCGGCCGCGCCTTGCTGCTGGCGTTCTGTGTCGCCGCGCCGCCTGTGGCCTTGTCGGCCGCGCCACCGCCGCAGCACGGCCAGCGCGTGCTGTTCCTCAATGCTTACGATTATGGCCGCGCCGGCGTGGAATCGTACACGCGCACCTATGTGGCCGCCATGGTGGCCGCGGGCCTGGCCAGCGAAGACATCATGGTCGAGCACCTGAACCTCAATACCCAGGGCGACCCGGCGCTGCGTAACGAGATGCGCGATTTGTTGCTTTTAAGATACACCCAGATGATGGGGCGCAAGGCCGACCTGATCATCGCCATGCAGCAGCCGGCGCTCGATTTCCTGTTGTCGGACCTGGCGCCGCTGGCGCGCGGCGTGCCCGTGCTGGCGATCAACACCTCGGGCAAGGCCTTGCCGGCCGGCAGCCCGCTGGCCATCTGGCAGCAAAAGGCGAATGTGGATTTTCCCGGCACCCTGGCGCAAGCCATGGCGCTGTTCCCGGAGACCAAGACCATCGTCATGGCCGTCGGCGCCAGCGAAGCCGACCAGGCCCTGAAGCGCAGCATGCAGCAGGCGGCGCAGGCGTGGCAGGGCAAGGTGGCCATGCGCTATCTCGACGACTTGAGCCTGGAACAGATGCGCGCGGCGGTGGCGCACCTGCCTGCCGACACGCTGCTGGTGGCGGGCAATGTCAACCGCGACGTGGATGGCGCCATCGCCACGCCCGTGCAGTTTTCCGCGCAGCTGGCGCAGCTGGCCAACGTCCCCACCTTCGGCATGTATAACGCGACGGTCGGCAAGGGCATCCTGGGCGGCTCCATCCTGCACATCGAACGGGCCGCGCAGCAGGTGGCGCAGATGTCGCTGGCCATGCTGGCAGGCAAGGCGCCTGTCGCGCCGGGCGCCTTGCTGCCGCCGGCCCATCCGGTGCCCATGTACGACTGGGAACAGTTGCAACGCTGGGATGCCGATATCAGCCGCCTGCCGCCGAACACCCTGTTCATTAACCGGCCGCCGCAGCTGTGGCATGAGCACCGCGTCGCCGTGCTGCTGGTGGGCGGCGTCTTCATCGTGATGGCCGGCTTGCTGAGCGCCTTGCTGCTGCAGCGGCGGCGTCTGCGCCGCGCCGAGAGCGAGGCGCGCGAGAGCGAACAGCGCTTCCGGATCCTGGTCGAGCATGCGCCCGAAGCCATCGTCGTGTACGACCTGGACCTGGACCGTTTCATCGACGCCAACAGCAGCGCGCAGCGCATGCTGGGCCTGTCGCGCGAAGCATTGCTGCGCAAGGGACCCTTCGACCTGTACAGCGCGGAGCAGCCCGACGCCTTGCCGCTGGGCCTGATGGTGGAAGAACACTTGCGCCGCGCCATGCTGGGCGAACCCATCCTCGTCGAGCGCAATGTGCGGCGTGCCGACGGCAGCGTGTTTCCCTGCGAAGTGCGGCTGGTCAAACTGCCCATGGAAGGGCGGCGCCTGGTGCGCAGCGGCATCGTCGACATTTCCGAGCGCAAGCACAGCGAGCAGGAGTTGCTCGGTTACCGCGACCACCTGGAAGAACTGGTGCAGCAGCGCACGGCCGCCCTGTCCGTGGCCGTCACCGAAGCCGAATCGGCGAACCGCGCGAAGAGCGTGTTCCTGGCCAACATGAGCCACGAATTGCGCACGCCCTTGAATTCCGTGATCGGTTTTTCGCAGATGATGGCCGATTCGAGCAGCATGTTCGAGGAAGAAAAGCATAACCTGGCCATCATCAACCGCGCCGGCCACCATTTGCTCACCCTAATCAACGACATCCTGGAACTGTCGAAAATCGAGGCGGGCCGCATGCAGCTGCAAGCGGGGCCCGTGGACTTGAATGGCTTGCTCGACGAGGTGCTGGAAATGGTGCGCATGCGTTCGCGCGACCAGGGCATCGCGCTGCGGCTCGAGCGTTCCGGCGTACCGCCGCTGGTGCGCCTTGATGGCGCCAAGCTGCGCCAGGTGCTGCTCAATTTGTTGTCGAACGCGCTCAAGTTCATCGAGCAGGGCAGCGTGACCCTGTCGCTGGCGTGCCAGGCGGCAGACGATGGGCAGGTGGCGCTGGCGTTTGCCGTGCGCGATACGGGCAGCGGCATCGCGGAAGAAGACCTGGAGCGCATCTTTGAACCGTTCGTGCAGGCCGACAGCGCCGTGGCGCAGGCCGGCACGGGGCTGGGGCTGACGATTTCGCGCGAATTCGTGCGCCTGATGGGGGGCGAACTGCGCGTCGATTCCACCTTGGGAGAGGGCTCCGTCTTCCGCTTCGACCTGCGCGCGCCCGTGCTGCAGCAGCCGGCCATCGCGGCGCTGGCGCCGGGCCGCGTGGCGCGCCTGCCGCCGGCCCAGCGTGGGCGCATGGTGCTGCTGGTCGACGATGACGACAACTGCCGCAAGCTGCTGGCCGGCTTGCTGGCGCCGCTGGGCTTCCAGCTGCAGGAAGCGGCGGGCGGCGCGCAGGCGCAAGCGATGCTGGCGGCGCAGCGCTACGACATGGTGCTCAGCGACTGGCGCATGCCGGACATGGACGGCCTGGCGCTGACGCGCTGGCTGCGCGCACAAACGGCGCTGGCGCAACCGCGGCTGGTGATCATGACGGCGTCCGCCTTCGAGGAAGAAAAGCAGGAGGCGCTGGCGGCCGGCGCCGACGGCTTCCTGCGCAAGCCGATCGAGCAGGAACACCTGTTCGCCATGCTGGAGCAGCAACTGGGCGTGCGCTTCCAGCGCACGGCCGCCGCGGCGCCGCGCGTGCCGGCGGCCGTCTTTGACCTGCAGCAGGCGCTGGGCCAGCTGGGCGCGGCCGAGCGGCAGGCGCTGCTCGAATCGGTGCAAGCCCTCGACTTGCGGCGCAGCGCCATCGTGCTGGCCGGCGTGGCGACCAGCCTGCCGCAGCTGGCCGCGCATATCGCCGCCATGCTGGAACAGCACCAGTACCAGCCCCTGTGCGCCTTGCTGGCGCAGCTGGCCGGCGAGCCGCAGGGCGAAGACGCATGACGATGCATGTACCCAAAGGCGAGCGCCTGGGCGGCGTATCCATCGTGCTGGCCGTCAGCGTGGCCCTGACCTTTGTCGTCACCGTGCTGCTGCTGGTGTTTGCCGTGCTGTTTTACCAGTCAGAACGCGAGCAGCGCTGGCAGCAGCTGCACCGCAGCCTGGCTGTGAGCGCCGACCAGCTGGCCGTGGCCATCGAACTGCCCTTGTGGAATCTCGACGAAAAGCAGATGCAGGCCATCATGCGCAGCATGCTGGGCAAGCGCGACCTGGTGGCCAGCTCCCTCACGCCGGGCATCGGCAAGGAAGCGCTGGTCCTGCGCCGTAATGGGGACGGCGCCATCGACAGCCTCTCCACGCTGTCCGCCGAACCCGACTGGCTGGTGCAGCGGCGCCCCGTGACGATAGGCGGGCAAGTCATCGGCAGCGTTGCCGTTTACGCGACGCCGGCGCTGCTGCATGCGCAGCTGCAGCAGCGCGCGCTGGGCATCGGCGCCATGATCGTGGCGCTCGACGTGATCCTGGTGGCCAGCATCTGGCTGCTCATGTGGTGTTTGATGCTCAAGCCCCTGAAGGCGATCGGCCAGTACGCGGCAGGCGTCAAGGCGGGGCAGGGCGAAGCGTTCGGCACGCCGCCGAAAGCGTGGTTCCTGGGCGAGCTGCGCACCCTGTACCGCTCCATCCGCGACATGGTGGCGCTGCTCGACAGCCGCTACCGCGCCCTGCAGCGCAGCGAGGAGCGCGTGCAGATGGCCACGGGCGCGGCCAGCATCGGCATCTGGGACTGGAACGTCTGCAGCGACGCATTGCAGTGGGATGAGCAGATGTACGCGCAGTTCAAGGCCGATGCGGCCAGCGGCATGTCGCCGGCGGCGATCTGGCGCGCGGCGCTGATGCCGGACGACGTGCCGGCCGCGAAGGAAGCCCTGCGCGCCGCGCTGGGCGCCGGCCAGGCATTCACGCACGAATACCGCATCCTGTGGCCCGATGGCACCGTCCGCTATATCAAGGCCGATGCCGTGATCTTCCGCGACGGGCTGGGCCAGCCCATGCGCCTGGTGGGCTCCAACTACGACATCACGGCGCACCGCGAAGCCGAACTGGAACTGCTGCGCCACCGCCACCACCTGGAAGAACTGGTGGCCGAGCGCACGAGCGCCTTGTCGGTGGCCGTCAGCCAGGCGCAGGCGGCAAACCGCGCGAAGAGCACCTTCCTGGCGAACATGAGCCATGAACTGCGCACGCCCCTGAATTCCGTGATCGGCTTTTCGCGCCTGATGGCTGCCTCGCCCAATATGCAGGACGATGAAAAGCGCAACCTGGCCATCATCCACCGCTCCGGCAATCATTTGCTCACCCTGATCAATGAAATCCTCGAACTGTCGAAGGGCGAGGCGGGGCGTCTGCAGGCGCAGACGGCCGTGGTGGCGCTGGCGCCCCTGCTGCAGGAAGTGATGGACATGCTGGGCATGCGCGCCGAGCAGCAGGGCCTGGCCCTGCGCCTCGATTGCGCGGACCTGCCGGCGGCGGTGCTGCTGGACGCGACGCGCCTGCGCCAGGTGCTGCTGAACCTGATGTCGAACGCCGTCAAGTTCGCCGGCAGCGGCAAGGTCACCTTGCGCGTGCGCGGCGAGCGGCGCGACGGCGATCAATGGATGCTGTCGTTCGCCGTCAGCGACACGGGCATCGGCATCGCCGCGGAAGACCAGCAGCGCATCTTCGAGCCTTTCGTGCAGGCCGACAGCGCGGGACCGAAGGATGGCACGGGCCTGGGCCTGGCCATTTCGCGCGAATTCGTGCAGCTGATGAAAGGCGAACTGACGGTGACGTCCCTGCCGGGGCAGGGCGCCACCTTCCGTTTCAGCATACCCGCGCAGGCGGCCCAGGCGCCCGTGCCGGCACCCGTGCCGCAGTCCATGCCGGCGCTGGCGCAGCTGCCGCCGGCATTGCAGGCGACGGACCTGCAGCTGCTGGCCCCGGAAGAGCGCGCAGCCTTGCTGGTGGCGCTGCGCGAATTGAACCTGGCCAGGGTGGCCCTGTTGCTGGCGGCCCTGCCTGCGGCGGCAGCGCCCGTGCTGGCGCCGCTGCAAGCCATGCTCGACCAGCATCAGTACCGCCAGCTGTGCGTCTTGCTGGAGGACGAGGGTGTGCTGGCGCACACGTGAAAGTGTGGGCTGACAACATCGGATTCGATGAAAAGACGGCCAAAATGCCGTGGATGGATGGTGCTAAATTGCAATAAAGATTATGATGATGGTACGTAGTTCATCGCAAAGAAATGTCTTGTCCAGCGTGGCAACCGACCGCCGCGCCTCATCCAAAGCTGAGAGAACTGCTACATGCACCGCGATTTTTCGGAAGTGAATTCGAAGGGCGAAGTACTGATCGTTGAAGATACGCCCGCTTCGCTGAAGCTGTTGAGCGATTTGCTGGGCGGCGCCGGCTATGCGGTGCGCCAGGCGCCGAACGGCGAACTGGCCCTGTGGACGGCCCAGGCGCGCCCGCCGGAGCTGATCCTGCTCGACGTGCGCATGCCGGGCCTCGACGGCTTTGAAGTGTGCCGCCGCCTGAAGGAAATTCCCTCGCTGCGCCAGGTGCCCGTGATCTTCCTGTCGGCCCAGTACGATACGGACGACAAGGTGCGCGGCTTTGCGCTGGGCGCCGTCGACTTCATCGCCAAACCGTTCCAGGCCGAGGAAATCCTGGCCCGCACCGATGCGCACGTGCGCCTGGCGCGGGCGCAGCTGCAGCTGGCGCAGGAGCGCGCCAACCTCGAGCGGCGCGTGGCCGAACGCACGGCCGAACTGGAGCAGGTGGCCAGCACCCTGGCGCGCGAAGTGCAGATCCGCCGCGCCAACGAGGAATTGCTGCGCCTTTCCGGCCAGGTCTTCGAGGCCACCCAGGACGCCATCCTGATCACGGATTCGGCCGGCGTCATCGTCACGGCCAATCCCGCCTTTACGCGCATTACCGGCTACGCGGCGCAGGAAGTGGTGGGCACGGACATCATGCGCCTGCATGCGGAATACACGGGCGAAGCGGTGCTGCTGGCCATGCGCCAGGGCCTGCGCAGCAGCGGCTGCTGGTCGGGCGAAGTGCAGACGCGGCGCAAGAGCGGCGACACCTATCCCTGCCTGCTCAGCGTCTCCACCGTGCATGGCCCCGACGGCGCCGTCGTCAACTACGTGGGCGTCTTCCTCGATATCAGCGAGCGCAAGGCCGAGCAGCACCTGATCGATTTCCTTTCCTACCACGATGCGCTGACGGGCTTGCCGAACCGCGTGCTGCTGCGCGAACGCTTCGAGCAGGCGCGCGCGAACGCCGTGCGCGACGGCCAGCAGGTGGTGCTGATGTGCCTGGACCTGGACCGCTTCAAGAACATCAACGATTCGCACGGCCAGGCCGTGGGCGACAAGGCGCTGCAGGTGGTGGCGCGCTTCCTGTCCGGCTGCGTGCGCGAAGGCGACACGGTGGTGCGCCAGGGCGGCGACGAATTCCAGATCCTGCTGCAGGACGACGCCCTGCTGGGGCGCACCCTGGGGCTGGCGCAAACCATCCTGGCCGGCTTGCGCGAAGAACTCAGCGTCGATGGCGAGCGCCTGGCGCTGACCACCAGCATCGGCATCGCCATGTGCCCGGCCGACGGCGACAGCCTCGATGACGTGCTGCGCCACGCGGACACGGCCCTGGTGCGCGCCAAGGAAATGGGGCGCGACCACTACGCCTTCTTCACGGAGCGCATGGGCAGCGATATCCGCGCCCGCCTGGCCATGCAGCAGCAGCTGCGCGGCGCCATCGGCCGCGACGAATTCGAAGTGCACTACCAGCCGCAGATGTGTTTGCGCACGGGCGCCATGCTGGGCGCGGAAGCCTTGCTGCGCTGGGATAACCCCGTGCTGGGCAAGGTGCCGCCCGGCCTGTTCATCGCGCTGGCCGAGGAATACGGCCTGATCACGGCCATCGGCGAATGGGTGCTGGAAAGCGTGTGCGCGCAGATCCGCGCCTGGCACGACGCGGGCCTGGGCAGCATCAAGGTGGCCGTCAACCTGTCGGGCAAGCAGTTCGCGCAGGACCGCACGGTGCCGTTCGTCGAGGCGGCCCTGCGCAAGTACGGCATCGCGCCCGCCTGCCTGGGCATCGAGATCACGGAAAGCACGGTGATGGGCGACCCGGACAAGGCGGTGGCGGCCCTCACGCGCCTGAAGGATATCGGCGTGGGCATTTCGCTCGACGATTTCGGCACCGGCTATTCCAGCCTGGGCTACCTGAAGCGCTTTCCCATCGACGTGCTGAAGATCGACAAATCGTTCGTCGATGACGTCACCACCAGCAGCAGCGACGCGGCCATCGCCCGTTCCGTCATCTCGCTGGCGCACAACCTGGACATGCGCGTCATCGCCGAAGGCGTGGAAACGCGCGAACAGGTCGATTTCCTGACCGAGCATGGCTGCGATGAAATGCAGGGCTATTATTTCAGCCGGCCCCTGGCCGCCGACGCCTTGACGGCGCTGCTGCGCGAACGGCGCACCCTGGCCGTCGCCTAGACGCGCACAGCGCCGCGGCGTGCACGCATGGCTGCACCATGCTGGTGCACCTGCCGCGTGACGGTGCGCAATTCTCACCTTTTCCCCGTGTAGCGCTGGCACATATCCTGCTTTGTTTGTCGTATCTTCATACGATTGCGACGCATGCCAGACAGCACCCATTCCATCCTGCCTCCCGGCGCCAGCGCGCATAGCGCCTGGCACGCGCAGCTGCGCCTGGGATTTGCCTGGCACGATGGCGTCAGTCGCCTGGTCGAGCGCACGCACAGCGGCCCCCTGCGCGTGCAAAAGCCCCTGTATCCGGAAGGCGATGCCGTCTGCCACGCCATCATCATCCACCCGCCCGGCGGCGTGGTGGGCGGCGACCAGCTGGCCGTCGACGCTACGGCGGGCGAGGGCGCGCACGCCTTGCTCACGTCTCCGGGCGCCGCCAAATGGTACCGCGCGAACGGCCACGTCTCGGGCCAGCACATCGCGCTGCGCGCGGGCAGCGGCGCCGCCATCGAGTGGCTGCCGCAGGAAAGCATCTTCTTCGACCAGGCTTGCGTGCGCCTGCGCCATGAGGTGGAACTGGCGGCGGACGCGGGCTACATCGGCTGCGACATCGTCTGCCTGGGCCGCAGCGCCTCGGGCGAAATTTTCAACACCGGCAGCATCAGCCAGCAGGTGCAGATACGCCGCGGCGGCAAGCTGCTGTGGTGGGAGCAGGGCGTGCTGGCCGCCGGCGGCGTCCTGATGGCCAGCCCCCTGGGATGGGCGGGCCACACGGTATGCGCCACCCTGATCGCCGTTGGCCGCCCCCTGACGCCCGCCGTGCTGGCTGCCTTGCGCGAGATCGCCGTGCCGGCCGGCGCCCTGTTTGGCGCCACGCAGATGAAATCGCTGGTGGTGGTGCGCCTGCTGTGCGGCGACAGCGAGGCGGCGCGCCGCGTCATGCTGGCCGCCTGGCAGCTGCTGCGCCCCGCCGCGCTGGGGCGCGCCGCCGTCGTGCCCCGCATCTGGAACACTTAGCATCTGGAACACTTATTCAGGAAAGAAACGCAAGGAAAACCATGGACCTGACTCCCCGCGAAAAAGACAAGCTGCTCATTTTTACGGCCGCGCTGCTGGCCGAACGGCGCCTGGCGCGCGGCTTGAAACTCAATTATCCGGAAGCGGTGGCCCTGATCAGCGCCGCCATCATGGAAGGGGCACGCGATGGAAAATCCGTGGCGCAGCTGATGTCGGACGGTACGAAAATACTGTCGCGCGCCGACGTCATGGACGGCATCGCCGAGATGATCCCCGATATCCAGGTGGAGGCGACTTTCCCCGATGGCAGCAAGCTGGTGACCGTGCACCACCCGATACCGTAGTTTTTTGACCGGCCAGGGCGCCACCCGCGCCCTGGCTGTTTTTGCGCTGGCGACCCGCCGGCAAGCGTAACGCGATCCTTGAAGGAGCCATTCATGACACCAGGCGAATACAAATTGGAAGAAGGCGAAATCAGCCTCAATGCGGGCCGCGCCACGGCCACCGTGGTGGTGGCCAACCGGGGCGACCGGCCCATCCAGGTGGGCTCGCATTTCCACTTTTTCGAGGTCAACCCGGCGCTGGCCTTCGAGCGCTGGCGCGCCTACGGCATGCGCCTGAACATCACGGCCGGCACGGCCGTGCGCTTCGAACCGGGCCAGCAGCGCACGGTGGAACTGGTGGCGCTGGCGGGCAAGCGCAAGGTCTACGGCTTCAATGGCGAAGTGATGGGCGAACTGCAAGACACTCCACCAGGAAAGGATTGAGATGGCCAGCATTCCCCGCAGCGCATATGCCGAGATGTTCGGTCCCACCACGGGCGACCGCATCCGCCTGGCCGACACGGAACTGTTCATCGAGATCGAGCATGACTATGCGATCTACGGCGAAGAGGTGAAATTCGGCGGCGGCAAGGTGATCCGCGACGGCATGGGCCAGTCGCAGCGCTGCGCGGCCGAGGTGATGGATACCGTCATCACGAATGCCGTCATCCTCGACCACTGGGGCATCGTGAAGGCCGACATCGGCTTGAAAAACGGCCTGATTTTCGGCATCGGCAAGGCGGGCAACCCGGACATCCAGCCGGGCGTGACCCTGGCCATCGGCGGCGCCACCGAGATCATCGCGGGCGAAGGCATGATCGTCACGGCCGGCGGCGTCGACACGCACATCCACTTCATCTGCCCGCAGCAGATCGAGGAAGCCCTGATGAGCGGCGTGACCACCATGCTGGGCGGCGGCACGGGACCGGCCGTGGGCACGGCCGCCACCACCTGCACGCCGGGACCGTGGCATCTGCACGCGATGCTGGCGGCCGCCGACGCCTTTCCCATGAATCTGGGCTTCATGGGCAAAGGCAACGTCAGCCTGCCGCTGCCCCTGGAAGAGCAGGTGCGTGCGGGCGCCATCGGCCTGAAGCTGCACGAGGACTGGGGCAGCACGCCGGCCGCCATCGACAATTGCCTGTCCGTTGCCGACCGCATGGATATCCAGGTGGCGCTGCACAGCGACACGCTCAACGAGGGCGGCTTCCTCGAGCACACCCTGGCCGCCTTCAAGGACCGCACCATCCACACGTTTCACACGGAAGGGGCGGGCGGCGGCCATGCGCCCGACATCATCGCCGCCGTGGGCCAGTCCAACGTGCTGCCCTCGTCGACCAACCCCACGCGCCCGTTCACCGTCAACACGCTCGACGAGCACCTGGACATGCTGATGGTGTGCCATCACCTGGACCCGGCCATTGCGGAAGACGTGGCCTTTGCCGAGTCGCGCATCCGCCGCGAAACCATCGCCGCGGAAGACATCCTGCACGACATCGGCGCCATTTCCATGATGTCGTCCGACTCGCAAGCCATGGGCAGGGTGGGCGAAGTGATCATGCGCACCTGGCAGACGGCGCACAAGATGAAGGTGCAGCGGGGCGCGCTGGCGCCCGACACGGCGCGCAGCGACAACTTCCGCGCCAAGCGCTACATCGCCAAGTACACGATCAACCCCGCCATCACGCACGGGATTTCGCACGTGGTCGGCTCCATCGAGGCGGGCAAGATCGCCGATATCGTGCTGTGGAAGCCGGCCTTCTTCGGCGTCAAGCCGTCGATGATTTTAAAAGGCGGCATGATCGCCGCCGCGCAGATGGGCGACCCGAACGCGTCTATCCCCACGCCCCAGCCCGTGCACTACCGCATGATGTTCGGCGCCTTCGGCGGCGGCCTGAAAAAGTCGTTTACGTTCGTGTCGCAGGCAGCCTGCGAGCTCGATATCGGCCACCAGCTCAAACTGAACAAATCCGTCATCGCCGTGAAGAACATGCGCGGCTTGCGCAAGGCCGACATGATCCACAACGGCGCCACGCCGCACATGGAAGTGGACCCGGAAACCTATGCCGTGCGCGCCGACGGCCAGCTGCTCGTGTGCGAGGCGGCGTCCGTGCTGCCCATGGCGCAGCGCTATTTTCTATTTTAGGCAGGAGACAAGCATGCTCACATTGCATACCAAACTGGCGGCTGACGATGGCCGCGCCGCCGTTGCCCAACTGGTGCTGCCCTACGACCAGCGCGAAAAATGCCGGCTGCGTGCCGTGCTGTCGAATGGCGAGGACGTCGCCGTGTTCACCGTGCGCGGCACGGTGCTGCGCGACGGCGAGCGCATGACGGGACCGGAAGGGCAGGTGGTGCAGATCGTCGCCGCGCGCGAACCGACCTACCTGGTGCGCTGCCTCGATGCGCATACCCTGCTGCGCTGCGCTTTCCACCTGGGGAACCGCCATACGCAGGCGCAGGTGGGTGACGGCTTTTTGCGCATCCGCAAGGACGTGGTGCTCAAGGAGATGCTGGAGGGCTTGCAGGCGACGGTGACGGAAGAAAGCGCGCCGTTCGAGCCCGAGGCGGGCGCGTATGGCGGCGGCCATGGCCACCACGACGGCCACGGCCAACATTTGCTGGCGCCCGTGCCGCTGCGGCAGAAAATCCACCGTCCCGGTGATACGCCGGGCAGCGCGTGATGCAGGCGTCGGCGCTGCTGCATCTGCTGCAGTTCGCCAGCCCGGCCTTGCCGATCGGCGCCTACAGCTATTCGCAGGGGCTGGAGGCGGCGCTGGAATCGGGCCAGGTGACGGATGCGGCCACGGCGCGCGGCTGGATCGCCCAGCACCTGGCGCAGGTGGTGGCGCGCTGGGAAGCACCGCTGTGCTGGCGCTTGATGCAGGCGTTCGCAGCGCAGGACCTGGGCGCCGTGCAGCGCTGGAGCGAGCGTTTCATCGCTTCGCGCGACACGGCGGAATTTCGCGCCGAGACCATCCAGATGGGCTATTCGCTGACCAAGTTGCTGGCCGAACTGGGCGTGGCTGACGGCGTCTTGATCGACATGCTGCAGGGCGAGCCGGAAGTGGCGCTGCCCACCGCGTATGCGTGCGCCGTGGCGGCGCTGGCCATCCCGCGCGAAGAGGCGCTGCTGGCCATGCTGTTTGCCTGGGCGGAAAACCAGGTGCTCGTGTGCGTGAAATCCGTGCCGCTGGGGCAGGTGGCGGGCCAGCGGCTATTGCTGTCGCTGCGGCCCGACCTGGAAGCGGCCGCGCTGACGGCGCAAACGCTACACGACGACGAGATGGGCAACTGGGCGCCGGGCCTGTCCTTGCTGTCGATGCGGCACGAAGTGCAGTACAGCCGGCTGTACCGTTCCTGAATAATTTTATGAGAGAGCAAACATGACCTCAATACCATCCAATCCCCTGCGCGTGGGCATCGGCGGGCCCGTCGGCTCGGGCAAGACGGCGCTGTGCGAAATGCTGTGCAAGGGCATGCGCGAGCGCTACGACATGGCCGTCATCACGAATGACATCTACACCAAGGAAGACATGGAAATCCTGCTGCGCGCCGACGCCTTGCCGGCCGAGCGCCTGATGGGCGTGGAGACGGGCGGCTGCCCGCATACGGCCATCCGCGAAGACGCATCCATCAACCTGGAAGCGATCGCGCGCATGCAGGCCGATTTTCCGAATCTCGACTTGATCCTGGTCGAATCGGGCGGGGACAATCTGGCCGCCACCTTCAGCCCGGAACTGTCGGACCTGACGATTTACGTGATCGACGTGGCGGGCGGCGAAAAAATCCCGCGCAAGGGAGGGCCCGGCATCACGCGCTCGGATTTGCTCATCATCAACAAGACGGACCTGGCGCCGTATGTGGGCGCCAACCTGGACATCATGGCCCAGGATGCGAAACGCATGCGCGGCGAACGTCCCTTCGTGTTTACCAACCTGCGCAGCGGCGACGGCGTGCAGGTCGTGATCGATTTTATCCGCGAGCAAGGTTTGCTCGACCAACCAGGCGAGGAGCTGCAATGAATGCAAGACTGATGACGAAAACGGCTGCCGCAGCCGCGCTGTGCCTGCTGGCCTTGCCTGCCATGGCCCACCCCGGCCACGGCGAGAGTGCCGGCTTCCTGGCCGGTTTCGCCCATCCGTTCACGGGCATCGACCATTTGCTGGCCATGCTGGGTGTGGGCATCTGGGGCGGCCAGCAGCGGAGCGGCCTGGCCCAGCCCGCCACCTTTCTCGGCATGATGCTGCTGGGCGCGCTGGCCGGCATGGCGGGCTTGCGTGTTCCCGGGCTGGAAACAGGCATTGCCGCCACGGTGGCGCTGGTGGGGCTGGCCATCGCGCTGGCGCTGGCCGTGCCGAACTGGCTGGGCATGCTGCTCGTGGGCGTGTTTGCACTCGCGCACGGCAATGCGCATGGCCAGGAATTGCCGGCCGCTTCGGCCGCGTGCGGCTTCCTGCTGGCGTCGGCCATGCTGCTGTTTGCGGGACGTTTCGTCGGCCAGGTACTGGCCGAGCGCGTGCTGCGCCTGGCCGGCGTGGCCTTGACGGCCGCCGGCGTGGTGTTGATGGGGATGAATTAAGCGCCGGGGCGCTTCTCGGACAGCACGATGGGCGCCGCCTTTTCCGGGTGCAAGCCCTGGTGGCCCGCGTACACGGCGGCGATGGCGGCCATGTCGGCGTCCTTGTCGCCCGTCAAATAGAGATGGTCGACAACGCCCAGCACCTTGTTCGGGTAGTCTATGTACACCAGCAACAGCGGTACCTTGGCGGCCAGGGCCAGGTGATAGAAGCCGCTTTTCCAGTTCGGACGGTAGCTGCGCGTCGCTTCCGGCGTGATGGCCAGCCAGTACCAGTCGGCCGCCTGCATGCGTTCGGCCTGGCGCTGGATGGTGCCGCTGGTGGTGCTGCGGTCGACGGGTTCTCCGCCCAGGTAGCGCAGCACCTTGCCCATGGGGCCGCGGAACAGGGAGTCCTTGGCCAGCCAGCGGAACGGCAGGGACAGCGCCCATTTGCCGAACAGGCCCACCATGAAATCCCAGTTCGACGTGTGCGGATAGACGACGGCGATGCCGCGCGGTCCCGGCAGGGGACGGAAGCGCATGCGCCAGCCAAACAGATGCAGCACGCGCAGCGCGCAGCGCTGGTGCCAGGTCGGCAAGTCGCCCGCTTGTACAAATAAATCGTCCATTGATACCCTTCAGTGACACTGTTCTTAATGGGATGGCGCTGGTGGCCATTTTCCTTGAAGCAAAAATTCTGCGCAGGCATTCTATACGGGGCTGGCGGTGGCGACAAGCAGCCGAGGCCGCTATTCATGCGGTGTCGGGACGGGTGCTGCTGCTATTTTAACCATGCTTGCGCACTGTGTCGGGCACTAAGTGCGCCCAATGTGGTCAAAACTTGATGCAGTGCTGATCCACCAGACATGGAGCCGTGGCATGAAAAACAGTAGCGAGGATGTGGTTGAAGAGTATGTCCGAACGGACAAAGTGATGGCCGAGCTCGTCGAGCGGGGTGTGGCGTTTCATCACGCCCTGGGCAGGACGGTGGCGACGGCTTACCTGCGCGAGCATGCCGTGCCGGCCGACGTGATACGCCGTGTCTTCAGCAGCGTGCAGGCGCGCCGTCCGGCCCGGCCGGCACGGCGCCGATGGCGCTGAATGCGCTGAAGGGCGGGGGAACGGCACCCAAAATACGGCGGCGGGCGCCACGCGCACCACGCAGTTTGTTGCGTTGATGCTGTGGCGTCCGCCGCCTGGGGGATGCGCAGCCAGCTGCTGCCCGCAGTGCTGTCGCCTTGCGCGCTGTCTTTGGGCGCTGTGCGCTGTTGCTGAAGCCTGAGCCTGAGCCTGAGCTTAAGCCTGAGCCTGAGCTTAAGCCTGGGCCGCCAGTGCCGGATAGTCCGTGTAGCCGGCAGCATCGGGCGCGTACAGGGTGTCCGCATTCAGCGGATTCAATGGCGCGTCGCTGTGCAGGCGGATGGGCAGGTCGGGGTTGGCGATGAACCACAGGCCAAAGGCCACGGCGTCCGCTTCGCCCTTGGCCAGCAGGGTTTCGGCCGCCGCCTTGTCCATTTTCTCGTTGGCAATGTAGACGCCGCCGAATTCCTGTTTCAGGTAAGGGCCCAGGCGGTCTTCGCCCAGCGCTTCGCGCGCGCAGATGAAGGCGATGCCGCGCTTGCCCAGTTCGCGTGCCACATAGCCGAAAGTGGCGCGCGGGTCGGAATCGCCCATGTCGTGCGCATCGCGGCGCGGCGCCAGGTGCATGCCCACCTTGTCGGCGCCCCAGACTTCGATGCACGCATCCGTCACTTCCAGCATCAGGCGGGCGCGGTTTTCAATCGACCCGCCGTAGTTGTCGGTGCGCAAGTTGGTGCTGTCTTGCAGGAACTGGTCGAGCAGGTAACCGTTGGCGCCATGGATTTCCACGCCGTCGAAGCCCGCTTTTTTTGCATTCTCGGCGCCCAGGCGGTAGGCTGCCACGATGCCGGGAATTTCTTCCGTATCGAGCGCGCGCGGCGTGACGAATTCCTGTTTCGGGCGCACCAGGCTCACGTGGCCGGCCGGCTTGACGGCGCTGGGCGCCACGGGCAGGTCGCCATCGAGGAAGACGGGCGCGGAAATGCGGCCCACATGCCACAGCTGCAGCACGATCAGACCGCCTGCGTCATGCACGGCCTTGGTAATCTGCTTCCAGCCTTCCACCTGTTCTTCGGACCAGATGCCGGGCGTGTCGGCATAGCCCACGCCCTGCGGCGTGACGGCCGTCGCTTCCGAGATGATCATGCCGGCCGACGCGCGCTGCGTGTAGTACTCGGCCATGAGGGCGTTGGGCACGCGGCCCGGGTTGCCGGCGCGCGAACGCGTCAGCGGCGCCATGATGATGCGGTTTTTCAGTTGCAGGCTGCCAATGGTGATGGGATCGAATAAAGTTGCCATGATTGTCATTTCCTTGTGGGGGCCGGTCAGGCGGCGTTGAGACGGGAGGTGCTTACAAACCTTGCTGCATGTGTTCGAGGAAGGCCTGGATAATGGCTTCATTGCGGCTGAAGAAACTCCATTGCCCCACTTTTGTTGCTGAAATCAGGCCCGCCTTTTGCAGGATGGCCAGGTGCGCCGACACCGTCGATTGCGACAGATTCAGGCGGCGGTCGATCAGGCCGGCGCACACGCCCAGGTGCAGCGGGTGGTCCTGTTCCTGAAAATGCTGCTCCGGCTCTTTCAGCCATTGCAGAATCTGCCGGCGCACCGGGTTGGCCAGCGCCTTGTGGATGGCGTCGATATCCATGTTGTTTCTCCTGAACATATAATTCGCTTTTCAACGATGTATATATCGTAGTTGTTCAATTCTAATATCGCTGTTTTACGATATATCTATCTTACGATATAAATGAAAAGCGTGCTGGCGGCGCCCGTTTTTTTGGGGGGGCGTCAGGCGGGAAGGGGATTGCGCTGCAGTACGGCCGGGCCCGTCAGCACGATGCGCACCAGGTCCACCTGGCGCTGGGCGCCGGCCTTGGCGGTGGCGCTCTTGATCTGCGTGCGCGCCGTATGGATGGAAATGCGCTGGCGATCGGCGTATTCCTGCAAGGAATAGCCGTTGACGAGCGCTTCCGTCAGGCGCGCCTCGGCCACCGTCATGCCGTAGAAATTGCGCAGGGTGGCCGCCAGCGAGGTGATCAGGTCGCTGCTGTCGCTGAGGAAAACGGCGATGGCGCTGGCCGCGCCGAACGGGCTGTGCCAGGACGGCAGGGGCGTGACGCGCAGGCGCAGCTGTTCGCCCGTCAATCCGTTCAGCTTGAGTACGCCGCCGGGGCCGCCTGCTGCTGCCGTGCCCGTTTGCGCCGCCTCGTGCAGCAGGCGCCGCAGCGCGCCGTTGTCCGCTTCGCGCGGGCAATACAGGGGCGCGCCTTCGCGCAGCTGCAGCAGCCGCGTCGCAGCCGTCATGGCCAGCGCTCGTTCGTTGGCGTACAGCAATTGCGACGTGGCATCCAGCAGCAGCACGCCGAACGGCAGCAGTTCCAGTACCTGGGTGGAGCTCTGGGACAGCATTTCCAGCCGGCGCAGCTTGCGCTGCAAGGCAAAAGCCGTTTGCAGGTGCGGCATCAGCGTGCGGATCAGCGCCAGCTCGCCCCCGTCGTAGGCGCCGGCCTGTTCGCGGCGCACCACGGTGACATTCGTGGAGCGCTCGGCGCGCAGCTCGACGATGGCCGCCGCCGTATAAAAGATGTCTTGCGGGCGCAGCCAGTCCGTCCAGTATTCGGTTTTCTTCAGGCAATGGTCGGGAAACAGCATGGAGCCGGTGACGACGGCCCCTTCGCGGTGCAGGGTGGCGTCTTCCAGCCACACATTACGCGCGCCGTAATAACTGGCAAAGCTGGCAAGGGCGTGCGCTTCGAAGCCATACGTGGCGGCCAGGCCGCTGCCCGGTAGCTGGACGTCGACCGAGCGGTTGCTGAAATCATTGGCCCAGATCAAGCCCGCGTGCGACTGCAGCTGTTGCGCAAAGGCGGCCAGGAAATGCGACCAGGCGCCATGCCGCGTGGCCGCGTCGTAGATCAGGGTAATCAGCGCCTGGCTGGCGACGGCGAGCGATGGCGTCATAGGCAATCCTCATGGCGGCAAGCGGTGGACAAGACAAAGGGGGCCGCCGCGGCGGCCATCCTCCTTAACGCGATTCCAGCCAGGTCTTGCCGCCCGCCGTGCACGTGCTGAGGCTGGCGTACTGGCTCACATAGTTATAGCCGCTGCCGCAGCCGCCTTCGCCGGATTTGACGGGGCCGTAGCAAGCGCCTTCATAGCTGAGCTTACCATTGACGGTCGTGCTTTTGACGCAGAAATTGTAGTTGCTTGCCGTGCTGTTGTTGGGCAAGGTGGTGCCATTGTTCTGGCCGCAACCGAGTTCCTTGCTCACGGCGCGCGCGTAGTCGACCATTTTCTGGTAGGTGCCGCTGTAGTAGGTGTCGGCCGTGGTTTTCTGCCCCTGTTTGCAGGCGGCCACCACGCTGTCGTAGCCGGAGTCCGCCTGGTTGTAATTGCCCGATACCTGGACGCCGCAGGCGCTGGCCTGCTTGCGTTCCGCATCGCCGATCAGGTTGGTGTATTGGCAGTTTGCCGACGTGCCGCCGCTGCCGCCGGCACTGCTGGAGCCGCTGCCCGAGCCACTGTCGCTGCCGCCACCGCCGCAGGCGGACAGCATGAGGCAGCCGAGCAAGGTGACGGCAAAGGTGGTTGGATGTGCGTGCATGATTTCCCCTGTGGACGATTACTTGTCACCATGTGTCTGGTGGTATCTTTTTTATTGCTACAAGGAATTGTATCGGGCATGTTTTTTGGAAACATCACCCATTTGGGGTATGCGCAGGCGGAGGGTGTGACGGCCGGCAGGCCGCCCCGGCAGGATCAGGCAAAGTGGTGCAGCAGCAAGGCGATGACGGCAGGCACCGTTTGCAGGTAGAGGATGCGCGTCATGACGGTGAGCGCGCCCCACACGCCGGCCACGGCGATGCAGGCCAGGCCGAAGACGGTGAATGCATGGGCGATGGCGGCGTCCGGGTAAAAAAAGCCCAGCGCCAGCGCGGCGACGAGAAAACCGTTGTAGCAGCCCTGGTTGGACATGGCGGGACGCACGATCTCCGCCTTTTCCTTGGACAGGCCAAAGACCTTGCGTCCGCGCGCATCGAACAGCACGGTTTCCAGCAGCACGATGTAGACGTGCAGCAGCAGGATGAGGGCGGTAAGAACCTGGGCCAGAGTGTGCATCGTCGCTCCTGAATGGTTGAGATGCAGTGATTATGCGGCCAGCAGCATGTTTTTTGGCAACTTTTGACTGGAGTGGCGGCACTAGAAAAATGTGCTTGCGGCAAGAGTTTTCACCCGATGGTATACTTTTCCCTTTGCTCCTGTGGGGACGACCCCGCTCGATGACGGGGCTGCATGGCGGGGACGACCCTGCCGCCTCAGGAGAAGTCTATGGCGTGGATCATTTTGGTATTGGCTGGCTTGCTGGAAATCGGCTGGGCCATCGGCCTCAAATACAGCGCCGGTTTTACCCGCCCCCTGCCATCCGTACTGACCGCCATTTCCATGCTGGGCAGCGTGGTGATGCTGGGCCTAGCCTTGCGCACCTTGCCGCTGGGCACGGCGTATGCGATCTGGACGGGCATCGGCACCGTGGGCACGGCCATCTTCGGCATCATGGTGCTGGGCGAGCCGGCCAGCGCCGCGCGCATTGCCTGCATCGCGCTGATCGTGTCCGGTATCCTGGGCTTGAAGCTGCTCAGCCCGCAGTAAGGCCGTTTTCCTGAAACGCCCTGCGCCGTTGCGCCGCCCTGATCGAACAGGCGGCGGGCGGGCAGGGCGTTGTTGTTTTTATTTACCTTGAAAGGACTGTCGCATGAGCCTCGCCATGACGTATTTCTACCTGGCCATCGCCATCATCGCCGAAGTCATCGCCACCAGCGCCTTGAAGGCGTCCGACGGTTTCAGCCGTCTGGTGCCCAGTATCATCACCGTGATTGGCTACGGCATTGCCTTCTGGTGCCTGTCGCTGACCTTGAAGGTCATTCCTACCGGCATCGTGTACGCGATCTGGTCCGGCGTGGGCATCGTGCTCATTTCCGCCGTGGGCTGGTTCTGGTTCAAGCAAAGCCTGGACACGCCGGCCTTGATCGGCCTGGGGCTGATCATTGCCGGCGTGCTTGTCATCAACTTGTTTTCCAAGTCGGTGGGCCACTAAGAGCCTATCCCAGCAGATGAATACATCCGCTGCTGGCGCGCCTCAGGAGCGGGGACCTGCACTGATCGTCGTCGCGTGGCTCGCCACGCGTCCTCCTCACGCCTTGTCCGCCCTCCTGATGAACTGCCAGCAGATGACGCTCCCTGCTGGAACAGGCCCTAATCAAAAGCTGCTGGCCACCCGCGCCAGGTAATACCACTCGGCATTGGCTTGCGCGTTGACGTCCGGGAACAGGATGTAGGCGTCGAATTCGGCCGTCACGGGCGTGCCGTCCGCGCGCACGCCGATCTGCTCGCCCTGTTGTACCTTGTCAAAGCTGGACCAGGTCTTGATGAAGCGGTCGTCTGCATGCAGCTTGTCGTGCACGACGACCATGTTCAGCGCTTCCATGTCGGCATCCGCGATGGCTTGCGGCTGCGGCGCGTCGATGAAGCCCAGGAAG
Organism: Janthinobacterium violaceinigrum; assembly: GCF_009208555.1. Lineage (GTDB taxonomy): Bacteria > Pseudomonadota > Gammaproteobacteria > Burkholderiales > Burkholderiaceae_D > Janthinobacterium > Janthinobacterium violaceinigrum. Next base: position 27,867 of record NZ_WFLI01000009.1, on the reverse strand, counting down.
GCGAGGGTGTTCATGATGGCGCGGTAAGCCACGTCCGGCGCGGCCGGGTCCGCGTGCTGGCCGCATTCCAGGGTCAGGGCGTAGCCGCCTGTCGAGCGCATGTATTCCGTCGTGCCCACGCCATAGCGCAAGACCAGGCCCACCTGGTCGCTATTGCCCAGGCGGCGCTGCACGCCCTGGCCATAGGCATGCAGCCAGCCGTCGACGAAGCGGCGCACGCCCAGGCGGCGAGCCAGTGCGCGTTCCTTGTCTTCATGCTTGAACGGTTGCAGCGGACCATCGTTGTTGCGCGGTCCCACCATCACGAAAGGCTGGCTGTCGGCATTGAACGAGTGCAAGTCCAGCAGCACGTCGTGCTGGCCCAGCAGCGGGCACAGCCAATTGGCGATGCGGTCTTCGAAATCCTGCGGATTGTCGTTCGGGAACAGATTGCGGTTCAGGTTGCGGTCGCCGCTGCGCACGCCCTTGGCGTAGGCCAGCGGATTGGTGATGGGCACGAAGGTGACGCTGCCGGCCACGATGGAGAGGGCACCGCTGTCGAGTTCAGCCATCACGCGGTGGATGCCCTTGGTGCCGCAGGTTTCATTGCCGTGCACGGCGCCCGTGACGATCAGGCGCGGGCCGCTGCCTTGGCCCGTGTAGTTGATGGACTTGAAGTGGAGTGCGCTGCTCATGCTGGACATATCCTATGCTGTTGCGGGAAGGGAAAGCGGGGTCGGCATATTTTAGCGGGATTCGCGGCAGGCGCCCGCAAAAATGTGGCCATGCCGCCCTCTGGCGTGGCATGATCGGCGCCACCGTTGTTTTCCCTTGCTGATATTCATGCCGTCTTCCCCATCTTCCCTGCGCCTGTCCGGCCTCGATACCTTGCGCGCGCTGGCCATCGTGCTCGTATTCATGAATCATTATTTGCTGTTCGTCAGCGACGGCGGGGCATTCGGTTTCTGGGGAGAGATCGGCTGGACGGGCGTGGACCTGTTCTTTGCCCTCAGCGGCTATTTGATCGGCAACCAGATCTTTGCTGCCCTGCGCAGCGCGCACGGATTTTCCTTGCCCCGTTTCTATGCGCGGCGCTTTCTGCGCACCTTGCCCAATTTCTATGTCGTGCTGGCCCTGTATTATTTGTGGCCCGCGTTTCGCGGCGACAGCGCGCTGCTGCCGCTGTGGAAATTCCTGACGTTTACGCAAAACATCAACCTGACGCCGGGCACGGCGTTTTCCCATGCCTGGTCCTTGTGCGTGGAAGAGCAGTTCTACGTGCTGCTGCCCGCCGTGGCGCTGCTGATTGCCGCCTGCCGCAAGTCGCTGCTGTGGGCGTGGCTGGCCGTGGCCGCCAGCTTTATCGTGGGCATGCTGCTGCGCGCGTATCTGTGGGAGGAATATGTGCACGTGCCGCGCGGCGGCCTCGGCTATTACAAGTACATTTACTATGCCTCGTGGTGCCGCTTCGACGAGCTGGTGGCGGGCGTGGCGCTGGCGCTGCTGAAAAATTACCACCCGGCCGCGTGGGCGCGTCTCACGTCGCACGGCAATCGCACCTTGCTGGCGGGAATGGCCGGGACGGCGCTGATGTTTTATGTGTTTCTGACCGATCACTATGGCTATTGGGTGACTGTGTTCGGCTATCCAGCCCTGGCTGCCAGTTTTGCCTTGCTGCTGGTCGCTGCGCTGAGCCCCGCCAGTCTGCTGTACCGGGTGCGCGTGCCGGGCGCGGCCAGTCTGGCCCTGTGGTCGTATGCGATCTATTTGCTGCACAAGCAGTTGTGCATCGTGCTGCGTCCCGTGCTGCAGGATCTTGGCTACGGGCCGGACAGCCTGCCTGCCATGCTGGTCATGATTATTCTCAGCATCGCCACGGGCTGGCTCTTATATAGCGTGGTGGAAACGCCGTTCATGCGCTGGCGGGCGCGCTATGTGCCCGCCAATCATGCGTGAAGACTACATGTCGATCACGTCGAGCCCCCGTGGCGTGCCTACCAGCAATTCCAGGATGGCATGCACGCGCAGGTTCGTGTCTTCCTGCTCCGTGTTGTAGATCAGTGTGCGCAAGCCGGGCACGGCTTCCGTGATGTGCTCGCTGGCATAGGCATTGATCAGCAACAACACCAGGTCCGTGGCGCCCGCGCCGGGCTGGCGCCGCAGCCGGTCGTGGATCACGTTCAGCAGCGCCCGCTGCATTCGCGGCGTGGGATTGGCGATATAGGCGAAGACGCTCGGCGTGTTGGCGATGGCCGCGCAGATGCGCCGTTCCATCTCGTCGGGTTTGACGTCGGAAGCGATATCGAAGTACGCCGCATTCCAGCGCGTGCGCGCATACGGATGGCCGGGAGGGAAGGAGTCGGCCGTTTCGAAACCGCAGACGCGGCTCAGGGTTTTCAGCCAGGCTAATAAGGTGGAGTTCATGCCCCGATTCTAGCGGCATTCCAGGTGTCCCGGGCCCACTCCATATAAAGGAGGCTGACGCCCGGAGAAATGATTAAAGTTTCCTGCAAAACAGCCCTTGTCATTCTGGGAAAGCCTCTCTATAATGCTGGTCTTCGGGGCGGTTAGTTCAGCTGGTTAGAATACTTGGTCGACATCCAAGGGGTCGGGGATTCGAATTCCTCACCGCCCACCAGAATTTTGCAGTAGATGGTTTTTAAGCTGGCGCAAGCCGCAAGCGGTCATTTGAAATACAATGATCAACAAAAGTTTTACGGGCGGTTAGTTCAGCTGGTTAGAATACTTGGTCGACATCCAAGGGGTCGGGGATTCGAATTCCTCACCGCCCACCAGAATGCAGTTAGAGAGAAAGGTAAAACCGGTTATGACACCGCGAACTACTACCAAGCTTTGGGAGTGACGCTAGTCGAACGGGTTTCCTTTGTCTCAAGAAAGTGAAAAACGCGGCTAGTCCGCGTTTTTTTGCGTCTGCGTTTTCCTTTCAGTTATTTTACCCATCACTCATTGCAGTTTTACCTGGCGCCAGCGCCGATATGGAGATCAATATGCTTACAATCCGACTTCCCGATGGTTCCGCCCGTCAATTTGACGGCCCGGTCACCGTGGCCCAGGTTGCGGCCAATATTGGTACCGGCCTGGCCAAAGCTGCCCTGGCGGGCAAGGTCGACGGCAAGCTGGTCGACACCTCCTATCTGATCGAGCAAGACGCGGAACTGGCGATTGTCACGGACAAGGATGCCGATGGTCTGGAAGTGATCCGCCACTCGACGGCCCACTTGCTGGCGTACGCCGTCAAGGAATTGTTCCCGGAAGCGCAAGTGACCATCGGTCCCGTGATCGACAACGGCTTTTACTATGACTTCGCCTACAAGCGCCCGTTCACGCCGGAAGATCTGACGGCGATCGAAAAGAAAATGGCGGAACTGGCCAAGAAGGACGAGCAAGTCACGCGCAAGGTTGTGGCCCGCGACGAAGCCATCGAATACTTCAAGGGCATCGGCGAAGCGTACAAGGCTGAGCTGATCGGCTCGATCCCGGCCGACCAGGAAGTGTCGCTGTATTCCGAAGGCAAGTTCACGGACTTGTGCCGCGGCCCCCACGTGCCATCGACGGGCAAGCTGAAAGTGTTCAAGCTGATGAAGCTGGCCGGCGCCTACTGGCGCGGCGACTCGAAAAACGAGATGCTGCAGCGTATCTATGGCACGGCCTGGGCCAAGAAGGAAGACCAGGAACTGTATCTGCACAACCTGGAAGAGGCGGAAAAGCGCGATCACCGCAAACTGGGCAAGCAGCTCGATTTCTTCCATTTCCAGGAAGAAGCGCCGGGCCTGATCTTCTGGCACCCGAAAGGCTGGTCGATCTGGCAGCAGGTTGAGCAATACATGCGCAATGTGTACCAGGTCAACGGCTACCAGGAAGTCAAGGCGCCGCAGATTCTCGACCGTGGCCTGTGGGAAAAAACCGGCCACTGGGATAATTATCGTGAAAACATGTTCATCACGGAATCGGAAAACCGTGCCTATGCGCTGAAACCGATGAATTGCCCTGGCCATATCCAGATTTTCAACAATGGCATGCGCAGCTACCGCGACTTGCCATTGCGCTACGGCGAATTCGGCCAATGCCACCGCAACGAGCCATCGGGCGCCTTGCACGGCATGATGCGCGTGCGCGGCTTTACGCAGGATGACGGCCACATCTTCTGCCTGGAAGAGCAGATCGCCGGCGAAGTGACGGCGTTCCACCAGCAGGCGATGGATGTGTACACGGCTTTCGGCTTTACGAATATCGATGTGAAACTGGCCTTGCGTCCCGATAACCGCATCGGTACGGAAGAGTCGTGGGATTTTGCCGAGGAATCCCTGCGTTCGGCCCTGCGCGCCTGTGGCGTGGAATGGACGGAATTGCCGGGCGAGGGCGCATTCTACGGTCCGAAGATCGAATACCACCTGAAAGACAGCCTGGGCCGCGCATGGCAAGTGGGTACCGTGCAGATCGACCCGTCGATGCCGGGCCGTCTGGGTGCCGAATACGTGGCCGTGGACAACACGCGCCAGGTGCCCATCATGCTGCACCGCGCGATCGTGGGTTCGCTGGAACGTTTCATCGGCATCCTGATCGAACACTATGCGGGCGCCATGCCGCTGTGGTTGTCGCCAGTGCAAGTGTCGGTGTTGAATATTTCCGACGCTCAAGCTGATTATGTACAAGAAGTAACAACAAAACTGCGCAAAGCGGGGCTGCGCGTACAGGCTGATTTGCGTAACGAGAAGATTACCTATAAAATACGTGAACATTCCGTACAAAAATTGCCTTACATCTTAGTGATTGGCGACAAAGAGCGGGATGCGAATACAGTGGCCGTGCGGGCGCGGGGCAATGTCGATCTGGGCGTCATGTCCGTCGATGCCCTGATAGAGCGACTCAAACATGAAGTCGACACCAAGGCCTGACGAGGAAACTCGCTGCACGACCGTCTTACAAGATTTTTAAAGGAAATTACAATAGCTACTGACAAGTCACATCGCATCAATGGCGAAATCACTGCCCCTGAAATGCGTTTAAGCGGGGTCGATAACGAGCCACTCGGTATCGTAAGTTTGGCTGAAGCCTTCCGCCTGGCGGAAGAGGCAAACGTCGACCTGGTGGAAATTGCGCCTACCGCGCAGCCACCGGTGTGCCGTTTGATGGACTACGGTAAATTTAAGTATTCGGAGCAAAAGAAAGCTCACGAAGCCAAATTGAAGCAAAAGATCATCCTCGTGAAGGAAGTCAAATTCCGTCCGGGGACTGATGATGGTGACTACAATATCAAGTTGCGTAATCTCATCAAGTTCCTTGAGGATGGCGATAAAACCAAAATCACGCTGCGTTTCCGCGGTCGTGAAATGGCGCATCAGGATATTGGCTTCCGCATGCTGGAACGTCTGAAAGCCGATCTGGAGCCGTACGGTCAGGTCGAGCAGTTCCCGAAGATGGAAGGCCGCCAAATGATCATGGTTCTTTCGCCTAAGAGGAAGAAGTAAGTTACAATAGCGTTTTACTGTGGGTGGAAACTGCGCGTGCCAGCATTGGCGCGACGTCAAACCCCAGGCAGAATTTGCGCGGCCCGGCCAGTAATGTCCGGGCCGCGCAAACTGTAGTGGACTCGCATCCGCTGCACAACATGTGAAAGCAGGCATCTAAGCGCAGCGTCGTGTTGCCACCTGCAATCCTGTTATAAATGGAGCTGTCCGTAAGAGGACAGATTGCTATGCCTAAAATGAAGACCAAAAGCTCCGCGAAAAAACGTTTTCGCGTGCGTCCAGGTGGAACAGTCAAGTCGGGTCACGCGTTCAAACGCCACATCCTGACCAAGAAAACCACCAAAAACAAACGTCAGTTGCGCGGTACCCGTAACATCAACGCATCGGATGTCACATCCGTCATGCGCATGATGCCGACTGCTTAATCTCACACTCAATTTAAGGAGTTACTATGCCTAGAGTAAAACGTGGGGTTACAGCTCGTGCCCGTCATAAGAAGATTCTTGTTCAAGCTAAAGGCTACCGTGGTCGCCGCAGCCGTGTATACCGTGTTGCCAAGCAAGCAGTTATGCGCGCTGGCCAATACGCTTACCGCGATCGCCGCAACAAGAAGCGCGTTTTCCGCCGCCTGTGGATCGCCCGTATCAACGCTGCTTCCCGTGAGCATGGCGTAACGTACAGCGTATTCATGAACGGCTTGAAAAAAGCAAATATCGAACTGGACCGTAAAGTCCTGGCCGATATGGCTGTGATGGACAAGCCAGCATTCGCTGCGATTGTCAACGCAGTTAAAGCAAAAATCGCTGCGTAAGCACGGTCATTGCACAACGTCATCCGCAGGGTGACGTTATAAAGAGCGGGGCAGAGGTGTGAACCTTATGCCCCGTTTCCGTTTTTGATTGTTGGATTTTAGATAACTGAGTCCAGAATTGATGTCCAAAACAGGAAATGCCGCATGAACTCCCTAGAAGAACTCGTCGTCTCGGCCCAGGCTGACTTTATCGCCGCCGCAGACGCTGCCGCACTTGAAAACGCCAAAGCCCGCTACCTGGGCAAGACTGGCCAGATTACTGAAATGATGAAGGGCCTGGGCAAGCTGGACCCGGACGCGCGCAAGGCGCAGGGCGCCCTGATCAACGCCGTCAAAGTGCAGATCGAGGACGCGCTGACGGCGCGCCGTGATGCGCTGGCCGATGCCCAGATGCAAGGCCGTCTGAACGCCGAAGCGATCGACGTGACCCTGCCAGGCCGTGGCCGCATGCCCGGCGGCATCCATCCCGTGATGCGCACGTGGGAGCGGGTCGAGGAAATCTTCCGCTCCATCGGTTTCGACGTGGCCGACGGCCCCGAAATCGAGAACGACTGGACCAATTTCACGGCGCTCAACAGCCCGGAAAACCACCCAGCCCGTTCCATGCAGGATACGTTCTACATCGATGGCAACGACACCGATGGCAAGCCCTTGCTGCTGCGCACGCACACGAGCCCGATGCAGGTGCGCTATGCGCGCACGCACACGCCGCCGATCAAGGTCATCGCGCCGGGCCGCACCTACCGCGTCGACAGCGACGCCACCCATTCGCCCATGTTCCACCAGGTCGAAGGCCTGTGGATCGCCGAAGATATCAGCTTTGCCGACCTGAAGGGCGTGTACCTGAATTTCGTCAAGGCCTTCTTCGAGACGGACGACCTGCAAGTGCGCTTCCGTCCGTCGTACTTCCCGTTTACGGAACCGTCGGCCGAGATCGACATCGCCTTCGGTTCGGGCCCGCTGAAAGGCCGCTGGCTGGAAGTGTCTGGCGCCGGCCAGGTACATCCGACCGTGGTGAAGAACTTCGGCCTCGATCCCGAGAAATTCATCGGTTTTGCTTTCGGCTCCGGCCTGGAACGCTTGACGATGCTGCGTTACGGCATCAACGACCTGCGTCTGTTTTATGAAGGCGACTTGCGTTTCCTGAAGCAGTTCAACTAAGCATTGTTCCGTTTGATTCATGGCGCTTGAGCGCCTGTGCGCTCGCGCTGTGAGCTTTGACCCTTTGAAGGCTTGATTATGCAATTTTCCGAAAACTGGCTCCGTACCATGGTCGATCCGAAGATGACTTCGGACGAACTGGCCCATCTGCTGACCATGTCCGGTCTCGAAGTCGAGGACGTCGATCCTGTCGCCCCGCCGTTCTCGAACGTGGTGGTGGGCCTGGTCCTGGAGATGGAAAAACATCCGAATGCGGACCGCCTGAATGTGTGCCAGGTCGATGTCGGCACGGGCACCATGCTCAACATCGTTTGCGGCGCGCCGAATGTGCGCCCGGGCTTGAAAGTCGTGTGCGCGATGGCGGGTGCCGTGCTGCCCCCTGGCGCCGATGGCAAGCCGTTTGAAATCAAGGTAGGCCAGCTGCGCGGCGTCGAGTCGCAAGGCATGCTGTGCTCCGCGCGCGAATTGAAATTGTCGGAAGAAAACGCCGGCTTGATGGAATTGCCGGACGACGCGCCGATCGGCCAGAATTTCCGCGATTACTTTGCGCTCAACGACTTGAAATTCACCATCAAGTTGACGCCAAACAAGGCGGACTGCCTGTCCGTGCTGGGCGTGGCGCGCGAAGTGTCGGCGCTCACGGGCGTGCCCCTGAATACGCCGCAGTTCCGCACCGTGCCGGTGTCCAGCGATGAAGTGTTGCCAGTGAAAGTCAGCGCGCCGAACCTGTGCGGCCGTTTCACGGGCCGCGTCATCCGCGGCTTGAACGCCAGGGCAGCCACGCCGGACTGGATGAAGCAGCGCCTCGAGCGCAGCGGCCAGCGTCCGCTGTCGGCCCTGGTCGACATTTCCAACTATGTCATGCTGGAACTGGGCCGTCCCAGCCACGTGTTTGATTTGGCGAAGATCCACGGCAGCCTGGACGTGCGCTGGGGCAAGGCGGGCGAGTCCGTCAAGCTGTTGAACGGCAACACCATTGCCGTCGACGAGTGGCTCGGCGTCATTGCCGATGACCAGGAAATCGAATCGCTGGCCGGCATCATGGGCGGCGACGCCAGTTCCGTTTCGGACGATACGGACAGCATCTACCTGGAAGCGGCATTCTGGTGGCCGAACGCGATTCAAGGCCGCGCACGCCGCCTGAATTTCTCCACCGATGCGGCGCACCGCTTCGAGCGCGGCGTCGATTTCGCCACCACCGTCGAGCACATCGAGCGCATCACGGCCTTGATCGTGGAAATCTGCGGCACGCCGGCCACGACCGTCGGCCCCGTCGATGACCACGTGGTGAACTTGCCGCAGCGCCAGCCTGTGACGATGCGCACGGCGCGCGCGCAAAAAGTCATCGGCGTGCCGCTCAACGACGAGCTGATCGCCGATATCTTCACGCGCCTGGCCCTGCCATTCACCCTGGCCGACGGCGTGTTTTCCGTGACGTCGCCCAGCTATCGTTTCGACATCGAGATCGAGGAAGACTTGATCGAGGAAGTGGCGCGCGTATATGGTTTTGAAAACATCCCGACCTTGCCGCCCGTGGCCGCAAACGTGATGCAGATTGCACCAGAAAATACCCGCTCCTTGTTTGCGGTGCGTCATGAGCTGGCTGACCTGGGTTTCCAGGAAGTGGTTAACATGAGCTTTGTCGATACGGCATGGGAGCGCGATTTCTCGGGCAATACGAACCCGATCAAATTGCAGAACCCGATCGCCAGCCAGATGAGCGTGATGCGCTCCTCGCTGATCGGCAGCCTGATCGCCAATGTGCGCTACAACCTGAACCGCAAGACGAACCGCGTGCGTATCTTCGAAGTGGGCGCCATCTACCAGCGCGACGACAGCGTGGAAAACGGTCCCTTGTCGGTGGCAGGCTACGCGCAGCCAAAACGCGTGGCGGCCATGGCCTACGGCGCGGTGGCGGACGAGCAGTGGGGCCAGGCTGCACGCACGGTCGACTTCTTCGACGTGAAGGCGGATCTGGAAGCGCTGTTTGCGCCCCTGGTCTTGCGTTTCACCAAGGCGGAGCATCCGGCCCTGCATCCGGGCCGTTCGGCCAACGTGGAACTCGATGGCAAGGTCATCGGTTTCATCGGCGAACTGCACCCGCGCTGGATGCAAAAGTATGACTTGCCGCTGGCGCCCGTGCTGTTCGAAGTCGACGCTGCTGCCCTGACGCAACGCATCGTGCCCGTGTACCAGGAAATCTCGAAATTCCCTGGCGCCAGCCGCGACCTGGCCGTCGTCGTCAAGCAATCGGTGGCTGTGCAGGATCTGCTCGACAGCTTTCACGCCGCCGCCAAGGCGAGCCCGGCAGCGCGTATCGTGCAAGCCATTGTTTTATTTGATGAATATCGTGGAAAAGGGCTGGAAGCGGATGAAAAAAGCCTTGCTTTCCGGATTAGCTTGCAAGATACTCAAAACACCCTGCAAGACGATGTCGTCGATGGCCTGATGGCTGTCCTGATCGATGCGGCCAAGCAGGGCCACGACGCGAAATTGCGTTCGTAATTACCGGATCGGCCGTCGCCCAGCGTGACGGCCTTTCCGTCGTCAACCGTAGACGAGCTTGCCATGTGGCGGGCTCGGGCGCACAGAAAAGGCAGGGCAGGAAAATTAATAATAGCGACGTTGATTCCGCCGTACTGCAATCCGCACTGGCCGCCGATCTGCATCGGGCCATGCTGGTTGCCAAAGTGCGCCAGGAAGCGGAAAAAGATTTACCCACCTTGACCAAGGCGGAGCTGGCCGAACTGTTGTTCGAGCAAGTGGGCCTGAACAAGCGCGAAGCGAAAGATATGGTCGAGACCTTTTTCGACGAGATCCGCAATGCGCTGGAGCGGGGCGAGGCCGTCAAGTTGTCCGGTTTCGGCAATTTCCAGTTGCGCGACAAGCCGCAACGGCCGGGCCGCAATCCGAAGACGGGCGAAGAGATACCCATCACGGCACGCCGTGTCGTGACCTTTCATGCGAGCCAGAAGCTGAAAAGCATGGTCGAAGAGACCAGTCCGCTGGCCCGTGCTGCCTGAGTGAGTGGCGATGAACGAGCGCATCAGTAAAACCGAGTTGATCGCCTTGCCGCCCATTCCGGCGAAACGCTATTTCACGATCGGCGAGGTGAGCGAGTTGTGCGGCGTCAAACCGCATGTATTGCGCTACTGGGAGCAGGAGTTTTCCCAGCTCAAGCCGGTCAAACGACGTGGCAACCGCCGGTATTATCAGCACCATGAAGTGCTGTTGATACGCCGCATCCGCGAACTGCTGTACGAGCAGGGCTTTACCATCAGCGGCGCGCGCAACAAGCTCGATAGCCGTGGCGCATCGCATGCCGTCCCGGACGAATTGCCTGTGCTGCCGGCCTTGCCCGTCTTGCCGCAGGAAGCGCCGCTGGACCGCGTGTGGATACGGAATGAATTAATTGCGATTTTAAACTTGCTAAAATAAGATTTGTACCAATATAGGTCGGGTTGTCCGATACGGGCTGACCAAGCTGCATGGGCTTGCCGCCCGGGCGTTGCCGGTAACGTACGGTGCGTCATATTTTGAATATAATGTTAATGTTGCGTTTTTGTTAGTGACGCTGAACCGGAGCAGCGTTCAGGTTCCGGTAGTCTTTCCCAGGCCAGGAAAATTTAAGGGGAAACAATGATACGCGTTGCCATTTGTGATGATCACCAAATAGTACGAGCTGGATTCAAACAGATTTTTTCGTCGTCGAGCGATTTCAGTGTCGTGGCGGAAGCCGGTACGGGGCGCGAAGCGCTCGATATCGCCCGCCGCGAGATTTGCGATGTGCTGTTGCTCGATATCGCCATGCCCGACCAGAGCGGCATCGATACCCTGCGCACGATCCGCCAGGGCCAGCCGGAATTGCCCGTGCTGATACTGAGCGGCTATCCCGCGCAGCAATATGCATTGAACTTGTTCAAGATGGGCGCGAATGGCTATCTGAACAAGGAATGCGAAGCCGATGAGCTGATGACGGCCGTGCGCACCGTGTTCCAGGGGCGCCGCTACGTCAGCTCCACCGTGGGCGAATTGCTGGCGCAGTCGTTCGACCGCGACACGAACGCGGCCCTGCATACGGAATTGTCGGACCGCGAATTCCAGGTCTTTTTGCGCCTGGCGCGGGGCGCCACCGTGTCCGATATCGGTGTGGCCTTGTCGCTGAGCATCAAGACGGTGAGTACTTACCGTACGCGCATCATGGAAAAAATGGGCTTGCAATCCAACAGCGACTTGACCTATTACGCAATGAAAAACAATTTGCTTGACTAGCGTAGCGGTGCGATCATGGCAGCATGATCGCGCAGCCAGCTAGCCGGCACAACTTGATGTTGTGCAGTGCAGCAGTCTGTGGCGAGGATTATAATTGGCCGGCGCCGGCGCTTTTTCCCGCGCCGAACCTTGCTAAGGATGCACATCAGGATGTATTTCACCGTTGAACCGGCCCCGAATCACCGCCTGCCCCTCTACAAGACGATCCTGTGCGTGACTTGCGCCTTGTTGCTTGTACTCAATGGTTTCAGTCTCTTCCATAACCTGCAGTCGCTGAAGGGCACGAACGCCTTGCTCAGCCAGAGCGCCCGCGTGGCGGACCGCCTGCAGTATTTGAACGTGCTCGTGCTCGATGCGGAAAGCAGCTTGCGCGGCTATTTCATTTCCGGCTCCGAAACGTATCTGGGACCGTCGAAGACGGCTTCCACCGAAATCGAGAATGAATTCAACGAGCTGCAAACCTTGCTTGCGGGCAGTCCCACCCAGCTGAAAAACCTGGGCCAGCTGCAAAGCTTGATCCGTCGCAAGATGTCGATGCTGCAACAGTCGATCGAGGTCTACAAGCAGGGCGGGCTGGCCGAGATCGTCAACATTTCGCGCGTGACCGATGACCGCGCCACCATGGATGAAATCCGCCTGCAGGTGGTGATCATGACGCGCGAGCAGAATGAAGCGCTGTCGTCCGGCAGTGCCGCCTTTTATCATGAGTACCAGAAAGCCGTGCTGCTCGGCATCGGCATCAATGCCTTGGCCATCCTCGTGCTGATCATGTTCTACCAGCTGGTGCGGCGCAGCTTCCAGAACCGCGCGGCCGTCGAGTATGCTTTGCAAAATGCCAACGACACACTGGAATCGACGGTCAGCAAGCGCACGGAGCAGTTATCCGTGCTGTCGCGCCATTTGATCAGCGTCAACGAAGTGGAAAAGGCGCGCCTGGCGCGCGAGCTGCACGATGAGCTGGGCGCGAATCTGACGTCGATCAGCATGGACCTGGGCGCCGTCACGCAGCAACTGGCGCACACGCAGCCGGAACTGGCGGCACAATTGCGCCGCGCCAAGGCCACCTTGCTGGAAACGGTGGAACTCAAGCGCCGCATCGTCGAAGACCTGCGGCCCAGCCTGCTGGACAACCTGGGCCTGTGCGCCGCCATCGAAAGCTATTGCGAGGATTTTACGCGCATGAGTTCGGTGCGCTGCGATACGGACGTGGCCATCAATATCGACAACCGCGAAGCTACCCTGACGATCGCCCTGTTCCGCATCGTGCAGGAATCGCTGACGAACATCCTCAAATATGCGCGCGCCGGCATGGTCAGCGTGACCTTGAAGCGCAACGAGCATGGCCTGGTGCTGCGCGTGATCGACGACGGCATCGGCATCACGGAAGATGCCCTGCAAAAACCCATGTCGCACGGCTTGCTGGGCATGCGCGAGCGGGCCTTGCTGCTGGGCGGTACCCTGACCGTGCGCCAGGGGCCGGAAGGCAAGGGTACGTGCGTGGAAGCCGTGATTCCGCTGCCGCTGACGCCGGAGCCGGAAGACATCGACGCGGATGCCGAGGTGTAATTTTTCTTGAGATAAAAAAATTGAGACAAAAAAATGGCCGGGCATGCAGCCCGGCCATTTTTTTATCCATGCTGCCGGCCTGGCGGCAGCGGCGCATCAGTAGCGCATCAGCAGCGCGAGACGTCGCGCAGCAGGCGGTCGTATTCCGTCTTGGCGACCTTGTAGCACTCGCCCGCATAGCATTCCAGGCCGGCGCGGTCCAGTACCGTGATATTGCCGCGGCGATAATGGATCAAGCCTTCTTCCTGCAGCTTGCCGGCGGCGGCCGTGATGCTTTCGCGGCGCACGCCCAGCATGATGGAAATCAGCTCTTGCGTCACTTTCAATTCGTTCGATGGCGAACGGTCCAGGCGGTCCAGCAGCCAGCGGCACAGCTTTTGCTCGATCGAGCTGTGGCGGCCGCCGACGGCGTTCTGCGCCATTTGGGCAAACAGGGCGTTGGTGTAGCGCATCAGCAGCTGGGGCAGGGCGCCGCCTTGGTTGAAGGCATCGCGCAGGCTTTGCGTCTTCAGGCGGTAGCCGTAGCCGGCGCTTTGCACGACAGCCGTGCACATGGCGCGTTCGCCTGCCAGCAGCGAGGCACCGGCCACGCCTTCATGGCCGACGACGGCGATTTCCGTCGTGGCGCCGTCTTCCATCACGTACAGCAGCGAAATGATGGCCGTGGTGGGGAAGTAGCTGTATTCCAGGTTGTTACCGTAGGCATACAGTTCCTTGCCGAAAGGCAGTTCCACCAGTTCCAGGTCTTCGAACAGCGATTCGAGTGCGGCGCGCGGCAGGGCGGCCAGCAATTCATTCTGTTGGGCACTGCTGAGGCTAACACGCGACGCAAGCTTGATTTCCCGTCCGGCCGCCGGCATGGCGCGCGGCAGCAACTGGTTCTTCTGGACCGGGGTGCTAAGTTGAGTATGGCTCATAGTATTCCTCACAGGCTTTTTACATCGGAGTGCGACTGCCGCGTTGCCGGTCGAAAGCCGTGCCGCATCCATCGGATAACAGCGTTTTTTTCGACCGCGCGGTGCAGATCGCGATGTAGCTACTTTAAAAGCTTATGTAAGTGGCGAACATAAGATTAGCAGTCGCCACTTTGTAGTCTCTTTTGAGGCGGAATTGTAGTCCTAGTCCTACGTGCACACTTTTGACTAGCTAGCCTTGCGCCGTTCTGCGCGATTTTGTGATATGACGCGGGGCTTGTTGGCGCTCCACAGGCCGGCCGGACGCACGCTGGGCAAGCCGTCGCGCACGGTAGGGGCCGGTGTCTGGCGCGCGCCGGGCGCCTCGTGTTCGCCCAGGCGGAAGCGGCTGACGGCCTGCGTCAGCGCCTCGCCTTCCTGGTGCAGGCGCTGCGAACCGGCACGGGCTTCGTCGACCAGGCCCGCGTTCTGGCGCGTCATGTCGTCGATTTGCGCCAGCGCCTGGTTGATGCGGGCGATCTCGCCATTCTGCTCGGCGCCGGCGCTGCTGATACGTCCGATCACCACGGCGACTTGCTGCACCGCATCGACGACTTGCCGCATGGTGCTGCCGGCGGCATTGACCAGTTCGCCGCCCGCATCCACGGTGGCCACGGAATCGCCGATCAGGCGCTTGATTTCCAGTGCCGCCTCGTTCGAGCGTTGCGCCAGGCTGCGCACCTCGGATGCCACGACGGCAAAGCCGCGGCCTTGCTCGCCCGCGCGCGCCGCTTCCACGGCCGCGTTCAGGGCCAGGATATTCGTCTGGAAGGCGATGCCGTTGATGACGCCGATGATGTCGACGATCTTGTGCGAGCTGGCCTTGATCGAGGCCATGGTCTCGACCACGGCGCCGACGGTCTGGCCGCCGCGCAGGGCCACGTCGGCTGCCGTCGCCACCAGGGTGCGTCCCTGTCCTACGTGGGCTTCATTGCGGCCCACGGTGGCCGTCAGCTCGCGCATCGAGTCCACGGTGGCGCCCAGCGCGTCCGATTGCGTGGCCGTGTGGCCGGACAGGGCCGCGTTGCCCTGCGCGATATCGGCGCCGGCCGCCGCGATGACGGCCGCGCCGCCGCGGATCTCCTGCACCAGGTTGGCCAGGCCGTGCGTCATGGCGCCGAAGTCGCGCACCAGGTCGCCGATTTCGTCGTGCGCCTGCGAGGTGATGCGCTGCGACAGGTCGCCCGCCGCCGCCGCGCCGACGGCCACGCGCAACTGCGTCACGTCGCGCGCGAACGCGGCGTAGAAGCCCGCGCACAGGTAGGCGGCGGCCAGCAGCACCAGCAGCATGGCCGCCAGGATCAGGGCGCGGCGCGCCTCGTCGCGGGCGATGCGCTGCGCCAGCAGATCGTTTAGGGCGGTGGCCGAGGCGCCGGACAGCGCGTGCAGGGCGTCGATGGCCTGCATGCCGGCCGCGTGGAATTGCGCGCCCGACGTCTGGTCGTAGGAATTCGTCACTTCATTCTTCGTGCGTTCGAGGAAGGCCAGCGCGGCCGGCACGGCTTTCAGCGCCCCTTGCAGGCTGGCGCGCAGTTCCGGCTTGGCGGCGAGGATTTCGTCGAAGCGGGCCGGCAGGCGTTCCAGTTCGTGGCGCGCGATCAGGGCGTTGGCGTTGACGAGTTGATCTTCGTTTGCCTCGAACAGGCCCGTGTCGATGTAGGCGGCACCGCGCCCGCCGATGTCGGACAGGCTCTCGGCCAGGTCGGGCAGGGTGGCGGTGAAGACGGCGCTCAGGTGATTGGCACCCGCGTCCGGGTCCAGGCTCAGGTGCGAACGGTCGGCCACCAGCTGGCCCAGCTTGGCGGCCTGGCGCAGCAGCGCCGTGTGCGCCGCGTAGCTGTCGCGCGCCGCGAGGCCCGCCTGGCGGCCCAGCAGGGCTTGCCACTGCTTCGTCAGTTCGGCCGCCTGGGGCAGGCCTGCGCCGGCCGGCAAGCGCGCCAGGGCCGCCAGCGCGGCCGTGATGCGCGCGTTCAGGGCTGTGTTGTCCATGCCCGCCTTGCCGCTCAGGCGCAAGTGCTCGAGGCCGCGCCGCTGCTGCAGCAGCCGCGTGCATTCCTGTAGTTGGCGCACATAGGCCACGCCCCGCTGCGCATCCTGCGCCTGCGCCAGCGATTTGCCCAGTTCCGAGATCAGCAGGGTCGTCGCCAGCGCCAGCGGCAGCAGGAAGACGAGGCAGACAAGCATGAATTTGGGCAGCAGGCGCAAGCGCTGCATGAGTCGGATGGCGGGGGTGAGGAGGATTTTCATCGGATTTCCAGGGTAGGGTGGCAACATTTCTGCAGTGCAATGTTGCCTGCGGATTGTGACCCCTTGATGAAGTGTGCGGCAGCCTGCCCGATTCCCGCGTCAATTTTGCCGTTCGCCAGAGTGAAGCAGTTCACACGGAAGGCCGATCCTTCTGTAAAATCGAGGGTTTTTTGCGAGGGCCATATTATGGTCACCAATATGGCCAACGAGAACGACATCATTCCCCCTGATTCCAGCGACAGTGCGGACAACGCCGCAGCGCCAGCCAGCAGCAAGGCGCCGGCCGTGATCGCGCGCGAAGTGCAGCGCCGCCGCACCTTCGGCATCATTTCCCACCCGGATGCGGGCAAGACCACGTTGACGGAAAAACTGCTGCTGTTCTCGGGCGCGATCCAGATGGCCGGTACCGTCAAGGCGCGTAAATCGGGCCGCCACGCGACGTCGGACTGGATGGAGATCGAGAAGCAGCGCGGCATTTCCGTCGCCTCCTCGGTGATGCAGTTCGAATTCCGCGACCACGTCGTCAACCTGCTCGACACCCCGGGCCACCAGGACTTTTCGGAAGATACCTATCGCGTGCTGACGGCCGTCGATTCGGCGCTGATGGTGATCGACGCGGCCAAGGGCGTGGAAGCGCAGACGATCAAGCTGCTGGCCGTGTGCCGCATGCGCAATACGCCTATCGTCACCTTCATGAACAAGATGGACCGCGAGACGCGCGATCCGCTGGACCTGCTCGACGAACTGGAATCGGTGCTGAAGATCCAGTGCGCGCCCGTCACCTGGCCTATCGGCATGGGCAAGAACTTCCGCGGCGTGTACCACCTGCTGAAGGACGAGATCATGCTGTTCAAGGCCGGTGAAGAGAAGGCCGACGGCGCTTTCGAAATCATCAAGGGCATCGACAACCCGCGCCTGCAGGAGATGTTCCCGCTGGAGATGGACCAGCTGCGCATGGAAGTGGAACTGGTGCACGGCGCGTCGAACCCGTTCAACCTGGAGGAATTCCTCTCCGGCGTGCAGACGCCCGTGTTCTTCGGTTCGGCCATCAACAACTTCGGCGTGCGCGAGATCCTGTCCGCGCTGGTCGACTGGGCGCCGGCGCCGCGCCCGCGCGACGCCACCGTGCGTTCCGTCGATCCGACCGAGCAGCCATTCACGGGCTTCGTCTTCAAGATCCAGGCCAATATGGACCCGGCCCACCGCGACCGCATCGCCTTCCTGCGCGTCTGCTCGGGACGTTTCGAGCGCGGCATGAAGGTCAAGCACCTGCGCCTGGGGCGCGAGATCAAGGTGTCGAACGTGGTGACCTTCATGGCTTCCTCGCGCGAACAGGTGGAAGAGGCGTACGCGGGCGACATCATCGGCTTGCCGAACCACGGCAACATGCAGATCGGCGACAGTTTTTCCGAAGGCGAGATGCTGACCTTTACGGGCATTCCGTACTTCGCGCCGGACTTCTTCCGTTCCGTGCGCATCCGCAATCCGCTGAAGATCAAGCAGCTGCACAAGGGCTTGCAGCAGCTGGGCGAAGAGGGCGCGGTGCAGGTCTTCAAGCCGGTGCAGGGCGGTGAACTGGTATTGGGCGCCGTCGGCGTGCTGCAGTTCGAAGTGGTGGCCAGCCGTCTGCTCAACGAGTATGGCGTCGACGCCGTGTTCGAGGGCACCAGCATCAGCAGCGCCCGCTGGGTCAGCTGCGACGACAAGCGCATCCTGCAGGATTTCGAGAACGCGCTGGGCCACAACGTGGCCTACGATGCGGCCGGCAACATGGCCTACCTGGCCACGTCGGGCGTGAACCTGCGTTTGACGGAAGAGCGCTGGCCGAAGCTGACGTTCCACGCGACGCGCGAGCATTCGGCAAAATTGGCCTAGGGCGCCGGATAAAAAGCCCAGGGCGTTGTTGCCTTGCCTCGCCGTACATTCGTACTGTCTTCGGCAAGGCGCCTAGCCTTGAGCATTTTCTCCTGCACCCTTGTGCAGGCCGTCAGGCGTAGGTCGGATGAGCGCGGCAACGCCGCGCGTAATCCGACGCCAGCGCTGGCGGCAATTCAAGCCGGCAGGATCGTGCGCGTACTCCAGTCGCGCCGCTCCAGCAGCAACGCCGTCAGCTGCGCCGCCGTCATGGGGCGGGCAAAGAAGAAGCCCTGCGCATTGTCGCAGCCCGCCTTGCGCAAAAACTCCACCTGCTGCAGCGTTTCCACGCCTTCGGCCACCACTTTCAGATGCAGGCTGTGCGCCATCGCGATGATGGCCGTGACGATGGCTTCGCCCTCGCCGGGCAGGTCGTGCACGAAGCTGCGGTCGATCTTCAGCTGGTCGATGGGCAGGCGTTTCAGATACGACATCGAAGAATAGCCGGTGCCGAAATCGTCGATCGACAGGTGGATGCCCGTGTCCTGCAGGCGGCGCATCAGTTCCACGTTGGCGTGGACATTGTCCATCAATACCCCTTCCGTGATTTCCAGCTCCAGCAAGCCATGCGGCAGCTGCGTTTCGTGCAGGATGGCGTGGATATCGTCCATCAGGCCCGGGTCGCGCGCCTGGCAGGCCGACAGGTTGACGGCCACGTGCTCGAGCGAATCGAGCAGTCCCGCCTTGCACCAGGCAGCGGCCTGGCGGCAGGCGCTTTGCAGCACCCAGCGCCCCAGGTCGACGATGATGCCGCTTTCCTCGGCCACGGGGATGAATTCGCTGGGGCTCAGCTGCCCCATCTCGCGGCAGTGCCAGCGGATCAGCGCTTCCACGCCGACGATGCGCCCGCTGCGCAAGTCGATCTGCGGCTGGTAGTGCAGATACAGTTCCTCATTCTGCAGCGCGCGGCGCAGGTTCGCTTCCATGCGCAGGCGGCGTTGCGCGCGCAGCTCCATTTCGGACTGGAACACGGCATAGCGGTTCTTGCCCTGGTGCTTGGCGTGGTACATGGCCGTGTCGGCGTTGCGCGTCAGGGTGGCCACGTCCTGCGCGTCGAACGGGTACAGGCTCACGCCGATGCTGGCGCTGACATACAGCTGGTGGCCTTCGAGGGCGAACGGCTCGGCCAGCACGGCGAGGATCTTGCGCGCCACGCTGGCCATTTCCGATGCGTCGTCGGCCGGTTCGACGATGACGACGAATTCGTCGCCGCCGATGCGGCAGATGATGTCGGTGCTGCGCAGGATGGCCACCAGCCGTTCGGACACCAGCTTGAGCAACTGGTCGCCGCAGTGGTGGCCCAGCGTATCGTTGACCACCTTGAAATTGTCCAGGTCCAGCAGCAGCAGGCCCACGCTGCTGTCCTGGCGGTCGGCGCGGGCCAGCGCGTAGGCCAGGGCGTCGTTGAATTCATGGCGGTTCGGCAGCTGGGTGACGGGGTCGACGTGGGCCAGGTAGTGCAGATGGTTTTCCGCGTGCTGGGCGGCGGCGCGCGTGCGGCGCACCATCAGGACCGTCAGGCCGAATGCGCACAGGCAGACCAGCAGGGTGAAGGCGGAAAATTGCGCCAGGCTCAGGTACAGCGGCGCCAGGCTGGCGCGCAGGTACAGCGCGCCGCCGCCGGGCAAGGTCTGGAGGAGGGCGGCATGGCCGCCCAGGTAATCGGTCTGCATGCCGGCGCGCGGCGCCGCGGGCGCGGCATCGCTGCCGCTGCGCGCGTAGCGGGCAAACGGCGCGCCGTACGGGCTGTAGAGCAGCGCTTGCTGCACATGCGGGGCGGCGGCGAGGGGAGCGAGCAGCTGTTGCGCCGCAAGGGGGTTGTCCTGGCGCAGGGCCAGGGCGGCGGCGGGCGCCAGCATGTCGGCCTGGATGCGCAGGTTACGCTGGAACGATGTCTGGAGGGAATACCACTGGAAGAGGATGAGCAGCAGGCTGGCGATGGCCAGCATGGCGGCCGCGGCCAGCAGGTTCAGCCTGGCAATCCGGTCGCCGCGCCACTGCACCGAGGGCAGCATCAAGGGCGCCATCATGACGCATTCTCCTGCCGGCCCCGCTTGCCGCCGCCCCGTGTGATCCCGCCTCGCCCTGCCATACTTTACGTTCCAGTCTGATGAAAGCCGAAGTGAGCCGGAACTCTCAACGTGTTGTTAAGGCCGACATATTGTCATTTTGCAGCGTGAAAGTACAGGGCACGCGGCAATTTATTGTCCGTGCCGCGGGCCGGTGGCGGCAGGCAAGGCGGCAAGACAGGCGGAAAAAGCGGGGCGTGTCTTTCTAATAATAATCGTACTTGAATTTTAATCCTTTTTTTGCCGGCTGGTTTTTTCCTCGTAAAAACATGCCGATGGTAAACAAAATGTCATGAAGAATAACTTCAATGCCGCGGGCGGGCGTGGAACGGATTAACTTCCTGTCTGCATAAGCCATTGCAAGTCATTGATTTTAATAAATTTTAATAGAGAATGCGAGAACGCTATGGCCTTGCTCCGCGAGTTCGTCCATAATCCGCTGATGATGGACGTTCTGATGCTGTTTGTTTTGCCTCGCGCGCGCAAGTAACTCGCCGCCGACAAAACCGGACGTCGCCCTAATGATAAATAGTGAGGATATCTTGGAAAAAAAACCAAAAATTATTTTGTCGTCACAAGACCTGGAACGACTGGAAGCGTTGTTGTATGCCTTGGGTAATAATCTGTCGCCGGACAAGGCCGCCCTGCTCGATGAGCTGGGCCGCGCCGAAGTGCTGGAGCCGCAGGAAATCCCCCCGACCGTCGTGACGATGAATTCCACCGTGCGCTTCACGGTGGAAAACAAGGAAGAATTCTGCCTGACGCTCGTGTATCCGAAGGACGTGGAAGGCCAGGCCGACCGCATTTCCGTGCTGGCGCCTGTCGGCAGCGCGCTGCTGGGCCTGTCCGTCGGCGACAGCATCGCCTGGCCCATGCCGGGCGGCGTGGTAAAGGTGAAGATCGAGGAAATCGTCTATCAGCCTGAACGGGCTGGCGAATACCACCGCTAAGCGCGGCAAGCAGTGACGGCGGACGGCGCCTGCCGTTCGCCTGCCAGGCCGTGTTTCCAATAATCAACTATTGCGTTGCACGCGCACCACCAGCCATCCCGCCACGACCGTGAACGTGACGATGATGGCAACGATGATCCAGAAGCCCTGCGGGTGCTGGGCCAACGGAATTCCCCCCACGTTCATGCCCAGCATGCCGGCGATGATATTGATCGGCAAGGCCAGCACGGTGACGATGGTCAGCACGAACAAGCTGCGGCTGTTTTCCTCGTTGACGCTGGCGGCGATCTCTTCCTGCAGCAGCTTGATGCGTTCCTGCAAGGACGACATATCGCTGAGCACTACCGAAAATTCCTCCGTCGACTGGCGCAGTTCCAGGCTGTCCAGTTCGGATACCCACGCGGGCGGGCGTTGCAGCAGGCGGAACAGGGCGGCCGGTTCCGGCGCCAGCAGGCGCTGCAGCCGCACCAGCACGCGCCGCATGGCGCCCAGGTCTTCGCGTTTCGGCACCAGGCGCCCGGCCAGCAAGTGGTCTTCGATATCGTCGACCCGCGCCACGGCGTCGCGCACGATGTTGACCAGCACGTCGGCCTGGTCGCGCAGCAGATGGATCAGCAATTCCACCGACGAGCGGATCGGCTCGTGGTTCTTGATGACGGCCTGGCGCAGGCGCTCGATCGATTGCAGCGGCGCGCGGCGCGCCGTGATGACGAGGTTTTGCGCCACGCTGGCCCACATGGTGGAAATGTCGGACGCTTCGAACGAAAAATTGTGCACCACATCGTTGACCACGGCGATCAGGGTGTTTTCCGCCTGTTCGATGCGCGTCGAACGGGAACCCTGGTGCAGGGTTTCATAGAACTCGTCGGCCAGTTGCGTATGCGTCATCAGCCATTTTTCGCTGGCCGCATGCGACAGATTGAAGTGCAGCCAGACGAATTCCTGCGCCGGCCGGGCCGCGCCGTCGGCCAGCCAGGCCAGTGCGGCCGTCGAATCGAGGGCCAGCGGGGGGCCGTCGCGGCCAAACAGGAAGCCCCAGACCAGGCCCGAGGTGTCCGAGCCGTAGGTAAAGCCGGCAGTTTCCATCGCCATCGTGAATCTTTCTCGCGCAGTGTGATTGATCGTCGCGCGATTCTAATACACGGATGTGTCGGGAAAATGACAAGGCCACCGCGAAGGGTGGCCTTGGTGTCAATGCTGCCTAGCTGCGGCGCGGGTTGTCGGGGCGGCGGTCGTCGCGGTTCGGGATGCCGTCGCCATCGCGGTCGTGGCGGTTGCCATTGTCGCGGTCATAGCGGTTGGGGATGCCGTCGCGGTCACGGTCGCCGTTCGGGCCCCGTGGCGACCAGCGGCCCTGTTCCATCTGCCAGCGGCCGTCGCGCTGGTTCCAGGCGGGCGGCGCATACACATAGCCGGGGCGTTCGGCGATCCACACGCCGGGTGTCCAGGCGTAGCGCTGGCTGCGCCATTCCCAGTGGCCGGGCGCCCAGATGTAGCCGTGGCGGGCGCGCGGGATGGCTTCGCGGCGCGGTGGCGGCGGGGCGATGCGCACGTCGTCATAGCGCACGGGCTGCACCTGTGCGGCGACCCAGCCGCCACGGTCCAGGCGCCAGCGGTTGTTTTCCTGTATCCAGGCGGCGCGGCGGTACTGGTTGCCGCCCCGTTCGCGCAGCCATTCGCCGCCGGTCCAGACATGGCGCTGGCCATCCCAGTTCCAGTAGCCGGGCGCCCACACATAGCCGGCGCGCGGCGCGGGCACGCTTTCAAACCGGGGCGGAGGCGGGGCGTTGCCGACGACAATGCTGACGCCGAGCTGATTCTGTGCCATCGCCTGCGCGGGCAGGAAGGCTGCGGCGCTGATGGCAAGCATGGCTGCTGCGTAGAGTGTGATGGGTTTCATGGTGTGCTCCATTTCGGTGATTGCGTGAAATGGACTATAGGCGCTTGCCGGCGAGCGGATCGCCTTTGATTCAACTTATTACAATTGACACAATGCTGTGTGTCCGTGTATCCGTGGCAGATACATATCGGAGGCAAATGGCGGCCTGGCGCGGCGGCTATCGGCAGTGCGCCAGGCGGCGTGGGGTCAGCATGGATGGCTCACAGGGTGCTGGCGGTGGCGTTGCCCAGCAAGGCTTGCCGTTCTTCGATCAGCGAGATTTTCTTTTCCTGTTCCGTCAGGCGCTTGGCGCTGACCACCACCACGGGGATGGCGCCGGCCTGTGCCGTAGCGGCCGCTTTGGCCGCCGCTGGCTGGGTGAAGCTGGCATAGCTGGCACCGCAGGCGATGGCGACGGCGACGGTGAAAATGGCTTCCATGTTTTTCAGGGTTTTCATGATCGTTCCTTTCGGGTGGCGGGTGGGTATGTCTGCACTGTAGCCATGCGCGCGCCGCGGCGCCATGCCGATGCGACCAGCCGTGGTTTTGGCGGGATAGCCTGCAAAAAAACGGCGCTGAAATGCCTGCGCACGGGGCTGGCGGGCGACCGCTTGAATTGAGGCCTAATTAGCCCTGTATCCGTGCATATGAATGCAATTGCCCTATGGCATTATTTGACACTGCACAGTGTTGTGCGCCGTGTCGTGCACGCGCGGCGCGCGGCAGGTGCGGCGCCAGCTGTCCTGCTAGAATCGGCACAGCAGCGGGGTTGCGCACACAATAATTCTCATCAGGAGTCACACATGTTCCAATTGTTTGGTTTTGGCGGCGCCCGCTGCCCCCGCTGCGAGCACAAGAACGGCGCTGCCGCCGGTTATTGCGCGCAATGCGGCTTGTCGCTGGGCGCCCCCGACAGCGATGCGGTGCTGCATGCCAATCAATGGCATCTTGCTGATGGGCAACTGGCCCTGTTCTTTGGCGTGCGCGAACTGTCTTCGCTGTTCGGCAGCGCGGCGCGGCGCCTGCAGGTACCCGCCGAGTCGCGCGCCTGGATCGTGCAATCGGACGCTTTCACCTCGATACCGGCCGGCGACTACGACAGCGCCGCCTTCTTCGCCCGCCTGCCCGCGCTGCTGCCGGCCCGTCCGGCCGAAGTGCTGATCGCGCGCGCCGACGCCGTCAGCCTGGAATTCGACTTGCCGGGCCTGGCCAGTACGGAGCTGCTGGGCATCGCCGCCTCCCTGCGCGTGGAGATCGCGCTGGGCCAGCCCGATGCGTTCGCGCGCCAGTTCATGCGCGCGCCGGGCGCCGTCACGCGCGCCCACCTGCACGCCTTGCTGCTGCCGTCCGTGCGCCAGATTGCGCTGGAATTCATCGGCAGCCGCGCGCTGCGCGAGATGGATGCGAATGCCGACCTGCGGCCCGAATTGAACGAACGCCTGCAATCGGCCCTGACGCAGCGCCTGGCGCCCAGCGGCCTGGCCGTGGCGCGCGTGGAAACGCTGAGCCTGCGGCACGACAAGCGCGAGGGCGACGGCGACGCCGCCATCGGCACTTTGTGGCTGGGCGGCGCGCCGGCGCAGGCGCTGGAGCAGCACAGCCTGGAGCGCATGAAGCAGCTCGACCAGCTGTATGACGAGGAAGAGTGGCAGCGCATCCGCCGCGAAGAGCTGGCGGCGCGCCATGCGCACCGCCGCGCCGAACTGCAGCAGGATGCGGCGGTGGAAAAGGCGGAGTTGAACCACCAGGAAGCGGAGCGCCTGCAAGTGCTGCGCGGACGCCAGATCGACCTGTATGGCCGCATCCTGGAAGCGAAATCGCGGCGCCAGGCGCTCGACCACGGCGCCGCGCTGGCGCTGGGCGAGCTGGAACAGGAACTGGCGCAGAAGGGCGCGCAGCGCTCCGAAGAAGCGGCCAACTGGGAACACGTGCGGGCGCTGGCCGCCATCAAGATGCGCAGCGAGCTGGAATTGTCGCAGCTGCATGGGCGCGAACAGATCCAGCTGGCGCAGCAGCGCTTTACCCATCAGGTCCACTTGCAGTCGATCGCGCAGCAGATCGAGAGCGCGCTGCTGATCGATGACGAGACGGGGCGCCGCACCCAGCTGGCGCGCCTGCGCCAGGCGGAAGCGGATGCGGCCCAGCGCGAGGCGCAGCTGGAAGCGGAGCAGCACCAGGCCGCCTGGCAGGGCCTGATGCTGGCCAATGCGGCGCGCAAGCGCGAAGCGGAGCGGGTGCAGGAGTGGGAAGACCAGATGCAGCTGGCGCGTCAGCGCGAACTGCTGCGCGCCGAGGCGCACAAGGACGAGGCGGCTCAGGTGCAGGCGGCGGAAATCGCGGAAAAGGTGGCGGCGCTGCGGCGCGGCGGCGCGCGCGAGGACGCCATCGCGCAGCAGGAAAAGCTGCTGCGCACCATCGAAGCCGATGGCGTGCACGCGCGCCAGCTGCAGCAGCAAGCGCAGCTGGCGCAGCTCGACGCGCTGGCCATCGAGGAACAGCGCCAGCAGCTGCGCCAGCTGGAACAGGAAGCGCAATGGCAGCGCGATCTGCTGGCCATGGCGCAGCAGCGCGAAAGCGATTACGCGCGCTGGAAGGGCGAGTACGAAGCCCTGCTGGCGCAGCAGGCGCATGCGGCCGAACTGGCGCGCATCGACATCGACCGCATCGAGAAGATCGGCTCGCTGAGCGACACGGGCAAGGTGGCCATGGCCGCCGGGCAGAACGCGGCCGCGCTGGCGCAAGTGCTGAAGGTGCAGCTGCAGGCGGGCATGAGCGCCGAGCAGATCCACGCGCTGGCGGCGCTGGCGGCGGCCGAGAACAGCATCGCGCCGCTGGACGCGCTGCGCATGGCGCAGGACAGTGTGGCACAGGAACGCAGCTACCTGGAAGGCCAGGCGGAACGCGAACGGCGCCAGCAGCTGGACCTGATCAACCTGCAGAATGCGGCGCACGCGCATGGCCTGTCGGCGCAGGCGCAGCTGGGCGTGGCCGTGGCGCAGGCGCTGCAGCCAGGTGCTGCCGCCGCCGCGCCGGCGCCCTGCAAGAACGGCCATGCGCAGCGCGCGGGCCATCCCGAAGATAAATTCTGCGCCGCCTGCGGCGTCGCCTTGCAGCCTTGATGGAAGCGTTTCACCCCAGATGATGCAAAAAGCACGAGACAAACTGCGGGAACTGCGCGCCCTCCAAGACGACGGGCTGCTCAGCGAGCAGGAATTTGAACGCCGCAAGAACGCCATCCTCGATGCCGAGTACGCGCCGCCCGGTGCCACGCCCGCGCCGCTGCCCGTACGCCAGGGCACGGAGCTGGGCTTCATGACGGGCCAGGAAATCGGTCCGCAAAACCGCCGCTACCGGCTCGAACGGCTGATCGGCACGGGCGGCATGGGGCAGGTGTGGCAAGCCACGGACCTGGCCACGCACGCGGAACTGGGCAGCAGCGAAATGGTGGCGCTGAAGATCTTGCCGCCGCAGCTGACGCAAAGCGCCACGCATGCCAAGCTGCTGATCGAGGAAGCCACGCAGGCGCGCAAGCTCGCGCATGAAAACATCGTGCGCGTCTACGAATGGGCGCAGGACCCGGCCACGGCCAGCTATTTCATCATCATGGAATGCCTCGACGGCGAAGATCTCGAGCATTACCTGGGGCGCCAGGGCGTGCTGCCCCTGTCCACGGTGCAGGAACTGCTGCAGCCGGTGGCCGAGGCCCTGTCGTATGCGTGGGAAAAGCACAAGCTGGTGCACCGCGACATCAAGCCGGGCAATGTCTTCCTGACGGCGAAAGGCGACGTCAAGCTGCTCGATTACGGCATCGCCTCGCGCGTGCGCAATGCGGACAGCAGCCTGGCGCTGGACATGCCGAATGCGGGCACGCACGGTTACCGGGCGCCCGAGGCCGGCGCCAATCAGCGCCAGCCCAGCCCGCGCCTGGACGTGTACGCGGTGGCCGTGATGATCTACCAGATGCTGGAAGGGCGCATGCCGTTCGACGACGCGCGCAGCGCCAGCCATCTGCCGTCGGCGCCGCAGGCGCTCAACGCGCAGCAGTGGCAAGTGCTGCAGAACGGTTTTTCCCTGACGGCGGAACTGCGGCCCCAATCCGTGCAGGCCTTGCTGGAAGGGCTGGAGCGCGCGGCCGGCCCGTCGCCCGAAGAGCTGGCGGAACAGGCGCGCCAGCAGCAGGCGCGCGCGGCGCAGCAGCAAAAGGAGGCGGCGCTGGCTGCCGAGCAGGCCCGCGAAGCGGCGCTGAAAGAGGCGCGCGTGCGCCAGGAAGAGCTGGACCAGCGGCGCAAGGCGGAAATCCAGGCGGCTGCGCTGGAAAAGCAGCGACAGGACAAGCTGCGCCGGGAACAGGAAGCGCAGCGCCATTTCGAAGCGGAAGAGGCGCGCAAGCTGCGCAAGGAAGCGCTGCGGGGCCAGTTGCGCGCGCGCCGCGAAGCCGATGCCGCCACGGCCTTGCAGGAACACCAGGAATTGCAGCGCAAGGCCATCGTCGCCAAGGCGGAGGCGGCCTACCGCGCCGAGCAGGAACGGGCGCGCCGCGAAGAGGCCAGCCGCGCCGCGGCGCAGCAGCAGCAGCC
>NZ_WFLI01000099.1 GCF_009208555.1 Janthinobacterium violaceinigrum | reverse complement strand
AGTACGTCGAACAGTTCCAGCCAGTCCGTGGCGGGTACGTTGCTGATCCACAAATAATCGGTCTTCAGGTACAGCACCTGGTCGAGCGCGTCGTTCAGGGCCGCGCTGACCGATGCGGGGGCGCTGGGCGTGATATCCACCGCTGACGCCGCCGCGCAACTGGCGGCCCAGACGGCGGTCACCACCTTGACCGCCGCCAATACGGTGGCGCAAAACGCCCTGACCGCGGCGCAATTGCTGGCCGGCCAGACCGATGCTGCGGCCCTGGCCGTGGCGTCGTCGGCCGCCGATGCGGCCGCTGCCGCCGCCGTCACGACGGCTGGCCAGACGGATGCCATCGCGCTGAGCCTCATTTCCACCGCCGATGGCCTGGCTGCCGCCTCGGCCGCCAGTCTGGCGGCGCTGACGGATGCCGCCGCGCTGAGCATCACTTCCACGGCCGACGCGGCCACGGCTGCCGCCTTGCAGGCAACGGCCAACCTGACGGATGCGGCCGCCCTGGGCCTGATCGCCACTGCCGCCGCTGCCGCCGCCAACACGGCGACGAATGTTGCCAACCTGACGGACGCCGTTGCCCTGGGCACCGTCTCGGCAGCGGCCACCGCCGCCGCCAATGCAGCTGCCAGCACCGCCGCACTGACGGACGCCACGGCCCTGGGCCTCGTCGCCACGGCCGATGCGGCGCTCGCCGCCACGGCGCAGACGACGGCCAACCTCACCGATGCCGTGGCGCTGGGCCTCGTCTCGACGGCCGCCAACACGGCCGCCAGCTTGGCCGCCGCCACTGCCAACCTGACGGACGCCGTTGCCCTGGGCACCGTCTCGACGGCCGCCACGGCCGCCGCCAACGCGGCCGCCGCCACCGA
>NZ_WFLI01000098.1 GCF_009208555.1 Janthinobacterium violaceinigrum | reverse complement strand
TCGAGCTGGCCTGCCTGCACCGTGCCTTCCGTGTTGTGCAAGGTGACATTGCTCGTGATGCTCAATGTGCCTGGCGTCGTCACCACCGCCTTGTTCGTGCTGACGTCACCCGTTGTTGCCGTCAAGCCGATGTTCGCGGCGCTGGTCTGGCTACCTGCCAGATCCACGCTGGCGCCTGTCAGGGTCGCCTTACCCGCCGCCAGGACCTGGCCATGCGCGGCCAGCGCTTGTGTCGTGCTGATCGTCAGGTCGCCTGCCGTGCCCAGTTTGCCATCAGCCTGCATGCCGGCGCCAAGCAGGCTGCTTGCGCTGCTGTCGAGGGTTTTCGCCGTCAGGCTGGTATTGCCCTGCGCCGCGATGACGCCTGTGTTCACAATGGCACCTGTTGCGGTCAGGGATTGATTGCCGGCCGCATACAGGCTGCCCGTGTTGTTCAGGCTGGCCAGTGTCGCGTTCAGGTTGGCGCCGGCAAACACGTTGCCTGCGGTATTGTTCAAGTTCGCCACGTTCAGGGTGGCGTTGCCGGCCACGGCCTGCAATTGGCCCTTGGTATTGTCGATGTCGCCACCGGACAGTTGCAGATGGCTCCCGGCTGCCACCGTGCCTTGCGTATTGTCCAGGCTGCCCACCGTAAGCTCGGCATTCTGCGCCGCCACGATGCGGCCCGTGCTGTTCAGCAAGGTGGAGGCCTTCACCAGCGCATCGCCATTGCCCTCGATCTTGCCGCCCGTGTTGTCCAGCTGGCCGGTAGCGTTCACCGTCATCAGCCCGGTACCCGTCTGTGCCAGGCTGCCGCTGCGGTTGTCCAGGCTGCCGGCGTTGACGGTCAGCTGATTGGCCACCGTCATCGCATTGCGGTGGTCGAAAGTGGCTGCCCTGATATCGAGCTTGCCATTGCCCGTGATCTTGCCGAACTGGTTGTTGAATTGCCCTGCGTTAATG
>NZ_WFLI01000097.1 GCF_009208555.1 Janthinobacterium violaceinigrum | reverse complement strand
CGGAGATGAGCGCCAGGGCGGCGGCATCCGTCAGGCTGGCCTGTATGCCGGCCGTGACGGCCGCGTTGGCGGCGGCGGTGGCCGCCAGGTCCAGCGCGGCGGCGTCCGTGGCATTGGCCAGCGCCGTGGCAGCGGCGGCAGCGGCGGCATCATTGGCCGAGATGACGCCTAGTGCCGCAGCATCGGTCAGCGCGGCCTGGGTGTTGGCGGCGGCGGAAACCACGTCGGCCGCATCGGCGATGACTTGGAGTGCGGGGGCGTTGGTCTGGTCCGCCTGCGTTTGCGCCGCATCGGCAGCGGCGTGCGCGGCAGCGGCGTTGGCGGCGGCCGTGACGGCAGCCGCATCGGCATTTTGCGCCGACGTGGTGGCGGCCAGCGAAATGGCGGCTGCTGCGGCAGCGGCTGCTGCTGCGTTGTCGTCGTTCGTGGCGGCGCCCGCGGCGGCCTGTGCACCGGGCACGACGGCGGCCGTACTGGCTGCCAGCGCATCGTCGGTGGTGGCGCTATTGGCGGCGAGCAAGGCTGCTGCGGCCGCGGCGGCGGCCTGCGCCGCCAGCTGGTCGGCGAGGGTGGCTGCATTCGCTGCTGCCAGTGCTGCAGCTGCCGTGGCCGCAGCCGCTGCTGCTGCGGCGTCATCGGCCAGCGCTTCGTTGGCGGCGGCGACAGCCGCGGCGGCGGCCAGCACGGCCGCGTCTGTGATCGTGGTGGTGGTCGATTGATCGCCCGTGCCACCCTGGCCGCCGGTCGAGCCACCGGTGCCACCCGTACCGCCGGTACCACCCGTGCCGCCCGTGCCACCGGTGCCGCCCGTTCCCGTACCGCCCGTGCCGCCGGTGCCCGTTCCCCCAGTGCCACCCGTGCCGCCCGTTCCCGTCCCGCCCGTACCACCGGTTCCCGTGCCGCCCGTGCCGGCACCGCCGGCCGTGGTGCCGCCTCCGCCGCCTGCTGCTGCGGCGAACACGCCGAGGCCGCC
>NZ_WFLI01000096.1 GCF_009208555.1 Janthinobacterium violaceinigrum | reverse complement strand
AGCACGAAGCGGCCCGGCGGCGCCGGCCCCCGCAGCGCCCGGTACGCGGCGCCGCCGGCGGCCAGCGCACAGGCGCCGAGCAAGCCCAGTTTCAGAAACGATCTGCGTTGCATATCCCGTATCCCCTTGTTTTATACCGCCTTTTGCAGGCCAGTGTACGCCAAAGGCAGGGGGCGTTTGAACGCAAAAACTAGAGCGGCGCGTCTAGTTTGCGCGACTGGAACCACAGCAGCAGCATGGCCAGCAGCGCCGCCAGCGCGCCGCCGACGGCGATGCTGGGCAAGCCGAAGGCGACGATCAGGGCACCGCCCAGCGCGCCGCCGGCGGCCGTGCCCGCATTGAAGGCGGCGATATTCAGGCCCGCCGCCACGGCGTCGCTGCCCGGGCAATGCTGCCGCGCCAGGCGCAGCAAGCGCATGGTCGACAGGGTGACGAGGGCAAAGAACAGCAAGCCCAAGGTGCCGCACAGGGCCAGCATGGCCAGGGGATGGGCGCGCAGCAGATAAAACCCCAGCAGGTTGAGCGCCAGCGCGGCCAGGGCCAGCACGGTGGCGCGCAACGCGGACGGGCGGTCCGCGCACCAGCCGCCCAGCAGGTTGCCGCCGATGGCGCACGCGCCAAAGCACAGCATGGCCGCGCCCAGCCAGCGGCCATCGAGTCCGCCCAGCTGCAGCAGGAAAGGCGAAACGTAGGTGAAAAAGCTGAAGGTAGCCACGCTGACCAGCGCCGCCACGCCGGCCGCCAGCAGCAGGGGCGGCTGCAGGATGGCGCACAGGCTG
This sequence comes from Janthinobacterium violaceinigrum, assembly GCF_009208555.1. Classification (GTDB taxonomy): domain Bacteria; phylum Pseudomonadota; class Gammaproteobacteria; order Burkholderiales; family Burkholderiaceae_D; genus Janthinobacterium; species Janthinobacterium violaceinigrum. The sequence continues at coordinate 370 of NZ_WFLI01000096.1, read as the reverse complement.
GCCAGGGCCGATGCGGCACCCGCATCCTGGCGCGCGGCCGGCATGGCAAAGCGCAAGCCTGCGCCGCCGCACAGGGCCAGCACGCCGATGGCGGCAAACACGGCGCGCCACGACGACACGGCGCCCAGCCATGTCCCCAGCGGCACGCCGCCCGCCAGCGCCAGGGTCAGGCCCAGCCAGACGATGGACAGGGCCCGGCCCGCGCGGGCAGGATCGACCAGGCTGGTGGCCGCATGCGAGGCGACGGCCATGAACACGCCGTGCGCAAGGCCCACGGCAAAGCGCACGCCCAGCAACGCGTCCAGCGCCGGCGCGGCGGCCATGGCTGCGCTGCCGGCCGCCAGCACGGACATCGTCGCCACCAGGACCA
>NZ_WFLI01000095.1 GCF_009208555.1 Janthinobacterium violaceinigrum | reverse complement strand
TGGGAGTGCTCGAAAGAGAACCATTACACAGGTGCTGCATGGCTGTCGTCAGCTCGTGTCGTGAGATGTTGGGTTAAGTCCCGCAACGAGCGCAACCCTTGTCATTAGTTGCTACGAAAGGGCACTCTAATGAGACTGCCGGTGACAAACCGGAGGAAGGTGGGGATGACGTCAAGTCCTCATGGCCCTTATGGGTAGGGCTTCACACGTCATACAATGGTACATACAGAGCGCCGCCAACCCGCGAGGGGGAGCTAATCGCAGAAAGTGTATCGTAGTCCGGATTGTAGTCTGCAACTCGACTGCATGAAGTTGGAATCGCTAGTAATCGCGGATCAGCATGTCGCGGTGAATACGTTCCCGGGTCTTGTACACACCGCCCGTCACACCATGGGAGCGGGTTTTACCAGAAGTAGGTAGCTTAACCGTAAGGAGGGCGCTTACCACGGTAGGATTCGTGACTGGGGTGAAGTCGTAACAAGGTAGCCGTATCGGAAGGTGCGGCTGGATCACCTCCTTTCTAGAGTTTGCACGAATCAGGTAACTGGTTCACGCATCAAATGTTCACACTTATCGGCTGTTTAATTAAGAAGAAACAGTAGTCGTAGTAGCACCGCGTTGGGGCTGTAGCTCAGCTGGTTAGAGCACCGTGTTGATAACGCGGGGGTCGTTGGTTCGAGTCCAACCAGCCCTACCAGCTAATTAGTAGTATCTCAGGGGGATTAGCTCAGCTGGGAGAGCACCTGCTTTGCAAGCAGGGGGTCGTCGGTTCGATCCCGTCATCCTCCACCAATACTTTGAAAGTGCAAACGTAAGCCGGTCAAATAGACCCGGGTTTAGGTTTGATCTTTTAGCGATCAAAGCTGTTTCGTTCTTTAACAATCTGGAAGAAGTAAAGATTATTTATTGATTGAGTCTATACATGTAGCAATACATGAGGCGGCTCAATGGGTAATGATTGTATGTATCAACAAACAAGCAACAACGTTGTACTTTCTTATCCCTGTAGCGCTCTTTTCGTTTGAAAGAATGAAGAGGCTAACGTTATAGGGACAAGCGAATAAGTGCACATGGTGGATGCCTTGGCGATTACAGGCGATGAAGGACGTAGTAGCTTGCGATAAGCTGCGGGGAGTGAGCAAACACACTTTGATCCGCAG
>NZ_WFLI01000094.1 GCF_009208555.1 Janthinobacterium violaceinigrum | reverse complement strand
CCATCTTGCAGACGGGCACGGGCGACACGCGCATCGTCACCGGCAGTCTGGACAATACAGCGGGCCGCATTGCCGTCAACAGCAATGACTTGAACATCGATGCGGCCACGCTGGCGAACCGCGATGGCAAGATCGAGCATGCAGGCACGGGGACGTTGAATTTGCAAGCGGGCGTGCTGGACAACAGCAAGGGCCGCATCACCTCGGCTGCGTCGGCCGACATCGTCAGCAAGGGCGTGCTGAACAATACCGATGGCGTGATGGCAGCGACCGCCGATTTGCATGTGGGTGGCGTGAATATCGACAACACGCGCGGCGTATTGCAGGCGGACAATTTGCATCTGGACGCTGTGACCTTGCTGAACCAGCAGGGAACAGTGAGCGCCGGTACGGACCTGACGGCCAAAGTGAGCGGTGACCTGAACAACGCCGGTCTGCTGTACGCGGGCCGCCACCAGCAACTGACGGTCGGCGGTGTACTGAACAACACGGGATCGATTGCTTCCGTCAACAACACCCATATTACGGCGGGCAAAATGACCAGCAGCGGCTTGCTGGGCGCCGGCGTGAAAGCGGACGGCAGCCTGGGTGCGACAGGGGACTTGACCATCAATGCCGATGGCGTCTTGCAGGCGAGCGGACAGAATCTGGCAGCAGGCAGTGCGACGCTGACGGGTTCCAGTGTAGATCTGTCGAACAGCCAGACGGGTGCGACAAACATCGCCATCACGGCAGCTACTGGCGATGTCGTGACGAATAAAGCCGTCATCTCGGCCAGCAACGTGCTGGCCATCACCGCCAACGCAAACAACGCCCAGTCGTTGGTGAACAGTCAGGGCCAACTGGTGGCCGGTCAGTTGCAACTGAACGTCGCCAACCTGAACAACGCCAGCGGCGAGATCGTGCAGACGGGCACAGGAGATACCGTCATCACGACAGGCAAGCTGGACAACACGGCAGGCCGCATCGCCGTCAACAGCGCGAATCTGGCCTTGAATGCGACGGTATTGACGAACGTCAATGGCAAGCTGGAGCACGCAGGCGCCGGCATCCTGGCGATTAACGCGGGCCAGTTCAACAACCAGCACGGCAAGATCACGGGCAATGGCAAGCTCGATATCACGGCAGCTACCCTGGACCACCGCAATGCGACGACGGTGGCCAATCAGTTGACGGTGAACGCCGGCACGCTGGATAACCGCAGCGGCAGTCTGGCGCAGAC
>NZ_WFLI01000093.1 GCF_009208555.1 Janthinobacterium violaceinigrum | reverse complement strand
AGTGTAGTGGTCAACCCATCCCGGACACTACGTTAAGTTTTTCTTCGGTGACGGCCGGAGCCAATCCCTCATTGAACTGATGTGGCCGTATCCAGTTATACCGGTGCATCAGGTAGTGGCTGATGTCCCGTTGTGCTTCCTGTGCCGTCATGTAACCAGTTGACGGCAGCCATTCAGTTTTGAAGCTGCGGAACAGCCGTTCCATCGGGGAGTTATCCCAACAATTTCCCCGACGGCTCATACTCTGTCGTATCCGATAGCGCCACAAGCGCTGACGGAATTTTCGACTGGCGTACTGGCTACCTTGATCCGAATGAAACAGCAGTCCCTGCGGTCGACCTCGCTGCTCGTAAGCCATTTCCAGCGCTTGCACAACAAGGTCGGCATCGGGTCGTAGCGAGAATGCCCAGCCCACCGCTCGGCGAGCAAATAAGTCCAACACCACAGCCAGGTAATACCATCGGCCTTGCGCCCAGACATAGGTGATGTCCCCGCACCAGACCTGATTTGGTGCCTCCACTGTGAATTCACGGTTGAGGTGGTTCGGAATATCGACCCGTTCCACCGTAGCCTGCTTATAGGCATGGCTGCCAGGCTGTTTGCAGACCAGCCCTAGCTCTTCCATCAAACGACTGACTTTGAAGCGGCCAATTGCCGTGCCTTCCTCGCGCATCATGCCCATGATGCTGCGGCTTCCCGCCGAACTGCGACTCTCGACGAACAGCTCGTGCACGCGGCCACGCAATGCCATGCGCTCAACATCAATGTGCCGGGCGCGCTCCCGATGCACATACAGGCATGACCGCGCTACGTCGAACACCGCGCAGATCAACTCGATTGATTCGTCACCACAAATCTGATCGATTACCTCGTACGTTCTATCCCTTCCAACATCAAGAGCGCGGTAGCCTTTTTTAAAATGGACTTCTCCCGCTCGAGACGCTCAATACGTGCTTCGAGTTCCTGTATTCGCTGCTGATCTGGCGTCATTGCCTTGCTTTGCGGCGTGATGCCTTGCCGCTCCAACTGCAGCTGCTGCACCCAGCGGCGCAGCACCGATTCGCCGATGCCGACCGACCGGCTTGCCTCCACGTGGCTGTATCCTTGATCCAGCACCAGGCATGCTGCCTGCTGTTTGAACTCAGGGGAAAACGTGCGTCTTTGCTTGCTCATCAAACACCTCTCCATGGCGAGCATTCTCGCCTAAATCAGTGTCCGGGTACATTAAACCACTACA
>NZ_WFLI01000092.1 GCF_009208555.1 Janthinobacterium violaceinigrum | reverse complement strand
CCAGCTGGCCCTGGTTATTTACCAGTGACTGGGCGTTATTTGCGTTGGCGGTGATGGCCAGCAGATTGCTGGCGGAAATCACCGCCTTGTTAGTCTGTACATCACCAGTAGTTGCCGTGATGGCGATATTCGCTGCGCCCGTCTGGCTGTTCGACAGATCCACACTGGAACCCGTCAGCGTCGCACTGCCTGCGGCCAGATTCTGTCCGCTCGCTTGCAGCACGCCATCGGCATTGATGGTCAGATCGCCTGTCGTCCCCAGGCTGCCGTCCGCTTTCACGCCGGCGCCCAGCAAGCCGCTGCTGGTGACTTTGCCAGCCGTAATATGGGTGTTGTTGACGGAGGCAATGGAGCCACTGTTGTTCAGCAAGCCACCGACCATCAGTTGCTGGTTGCGGCCCGCATACAGCAGGCCAGCATTCGTTAAATCACCGCTGATGCGCGCAGTCAGGTCCGTGCCGGCGCTCACTGTCCCCTGCTGGTTCAGCAAGGATGCCGCATCGAGACGCAACATGTCCGCCTGCAACACGCCGCGCGTGTTGTCGATAGTCACACCGCCCACATGCAAGTCGGCAGTCGCTGCCATCACGCCATCGGTATTATTCAGTGTGCTTTTGCTGACGATGTCGGCCGATGCGGCGGACGTGATGCGGCCCTTGCTGTTGTCCAATACGCCCGCCTGCACGGACAAAAGACCCGTACCCGCATGCTCGATCTTGCCGTCCTTGTTGGCGACGGTAACGGCATCGATGTTCAGGTTCTGACTGTTGACCGCGATGCGTCCCGCTGTATTGTCCAGATTACCGGTGACGATATTCGTGTCACCCGTGCCCGTCTGCAAGATACTGCCCTTGGCGTTGTCCAGATTGCCCACATGCAGATCCAGTTGATCCGCCTGCACCGTGCCTTCCGTGTTGTGCAAGGTGACATTGCTCGTGACGTTCAATGTGCCTGACGTCGTCACGACCGCCTTGTTCGTGCTGACGTCACCCGTTGTTGCCGTCAAGCCGATGTTCGCGGCGCTGGTCTGGCTGCCGCCGATATCGATGCTGGCACCGGTCAGATTGGCGCTGCCCGCCGCCAGGTTCTGGCCATGCACCGCCAGCGTTTGCGTGGTATGAATCGTCAGGTCACCGGCCGTGCCCAGCTTGCCATCGGCCTGCATGCCGGCACCGAGCAAGCTGCTGGTGCTGCTGTCGAGAGTTTTCGCCGTCAGGCTAGTGTTGCCCTGCGCGGCGATCACGCCCGTGTTCGTGATGGCGCCTGTTGCGGTCAGGGATTGATTGCCTGCCGCATATAGGCTGCCCGTATTGCTCAAGGTATCGAGCGTGGTCCTCAGGTTGGCGCCGGCAAACACATTGCCGGCGG
>NZ_WFLI01000091.1 GCF_009208555.1 Janthinobacterium violaceinigrum | reverse complement strand
TCACGGGCAATGGCAAGCTCGATATCACGGCAGCTACCCTGGACCACCGCAATGCGACGACGGTGGCCAATCAGTTGACGGTGAACGCCGGCACGCTGGATAACCGCAGCGGCAGTCTGGCGCAGACAGGCACGGGACGGATGACGGTGAGCACCACTGCTCAACTGGACAATACGGGCGGCAAGATCGAGGGTAATGGCGATGCACTGGTAAAGGCAACCACCTTGCTGAACAGCACGGGCCGCATCGTGGCGGCGCAGGATGCCACATTGAACGTGGGCAGCCTGGATAATACGCAAGGTACGGTGGCGGCAGGGCGCCATCTGCAACTTTCCGGTGGCGACATTGATAACACCAAGGGCCAACTGCAGGCCGTGGCTGGCAATGCCAACCTGACTCTGGCGAACTTGAACAATACCGCAGGCAACGTCTTTGCCGGCGCCAACCTGAACGCGACACTGGCCAGCCTGAACAACACGGGCAGCCTGTACGCAGCCGGTGACCAGACCTTGAACGCCAGTGGCGCCATCACGAACACGGGCGTGATCGCCGCGCAGGGCAACACTAGCCTGACGGCGAAAACTCTCGACAGCAGCACCAGCAGCTTGCTCGGTGCCGGCATGCAGGCCGATGGCAAGCTGGGCACAAGTGGCGAGCTGACGATCAGCACAACACAAACGCTGGCCGCGCATGGCCAGAACCTGGCTGGGGGCAAGGCGACCCTGACGGGCGCCAGCGTGGATCTGGCAGGCAGCCAGACCAGCGCCGCCAACATCGGCCTGACGGCAACAACGGGTGACGTCAGCACCAACAAGGCGGTGGTCACGACGCCAGGTGCGCTCAACATCACGACGAGCGCCACTTTGCACAACACGGAAGGCACGTTGCAGGCAGGCCAGCTCGACCTGCATGTGGGTAACCTGGACAACGCCAAGGGCACCATCTTGCAGACGGGTACGGGTGACACGAATATCGTCACCGGTAATCTGGACAATACAGCGGGACGCATCGCGCTCAACAGCCAGAACCTGAACATCGATGCCGTCAGCGTCAGCAACAAGGACGGCAAGATCGAGCATGCGGGTACGGGCCTTTTGAATCTGCAAGCGGGCGTGCTGGACAACAGCAAGGGCCGTGTCACCTCGGCGGCGGCCGCTTCTGTCGTCAGCAAAGATGCGCTGAACAATACCGATGGCGTGATCGCCGCGACCACTGGCCTGCAGGTGAGCGGTACTGCGTTGGACAACACGCGCGGCGTGTTGCAGGCGGACATGTTGCGTCTGGATGCGGCATCCTTGCTGAACCAGCAGGGGACAGTGAGCGCCGGTACGGACCTGACGGCCAAAGTGAGCGGTGACCTGAACAACG
>NZ_WFLI01000090.1 GCF_009208555.1 Janthinobacterium violaceinigrum | reverse complement strand
TCACGGGCAATGGCAAGCTCGATATCACGGCAGCTACCCTGGACCACCGCAATGCGACGACGGTGGCCAATCAGTTGACGGTGAACGCCGGCACGCTGGATAACCGCAGCGGCAGTCTGGCGCAGACGGGCAGCGGCTTGATGACGGTCGCGGCCACGGGCCAGCTCGACAACACGGGCGGCAAGATTGAGGGCAATGGCGATGCGCTGGTCAAGGCAAACACTTTGCTGAACAACACGGGCCGCATCGTGGCGGCGCAGGATGCCACATTGAACGTGAGCAGCCTGGACAATACGCAAGGCACGGTGGCCGCAGGACGCCATCTGGCATTGTCCGGTGGCGATATCGACAACACCAAGGGCCAATTGCAGGCAGTGGCCGGGGATGCCACGCTGAATGCCGGCAAATTCAACAATACGGCCGGCAACGTGTTCGCTGGCGCCAACTTGAACGCCACCTTGGCTAGCCTGGACAACACCGGCAGCCTGTATGCGGCCGGCAATCAAGCTTTGACCGCAACAGGTACCATCACGAACACGGGCGTCATCGCGGCACAGGGCAACAACAGCATCACGGCAAAGACGCTCGATAGCAGCACAAGCAGCTTGCTCGGCGCGGGCATGCAAGCCGATGGCAAGCTGGGCGCGGCTGGTGACTTGAGGATCAATACCACGCAAACGCTGGCCGCGCATGGCCAGAACCTGGCGGCGGGCAAGGCAAGCCTGACCGGCGCCAGCGTGGATCTGGCAGGCAGCCAGACCAGCGCCGCGAACATCGGCCTGACGGCAACACAGGGCGATGTCAGCACGAACAAGGCGGTGGTGACGACGCCAGGCACGCTCAACATCACGAGCAATGCCATCTTGCACAACACGGAAGGCACGTTGCAGGCGGGTCAGCTCGATCTGCACCTTGGCAATCTCGACAACGCCAAGGGTACCGTGATCCAGACGGGCACGGGCGATACCGTCATCCAGACGGGCAATCTCGACAACAGTGCCGGGCGCATCGCCGTCAATAGCAAAGACTTGAACATCGATGCGGCCACGCTGACGAACCGCGATGGCAAGATCGAGCATGCAGGCACGGGGACGTTGAATCTGCAGGCGGGCGTGCAGGACAACAGCAAGGGCCGCATCACGTCCGCCGCATCGGCCGACATCGTCAGCAAAAGCACACTGAATAATACCGATGGCGTGATGGCAGCGACTGCCGACTTGCATGTGGGCGGTGTGACTATCGACAACACGCGCGGTGTGTTGCAGGCGGACAATTTGCATCTGGATGCCGCGAATGTGCTGAACCAGCAGGGTACGCTCAGCGCCGGCACGGACCTGACGGCGACAGTGAGCGGTGACCTGAACAACGCTGGCCTGCTGTATGCAGGCCGCAATCAGCAACTGACGGTCGGTGGCTTGCTGAACAACACGGGATCGATTGCTTCCGTCAACAACACCCATATTACGGCGGGCAAAATGACCAGCAGCGGCTTGCTGGGCGCCGGCGTGAAAGCGGACGGCAGCCTGGGTGCGACAGGGGACTTGA
>NZ_WFLI01000008.1 GCF_009208555.1 Janthinobacterium violaceinigrum | reverse complement strand
TCAGCGAAGGCGGCGGCGGGGGCGGCGGAGGCGGCGGGGCAGCAGGCGGTGCCGGTGGCGGCGCGGCAGCGGCGGACCCGTTGCGCAACAGCGGAATCGGCAACGCGCTTTCCGCCCCTTCCTTCTTCTCGTCGGCCTTGCCGAAACGCGCCGGCAAAGCACCGTCGGCGCTGGAGGAACTGGCGGAACTGGCGGCAAACAGCTTGCCCTTGCGGCTCGTGTCCTCCCCTGCCTTCTTCATTTCCTGCTCTTCCTTTTTGCGCTCGGCGCGTTCGGCCATGAAGTCGCTCAGGTGCTGCTTGGCGAGATACACGGAGGCGCCGATCAGCACCATCAACACCACGAAGACCCCGATGATGACGATGACGGTCTTGTTCGGCTTGCGCTTGGGCTCGGCGCTGAAACGGTGCGGGTCGAAATCCGGCGGCGAAGCGGGGGCCGGGGCCGGGGCCGGAACAGTTTCTTCGCTCATGGCTTGCTCTCCCGGACCAGGCCGGGAACGGTCGTGCCGCTCCTGGGTGCGTTGCCGCGGCGTTCGTAACTGTCGTTGAAGACGCCGATCATCGAGCCGCCCAGGCGCAGGTTCCACAGGGGCGCAATGGCGTGCATCACCACGTAGTCGCCTTCCATATGATGGTTGACCAGCATTTCCTCGCGCGTGCCCGGCTCGCCCTTGTAAATTGCCGGCACTTCCACGTTGCCGGGAAAGCGCAGCCAGGTAAAGCGCCCGTCGTCATATACCTCGCTGGGACGGATATCGGCCTGCACGGCCACCAGCTGCATCGAGTAATTGTCATTGCGCGGCGCCGGCGGCAAGGCCGGTGCGGGCGGGACCGTCGGTAACGGATAGGTAAAGACAATCTTCGAGCGGCGCCGCTTGAAATTGGCCGGCGTCGACAGCTTGGGCAGCAGGTCGAATACATACGAGCGCTTGTTGGTCGTCACCAGCAAGGTCGCATACTTCGCCTCCTTGCGTGCCAGGACAAACAGACGGTTGACCTTCTTATGCACCTCCCAGCCGCCCACCGCGCCGCCGGCCACCTCCTCGAGCACCTCGTCGCCGGCAAATTCGATCAGGAACGGCTGGTCGATGATGGCGCCCACCTTCACCACCTTGTCGGGAGCATAGGTCACAAGCTCGACACGGCGCATCTCATCGTCGTCATTGAACATGGGATCGGCGGCGCAGCAGCCCATCGCCGCCCACAGCAGGCAAGCCGTCAGCCCGCGCATCATTTCGCGCCTCCATCGGCATCCTTGCTCATGAATTCAGGATCGGTCTGGTAGCCGTCGATGGTGAATCCCAAGGGGTTGTCTATCATCTCGAATTCCCGCTTGGCGCTCTGCGCCTGATAGCGATAGCGCAGCGTGGCCACGTGACGCGTCAGCACCGCCTCGTCATTGGTGCGCACATTGCGCGTACGCAGCTCATAACGCACCGAGGCCATGCCGTTGCCGTGCAAGGTAATGCTGAGTACCGTCGGCAGAATTTCCGTATTCGCCTCCAGCACCTTGTCGCGCGCATTGCTGCCTTCGTACAGCTTGGCATACGATTTCCAGCTTGCCTCGCCGGCCAGCGCCTTGACCAGGTCATAGTCGTGCTGCAACAGCTGATAGCTGTAACGCTCGCGCGCAATCAAAAAACTCTTGATCCAGTGCTTGTCGTTCAGCGTACTGCTGGCAACGAAGTCCTTGGCCGAGCTGGTGATGCTGCTTTCGCCGGTCAGCCGGTCCACCGTCACCACATACGGCACCACCTGCTTGAGGGGAATCAGCAGCATCAGGCTGATCACCATCAGCATCACCAGCAGCATGGAGACGCTGGCCACGCGCCAGGCGATCAGGCGCGAGCGGCGCTCGTTGAGAACGATATCGGCTTCCCAGCTCAGCTTTGATACTTCCCGTGCCTCGCCGGCCACCGGGCGCTTGAATCGAAACATGTTCATGTCCTTTAACTTTGCTTGGTTGCCGGATCAGCATTGGGCTGCGCCGGTTCTGCATCAGGTACCTCGTCCGGCGGCGGGACGGCGGTGCGCGCGCCGTGTACCGGGATGCGGCCGCTGCCATCAGCAAACAGCAATTCCGGCGGCTTGCTGGCGCACCCGCCCAGCATCAGAAAAAATACTGCCCACATCATTGTTTTCATCGCATTTCCTTTCCCTATTTCTTGACCGGTGGCAGGGTCAGTACCGGACTTCTTGACTTCCCCTGCGAATTGCCAGGCTTGCCATGGTTTTTGGATGAGTCCAGCGCATCGCTGCCCGGTCCCCTTTCCGAGCCGCCGTTCTTGCCCGACTTGCCCTTTCCACCGCCGTCCTCGCCCGTTCCGCCATCCTTGGACGACTTGCGGAAAGCACCCGCGACAGCTCCGCCCGTCTTCTTCACCCCGTACAATCCCCCCTTGAGCACGGTCTTCACGCTGGTCTTTATGCCGTTCGAGACAGCGGACTTGATACTTCCCGCCACGCCGTTCAAGCCCGTTCCACCCACCAGGTCGCTGGCAATGGCCGGTGCCCGCATCACAATCATGATCAGCACCACGGCGGCAGCCGACGCTGAAAGAATGACGAGCATGATCTGTTTGAGGTTGCCGGCAGTGCTGATATCGTAGACAAAGTCCTGCAGCAATTTCACCGACATCAGTACTGTGATCATGATGACAACCGCCGTGAACGTCCATTTCAGGGCGCTGGCGAACCAGGTATCGAAATAGCGGGCAGTCGCTTCAAAGGCATAGCAGGCAACGAACAGCGGGCCAACACCAAAGATGATGTACAGGCCAAAGTCGATGATCAGCAATTCGGCGCAAGCAATCACACCCAGCAGCAGGATGATCAGTATCATCAGCGTGCCGGCCAGTATCGCCAATATGCCGGTGAGTTCGACATAGATAAAGCCAATGTTGATATGGTCGTTACCCCAGGCCACCACTGCATCGAACGCGGCAAGCCCTTGCGTCATCGCGAGGTCGATCTGCTGATACTTGGTCAATCCTTCGGCGCCACCAAATCCCACCAGCACATCGTTGCCCAAGCCAACAATGAACTGGTGGACATTCTGCTCATACATATTTCCGGTCAATGCCAGCGCAAGTACCAGGAAAGCCCGCAAACTTCTTGAAAACACATCAAGAAAGTGATGCTGTCCTCCCTCCCCCCGAATGACCCGATAGCCGTGCAGGACGATCTGCAATGCCAGGCCAACTTCGATGATGGGAATGACCACGCCCACAAAATGGTCGATGACCGTGTCGACATTCGCCACATTCTTGAGAATTCTGGTGCTGAGGCCCTCGTAGATTTCAAATGGCATGGCTGCTTCCTGGTTGCTTGGCGTACTGGACGATTATCGGATGTAGAAACGGTTCCCGGCCGCATCTCCTGGGCCATCTTTGGCCAGTGCTACCAGTAACTGGTTATACAAACGGATCTCCTGCTCATTCTTGACAATGGCCATATCGACCATGGTTTTCTCGTTTTGCAGCAGCGCTGTTTCAATCTGTATGCGGCTTTGCAAGTCGGCAGCCTGCATCAGGTTGGACGGTGTCGTCATCTTCAGTTCATCGAGCAGGGTGAGAATTTTCAGCGCACGTTGCCGGCTCGTTTCCAGGTTGTCTTTCAGCATGGTGAGCAGATCGAAACTGGCCTGTTCCACTTTGCGGCAGAGCTCCAGCTGTTTATCCTGTTTCGGCGCCTCTTCGAATTTCCCGCAGCGCAGCGCTTTCGCCTGATCGGCAACGGTCTTGATATAGGCATCGGCATTATCATTCTTCAAGATCGCGACGCGAGACCCGGAAGGGTCGGCAATTTTGTTCAATTCACGATTGCGTTTCACTGCGTTGTTCAGCGTCGTGTTCATCTCGGTAACCGCGGTGGTCGTCTTGCCTGATTGCTCGACCAGCTTTTCAACCTGGGCAAAGACATCCTTGTCGGACACCGGCAAGGGAGTGGTGCTTGGCGCCGCCTGGCCAGCCGCATACGCCATGCCGGCGGGAACGGCGGCAAAGGACAGCGCCAGCAATGTGCTCATGACATTTTTTTTCATCGTACTTCCTCAAGAAAACGATTGATCCATTGATCGGGATGGTCGCCATGGCGCGCACGCAAGGCATCGAGCCTGGCGACGTTGGCCGTGGTGCCGGACAAAATCTTCAGCTCGTCGCTGAAGCCATGCAAATCCAGCGTCGCGATGGCAACGCTGGTACCTTGCTTGATCAGGAACATGCGCGACCCTTCGCCCAGGCTCTTGAGCAGCTCGAATTCGGTTCCCGTCAGCTTGAAGCCGTCCACGTAATCGCCATAGTCGGCCGTCGGATTGGGCAGGAAAATGAAGGTGGCCGTCTGCTCGATCAGCGCACGCGCAATCGGGCTGCGCAGCGTGTCGGACGGGCTTTGCGTCATGTAGACGCCGAAGCCATTCTGCTTGCGGATGGTCTTCTGCTTGTTCTTGGCGAAGTCCTCGAAGTACGGCACCGACAGCGCCTTCCAGTATTCATCCATGAAGAAGGCGAAGCGGCGCCCGTCGATCAGGGATTCGACCCGGTACATCAGGTACATCATGATCGCCGGACAGGTCTGGGCATCTTCCAGCAGCTCCGTATAGTCGAAGCCATACGTGCGGGTGGTGCCGAATTCCAGCAGATCTTCATCGCAATCGAGGGCCCAGCCCAGCGCGCCGTCGGCACACCATTTGCGCAGGCGTTCGGCCACACTGTTCGCATCCACGTTCGGCAAGTTCTGCATGACGGCGGTAAAGCTGCGCATGGAAGCGGGCAGCAGCGCGATGGCCCGCACCGCGTGCGAGATTTCCGCCTCCTCGCGCGGCAAATGGGGAGCGCCCGGCATCAGGGTGCAAAACTTGACCAGATCGTCCCAGAACAAGATATTGGCCTCGCTGGCCTCCATCTTGAAGGGGTTGAAACCGGTCGGCTTGCCCCGTTCCAGCGACAGGTATTGCCCGCCCGCCGCGCGCACCGCGATCTCGGCGCCACGGTCCTTGTCGAAAAACACGACCTGGGTACCGTATTTGTACAGGTTCATCATCAGGAACAGCGCCAGCACTGTCTTGCCGCCGCCAGACTGGCCGATGATCTGGCAATTGCCCAGGGCCGATGTGCCAAAGGCATCCTCGCCCGGCGCCGTGGCATGGAAGTTAAAATAGTATGGCTGGGATGCGGGCGAGCGCAGGATCGTCACCGCTTCACCCCAGGGATTGCCGTCGCGCTTTCCCAAGGTAAAGTTGTGCATCGAACACAGGCCCGAAAAATTGCGCGAGCTCAGATACGCGGAACGGGGCCGCGAACGCCAGTTGCCGGGCAACTGAGCAAAGTAGGCGTGATCGGTCACCAGGTCGATGACCACCGCCAGGAAGCCGGCGCTTTGCAGGGATTCGATCGCCGCCGAGCGGGCCGCCTTGATACCGTCCACGCTGGCGGATTTCACCTGCAGGCTGTAGTGGTATTCGCCCAGGGTGAAATTGCCGCTCGCCACGCCATCGAGTGCATCGTCCAGTTGCGTCAGCTGGCTGACCGAATTGTCGTTCGAGCTGATCATGCGGTTGCGCTGCAGGGTCAGGGCAGCCTTCGCATCGAGCACGTTCATGGGCGAGAAGGAATGCGTTTCCACATATTCATACGGCAGGCTGAGCATGGTGTTCAGGATGCCGGGATGGGAAAAATCCACATAATCCTTGATGTCGACGAAGGCGGAATAGGTCGATCCCAGCGTGGTGCGCGTTTCCATGATCTCGTTGCCGAACAGGACGCGCGCCATCGGCAGGTATTTGTGCAAAGGCACGTCCTTGACGGGAATGCGCCACCAGTGGCCGTTCAGCAGATAGGCATAGAACTCCAGCTGGCGGCTATAACGGATAGCGTTGTGTTCATACTCGCCGAGGCGTTCCGGCCCGTACGCATCGAGCGTGCGGCAGACCTGCTGGTGCAGGCTTTCCATGATGTCGAGCGCCAGTTCCTGCTCATGCGCGATGTCCTCCAGGGTACGGCCGATCTTGCCCAGCACGCCGGTGGCGCGCTGGGGCTGCGGGCGATGGAGCACCGTCAGAAAGATCTCGGTCGACATCATGCCGCCTTCCGCCAGCCCGTCGTAGTATTGCTGCAGGAAGCGCCGGGGGAAACCGCTCTCGGGCACAGAAAGCTTATCGGCGGCGACGCGCCGGATGCGGTGCACCCAGAACGCATACTTGCCGTTCGACAGGCTGCGCACCAGCAGATTCAGCGCTTCCATCTTGGCGTAGGCATCAGCGTAGCTCAAGCCTTCAAACGACAGCCCGGTGATGGACCAGGTCGACATATAATCGCCGCCCCGCGTCGACACGACGTTCTCCGTGATCCTGGCCGAAAACGGCAGGTGGCTGCTGACGCGGTCGTCCCTGGCCACCAGTTCCAGCGTGGAAACCGCATCGTTCTTCATGCGCGCCTCCGGTAATCATTGGGCGATACGGCATGCGCGCCCCAGTGCGCCTTGTTGCGCCGGCCGGCGGTACTTTTCATGCGCAGCAAATACTGGTTCAAGCGCTGTTCGTCGTTCGAACTGATATGACGCATGAACAGAACGTTCAGCACGCAGGTCATCAGGATGACGAAGGCGACAAACAGGTTCACCAGCACCATGGCCCAGATGGCGATCAGCAGGTGGATGCCGACCACCAGGATGAAGGGCACGATAGGCACCCCTGCCATCATTGCCGGCCGCGTCGCCCCCTTGAATACCACGTCTTCGTAAGCCATGGCTCAGCTCACGAAAAGGCCAGCGATGCCGCTCGCGCCGCCAATCAGCACGCCGCCCCAGAAGACGGGCGCCACGTCCTTCCATTCCGCCGCCTGGAATACCATGCGGAAGCCCACCACCATCAGGGCAATCGTCACGATGATGAGGCCGATGCTGGTCATCCATTTGGACACCTCGTCGAGCACTTTCTTGCCCCCCTCCAGGCCGCCGGCCAGGGCTGGTTGCGACAGGATGAACAAAAGAAGCGGCACAGTTACTTTATTGAGTTTCATGGATATCCCCTATGGTTAGTCGAACAAAATGGAAGAAGTGGCGGCAGCCAGCTGGCGGCCCTGGCCCTGGCCCTGGCCCTGGCCAGGATCAGGCGAGCCGCCCAGTACCCTGGCGACATAGCCGAGGCGTTCGCCGCTGACAAAATTTCCCGAGTAATAGCAGGACAGCGATGCCCTGCTCGCGGCATTGGCGCCATCGAGCGCCGTGCCGGCATAGCCGGCGCCGACGGCGCGCTGATAGCAGGTCTTCAGAATGCCCGTCCCGGCCTGCAGGTTGCCGCAGGCATCGAAGCCGTTGGCCAGCTCCTTGTTCCAGCCGAGGCGCGGAAAATGGATGCGATTCACCTGGCTGATGCCGATCGAATAGTTAACGCCTTGCTGCTCCAGGCTTTGCACCGTGGCCAACGCTTCGGCCAAGGTGCGCGGCTGGCGCGCCAGGCGGCCGCCGACCACGCCGATCGCAAACGGGTTCCCGCCCGATTCGACGCGCACCAGCTGGCGCACCAGCGCCGGCGGCACGTCCTGCGCGCAGGCATACGGGATCGCGTCTAGCATGTCCGGCGCCTCGCATGGCGCTGCGTGGAAAACGTACTCATAGGCCCTCGCTCCAGAAATAAGGTGTGCTGTTCAGGAAAAGAATTGACTGCAACGCTGCTTAAGTGGCGTGCACGGTCCATCCGGTTCCATGCTTCGGCATTTTTTCGCAGCGATGCCGCCATACAGGCAAAAGCTGGCGACGGACTGCGGCGGGAAGAGAGGAAAGAAAGGCGACGGGAGAACGGCAAACAGGCGGCGGGAACCAATGTGGTCGCCGCCGCCACTCAGAAAGGCAGGTGGTTACGGCGCTTCAGCGTGCGTTGCTGATGAGTTCATGCAGTTCGATGCGGTTGTAGGCAACGCGCATGGCATCCCTGGGGTGGATGATCTTGCGCCCCACCAGGTGCGCCAGGTCTTCGTTCAGGCTGCGCGACATATTGTCCTGGCGCCGTTTCATGAAATCGGCCAGCAGGTGCAGCTTGCCGGGATCGGCGACAAAGGAGGCGATCTGCTGGTTATTATTGAACAGCAATTCGCTTGCCAGCACGAACGCGCTGCCATCCTCGGTCGGCACCAGTCCCTGGCAAATGACGCCGATCAGGGAATTGGCCAATGCCGCGGCACGCTGCTCCTGCTGTCGGGGCGGAAAGAAGGACAGCAGCTTGCCGATGGCATTGACGGCGCTGTTGGTATGCATCGTGGCCAGCACCAGATGTCCCGATTCGCCCGCATGCAGCACGGTTTCGGCGGTTTCCAGGTCGCGGATCTCGCCGACCATGATGATGTCCGGATTTTGCCGCATGGTTTCGCGCAGCCCCGCAGAAAAGCTGGGCGTGTCGATGGGGACTTCCTTTTGCGAGATGATGGATTTGCGCCGCTTGAGCTGATACTCCACCGGTTGTTCGATGGTGACGATATGCGCGGTACGGGTGGCGTTGATGTAGTCAAGCATCGAAGCCAGCGTGGTGGTCTTGCCGGAACCGGTGGAGCCGGTCACGACGATGACACCCTTGGTGGCCTCCAGCATTGTTTTCACGTAGGCCGGCAAACCGGTCTTGTCGAGCGCGATCGGATCGAGCGGCAGCCGGCGGATCGAGATGACGACCTTTTGTCCGCCCGTGGTGCGGTAGGCATTGCAGCGCAAACGGCACTGGGTCAGCACAAAGGGGCGGTCGATGGCGCCATCGGGCAGCTTGGTGGCCCAGTCCTTGTCGATCGATTCGAGCACCGGCAGCATGTCCTCGGCCGTTACCCGTTCATCGCCGACCGGCTGCCAGCCGCGCGGCGTCTTGATCATCAGTTGCGCATCCTGCTCGATATGCAGGTCGGTAAACACCAGGTCCGAACCGATCAGCGTGATGATTTCCTGGACCAGGTCGCGCGTGATGGAAAAGTCAGTATTCATGAAAGGAGCCCCATTGTTGATCATAACCATGCCCGTTGCAGGCAACACCGCCATTCGGATCGCAGCAAAAATCATTCCAGCCGCCGTATCCCCGCGGTCTCCCGGTCGCGGCCGCCCGCTTGTGCCAAACCGGCGGCAACGCTGCAAGGTGCCGACCCCGGCATTCTTTCAATTCTGAAAGGCGGCCACATGGCCGGGGGGGCGCCAGCACGCTGGCACGCTCCGTGCATGTCAGCCTTCCCGCAAGACCACCCCTAACCACTGCCACCCGATGACACGACTTCGCACCACGCCGCCACATTCGCTCCCCGCCACCGCGCAAGACAGCCTGGTCCAGGAAATCGCTCCGCTCTCGGTCGACGTGCTGATCGAGGGTGAAACCGGCACCGGCAAGGACGTGATGGCGCGCGACATCCACCGCCATTCTGGCCGCTGCGGCAAATTCATCGCCATCAACTGCGCGGCCGTTCCCGAGCATATCGCCGAGAGCGAATTGTTCGGTTATGAAAGCGGCGCCTTTACGGGCGCCGTGCGGGCCAAGGAAGGCAAGCTGGAACTGGCCAACGACGGCACGCTCTACCTGGACGAAATCGACAGCATGCCCCTGGCGATCCAGGCCAAACTGTTGCGCGCACTGCAGGAACGCGGCTGCGAGCGTCTGGGCGGCAGCCGTTTCTACCGCTCCGACTTCCGCGTGATCGCCTCGACCAAGATTGCCTTGCTCACGCTGGTCGAACAGGGCAGCTTCCGCAAGGACCTGTACTACCGGCTGCACGTCGTCAAGCTGCGCCTGGCCTCGCTGCGCGACTCGCGCGAAAAAGTCTTGCCGCTGTTCGCGGAATTCCTCGGCGAAGCCTGCCAGCGCCACGCACGCACCTTGCCGGGCATTCCCGGCGGCACGCAAAAGCTGCTGATGGAATACCCATGGCCCGGCAATATCCGCGAGTTGAAGAATGCGGCCGAACGCTTCGCATTGGGCCTGGCGCCGTTGGGCGACGATGAGCAAGGCGCAAGCGGCGCTCTCCCGGATGCCGACGCGTCACCCCGCCTGCATGACGATACGGCGCTGTCCCTGCGCGAACGGGTGCGCAACTTCGAACATGACGTGATCGTCTCAACCCTGGAGCGCCACGAACAGGTGGTGGCCAAGGCGGCGCTGGAATTGCAGATTTCCGTCAATACCCTGTACTACCGCATCAAGACGCTGGGCATCCGCATGGCGGCGGCGCCAGCCACGATGCCGCCGCCGGCGAGCGAGGAAGCGGCCGCACCGCCAGCCTGCGCCACTGCGCGCAGCACGCCGGGGCCGCTGCTGCCCGAGGCGCTGCGCGTTTCGGTCAAGCAGCATTTCACGGCGACGTTCCGGCAACTGGCCGAAGCCCATCCGGCACGCTCCCAGCATCTGATTTTTCCCGACCATGACTTCCTCGGCGCGCTGCTCGATGCGCTGGCGCACGTGCCTCAGGGCCAGGCCGCATCGGGCAAGGAAAGTGGCCTGGCGGAACGCCACCTGGAAGCCAGCATCGCCGCGGTACGCGAGGCAAGCGAGGAGTATTGCCGCGAACTGCGCCGCCCCGGCGACGATTTCCTGCAAAACATGCGCAACAGCCAGGCCGCCGACCGCTATGCGAAGACGGCAGAACGCGCCTTGCAGAACTTCCGGCCGCGCATGGGCGAGACCGCGCTCCTGTGGGATGAGCTGGCCAGCTCTATACCAGGTGCCAGCGTGGCGGCACGCCAGCTATGGCGCCTGTGCATCGATCCGCTCAAGCTGGAACTGATGCAGGCCAAGGGCTTGCAAATTGACGGCAATCCCTACATCGGCCACCTGTTCGACAGCGAACCCAGTTATCTGTACAACATGAGCCGCGCCTGGCTGGCGGCGATGCGCGAACTCGACGAGGCGCTCGACCTGTCCCTGATCCTGCGCCTGCACGCGCTGTGCAGCGGCGCGGGCGGCAGCGCGCCGGCCAGCCTGCCCGCTGCCAGCGGGGCATGGGCGCAGTTTGTCATGCTGCCGGGCGAAACCGTCAGCACGGCAGGCGAGGACGAGCTGGCGCAATTCATCTGCGCCACGGCGGTCGAACCGCCCGATGCGGACGCGCTGCATTTTTCGCTGTCTGAAAAACAGCTCAGCGGGGGCGCCGAAGTCAAGATCTTCAAACGCGCAGAGGCGACGCCGGCAACGCTGGCCAGCCTGATGGCGCGCTGGATCAGCAGTTACCATGCCGCGCTCGCCACAGCGGATACGCCGTCCGCGCAGGTCGATGCCGCCATCGACCTGTGCCAGAAGCTGCAGCGCTTGCGCCCTTTTCCCACTGGAAATTGCCGTACCTTCGGCATCCTGCTGCTCAATCGCCTGCTGGTGCAACTGGGCCAGCCGCTGACCATGCTGGACAATCCGAACAAGCTCGATGGTTTTTCACGCAAGGAAATACTGGCGCTGGTGCGCCAGGGCCAGCGCCGCGTGCATGGCTGGAGCGCCGGCACGCCTCAGACGGCGCCGTGACAGGAAACAGGCGTCAGGGCGCCTGGCGGTGGCTGCCCAGGCTCGCAGCCGCCGCGGGATGCTCCGCGTAGGTGCTGACCTCGGGCCGGTGCGGCAAGCCCTCCGGCTGGCGATGGCGGAACGACTGGCGGAATGCCCTGGGCGTGACTTGCTTGATGCCCAGGAATTGCCGGTTAAAGTGCGACAGGCTGCTATACCCCGACTGCTCGGCCACATGCGAAATCGGTTGCGTGGTCGATACAAGCAAGGAACAGGCCTTGCCTATCCTCACTTGCGCAATGTAGTCGCTGACGGTCTGGCGCGTATGGCGCTTGAACAGGCGGTGTAGCCCGGACACACTGAGCGCCGCCAGGCTCGCCAGTTCGGCCATGGAGATCTTTTCCACATAATGGCTGTGGATGTAGGCCAGCGCGTGGTCGATCCGCGACTTGTCGCATGCATCGAGCTGGGCCACCTGGCAGCGCGGCGGACATAACGACCTCGCCTCCTTGTCATTGGCCAGCATGGTCAGGATATCGATCAGGCGCGTGACCCGTCCCGCGGGCGACGCGTGTTCGAGGTCGAGGACAAGGTCCCGTACCTTCTTGACCGTGCTCGCGGAAAAGACCACGCCGCGTTCCGCATCGACCAGCATGGACTTGATCGGCGCCAGTTCGACCAGCGTGGACATCAGGGTATTGAGCCAGTCCGCGTTGATCCAGAAGACATGCGCCACGTGCGGCAAGGCCTCATTGATCTTGCTCTGCGACATCCAGGTATGGGGCAGGTTCGGACCGATCAGGACCAGGTCGCCATCCGTGTACGGTTCGATATTGTCGCCGACATAGCGCTGCCCCTGGCTATTCAGGGTGACGGTCAGTTCAATTTCACGGTGGTAATGCCAGTTAAAGGGGAT
Organism: Janthinobacterium violaceinigrum; assembly: GCF_009208555.1. Classification (GTDB taxonomy): domain Bacteria; phylum Pseudomonadota; class Gammaproteobacteria; order Burkholderiales; family Burkholderiaceae_D; genus Janthinobacterium; species Janthinobacterium violaceinigrum. The sequence goes on along the minus strand of NZ_WFLI01000008.1, from coordinate 208,048 downwards.
GCAGACGTTGAGCCGGCGGTGAAAATAAGTCCAATTGGCTCCTTGCGGAATGAGCGAACTTTCCAACAATGCTTTCATGGCGTCTCCGAGCGTTTGAATAATTAAGTACGTCGCTATTCTTGGGTCTTGGGTACTTACTCTCCGGCTGGCGGTCCCCTGTGGCAGCCTGTACGCCAGCCGGTGGCAAAACTGGTACGATTCTGGCATGTGGACCGCATCTGCGCAAGCCGCGTTGCCTGCGCAGTGCGAAGCGTGCTAGAACCAGGTTTCCACTTGCAGGCCCATGGATACCGCACTGGTGCGCTGGCCAAAAACGGCGCCAGCCTCGTTGGCCGCGTTGACCGCCGCCGTGGCGGCGTCATTCCACTTGCCATACGTGACAAAGGCGCGCAGTTCCGGGCGCGACCAGTAGGCCGGCCCGGCGGTGATGGTGGGCGCGATCGTCAGCTTGGTCAGGCGCAGGTCGCGTCCGCCGGCCGGCGACGTGACCTTGTCCGTGCCCAGTTCCGCCTGCAACTTGAAATGGTTGTTGAACGCATAGACCGGGCGCACGCCGAACGACGTCCAGGTCGACGTTCCCGTGAGATCGGACTTGTCGCGCTGCACCAGCGCCACCAGCTCCATGCTCATTTCCCGGGTCGGCTGTATCCACAGGCTGTCGAACAGCCGCATGCGCGTCACATCCGAGCCCAGCATGGTGCTGCCCGAGGCGCCGAAACGGCCCAGCCCGGCGCCGGTGCCGGGACCGACGCCATACTGCACGCCAACGGTATTGACACCGCCAAAGACCTTGTTCTGGCGATGGATCAGCGACAGGCTGTAGCCGTTATGCTTGTCCTCGCCCTTGGCCAGGATTGCGGCGGCAACGATATCGAGGGTGCCGCCCGGATTGACAGGCAAGTCCTGGTAGACGAGGTTTTGCCGCACGGCCGCCGCGGAGTTGACGATGCGCCCGGTGGCCGTACTCGTGACCACGTCGTCGTTGTCCTTGAACACGGCATAGCTGAACTTGCCCGGCCCGGCCTTCACCTTGTCGATACCGCCGCCGACGCCGCTCAGGTTCGTGTAGAACAGGTCGAGCATGTGGATGTCGGGCCGCACATATTCCCGGCGCCCCGTCCAGACCACGCCACCATTGAGGAAGTCCAGGTTCTTCACTTCCACATAGGCGCGGTGTATGCCCAGCGGAATGACCGCCCGGTTCTCGAAATCGCTGTTGGGCGAGTACTGGCGCACCCCGACCGTACCGACAAAGCTGACGCCATCGTCGCTCTTCACCAGTTCCCGGTTGTAATAGAAATAGCCATAGGCATCGCATTCATTGCCCAGGCGGTAGCGCATGGTGTTGCCGCCCAGGCCGAAACACGCCTGGCGGCCGCCTTCGGTACCATTGCTGATCCCGGCGCCGACCCGGAAGTAGCCGTGGAAACCCGGCAGATCGTCGCCTGGGTCGTCGGCAAAAACAAAGGGGCTGGCGCCAGCGCACACCAGCATGCATGCGACGGACAGGGCCTTGCGTATCGAGCGATTCATGATTTCTCCTTATATGGGTCAATATTTCGGGAAACAATCCCGAGCGGGGGGAGCCTTGCGGCCGAAAAAAAAGGCAAAAGCTGGCGCCACCTGGGCGGCATGCCAGGTTGCAGGGACGACAAAAAAGGGAAAAGTGGACTGGCGCACCGGGCTGGCGGCGCGCCGTTCAGAAGACTCGGCTAGCCGGCTTGCGCGAGCGGCTGGCGCAAGCCATCGCCGTCAAAGCCCAGCAGCTTGCCAGGCATGGGCGCCAGGCCCACGCGGTCGCCGATGGCATGGCGCGATTCGCCCTCGACACGCACGCACAGCTCACCGTCGCCTGCGGTGGTGACGAACAGATAGCTGTCCGAGCCCAGATATTCACGGTGGCGCACGGTACCGGACCACACGGGCGCCTCCTCGGTCAGGCACAGGTGCTCGGGACGCACACCGATCGTGGCAACGCCCGCCTGTTGCGCCGCCACGCCATGCACGATATTCATCGTCGGCGAACCGATGAACTTGGCGACGAACAGGTTGACGGGCGCGTTGTAGAGTTCATGCGGCGTGCCCACCTGCTGTACCTTGCCCGCATGCATGACGACAATCTTGTCAGCCAGCGTCATTGCCTCGATCTGGTCATGCGTGACATAGATCATGGTCGCGCCCAGGGTACGGTGCAATTGCGCCAGTTCAAGGCGCGTATGCACGCGCAATTCCGCATCCAGGTTCGACAGCGGTTCATCGAACAGGAACAGTTTCGGCTGGCGCACGATCGCGCGCCCGATCGCCACGCGCTGCCGCTGCCCGCCGGAGAGCTGGGCCGGACGGCGCTCCAGCAAAGGGCCGAGAGCCAGCATGGTGGCCGCCGCGTCGATACGCTGGCGAATCTCCGCCTTGGGCACGCCTTCGCGCTTGAGCGCCAGGCTCATGTTGTCGAACACGTTCAGGTGGGGATACAGCGCATAGCTTTGGAACACCATGCCGATGCCCCGCCTGGAAGGCGGCACGCCATCCATCAGCGCGCCGGCGATGCGCAGGTGTCCCGAGGTATGCTCGTCAAGACCGGCGATGATGCGCAGCAAGGTCGATTTGCCGCAGCCCGAGGGGCCGACGATCACGACAAACTCCCCCTTGTCGACCCGCAGGTCGATTCCGCTGAGCACATCGTTCTTGCCGTAGGCTTTCGCAACATTCTGGATTTCCAGGGCATGCATGGTCATATTCCTTTAATCGCTTCAGAGATCGATCGCGCGGTTTTCGCGCATGCTGCGTTGGGCCGCCAGGACGATGTCCAGCGAACGCACCGCCGCTTCATGGTGGCCGGTCAGGTCCAGGTCCTCGCGGATGGCCTCGGCCAGGAACGCCTGCTCGCGGTCGCACAGCATCTGGTGGCCGACGCCGTCGCCAATCGAGATCCAGCCATCCGAATAATCCTGGCTGTTCGCCTCGGACGGCGCGATGCGCAGGCACAGCTGGCCGGCGCCCGTATGGCTGTTGATATCGGCCGAATCGGCACCCTCGCCCATCACCAGCGAGACGGCGCCATGCGTGCCGATGACGTTCTTGATCATCGACGCGGTACCGGAAATCATCGGGCCCCAGCCGGCCTCGTACCAGCCGACCGAGCCATCCTCGAACAGGATCTGCAAATGGCTGTAGTTGACCTGGTCCGGCGCGATATCGGATGCCAGGCGCACGCCCATGCCGCGCACCTGCACCGGGCGGGAATCGGTGATCTGGCACATGATATCGACGTAGTGGACGCCGCAATCGACGAACGGCGGCGTCGTCTGCAGCAGGCGCTTGTGTATCTCCCATGCCGCACCGACCGATGGCTGGTTCAGGTTCATGCGCATCACGTACGGCGCCCCGAGGCCGCGCGCCGTTTTGATGAACTCGTTCCACGAAGGGTGATGGCGCAGGATATAGCCCACCACCAGCTTGCGCCCCGTGCGGCGGGCGGCGTTGACGGCGGCCAGCGCCGACTCCGTGCTCAATGCCAGCGGTTTTTCCACGAACACGTGGGCGCCCGCTTCCATGGCCTCGATCGCCAGCTCCACGTGGCTGTCGGTATAGGTGTTGATCGACACGACGTCGGGCTTCAGGTCCAGCCCGGCAGCCAGCGAATCGACCATGCGGTAGCCGCTCAGCTCAGGCGGCAAGTCCACCGTGCCGCGGCTGCACAGGGCGACGATCTCGAAGGCAGGATTGGTGTGGTAGGCCAGCGCATGCGACCTTCCCATCTGGCCCAGGCCAACGACCACCACCCGCAAGGGCTGCTGATTCGGCGCGCGGCTCATGCGGCGCTCCCGCTACGGCACGGGGCGCAAGCCATGTAATGTGTTCGTTTCATCGTGTTCCCTTCAGGTTAGATTACTAAATACGCTGCAACATCCAGCATGGTTCAACACGCGGCGGCCAGGCGCCGCGTCTCATTTGACGGCGCCCGACGTGATGCCGCGGATCAAGCCCTTGGAAAACGCCAGATACAGCGCCAGGATGGGCAGGATGCTCAGCGACAGCGCCGCCAGCACGGAGTTCCAGTCCGTCACGTACTGGCCGATGAAGGCCTGGGCACCCAGGGTCAGGGTCATGCTGTCCTCGCCCGGCGCCAGCATCAGCGGGAACCATAGATCGTTCCAGATAGGGATCATGGTGAAGACGGAGACCGTGACCATCGCCGGGCGCAGCAGCGGCAGCACCAGCCAGAAGAAGATCTTGTATTCCGACAAGCCATCGACCCTGGCGGCGTTCTTCAGGTCATCGGACAGGGTGCGCATGAATTCAGCCAGGATGAACACGGCAAGTGGCAGGCTCTGCGCCGTGTACACGAGGATCAGCGCGGTCTTGGTGTTGACCAGCGACAATCCCGCCATCATCTCGATGATGCCTACCGTACCCAGGCGTATCGGCACCATGATGCCGACGGTCAGGTACAGCGCGGTGAGGCCGCGGATGCGGAAGCGGTATTCGGACAAGGCGAACGCCGCCATCGCGCCGAAGACGATGGTGGCGGCCAGCGCGGCCACCGTGACGATGATGCTGTTGAAGAAATAACCGGTGAAATTACTGTGAAACAGCACCGAGGTATAGCCAACCAGGTCGAGGCTGGCGCCTGTCGGCAGCGACAGCGGCGACTGGAAAATATCGGCCCGCGACTTGACCGAGTTGATCAGGATGAGGGCCACGGGCGCCAGCGCCAGGACGCTGAACAGTATCAGCACGCCATGCGCTGCCAGGCGGGCCATGATTTTCTTGATTTGAAACATAGGAGCTCCTGTCGCCATCACAGCTGATAACGGGTCAGCTTGCGCTGGACAAAAAAGAGGAAGGCGCAGACGATACCGAGGATAATGAGCAGCATCATCGTGGCGATCGTCGCTCCCATGTTCGGGTCTCCCAGCTGCAATTGGGCGCCGAAGAAGGTGCGGTACAGCAAGGTGCCGAGGATATCGGTCGAATAGTTCGGTCCGGCAAGTGCGCCCTGGGCCGTGTAGATCAGATCGAAGGAATTGAAATTGGCCACGAACGTCAGGATCGAGATCATGCCGATGGTGGGCCACAGCAGCGGCAGCTTGATCTGCAGGAACTGGGCGATACCCACAACGCCGTCGATTTCCGCCGCCTCGATGATTTCATTCGGGATCGACAGCATGGCCGCATAGCTGAGCATCATCGGCATGCCGACGTACTGCCAGATCGAAATGAAACCCAGGGTGGTCAGGGCGCTGGCTTCCCGCCCCAGATAGGGGGCGAACAGGGATTTCAGGCCTACCAGGTCGAGCAGCGAGGGCGCCACACCCCACAGCGGCGACAGGATCAGCTTCCACACAAAGCCGACGACGACGAACGAGAGCAGGGTCGGCATGAACAGCGCGGTACGGTAGAAGCCGCTGGCCCGCATGCGGGGCAGCGACAGCAGCGCCGCCAGCACGATCGCCAGCGGCACCATGATGAGCAAGTGCATGAGGAAGAAGTAGCTATTATTGAGCAGGGCATTCCAGAACTGCTGCGACCAGTTTCCTTCGCCAAACAGGCGCATGAAATTGGCCAGGCCCGCATACTCCTGGCGGTCGCCAGCGAGCCGGAAAAAGGCCAGACGCAGCGTTTCGGCAAGCGGGATCACCATCACGGCCGTATAGATCAGCAGGGCGGGGGCCAGTAGCACCCCGATATGCCAACGTACGGGCCGGCTGGCCCTGGCGCCGGCCGGCACGGCGCCGGCGGCTAACACGTTACTGCTCATAAGAAATTCCTTTGCAAAATGGACTGTGCATGACCTGGCGTGGAGCCGGTTCCGGCAGGGAGCCGCTTGTGCTGGCAGCAGGCGCGGGGAAGCCGCGTGGCGCGCCACGCGACGACGATCCACGCAGCCTCCGCTTCCGGGGCTGCCAGCAGAAGGCATATCGACCTGCCGGAAGCAACCCTTACTTGGCGGGCTTGTACCAGCCGTCCAGTCCTTTTTGCAGTTTCTGCGCCGCCGCTTCCGGCGTCACACTGCCATTGATGACAGCACTGCCCGCGTTCCAGAACTGCCCTTCCAGGTCGGGCGTGCCGCGCGACAGGATCTGATAGGTCGGGCGTATCGTCGATTCGCACTTGCCGCGCCAGCCGACGAACTCCCTTGCCAGGGCATTCTTGAGTTCCACCGGCGTCTTGTTCAAGCTAAAGAAGCCAGGCAAGGCATTCGCATACAGGCCGGCAAATTCAGGGGACGCGACCCATTCCAGGAAGATCCTGGCTTGCGCCGCATTCGGCGACTTGGCGTTCAGGCCCAGGCCGATATCGGGATGGTCGGAGACGTAGCACTTGTCGCCGGCCTTTTTCACCGGCGCCGGGAAGACGCCCAGCTTGAAGCGGGCCTGCTTTTCAAAGCCGGGAATTTCCCACGAACCGGCCGGATAGATCGCGGCGCGGCCCAGCGTAAACAGGTTCTGGCTGTCCGGATAGGTTTGCGATTCGAAGCCCTCGCCCAGGTACGGCTTCCAGCGCGCCAGCACGCGCAGCGGCTCGACCCATTGCGCGTCGGTCAGCTTCGCCTTGCCTGCGATCAGCGCCTTGCGGCCCTCTTCGCCCTTGTAGTAGTTGGGGCCGATATTCTGATAGCCCATGGACGCGGTTTCCCAGCCATCCTTGGTGCCCATGGCCAGCGGCACATAGCTGCCCGCCGCCTTGAACTTGGCCAGCGCGGCGAAAAATTCGTCGACCGTGACAGGCGGCTTGACGCCCGTCTTGTCGAAGGCATCCTTGTTGTAGATGAAACCGTGGATCACGGAAGCGATCGGCACGCAAAAGGCGGCCTTGCCGTCATCGGTGCTCCAGGCCGTTTTGGCGACGGGCGTGAAGTTGTCCATGCCTTTGAGGCTGTTCAGCGAGGCCAGCCGCCCCTTCTGGTACAGCTGCAGCGAGCCGTCGAACGGCCGGCAGCTGATCAGGTCGCCGGCGGTGCCCGCCTCGAGCTTGGAGTTCAGTGCGGCGTTGTATTCGGTCGGCGCCATGGGCATGAATTTGACCTTGATGTCGGGATGGCGCTTCTCGAACACGGGAATGATCTGATCGCGCCACATGGGCAGGTCGTCATTGCGCCAGCTTTCGATCGTCAGCACCACCGGGGCGGCGGTGGCAACGCCGATGCTTCCGGCAACAGCTGCAGCGACCAACACCTTACACATCACACTCTTCTTGCTCATGGCTCTTTCCCTTGAATATCGTCACCGCACGGGCGCCGCGAATTATAAAATCGGCTGTCCGCCGCCTTGCCGGCGGCCATGGCCAAACAGGTCTCTTCTGTTACGGCGCGTTCCCCATTTATCGGTCGGGTGAATCGCTGCCGCAGTTCAATTGTGACAGCACAATGACAGCGCCTGTCGTGCTGGATGAGCACGAATTGACACTATTCTGGCGTACCAAGAAGAATGGAAAGGCTGAGGGAATGATTGCAGATGGCGTCAGCAAGAGTATGCATTGGCGCTAAAAAAACAGCCTTCAAATCATCGACGAATGGCTCGGCATGGAGGAACTGATCTCATGGAAGGAACGGCCATGATTGCAGCACGGCATCAAAGAGGCGAGCGTGGATCCCTGCTTTCCACGCTCACCGCCATCTAAGTAACTGCCTAGGCGTTTCTCGGATCAGAATCCTGTGATTACTGTATGTCCGAATTTTTCCTCCATGTCCCTCAAAGCCGCAGAAGCATCTGCTGCTGATTTTGCACTTATTATCCTATCAAGAAACTCTTTTGCTTCGCCAAGCAAAATGAAATCGTCCGGGTTAGTCACCTCTTCTTCAATCCTTTTCTTCTTGTCATCACTACGTTTCAAAGACCTCGACAGAACAATATCGGCACCTTCCTCAGGATAAATATCCTCCCTATTCTTCTTATTAATTACATCCATAATCCCCCCAATGGAATCAAGCTTATCCCTAAGCTGCGCCACAGTCAACTTCGTCTCCCCCTCTTTTTTCCCCATTGAAATCCTCAGATTAATTTTTTCAAATTCACCGACCGTTCCATTTTTTCCTTCTTCTTTAATCTGATGAATTGCCTGAAATAAGGTCTTAACAAATTTCCGATTAGCCCTAAGCAATGGAGATTCCCGCATCTCCAATTCCTTTCCCTCAATTTCATTATTTCTTAAGCTTTCACTGCCATCCTTATTAAATAATAATTTATGTCCTGCTGAAACATATGTATCTTTATTATTGACAGCATTAAACATTTTACTCAAATTCTCATCACCACCATATTTAACTTCTGCCTTTTCTCTCCGGTCAGCCACATATGCATAAATTTTCGATTCCATATCATCACCATCAGCATATCTTGCCAAATAATCTTTTACACTATCCTTACCTTCCAAAACATCAGCATTTTTTTCCTGTTCATTGTGTCCCTTAATGGGAAACATCATCAATCCTGCTTTCGATCCACCTTTTTCGTGGAGATATACAAATTCCCCAGCCGTGCCCGCTCCCATTGTCGTAATTGCATCTGCCTCAACAGCATAAGCCAGATGCATTGCATTAGGCGCTTTTTCTTCCCCCTCCCTTTTCTTCAACGTATCGCCACCACAAAAAACAAACAATGTATCTTCAAAACCTTTCTTGCCTTCATTAACACCTTTAATAATACTTTCAGCAATTCCATTCTGATAATTATGGGCATACACATACATAATATTTTTTACATTTTCTGGCTTCAATCCATCCTTATAAAAAACCCCCTGATATTGCTGATCTTTCCCTACTTTCCGCAGGTCGTTTTTCTCATCCATCAAACGCGCGGCCATCTCTTCCATAGCCGCTTTCTTACTCATATTCACATCTATCTTATTCTTATTTGAAAATTTACTATTACTTCCATTGATACTCTCTTGAACTCCTAACAACGTATTTTTTCCACCCAAATCAATATGTGCCACCATCTCACGATTACCACCTAAAACTTTGGACAATACAGCATTTTCTTTTTTCAGATCACTATCATTCATCTCCAGCATGACTGCATGGTTCTGCTGATCCAGTCGATGTTCGGAAGGTACCTCATGATTGCTCGCGGCCTTTTGCAAGGTGTGGTCCATATCAGTAAGTACCCTGACATGGGTTTTCATCTTGTCAGCCCCAATAGCGTTAGAAATAGACTGCATCAAATCCTTCGCTTCTATTGTCTTGACATCTTTAAACTCATCTTTGAAATTACTTTCAAGATGTTTTGCATCCTCCAAGCCCGTAATATACGCTGAGGTATCGCGCAATGGACTATTTGCAAAATCAGTCAAAATTCTTGGATCATCCGATGTACCATCTTCGCGTAAAAATCCTTGCACGGATTTCGTTGCGGCAGCAACAATGACGTTAATGTTTTTATCTTTCAATTGCTTTGCAAGTACTTCCAGACTATCAGGACGCTCCTTGCCATTCCATTTGCTTGGTACGTGCAGGATAACGGTGTCACCGTCTTTCAAAGACCCTTCATTCAATGCCTCCTGAACAATATCGAGCGAACGCCCCGTGTGTCCTCCGCCGGTTGGCGAATACCCCACCACAAGTATGGTTTCGCTCTTGTTTAACATCGTCCCTATGTCGGACTTCGTCAAATTAGGTGTGTCAACAGACTTCGTCAAATCAGATGTCTCAACAGAGCCTTGGGACTTGGATTCATCTTTCTGTTTTTGACTTATGGATAACATAGCATGTCCTTAGAAAGGGGTTATTCATGACCAATCGGCCATGTCCACTTTGGGTCGCGTCAAAGGACAGCCAGTTCCATCTGCATCGATAATTTTTTGCATTTTTCGCGAAGATATCGACCCGTGTACAAGCGATCTGGATTCTGCGGAAATAAGGAGGACATTGCGCGCCTCGGCATGGCGCCGGGGGCCAGATAGCCTGCTGGCTACCGTGCATGAGTTGGCGTTTCAATCGCCGGAGCGATTATCCGCAATTGAAGTGGGAAAAATTCGAGTCGTCACGGCAGAACCGTAAGGTCATTATCATGCCCCTATCGCGGGGTTCTGGGCCTCCTGATGCTTCCAGTCATTTTCATAAGCTTCGAAAATTGTCTCCTCCAATTCTCTCAATGCTATAAATTTCTTGGTTTTAAAATCCTTGTAATTCCTCTCTTTTAGTGCTGCCTTGTCATCTTTCAGGTCTGCTGGAACACCGTCATTCTTTGCCGCAATATGTAAAAACTCATGCGCCATTCTTAAAAATTGAATTTTATCCTTTTCACCATTATTCTTCCCATACTCAGTTTCCCCGACAAGAAATTTCAAAGTATCTTCCTGACTGGAAGTTAACTTCGCCCATTCCTTCAATATCAATGAAGTACCTTCTTTTTTTCCGCTCATTTTTATTTCAATAGGCTGATCCTGTATTTCACCATCCTGCATTTCTGCTTCTTTAAACTGCTTGAGTATCCGACTCATCATTTCCAGGAACTTGCGATTGGCCTTCCATGCCAAATAATCTTTCTCACGCTGGTCATACATGACTGAACCTGTTTTTTCACTTCCCTTGCTAGAATTGGGAAACAGCGAGTCATGCGCCGCAACAATGGTATCGGTCCGTCCCATCCGAAAATGCAAATCTTTCGTCGTATTCCCGCTTTCATATTTTTCAACTGATTTTTCAAATTGGAATTTGATATACTCCTCGAGCTGCTCTTCAAATTTTTCAGGAGTAATCGTCGGCACATTCCCTCCATCAGCCTCCAACTTGATCAATTGTGCACGCGAACCACCTTTTTCACTCAGATAAGCGGCACTGTCATTACTGACATCGCCTGCATCGGCAATGCCATCGGCATCGGCGGCCTGGGCCAGACTGACGGCATCCACGCCGGGTACCGCCTCCGGGCCACAAAAAACAAACATGGTCTCCTTATAATATGGCGGGGTATCTTCTCCCTTGCTCATCTGTTTCTTGATGTGCGCAGCAATCAAGTCCTGGTTGCTTTGAACAGAAACGTACACAATATTTTTGACCTTCACGCCCTTGTCCCGATCCCATACGGAATCATGGCAAAGGATGCCTTGCGTTTTCCCCTCGATCTTCGGCCCGGCGGCGTTTCGCGCATTCCTCAAAAAATAATCAACCGCCTTGTCCCGCACATCGGCTCTTGACGTGATGGACTTGGCTTTAATTGTGCCCAGCGCAGCTTCCATTTTTTCAAGCACGGCCGCTTCGTACTTCCTGAAAGACGCGGCCGGCCCGCCAGCGGGTCCTTTGGATTTCATTTTGAACATCACGTCGTTCTGTTGCTGATCGAGCCGATGATTTTTCGGCACGCCAACTCGGCTTGCTGCATGCTGCAAGGCATGATTGCTATCGGTCAGCACCCTGACCTTTTCCTTCATGGCCTGTGCGCCGACGATATCCTTCAGGGAATTCATCAAATCGCCAGCGTCCAGCGAATGCAGCTTTTCCAGCCCCTGACGGGAAGTCGTCAGCGCGCCGATTTCCTCTTCGTCCGAGAATACAGCGCGGCCCAGGGCCATCCCCTGATGCAAGCTCGCCTGTTCCAGGCTGTCGATTTCCGGGCGCTTCCACCTTGCGCCAAGCCCGGAGAGTCCGCCCTGGCGCACGGCATCCGCGTATGATTTCGGTGCCTCGGCAATGACGACATTGATATCGCTCTTTTGCAGTTCCAGCTGCAGCCCTGCCAGCGCTTTCAGGTGCTGCGCCGTATCGGCTTGGCCGGACACATGCAGGATGACCGTGCTGCCGGCTTTTAAGGTATTTTTTCTCATGGCCGCATGGACGACCTCCAGCGATTTCCCCGCTTGTTCCCTGCCATGCGCCGCATATCCCACCACCATGATGGATGCACCTGGCGTGTCCGCGGATTGCTTCAACATCGGGCGGATGTCGGGATTCCTGGGCGGAGGCAGCTTCAGTTCAGGTTGCGGTTGCGATTGCTGATAATTGGGGGAGCCGAGGAGCATGGCGTAAGGTCCTTAACGATTATTCACGACCAGTTGGTCATGCCTGTTGAGTCGATGCAAAACGCCGGCAGTTCCCGCCGCTGATGGTTTTTTTTGCTGCGTTGAATTGCCGGGGACTGTTACCGCGCCGCCTCGGGCACGAGATTGCGGTAGACCCGCGCCGCATAGCGCAGGCCGGTGGCCGCGTTGGGGGAGTTGTAGGCGCCGACCGCCGTCCACGAATTGCCGAGCCGGTGGATGTTTTGCGCCAGTATCCAGGCGCCTACTTCGATGCTGACGCAAGGCTCCAGCAGCTGCGCTTCCGTGATGCCGTATCTGGCGATGATGGGCAGCCAGCTGCTGTTGATCTGCATCAAGCCGATATCGTAGCTGCCGTTGGCATTCGGGCGGCTGACGATACGGGGATTCAGATTCGATTCCGTCTTGGCAATGGCGTGCAGCAAATACGGACTGATGCCGTATTTGGCGCCGATCTCGCGCCAGCACGCCTGCGCCGGCATGGAGCTGAACGCACCAGCCAGCAGCAAGGCCGCCAGCACGACACGGCGATGGTAGCGAAGAAATGGTCTGAAGAGAGGACGGGCACGCATCTTCAGCGGCTGTTCAGGATCGCCAGCGACAGACTGGACAGGTTGCCCACGGGACCGGCGGAGGGATTTTTCAGACGCACCCTCACCTCGACGATATTCTCGGGAATCTGCTGCAACGCGATGACGGCGTCGATGCGCACGCGCCCCTTGTTGATCACGGCATCGGTGATGCAGCCGCCCACCTTCCTTTCGACGGCGTCTTCGTTCACCATGAACACCTCCACGATCGGATCATTGGTGTCGAAGGCCTGGCAGGTAGAGAAACCTGTCAGAAACAAGGGCCGGGAGCCCGGCAGACTAGCCAACATAATCCTGGCCTCCACCGGACTGGGCTGGCGCGAACTGCCGAAGTACGACTGGCTGAACGCCGTGCCCGTGATGGCCGACTCCGCCAGCGAGCGCCATTTGCCAAGCTGGCACGACAGCAGTGCACCGTCCGCGTCCTGTGCCAGCAGGCCATCGGTGGCGCAGGCGGCGCGCGCCGGGCCGCCCGGGCCGATCAGCGCTTCGTTCGCGGTCAGACGGCCAGGTAATATTAGGTGGCCGGACTGGTCCACCGGCAGCGCCTTCCAGGCGCCGCCATCCCAGCGGAAAGCGCGCGCCGGAGCGCCCGCCAGGCGCACGTCGCCGCTATCGTTGCCGCTGGCCGGCAAGGCGGCAAAAACGGCGACCGCATCCTTCCAGCGGCCGCCAGGCCGCCGCCATACGCCCAGGCGGCAGTGCAGCACGGCACCGCTGTCATCGACGGCTACGCGCCCGTAGGTCGCGGTGTCGCCCGGCACGCACAGGGCATCCGAGCTGCCTTCGGTGGCTTGGGCGCGCATGTGCAGCGGCGTATTCATCCGGTTCAGCTGCGGCTGGCCGGGCACCGCGTGGCGGTACAGGAAGTCGCTCGACAGCTGGCCCGGCCCATCAAAGAACAGGGCGCTCGCCAGATGGTTGGCGGCGGCAGCCGTGCCGGAACAGCTGGCGCCGCCGAACCTGGCCAGCGGTACCGACCAGGACTGGAAAGCACCCTGCGCCACGGCCGGCGTGCCGGCGGCAATAAAGCCTCCGCCACGCCCCGAGACGGACGCCACGTAAGCGAGCATACGGGCCGGTATGCCCGTGCCGCCCTCGCCGAGCACAAGCGCGTCCAGCCCTCCCGCTGCCGCCGGCAGCACCAGCACGCAGGGGCTGTGGCCGTAGGCGTTGGCGCCGGACTGGCGCTGCGCCAGATGGCCGCCGACCTTGAGCATGGTCAGGTCGATGCGCACAGGCGCCGCGCCAGCCTGCGCCCGCAGCGTGGCGTAATTGGCGTCGATGTAGCGGCGCGCGGCCTGCGTCAGCTGCGCCTGGTACAGCGCCGCCTGCTGGCCCTTGCTGTCTTCCAGCGCCCCATCTGCCCACGCGGCCACGCCGGCAAGTCCCAGCATGCCCACTGCCAGCGCCCCCACCAGTTCTATCATCGACGCTCCCCGCTGCCTGTTCATGTTGTATCGTTCCCTGGCCATGTGCCGTCAGCGGCTGTTGTAAATATAGATATTGGTATCGGCACTGTTGCCCTTGTCGCCCGCGGTCGCCACCGTGACCCTGAGCCGCGCGGCATTTTCGGGAATCTTCTGCATGGCGATGGGCGTGGCGCTGACCACCTTGCCATCGTTGTAGCTGCTTTGGCCCGTGCAGCCGCCCGCATAGCCAAGGAATACTCCCGCTGCGTCGTACAATTCGACACGGACCTCGGACGCAGCGTCGCTGGAAGACGAGCAACAGGTATCGCCAGCAATGAACAGGGGACGCGAACCGGGCAAGGCGCGCAGGTCGATGCTGGTATCCATATCGGGCTGGCCATTACGGACGTCAAAATACCGGTAGTAGGCCGTATCGGTCGTTTCCGATTCGGTGAACTTGCGCCATTTGCCGCGCTGGCAGGACAGCAGCATGCCGCTGGCATCCCGGGCCAGCAAGCCATCCGGTTCGCAGGCGTCGCGGTGCGCGACGATCCGCTCCAGCAGCATCTGGCCGGCGGTGACGCGGCCCGGCACGCTCAGGTTACCCAGCTCGTCGACGGCCAGCGCCATCCAGCTCGCGCCATTCCAGCTGAAGGCGCGGCCCGTGTCGAGCGCCAGGCGCACGTCGCCCTGCTCGTTGCCGCTGGCCGGCAAGGCGGCGAAACTGGCGGCCGGGTCTTTCCAGTGGCCGCCCGCGCCGCGCCACACGCCCAGGCGGCAGTTCAACAGCGCGCCGCTGGCGTCGACCGCGATACGGCCATAGGTCGCCGCATCGCCCGCCACGCACAGGGCATCCGAGCTGCCTTCGGTGGCTTGGGCGCGCATGTGCAGCGGCGTATTCATCTGGTTCAGCTCGGGTCGTCCCTGCACGGCGCTGCGGTACACGAAATCGGTGGCCATCTGGCCCGGGCCGTTGAAGAACAGGGCGCTGGCGAGGTGATTGGCGCCTGCCACCGTGCCGGAGCAGCTGGCGCCGCTGAAACCGGCCAGCGGCAGCGACCATGACGTGAACGCGCCGCGCGCGGTGGCGGGTGCATCGGCAGGGATATAGCCGCCGCCGGGGCCCGCGCTGGCGGCCACTGCGGCCACGGCCTTGGCGGGAATCACACGGCCGCCCTCGCTCACCACCAGCGCATCGAGCCGGCCCGGCGCCGTTTGCCGTACCAGCACGCACGGCGTCTGGCCATAGGCATTGGTCGCCATGACATTTTCCGACAGATGGCCCGTTGCCTTCAGCATGGCGAGGGTGACCACGGCGGGCGCCGCGCCGCCGGCGGCAGCCAGCAGCTGCCCATAGTTGGCATCGACGTTGATGTACTTCGCCGCCGCCACCACGATCTGCGCCTGGTACAGCGCCGCCTGTTCGCCGCGGCTGTCTTCCAGCGCCGCTTCCACCATGGCGGCCACGCCGGCCACCAGCGCACTGCCGATCGCCAGCGCGCCCAATACCTCGATCAACGTGAATCCCCGATTCTGTGTCCGCATGCTCTTTCCGTTCAATCGATTGGCGCCAGCCACACGGGCGCAAAGTCGGGCACCATGGCGGGCAAGGCGATGCCGGTATCGCCGAAATCCGGCGTGTGCAGCCTGCCGCCACGCGCCTCGCCAGCCAGCATGGAGCCGCGCGCAAGTCGCTGCAGCTCGGCGGAAAAACCCGTCGGCGGCGGGACCGCATACACCGTCACCATGCCGTCCGCCACATGGTTGCGCCACCACGGCAAGCGCACATACCAGGACGGCAGGCTCAGGTCGCCGTCCGCCACCGTGCCGCTGAAACCGGCGTGCGCGGCCACGTATGCCATCACGGCGGTCCGGTACACCGCCATGTTCTGCGCCAGGTCGCCGGCCCGCGCGGGTGCAGCAAGCAGCTGGCCGGTCTGGCCGGACAGCGCCACATGACCGGCCAGCGCGCCCAGCGCAAACAATAGCCACAGCATCCACATGGCGTCCCCGCGCCGCCTAGCTGGCGGTCCAGGTAATGGTATTGCTGGCGCTGTCGCAGGCGGTGGTGGCCGTCGTCGGCGTAATCGGCGGCGCCAAAACAGAACCCTCGTTGACCTTGAGCGCGATCCAGTCATTGCCGCCGCTGACCATGTTCACGCAGACATCCTTCGGCACGGCAGCATAGGAAATCGTGAACGTATTGCCGGCGCCCGTGACGACGATATTGCCGTTCCAGGAATTCTTGACGGTGTTGCCGCTGACGAAAAGAGACGTCGGGTACACTTTCGCGCCGATCAGCGTTTCCGTCAGCTCCCCCGTACCGAACGCGGCCGACTGGCCCATGTACAGCTTCTTGACGCCCGTGCGTATCGACGTCAGTTCGCCATAGCTGCGGTTGGTATGGGCGCTGCCGAAAGCATTGCTCAGCAGCGAAACGGCGCCGAGGATGATGATGGCGGCAATGCCCAGGTAGGCGATGCCCTCGAGCAGAGAGGCACCGCGTTGAAAGCGCCGGCCCATGTTGCGGCTGGCGGCGTGTTGGCGTATCGAAGTCATGATGGTTTCCTTTGATTGAGTGGAGTTATTGGAGCGCGCGCGTCATCGCGGCGATTTCGTGCTGGATGCCGAAAAAACCCGTCACCAGCCAGGCAACGACCATCGCCAGCGACACGATGGCGATACCGTTCAACACTTTCATCTGTGCCGTGACTCTTTCCACGCCCGCTTCCAGCCACTCGTCGGCGAGCAGCTTGAGCGCCTCCGAAAAGCCCCGGTAGTCGGCATAGATGCACAGATCCTCGACAATTTCCTGCGACGGAAATCCATATCCGGCGTTGCGCAGCGCCTCGCCGCAGTTCAGGCCCGATTTCACGCCCATCAGGGCGCCGTCCAGGCGCTCGCGCAACCAGGGATTGGCGCCGACCGACAGGCGCAGCAGCGCCTTTTCCACCGTCACACCCGACGCCTGCAAGGCCGAAAATGCCATCAGGAAACTGCTGCCGGCGATCAGGCGATAGATCGAGTACGGCACCAGGCGGTCGGCCAGCACGCGCGCATTGCCGCACCAGCGCGGCATGGACACCAGCACGACGGCGCCCAGCGCCACGGCCAGCAGCAGCACGAGCGGCATCCAGCCCCGCACGAAGTTCGACATCAGGTACAGCGAGCGCGCCGCGCCACGCCATTGCGCGGGATCGGCCATGCGCGCGAATTCGGGAATGACGCTGGTGCCGAAAATATAGATATACGCGGCGATCATGGCCGCAATCGCCAGCGGATAGGCCAGGCCGCCCACCACGGCGCGCTTGATGCGCTGGCCCGATTGCACCACGCTGACCACTGCCAGCAGGGCTTGCTCGATGCGGCCCGACTGCTCGCCGGCGCCGATGATCATCTGCTCGGACTGCGGCACCCAGCCAGCCATGCCGTCCGACAGCCGGTGGCCGTTCTGCACGGCGCGGCGCCAGTCGTCGAGCACGATGGCCATCGCCTCGTTCGGCTTGCGCCCGCCGTCGGCCGCGCGCTGCTGCATGTCTTCCAGTACTTTCAGCAGCGGCAAGCCGTTCGACAGCATGGTGGCGATCTTGCGATACAGGCGCAGGCGCGCCGCGTCGCCCAGCTGGACCCTGGCCCACCAGCGGTTCATGTCAAGCTGCATGGTCCGCCTCTTCCCGCTGCGCCAAGTGCCCGCGCGCGACCGTCTCCGCCTTGCGCTCGCGGCTGGAGCCGCGCCGGCTACCAATCCCGGCCTCGGCCACGCTCAGGTGGCCCACTGCCCGCTCGGCCATGCGCGGATCGACGCTGCCGCTGGCCACTTTCTCGATGGCGTGCTGCAGCAAGGTCTTGCCATCGAGTTCGGCGAGCCAGTAGGCCATCGCCAGTCCTTTCTCGCCGGCCCGGATATGCTCGAAAAAACGCGCGTCGGGCGCGATGACTTCGGCGACCACCGTGCGGCCGATGGTGCCCTGCTGGCGGCAATGGGCGCAGCCGTCGCCGGCGATGCAGGCCTGGCCGATAGCCGTGCCCAGCACGCGCTGCAGGCGCACCAGCAGGGCCTCGCCCAGCACATGGCGATGCGCCAGCAGGTTCTTCTTGCAATGCGGGCACAGCAGCTTCACCAGGCGTTGGCTGACCAGGCCGCTGACCACGCCCGCATCGGCCACCATGCCCAGCGGCAGTCCCAGGTCGACCAGGCGGTCGATCACGGCCATGGCGCTGTTGGCGTGCACCGTGGTCCACACCTGGTGGCCCGTCATCGCCGCCCGCAGCGCGCTTTGCGCCGAGGCGCGGTCGCGCACCTCGCCAATCATGATGGTGTCGGGATCGAGCCGCATCGCATTGGCGATGGCTGCCGAATACAGGCGCGAGCGGTCGTCCTCGCTGCCGGCATTCGTGATCGAGGTCTGCACCGCGCCTTCGATCGGGTACTCGATCGGGTCTTCCACCGTGATGACATGCAGCCTGGCTCCGGTTTCGTGGATTTCGCCCACCAGCAGGCGCTGCAAGGTGGTCGATTTGCCCGAACCGGTCGGCCCGCTGATGATATTCATCCCCAGCGGATGCTCCTTGAAGCGCTGCAGCAAGACAGCATGCTCCTCGGAAAAGCCCAGCGGCCGCACGTCGATCTCATCGCCGGCATCGTTGTATAGCAAGCGCAGCACCATGACGCTGCCTTCGCCCGTGGGCGCCGTGGCAATGCGCACGCCGAACAGCTTTTCCGGCAGCTTGTCGCGGTCGCCGATGCTGGCATCCTGCCGCTCGCCTGGCTTATAGGCATTGTCGGACACCGTGGTCATGGCGCCGTACAGCGTGGCCAGCAGGCGCTCGCCGAAATCGCGCGGATGGCCGCTCACCTTGAGCAGATCGTTATGCACGCGAAAATAGATCTCGGTACTGAATTTGCGCACGCGGATGTGAATGTCGGACGCGCGCTGCTGGCAGGCCGTATTGAGCAATTCCTTGGCCGTCTGCTGCATCAGCGAATGATCGAGGCGGGCCGCTCCCGCCGTGCCCGCCTGATAGGCCTGGCTGATCTTGTCGATGCGGGTAAACACCCGCTGGAACGGCCGCCCCATGCGCTCGAGCCGGGCGCAATACGACAGCACGTGCGAATTCATGGCCTGGCCGTCGGCGACGAGCAGGCGGCCATCGGACAGCAGGCAGACAAACTTCATTTCCTCGGCGCTACCCGCATAATCGCCGTCGCGGCTCAATACGCTCACGCCCGTGTAATCGCTGGCCGCAGGACTGAACGGCAGCGCTTCCGCCGCCATGGCCGCCGCGCCCGTCATCGTGCGCTCCCGGGCGGCGGCGGCATCGGCGGCAGGCCGGCCGGCAGCGGCAAGGCCAGCGCAGGCGGTGCCTGGCGCAGCGCGGCGATGGCGCTGGCAAGACGGAAGGGCTTGCCCCGTTTGCGCTGCACCATCACCGTGTCGCGCGTGACCGACACCACCTTGACGCCGTTGGCTAGCACATCGCCGGCCTTCACGTCGACCATCTCGCCATTGTCCAGCTGCAAGGTGGCATACAGGGGCGTGCCGATACCCTCGATGGCGCGCACGGTGATGTTGGCGCCGGCACTGGCGACGGGAGCCGCCAGGCGTCCGATCTCGGCCTGGCGCGTGGCGATCTGGGCCTGCACGTCGAGCTTCCGGGCGCGTGCCTTCAGCAGCGTCGTTTCGGCCTCCAGCTGGGTCAGGTCGGCGGCCGCGCTGTTCTGCGCCCGCGCCATGCCCGACAGCACCAGCGACAACGCCGCGGCCAGGGCAAGCAACTTCAAGCTAGTTTGCATAGATGACTCCTTCAATAGTCCATTCGCCTGCGCGATACGTCAGCTTTTCCAGGCGGGTGCCAGGATCGGTAAGAATGGCCGCCACGACGGCCGGCGGCATGGCGCCCGCCTGCACCGACAGGCTGTAGGTTTGCCATGCCGGCGCGGGCGGTGGCGGCAGCGCAACGGCGCCGGGCAAGGGTTGTGGCGCGCTGGGCCTGGGCCGCAAGACGATCCTGGGCTCCAGTCCCAGCAGCTGGAAACGTCCCAAAAGCGGAGTCAGCAGTGCAGACGCGGGCGCCAGGGCCTCGTCGCCGCCCGCCGCCAGGGCAAGCGGCAAGGTATGGCGGGCGCTGGCGCCGCCCAGGTCGACCTGGGCCTGCGGCACCTGCGCCAGCAGATAGGCCACGCTGGAATCGGCGCGTGCCCACTGATAGCTGATGTGCTGGGCCGTACACTGGAATTCGCTCAACGCCCAGCCCCCTGCCGCCATCAGTCGCGGCACGGGCAGGCAAGCCGCCGCCAGCACGGCCGGCAGCGGTTGGCTACGCCAGGGATGCGGCACGGCCTGCGCGCCACTGCCGAGCCGCTTGCGCGCTGCCTCCATGGCGCGCGCGCGCTCCTCTTCGTCCAGCCTGGCCTGGTGCTGCTGCCAGGCAGCAAAACCTGCCCCACCCAGCAGCAGTGCCGCCAGGGACAGCAGCGCCAGCGGCTTGCCATACGGCGCGCGCACGGCCGGCCGCAATGCATACAGCCCGCCGGCAAAACGCCGTCCCGGCCTGCGCGGCAACAATTCGTCGATGCGCTTGGCATTGAAATTATGAAAACCCTGGTCGGCCAGTTCCGGTTCGCCCAGCACCACGTTCCAGCCGCCCAGCCCATAGTCGCCATGCAAACGCTCGAGCACCTCTTCGCGACTGCCGGCAAAATCGCCATTGGGCAAGAAATTGCCATCGCGCATGGCAAAGTAGGCCCAGCTGGTGTCGTTGAGGCGGAAGGCCCCCAGCCAGTTCTGCGCTGGCTGCTGGCGGCTGTCGTAGTAGGCGCCGTCAGCAGCAACCGTGCGCGCCACGGCAGCGGCCAGCGACACCATGCCGCGCTGGGCGCCATCGTGGCTGCTGGCATAGCCAGCCTGCGCTGCCGCGTGTTCCTTGCGCAGCACCATCAGGTCGACATCGATCTTGCGCGCCAGCGCCAGCGCCTCGGCGCGCAGGTCGCGCGGCCGCGACAGCGACTGCCAGAACAGGCCGCAGATGAAACTGGTTTTCCCGATCGGGACAATATGAATGGCCATCGTGCATTCCGCCCGGGCTCAGGCGCCGGCCATGGCGATCGGAGTAATCAGGATCACGATGATTTCCTTGGCGCTGCTGGCCTTGAGCCCGCCGCCCAGCAGGGTATTGCCAGGCTTGCCAGGCCCCTGCTGGTCGAGATCGTCGGCCACCTGCTCAAAGCCGCTGACAACCAGGGTTTCCCCCGAACGCATCGCCACCCGCTGCAGGAAGTTACGCGTGTCCAGTTCAGGCGTCTGGATCATGCCGTTCTGGCTGCGCACTTCATCGATACGGCGCAGGTTCGAGATATCGGTCGAGAACTGCAGCATCACCGTGCCGTTGTGCAGCAGATGCGGCAGCAAGGTCATGTTGAAACCCGAGGTGACGACGCCGGGAATGAGCGTGGTGCTGGAGCCGACATTGGCCGACAGCACGGTTTGCGAGGACTTCAGATAACTGGTCTGCTTGGCCACCTGGACGGGCACCGGCTGGTTATTCAGCGTGACCACCGAAGCCGACGTTTCGCGCCGCACTTTGCCCTGTTTGGAGAGCGCCTCGATCATCATCGAGGAACCGGCAAAGTTGCTGTTCGACGTGCCCAGGATCGCCGCCGAAAACGCCGTGCTGCCCGGCGTACCGGCAAAGGTATTCTTGATGCCATAGCGGCCGGAGAGATTGCCGTACACCAGGTTCCAGTCGATGCCGTAATTTTCGCCTTCGCTCAAGGTCACCGCCAGGACCGTCACATTGATCATCACCTGGCGCGCCAGCACCTTGTTCTCGCCATCGATGAACTGCGCCACGCGCGCCAGCACGTCCGGCGTATCGACCACCGTCATGCCGCCCGTGGCGGGCGAGCCGACCACCCTGCCGTGCGGCGAGAGCATTAAACCCACTGTCTTTTCAATGCTGGCGAAGACCGACAGCTGAGACTTGACACCCGTGTTCTGGCTGTTGCGGGCGCTGGAACTGCTGCCGGAGCCGGCATCGGCGCCGGCTCCCGATGCATTGCCGCCCTGTTCGCTGTCGCCAGCCGTCGAGTTGCTGGCGACATTGGCGCTCAGCGCCGATTCGCCCGGGATCGCGCTGATCTGGAAGGTCTGGCTGTCCGTGTAATAAAACTGGATACCGCCGTCGGCATATTTCCAGAACACGCCGAAACGCGCGGCCACCGTGTCGAGCAAGTCTTGCAGCGTGCCGTGCGCATAGGTGATGCGCAGCGGAGTGCCGCGCGCAGCGGAGGCGGACGCCGGTGACGCGGGCAGCGGCGGCAAGCCCAGCGCAGGCACTGCGCCGCCATTCGCGGACGCGGCCCCGGTTGCTGGCGCGGTCGCGGTCGGCGGCACATCGGCAGCCCGCGCAGCGGCAATCGCCGCAGCCTGCGGCGTGACCCTGGCCGGCATGCCGGAGCGCATGCCGATACGCTCGGCAAATTCGGCCAGCGAATCGACCGTGCGGTCGAAGGTGGCGCTGGCCTGGAATACGGGCGGCAGCCTGGTCAGCTTGACGGGCGTAGTCGCCAGCCACAGGCCGTTTTCATAGCTCACCACCGGCGCGGCCTTGGCGGCAGGCTCCGCCTGTCCTACCGTCTTGAGCAGACGCGTGACACGTTCGTCCGTCTGTGCGCTGGCGCCGGCAATTTTCGCCTGCAATCCGGCGCAGCCGGCCAGCAGCAGGCCCGCTGCCAGCAAGGCATAGGTCGCGATGCGCATCACTCGCTTCCTTTCGCAACGATACGCAACACGCGGTTACCGCGGTACATGACGGCCTTGACGGGCACCTCGGCCCGCTCCAGGCTTTGCGCAACGGCCTCGACGGCCGTTTCAAACGTGCCGGAAATGCTGGTACGCGCGACAACCGGATAGTCCACCGCCAGCTCCCATGACAGCTGCCAGCCGGCGCTGGCTGTCCAGCGCTCCAGCGCCGTCCGCACCGAGCGGTCGCGCGGCAGGATCTCCCAGGTGGGCAGGGGCGGCGGCGCCGCCTTGACCGGCGCAGGAGGCACAGGAGCTGCGGCCGCAGGGGCCGGAGGCGGCGCGGCGGGCGCGGCAGAGGCAACGGCTGGCGCCGTGGCGGCCGGCTTTGCCGGCGCGCCCGCGTTTTGCAGTGCCGCCTGTACTGCGGACTGGATCGCGGTCTGCGTCGCCGTCTGAATCGCCATCTGCATGACGGCCAGCGTCGCTTCCTGCGTGGCGTTCGCGGCCGGCGCCTGGCGCGCTGCGGCACTGCCGCCGGCGGCAACCGGCCGGGGCTGCACCGCAGCCGGAAGCGCGCGGCGCGCGGCATCGCCCAATTCCGTCTTGCTCTCGCGCCGCGCCGCGGCGGCCGCTTCCGCCGCCGTCTCCTCTTGCAGGGCGGCCATCCTGGCACCCTGCGGCAGTTGGCGCACGGTCACCTTGCGCGTGCTCAGCGAGATATCGGCCGCCAGGTCCGGGTATGGATCCAGCAGATCGAGCAAGACCTCGGTCCAGGCGCGCCCGCCGCTCCAGGACACGGGTTCATCCAGCACCTGGCGCGCGATACCGGAGGTGCGCACGGTAAATTCCCTGGGCACGATCGCATGGATCGCTTGTCCCAGTGGCATATCGCGCGCCGCGCCGCGTACCAGCTCCACATTGCGCGCCGCCGCGTTCGCGCCCGCATCGCGGCCGCCCGCTACCGCCGCGCAGACCGGCGCCGAAGCAGCGACGCCAAGCAGCGCGCCCACCGTGAGCAGCGCCAGTTTCTTTTTCATCCGCATCTCAGACCATTGATTCATTACAAAGACTCCTGTTTGCTGCGCGAGACAAGCGCTGGCCGGCACAACCGGCGCGCGCGATAAAGACGGCTTGCCGCACGGCGGTCGCCATTCCGGAGACCGCCTGTGCTGCCGCTGCATACCCATCAATAGCAACACCCGTGCCAGAGCCGCCGGAAAGGGCCTGGCGCCGATAGACACGGGTACCGCGAACCAAAACGGGATGGACCGCGCGAGTGCGCACTTGCAAAGACGCAAGGAAGCGAATTACTCCATCATGCAAGGCTGCGCGGCACAACAGTTAAGTAACGGGTGCGCGCCAATAGTTCCATGACGCAAGAATATGAAGGGCGGCAAAAAGCGGGAGTGGGGAAATGCAGGCAATGTGGCGGGGGTGCGGCCTGGCGCGGCCGTGCGTGGACAACATGCGCACCGCCGTTCCGAGGGAGCGGCGGCGCGCGCGTTCAATTACTCCGCGACAGCGGACTTATATTGCGCAAGGTCCATGTCATACAGCTTCATCTTGCGGTACAGCGTGGAATAGTTAATCTTCAGTTCGGCGCAGGCAGCCCCGCCCGCGCCGCCATGGCGCCGCAGCGTATCGCCGATCACGGCCTTCTCGACTGAAGCGATGATATCCTCCAGCGACTGCGGTCCTGCCAGGCTTTCGGCGCCGCCGACCGATACCGGAATGCCCAGCTGCACCTGGTCCGCCGCGTTGCGCAGCTCGCGCACGTTGCCCGGCCAGTCATAGGCCAGCAATTGCTGCAGGATGTCGCGCGTCGGCGTGACGGCGCTCTGCTTGAAGCGCAGCGCCGCCTCGTGGACAAAATGGGCAAACAGCATGGCGATATCCTCGCGGCGCTCGCGCAGCGGCGGAATCTTCAGGGTGGCCACGCACAGGCGATAGAACAGGTCGATGCGGAACTTGCCCTGCACGCCCAACTCCTTCAGGTCGACCTTGGTGGCGGCCACCACGCGCAAGTCGACGGCAATGGTCTTGTTCTGCCCCAGGCGCTCGACCTGCCGTTCCTGCAGGACGCGCAGCAGCTTGGCTTGCAGATGCAAAGGCATGGCTTCGATTTCATCGAGGAACAGGGTGCCGCCGCACGCATATTCGACCTTGCCCATGCGTTGCTTGACGGCGCCCGTGTAGGCGCCCGCTTCATGCCCGAACAGTTCGCTCTCGAACAGCGCCTCGGGTATGGCGGCGCAGTTGACCGCCACAAAATTGCCTTGCCGTCCGCTAAACTCATGCAGGCAGCGCGCCACCATTTCCTTGCCGGAACCGGTTTCCCCCAGGATGATCACATTGGCCGGCGCCGGCGCAATACGCAGAATCAGGGCGCGCAGCTCGCGCATGGCGCTGCCGCTGCCGACCAGCACTCTTTCGATGCCTGCGGCAAACGCCAGCCGCTCGAGCAACTGGCGGTTTTCCACCTGCAGGCGGCGCTGCTCCGCCGCGCGCCTGAGCACGCCAACCAGGCGCTCCTTCTCGAACGGTTTTTCCAGAAAGTCGTAGGCGCCGTGGCGGGTCGCCTTGATGGCCAGCGGGATATTGCCGCGCGCCGTCATCAGCACCACCGGCAGGCTGGCATCGCTATGGCGAATTTTGTCGAGCACGCCCAGGCCGTCGAGCGCATCGCGCTCGCTGAGAAACATATCGGTGAGCACCACGTCAGGTGCAATCTGCGCCAACTGTTCCAGCGCCTCGTGGGCATAGGCAAAGGCATGCGCCTTGAAGCCGGCGACGGTCACCGACTGCGTCACGGCGTGGCGCAGCATATCGTCGTCCTCGATCACCACCACGCGGTAGGCACGCTCCTCGTCGGGCGCCGCTGCACCTGGCAAGCGCCCGGCGAGGGCGGCCATGTCGCATGCAGCCCTCATGGCGCGCTCCGCACCGCAGGCAGAACGATGCGAAATTCCGCGCCGCCGTCCGGGTGGTTTCTGGCGCTCAGCTCACCGCCCATCTCGCCGATCACTTCACTCGATAGCGCCAAGCCCAGCCCCAGTCCTTCGCCATAGGGCTTGGTGGTAAAAAAGGCATCGAACAGGCACTCCATCGCATGTCTGGCAATGCCTGGCCCATGGTCGCGCACCAGAATTTCCACCATGGCGCCCTGCAGGCTGGTGGCGATCTCGATGCGCGGGTCCGACGTACCGGCGCTGGCATCGAGCGCATTGTCAACCAGATTGACCAAGGCTAGCGTCAGCCGGTCGGAATCGGCCAGCACCAGATGGCCGTCGGCCCGCACAACCAGCTGGCAGCGCCGGGTCTTCACCTTCGGCGACACGACGGCGCAGGCATGCTCGACCACGTCGAGCACCGATACGCTGGCCTGGTTGACCGGCGTCTTGCGCGAAAAACCTTCCAGCTGGCGCGACAGCTCGCTCATCTGGCCGGTGGCCCGCAACAACAGCGACAGATTCTCCGCAGCGGAATCGATGTCGCCATGGGCGATCAGATCCAGCGCGTTTTCGACCAGCAATTGCATACTGGCCAGCGGACGCTTGATTTCATGGTTAACACTGGCAACCATGCGGCCCACCGCCACCATTTTTCCCGCATGCACCAGGGCTTCCCGGCTCCTGGCCCGCTCGCGCTCGGCGTCCAGTTCCACCTTGAGCAGACGCGTGACGTTGGTCTGGAACTGCTGCAGCGTAGGCGTGCGGCCAGCAGCGGTGGCGAAGCGCCCCGGTGCCGCCGCGCTGATCTGGATATCCAGCGGCGCCTCCGTGTGTGCGTCGCGTATTTCCCTGCCGTGATACAGCCAACCTTCGCGGGGCCCGTGGCGGCCAGCATCCATTCTCATCTCCTTGAACCAAGCACCGGCGCCTCTTGGGCGCCACTTCAAATTAGGGCTGAAACTTTTCAGTGAATTTAAGCAAATAGCATAGAGCGCAGAAAACTTACAGGAAATTCAACGCCAGCGCAATGGCGCTTCCACCAAAGTGCGCAGCAGCATGAAACGCGAAGAAAAAGGCAGCTGCCAGACGCCATTTCCAAGCGTATTCTGGCGTCCTGGCCACCTTGTAGCCAGTCCCGCCTAATGATGCTAGGCTACGCAAAATTTCACGCCGCCCCCAGCGCATCAACAGCGGCATTCCATGGCGCTTTCCATCTGCCGCTCAGGGCAGCGCGCGACGCCAGGATCAACCCGTCAGGTAAAAAGGAACGCGTTTATGAATGCCCCCCTCGCACCGAGGCCGTGCGCACGAGTGCTCATTGTGGACGACACGCCGGCGCACCAATGTCCGCTGGCACAGTTGCTGGCCGCGCAGAACTACACCATCCTGCTCGTCCCTAGCGGCGCGGCCGCGCTGCAGTTCATGGCGTTGAACCTGCCTGATATCGTGCTGCTCAATGTACAGAAACCCGGCATCGACGGCTACGCCCTGTGCCGCCACATCAAGGCGCATCCGCGCCTGTGCGCCGTCCCCGTCATTTTTATCTGCGCGAACGACAGGTCCTGGGACAAGGTGCAGGCGTTCACCGCCGGCGCTGCCGATTTCGTGGCCCATCCCATCGCCGCGCCCGAAGTATTGGCACGGCTGGAAATGCAGTTGACGTTGGGCAGCCTGCGGCAACAGCTGGAGCAGCGCAACCTGGAACGCAGCGCCGAGCTGCGCGAAGCGACGGAAGCGCTGCATGAAAGCCGCGAACTGCTCAAGACCATCATCGACAGCTCCACCGCCATCATTTATGTCAAGGATCTTGACGGCCGCTACCTGCTGGCCAACCATCGCTGTCAACAGCTGTTCGGCGGCGCCAGCGGCGCCAGCGGCGACATGCGCGGCTTGAGCGACGAGGATATTTTCCCGCCGGAGATGGCGCAGGCGCTCGCCGGATTCGACCGCCAGGTGATTGCCACCGGCATCGCCATCGAATGCGAGGAAGTGCGGCTGCACGGCGGTATGCCGCATACCTACACGTCGGTCAAATCCGTCCTGCGCGATTCAAACGGCAATATCCATGCCGTCTGCACGATAGCGACCGACATCACGGAACGCGTGCGCGAGGAAGCGATCTTGTGCGAGCTCAACGCCATGCTGGAAAGCCGCCTGTCCCAGCGCCTGCCAGAATATGTGCCGCAGGCGCCATGAGCATCGGTAATTCT
The DNA here is from genome assembly GCF_009208555.1 of Janthinobacterium violaceinigrum. Taxonomy (GTDB): domain Bacteria; phylum Pseudomonadota; class Gammaproteobacteria; order Burkholderiales; family Burkholderiaceae_D; genus Janthinobacterium; species Janthinobacterium violaceinigrum. The sequence goes on along the minus strand of NZ_WFLI01000008.1, from coordinate 180,162 downwards.
CAGTGCTTGTCCGGACCGGAAGTGTAGTGGCTGGCAGGTACTGGCAAGGTCAGGCTGGCCAGGCCTTCATTCAGCCTGGCGATGGAGCCCGCGTCCGCATCGAGCTGCAGGAAGCTGTTCTGCCAGCGCAGCGCATGCTGCGCATAACGTTCGAGCTTGGCCAGCAGGCCATCGGCATTGATATGCGATGCCACCAGCCGCTCGAGCAGCATCACCCTGCCGCTTTCATGGTCCATTGAAAAGTGCGGACTATCGGCAGAGAACATGAACAAATTGCTCTCCAGTACGCGCTGCAGCACCTCCGCGCGCCACTGCCATGGCGGTTCACCGAAATCGCAGAACAGCATCAGGCTGTGGGCATCTTCGCTGGGCAGCAAGGTCAGCGCGACCCCGGCAACCACGATATGCGCACCATGCGCGAGATCGCCCGTGGGAACGATGCCGTGAAAGCGGCACACTTCGTCAATTAATACTTGGTAGTGGTGGGTCGACATGGTTGCGTGTTCAGTCCTTTCTAGGTGGCCCGTGAGTGGGAGAGGCGACGGCATGCATGCCGACTGCATGGCTATAGCAGGCTTCATGCCAGCCACGCAGGCGCTGCCAAATCCCTGTTTTTTCAGCAATATCTTGCGTTACAGCAACCATCTCTGCCTGGCCGCATTGCAACCATGAACGATATGGTGCGGTGCCGCCGTGCAGTGCTGCCAGCCCAGGCGCAACGGCGGAAGGCAGCGGCAGGATAACAGGAAGAATGAACGCGGCAAGCTTTTGCCTGGAACCGCATCCGTGGCGGCCAGGGCTGCGGTATCAGTCCAGACTCTCCTGCTTGAGCTGGGCGCGGGCTCGCGAAATGCGCGAACGAACGGTGCCGATCGGAATGTCGAGCTCATTGGCGGCTTCGGCATACGACAGCTGTTCATTGAAAATCAGATGGATGACTGCGCGCGTTTCCTCGGACAGGCGCTCGAACACGGCGGAGACCCGCTGCATGATCTGGTGCGACTCAACCAGTTCGGCCGGGCCGCGTCCCGCTTCATCGACCAGTTCGCCAGCCTCCACGTCGTCGAAGATGTCGCGCACGCGGCTGCGCCGGTAGTGGTTGCGGATCAGGTTCAAGGCGATGCCGAACAGCCAGGTCTCGGGGCGCGACTGATGCTGGAATTTATCGCGGCAGCGCATGGCTTCCAGCAAGGTCTCCTGCGTGATATCGTCGACATCCTCCGCATTGCCGATGCGGCGCCGGACAAAATTGTGCAGGCGCCGGCCCTGGGTTCGCACCAATTGCTCCAGCTCGTGCAATTGCAGGGTTTCAGTGACTGTCGATAATTCCGCGTTCGAGATATGCATGCAAGACTCCACGATTAAAAGAGAAAGGTCCATCGGTGACCTCTTCTCTATGGCAATTCGCATGCCAATCGCGGAAACACATCTAAGCCATTGATTTTAAATATTTTTTAAAAAATTAAAAACGTAATTCGGACTCAAAAAGATTTGAATTTTTTAAAATTCCGCTCAAGATCTTGAGCAGCGGGCCGGTGCAGGAAACGGTGAGGCGACGGCGCGCAAGCGGCCGGCCGCAAACGGCCGAGGCTGCGCGAATCGTGCAACGACAGTGAACATGGCGTGCCGGCAGATGCCGGCAAGGCTGGGAGCAGAAAGGAAACGGCTGGCCCGGACAGGCCAGCCGTGCTGGAAAGAGCAGAAAGAGCGGCCAGGACTGGCCACCGGAAAGTCTGATAGTGCGCTTACTTGCCGATACAGAAACGGCTGAAGATCACGCCCAGCAGATCGTCGGGCGAAAACTCGCCCGTGATGCTCGACAGCTGCACCTGCGCCAGGCGCAGCTCTTCCGCGAACAGGTCCAGCGACTGGTCGTCCTGCGCCGCGTGCGCGGCCGCGATATTCAAATGCTTGCCGGCCGACTTGAGCGCGATCAAATGGCGTTCGCGCGCGAGGAACAGCGACTCGCCCGTCTGTTGCCAGCCGGCGATGCGCAGCAGCTCGGCGCGCAGCAAATCGATGCCGACGTGCTCGTGCGCCGACAGGTAGACGTGCGTGGCGTCCGGCAAGCTGTCGACGCTGGGCTTGTGGCCCGAGAGGTCGATCTTGTTCCACACGCGCACCACGGGCACGCCTTCGGGGAAGGCGGCAACGATGGTTTCGTCGGCCAGGGTGGGGCCGTGGTCGGCATCGAGCAGGTGCAGGATGACGTCGGCCTTGCCGATTTCGCCCCAGGTGCGCTCGATGCCGATGCGCTCGACGGCGTCGATGGTCTCGCCCGCGCTGCGGATGCCGGCCGTGTCGATGATGTTGAGCGGAATGCCCTCGATCTGGATGGTTTCGCTGACCTTGTCGCGCGTGGTGCCGGCAATCGGCGTGACGATGGCCACGTCGGCGCCCGCCAGCGCGTTCAGCAGCGACGATTTGCCCACGTTCGGCTGGCCCGCCAGCACGACATTGAGACCTTCGCGCAGCAGCGCGCCCTGCGCCGCCTGCGCAAACACTTTGTTCAGGGCTTCGATGACGGCTTTCAGCTGGCCGCGCGCATTTGATTTTTCCAGGAAGTCGATCTCTTCTTCCGGGAAGTCCAGGGTCGCCTCGACCAGCATGCGCAAGCCCGTCACCTGCTCCACCAGCGCGTGGATGGTGTTCGAGAACGCGCCCGACAGCGATTGCGAGGCGGACTTGGCGGCCGCTTCCGTGGAAGCGTCGATCAGGTCGGCCACGGCTTCCGCCTGCGCCAGGTCCAGCTTGTCATTGAGGAAGGCGCGGCGCGTGAATTCGCCCGGTTCGGCCAGGCGCAAGCCGCTGTCCCGGCCCGCTTCCAGCACGCGCGCCAGCAGCAGCTGCAGCACCACGGGGCCGCCGTGGCCCTGCAATTCCAGCACGTCTTCGCCCGTGTACGAATGGGGGCCCTTGAAATGCAGGGCAATGCCCTGGTCGATGATGGCGCCGTCGCCGTCCGTAAACGGCAGGTAGGTGGCGTGGCGCGGTTTCAGCTGCTGCGCGCCGAACAGGGCCGTCATCAGGGGAGCGAGATTTTTGCCGGAGGCGCGTACCACGCCGATGCCGCCGCGCCCGGGAGCGGTGGCGATGGCGGCGATAGGGGAAGAGTCGAGTTTCATGGGCTAATTGTAGTGTATTCGGGAAGGCTGCAGGAGCCACGGTATTTTCAGCGACAGACCGGGTGCACATGAAGGGGAGGTATGTGGAAAACCGGCAAAACCCACTTTTTTGACATCGTGCCCATTGGGTACGATGTCAAAAAAAAGCCCGCGCGAGGCGGGCTTTCTGGTCGCTGGCCGGACTTACTTGACGGCTGGCGCGTATTTCTTGGTGATCACCCATTGCTGGCCGATCGACAGGACGTTGTTGACGACCCAGTAGAGTACCAAGCCCGACGGGAAGAAGAAGAACATCACCGAGAATGCCAGTGGCATGAACAGCATCATCTTCGCTTGCATCGGATCGGCCGGCGCCGGGTTCAGCTTGGTGGTGATGAACATCGAGATCGCGTACAGCACGGGCAGGATGCACCATGGGTCATGCTGGGCCAGGTCCGTGATCCAGCCGATCCATGGCGCACCGCGGATTTCCACGGACGCGTTCAAGACCCAGTACAGCGCGATAAACACGGGCATCTGGATCAGGATCGGCAGGCAGCCACCCAGCGGATTGATTTTTTCCGTCTTGTACAGCTCCATCGTGGCCTGGTTCATCTTTTGCGGATCGCCCTTGAAGCGTTCGCGGATCGCTTGCATCTTCGGCGTGACCAGTTTCATCTTGGCCATGCTGCGGTAGCCGGCGGCCGACAGCGGGAAGAACAGCAGCTTGATCAGGATCGTGAAGGCGATGATGGTCCAGCCCCAGTTGCCCAGCACGCTGTGGATCTGTTCCATGACCCAGAACATCGGCTTGGCGATGATGGTCAGCCAGCCGTAATCCTTGACCAGTTCCAGGCCAGGCGAGACGTTTTCCAGCAAGTGGGCGATTTGCGGACCCGAGTACAGCTTGCTGTCCATGCTGGCCGAAGCGCCCGGCGCCAGGGTAGGCAGAGGCAGCACGTTGCCGATGGCGTACAGGTTGGTGCCGACCTTCTTCGTGAAGATGTCGCGCTTGGCGTTTTCAGGCGGAACGAAGGCCGACACGAAGAAGTGTTGCGAAATCGCAAACCAGCCGCCATTTGCCGTGGCCGGGTGCAGCGCCTTCATGGCGTTGTCGTTGCCCTTCTTCTCGTCTTCCACGGCTGCTTTTTCGATTTTCTCGAACGTCAGCTTCTGGTACTTGTCTTGCGGCGTGTACAGGGTCGGGCCCGTGAAGCTACTGTTGAAGAACGAGTCGCCGACGGGCTTGTTGCCGTCATGCGTCAGTTGCAGATACAGCTGCGGCGTGACGGGCGCAGCGCCCACGTTGGCCACGTCGTGGCGCACGTCGATGACGTAGTCGCCGCGCTTGAAGGTAAACGTCTTGGTCAGCTTGACGCCGCCTTCGACGGCTTCCATCACCAGTTGAATCTGCTTGCCATCGGCCAGGGTGCGTACGCCCGGCTGCACGGTGAAACCGCTCGCGTGCGTAGGGAAGGGACCGCCGACCAGGCCCGATTGCGCCAGGTAGGTATGGTTTGCGCCTTCGTCGAACAGCACTTCGTTTTGCTTGCCGTCGTCAGGCTGGCACCATTTGAACAGGCCGAAGCAGCCGCCAAACCAGCCCGGATTGCCCGCGCCCTTGAATTTCAGCAATTCCAGACGCTTGACCTGGCCGCCCAGGGTGTCGATGTCGACCTTGATGACGTCGGTGGTGATGGTAATCACTTCGCGCTTGAACGCGGCGGGATCGACAGCCTCACCCGGCAGGGCAGGCACGCCTGCCGCAGCCGACACAGCGGCCGTCTTGGCAGGGGTCGCAGGCGCCTTGGCGGTTTGTTCCGTGTTCGCGGAGAACATCGACGGCTTGCCGTTCGAGATCATCCATTCGTTCCAGAGAATTACCAGCGAGACGGAAAACACGATCCACAGGATGGTACGTTTATTGATATCCATTAGGGTATTTGTCAGGAGTGGTTGCAACCGCAAGCGGTCGTTGAAGATTGTTTAGCGTCGGCCGGCGGCACCGGGTCGACGCCCCCTTCATTCCAGGGGTGGCAACGGCACAGGCGCTTGGCAGCCAGCAGGCTGCCCTTGGCAGTACCGTGCACGCGCAGCGCTTCCATCGCGTAATGCGAACAACTCGGATAGAAACGGCAATTCTGTCCCAGCATGGGGCTGATCAGCAACTGATAAGCACGCAGCAGGAACAGCAGCAGGGTTTTCATGGCGCGGACGGTGGTGGCGCAGCAACAGAACGGGCCTGGGCGGCGATTTGCGCCGCGAACAGGCGGCTCAATTCTTCACGCAGCTCGGCTTTGAGCCGGGTCGTGGTGGCCGGGCCATCCTTGCTGTTGACGGCGCGCGACAAACGCACCACGCAGTCGACCGGCGGCATCGCGCTGTTGCGAAACAGCTCGCGCGTCACGCGCTTGATCGTGTTGCGGGTCGCCGCGCGCGGCGCGAAACGCTTGGCCACAACGACGCCCAGCCGCGCATGCGGCAATTGATTGTGTCGGGTGTACAGCACAAAATGCGCTGTTTTTTGCGAAGGGCGCAAACGAAAAACGGATGAAAATTCATCCGTTTTAACGATACGCCGAACGCGCGCGAAGTCGTGTGAACCTTCGCGTTGATTGCCGACTGGAGTACAGCTAGCCACGCGATCAGCTGTCAACGACAAGCCTAGACGGCCAGACGTTTGCGGCCCTTTGCGCGACGTGCGTTGAGCACATCACGGCCACCACGGGTAGCCATACGAGCGCGGAAGCCGTGCGTACGCTTGCGGCGAACGACGGAAGGTTGGTAAGTACGTTTCATGTTGGTCTCGCTAAAAACAAAAAAAATGCAAAATCGGGTCTGACGTCCCGTCAGTTTTTGGTGCCAATGACAATCGCGCACTTATGCCAAGGCACAAGCTGGCCAATCTCATCGCCCGCTTAATCCACGCTTAGTCCATATTGTCGTTCCAAATGAATAAACACGGAATACGGGCGGGGAACCCTGAATTATTCAGCATATGCCCCCCTCTTGTCAAGGATTGCCGTGATCGCCAAGAAATTTGCGCGCCGGGCTCCGCCTGCCGGCAAGGCCCCGCCGCAGGCCGCGCCAGCACTGCCTGTCACGGGATAACCGGGGGATAAGTCGCCTCTTATGCACACGGCGCCCCACCCCGCCACACAAAAATAACAGCCGTGCCTGTGGATAACTTTCGCAGTCGGGAGTAGAATAGCGCGTTACGTGTGGCGAGCCCTCGCGCGACGCCGGCCTTGCAACACGGTGACCGCAGGGCAGAATCGATACGCCCTCCCACACCTTTTCACATAGACATACATGGATAATTTCTGGCAGGCCTGTTCCGCGCAGTTGGAACTGGAGCTGACACCGCAACAATTCAGTGCGTGGATCAAACCGCTTATCCCTCTCGATTACGAAGAGGGCAAGCTGCGCATTGCTGCGCCCAATCGCTTCAAGCTCGATTGGGTCAAGACCCAGTTCGCCAGCCGCATCACTGCCCTGGCCATTCAGTACTTCGAAGCGCCCACGGAAGTGCAGTTCGTGCTCGACCCGCGCCTGGCCCTGCCGAAGAAACCCGTTGCCGCCAGCACCCCGGCCAGCGATCCGAATGGCGGCGCGCCCAGCGCGCGCGCCGCGGAGCCGCAGCCCAGCGTGCCGGAACTGAGCATCGGCGCCGCGCCGCGCCGCGAACAGAGCCGCATCAACACCGACCTGACCTTCGACAGTTTCGTGACCGGTAAGGCCAACCAGCTGGCGCGCGCCGCCGCCATCCAGGTGGCGAACAACCCGGGCGTGTCGTACAACCCGCTGTTCTTCTACGGCGGCGTCGGTCTGGGCAAGACCCACTTGATCCACGCCATCGGCAACCAGGTAATGGCCGACAATCCGGGCGCAAAGATCCGCTACATTCACGCAGAACAGTACGTTCGCGACGTAGTGACCGCTTACCAGCGCAAGGGTTTCGACGACTTCAAGCACTATTACCACTCGCTCGACATGCTGTTGATCGATGATATTCAATTCTTTGGCGGCAAGAGCCGCACGCAGGAAGAGTTTTTCTATGCGTTCGAGGCATTAATTGCCGCTAAGAAACAAATCATCATCACCTCGGATACGTATCCGAAGGAAATCACGGGCATGGACGACCGCCTGATTTCGCGCTTCGACTCGGGCTTGACGGTGGCCATCGAACCGCCGGAACTGGAAATGCGCGTGGCCATTCTGTTGAAAAAAGCCAAGCAGGAAGGCGTGACTTTCTCGGATGACGTGGCGTTCTTTGTCGCCAAGCACTTGCGCTCGAACGTGCGCGAGCTGGAAGGCGCACTGCGCAAGATCCTGGCGTACTCGCGTTTCCATGGCAAAGACATCACCATCGATATCGTCAAGGAAGCCCTGAAGGACTTGCTGTCGGTGCAGAACCGCCAGATTTCCGTGGAAAACATCCAGAAGACGGTGGCCGACTTCTTCAATATCAAGGTTGCCGACATGTATTCGAAGCGCCGCCCCGCGAATATCGCCCGGCCGCGCCAGATCGCCATGTACCTGGCCAAGGAATTGACACAGAAGAGCCTGCCGGAAATCGGCGAGCTGTTCGGCGGCCGCGACCACACCACGGTGCTGCATGCCGTGCGCAAGATCGCGCTGGACCGCACCAAGAACCCGGAATGCAACCATGAATTGCATGTGCTGGAACAAACATTGAAGGGTTAAGCGCCGCTTGGGCAAGACTGGCTCAAAACGTGCTTTACCCTTATTATCTGGGAGAGCGCCGCAGCTGGTCTGCCGGGGTTCCCCATGCAATGATTGTTAAATTACTACGTTAAACTTCATACCTATACATTGAGGATAAATATGCAATTGGTCAAAACCACCCGAGATACCCTTCTCCGGCCACTGCAGATCGTGAGCGGTATTGTCGAGCGTCGGCACACTATGCCGATTCTGGCCAATATCCTCATCCGCAAAGACGGTGAAAATGTCTCCTTCCTGTCGACCGACACCGAAGTGCAGATCACCACGCACGCGGAAATCGGCTCCGGCGCAGACGTCACGGGCACCACCGTGGCCGCGCGCAAGCTGCTGGACATTCTGCGCGCCCTGCCCGAATCGGGCGACGTCACGATGACCCTGCTGAACAAGCGCCTGACCGTGCAAACGGGCAAGTCGCGCTTCGCCCTGCAAACCCTGGCAGCGGAAGAGTTTCCAACCGTGCAACAAGCGGAAAGCTACAACGCGTCCGTCACCCTGCCCCAGAAAACCTTGAAGCACCTGTTCAACATGGTGCATTTCTCGATGGCGCAGCAAGACATCCGCTACTACCTGAACGGCTTGCTGCTGGTTCTGGATGGCAATAATGTGATCGCCGTGGCCACCGACGGCCACCGCCTGGCGTTTTGCCAGGTGGCCACCGAGCAGACATTTGCGCGCCAGGAAGTGATTATTCCACGCAAGACCATCATCGAACTGCAGCGCCTGCTGGAAGAGAACGATGAACCGGTGCAGCTGGACATCGCCGCCAACCAGGTGAAACTGACCTTTGCCGACATCGAGCTGATCTCGAAGCTGGTGGAAGGCAAGTTCCCCGACTACACGCGCGTGATTCCTAAAGGTTACAAGAACGACTTCACGATCGGCCGCGATGAGCTGCTGCGTTCGCTGCAACGTGCCGCCATCATGACCAGCGACAAGTTCAAGGGCGTGCGCTGCATCATCACCCCGGGCAGCATGAAGATCAGCTCGACCAATGCGGACCAGGAAGAAGCTGTCGAGGAACTGGAAATCGACTACGGCGGCGACTCCGTCGACATCGGCTTCAACGTGACGTATCTGCTGGACGTGCTGAACAACCTGAAATGCGAATACGTCAACATCGCGCTGGGCGATTCGAACTCGTCCGCACTGATTTCCATCCCTGACAACGCCGACTTCAAGTATGTCGTCATGCCGATGCGCATCTAAAGACCACAGCAGTGACGTAGGTCGGATTAGCGCAGCGTAATCCGACATGCTGAGCGCCATCTGTCGGGTTACGCCGTTCCGGCTAACCCGACCTACGGTCATCAGCCAGCAGCCCCGAATCAATCAGCAATCGTTATTTGAGAAAGCAGTCCATGTCCGAGAATCCACAAGACACCCCGATCCAGGCCAAAACGGAAGAATACGGCGCCGCCTCCATCCAGATCCTGGAAGGCCTGGAAGCCGTGCGCAAACGCCCGGGCATGTACATTGGCGACACCTCGGACGGCACCGGCTTGCACCATCTGGTATTCGAAGTGCTGGACAACTCCATCGATGAATCGCTGGCCGGCCACTGCACGGAAATCCACGTCACCATCCACAGCGACAATTCCATCTCGATCACCGACAATGGCCGCGGCGTGCCGACCGGCCTGAAAATGGACGACAAGCACGATCCGAAGCGTTCGGCGGCGGAAATCGTTATGACCGAGCTGCACGCGGGCGGCAAGTTCGACCAGAACTCGTATAAGGTCTCGGGCGGCTTGCACGGCGTGGGGGTGTCCTGCGTGAATGGCCTATCGAAATTGCTGAAACTGACCATCCGCCGCGATGGCAAGATTCACCACATGGAATTCGTGCGCGGCGTGCCGCAAGACCGCCAGATCGTCATGGTAGGCGACGTCGCCACCTCGCCGATCAAGGTCATCGGCGAAACGGACAAGCGCGGCACCGACGTGCATTTCTGGGCCGACGAAGAAATCTTCACGCACGTGGAATTCCACTACGAAATCCTGGCCAAGCGCATCCGCGAACTGTCCTTCCTGAACAATGGCGTCAACATCAAGTTGTCGGACCAGCGCACGGGCAAGGAAGAAGTGTTTGCCTTCGAAGGCGGCACGCGCGGCTTCGTCGAATACATCAACAAGGCCAAGTCGGTCTTGCATCCGACCATTTTCCAGGCCACGGGCGAGCGCCTGTCGGACCAGGGCACGAACATCACGGTCGACGTGTCGATGCAGTGGAACGATGCCTACAATGAACAGGTGCTGTGCTTTACGAACAACATCCCGCAACGCGACGGCGGCACCCACCTGACGGGTTTGCGCGCAGCCATGACGCGCGTGATCAACAAATACATCGATGAACACGAGTTCGCCAAAAAGGCGAAAGTGGAAATCAACGGCGACGACATGCGCGAAGGCTTGACCTGCGTGCTGTCCGTAAAAGTGCCGGAGCCGAAATTCTCGTCGCAGACGAAAGACAAGCTGGTGTCGTCCGAAGTGCGCGGCCCCGTCGAAGAGATCGTCGCCAAGACCCTGGCCGATTACCTGCAAGAAAAACCGAACGACGCCAAGATCATTTGCGGCAAGATCGTCGAAGCGGCGCGCGCGCGCGAAGCGGCCCGCAAGGCCCGCGACTTGACGCGCCGCAAAGGCATCATGGACGGCCTGGGCCTGTCGGCCAAGCTGGCCGACTGCCAGGAAAAAGACCCCGCCCTGTGCGAACTGTACATCGTCGAGGGTGACTCGGCAGGTGGCTCGGCAAAACAGGGGCGCGACCGCAAGTTCCAGGCGATCCTGCCGCTGCGCGGTAAGGTCTTGAACGTGGAAAAAGCCCGTTTCGAGAAAATGCTGTCGTCCGAGCAGATCACCACCCTGATCGCCACGCTGGGCACCTCGATCGGACCGGACGAATTCAACGTCGAGAAACTGCGCTACCACCGCATCATCATCATGACCGATGCGGACGTCGACGGCGCCCACATCCGTACCCTGCTGCTGACCCTGTTTTACCGCCAGATGCCGCAACTGGTCGAGCGCGGCCACATTTACATCGCGCAACCGCCGCTGTACAAGGTGAAGGCGGGCCGCGACGAGCGCTATCTGAAAGATGACGCCGAAGAAGCGAGCTACATGATGACGGTGGCCCTGAACACGGCCGTGCTGGTGCCGCGCGAAGGCGCGGATGGCATTTACGGCGATACCCTGACGGAACTGGTGCGCAAGTTCAACCTGTCGAACACCATCATGACGCGTCTGACGCGCGTCATCGACCGCGCCGCCCTGACGGCCATCATGACGGGCGTGCAGCTGGACCTGTCGACCCTGGACCTGGCGGAAACCTCCGCCCTGGCCCTGCAGACGGCCATCAACGACAGCGCCGTGCGCGTGCATGTGCGTTCCGACGACTTGTCGGAAAAACACAAGCTGCACATCGAGCGCATGCACCACGGTAACGTCAAAGTCACGGCCATCGACGCCGACTTCGTGCAAGGCCCGGACTACGCCGTGCTGAGCAGCGGCGCCGCCACCTTCGAAGGCTTGATCGGCGAAGGCGCGTTTGTCCGCCGCGGCGAAGGCGAGCGCATGAAGGAAATCGCCGTGGTTGACTTCCACCAGGCCATGCAATGGCTGCGCGACGAAGCCGAACGCACGGTATCGAAGCAGCGCTACAAAGGTCTGGGCGAAATGAACCCGGATCAACTGTGGGAAACGACGATGGACCCAACCGTCCGCCGCCTGTTGAAAGTGCAGATCGAAGACGCCATTGCGGCGGATCAAATCTTCACCACCCTGATGGGCGACGACGTGGAGCCACGCCGCGCGTTTATTGAAAACAACGCCTTGCGGGCGGGAAATATTGACGTGTAAGCAATATTTTGGATAATTGGGCGACACAGTGTGTCGCCTTTTTATAATCGGCCAGCCGCACTACCTGTACAGCACGTTCAGCGTATCAGGTAAAGTCTGGGAATGGTAACAGCGAGTCGAAGTGGCGATTAGGGCACGTCAGTATACATTCCGATACACCGGCCGGCCAGCATGACGGATCAAGCCCGTTAAGTTTACCCCATGGCGTCACGCAGTAATCTCGCTCAAAAAGGGATCGCGCTGCGTCAATTTTTTTGGCGTCGTATTCAAGGTCGGACAAGCTCTTTTTTATAAGGGCTCACCGGTGATGAAAGTAGAATTATTGTCTCAGGTCGGTCCGGCGGAGGGGACAATGCCCCGATGAGTTAATCAGCGGTGCTTATCCCTTTGCCTTGACCCGGGCTTTCCCATATACTAAGGATCACTCATGCCTAACAATGCCCACTCATTCCGACCCAAAGCACGCTTGCTAGTCCTTTTAGGAGATCAGCTGATTGGCAGCCCTCGTCTTGCACTTTTTGAGTTAGTCAAAAATGCGTATGACGCCGATGCTACGCACGTTTCACTAACACTAAATCTGGAGGCAGCGAATCCAAGTATTTTAGTTCGAGATGATGGTCATGGAATGTCATTTGAAGATATTCGAGACATATGGTTGGTGCCAGGCGCGGACCATAAACTCTTAGCTAAGCAGTCAAATCAGAGGTCTAAAATATTTGGGCGACTACCACTCGGGGAAAAAGGTTTAGGAAGATTTGCAGTTCATAAGTTAGGCGATATTATTAAGTTGATAACTCGCAAGCGCGGAGAAGACTACGAGTCTGTTGTTCAGATTGATTGGGAAGAACTGTCAAAACAGAATTTTTTGTCCGATGCTCAGGTTGTGATTGAAAAACGCTCACCAAAGACCTTTGAAGAAAAAACTTACGGAACAAGAATTTGGATCGGAAAACTACGCCAGAAGGACTGGACAAGAGGAGATGTTCGACGAATGTATCGTCAAGTTACCTCTATATGCTCACCTTTCGGCGGGCCTAGCGACTTTGAAGTTGATCTGAAAGTACCTGGTCGAGAAGACGATCTTGCGGGAATTCCGAGCTACCAAGATATCCTTGAACGTGCGATATGGCGATTCAAATTCGAGCTTAATAAGGACGGCGAATTTAGCTGGAAATATGAATTTGAAAATCGTCTAAAGGGAGTAAAGCTGGATGGACGAGTGGCTGATACCCACGCAACGCGATTGCTAGTTCGTGACAATACTCGGGATTTGATGGGCGACTCCACATCAGTAAGAGATAAGCGTATCTTAGTCGATGCTGCCTACTTGGATGGCATTGGCCCAATTTCAGGTGAATTTTATGTCTTCGACAGGGACAAAGAGGTTCTGGCGCGAATGCCAGAGACACAGCTTATCAAATTATTCCTAGATGAAAGTGGGGGCATTCGCGTTTATCGAGATGGGGTGCGCGTTTACAACTATGGTGAGCGCGGAGATGACTGGCTGGGATTAGACCTTCGTAGAATAAATGTCCCGGCGGCGCGTATAAGCCGGAACATTGTTGTCGGTGCGGTTCATTTGCATCAGCATTCGAGTAATGGTTTAACAGAGAAAACAAATCGTGAAGGATTCTCCGACTCGGATGCGTTGGAACGATTAAAAAAAGTAGTACTTGGTGCAATCTCAATATTTGAAATTGAGCGACGCGCAGATAAGGAATCTTTACGTAGAATTCTTAAAAGCGATACGCCAGAGCCTACTTATTCAATTAATGCACCTATCCATGACTTGCGTCGCCTTGCGAGCACACACAAACTTTCAAGTACCTTTGAACCAGTTATCGCTAGAATAGAGGCAGAGTTCACAAGTTTCCAAGAGACAATGTTGCAAGCCGGACTCTCGGGACTTGGGTTGGCGGTCGTTTTCCACGAAATTGAGCGAGGTGTACGAGTTCTTCACTCTGGGATGGAGAAGCAACTTCCAATTGAGCAACTGAAGGAACAGACGCAGTCACTTACAAAATTGTTTGACGGCTTCGCCGGTCTCTTGAGAAAGAACGATCGAGAAAAAATTAAGGTGTCAACGCTGGTTAAGCGTGCACGAGATATAAATCTTCTTCGGTTCTCATTTCATAAAATTAACTTGGTTTGCCCTCTTCTGGACGGAAAAGCTCAAGATCGTGAAATTTCTGTATCGCTAAGCCTAGTTTTGGGAGTGCTTAACAACTTATTAGACAATTCCTTCTATTGGTTACGAGTCAGATATCCAGAGAGTCAAGGTGAAACGCCTCCTTTCAAACGAAAAATTTTTATCACTACGTTTGAGTCCGAGGGCGGAGGATTTGGAATCGCTATAGGAGACAACGGACCAGGATTCGTTGATCCACCTGCTGCGCTGGTTCAGCCCTTTGTGACTAGAAGGCCTGAAGGTATGGGATTAGGGCTATATTACGCCAATCTCGTTATGGAACTTTCAAATGGCAGTATTCAATTCCCTGAAGCTGCTGATGTTGGCCTGCCACAAGAGGCTTCTGGAGCTGTCGTTGCATTAATTTTTGAAGAGAAAAAGAAAGGCGAAGTTAAATGATTCCACGTATCCGAGCGCTGGCTGTCGACGACGAGGACGATCACTTGAAGGCTATCCAAGAAGCCGCAACGAAGGCTGGCTTCGGATGTGTTCCGCTGCTATATCCTCGGGATACAAGCGCCGAGGAGTTAAGCTCAATGGCGTTTAACAATGCGCAAATTCGCATGATTATTACAGATTTGCATTTGGACCCAGCTGCGCAAACGCGCGGAAAGGATGCGAACTTTGGCATAATTGCAAATCTAATAAATCAGCTTAATCTTCCCGCGTGGACTCCCTATGTGTTGATCTTGTGGACTCAGTACCAACAGGATGCTGATGGGCTGGGCAACTATCTGGAACAGCGCCTGCCTAGTGAGAAGTTGCCTGGTTTTCTTCTTTCCTTGAACAAACAAGACTACAACATCCCAAGTGATAGTGTCGATCATGTGAAATTATTGAAAGATCTGCAAGAGAAGATCGGCGGGTCTCGTGGGGTCAACGTATTACTTGAATGGGAACGAGAAATTATTCAAGCAGCAGACAACGTTGTTCGAAAATTGCTGGAAGTTGCACGCAGCGGTAAAGAGAAAACCGTTTCTTTTGACGAAGAGCTGGATCGTGTTCTCAGCTCAATTGCTCAAACCGCGACGAGCAAAGGCTTTGCAAGCCAAAAGCCGCGGGCCGCTGCCAATGGAGGTTTATTACCTGTCCTTGTTGACGAAATGGAACATCTTACTTTAACGCAAGAACAAAATGCACTTTGGCATTCTGCGCTGGCGCGAGCTGCTGCTGGCAAAAAGACACCTCCGCTTGAAAAGGAAATTGCCCTGCTTAATGACGCGCTCCACATCTCGAAAGATGGGGTAACTAGCGGCAGTGATCGTGGAGCAGTTTTATTAAATTGGCATGATGCCGATTCATTCAAAGTCCTTTGGGGACTGGATATTTCTGAGTGTTTCAGTGCATTTTCCTTGGAAAAATGGCCAGAAATTTATTCCCTTAAATATTTACAAATCGAAGGGCTTTGCGACTCAACACAGCAGAAAAAGGGCGTTGTACCTTTCGTCTTAGCTTGCGAAGTTCTTGGGAATACTGAGGTAGTAGAGAAGCATCGACCGGCTTCTATTGAAATATCGCCGACTTACATTGGGACGGATGGAGATGAACGCAAGTTAGTTGTAAACCTTCGCTATTTTTTTACGACGGAACGAGAGGATGCGAAGAGTAGGAAGGCTGAGTATCGTGTCCGAGAATCATTGGTCAACAAGTGGGCATTTGCATGGGCTAACCATGCAATCAGGCCGGGTACTGTAGAGTTCCATTCTGCGAAATAACATCAGGAAAAAATGAGAAACGTCTGCGAGCTAATCAATGGCTTGGTGCGTGATTTCGCGAGCGAGCCGCTGAAGTCTGTCCAAGGGTTCGCGCTTAAGTTCACACTCCCAAACCACCAACACGCGCCATCCCATCACCTGCAACGCAGCCACATTCTTGGCATCCCTCTCCAAGTTGCCTTGAAACTTCGCTTTCCATCGTTCGGTATTCGATGCAGGCTGGGTCGCAAAACGACAGCCCGCGTGTCGATGCCAGAAACACCCGTGTACGAAAATCACTACATGGTATTTTGGCAGTACGAGATCGGGCGACCCAGGTAGTTCACGCGTGTGCAACCGATAACGGAAGCCCTGCGCATGAAGGTATTGGCGTACGAGCATTTCGGGTTTTGTATTTTTAGACTGAATCCCTGACATCATTCTCGACCGGGTAGCTGAATCGACTATGTCCATTTTTCCTGGTATCCTACGTGCCCACACGATTTTTTATTTAAGGCAAAGTTGCTCATCAAACAGAAAGCCAGTTTTACGGGAAATATTCCTATCGTTGACCTCTTTGCTGGGCCTGGAGGTCTTGGTGAAGGATTTTCGTCAGTAGAAAGTGACCCTTTCAGAATAATTGTATCGGCTGAAATGAGTTCCTCTGCGCACAGTACACTTCGTCTGAGGGCTTTCTATCGCCTACTCAAACGTCAAGGTGGGAATTCCATCGACTCTTATTATCGTTTCTGCAACGGTGAATCGGAATATCCGTACGACGAAACCAACCATGATGCATGGGTGGAGGCTGGGGAAGAAGCGCTACAACTGGAGCTGGGGAAGCCTCATGATAACGATGAGCTTGATCGAAGAATTTCCGCCCACGAGCTTGGTCCGGACACGCCATGGGTGCTGATCGGCGGCCCTCCATGTCAGGCGTACTCGATCGTGGGGCGGGCTCGCAACCGAAGCAACGTCGAATACCGTCCTGAAGAAGATCATCGTCATTTCCTCTACAAGCAATACCTGCGAATTATTCAAAAATACCGTCCTGCAGTGTTCGTGATGGAGAACGTAAAAGGCATTCTCACAGCAACTGTCGGTGGGAAAAAGATTTTCGAGACGATCCTTGAAGATCTTTCGGATCCCGATAAAGCAATGGAAATGCCGGCTTCCGGAAGTGGGTACCGCATCCATTCCCTTACGTGTGCAACCAAATATTCCGCCAAAGACTCTCCACGCAATATCGATGTACACGATTTCGTCATCAGGGCAGAGCAGCATGGAATACCGCAGGCACGGCACCGCGTGATTCTTATCGGTGTGCGCGAAGGCATCGGCTTGGGTATTCCCGCGCAGATCGAGAAAGCAGGTGAGGTTACAGTCGAGCAAGTCATTGGTTCTCTTCCCAAGCTGCGCAGCCGGCTGAGCAAAGAACCCGACTCGGATGAAGGCTGGGGCGACGTGGTGGCGAACCATTTCAGCGAGATGGCGCGTGAGGTGAGAGACGCCCATGGCGATGCTGGATTGCAGGAGGTGCTCAGGGAAGCATCTGTTTCGATCAAACGAGGACTCGGCACAGGTAGCAAGCAGCTTGGCATCCTGACGCAGGATGTAGAGAGTCCGGAATTGCTCGATGGCTGGTATCACGACCCGCAACTTGCTGTATGGTTAAACCATGATTCCCGTGGACACATGCGCACCGATCTGCGGCGCTATGCGTATGCGGCGGCGTTTGCTGACGCGTTTGGCTGGTCGCCGAAGGGACACGTCGAATTCTCACTGCAGGGATTGAGACCAAACCATGACAATTGGGAAACGGGCAAGTTCTCTGATCGCTTCCGTGTCCAGTTGCGCGGACGGCCAGCTACGACGGTCACAAGTCACATTTCCAAGGATGGTCACTACTTCATTCATTACGATCCAAAGCAGTGCCGAAGCCTGACTGTGCGGGAAGCAGCCAGGCTGCAAACCTTCCCGGACAACTATTTTTTTCAAGGGAATAGAACCGAACAGTTCCATCAGGTAGGAAATGCTGTCCCCCCCCTTCTCGCGAAAAAAATTGGAGACATTGTTTATGCTTTGTTGAGAGGCGCCAATGCTAGCGTCTGCCCCCCCTACGCAACAAGATATGTGGGAACAGGTTACTCGGCAGGAAGCTGATGCCTGATCACCAGCCCCCCTACGTGTGACAAAGTAAGTGAAAAAATCCTTATAAATCAATGGGCATGTTTGCAAGTTGTGTGGCACTCGACATAAGCAGCCTCCCTAATTTGCGTACCAGCCAAGGCGGCCCTCTTCAGGGCTGCTTTTTTTATGCACGCCAGTATCCTGCCGATAGATTGACATACTTGCTAAAAGCAATTAATAATCTGCCATAAGCAAGTAAATGGAGGTTGTTGCATGCAGGCAGATCAACTCAACGAACGCACGGAGATCGTGCGTCGCTTCAATCGTTTCTATACGCGCCAGATTGGCGTGCTGCATGAGCATTTGCTGGACAGTGCGTTTTCGCTGACGGAGGTGCGTATCCTGTATGAATTGGCGCACCAGGCGCAGCTGACCAGTGCAGACCTGTGCCGCGAGCTGGGCTTGAACGCGGGCTACCTGAGCCGTGTCATTGCCGGGTTCGAAAAGCAGGGGCTGATCGCCAAGACACGCTCACCGACGGATGCGCGCGCCGTGCAGTTGCAGCTGACCGAACAGGGACAGCGCACCCTCGCGCCCCTGGTTGACGCTTCGCGGCGCGAAGTGGCCGCCATGCTCGAGCGCTTGCCGCCGACGGCACAGCAGGAACTGGTCAATGCCATGGGACAAATCCAGGGCTTGCTGGGGGAACCATCGCCCAGCTATCTCCTGCGCAATCCGCAGCCGGGCGATATGGGCTGGATCATCCACCGGCAAGCCATGCTGTATGCGCAGGAATATGGCTGGAACAACGAGTACGAGGCGCTCGTTGCCGAGATCCTCGCCAAGTTCGTGCGGGAATTCGACCCCGCCCGTGAACGCTGCTGGATCGCCGAGAAGGACGGCAAGATAATCGGTTCCATCTTCATCGTGCGCCAAGACGACACGACGGCCAAGCTGCGCCTGCTGTATGTCGATCCCTGCGCGCGCGGCCTGGGCATCGGCAGCCGGCTGGTCGACGAGTGTCTGCGTTTCAGCCGCCAAGCGGGCTACACGAAAATGGTGTTGTGGACCAACAGCATTCTTACCGATGCGCGCCGCATCTACGACAAGGCCGGCTTCCAGCTGGTCGAGGAAGAGGCGCATCACAGCTTTGGCAAGGACCTGGTCGGCCAGGTGCTGGCGCGCGACCTGTGACGCCCCGCGCTGCCGCGCCGCCGCATGCCACTGTGGCGGCGGCAGGACACCGGCCGCCGTTTTCCTCGCCACTATCCCCATTGCGCCCAAGAAACCAGTACACTAGTTCCTGAGCGCAACTAATTTTGTGCGCGCGCCATGCCGCCTGCCGTTGCCGGGAGGTGTCCCTGCCGCAAGGCTTATTGTCTGCCTGGACAAATGCAATGTTCACTTCGCGCAGCCTCTCTCCTGCCTTCTATTACCTGTTCTTTTCGGGAGAACCGGAGCAGCAGCAGCGCTTTTTCAAGGAACTGCATTTCATTTCGATAGCCATCCTGACGTTTGGCCTGGCTTGCTGGCTGGTCACGTTCAGCCTGACCTTGCCGCGCGCGTCGCTCAATCATGCGCATGCGGCGCTGGGCGTGACGGGCATGCTGGTGGGGCTGGTGCTGACCGTGTATGCGAAATCGCTGCAAGCCATCATCGCCAGCGGCACCATCAGCGTGCTGTTCATCGGTTTCAGCTTTCGCGTGCTGATGCTGGGCACGGAAGACCCCGCTTTCTGGGTATTGCCGCTGGGCGTGATGATCACCCTGACGACGGCGCCCATCTTCAGCGGCATCGCGTATTACCTGGGCGTGTCGCTGTGCGTGTGGGCCATCCTGGGGCTGGGGCAGTTTCCCGTGCATGCGGGACAGGCCGACCAGCATTGGCCCGTGCTGGCCGTCACCATCAGCGTGATCATCGGCCTGGCGCTGAATATCTATTTTCTCGTCTTGCGCATCCACAACTACCGCGCGCAATGCGAACTGGCGACGATGGCCTACAAGGATGGCTTGACGGGACTGAACAATCGCCGCATGTTCACGCAAGGCGCGCGCACCTTGCAGCGCACGGCGCGCACGCCCGCGTATTTCCTGATGATCGACATCGATGACTTCAAGCAGATCAATGACGTGTACGGCCATGACGTGGGCGACGAGGTGCTGAAAAAAATCGCCGCCGTGATCGCGGGACTGTCGGGCGAGCACCTGTGCGGCCGCCTGGGCGGCGAGGAGTTTGCCGTCATTTACCTGGGCGAAAAGAATGCGGCCTGCGCCTTTGCCGCGCAGTTGGTCGACGGCGTCGAGGCGGCCTTCGTGCCGGAACGCAAGGTGTCCGTCAGCATCGGCATCGCGGAACTGATCAAGGAAGCGGACTTGTCGCACAGCTACCGGCGTGCCGACGAATCCTTGTACCAGGCCAAGAAGAACGGCAAGAACCGCTACGTGCTCAATGCCGCCTAGGCATGGCCGTCAAGCCTGGCATCGAGCAGCGCCAGCAAGGCTTGCGAGGAAATCTTCCAGGGATCGCGCTGCTCGGGATCGACCTCATGCCAGCTGTCCTGGGCCCCGATCTTGAGAATGCTCAAGGGAATATCCTTGCTCTCAAAAAACGCCAGCATGCGGCGGAGTAAGCGGCTCACTTTGGCGTGCTCGTCCGTATACAAAGGGCCGGTATAGAAACAGCCCTTCTCTCCCATGCGCAACATGTTGGCCGCGCTGACGCGCGAGCGGCCCACGTACTTGTGCACGAACTCGGTCACGACCTCATCGTCGACGGGAATACTGCAGGAAACGGTGATCTGGGCCATGACAATACGAACGGTGATTCAATAGCCAAGCTTAGCAGAAAGAGTTTCATTCCTGAAATGCTAAGATCGCGGCCCGCGCACGCCGGCAACCGCACCGGCATGGCGTCTCGACAAGGACAGTCATTGAACACCCGCACTCGTTTCATCTTGCCCCTGCTGTCGCTATGCGCGGCCCTGGGCGCGCCTGCCATGGCGCAAACGCCAGCAGCCGAGGGCGCCGCCTTCGCGGCCGCCACCGTGCCCGTGCCGTCGCCGCCCCTGCGTTTGAGCGCGCATCCCGAAATCCGCGCCGACGTCTTTAAACTGCTGGGCTACGCGCGCGGCAGCTATACGCAGGGCAACACCCTGATCGCGCGCCAGGTGCTCGACAGCATGCAGTCGCTCGACGACATCACGCGCACCATGCTGCCCGACGGGCGCTCCGTGCTGGCCTCCATCGATGCCGGCACGCACGGCGCATGGCGCGCCGCCATGCTGTTCGACCCGCAACGCAAGCTGTTGGCCTTGGGCCTCGTCAACGGCCATTGCCAGGCCGCCATCGGCGACGCCGCCCCCGCTTGCCTGCCGCGCACGCACGCCGTACTGACGGTGTTCCTGCCGCCGGGCGCACAGGACGCGATGGCCGCGCCGCTGCTGGTGTGGGCGCGGCAGCTGCCGGCCATGCTGGCACAGGCTGCGCCGGAGCGGCGGCAAAGCATTGCTGCGGTGGAATACATCACTACCCGCCCCGGCCAGCCCGGCTGGGAACCACGCGACGTGCCGCCCGGCTTTCCCGCCAGCTTGCTGCATTTGCTGCTGCCGAATGCGGAACGCAATAGCAGCTCCAGCGGCGGCAAACGCATCGCGCCGGCGGGCCTCGCGGGTTTGCCCATGCGCACGCCCACGGAAGCGACCGAGGCGGGGGACGGGCCCATGCCCGACGCCAGCATCACCCTGCACAGCTATGCCGATTTCCACTGGGTGCTCAACACTTATGCCAAGCTGGCCAAGGGCGCGCAAGTGAAGGGCCATGACGACAAGGTCGTGTTCACCGGCAACGATACGAGCGGCCGCTACACGGTCACCCTGCGCGAGCCGGACAAGGAAAACGGCGTGCTCATCACCGTGGCCAGTTGGCGGAAAGAATAGGCGAAAGCAGCATGCGGACAGGGGAAAGCATTGCCATTACGCACAGGAGCATGGCATTTTGGCATTTTGCGGTATGATTTCCGGCCGTGCGGCGCGGCCCGATCCCTGCCTTGCCCACCCCGCCCTACAAGCCAGCCACGCTTGCGTAGCATTCTGCCCTAAGGAATTCATATGTTCGGTTTTAACTTGCGCGTTGCCAAGATGGTGTGGACGGCTTTCCTCATCGCCTTCCTGCTGTTTCTCACCTACAAGGTCTCGTCGACCCTGATCGTGGTGGTCTTTGCCATTTTCTTCAGCTACCTCGTGTATCCGCTGATCGGGCTGCTGGAGCGGTATGGGCCGAAGCGTTTGCCGCGCACGGCCAATATCGGCATCGTCTTCCTCGTGGTGATCTTGCTGGTGGCGATACTGGGTTCCATCTTCGGCGCCCGCATCGAGGAAGAGGCGATCAAACTCAGCGATCAGTTGCCAACCCTGCTCAAGGGCAACAACTTTGCCGAACGCATTCCTTTGCCGGAATTCATGGAACCGTTGCGCGCGCGCCTGCTGTCGTTCATGCAGACGCAGCTGAGCAGCGGTTCGGGACAAGCGATGCCGCTGGCGAAAGAACTGGGCTTGACCGTCATGCATGCGGCCAGCAACCTGATCTATCTGGTGCTGGTGCCCGTGCTGAGCTTTTTGCTGATCAAGGAAGGACCGGACATGCGCGACGGCTTGCTGTCCCTGCTGAACCGTCCGAACAAGAAACTCTGGGGCGCCATCATCGACGACCTCGACATCTTGCTGTCGCGCTATGTGCGCGCCCTGCTGCTGTTGTCGATCGCCACTTTTGTGTCCTACAGCATTGCCTTTTCCCTGATGGGCGTGCCGTACAGCCTGCTGCTGGCCGGCGCCGCGGCCTTGCTGGAATTCATTCCGTTTGCCGGCCCGCTGGCCGCCGCCGTCATCGCCGTCGTCGTGGCCGGCTTCAGCGGCTTCGAGCACGTGTTCTGGCTGATCGGCTTTATTGCCGCCTACCGTTTGTTCCAGGATTACGTGGTCAACCCGTACTTGATGAGCGAAGGCGTGGAAGTGAGCCCGCTGATGGTGATCGTGGGCTTGCTGGCCGGCGACCAGCTGGGCGGCGTGGTGGGCATCTTCCTGTCCGTGCCCGTGATGGCGGCCATCAAGATCGTCTTCGTGCGCGCGCGGGCGGCCTTGCAAGCACGCCATGATGCGCTGGAGAAAGCGGAACAGGCGGCAGAAGAAGCGCGCGCCCAGGCTCTGGCCGAGGCGGCGCGATTGCAGGAACAGGGCAGCAAGGCTACCCTGGAAGCGCCGTAACTTAAAACTCTTCCCACTCGCCGCTGTTATCCGCGGCTGGCTTGGCCGGACGCGGTTTGGCGGCAGCAGGTGCTGCCGCCGCGCGGGCTGGCGCCAGGTGCAGCGCCGGGCGTTTCAAGGCCGTGCTGGTGGCGGCCACGACAGGCTTGCGCAAGGCAGGCTTGGCGGCAGCCGGGCCGCTATGGTTGGCGTCGAGCTTGAAAATGCTGACCATCTCGGCCAGCGCCGCGGCCTGCTCCTGCATGGATTCCGACGCGGCTGCCGCTTCTTCCACCAGTGCCGCATTCTGCTGCGTCACGGTATCCATTTCCGCCACGGCTTGATTGATCTGGCCGATGCCCAGTTCCTGTTCGCGGCCGGCGGCGCTGATTTCGCCCATGATGTCCGTCACGCGGCGGATGCTGGAAACGATTTCGTCCATCGTCGTGCCCGTCTGGCTGACCAATGCGCTGCCCGCGCCCACGTTCTGCACCGACGCTTCGATCAGCACCTTGATGTCCTTGGCGGCGCTGGCCGAGCGGTGCGCCAGGTTGCGCACTTCCGTGGCAACGACGGCAAAGCCGCGCCCCTGCTCGCCGGCGCGCGCCGCTTCCACGGCCGCGTTCAAGGCCAGGATGTTCGTCTGGAAAGCGATGCCGTCGATCACGCCGATGATGTCGGCGATCTTTTTCGACGATTCGCTGATGCTGCCCATGGTATCGACCACTTGCGCCACCAGCGCGCCGCCTTTGACGGCCACGTCCGAGGCGGAGACGGCCAGCTGGTTTGCCTGGCGCGCATTGTCGGAATTCTGCTTGACGGTCGAGGTCAGCTCTTCCAGCGAAGAAGCCGTTTCTTCCAGGCTGGACGCTTGCTGCTCCGTACGGCTCGACAAATCCAGGTTGCCCGAGGCGATTTCATTGCTGGCCGTGGCGATGGCGCCGCTGCCGTCACGCACGCCGCGCACCGTGGTCGACAGGCGTTCCTGCATCTTCTGCAAGCCCGTCAGCAAGGCGCCCATTTCATCGTTGCGCGTGATGACGATGTGATTGGCCAGGTTACCGTCCGAAATGGCGCCGAAATGGCGCAGGGCCTGGTCCAGCGGACCGAAGATGGCGCGCAGCAGCAAGACGCTGGAAATAATGGTCAGCAAGGCGCCCACCACCATGCCGATAATGGCCATCGTCACTTGCGTGTGGTAGCTGGCCTGGCTTTCCGCATACATCTTGGCGGCCGAGCTGGCCTGGTATTGCGTCAAGGTTTCGGCGGCCTGGTCCAGGCTGCGGTACAGGGGCGTGAGGCCCTTCATCATCAAGCCATCGGCTTGCGCGATATTTCCTTCACGCAAAGCCTTGCTCATGGTCAGCACGCCATTGTTCATGTAATCGCTGCGCTTCTTGTCCATGTCGTCGGACAGGCGCTTTTCTTCCGCGCTCTGCGGCAAGGCCAGGTACACCTTCCAGGCCTTGTTCGACGCTTCCAGGAATTGTTCGGCGCGGGCCAGGGTATCCTTGGCATCGGGCGCATCGGGGTGCACCATCACGCGGTCCATCGTGAAACGGGCACGGCCCAGGGCAATTTGCGATTCGCCAATCGCTTGCGTCGATGCCAGCTGATTGCTGTAGACCTCGTTGAGGCTGTTGTTGGCCGATTTCAGCCCGATCATGCTCATGGCGCCCAGTACGGCGATCAGCAAGCCCAGCACGCTCATGGTGGCGATCAGGCGCATTTTTATTGTTATGTTCGACAACATGCAGTTTCCTTGGTAAGGGCGCAACCATGCCTGCGCATGCCGGACGAGATAGCGGCAAACGCCAGATGGGCGGGTCACGTGAATTGTTCAGGACAGGTCGATACGGCGTGTGCGGCGGCAGGGGGGAAGGCGGCCCGCGCATATCGTCAGGAGTGAAATACAGGTCAACAGGGTTGAGGTTTTCCGTATTTTTAATTTCCTGACTGCAAGATACAGGGAAAGATTACCAGTAGCAACATCCAGCATGGATTTTCACGCTTTGTAACAAGCGGATGATGTTTTTTGCGCAGAACTGGCATTCCGCTGACGTGCGCGGTCGCGGCGGAATGCCATTTATGCTAGTCAACAAGTTAATACATGGTTTCTTCGATCAGCTGGCCATCGTCGCGGAAATACTGGAAGCGGCCCGTTTTCTTGCCCATGTAATAATTGCCTATCTGCTTAGGTTTACCGTTCTGGAAATGTTCGATGCTGGCGCCATGCAGCACGCCCTGGTACCAGTTGCGGTGAAATTGCGGCAGTTCGCCATTGGCATAAAACAGGGTTTCCCCGCCATCGCGCTTGCCATCGACAAACGTGCCCTGGTAACGCCGCTTGCCATCCGGATAAAAACTCTGCATCGGCCCCTCGAGCACGCCCAGGCGGTAATGCTCGACCAGTTCCAGCTGGCCACCGGCCCCGTATTGCTCGAGCTTGCCTTCCGGTTTGCCATCGCGCATGGTCAACACTTGCCAGCCGCCGTCCGGCGTCGCCTTCTTCCACGGCCCCTGCGGCACGTCATCGACGTAGTTGCCGCCACCGCCAGGTTCGATCCACGGGCCCTGCTTCTTGCCATTTACATAGTTGCCCTGCCAGTGCACCACCGTGCCGATGCGCCGCTCGCTGGGGCCGTCCAGGCGGTCCCGGACAAAGGTATCGAAACCCTGGTAGTTGCCCTGGCCTGCCTCGCGCCACTCTGCCACGCCCGGGCTCACTTCCCAGCGCCCCGTGCGCTGGCCGTTGCGCATCAGGCCCGTCGTCGTTTCCTCGCCGCTTTCGTACGTCCACGGTCCTTCCGCCTTGCTGTCGACAAAGGCGCCCACCGAGCGGATGGTCAGCGGTTCTTCGTAATACCATACGCCGGTGCGCTTGCCCTGCGCATACTGGCCCCGGGCAAACACGCTGCCCACGCAGCAATTCACGTCATATTCGATAAAGTAGCCATCCTGGCTGGCGGCAAAGCGCTGCGGCTGCGTTTCCCAGGTAATCCACTTGATGTGATAACTGGACGCGTGCCCTCCCTGCCAACCCTTGCCCAGCAGATAGGTAACGGTCAGAAAATGGCCGTCTTTTTCCTCGAACGTTTTTTTATAGGCAAACGCCGGTGCATCGGCCGGCTTGCTGGACAATAACTCGCCATCGATATTGAAATAGCCGACCAGGGTACCGTGGCCATGCTCGATGGCGTCGAACTCGGCCACGCCCGTGGGCGCGTAATCGATGCTGTAATCGATCAGCTGCAGCGAAGCCAGCGCGGCGCGCACCCGCGCCTCGTCCATCGATGTGGCGCCGCGCACGATGGCGTCCAAGGTGGGCTGCAGGGCGGCGACCTTGAACATTTTGCCGCCGCTGGATTCGTAGCGATAGGCGTGCAAGCCATAGGGGGTATCACTGCGCCCGCCACTATGACTGAGCACGAACGTGGTTTCGCCTTCGCTGTCGAGGTCAAGCTGGAACACGGCGGCGATGCTAGCCTTGCCATACTTGTCCAGGTTCATGCGCTTGTCGCTGAGGCCATTGCACTGGCAATAGTAACCGTTGACTTCGCCATTTTCCCGCAGGAAGGCCAGCACCACGCCGCCGTCGCGGCGCTCGACAACGCTGGAATAGGCCATGGGAGCGCCTTCGTAGAAACGCGCCGCCTGTGCCGGCACCAGGGCGCCCAGCGCCAGCAGCGCCGTCATCGTACTCATCCAAAATGTTTGCCGCATGCCAACTCCACTGCCGAAAAACCGCCATTATGCATGGCCGTTCAGGCAAGCCCGGACACGCCAGGACGCTGGCGCCACAGGGGCCGCTGTACCGTCTGCGCCAGAAGCACGCCCAGCAGCGAGATGCCGCCGCCGACCAGGTGGTACGCATGCATGCTTTCATGCAGCCAGAGTATCGCCAGCAAGGCCGTCAGCAAAGGCAGCAGGTTGACGTAGATGCTGCAGCGGTTCGGTCCCAGCAGTTTTACCCCTTCGATCCACAGGTAGGACAGCACGATGGACGAGCCGATACCCGCATAGCCGATCAGGGGCAAGGTGGTGGCGTCGAGCTTGGCGCTGCCGGGCGGCAACAGCAGGAACAGCGGCAGCATGCAGGCCAGGGCCGCCAGCGCCTGGCAATAGATGGCTTGCCAGGCGGGAATCGATAAGCGCCAGCGGCGCAGCAGCACGCCATACAGGGCAAATACCAGGCAGGCCAGCAGCATCAAGGCGTCGCCCGCATGCACGCCCTGGTGCAGCAAGGCCAGCACGTCGCCGCGCCCCACCAGGTACAGCAGGCCGCCAAACGACAGCACGCCGCCGGCCGCCATGCCCAGTGTCAATCGCTCGCCCAGCAGCAACACGCTGAGCAAGGCCGTCATCAGGGGCGCCAGCGCCGTGACGATAGCCATGTTGGTGGCCGTCGTGCTTTCCGCGGCGCGGTAGGACAGGCTCTGGAACAGCGCCATCGACATCACGCCGCACAGGGCCAGCTGCCACCACTGGCGGCGAAGGGCGGCACGGTTGCGCCACAGGGGGCGGGCAATAAACGGCGTCATCACCAGCAAGACCAGCACCAGGCGGTAAAAGGTGATGGCCGTGGGGGCGATGCTGGACGCGGCCAGCTTCGAAACGACGACGTTGCCGGCCCACAGCAGCATGGCCAAAAACGGATACAGATAGGCGCGCACAGGCATGCGTAGCTCCATAAATCATTGCGGGAAACCATCATGCCGCAAGCGCGCCGCGCCTTCTCGCGCTAAGATGTCCACACCTATCGCAAAACTGACCTTATTTTCATGGATTGCACCGCTCCCGCGTTTCAGGAATTGCTGCCCGTCACGGCGCGCGCCATGGCGCTGGCCATCGACTATGCGCACGGCCATGTGATTTCCGTGCACCGCCACACGCATGCGCAATTGCTGTATGCCATCGAGGGCGTGATGACCATCGAGGCGCAGGGCGGGCGCTGGGTAGTGCCGCCCACGCGCGGCGTGTGGCTGCAGCCCGGCATCGCGCACCAGGTACGCATGAGCGGCGCCGTGAAGATGCGCACGGTCTTCATCGATTGCGCCAGCTCACCGCTGTTGCCGCGCCACAGTTGCGTGCTCGACATCAGTCCCCTGCTGCGGCAATTGATCGTGGCGGCCGTCGACATCGCGCCCGATTTCACGGAAGGCAGCCGCGACTGGCATTTGCTGCAATTGCTGCTGCATGAGCTCGACAGCCTGCCCGTGCTGCCCCTGTATCTGCCCTTGCCCTTTGACGCGCGCCTGCGCGGCATTTGCGCGCGGCTCATGGAACAGCCCGGCGAACAGCAGACGGTGGCGCACTGGGCGCAGGAACTGGCGATCACCGAGCGCAGCCTGCACCGGCTGTTCCAGAAACAGACGGGCATGCGCTTCGGCCAGTGGCGCCAGCAGGCCCGCCTGCTGCGGGCGCTGGAACAATTGGCGCACGGCAGCAAGGTCATCGACGTGGCCATGGACAACGGCTACACGAGCCAGAGCGCGTTTGCGGCCATGTTCAAAAAGCATTTCGGCACCACGCCGACGGCGTTTTACCAGGCAAAAGTCATCGCCGCGTAAAAAAAATGCTGCTATGCATCAATAATCATGGGCGATAGTCGCCGCTCTTGTTATCATCGCAAGCCTTATCGCAGCGCGCCCATCCTGGCAGCGGTGCTGACCTCAATCACATCACCATGACACAGAATTTTTTCCAGACTTTTATCCTGCTCTTGCTTGTCACCGACCCGTTCGGCAACGTTTCCCTGTTCGTCAATGCCCTGAAACGGGTACCGGTCGAGCGGCGCTGGAAAGTCGTGGTGCGCGAATGCATGATCGCCTTCGGTATCTTGCTGCTGTTTATGTTCTTCGGCCGCCACTTCCTGAACGCCTTGCAGTTGTCGGAAGTCGCGCTGCGCATCGGCGGCGGCGTGATCCTGTTCCTGATCGCCATGCGCATGGTGTTTCCGCAGCCCAGCGCCGGCAATAGCGACCACGAGATGGGCGGCGAACCGTTCATCGTGCCGCTGGCCATCCCCGCGCTGGCCGGCCCGTCGGCCCTGGCGACCGTCTTGCTGTTTTCCTCGCATGAAATGAACGACGTCATCGCCCACGTGGCGGGCTTGACGGCCGTGGCCGCTGTCTGGCTGGCCGTCTTCCTGTGCGCCGAACGCTTGCAGCGGGCGCTGGGTCCAAGAGTCATGACGGCGTTTGAACGCCTGATGGGCTTGATCCTGACGGCGATGGCCATTGAAATGTTGCTCGCTGGCATACGCGCGTTCCTGAAATCCGTTTAACATACGACAGACAACCACTGGAGGAATCACCATGAGCCGTTGCGCCCACATTTGCCTGATGGCCGATTACAACCAGTGGATGAATGCCAAGGTCTACGCGGCGGCCGCCGGCCTGCCGCTGGAAGAACTGCGGCGCGAGCGGGGCGCCTTCTTTGGCTCGCTGCTGGCCACCCTGAACCACGTGATGGTGGGCGATACCCTGTGGCTGCAGCGCTACGCGAAACACCCGGCCGGCTTTCCCCTGCTCGATCCCATCCGCGCCATCACGCCGCCCTCCTCGCTCACGCACCCGCTGTTCGCGGCCGAGGACTTTGCCGCCATGCATGCGCACCGGTTGTGGCTGGACCAGGTCATCGTGGACTGGGCCGCTTCCATCACGGAAACCGACCTCGACCATTTGCTCGATTACCGCAACAGCAAGGGCCCGAACCGGCGCGAGTTTTTCAGCCTGCTCATGCATTTCTTCAACCACCAGACGCACCACCGGGGCCAGGCCAGCACCCTGCTGTCGCAAGCGGGCGTAGACCTCGGCGATACGGATCTACTGTTTTGCATCCCCAACCATATCGAAAGCTGACGGCCGGCGGTAGCACCACGCTTTCAGCGCGATCACGCCCAGCGCCAAACACCGCCAGTGCCAGCCCCGGCTGGCGTGCCGACCGGTCCGTCACCTGACGCCAAAACTGCGCGCCTTCATCGATTTCCTGGCCAGCCACGTGTTTCCCCAGCGCTGATTTTTCCGGCTGGCGCCGCGCTCGTTGTTTCCACACGACAACTTATTTCATTTGCTACCAATTTTTTAACTTTTCGGGGACTTGATACAAGTATTTGTATTGCAGTGCGGAATTTTGAGGAACAATTACAGGCTGGCCGCCCTTACGTATAAACCCGTAGCCCTGGCCTGTCGACGTTTTCCCTCACTTCCGTAACACGAAAGCAATCATGTCACTCACACAATTCAAAATCGGCACCCGGCTCGGGATCGGATTTGCTGTCGTCCTCGGCCTGCTGGTGGCCGTCTTGCTCGTCGGCCTGTATTCCATGGGACAACTGAGCGCACGTACCCACGACATCGTGGCCGACAAGAACGTCAAGATGGCGGCCGCCAACACCATGAGCGACAACGTGCGCAACATTACCCTGGCGATCACCAGCGTGGTGGTGGCGCCGACGGAAGCGCTGGTGCAGGCGGAACTGGCAAAGATCGGCGAAGCGCGCAAGAAATACGGCGCCGCCAAGGAAACCTTGCAAAAGAAAATCTCGACGGACAAGGAAACGGCGCTGATGGCCGAACTGGACGCGGCCCTGAAATCGGGCGCGCCGCTGAACAACAAGGTCATCGAGCTGCGCAATGCGGGCCAGACGGAAGAAGCGATCGCCTTTTTGACGCAGCAGGCGGCACCGAGCCTGAAACGCGTACTGGGCGCGCTCGACAGCCTGGTCGCGTATGAGGGCGAGCAGGCGGCGCAGGCGGCAACGGACGCCGAGACGCTGAGCGCCAGCGCGCGCGCCTTCATGCTTACCCTGGGCAGCCTGGCCGTGCTGCTGGGCGCCTTCGTGGCGTGGATCATCACGCGCTCGATCACCCGCCCCATCAATGCGGCAGTCAGCGTGGCCGAAACCGTGGCGTCGGGCGACTTGTCCTCGCACATCGTCGTCAATTCCAGCGATGAAACGGGCCGCCTGCTGGGCGCCCTGAAAGCCATGAACGACAGCCTGTTGGGCGTGGTGGCGCAAGTGCGTCACGGCACGGATGCCATCGCCACGGCGTCGAGCGAAATTGCCGCCGGCAACCTCGACCTGTCGTCGCGCACGGAAGAGCAAGCCAGTTCGCTGGAAGAAACGGCATCGTCGATGGAAGAACTGACGTCGACCGTGAAACAGAATGCGGACAATGCACGCCAGGCAAACCAGCTGGCGAAAAGCGCGTCGGAAGTGGCCGTACGCGGCGGCAGCATCGTCTCGCAAGTGGTCGACACCATGGGCACCATCAATGAATCGTCGCGCAAGATCGTCGACATCATCGGCGTCATTGACGGCATCGCCTTCCAGACCAACATCCTTGCCTTGAACGCGGCCGTGGAAGCGGCGCGCGCAGGCGAACAGGGCCGTGGCTTTGCCGTCGTGGCCACGGAAGTGCGCAACCTGGCGCACCGCTCGGCCTCGGCCGCCAAGGAAATCAAGGAGCTGATCGCCGCCTCCGTCGCCAACGTGGACACGGGTTCGCGCCTCGTCAATGAAGCGGGCCAGACCATGGGCGACATCGTCGACAGCATCGTGCGCGTCACCGACATCATGGGCGAAATCACGTCCGCCACGCACGAGCAGACCATCGGCATCGAACAGATCAACATGGCCATTGCCCAGATGGATGAAGTGACGCAGCAAAACGCGGCCCTCGTGGAAGAAGCGGCAGCCGCCTCGCAAAGCATGCAGGAACAGGCGGGCGAGCTGGCGCATGTGGTGGGCTTCTTCAAGACGGGCAACGCCGTTGCAGCACATCAACCCGCCGTCAAACTGGCCGCCGCCCGCAGCCGTATCGCCGCGCCGGCGCGTCCCGTGGCCCGCAAGGCGCCCGTGCGCCAGGCCGTGGCCGCCGCACCGGCGCGCCGCAACACTGCCGGCGCCGAGAGCGAATGGGAAGAGTTTTAAGCAATAAGCACGTCCCCTCGACGCGCAGGCCAGGCAGGAAGTTGCTGCCTGGCTTTTTTTCGTCTGCAAACCGCACTTTTTTTGCGGCAAAGGCCGCGCAATAGACAAAAGTGCAAAACGTGCACCGCGCATACGCTTTACAATCCTCGCTCGCTTTACAAAATATTGGTCATCATGAATCAGGCAGAACAGCAGCGCCTCCTGGCTATCCTGGAGTATTGGCACAAGATCGAATTCTTTATCCCGTTTGACCTGAATCAAATCACGGACGTTGAAGACCAGTCCACCGTGCGTCTCCTCCACCGCGAACAGCTGGCGCACTTGCCGCCGCAGTTCGCCACGCAATGGCAAGTCCCGTCCGACCGCGAAATCGACGGCTTTAGCCTGTTCCTCGGCGTGTTCGACAAGGCTGAAATCAACAAGGCCTGTCCCGCCCCCATCGGCCCGGAAAACATTGCCGAAACAGAAAAAACAGAATTGCTGGGACGCTCGTGCTTTGCCCGCCTGTCCCTCAATGCGCTGGGCGAGCCGCAGTTCGATCCCGTATCCGTGTCGACCTTGCCGTGGGCGCTGGGCCGCGCCCGCACGCCGGACTGGTCGGGCCTGAGCCTGGACGCCTTCAGCGGCAGCCAGCTGGCGCTGCAAGACAGCCTGCGCAACTTCGCGGCAAGCCGCGCGGCGCAGCAGATAACAGACGAAGCCGGCAATGTCTCGTCTCCCCTGTCCGGCATGGAGATCGCCGCGCTGGCCGACCTGCTGCGCGACTGGGCCGGCTTCCACCCGTCGGCAGGCCAGCCGCTGGCCGTACTGGAATTGCGCACGCGCAAGAAACGCGCGGCCGTGACGGAAGCCGACCTGGCGGAAACGAGCCAGAACCGCACCCTGGACTTTGGCGACGCGGTGGAACCACGCATCGATATCCTCAACAGTTTTTACCTCGATGACCTGGAGCAGATCATCCGCGCCTTGCGCGGCGGCAAGCTGCCAGCCACCGTGGCCGCCTATCTGACGCCGCTGGCGCAGGATGAGCGCATCGACCTGTACAGCCCGGCCGGACGCCAGGCGCTGGCCGCCATGCTCAATCCCGCCAACATGAACCGTGGACACTGGCTGGAAGACGCCAGCTACGCCATGAGCCTGATGCAGCAGTTCGCCATCCACGGCGCGCGCACGGGCTTGCACGAGCGGGGCATTTTTTCCGTCAACGGCCCGCCGGGCACGGGCAAGACGACGTTATTGCGTGAATTGTTCGCCGACAACATCGTGCGCCGCGCCGCCGTGCTGTCCTGCCTGGACCGCGCTGCCGACGCCTTCATCGGCAAGGTGGCCGTGGCTTTCGAAGGCGTGCGCGACCCCATCACCATCGCCCGCTTGCGCCCGGAACTGACGGGCTTTGAAATGGTCGTCGCCTCGTCGAACAATGCGGCGGTGGAAAATATTTCTGGCGATTTACCTAAACCCAAGCAACTGGGCAAGGAATGGGCACGCACGCGCTATTTCGAAAGCGTGGCGCGCCGGGTCGTGGCCGACGGCAATGGCGCCAACCGCGCCCTGGCCGAACAGGAAGCGCCATGGGGCTTGATGTCCTGCGCGTTGGGCAACAACGCGAACCGCCGCCGCTTCGTCAGCAATTTCTATGACGACGACTGGGACAAAAACACGCCACGCAAGACGCCAAACGCGCAGAATATCCGCCAATGGCTGGCCAGCTACCAGGGCGTCAGCTTTGCCCAGGCGGCCCGCGAGTTTCGCGAAACGGAACACGTGGTGGAAAAGGCCCTGGCCGAGCATGCCCAGTACGCTGCCCTGTGGCAAGCCGTGGGCACGTGCACGGAAGCCGATTTCATCGAGGCCAGCCAGCACGCGCTGATTGCCGCCGAGCACGAAATGGATGCAGCCAACGGCGCCCTGGCCGGCGCGCTGGCGCAGCAGGACACCCTGCTTGCCAGCAAGAAGGAACTGCTGGAAGAAGAACGCCTGGTGGCGCTGACGCAACCCGGCTTCTTTGCCCGATTGTTCCGCACGGCCCCGGCGCGTGCCTACAAGGACGCCGTCGTGGCCAATGCCGAAGCGCAACGCCAGGCTGCGCGCGACGTCTCCGCCATCAAGCTGCTGCTGAAGGGCGAACTGGAACCGCGCTGCGAGCGCGCCCGCAACAGCCTGCACATTGCCCTGCGCACGGCGCAGTCGCGCCAGCGCGAATGGGATGACAGCACGGAACTGCTGCGCCGCGCGCGCATGCGCTTTCCCACTATCATCGCGCCGGCCACCCTGGACGAGCTGGACGGCGATGCCCTGCAAATTGGCGGCCTGTGGCATGAACCGGCGCTGGCCCGCCTGCGCTCGCGCCTGTTTTCCAAGGCCCTGGCCCTGCACGAAGCCTGGCTGGCCGAGGTGGCAAAAAAAGGCGGACCTGGATTTGGCGGCAACTTGCTGGCCGTCTCCAAGTTGCTGAAAAACAAGCGCGCCTACGACCAGTCGCACATCGCCATGGTGTGGCACAGCCTGTTCATGGTGGTGCCCGTCGTGTCGACCACGTTCGCCTCGTTCGCGCGCCAGTTCCAGGGCATGGGTCCCGAATCGCTGGGCTGGCTGTTCATCGATGAAGCGGGCCAGGCACCACCGCAAACGGCGCTGGGCAGCCTGTGGCGCGCCAAGCGCGCCGTCGTCGTGGGCGACCCGCTGCAGATCGAACCCGTGTTCACGGTGCCGGGCCGCCTCGTGCAAACCTTGTCCGCCCTGTCGCCGCACACGCGCGATGGCAGTTACGCGCCAACGGCCGTTTCCGTGCAGACCCTGGCCGACAAGGCCAACCGCTATGGCGCCGTCGTCGGCGCCAGCAGCGAAAAACCCTTGTGGATAGGCAGCCCCCTGCGCGTGCACCGCCGCTGCGTGGAACCGATGTTTTCGCTGGCCAACAGCATCGCCTACGAAGACAAGATGGTCTACGGGCTGGCTGAGCGCACGCCGCCGGCCGGCGCGCGTGGGCTCACGCGGGGCCCGAGCCGCTGGATCGACGCCGCTGGCCCCGTCAGCTACAAGCAGGTGGTGCCCGTGCAGCTCGATTTCGTGCTGGAAGTGCTGCTGAAACTGTACCGCCGCGACGGCAAGTTGCCGGACATGTACGTGATCACGCCCTTCAAGGCTGTGCGCAACGAATTGCGTTCGCGCATCATCGATATGGACTGGGACCGCCGCCTCGGCTATGGCAAGGCGCCGACGGCGCGCGAATTGCGCCAGTGGAGCATCCAGATGGTAGGCACCGTGCACACCTTCCAGGGCAAGGAACAAAGCGTGGTGATGCTGGTCCTCGGCGCCGACGACAGCACGGCCGGCGCCGCGCAATGGGCAGCCGCCACGCCGAACCTGCTCAACGTGGCCCTCACGCGCGCCCAGCATCATGTGTACGTCGTCGGCAACCCGCTGCTGTGGGGACAGCTGCCGCACTTTACATCCGCGTGCGCGCAATTGCCGCATACGGGCATGCATGAGTTTTTGGTGGAGATGGGCTGACGGCAATGCGTTACTGCGCAGGTCGGATTGGTGCGGCAACGCCGTGCGTCATCCGACATCTACGCTGCCGCCAACACTGCGTCGGATTACGGCCCTTGGCCTCGGCGGCCCCGCCTAATCCGGCCTACGCGCCGCGCTGCTGGAGCGGAAACATCAAGGTAAACGTCGTGGCGGCCGCGTCGGACGCCACCGTCGCACTGCCGCCGTGCAATTGCATGATGGCCGTGACGATGGCCAGGCCCAGGCCCGTGGAAGCGGCCGAATCGCTGCGGGCGGGGTCGGCGCGGTAGAAACGGTCGAACAGGTGCGGCAAGTGGCGCGCGGGAATGGCGGGACCGAGGTTGCTCACGCTCAATTCCACGCCCTCGTTCGTCGCGTGCGAACGCAGCAGGATGGTGCTGCCCGGCGCCGCGTGGCGGATCGCGTTCGACAGCAAATTGCCCAGCGCGCGGCGCAGCAGTTGCGGTTCCGCCGTGACCTCGCCGCTGCCGTGGCAGGCCAGCGCCAGCCCCCGCTCTTCGGTCAAGCCTTCAAAGAAATCGGCCAGGCGCACAAACTCGTCCTGCACGGGCAAGACTTGCTTGACGAGCACCATTTCATCTTGCTGCGCACGCGCCAGAAACAGCATGCTGTCGATCATGCGCGACAGCCGTTCCAGCTCTTCCACATTCGACGACACCAGCTGTTCATACTCGTGCGCGCTGCGGGGACGGGCCAGCATGACCTGGCTTTGTCCCAGCAGATTGGTCACGGGCGTGCGGAATTCATGCGCGAGGTCGGCGGAAAACTGCGACAGCCGCGCATACCCTTCCTGCAGCCGCGCCAGCATGGCATTGAGCGCCTGAATCAGGGGCAGGAGTTCCGTGGGCGCGCCACGTGCCTCCAGCTGCTGGCCTAGCTTGCCCGGCCGCACCAAGGCCGCATGGGCGGCAATATTGCGCAGCGGCCCCAGTCCCCGCAACAGCATCACGCTGGCCAGCAGCGCCGCCACCAGCGCGCTGACGGCCACCGACACGACGATCTGCCAGCGGTAGGCGGCAAACATGGCCGTACGGTCGCCGTAGACCCGGGCGACGGAAATATCGGCCATCTGCGCGGGGTCGCCAATGCGCGCGCTGGCCGCCACGACCCGGGCAGGATAGCCGTCGCGGCTGGTCCAGCTGACGATGTCGCCAGCCGTGACGGGGGCATCGACGGCCACGGGCACAGGATGCGCCACCGCCTCGCCGTGCGGATTGACATCGATCAATCGCGTGCCATCGGCGCGCACGATGCGGACCAGGGAATTTTCTTGCCCGCTCATGGTGTCGCGGAAATACTGGGGCCGCTCGCGGATGATGTCCAGGGTGCCGGCATTGCCCAATAGCTGCTGGATCTGCCGCAATTTACCCAGCAACAAGATATCGTCGCGGCGTTCGATTTCCGCGACGAACGAGCGGTACAGATGCATGCCCAGCCCGGCCGACACGAGCGCCACGATCAGCACGAACACGAGCGTGACGCGCAGGGTCAGCGAGCGGCGGAGTTGCGCCAGCTTCATGCGGCCGCGCCGCTGTCGGGAGCAGTGGGCGCGCGCAATTCGCACACATAGCCCATGCCCCGCAAGGTGTGGATCAGCTTGGGTTCGAACGGATCGTCGAGCTTGCTGCGCAGGCGGCGGATGGCCGCGTCGATGACGTTGGTATCGCTCTCGAAATTGATGTCCCACACTTGCGAGGCGATGATGGAGCGCGACAGCACTTCGCCCTGGCGCCGCGCCAATAAATGCAGCAAGCCGAATTCCTTGGCCGTCAGGGTGATGCGCTGGCCTTGCCGGCTGACCTTGCGTTTCATCACATCGATTTCCATGTCGCCGATGCGGATCACGTCGTCTTCGCGGGGTGGTCCCCGGCGCAGCAGGGTGCGGATGCGCGCCACCAGTTCGGCAAACGCAAACGGTTTCACCAGGTAATCGTCGGCGCCCAGTTCCAGCCCTTTGACGCGGTCCTGCACCTCGTCGCGCGCCGTGAGGAAGATGACGGGCACATCCGCGCCGCCCTCCTGCAGGCGCAGCGCGCGCAAGACTTGCCAGCCATCCATGATGGGCAGCATGACGTCGAGCACGATCAAATCGGGCGCCTCGCTACCGGCCATGTGCAGGCCGTCGCGGCCGTTGCGCGCCAGGCTCACCGTGAAACCGGACTCGGCCAGGCCGCGCAGCAGATAGTCGCCCGTCTTCGGTTCGTCTTCAATGACCAGGATGCGCATGGCGGCTTTCTAATGGGAAGATGAGCCCATTTTACGCCGCACGCACGCCGCCGCGGATGATAAAAATGTCATGCGGCGATCATCTTCCCGTAGGGCAGGCCTGGCCATACTGGCGTCACTTGATTCTCTGGACGCCACATGAAAACCCTGTTACTCGGCAGTACCCTGCTGTGCCTGCTGGCCAGTCCCGCCCACGCGCAATTGCGCAGTATCAATGACCTGTCGCTGGCGGCGGCCAACAAGCTGGCCAACGCGGCCATGGCCGCGTGCCAGACGCAAGGCCGGCACATCGTCGTCACCATACTGGACCATGGCGGCAATGTCGTCGCCGTGCAGCGCGCCGATGGCGTCGGGCCGCACAACACGGAAGCCAGCCGGCGCAAGGCGTACACGGCCTTGTCCACCAAAAGCGATACCTATGCGCTGGCCGTGGCAGCCCGCACCCATCCCGACATGGCCAACCTGAGCACCGTGCCGGAACTGTTGCTGCTGGGCGGCGGATTGCCATTGATGGCGCTGGGGCACGTGGTCGGCGCCATCGGCGTTGCCGGTGGCGGTGGCGCCCTGCAAGACCGCGCCTGCGCCCAGGCGGCGCTGGCCGCCCTCCCCGAACTCGATTCCCCCACCCTTTGAAGGATACAACGATGACCTGTCTGAAAAAAATCACCGCCGCCCTGGCTTTCGCCAGCCTGTCCAGCACGGCCCTGGCCGCCGCCAATCCCTTGAGCGTGCACATCCTCGACTTGCAAAGCGGCCAGCCGACGCCGGGCGTGACGGTGACCCTGGAGCAAAAGAAGGGAGATGACTGGAAGCAATTGAGCCGCGCCGTGACGAATGCGCAGGGGCGCATCGCAGCCATGTATCCCGTTGATACGCCCATGCAGGCGGGCGACTATCGCATCGTGTTTAAAACCGGCGAGCACTATGCGCGGCTGAAACAGGAAACCTTCTTCCCGGAAATCCCCGTGCAATTTCACGTGGAAAAGACCGACCAGCACTATCACATTCCCCTGCTGCTCAGTCCTTTCGGTTTTTCCACTTACCGAGGAAACTGACCGTCGATCACGCCACCGTCTTCGCCGTCTGGCCGAACAGCACGCTTTTCGCATCCTCGCTGACGGTGGGCTGCACATTGATCTCGGCCGCCCGCGCATACGCACGCACGGTGGCGGGACGGGCGGCAATGGCCGCGAACCAGCGCGCCAGGTGCGGGAAATCTTCCAGCTTCTGGCGCTGGCGCGCATGCGGCACGATCCACGGGTAGATCGCCATATCGGCGATGGAATAGCTGTCGCCGGCCACGAATGCACGGTCCGCCAGGCGCTTGTTCAGCACGCCGTATAGCCGGTTCGTTTCGTTCACGTAGCGCGTGATCGCATACTCGATGGGCTCGGGCGCATATTGCACGAAATGGTGGTTTTGCCCGGCCATGGGACCCAGTCCGCCCATTTGCCAGAACAGCCATTGCATCACCTCGGCGCGGCCGCGCACATCGGCCGGCAGGAATTGCCCGCTTTTCTCGGCCAGGTATTGCAGAATGGCGCCCGACTCGAACAGGGACAGGGGCGCGCCGCCATCTTCCGGCGCCTGGTCGACGATGGCGGGGATGCGGTTGTTCGGCGCAATGGCGAGAAATTCGGGCGTGAACTGCTCGCCCTTGCCGATATGCACGGGAATGAGCGTGTACGGGATGCCCGCTTCTTCCAGGAACATCGTCACTTTGTGCCCGTTGGGCGTGGTCCAGTAATAGAGGTCGATCATCGTGGTCTTTCCAGGTAGATAAGTAAAGCGGGCGGACTCTGCAAAACTATTGTCGCGCCGCAACTGGTGTGCATGGATATAATGCCACGTAAGCGAAAAACAAGACGGCGCCCAAGCGA
The DNA here is from genome assembly GCF_009208555.1 of Janthinobacterium violaceinigrum. GTDB lineage: Bacteria > Pseudomonadota > Gammaproteobacteria > Burkholderiales > Burkholderiaceae_D > Janthinobacterium > Janthinobacterium violaceinigrum. Next base: position 140,626 of record NZ_WFLI01000008.1, on the reverse strand, counting down.
GGCAAGCGCCCACTCGCAGCCTCACGCAGGCATCCCGACATTCCAGAGCACAAACAAAGAAAGCCGACCATGCGCAAACTCCTGATCGTCATGCTGTCCGTCCTGCTGTCAGGCTGTGTCCAGGACTTCGCCATCTACCTGTTCGACGGCCAGGACCACTCGCTGACCGTGCGCCGCCAGCAACGTTATTTTTGGCAAGATACCGTGGAAGTGCAGCTGATGGCCACCAATCTGCCGCAATGCCAGCGCCTGCATACGCTGTCGACGGATGCGCCAGCCGACATCAAGGTCGAGCTGTTTGCGGCCGGCGAGGGTGTGTGGAATATCCGCATGGGCAAGCAGCTGTGGCAGGCGGAAACGAATACCTGCAATGAGCTGACGGAAATGGAAAACGACCCGAAAGCCGACCTGGGCCAGCCAGTCGGGCAATTCGTGGTCGTCGATGACAAGCTGGAATTCGAGCCGGCGCCGCCAGCGGCGGCACCCGCCCAATAAGTCCTGGGCGAAACTTCTAGCGCGCCGCCAGGCTGCGCAGCGGCTTTCTTGCCACGGCGCGCGGCGCGGCAGCCGAAGCGGCCGCCAGGCGCGGCGCCGTCCCCGGCTCCTGCGCCGACAGCTTGAAGCGCGCCACCAGCTGCGCCAGCACGGCCGCCTGGTCCTGCATGCTGGACGCCGCTGCCGCCGCCTCTTCCACCAGGGCCGCATTTTGCTGCGTCACGCTATCCATTTCCGTGATGGCCTGGTTCACATGGCCGATGCCCGTGCTTTGCTCGTGCGAGGCAGCCGTGATGTCGGCCATGATGTCGGTCACGCGCGAGACGGACGCGACCACCTGATCCATCGTCGTGCCCGCCTGTGCAACGAGGGTGCTGCCGGCCGCGATGCTGTCGACGGAAGCGCCGATCAGTTCCTTGATTTCCTTTGCCGCGCCAGCGGACCGCTGGGCCAGATTGCGCACTTCCGACGCCACGACGGCAAAGCCGCGTCCCTGCTCGCCCGCGCGCGCCGCTTCCACGGCCGCGTTCAAGGCCAGGATATTCGTCTGGAACGCGATGCCATCGATGACGCCGATGATGTCGACGATCTTGCGCGACGAAGCGTTGATGGTGTCCATGGTGCCGATCACTTGCGCCACCACGGCGCCGCCCTGGCGGGCCACGGCGGAAGCGGACTGCGCCAGCTCATTTGCCTGCACGGCGTTGCCCGCGTTTTGCGTCACGGTCGAGGTCAGTTCCTCCATCGAGGCGGCCGTTTCTTCCAGCGAACTGGCCTGCATTTCCGTGCGCGCCGACAAGTCCATATTGCCGCTGGCAATCTCGCTCGATGCCGTGGCAATCGTCTCGGCGCTGTGGCGGATTTCGCTGATCGCGTCGACCAGGTTGGCCTGCATGGTTTTCATCGCATACAGCACGCTGTGGCGGTCGTTGGCATGCGTGCGCACGGCGCCGCTCAAATCGTTGTTGGCGATCTTTTCGGCCACGTCGGCCGCATACTCGGGGTCGCCGCCCAGCGCATGGCGCAGGCTGCGGTTGATGGCCACGACGACGGCGGCCAGCAAGGCGCACACCAGCAGCAGCACGCCCAGCGAAGTGATCAGCGACTGGCGGAAGGCCGCGTCGATATCGTCCATGTACACGCCCACGACGAGGGTCCAGGCCCACGGCTTGTAGGCCACCACGCGGCTCATCTTCGGTTCCGGATTCTTCTGGCCCGGACGGGGGAAATAATAGTGGACGAAACCCTTGCCCGCATCGCTCTTGCCGACGGTAACGATGTCGCGGTACAGATAGGTACCGTTGGCATCTTTGAAATCCGACATGTTCTTGCCGTTGGTTTGCGGCGCGGCGGGATTCATCACGACGACGGCATCGAGGTTGATGATGGACAAATAACCGGTCTCGCCAAAGCGCATGCTCTTGATGACGGCCGTGGCCTGCTTTTGCGCCTCTTCCTTCGTCAGGGCGCCGCTGGCGGCCAGGTCGCCGAACATCTTGACGGCGCCCAGGCCCAGGTCGGCGGCATTGCTCAGGTCGGCGCTGCGCTCTTCGATGCGGATCTTGCGAATTTCCAGGGCGTTATAGACAAAAATAACGGTGATGCACAACAGGCTGCAAATCAGGGGAATCCATAACTTCTGCTGGAACGTCAATTTCTTCATGCTGTGTCTCCAACTATCTATTTGCGGCGATGGGGCGTGGCCCGCTTCCAGCTCTGCAGGCCAGGAATGCGGCGGCGACGGTGCTCTGGCGGCACCGTTCAGACTGCTCCAGCATACGCTCGAACGACCAATATTTACAATGCCGGGAAGCAATGAATTTTTCCCGGTGTTGTTAATGCGTTGCGACAATTGATGAGAATTGGTGTTGCGTTGCAATAAAAATGGGCCAGCGGCCGCCGTTCTTTTACGCTACAGTCATTGCCATTCCCCACCGCGCAAGGAGTGCCATGTCGACCACCATGAGCTGGCAAGGCTTTGCCATCCTGTCGGCCGTGTTTGCGGCCCTGACGGCCATCCTGGGCAAGCTGGGCGTCGCCCACCTGAACAGCAATATGGCCACCTTGATACGCACGGGCGTCATCCTGCTGGTGACGGCCGCCATCATCTCGCTGCGCGCGGAGTGGCAGCGCCCCAGCGGCGGCAACTGGGTGGGCTGGACCTGCCTGATCGCCTCGGGCGTGGCCACGGGGCTGTCGTGGCTATGTTATTTCCGCGCGCTGCAACTGGGACCCGTCTCGCTGGTGGCGCCCGTCGACAAGCTCAGCGTGGCGCTGGTGATGCTGGCCGGCTGGCTGGTGCTGGGCGAGCCGTTCACCCTGAAAGGGGCCCTCGGTGGCGGCCTGATCGTGCTCGGCTCGCTGATTTTGCTACTGTGATGCATTCCCCGGCACGCGGCGGCGCGCCTGTGTCAGAATGCACGCCGCATAGATCGACACACGAAAGAACAGCATGACCAAGAATGAAGCCATGAAACGCATCAACGACCGCCTGGGCAAACCCACGCTGACGGACAAGAACACGCACTTTGCCAGCGTCGCCAGCTATGGCACGGACGAAGGCTGGTGGCTGAAGATTCCCTTCCTGACCTTCAAGCAGGAATTGCACTTCATCCTCAACAATGAAAAGACCAAGAGCTTCCAGCACCTGAAGATCGGCGCCAACCAGATCCTCAGCCCCGGCATGAAGTTCCGCAGCACGGGCGGCGCAGCCGACGCCTTCATGTCGGCCTCGGCACCGAAACGCCTGGTCGACCTGCTCGACGGCGGCAGCAAGTACAACTTCACCAAGCATCTGGTCAGCGAATACCGCTACTGATGCGCGGCCGTGCTGCCGTCGCCCGGCGGCAGTTGCGGGGGCAGCCACGCCTTGAGCAAATGCTGGGCGATGTCGAGCGCGTCGTCGCGGCTGGTGCCGAAATGCAGGGGATAGCCCCAGAACTTGCCGAATAAAACGGCAAAGGCCTTGCCGGCCAGGCGCTTGGCGGCGCTCGGTTCGACCAGCACCATGCCCTGGATATAGGCGCGGATGGCAGCCTTGTTCTGCTTCATCCACAGTGAAGCCCGCTTGCGCTCTTCCTGCGGGTGCTCATGCCCGTCTTCGTCAAAGCCTTCCTCGCTGAGGATGACAAACGCCTGCCGGCGCGCCAGCAGCGCGTCGAATTGCGCGAACAAGGCATCGGCCTGGAGGCTGGACGCGCTGTCGCGGCGCATCCAGACGAGGGGAAATGTGGAAAAATCGAGTTGCATGGGATGACTCCTTCAAGGGGTTGCCGTTCCTCCTCACCTTCATCAGAACACTGGCGGCGGCGGTTGCCGTTGAAGCGGGGCTGCGGATAGCCACACGATACCGTTGGCGGCGTTGCGCGTCATTGCATAAAATAGCCACAATATTATTCAATCCAGCCAACACCGCATGCCCCATCCATTGTTGCCCAGCATGCTGACGGCCCACCTGGGCCTGGACGCCGCCGCCTCCATCTTCGATTTCGACGTCGATGGCGTGCTGCGCCCGCTGCTGGCCGTGGGCCTGGCCAGTGTGCGCGAAGACGCGGAGCAGGCGCCGCACCAGCACCGCAAGGGACAGCTGCTGTATGCCACGCGGGGCGTGATTCATTGCGAGGTAGAAAGCGGCGTGTGGATCGTGCCGCCCCAGTGCGCCGTGTGGATACCGGGCGGCCTGATGCATGCGGCGCAGGGCGTGGGCGAAGCCGAATGCTATTGCCTGTTTGTCGAGCCAGCCATGGCGCCGGCCCTGCCGGCCGTCTGCTGCACCGTGGCCGTCTCGCCCCTGCTGCGCGAACTGATCGCCAAGGCGGCCAGTTTCCCCACCCTGTATGCGCTGCACGGCGCGCAGGAACGCCTGGTGGCGACTCTGCTCGATGAGCTGGCGGCCGCGCCCGTGGAAGACTTGCATTTGCCGATACCGCGCGATGCGCGCCTGCGCCGCCTCGCTTCCCTGCTGCTGGCGCAGCCGGCCGATAAAAGCACCTTGGCCGAATGGGCCAGCCGCATCGGCATGAGCGAGCGCAGCATGACCCGGCAATCCCTGGAGGAAATGGGCATGAGCGTGGGCCGCTGGCGCCGGCAATTGCACGTCATCCTGGCCTTGCAGCGGCTGGCGCAAGGCCACAGCGTGAAAGCGGTGGCGCTGGAACTCGGCTACGAAAACACCAGTGGCTTTGTCACCATGTTCCGCAAGGCCGTGGGCAAGCCGCCCGCCCGTTACCTGGCGGAACGGGAATCGGGCAAGCCATAAAAAAAGGCGGCATCAGCCGCCTTCGTCCTGCATCGTCGCCGAAAATCAGCTTTCGCGCGCCAGGGCCAGGAATTCCGTGCGCAGCGCCAGGTTCGGCTGCATCTCACCCAGCATGGCCGAGGTGATGGTTTCTTCGCCCGGCGTACGGATGCCGCGGCTTTCCATGCACAGGTGGCGGCAGCGCACGACCACGCCCACCGACTTCGGTTCCAGCACTTCCATCAGCGCATTGGCGATCTGCATCGTCATGCGTTCCTGCACTTGCAGGCGCTTGGAGAAGCAGTCGACCAGGCGCGTCAGCTTCGACAGGCCGACGATCTTGCCATTGGGCACGTAGCCGATGGTGGCCTTGCCGAAGAACGGCGCCAGGTGGTGTTCGCAATGGCTGTAGACGGGGATGCCGCGCACCACGATCAGCTCGTTGTACTGCTCCGCGCCGTCTTCGAAGGCTTTCAGCAAATCGACCGGATCCTGGCCATAGCCCGACGTCCAGTGCTTCCAGGCCTTGGCCACGCGCGCCGGCGTTTCCAGCAAGCCAGGACGCTGCGGGTCTTCGCCAAAGCTGCTGATCAGCCGGCGCCAGTCGTTTTCGGAGAATTCTTCTTGAGACATGCTAAAACACCCTAAAATTTGCAATTGCCGCCAGTATATAGAAAATGTGGCAGGCTGCCTGAGCAGCCGCTGCTTTCCTACTGCGCCGGCGGACGGTGCGCCTGCACCAGCAGCGCGGAAATCGACACGCTGGACGTCGCTTCCGGCCACGCGTCGCCGGGGCCGAACCAGCGCGCCTCGGCGATCTCGTTCTCGTCCAGGCGGATGTCGCCATCGAGGTAGTCGGCCGTAAACGCGATCATCAGCGAATGGGGAAACGGCCAGGACTGGCTCATGAAGTACTGTAGATTGTGCACGCGCAAGCCCACCTCTTCCATCACTTCGCGGTGCACGGCTTCCTCGATCGATTCGCCCGCTTCCAGGAAACCGGCCAGCGGACTGAAGCGTTGCGACGGCGAGTGCTTGTGCATGGCCAGCAGCACCTGGTCGCCCTTGCGTATCAACACCATCATGGCGGGCGAAATGCGCGGGTACGCGAGCATGCCGCAAGCGGCGCACGTAAAGCAGCGCTCGCCGCGCATGCGCTGCATGGGCGTGGCGCACACGCCGCAATGGCGGTGCGTGCGCGCCCATTCGGCCAGCTGCACGGCGCGGCTGGCCAAGCCCAGGAAACCGTCGTCGACGGCATTGAACAAACTGCGCATGCCATGCCAGGCCAGGCCGCCATCGGCGGGCAACGCTTCCTCATCGGCCCAGACGGTCTGGCAATAGCGGCCCTGCCAAAGGCCCACGGGCTGGGCGCGGCTCAAGTCGATGCCGAGCGCCACCACCTCGACGGCTGTGGGCAAGAGCAACTGGGGCGTACGCAACAGCAGCCGCCCCCGGTGAAACACAAACGTGAGCGTCAGGTCAAAGGCCGGGGCCGGTTCGGGCGCATCGATCAGGGGAACAAAGGCATCGGGAGTGTGGAGCATGCTGGCAGTCAATTGTAAAGGTTGCTCATCATACTCCCGCTGCCGGACGCTTGCGCGCGTAGCAGCGGCCCGCCGGCAAAGCAAGCATTCATGCGGCATCACAGTGTTTTTTTTCCGATACCTGTAATCCGTTGTGTAAACGAGACTGATAACGATTCTCATTTACGGAATAGCGCCCAATTATTACAATGTCCCACACCCCGTCTCCACCGCCAGCCACTTGTCCGCGTGCCATTGCACCGCGCAGCGCCAGCCAGGAACCACTACCCTGACCTTATCGAGAGAGCAAGATGGCAATCAAGAGCCGCAAACACGCCCCCAACCGTTTCAACCAGCACATCGGCGCCGCCCTGGCCGTGATGCTGCTGCCCGTCGCCGCCCAAGCGGCCGATCCGGCCGGCCAAAGCGCCCCCGCATCGCAGCAAACCCTGAACGAAATCAAGGTCGTGGGCTCCAAGGAAAATGATTTCAAGGCCGAAAAAGCGTCGTCGCCGAAATACACGGAAGAGCTGGTCAATACGCCGCAAACCATCGTCGTGATCAAGAAGGAATTGATCGAACAGCAAGGCGCGCTGACCCTGACGGACGCGCTGCGCAACACGCCAGGCGTCGGCACTTTTTTCCTCGGTGAAAACGGCAACACGAACACGGGCGACGCCGTCTACATGCGCGGCTTCGACTCGTCGGGCAGCATCTATGTCGATGGCGTGCGCGACGTGGGCTCCATCTCGCGCGACGTCTTCAACATCGAACAGATCGACGTGCTGAAGGGCCCGGCGGGCACGGACAGCGGCCGCGGTTCGCCCACGGGCTCGATCAACCTGGTCAGCAAGACGGCCACCATGGAAAACAAATTCAATTCCCTGCTGACGGCGGGCAGCGGCAAGCAGAAGCGCGCCACGGCCGACTGGAACCGCATCCTCGACACCGACTCGGGCACAGCCTTGCGCCTGAACCTGATGACGCAGGACAGCGGCAACCCGGCGCGCGATGAAGTCAAGAACAAGCGCTGGGCCTTCGCGCCCACCGTCACCTTCGGCATCGGTAAACCAACACGCATCACGGCCAGCTACCTGCACGTAGACCAGGACAACGTACCCGACGGCGGCGTGCCCACCATCGGATTGCCCGACTACTCGACGCCGGACACCATCACGCAAACGAACAAGGTCATCCGTACCTACCTGAATAGCGCAGCCAAGGTCAACCCGAAGAATTTCTACGGCTCCACTGCGGACTACGACAAAATCAAGGCCGACATGGGCACCTTGCGCATCGACCATGATTTCTCGCCCAATGTGCAGCTGCAAAACACCACGCGCTACGGCAAGACCAAGCAGGACTACCTGCTGACGGCCTTCATGGGCAGCACCGCCAACCTGAAGACGCCGGTCGCCACCGATCCGTCGACCTGGACCCTGGCGCGCTCGCTGCGCACCGTCAAGGACCAGGAAAACACGATCCTGACCAACCAGACCGTGGTCAGCGCGCAATTCGACACGGGCGTGCTCAAGCACTCGCTGGTGGCCGGCGCCGAGTTCACCAGCGAAAAGCAGACCAACTACAGCTATGTGCCCGCCAGCCTGGGTACCTTGCCGGACGCCAATCTGTACCGGCCGAACCCGCGCGACCCCGTCACCGGCCACAACCCCGTGCGCAGCGGCGCCTACACCGAAGGCGAAGTCAACACGCAAAGCCTGTATGTATTCGACACCGTCAAATTCGGCGACAAGTGGATCTTCAACGGCGGCGTGCGTTTCGACCACTTCAACACCACGTATGACGCCGTCGCCCTGCAAGCGGCCGTGACGCCGCCAGCGGTACAGCCATTGCCAGTGGGCACGCCGATTCCCACCCACCTGACCCTGAGCGACACCTTGGCCAACGGCAAGATCTCGGCCATGTACAAGCCGACGCCGGACAGCAGCGTGTATGCCTTGCTGGCCACGTCGAAAGCGCCGCCTGGCGTCAACTTCGCCCTGAGCAGCGGCGCCAGCAGCGCGCAAAACCCGAACTATGACCCGCAAGAAACCCTCACCAAGGAAATCGGCACCAAGTGGGACTTCCTGAAGCAAAAACTGTCGCTGTCGGCCGCCGTCTACCAGACCACCGTCAAGAATGAAGTGGAACAGGATCCCGTCATCCCCACCATTTACTATCAGACCGGCAAGAAGCGCGTGGAAGGCCTGGAACTGGGCGTGGTGGGCGAGATCATGCCGAACTGGCTGGTCAGCGCCGGCTACACGCGCATGAATACCAAGGTCGAGTCGGGCAAGGTGGTCACGGCCAGCGGCATCAATAACCTCAGCTACACGCCGAAACAGGCGTTCACCAGCTGGACCTCGTACACGCTGCCATTTGGCCTGAAGATCGGCGGCGGCGCGCGTTACGTGGGTGAAATGCTGCGCGGCACCGACGGCGCCGTCGGCACGCCGGCCCGCGTGGATGCCTACTGGGTCTTCGACGCCATGGCAACGTATCCCGTCAACAAGAACCTCGACTTGCAGCTGAACGCCTACAACCTGGCCGACAAGACCTATGTGGCGGCCATCAACAAGTCCGGCTTCCGCTACACCCCGGGCCAGCCCCGTTCGTTCAGCCTGACGGCAAATATCAAGTTCTGACGTCAAGAAAACAGGTATTGCGCAATATCAAGCCCCTCTTCGGAGGGGCTTTTTTATTGTCCTGATAATCTTGTCTTTTTGGCGCACCGCGCCCCTGCCGTGACTAGCGTATGAAAAGTCATACAGCGATGGCCTGCCGCGTCCAATATTTCGCGCAAGCAGGCCTGGTTGCGACTTCTTAACAACAAAAAAAGCTTCCTTAAATCAACAACTTAAGAAGTTACGTACCAAATTTCCATTTCAGGCATATCCTTTGCTATGTACAGGTTTTGCTGCAAATAATCGCCAGCACGCAAGGGCTTGTTTTTGAGAAATATTGACTCCAAGCTTGAGTTGCTCGCTATCAATAATCCGCTCACAGCGGCGCTTCATTTGGAGGAGTCAAAATGAAAAAGAAACGGCCATTAACCCTGTACATCCTGATTGCCATGATCCTCGGCATTGCCGTCGGCTATGGATGCAACACCGCCTTCCCGGATGCCAAGCTTAGCGCTCAGATCGCTGGCAATATTTCCATCGTTACTGACGTCTTCCTGCGCCTGATCAAGATGATCATTGCGCTGCTGGTGTTCTCCACCCTGACGGTCGGCATCGCCCACATGGGCGACGGCAAGACGGCGGGCCGCATCGGCCTGAAAGCCATGTGCTGGTTCGTCGTCGCCTCGCTGGTGTCGCTGGCGCTGGGCATGGTGCTGTCGAACCTGATGCAGCTGGGCACCAACCTGGGCTTGCCATTGCCGGACGTACACGCGTCGACCAATTTGAAAACGGCCGCCTTCACCTTGAAAGATTTCTTCACGCACCTGGTGCCGAAATCGCCGATCGAGGCCATGGCCAACAATGAAATCCTGCAAGTGCTGGTGTTCTCGATCTTCTTCGGCGGCGCACTGGCCGGCCTGGGCGAATCGGGCAAGACCCTGACGGCCGTCGTCGACCAGCTGGCACAAGTCATGCTGCGCATCACGGGCACCATCATGAACCTGGCCCCACTGGCCGTGTTTGCCGCGATGGCTTCCGTCATCACCACGCATGGCCTGGGCGTGCTGGTCACGTTTGCCAAGTTCATGGGTGGCTTCTACCTGGGCCTGATGTGCCTGTGGGCCCTGCTGATCGCCGCCGGTTTCGTCGTCATCGGCCCCCGCGTCTTCAAGCTGGTCGGCCTGATCCGCGAACCGTTCCTGCTGGCATTCTCGACGGCCAGCTCGGAAGCGGCGTATCCAAAACTGCTGACGGCGCTCGACCAGTTCGGCGTGGACCGCAAGATTTCCAGTTTTGTGCTGCCAATGGGCTACTCCTTCAACCTCGATGGCTCGATGATGTACTGCACCTTTGCCGTGCTGTTCATCGCGCAAGCCTACGGCATCGACCTGTCGATCGGCACGCAGATCACCATGCTGCTGCTGCTGATGCTGACGTCGAAAGGCATGGCCGGCGTACCGCGCGCCTCGCTGGTGGTGATTGCCGCTACATTGAACCAATTCAATATTCCAGAAGCGGGCCTGCTGCTGCTGATGGGTGTCGACCAATTCCTCGACATGGGCCGTTCGGCTACCAACGCGGTCGGCAATGCCGTCGCCACGGCAGTCGTCGCCAAGTGGGAAGGCGGCCTGGCCACCGAAGAAGAAGCAGCCGCGGCCAACGCGGCCAGCCAGAACACGGAAAGCCACTGGGGCGAAGCGGACCACGCTAGCAAGGCCTAAGGCGCCATGGCCCGCCACAAGCGGGCCATTTATTTGTTTTCATTGTTGAGTAACAAGCAGTCAGGTAGTGCGATCAGTAGTTATCCCCCTTACTAGAGAGATTCTCATGAAAAAAGTCCTGTTTACCCTGCTGGCCCTTGGCGCAGCTTCCGGCGGCGCGCTGGCCCAATCCAGCGTGACCATCTATGGCGTGGCCGATGCCGGCCTGGTGCTCGACAAGGATGCGGCAGGCGAGCGCGTCAATCGCGTCGCCTCGGGCGTGGCCTCCGGCTCGCGCATCGGCTTCAAGGGCAAGGAAGACCTCGGCGGCGGCATGTACGCCAACTTCGTGCTGGAAAGCGGTTTCAATATCGACACGGGCACCTCGGGCCAGGGCGGCTTGCTGTTCGGCCGCCAGGCGTATGTGGGCCTGTCCGGCAGCGCCGGCGCCATCACCCTGGGCCGCCAGTACTCGCCGTACTACCTGGCCCTGCGCGACGTGGCCGACCCGTTCGTCATCGGCCTGGCCGGCACGGCCTCGAACCTGATGGTGACGAATATCCGCGTCGACAACATGGTGCAATACACGACACCGACCTATAGCCACCTGTCGGCCGACTTCGCTTATGGCTTTGGCGAAGTGGCAGATGACAATGCGAAAAACCGCAGCCTGGGCGGCGCCGTGCACTACATCGACGGTCCCCTGAACGTGACCCTGACGCATCACCGCAAGGAAAATGCGCTGGCCACCCAGCAGACGCGCAACACCCTGCTGGCCGCACGCTACGACTTTGGCGTACTGCAAGGCAACTTCGGCTATGCCGACAACCGCGCCCTCGACAACAGCAAGAGCAACGACTTGCTGGTCGGCCTGAGCGCCCCGTTCGGCGCCACCAAGCTGGTCGCGTCCTACATCCGCCACAACGACAAGAGCAACTTGAACCGTGACGCCCAGCAATGGGCCATCGGCGCCTTTTACTCCCTGTCCAAGCGCAGCGACCTGTACACCGGTTACGGCCACATCAGCAACAAGAACGGCGCCACCTTCGTCGTCGGCAATGCCACGGACAATGGCACCGGCAACAGCGGCTTTAACCTGGGCATGCGCCACACCTTCTGATCGCGGCTAATGACAGCGCAGGCCGCCGGATGCACATCCGGCGGCTTTTTTATTTCCGCGATTACTTAAATGCGATACTGTGGGTTCTTGCAAGTTGGCACCTGATTTTATGAATAGCAGCAGCAAACCACCTCTTTCCTGGCGCCAGCGCCTGTCGCAACGGTCGGGCCGCGAAACGCTGGCCTGGGGCGTGGTGCTGGCCGCCTGCCTGGCCACCGTCTGGCTCGTGTATTTCTGGACCGAGCGCATCGCCATCGGCAAGCTGCAGGCCAGCGGCGCCCAGCGCCTCGAGGTGTACGTCAGCAGCCTGGAAAATGCGCTGGAGAAATACGACTTCCTGCCCAAGACCCTGGAGCTGAACCGCGACGTGATCCGCCTGCTGCAGCATCCGGAAGACCCTGTGCTGGTCGATACGGTCAACCATTACCTGGAACAGATGAATGCCCAGGCGAAATCCTCGACCATCTTCATCAGCAACCTCGACGGCAACACGCGGGCCGCCAGCAACTGGCAAGGACCGGACAGTTTTATTGGCGACAATATCTCGTTCCGCCCGTATGCCCAGGACGCCCTGCGCGGCACGCCGGGCCGCTTCTATGGCGTGGGCACGACGCGGCTGGAACCCGGCTATTTCTTTGCCCATGGCATCTACCAGAATGGCCACATGCTGGGCCTGGCAACGGTGAAGGTGAACCTGGAAAACCTGGAAAAACGCTGGGTGCAGGGCGCCGACAAGGTGATGCTGGCCGATGAACACGGCGTGATCTTCCTGAGCTCCATGCCCGATTGGAAATACCGCACCCTGGCCCCGCTGTCACCCGCCATCGTCGAAGAACTCAACCGCACGCGCCAGTATTACTCGAAGCAGCTTGAACCGATCCCCTTCGTTTCCGACCGCCAGCTGGGCAATGGCGCGCGCGTGATCAGCGTGCGCGAGCAGGAGCACCCCGATACGCCACCGAAGACCAGCTCCAGCGTGATGACGCAGATCAAGCTGAAGTCGCCGCAAGGCTGGACCTTCATTTATTTGTCCGACCTGGCGCAAGCGAAGGCCAGCGCGCGCGCGGCAGCCGCCTTCTCCTGCGTGCTGCTGGGCTTTTTCATGCTGCTGTTCTTTTATCTGCGCCAGCGCCGCGCGGCCGTGGCGCAAAAATTGCGCGCCCGCGAAGATCTGCAGCATGCGTACGACAACCTGGAAGCCATGGTCGAGGAACGCACGTCGGAACTCAATGCCATGACGCAAAGCCTGAGCCAGGAAATCGACGTGCGCAGCAAGGCCGAGCAAAAACTCCACATCACGCAAAATGAACTGTTCCAAGCGGGCAAGATGGCCGTGCTGGGGCAAATGTCGGCCAGCATCACGCATGAACTAAACCAGCCGCTGACGGCGCTGCGCACCATGTCCGACAATGCCGTCATCCTGCTGGAACGGGGCCGGCTCGACGACGCGCGGCGCAACCTGGCGAAGATCTCGCAAATTGCAGCCAGGATGGGGACCATTACGGGCCAATTGAAGATTTTTGCGCGCAAATCGACAACCAGCCTGACCTCCGTGTCGATTCCCACGGCGATCAGCAACGCCCTGTTCCTGGTCGAACGGCGCCTGCAGGTTGAAAATGTGCGTTTCACCCTGCAATTGCCGCCCGAAGACATCTTCGCCATGTGCGAAAGCAACCGCCTGGAGCAGGTGCTGGTGAACCTGTACGCCAACGCGCTCGACGCCATGAACGGCAGCGACGTGCGCAGCCTGCGCGTGGCCGTCGAATGCACGCCGGAGCACGTCCTCATCCACGTGGCCGACACGGGACCGGGCCTGTCGACGGAAGTGTACGAACACCTGTTCGAACCATTCTTCACCACCAAGCCGCAAGGCCTGGGACTGGGTTTGGGACTGGCCATTTCCGAACAGATCACGCGCCAGTTCGGCGGCGTGCTGCGGGCCGAAAACGCGCCCGGCGGCGGCGCCGTCTTCACCATCGAACTACAGATTGCAACGCAGGAGGAAAAACATGTTTGACGGCTTGAAGGTCTTGCTGGTCGAGGACGACCCCACCGTACGCGAAGGCAGCGAGCAGGCACTGCAGCTGGCCGGCCTGGACGTGCTGGCCTTCCACTCGGCCGAACTGGCCTATAAACTGCTGACGCCGGATTTTCCCGGCATCGTGGTCAGCGACGTGCGCCTGCCCGGCATGAGCGGCCTGGAATTGCTGCAGGCGGTCAAGACGCTCGATGCCAACCTGCCCGTGATCCTCGTCACGGGCCACGGCGACATCACCATGGCCGTGCACGCCATGCGCACGGGTGCCTACGACTTCATCGAAAAGCCCTATTCGTCCGAGCAGCTGGTCGACGTCATCCTGCGCGCGCTGGAAACGCGGCGCCTCACCCTGGAAGTGCACAGCCTGCGCCGCCAGCTCGAGGACGGCGGCGGCATCGAAGCGCGTTTGCTGGGCAATTCCGTGGCGATGCGCGACATACGGCGATTGATCCTCGACGTTGCCAACGAACCCGCCGACGTCCTCATCTATGGCGATACGGGCACGGGCAAGGAAATGGTGGCCCGCTGCCTGCACGACTTCAGCCATCGCCGCAAGCACAACTTCGTCGCCGTCAACTGCGGCGCGATTCCCGAAAGCATTTTCGAAAGCGAAGTCTTCGGTCATGAACCGGGCGCGTTTACGGGCGCGGCCAAGCGCCAGGTGGGCAAGATCGAGCATGCGGACCAGGGCACGTTCTTCCTTGACGAGATCGAATCGCTACCCCTGTCGCTGCAGGTGAAACTGCTGCGCGTGCTGCAGGAACGCTACATCGAACGGCTCGGCTCGAACGTGCCCACGCCCGTCGATGTGCGCGTGATCGCGGCGGCCAAACTGGACCTGGAAGACTTGTCGCAGCAGCAGAAATTCCGCAGCGACCTGTACTACCGCCTGAATCTGATCGTGCTGCATTTGCCGCCCCTGCGCGAACGGCGCGAGGATATCCCCATCCTGTTCGAGCACTTCGTGCTGGCCGCCGCAGCCCGCTACAACCGCGCCGCGCCCGTCGTCTCCAGCGCGCAGATGCGCAACCTGATGGCCCATTCCTGGCCCGGCAATGTGCGCGAACTGCGCAATATCGCCGACCGCTTCGTGCTCGGCATCGCCGGTGGCGCGTCGAGCCTGCTGGCCGGCGGCCAGGCCAGTCCGCTGTCGCTGGCGGAACAGGTCAATGGCTTCGAACGCGCGCTGATCGAACAGGAACTGCGTGCATATTCGGGCAACGTCAGCGAAGTGAGCGCAGTGCTCGGCTTGCCGAAACAGACCTTGTATCACAAAATGCAGAAATACAACCTGGTGGCCGAAGAGTTCCGCTAGGCAGGCGAACAGAGAAACATATCCAAAAGAATAATGAAAAGAATATCAAAATATTCCCTATGGTATATATTGTTTCTTTTTGATAATTTATTGATTCGCAATGAAAAAACCTGTCTTCCTCTTTTCCCTGTTGCTCAGTACCGCCAGTTTTGCCCAGGATGCCGTCACCACCGAGGCGCCCGCGCCTGTTGCCGCCGACGCGGCCAGCACGCCGGCCGTCTCGCCGGCATCCACCATCAGCCGCCTGCGCCTGTTCGGCCAGAATGGCGCCACGGCTTTCCTGTACCGCGACAGCAGCTGCATCCGCGGCATGTTCAGCGATGGCGTGGAAAAAGCCAGCGGCGGCATGAGTTCCGCCTTCGGCTCCCTGATCGGCAGTGTCAGCAATGTCAGCCTGGGCATCCCGGAAACGGAAACGTCGCAGAATCTGGCGCGCAAGGATGGCTTTTTCTCGAAAGCATATTTCCGCGAATATGAGATTCCCGCCGGCAAGCCCAGCAGCCTGCGCCTGGGTTTCCAGGACGTTTCGCCGTTTTACGTGGCCAACGGCGTGCGCTTTGACAGTGTGTCGCCCAGCTGCCATGGCGACATCACCTTCACGCCGCGCGCCGGCGAGGACTACGAAGCGGCGTTCTCGTGGGAAGGCAAGCGCTGCAGCATCAGTATCAACCAGGTGATCGCCAAGGAAGGCAAGACAACGCTGGTACCCGTGCCCGTCACCCGCGCCTCGAGCTGCTAAGCAACTTCAGGCGGTCCCACGCGGCCCGTGCGCAAGGGCACGACCCAGTCGGGCCGGCCGTTCGCCAGCGCCAGCCGGGCCGCCTGTTCCCAGTCATACGCCACCGCATGCAACTGCGCCGCCCAGGCGCCGTCCGCGCCCCGTTCCACGATGGCATAACGCGCGTGGGGCGTGCCGTTTTCCATCACGTGCGGATAACCATGGTCGTCGTCGTACGCTTGCAAGCCCACGCTGCCCGGGTTGACGATCAGCCGTCCATCGGGCAGGCGCACCTGGCGCGGCATGTGCGTGTGGCCGCACAGTATCAGGGCCGCATCGGCCGTGCCCGCGCGTTCGGCCACTTCATCCGGCGTGGCGGCGCGGCTGCCTTGCGGCGTGACGCTGTCGAGAAAATATACGAGGTCGCTTTGCGGCGTGCCATGCACGAGCAGCACATCCTTGCTCAGACGCAAGGTGGCAGGCAGCGCCGCTATCCACGCGAGTTGTTCAGGTAACAGTTGCGCGCGCGCAAAGGCGTCCGATACACCCATGCGGACGGGGTCGCCGAACAATTGCCGCTCATGGTTGCCGCGGATGGTGGGCAAGTCCAGCGCCATCAGGCGCGCCGCCGTGGCGCGCGGCTGCAGATGGCCCGAGACGATATCGCCGAGATTGACGATCACGTCCACGCCACGCAGGGCGATGTCGGCCAGCACGGCATCGAGCGCATCGAGGTTGCCGTGGATATCGGAAATGGCGGCAATTTTCATGGTGTGATTCCCTCCCGTGCGCACCATTCTGCGCGCGTCAACCGATACAGGCAATGCGTGCGCAAACGGTGACCCGGCGGCAGGGCCGGATGCTCGAACGTGGCCGCATCGCGATGCATGCCCAGGCGCGCCATCAGCGCACTCGAGCGCACGTTGGGCAAGGCCGTAAACGAGACGATTTCCGGCAGGTGCCAGCGTACAAACCCCGCCTGCAAGGCGGCCTGCGCCGCTTCCTGCGCGTAACCCTTGCCCCAGTGCTCGAAGGCCAGGCGCCAGCCGATTTCCACGCACGGCGAGCACGGCAGTTGCACGGTGGGAATATGCAGTCCCGTCATGCCGATGAAGGCATCGTTGTCGCGCAAGGACACGGCCCACAATCCCCAGCCCCGCTCGGCGATGAGGCTGCGGCAACGCTGCGCCATGGCGTCGCTGGCCTCGCGCGACAGGGTAGCGGGAAAGCAGGCCATCACGCGGTGATCCCCATTCAGCTCGGCAAAAGGCAGCAGGTCGCTGTCGCGCCATTGGCGCAGCAGCAAGCGCGGCGTCGTCAGTTCGATGATCTGTTGCATGTTTTTCCTCTCTTGACTGGCGGTGACATTGGGTAGGACAAGTCCGACGACCAGTTGCGTCGTGCGGCTACGTAATTCAAAAGTAACAATTGCTACCATTTCCTCATTGCATTACCGCATAAGGCCAGCCGCCCCGACGTCGCGGCCCGTTCACTTTATTTTGAGGAGTAGCCCCATGTTTGCCACGCCCGTCCCCGCCCGCCTGTCCCCACCACGCTTGCGCCATCTTGCCTTGCGCAGCGCCATGATGCTGGGCGTACTGGGCGTCGCCACGGCCGCCGCCACCGCGCGGGCGGAACCGTCGCCCACGCTGGATCGCGTCAGCATCTCGGTGGGGGCATTTTCCGCCGATCCGCGCATCAATATCGGTGCCGACACGCAGTTTGGCCGCATCGACGCGCCCGAATCCAAGCAGAGCCACACCACCATTCCCCGCGTCAAAGCGGACTTGCTGATCGGCGACCGCCACGGCCTGGCATTCGACTACTACCGCTACGACAAATCCTACACGCCAAGCCTGACTGGTGAAACCATCATCAATGGCCAGCCCGTCACGGGCACGGCCACGGCAAATGCGGACCTGAAGCTGGACCTGGCCAAGCTCGCCTATAAATGGTGGTTGGGCAGCGGCAACGACACCTTCGGCATCGGCCTGGGCGCCGCCTACTATCACGCCAACCTGAACGGCACGGCCACGGGCATCGTCAATGGCGAGACAGCCACGGCGCGCGATTCCATCGGCGAGCACGCGTTTGCGCCGCTGCTGGAAGTGGGCTGGCGCCACGCGTTCACACCGGACTTGCGCATGTATGCGGAAGCGTCGGGCATCAAGAAAAACGGCGGGCGCATCAACGGCCACATCTACGGCGGCAATGTCGGCGTGGAATGGTTTCCGTTCAAGAACATCGGTTTCGTGGCCGACTATGGCATCTCGAAAATCAAGCTGCACCGCGATAGCGAACGCGATGCCGACCTGAACATCCGCCTGACGGGCCCCTCCGCCTACGTCAAGGTCCGCTTTTAAGGCAGTTCAGGCCGCCGGTTTCAGCACCGTCAGCTGAAACTGCGGCAAGGCCGGATCGTCGTACGCCTCGACACTGGCAAACGGCAGGCGCGCAAACGCCTGCTGCCAGAACGCGCAGGCAGCGGCATCGTCGCGGAATGTCGCCACCAGCCACGCCTGCGCGCTGCCCAGCAGCACGCGCCGCACCACTTCCAGCGCCAGCCCCCGGCGCCGGTATTTGCGCAAAATAAAAAAGTCGCTGAACTCCTGCACGGCAAGCGTGCCCGCCATGGCCGGCTCCGTGAGGTAAAAACCTGCCAGCGCGCCATCGACCTCGATCCAGTGCGCCGTGTGGCCCGGCGCATGCACATACTCGGCCAGTCCCCCGTCGCACACGTCATAGCGGCCATCGGCCAGCACGTCTTCGCCGCTCCAGGCGCTATTGTCGTAACAGTACAGCTGGAACAGCTGCGCCAGCGCCCGTGCTTCGCCGGACGCAACGGCGCGTAATGTCATGTGCTGCGCTATCGGCATGGTCCCGTCCTTCCGCCACCTGGCGTCGCTGAAAAAGGCGAGTGTAGCACCACGTCATTCATCCCTCCCTCCTGCATTTCAGCCCTGTCATTCCACTGTTGGTCGCAAAAATATTAATTTCCTTCCAATTGGCTATATATTATTGTTTTTAAGTAACATCCGCCATCGCGGCTGAAAAAAACAAGGGTGATCCCCTTCCACAGACCGGCAGACATGTATCTGCCGGCTTTCATACCCAAGCTCTGGAGAGTGCTGCACATGCTATCGATCAAACAGCTGAACAAAACGTATGCCAATGGCGTCAAGGCCATCAACAATGTCAGCCTGGAAATTCCCAACGGAATGTTCGGCTTGCTGGGGCCGAATGGTGCGGGCAAGTCCTCGCTGATGCGCACCATCGCCACCTTGCAGGATCCCGATAGCGGCAGCATCCATTTCGATGGTCTCGATGTGCTGCAGGACAAGGCCAGCCTGCGCCGCCAGCTCGGCTATTTGCCGCAGGATTTCGGCGTGTATCCGAAAGTGAGCGCGGAAACCCTGCTCAACCACTTTGCCGTCCTGAAGGGCTTGACGGAGAAGGGCCCGCGCAAGGAAGCCGTGGAAGCCTTGCTGCAGCAAACCAATCTGTGGGAAGCGCGCAAACGCAACCTGGGCACGTATTCGGGCGGCATGCGCCAGCGCTTCGGCATCGCCCAGGCCCTGCTGGGCGCGCCGCGCCTGGTGATCGTCGATGAACCGACGGCCGGCCTGGACCCCGACGAGCGCAACCGTTTCCTCAACCTGCTGGCGAAGATCGGCGAGCAGGTGGTGGTGATCCTGTCGACGCACATCGTCGACGACGTGACGGACCTGTGCCCGCGCATGGCCATGATCGTCAAGGGACAGGTGCTGGTACAGGGCGAACCGCAAGCGGCCATCGACACCCTGCACAACAAAGTCTGGCGCCGCAGCGTCAGCATGGACGAGCTGGCGCACTACCAGCAATCGCACAATGTGCTGTCGACGCGCCTGGTGGGCGGCAAGCCGCAGATCAATGTGTATGCCGACAGCCAGCCTGACAGCGGCTTCGTGCAGATTGCCCCGGACCTGGAAGACGTGTACTTCCTGCACGTGCGCAACGCTGCCCGCAGCGGCGCCGCCGCATCCGCCGCCGCGCCAGCCGCCGTTGCAGCGTAAGGGGCCGCCATGTGGAAGGAATTTTTCAAGTTTGACCTCGGCTACCAGCTGAAACAGCCGCTGCTGTGGATATTTGCCGTCATCCTGGCCTTGCTGGCGTTTGGCGCCAGCAGCAGCGATTCGATCCAGGTGGGCGGCGCCATCGGCAACATCAACCGCAACGCGCCCACCGTGGTGGCGCAGCTGCTGACAATGTTCAGCCTGCTGTCGATGTTGCTCATCACCATCTTCATCGCCGGCGCCGTGCTGCGCGACAGCGAAGTGGGCATGGCCGACATGCTGTTCGCCACGCCCATGCGCAAATGGGATTACCTGTTCGGGCGCTTCGCCGCCGGCTTCGTCGCCTGTCTGGTGATCTTTGCCGCCATCGCCCTGGCCATCATGCTCGGCCCCCTCATGCCCTGGGTCGACCCGCAGCGCGTGGGCGCATTCTCGCTGCATGCATATGCGTGGAGCTTCGGCGTGATGGTGATCCCGAACCTGCTCTTCATTGGCGCCCTGCTGATGCTGCTGGCGGCCACCACGCGCTCGATGTTGCTCGTCTACGTGGGTGTGCTGGGCTTTTTCGTGCTGTGGGGCATGGCTGGCGCCTTTACGCGCGACATCAATAACGAATGGATCGCCGTCCTGCTCGACCCGTTCGGCATGCGCTCCCTTGGCCGCATGACGCGCTATTTCACGTCCGCCGAAGCGAATGCGGGCCTGCCGTCCCTGTCCGGCTTCCTGCTGGCCAACCGTTTGCTGTGGCTAGGCATCACGGTGGTGCTGTTCGCCGCCACCGTGATCCTGTTCAAGCCGCAGCGCACGGGGACGGGAAAACGCCTGTTCGGCAAGCACAAGGCAGAGACCATCGCGCCCGCCGTGGCGGCGCCGCTGCACCTGCCGCGCAGCATGCCCGCTTTTACCCCGGCAACAGCCTGGCGCCAGTGGTGGCAAATCCTGCGCTTCGATGCGGCCGGCGTCTTCAAGAGCGTGCCCTTCCTCGTCATGCTGCTGTTTGCCGTGATCAACCTGATCACCAGCGCCAATGTCGGCAAGAACATGTATGGTACGGCCGTGTATCCGATGACGCATTTGCTGTTGCAGCAGATCAACAACAGCTTCAGTTTCATGCTCATCATCATCGTCACGTTTTATGCGGGCGAACTGATCTTCAAGGAACGCCAGGCCAGGATCGCCGACGTCAGCGATGCCATGCCCGTGCCCGACTGGGTTCCCCTGCTGGCCAAGTGCACGGCCCTGATCGGCGTCATCGCCGGCTATCTGCTGGTGGGCATCGTCGCGGCCATCGGCTTCCAGCTCGTCAAGGGCGGCGCGCCCGTGGAACTGGGCCTGTACCTGAAAGGCACCCTGCTGGGTTCCCTCTTCTTCGTGCTGATGGCCTTGTGCGCGCTCACCCTGCAAGTGCTGTCCAACAGCAAATTCATCGGCTACCTGCTGGTGATCCTGCTGATGGTGGCGCAAATGGTATTGGGCATGCTGCACTTCGAGCACAATCTGTACGCCTTCGGCGGCACGCCGGCCATCAAGTATTCGGACATGAATGGCTATGGCCACTTCCTGACCGGCTGGGCCTGGTTCGCGCTGTACTGGAGCCTGTTCACCGTGGCCCTCGTCATGCTGGCGCAGGCGTTCTGGGTGCGCGGCCTGTCCGCCGACTGGCGTGCGCGCCTGCGCCTGGCAGGACAACGCCTGCGCGGCCGTGCGGGCGCCGCGCTGGCCCTGGTCCTGCTGTGCTGGGCAGGCACGGGCGGCTGGATCTTCTACAACACGAACGTGCTGAACCAGTACGAAACGGCGAACATCGGCATGGACAAGCAGGCGCGCTACGAAAAGTTGTACAAGCAGTACCAGCACTTGCCGCAATTAAAAATCACGGACGTCCAGGCCGATGTGGATATCTATCCTGAGCAACGCAAAGTGTTGATCAAGGGTCACTACGTGCTGCAAAACAAGACGCAGCAGCCGCTCGATACCCTGCGCATCCAGCGCAACCCGGACCTGGAAACACGCTGGTTGAACTTGCCCGAGCACAAGGTGACGCTGGACGACAAGGAACTGGGCTTCAGCATCCTCAAGCTGGCGCAAGCGCTGGCGCCCGGTGCCACCCTGCCGCTCGATTTCACGGTGGCCGTCACGCATCAGGGCTTTACCAACAGCGGCACGCCGGACCAGGTCAACCTGAACGGCAGCTTCTTCAACAACCAGGCCTTTTTCCCCCACTTCGGCTATGCAAAGGAAATGGAGTTACTGGATCGCAATGAGCGCCGCAAGCGGGGCCTGGGCGAGCCGCAGCGCATGGCCAAGTTGGAAGACCGCTCCGCGTATGACAACACGGTGCTGGGCGGCGATGCGGACTGGATCCATTTCGACACCACCGTGTCCACCAGCGGCGAGCAGATCGCCCTGGCGCCCGGCTATCTGCAGAGCAGCTGGGAAAAGGATGGCCGCCGCTACTACCGCTACAAGATGGACCAGCCGATGCTGCCGTTTTTTGCGTATCTGTCGGCGCGCTGGGAAGTCAAAAAGGGCGAGTGGCATGGCTTGCCGATCGAAGTTTATTTCGACAAAAAGCATGGCTACAACACGGACCGCATGATCACTTCCGTGCAAAAGTCGCTCGACTACTACAGCACCGAGTTCACGCCCTACCAGCACAAGCAGGTGCGCATCCTGGAGTTTCCCGCCTACCAGAGCTTCGCGCAGTCGTTTGCGAATACGATTCCGTATTCGGAAGGCATCGGCTTCATCGCCGACCTGCGCAACAAGGATGACATCGACTATGTGTTTTACGTCACGGCCCATGAAATGGCGCACCAATGGTGGGGCCACCAGGTCATCGGCGCCAATGTGCAGGGTGCCACCATGCTGATGGAATCGCTGGCGCAATATTCGGCCTTGATGGTGATGGAAAAGGAATACGGCCGCGACAAGATGCGCCGCTTCCTGCGCTATGAACTGGACCGCTACCTGAGCGGGCGCGGCGGCGAAGCCATCGAGGAATTGCCGCTGGCGCGCGTGGAAGGACAGCAATACATCCACTACAACAAGGGCAGCCTGGTGTTCTACCGCCTGCGCGACGAGATCGGCGAGCAAGCGCTGAACCGTGCCCTGAAACGCTATCTGCAGGACAAGGGCTACCAGCAGGCGCCGTTTACCACCTCGCAGGAACTGCTGGCCTACATCCGCGCCGAAACGCCGCAGGACAAGCAGGCGCTGATCACGGATCTGTTCGAGAAGATCGTTTTCTACGACAACCGCGTGACGCAGGCGACGGCCGTGCAGCGCAAGGATGGGCAATGGGATGTCACCATGCAACTGCACCTGGCCAAGCTGGAATCCGACGGCAAGGGCAAGGAAAGCCCGCGCGCCTATGACGAGCCGGTGGAGATCGCCATCTTCGCACGCGCGCCGGGCGCCAAGGAGAAAGACGAAAAAGTCCTGTTCACGGACAAGCGCGTGTTGTCCGGCAACGACCCGGTGGTGACGATGACGGTGAAGGAAAAACCGTTTGAAGTGGGCGTCGACCCCTACAACAAGATGATCGACCGCGTCCCGCGCGATAACCGCAAGGAAATCACGATCAATTAAACCTTGAGTTAACGCAAACAGGCCGCGCATTCCAGGAGTGCGCGGCCTGTTTTTTTGCGTGTTGAAGCGTGGGCAATACTGGCCCTGCGCACGCTGCCGTACAGGCCCATGGCAGCAGCTGGCGTAAGATGGATGGCAGCACCATCGACTGGTTTTGATCTACAGATAAAGGGGAATAGCATATGCCGTATCGTCACCTGCCCATGCGCGCCAGCCTGCTGCTGGCGGCACTCATTTTCACCACGCCGGCCTGGAGCGCGGACCCCGTCCACAAGGAAACAGTGGCACTGACCGCAGGCACAAGCGCGCACAGCGTGAAAGGCAAGATCAAGGGCTACGCCACGGCCGAATACACGGTGACCGGCAAGGCGGGCCAGACCCTCAGCGTCAAGCTGAAAACCAATCAGCCGTCGAATTACTTCAACATCCGCCAGGCTGGCCACGATGACGCCCTGTTCACCGGCTCGAGCAGCGGCAACAGTTACCAGGCCAAACTGCCGGCCGATGGCGAGTACACGGTGCAGGTATATCTGATGCGCAATGCGGCGCGCCGGAATGCGGTGGCGGCGTACACGCTCGATATCGGCTTGCGCGATTAGACGAGGGAGCCGCCTACCCGGTCGATGCGGGCCGCATAACAGCCCCGCTTGGCATTGTGGGCGTGAATATAACTGACGTCCGTATTATCAAACAGCTGCGCAATGACGTCCTCCACGGCGTTGCCATCCACCACCTCGGCATCGAGCATCATGCCATCGGCCGAATAGGCACGCAGCGACAATAGACGCCGCCGCATCGATGCCGGCACCTGGTTGACGGCATCGTAGGCGTGCGTGGCGCCCTCGCGGACAAAAATGGCGTGGGAAGCCCGGTAAGGCGTCGCGGCGGGCTGGCAGACGTGATTCAGCAACAACACGGTCTCGCCCAGGTCGGCATCCACCAACCCTATACGGTCAGGAAATCCCGGATGTTGGTCGACCACATGGCGTTGTATGCCGAGTGCCGTTAACTGGGCATCGGACAAGGAAAAAAGGGGCAAAAAAGGCTCGGGTGACAGCCCCGTGATGCGAAAATCCATGCTGTTCTCCGGTGTCGTCAAAACCACCATCAGACCAGCATCGGGGCAGCGCTGCCACCCGTTTCTTGCTGTGGCATGGAACTGTGCGCCCCGGATCGCCTTCTACAACCCGTACAGATGAAAAAGCCTGCTTCACGGATGAAGCAGGCTTTTTATCGGCAGTGCCTGACGGCAAGCGTCAGAACGGCGTACTTAGAACGGAATATCGTCATCCATATCCGAGAAATTCGGTGCTGGCTTCGGTGCCGGGCGTGGCGCCGGTGCCGGGGCGGGACGCGGGGCTGGTGCCTGGCGTGGGGCCGGGGCTTCGTAGCCGCCGCCACCGCCGTAGCTGTCATCGCCACCGCCGGCGTCGCCGCCCATGCCGGAACGGCCGCCCAGCATTTGCATCTGTTCCGCGATGATGTCGGTTGCGTACTTCTCGACGCCGTCCTTGTCCGTGTATTTACGGGTTTGCAAACGGCCTTCGACGTAGACGGACGAACCTTTTTTCAGGTATTGGCCGACGATTTCCGCCAGGCGGCCGAAGAACGAGATACGGTGCCACTCTGTCAATTCTTTTTGTTCGCCCGTGTTGCGGTCCTTCGATTTGTACGAAGTGGCCACGGCGATGTTGGCGATCGCGTCGCCGCTAGGCATGTAGCGGATTTCCGGGTCACGGCCCAGATTGCCGACGATGATGACTTTGTTGACTGATGCCATGAATAACTCCTGATGAACTGCGGCGGGAGCCAAAACTCGCGCGCGTTAGATTTTTTACTAAACGACGATTATAAGCGAGTCGCCCGCGCAATGCGACTTCCGTTTCAGGCACAGGTCTTGCCATGCATTGAACGTTGCACGGTATAAATTTTTTCTGCTGCGAGAAAAACAGCAAGATTGAATACTGGTATTATATACAGTGTTTAACCCTCTGAACGCATCTGTATCAAACTTTATCGGGGCACGTTCCCCTGGCGGCGCAATCCGCCCAAGGGCGCCTCAGGCATGCAGAACAAAACCCGGCTATAGTAACAGGTTGACCCGTTGTGGCCACTCATCCGTATCCTGGCCCGATGCGCCGGCCGCACACTCACTGAAAGCAAGGCAATCACATGGAACAGATCCGCATTCGCGGCGCTCGCACGCATAACCTCAAGAATATCAGTCTCGATTTGCCGCGCAATAAGCTGATCGTGATTACCGGCTTGTCCGGCTCCGGCAAGTCTTCGCTGGCCTTCGACACCTTGTACGCGGAAGGCCAGCGCCGCTACGTCGAATCGCTGTCGGCCTACGCGCGCCAATTCCTGCAATTGATGGAAAAGCCGGACGTCGACCTGATCGAGGGCCTGTCCCCCGCCATCTCCATCGAACAGAAGGCAACTTCGCACAACCCACGCTCGACCGTGGGCACCGTGACGGAAATCCACGATTACCTGCGCCTGCTGTACGCACGCGTCGGCACGCCCTACTGCCCCGACCACCCGGAAAACGCGCTGGCGGCCCAGTCCGTGTCGCAAATGGTCGATGCCGTGTTGGCCATGCCGGAAGACACCAAGCTGATGATATTGGCGCCCGTCGTCGCCAACCGCAAGGGCGAACACGTGGACCTGTTCGAGCAGATGCAGGCGCAGGGCTTCGTGCGCTTCCGCGTGCAGAGCGGCACGCATGCGGCCAAAATCTATGAAGTCGATGACCTCCCGAAATTAAAGAAAACGGAAAAACACACGATCGATGTCGTCATCGACCGGGTCAAGGTGAACCAGGACATCAAGCAGCGCCTGGCGGAAAGTTTCGAGACGGCCCTGCGCCTGGCCGACGGCCGCGCCATTGCCTATGAAATGGATACGGCCCAGGAACACGTGTACTCCAACAAGTTCGCTTGCAATGTGTGCGGCTATTCCCTGCAGGAACTGGAACCGCGTTTGTTCTCGTTCAACAACCCCATGGGCGCCTGCCCCGAATGCGACGGCCTGGGCCACATTGAATTCTTTGACCCGAAACGCATCGTCGCGTTCCCGAACCTGTCGCTGGCCTCGGGCGCCGTCAAGGGCTGGGACCGCCGCAACCAGTTTTATTTCCAGATGCTCACGAACTTGGCCGCCTTTTACGAGTTCGACCTGGACACACCGTTCGAGCAGTTGGACTTGAATTCGCAGCAAGCCGTGCTGTACGGTTCCGGCAAGCAAGTCATTCCCTTCAGCTATGTCAACGAACGGGGCCGCACCGTCATCAAGGAACACACGTTCGAAGGCGTGGTCAACAATCTGCAGCGCCGCTACCGCGAAACGGACTCGATGGCCGTCAAGGAAGAACTGGCCAAGTTCATCAATGAAAAATGCTGCCCCTCATGCGATGGCGCGCGCCTGCGCGTGGAAGCGCGCTTCGTCAAGGTAGGCACGGGCAAGCAGCAGCGCGCCATCTATGAAGTGGCGGAAAAACCGCTGCGCGAAACGCTGGAATTCTTTGAAAAACTGAAGCTGACGGGCGCCAAGAAAGAGATCGCCGACCGCGTCGTCAAGGAAATCATTTCGCGCCTGAAATTCCTCAACAATGTGGGCCTCGACTACCTGTCGCTGGACCGCAGCGCCGACACCTTGTCCGGCGGCGAAGCACAGCGTATCCGCCTGGCATCGCAGATCGGCTCCGGTTTGACGGGCGTCATGTATGTGCTCGATGAGCCGTCGATCGGCTTGCACCAGCGCGATAATGACCGCCTGATTGAAACGTTAAAGCACTTGCGCGACATCGGCAACAGCGTGCTGGTGGTCGAGCACGATGAAGACGCCATCCGCACGGCCGACTACATCGTCGACATGGGCATCGGTGCGGGCGTGCACGGCGGCGAAATCATCGCCGAAGGCACCCTACAAGACATTTTGAAGAACAAGAAATCGCTGACGGCGCAGTACCTGAACGGCAAGCTGAAGATCGCCGTACCGGCCAAGCGCCACGCCAGCAATCCTGAAAAGCAATTGGTGATCACGGGCGCAACGGGCAATAACCTGAAAAAAGTGTCGCTGAGCTTGCCGGTAGGCTTGATGACGTGCGTGACGGGCGTGTCCGGCTCCGGCAAGTCGTCGCTGGTCAACGATACCTTGTATCCGGCCCTGTCGCGCCATCTGTACGGTTCGCAGACGGAACCGGCGCTGCACGACTCGATCAGCGGCCTCGAACACTTCGACAAGGTTATTTCCGTCGACCAGGCGCCGATCGGCCGCACGCCGCGCTCGAACCCCGCCACCTACACGGGTTTGTTTACGCCAATCCGCGACCTGTTCTCCACCGTGCCGACGGCCAAGGAACGGGGCTACAGCGCGGGCCGCTTCTCATTCAATGTGAAGGGCGGACGCTGCGAAGCGTGCCAGGGCGATGGCGTGATCAAGGTCGAGATGCATTTCCTGCCCGACGTGTATGTGCCGTGCGACGTGTGCCACGGCAAGCGCTACAACCGCGAAACCCTGGAAGTGCAATACAAGGGCAAGAACATCACGGAAGTGCTGGGCATGACGGTGGAAGAGGCGCATGAATTCTTCAAGCCCGTGCCATTGATCGCGCGCAAGCTGCAAACCCTGCTCGACGTGGGCCTCGGCTACATCAAGCTGGGCCAGAGCGCCACCACCCTGTCCGGCGGCGAGGCGCAGCGCGTGAAACTGTCGCTGGAATTGTCCAAGCGCGACACGGGCCGTACCCTGTACATCCTCGATGAACCGACGACGGGCTTGCATTTCCACGACATCGATTTGCTGCTCAAGGTCATCCACCGCCTGCGCGACCAGGGCAACACCCTCGTCATCATCGAGCACAACCTGGACGTCATCAAGACGGCCGACTGGATCGTCGACCTGGGCCCCGAAGGGGGTGCCGGCGGCGGACAAATCATCGCCACGGGCACACCGGAAGACGTGGCCATCAATCCGGCCAGCGTGACGGGTAAATACCTGGGGCCGCTGCTGAAGCAGTAAGTTCCAATTTCCCTCACGCTCCCCCGGCCAGTTGTCTTGCCCGGGGGATTTTTCTATGGGAAACTATCTTGCTCGGCAATCAAGCCGTTTCTTCAAGAGAGACCATGCAAACCAGACCATCGCCATGTACCTGGACCCGCTGCGTGGCGCTGACCTGTTTGCTGCTGCCGGGCGCTGCACTGGCCTGTTCCTGCATGGCGGATGAGCGAGGAAAATTCCTGCATGTATCAGCGGCAACAAGCGCCAGTTCCGCCACCATCAGCTTGCCTGCCAATGCGCGCGGCGTCCTGTTTCTCCCTGAAACATATCCCGATTACGTACTCAGAGATGAAGGAAGGTATAGCATAGTCAGGCTACCCGTCGCCCTGTCCACGAAGAATTTTCGTATCCAGGAGCATGGTGTGGGTCGAAAGCTGACACCGGTCGTGGTACGGCTGCGCGTGGAAAAGCAAATGGGGCAACAACTGCAAGGCTATTATCTGGCGAGCCCAGAAATGCAGCAATGCACGGGACAGAAAAACGCTTCCCTGCCGATATGCCGCAGCTTGAACGCCGCGACCGAGGATTGGAACGAACAGGAGCAACAACGAACTGGCGACAAGATCAAGCGCTTCGCCCTGCAGCAAGGCTTGCGCGACATCAGCGAGGAAGTCGATGCAGCCTACGGCTTGTATCGGATCGAGGCCCGCGAGGGCTTCAAGCCCGGCAAACAATATGATATTGAATACCACGATGGCGCACGGCGCCTGCAACTTGCATTGCGCATGGAATCGCTACCGTTGAGTCTGAACCAGCCCGCCCCGTTTGCGATCCATCCGCAGGGGGCACCGGGGCGTGAAATCCTGCCCATGGCGAGCAACGACGGCAGCTGCGGCAGGCGGATCAAGGTAGCAACCCAGCCATTGCGCCTGGTACTGCCGCCGTCCTACGAGCCGCATGCCTCACTGCTCCTATATTTCATGCAGCAAAAATTGCAGCAGGCAGATCAACAACACATGGCGGCGGCAGGACAATTTACTCCATTTCATTATTGGCCGGCCCTGTGCACCAGTATTGCCTACGGTGGCAGCTTTCATGGCGAAGGACGCGAACTGGCAATCGGTGATTGCCAGTCGCCCGCGCCACGCCAGGTGAAAGCGTTTGCCGGCGTGCTGGAAGTAGAGGACCGCCTGCACGAAACGACGCTACTGCCGATATCCTTTCCGGCAGCAAAACTTGGCCAATGCCCGAAAATGAAAGATGACATCAATCTGCGCTATTTCGTGCCGGCCATGTTTCGCTGAACCCAAAAAGCCACAAAAAAACGGCGCGGATTGCTCATGCAATCCGCGCCGTTTCTCTTTTTGCTAGCACCCCAGTCATTGCCGGCGTGTCATTTATCGCACGCCAGTCTTTGCCGGCGTGTTTCTCCCCCCACTACAACTCTCCACACCTGACAAGCTGCTGCGCGGCGCGCTAGGCTGGTCAGGTGCTGCTTGATGCGCACTTACTTATGCACCCAGCCGCTTTTCCAGCGCAGCCTTGTTGTCTGCCAATTCTTGCGGCAGATGATACGCGAGTTTTTCAAACAACTCCGTATGCAATTTCAATTCTGCCACCCATGCAGCCTTGTCGATCGAGGTGATGGTGTCGAACTGTTCCTGCGTGAATGGCAAGCCATCCCAGTTCAGGTCGCCATACTGCGGCGTCGTGCCGAACAGGTTTTCCACGCCACCGGCCTTGCCTTCGATGCGGTCCAGCATCCACTTCAGCACGCGCATATTGTCGCCAAAACCAGGCCAGACGAACTTGCCTGCCTCGTCCGTACGGAACCAGTTGACGCAGTAGATCTTCGGCAGGGCGGCCGGGTTGACTTTGCCTACCTTGACGCCCATGTCCAGCCAGTGCTGGAAGTAATCGCTCATGTTATAGCCGATAAACGGCAGCATGGCAAATGGATCGCGGCGTACGACGCCCATCTGGCCCACGGCAGCCGCCGTCGTTTCGGAACCCATGGTGGCAGCCATGTAGACGCCTTCGACCCAGTTGCGCGCTTCCGTGACGAGCGGCACGGTGGTGGAGCGGCGGCCACCGAAGATGAAGGCCGAGATCGGCACGCCGGCCGGATCGTCCCAGGCGCCGTCGATCACTGGGTTTTGCGTTGCCGCAACAGTGAAGCGCGCGTTCGGGTGCGCAGCCTTGGTGCCGGACGCCGGCGTCCAGTCCTTGCCCTGCCAGTCGATCAAATGGCTAGGCGCTTCCTTGGTCAAGCCTTCCCACCACACGTCGCCGTCGTCCGTCAGCGCCACGTTGGTGAAAATCGTGTTGTCGCGCATGGACGCCATGCAGTTGTAATTGGTCTTTTCGTTCGTGCCCGGCGCCACGCCGAAGTAGCCCGCTTCCGGGTTGATCGCGTACAGGCGGCCATCGGCGCCCGGCTTGATCCAGGCGATATCGTCGCCGATGGTGGTCACTTTCCAGCCGTTAAAACTTGCCGGCGGAATCAGCATGGCGAAGTTGGTCTTGCCGCAAGCCGACGGGAACGCTGCCGCCACGTAGTGCTTCTTGCCTTCCGGCGATTCCACGCCGAGGATCAGCATGTGTTCGGCCAGCCAGCCCGGGTTGTTGTCCGATGCTTGCGCTTCCTGGTAGCCCATGTTCGAGGCGATGCGCAGGGCGAAGCATTTCTTGCCCAGCAAGGCGTTGCCGCCGTAGCCCGAACCGAAAGACCAGATTTCACGCGTTTCCGGGAAATGCACGATGTACTTGGTGCTGTTGCACGGCCATTTCACGTCTTGCTGGCCGGCAGCCAACGGTGCGCCCACGCTGTGCACGCACGGCACGAACTCGCCGTCGGTGCCCAGCACGTCGTACACGGCACGGCCCATGCGGGTCATGATCTTCATGTTGACGGCGACATACGGCGAATCGGACAGTTCCACGCCGATGTGCGCGATGGGCGAACCCAGCGGGCCCATCGAGAAGGGCACGACATACATGGTACGGCCGCGCATGCAGCCATCGAACAGACCGTTCAGGGTGTGGCGCATCTCGCCAGGCTCGGTCCAGTTATTCGTGGGGCCGGCCGCTTCTTTCGTTGCCGAGCAGATATAGGTACGGTCTTCGACGCGGGCCACGTCGCTCGGGTCGGAGCAGGCCAGGTAGGAATTCGGGCGCTTTTCCGCATTCAGTTTTTTCATGGTGCCACTGGCAACCATCTCGGCGCACAGGCGCTCGTACTCTTCTTGCGAGCCGTCGCACCAGTAGATGCGGTCCGGCTTGGTCAGCGCGGCAATGTCGGCCACCCAGTTGATCAGTTTCTGTTGTTTAATATAAGCTGGGACGTTGAGTGCGGCGACGCCACCCATGACGGGCTGATTCATATTACCTCCAATACCAATAAAAGAAATTCTGGTCGTTCCGGCAAGACAGGCAGCATCGTCGAGAGGTGGCTGCGGCTCACTGCAGGCGGCGTGTTCACGCGGACAGGGCTCTGGTGTCGTTTACCTGGATCATGCACCCAGGTTGCAGGAACAGTTTGCGCTATAACTATAATCAGGAAGCTTCAAAAGTGCCGGCGATTGTACACCCGCATAACGGCTATTCTCGCAAAAATGTAGGAGAATAGCTTGACTAATGTAGTAGGCTATTCAGCATTTCCCGTATCCTGTTATTTCCCTACCAAATCCTTACTAAAATCGGCCATCCACCATGAAAATTGCCATACTCGATGATTACCAGGATGCCGTGCGCGGCCTCGATTGCTTTCAGTTGCTCGATGGACATGAGGTCAAAGTGTTCAGCAATACGGCGCGGGGCCTGGGCCAGCTGGCGATCCGCCTGGCGCCGTTCGATGCGCTGGTGCTGATCCGCGAACGCAGCAGTTTCAACCGGGCCTTGCTGTCGAAACTGCCGAATCTGAAACTGATTTCGCAAACGGGCAAGGTCAGCGGACACATCGACGTGCCGGCCGCCAACGAACTGGGCATCGCCATCGCGGAAGGCATCGGGTCGCCCACGGCGCCGGCCGAACTGACGTGGGCGCTGATCATGGCGGCGCAGCGCAAGATCGTGCCGTACGCGCAACATTTACAGGAAGGGCTGTGGCAGACGGCGTCGCTGGAGCCGGCGCGCAACACCCTGGGCACGGTGCTCAAGGGGCGCACCCTGGCGATCTGGGGCTACGGCAAGATCGGGCAATTGATCGCCGGCTATGGCCGCGCCTTCGGCATGAGCATCCTCGTGTGGGGCAGCGAAGCGAGCCGCGCGGCGGCCGTGGCGGCCGGCGATACGGCAGCGGTATCGCGCGAGGCATTTTTTGCACAGGCCGACGTGCTGACCTTGCACCTGCGGCTGTCCGACGCCACGCGGGGCCTGGTAACGGCCGAGGACCTGGCGCGCATGAAACCAACGTCCCTGTTCGTCAACACGAGCCGCGCCGAGCTGGTCGCCGATGGCGCGCTGGAAGCGGCGCTGCCGCAGGGACGCCCGGGCGCCGCCGCGCTGGACGTATTTACGGACGAGCCGCTGCCGCCCGGCTCGCCATTGCTGCTGCTGCCGAACGTGCTGGCCACGCCACACCTGGGCTACGTCGAGCGTGACAGTTATGAACTGTATTTCCGCTACGCCTTGCAAAACATCGTCGATTTTGCGCAAGGCCAATGCACGCGCCTGCTCAATCCCCAGGTGCTGCAGCATGCGCGGCAAACGCCGGAGAACACCTGAGCAAACCTGCTGCGCGCACAACGGTTTTGTCAGGCGTTTCAGGAGCGCTGAAAACCCTTCAGCAGGTCCGGCTCGCCCGTGATGCCGATGGCCGGCGCGGGCAGCACGTGCCGGCCGCGCCACAGGCCGGCCCAGCCGGGCGGCCAGGCGATCTGCGGCCCTGCATACGGCGCCACGCCGGCGCGTACGGCAACCACCGGCACGGGCGGCATGTCGGGCAAGGGGCCACCGTCGCTGCGCTGCATGTCCAGGCTGTACATATAATCGGGCAACAAGGCATCGCAGACGCGGCCAAACCACTCGCTATGGTCGTCGTCGCGCCCCAGCGCCTGCGCCAGCCCCTGCGGGTCGAAACGGGCCAGCGCATCGATCAGCTCAGCAGTGGAGGCGCCCGGCGTATCGCCCCAGCCCATCACGGGGTTGACGTTGTAATCGGCGCCCGAACCGTACCACCCCTCGCGCCAGGGCCGCTGCATCCAGTCGCGCGGCCCCGTAAACAAATGCCAGCGCCAGTGCAGGCCCGACGGTTTCGGCCAGGAATACAGATACAGTTTCTGGTAACCGGCCTGATGCAGCTCGCGCACCATGGCCATCAGGCGCGCGTGCGGCATGCGGTCGGGCGGCGCGCGGCGAAACAGGATTGCTTCGCCATCGGCAAACTGCACGTCGTCGGTCGACAGGTTCAAGTCCAGGGTGCGCGCTTCGCTGCCGAAACGGGCGGCGATCCAGCCCGTCAGCAAATTGACGGACGTGATCACCCCGTAGCCGCGGTGGCGGTGAAAAATGACGGTGCCGGGAGCGAGCGCTTTCATACGGAGTCGGGGCGATAGGCAAACAAAGAAACCAGTGTACTCACAGATGGCCGGATTTTCCAGATGCGGCGCAAGCGCGGGGCAACAAGCACGTCCCCATCTGCAGCGCCATTCACGCAACGGTGCCAATCCACGATATCATGCGCGTCATTCTCCACTGACATCGTGACCACATCATGACTTTGCGCATACTCGCCACTGGCGGCACTTTCGACAAGCACTACAACGAATTGAACGGTACCCTGGGCTTTTCCGACAGTCATTTGCCGGCAGCGATAGCCCGCGCACGCATGACGGCACCCGTGGCGCTGGAGCAATTGCCCCTGCTGGACTCGCTCGACATGCAGGATGCAGACCGCCAGCGCGTGCTGGCCTCGTGCCGCGCGGCACAGGAAAAAGCCATCGTCATCATCCACGGCACCGATACCATGCGCGAAACGGCGCAAGTGCTGGGCGCAGCCAACCTGCAGCAAACGGTGATTTTGACGGGCGCCATGATTCCCTACGAAATCGACAACTCCGATGCCCTGTTCAACCTGGGCTTTGCCTGCGGCGTGGCGCAAACCTTGCCCGCCGGCGTGTACGTGGCCATGAATGGCCAGATCTTTGCCTGGGACAATGTGCAAAAGAACCGCGCCGCCGGCGTATTCCAGCCCTTGTAAGCCAATAGCTGGCAGGGCGCAAACGGCAGACCGGCATACGCCCTGACTGACGCGCCGTCACAATTCCACAAGCCCGTTTTCAACGGGCTTTTTTTACGTTTTTTCACCTGTCACAAATTCTGCGAGGCAACAGTTTTCATCGAATTATTGTAGGTAAAACATCGAATTGCCAATACAATAATTTTATGTTGTAAAAAAACACCATTAAACATTTTTAAAAACATCGATATCAATAAATATAAAACTGTCATTTAACAATTAAATTGAACATTCTTCTGTATCCATAATTTATTGCCAAATCCGACACGGTTGAGGTGCATTTTTCCTTGCTGAGACGACATAATGTTTGCCTCGACAAGTCAAAAGTGCATTTATAACAATATTGCGCTAAGTAGTCTTCCACCTCCCACCGACGTGGTTCCGCCTACCGTACACGCCTCCGCTGGCCATCTATCCGATGGCTTCATCGGTGCTCGTGTACTGCTTGTCGTTATTAAAACTACTACGGAGTAATTGTTACAATGGCATTTAAAGAAAAAATCGGCGTACGCAGCGTACGCCTGGCCCTGACCGTACTGGCAGGTAGCGTCTTGTTCTCTGGCCAATCCATGGCGGACGAAGCAATTCAAAAAGTTGAAATCACCGGTTCGAGTATCAAGCGTATCGCTGTCGAAGGCGCCTTGCCCGTGCAGCGCCTGTCGCAAGAAGCGATCGCCAAATCGGGCGCCACTTCGGTAGCCGACCTGATCCAGGCCCTGCCTGCCATGCAAGGCTTCACCATCGGCGCCGTCGCCGCTGGTTCGAATTCGGGCGGCAATACCAGTGCATCGCTGCACGGCATTGGCGAAACCTACACCCTGGTGCTGTTGAACGGCCGCCGTATCGCGCCACAAGGTTCCGGCACCACGGTCAACCTGAATGCCATCCCGATGAGCGCCGTTGAGCGCGTCGAGATCCTGACCGACGGCGCTTCGGCACTGTACGGCTCGGACGCCATCGCCGGCGTAGTCAACTTCATCCTGAAGAAAAACCAGCAAGGCGCCACCCTGGAGGCCACCTACGGCGGTCCGGAAGACAAGGGCGGCAACGCCTGGAATACCAGCGTCACCTATGGTTTCGGCGACCTGGAAGAAGACCGTTTCAACGTGCTGATTTCGTACCGCCACGACGAGCAGTCGAAACTGAAAGCGACCGATCGCACGTTCGCCGATAGCTCGTACCTGAAATTCGCCCGCAACGGCAAGAACTACCTCTGGGACCGTACCAGCACCTCGGCTGCACCAGCTGGCGCCACCGTTGCCTATAACAACCCGGATAGCAAGTCGACCGCATTCACGCCTTACCTGTTGATGAACGGCGGATGCCCAGAAAACTCGTACAAGACCACCAGCAATGCACGCGCTTGCGGTTTCGACACCGGCTCCACCGTGGAAATCGTACCGCAATCGAAACGCGACAGCCTGTTCACCAAAGGCACGTACAAGCTGAACGACAACCTGAACGCGTTCGCTGAAGTCGCCTACTCGCGCTTCGACCTGACCGCGCGTATCGCCGCCAATCCGATCCCGATTTCGATCGCCAAGGACAGCGCGCTGTACAACACCTATGTGTCGCCATACCTGACGCCAGCGCAACGCGCCGATGTCAAATCGGTCACCGCCAACTACCGTACGACGGACTTCGGCCTGCGCGCCAGCAACACCATCACCGAAACCAAACACATGGTCGTTGGTGTGGAAGGCGAACTGGGCGCATGGAACTTCGAAAGCGGCCTGACCTGGTCGCAAAACGCGATCGACGAGCGCTACACGGGCGGCTACGCGAAAAACCAGGCGTTCAAGGATATGATCGCCAATCCGGAATTCAACCCGTTTGCGAGCAAGCAATCGGCTGCCATCCAGTCGCAAATCGCTGGCGCGCAATTCGTCGGTTCGATCCGTACCGCATCGACCACGATGCGCGGCGTCGACACGCACGGTTCGCGTGAACTGTTCGACCTGCCAGGCGGCAAGGCCAGCCTGGGTATCGGTGGTGACTACCGCACCTACCGCTATGAGCAGTCGCCAGACAGCAACGGCACGTCGAAGGATATCTACAACTTCAACACCTCGCCTGCCTACGACTTGAGCCGCGATACCTACGGCGCCTTCGTCGAGTTGCTGGCACCGCTGACCAAGTCGTTTGAAATGACCGTTGGCGGCCGTTACGATGCCGTCAAGGCGATCGATGACAAGCTGACCAACAAAACGGTCGGCAAGAAAGACAGCGCCAATACCTACAAGGTATCGGCACGCTGGCAGCCTGTACAAACCGTGCTGATCCGCGGTTCCTACGGCACGGGCTTCAAGGCGCCAAGCATGCTGGACATTGCCCAGCCACTGGTCAACGCCGGCTTTACTGCCAAGAAATTCGACTGCCCATACCCAGGTACCGCACTGTGCCGCGCAGAAGCGACGCAATACAACGCCGTATCGCAAGGCAATCCGGACCTGCAATCGGAAAAATCGAAACAGTTCACCCTGGGCTTCCGTGTCGAGCCTAGCGCGGCCTTCTCGTTCGGCGCCGACCTGTGGGATGTGAAACTGCGCAATGCCGTATCGGAAATCACCGAAGAGCAAGCATTTGCCGATCCGGTCAAGTACGCAACGAGCTTCACGCAATATATCGAACCGTCGACCGGCAATACCTACTACGCATTCAAGAAATTGTCGGTCAACATCGGCAAGAAGGAATACCGTGGTATCGACTGGGATCTGTCGGCCAACCACAAGTTTGACTTCGGCAAGCTGACCGCCCAATTGAGCGGTACGCACATGTTGCACGCTAACTACACCAAAGCCGGTAGCGACAATATCTACACCAGCAACATGAACTTCTTCGGCGACACCAACGAAGTCACGTTCCGCAACCTGATGAAGCTGACGACGACCCTGGATACGGGCCGCCTGAGCAACACGGTCACGGTCAACTACCGTAACGGCTACAC
Organism: Janthinobacterium violaceinigrum; assembly: GCF_009208555.1. Taxonomy (GTDB): domain Bacteria; phylum Pseudomonadota; class Gammaproteobacteria; order Burkholderiales; family Burkholderiaceae_D; genus Janthinobacterium; species Janthinobacterium violaceinigrum. The sequence goes on along the minus strand of NZ_WFLI01000008.1, from coordinate 103,024 downwards.
CGATGCTGCCGCTACCGTGTACGACGTGGCAGCCCAAAAAGAAGAGAAAAACTTCCGCCTGCAAGTTCCGTCGTACACCACGTTCGACTGGCAAGCACGTTTCGCCTTTGACAAGCAAACCACGATCCGCGCAGGCATCAAAAACCTGTTCGACCGTGCACCACCGCTGTCGCTGCGCTCTTCGTCGGGCCACCAGATCGGTTTCGACCCACGCTACGCCGATCCAATGATGCGTTCGTTCTACATCACCGGCAACTACAAGTTCTAATTTGACGTCCTAAATTAGCTTGTCTGAAAAGCGCCTTGCACTTCACCGTGCAAGGCGCTTTTTTTATCTTCCTCGCATCGCCCTTCCTCGCATTATGCAGGCGAAAAAAAAGGAGCCTCAGCTCCTTTTCTTGTTACTGCATGACGTGCTTACGCCGTCGCTTCGCCGCCCAGCGCTTCGACCACGTCGGCCATCAGCTTGCTCAGCTCGCCCGTCATCAGCATCACGTCGCCGTCGAAACGCTCTTCGTCGTTCTTCGTGCTCGATTCCGTTTCCTTGATCACGTCCAGCGGCTTGACGCTCTTGATGGCCAGGGATTCCGTCAGCACGAACGAGATCTTGTCGTTCCACGTCATGGCCAGGCGCGTGCACTGCTTGCCGGCCGCGATGTGGCGGCGCACGTCGTCCGCTTCCAGGGTGTGGCGCACGTAGCGCACGGTGGCCTTGCTTTCGCCCGTGGCGCGCAATTCCGTGTCCATGTCCACCGTGAAGCCGGCCGGCGCGTCGTCCGCCTGCAGCCATTCCGTCATCACCGCCACGGGCGAGCGCTGCACGCGCAGGCTTTCCAGCGGCAATTTATCCACGGCTTTCAACAGCAGCTTGATGACTTCATCGGCTTTCGCCGGGCTGGCGGCATCGACCACCAGCCAGCCATTGACGGGGTCGATCCACGTCCAGACGTTGCTGCGGATGCTGAAGGCGCGCGGCAGCAGCTCGTCGGCCACGCGTTCCTTCAATTCTTTCATGGCTTTCTTGCCAGGCGCAAAGCCTTGCGCTTCTTCCATCTCGGCAGCGCGGGCCTTGGCCACCTGGTTGATGACGGTCGCTGGCAGCAATTTCTTTTCCGTGCCCAGCAAGATCAGCATCTGCTTGTTGACCACGTGGACCAGGCCGCCGTTCGGGCGTGGCGTATCCCAGCCCTGGCGCATCAGATCCATGCTGGTCGCCGGCGTAAATTTGTTCGAGGACAAGGCCTCTTCCAGTTGTTCTGGCGTATAAGCCCATGGTGCGGGCAGGCGGTAAATCTGAAGATTCTTGAACCACATAGTTTTTGTCTTCCGTTTGTTTCAGTAGTGCCAGGGGAACGCCATTCTACACTTTCGACACGGGAATGCCGTCAAAAGCGCGGACTGGCGCGGTGTTGTTGATGCGTGGGGAATGCCGCTACAGGGCGGGAAACAGCTCCGCCTGGGCCGGCGCCTGCCGCGTCGCGACGGCCGGATCGGACAAGGTCGAGATACGCACGCCCAGCAGGCGGATTTTCTTTTCAAAGGGCACGCGCCGCAGGCAATCGCGGCTGGCACGCAGGATGGCGGCCGCGTCCGCCGTGGCGCGGGGCAAGGTAATGTCGCGCGTGACGGTGCTGAAATCCTCGAAGCGCAGCTTGACGCCCACCGTGCGCCCCGCCAGCGACTGTTTGTCCAGGTCGCCCGCCACGCGCGTGCACAGGCTTTCCAGCTTTTCCGACAGGGTGGCGCGGTCGCGCACCACCTGCAAGTCGCGCTCGAACGTCGTTTCGCGGCTGACGGACTTGGTTTCCCGGCTCGTCTGCACGGGACGCTCGTCGATGCCCAGCGCCGCCTGGCGCAGCCAGCCCGTGTACAGGTCGCCGAACTGCGTGCGCAGCATGGCCATGTCGGCTTGCGCCAGCTGGCCGATGGTGACTATGCCCAGCGCTTCCAGCTTGGCCGTGGCTTTCGGCCCGATGCCGTTGATCTTTTTCGCCGGCAAGGGCCACACGCGCGTTGCGATATCCTCGGGCTGCAATATGGTCAAGCCGTCGGGTTTTTCCAGGTCGGAACAGATTTTCGCCAGCAATTTGTTGGGCGCCAGGCCGATCGAGCACGACAAACCCGTCGCCTCGAAGACGGCCGCCTTCAGCCGCGCCGCCATGGCCGGCGCCTGCTCGCCGTGTTCCGTCAGGTCGATATAGATTTCATCGATGCCCACGTTCTGGATGACGGGACACAGATGGGCCACGGCTTGCTTGAAGCGGGCCGAATATTCGCGGTACGCCTCGAAGTCGGCGGGCAGCAGGATGCTGTCGGGCGCCAGCTTGGCCGCCTTCATGATGCCCATGGCGGAAAACACGCCGAACGCGCGCGCCGCATAGGTGGACGTGGTGACGACCCCGCGCCCCACGTAGTCGCGCATGCGCGCAAACTGCCGCGTGCCGTCGGCTTGCAGCACGGGCTGCTGCAGGCGCCCGCCGCCGATGACGACGGCTTCGCCCCGCAATTCCGGATATTTCAGCAATTCCACGGAAGCAAAGAAGGCATCCATGTCCAGGTGGGCGATCCAGCGGCGCACGGCGGGTGCTTCGGCAAGTGTAGGGGCAGATGGAATCAAAAAACACCTCGCGGCGGATCGGCTTGCCTTCATTGCGGCAAGATACTGTGCATGCATACAGTATTACCGGAAATGGGCCAGGATGCAAGTTGAACCGCACGGGACCCGATGGCGGCGATCAGCGGTTGCTTTTCCCAATGGCAAGATTACAATCCTGACACAACTATTTAAAGGAGTTGCCTTGTCTACAGCACATCACGCCTTGCGCCGCCTGGCCGCCTGCTCATCCATCGTGCCGGCCCTGCTGCTGTCCACGCTGGCGCCATCCGCGCTGGCCGCCGACGCCCCCCTCGCTACCGCACCGGTGGCCGCCAAGACAGCCTGGCAGGAAACGCGCCACGGCACCGTCGTCACGGACGACTACCGCTGGCTGCAAAAGAAGACCGATCCTGCCGTGATCGATTACCTGAATGCGGAAAACGCCTATACGGCTGCCGTCACGGCCCCGATCCAGCCGCTGGCCGACAAGGTGTATGCGGAGATCAAGGGCCGCATGCAGGAAGTGGACCTGTCCGTGCCTGCGCGCCTGGGCAATTTCTACTATTACACGCGCACGGAAGCGGGCAAGCAGTATCCGCTCAATTGCCGCCGCCCCGTCGGCGCCGGCGGCGCCTATGATGCGCAGGCGCCCGAGGAAATCCTGCTGGACCAGAACCAGCTGGCCGAAGGCCAGAAATTCTTTGCCGTGCGCGCGTTTGCCATCAGCCCGAACGAGCAGTTGCTGGCCTACACCACCGACACGACGGGTTTCCGTCAGTACGAGCTGCACGTCAAGGATTTGAAGACGGGTAAATTGCTGACCGACAGCCTGCCGCGAGTTACCTCGCTGGCCTGGGCGGCGGACAATGCCACCCTGATGCTGACGCAGGAAGACGCCACCACCAAGCGCTCGGACCGCTTGTTCCGCCTGGCCCTGGGCGGTACGCCGCAACAGGTCTACCACGAACCGGTGGAGCAGTTTTCCATCGGGGTGGAGCGCACGCGCGACCGGCGCTTCTTCGTGCTCACTTCCGGCAGCACCGATACCAGCGAAGTGCTGCTGCTGCCGACCAGCACACCGAACGGCAGCTTCCGCAGCGTGCTGCCGCGCGAAAAAGGCCACCGCTATGGCATCGAACACCGCGACGGCCAGTTGTATATCGTCACCAACAAGGGGGCGAAGAACTTCCGCGTCGTCAGCGCGCCGCTGTCTGCGCCGCAGCCCAAAAACTGGACCACGCTGGTGCCGCACGACAAGGATACCGTCATTAAATCCATCGACGCCTTCCAGGGCTACCTGGTGGTGATGGAAAAGACGCGCGCCCTGAACCGCGCGCGCATCTACGATTTCGCCCATAAGAACTGGAAAACCGTGCAGTTCGACGATCCGGTCTACCTGGCCGCGGCGGCCGATACACCGGAATTTTCCGCTACGCAATTTCGCATGTCTTACCAGTCGCCCGTCACGCCGCCCACCGTCATCGACGTCAGCATGCAGGACGGCAAGCGCACGGTACTGAAGCAGCAAGCCATCGTGGGCGGCTACGACGGCAGCCGCTACACGACGCAGCGCCTGTGGGTGACGGCGCGCGATGGCGTGCAAGTGCCGCTGTGGATCGTCTACAAGAAAGGCGTCAAGCTCGACGGTTCAGCGCCGCTGCTGCTGTATTCCTACGGTTCGTATGGCATCTCGACGGAAGCGAGCTTTGGCCTGTCCCGCATCAGCCTGCTGGAGCGGGGCGTCATCTATGCGCAGGCGCATATCCGCGGCGGCACGGACATGGGCGAAGCGTGGCATGAAGACGGCATGCTGATGAAGAAGAAAAATACCTTCAATGATTTCATCGACAGCGCCGACTACCTGGTGCGCGAAAAATGGACGAGCCCGAACCGCCTCATCATCCAGGGCGGCAGCGCGGGCGGCCTGCTGATGGGCGCCGTCGTCAACATGCGCCCCGAGCTGTTCCATGCCGTGCACGCGGCCGTGCCGTTCGTCGACGTGATGAACACCATGATGGACGCCAGCCTGCCCCTGACCACGGGCGAGTACCTGGAATGGGGCGACCCGAACCAGAAGGCGGCCTACGACTACATGCTCAGCTACTCGCCCTACGACAACATTGCGCGCAAGAATTATCCGGCCATGCTGGTGACGACGGGCCTCAACGACAGCCAGGTCATGTACTGGGAACCGGCCAAGTATGTGGCCAAGCTGCGCGCGTATAAAACGGATGGCAATCCCTTGCTGCTGAAAACGAATATGGGCGCCGGCCACGGCGGCGCATCGGGCCGCTATAACGCCATCGCCGAAAATGCGTTCAATATGGCGTGGATGCTGTCGCAATGGAATATCACGGATTAATGTGAAAAAAGCGCTTGCACAAGGATTTCCGTCGTCCTATAATAGCGCCTCTTCCAGACGTGGTGACAAACGTCGGGATGGTTTTCTGAGACAAGCAATGGGTGCTTAGCTCAGTTGGTAGAGCGGCGCCCTTACAAGGCGTAGGTCGGGAGTTCGAGCCTCTCAGCACCCACCAAATCAGAAAACTGTCCAGTGCTTCATGGATCAGCAATACAGATCATACGAGCTTGGAGTGGTAGTTCAGTTGGTTAGAATACCGGCCTGTCACGTCGGGGGTCGCGGGTTCGAGTCCCGTCCGCTCCGCCAATAAAAGAAAAGCCCTTTGGTTCTCTGAACCGAAGGGCTTTTCCCATTTCCGGGCCACAAATGCGCCGGAAAAGGCATCATCCTCCCCGCACTTGAACATTTTTGCGCTTTTCAGCAAAAAAACTGCTTTTAGCCCCCAAGAATAGTTGCACAAGCAGGAAGGCGCCCCCTATAATAGTGCCTCTTCCAGACGTGGTGACAAACGTCGGGATAGTTTTCTGGGTATGCGGGTGCTTAGCTCAGTTGGTAGAGCGGCGCCCTTACAAGGCGTAGGTCGGGAGTTCGAGCCTCTCAGCACCCACCACCAAACAGAAAATTATCCAGTGCTTCATGGATCAGCAACACAGATCATACGAGCTTGGAGTGGTAGTTCAGTTGGTTAGAATACCGGCCTGTCACGTCGGGGGTCGCGGGTTCGAGTCCCGTCCGCTCCGCCAATAAAAGAAAAGCCCTTTGGTTCTCTGAACCGAAGGGCTTTTCCCATTGTGGAGTCAGACCCTCAACACCGCCAACGTCAAGCTCAACGCTAACTTCTCCGGGGGTCTGACCCCGGCTGTTAGAATCAGCGCTCTTGCCGACTCTGCCGCTCCTGCCTGATGCGCCTGCCCCGCAGTCTTTCCCCCTACCTCGCCTTGCGCTTGCGCCTGGCCCATCATGCTTCGCTGCAATTTGCCGCCAGCCTGGCCAGTTCCATGGAAATCCTCGTGTTCCTGGCCGGTCCCGTCCTGCTGGGCTTACTCAGCGTCATCGCCCTGCCCGGCTTTCTCGCCATGAGCCTGCCCTGGCCCGCCGCCCTGGGTATCGTCAGCGCGCAAGCCCTGCTGACCTGCCTGCCCGCCTGGCTGCTGCGCAAGCGGCTGCTGCCGGCCAGCATTGCCGCCTGGCTGCGCCAGCTGCCCTTGCCACGCCGCTTGCGCTGGCAAGCCGATATCGCCGTGGCCGGCCTGCTGATGCTGCCGCTGGGCCTCGCCTATGCCGTCTCGGCCGCCATCTGGCTGCTGCAGCCACCGCCCTGGCTGCGCCCCATTGCCGCGCCCGGCATGGCCGCCACCGTCGCCGCCTGGCTGCTGGCCTGGCTGCTGACGACGCTCATCGTGGCGCAGCACCTGCGCGCGCCGCGTCCCGCATCAAGGGCGCGCCCGCCCACGATGACCGCCTATGTGCCGCGGCTGCCCCGCTGGCGCACCGCATTCCTGTGGCGCCAGCTGTTCTGGCTGCCGTTCTGGCGCAACGAGAACGTGGTTGGCCGGCAGCAAAGCATCTTGCTGGCCGGCGCTGGCGCCAGCATGCTGGCCTGGCTGCTGCACGCGCCCCTCGTGCCCGCCCCCTTGCTCGGCTTGCTGGCCAGCGCCAGCCTCGTCATCGTGACGGACCGGGGCGACAAGGCCGTGCGCGAACAGATCGGCTTGCTGTCTCCATCGCTGAACGCCTGGCCCCTGGCCGGCAAGGCCTTGACGCGCCTGGCCTGCGCCGCCAGCCTGCTGCCCGCCTTTGCCGTGCTGCTCGGTGCTGGCGTCTTGCTGTACTGCATCGATCCAGCCGCCCTGCAGCGGCGCGTGACCAGCGTGTACGCCGTCACCGCCAGCGCAGCCCTGCTGGCCATCGTCGGCCTGCCCCGCCTGACGGCGCGGGGCCGCGTCGCCCTCGTCGTTTTCTCCATCCTTGCCTTGAGCGCCATCGGAAGCGAATTATGGAATTGACTGCCCCTACTCCCATGCTGCACGTCGAGCAGCTCGATTTCCACTTTGCCACGCACAGCGTGTTCCAGTGCTTCAACCAGCAATTCGGTCCCGGCATCACCTGGCTGCGCGGCGCCAACGGGGCCGGCAAGACTACCCTGCTGAAGCTGGCGGGCGGCGCCCTGCTGCCCGCGCGCGGGGCCATCCGCCTGAACGATATCGATAGCGGCGCCATGCCGCTGGCCTACCGCGCGCTTGCCTTCTATTGCGGCGGCGACGCGCCCGCCCTGCCCTGGCTGCAGGTGCACGAATTTCTCGACCTGCACCTGGCCCTGTATCCGGGCACCGACCAGGCCATGCTGAATGCAGAGCTGGGCGCATTTGCCATGACGTCGACCTTGCAGCAAAGCATCACCGCCCTGTCCCTGGGCCAGCACAAAAAGCTGCAACTGGCGCTGGCCCTCGCCTTGCCCGTGCGCCTGCTGCTGATCGACGAACCGTTCAATGGCCTCGATGCAGCTGCCATGGCCCACTTGCGCGCGCGCCTGGCCGAACCGGCCCGGCTGGCGCGCCAGTGCATCGTGCTGACCAGCCACCTGGCGCCGGACGTGCCGCTGGCGGCAACGGTGCAGCTGTGAAATAGGACTTTGCAGATCAGACAAGAAGCGCTTAGGATGCCGTGTTGCAAAACCGGCGATCCCGGTGCAGCCACTACGATAAAACGGCGCGCTTACCACCGCGTCCAGCCTATTCTTGGAGATCCGCATGTTCAATACCCACCGCAGCGCCCTGGCCATCCTGTGCGCCATCCTCGCGACGTCCGCCATCGCGGCCGGCCCCACAGGCACGGCCGCCGACTATGGCACCCCGGCCCACCATGGCGCCGCCCAGCGCAGCATCGACCTGCAGCCCGACACGCGCCACATCAACGTGACGCGCGGCGAAACCGTCACCATCGCGCGCGCGGGCCAGCGTTTTACGTGGCACGTGCAAACCTTCCACAACAAGACCGTCTTTGCCCTGGCCGAGATCGCGCCGAAGGACATGGCCGTCGACGGCATTCAAGTGTATGTAGCCGGCAACCCGCTGTACGCGGGCAGCTAAGTTTCCTCTGCGCATAAAAAAACCGGAAGGGCCTCGCGGCCGTTCCGGTTTTTTTTCAGCGTGGACAGTTACGCCGTCAATGCTTCTTTCGCTGCCGCTTCATCGACCACTTCCTCGTCGTCCGAGCGGATCAGGTGGTCAAAGGCAGACAGGGCGGCCTTCGCACCTTCGCCCGTAGCGATGATGATCTGCTTGTACGGCACCGTGGTGACGTCGCCGGCCGCAAACACGCCAGGGATCGACGTCTGGCCGCGGGCGTCCACTTCGATTTCGCCGTGGCGCGACAGGGCCAGCGTGCCCTTCAGCCATTCCGTGTTCGGCACCAGACCGATTTGCACGAAGACGCCTTCCAGCTCGACCTTTTTCGACTCGCCGCTGACGCGGTCCGTGTAGCTGAGGCCATTGACGATCTTGCCGTCGCCGTGGATTTCCGTCGTTTGCGCCGACGTGATCACGGTCACGTTAGGCAGACTGTGCAGCTTGCGTTGCAGCACCGCATCGGCACGCAGTTCCGCGCCGAACTCGATCAGGGTCACGTGTTTCACGAGACCGGCCAGGTCAATCGCCGCTTCCACGCCCGAGTTGCCGCCGCCGATCACGGCCACGCGCTTGCCCTTGAACAGCGGGCCATCGCAGTGCGGGCAGTAGGCCACACCGTGGTTGCGGTATTCCTTCTCGCCCGGCACGTTGATTTCGCGCCAGCGGGCACCGGTGGCCAGGATGACGGTCTTGGCTTTCAGGACGGCGCCATTCGCCGTTTCAATCTCCACCAGTTTGCCCGGCGTCAGTTTCGTGGCGCGCTGGGTGTTCATGATGTCGACTTCGTATTCCTTGACGTGCTGCTCCAGCGCCACGGCGAACTTCGGACCATCCGTTTCCTTGACGGAAATAAAGTTCTCGATCGCCAGGGTATCGAGCACCTGGCCACCGAAACGTTCGGCCAGCACGCCCGTCTTGATGCCTTTGCGGGCCGCGTAGATGGCCGCTGCCGCACCGGCAGGGCCGCCGCCGACGATCAGCACGTCAAACACGTCTTTCTTGTTCAGCGCTTCGGCCTGGCGGGCACCGGCGTTGGTGTCGAGCTTGGCGAGGATTTCCTCGACATTCGTGCGGCCCTGGCCGAAGTGTTCACCGTTCAGGAACATCATCGGCACGGCCATGATCTGGCGCGCTTCCACTTCTTGCGGGAAGACGCCGCCATCGATGGTGGTGACCTTGATGCGCGGGTTGATCACCGCCATGGCATTCAATGCCTGCACCACTTCCGGGCAGTTGTGGCAGGAGAGCGAAATAAACGTTTCAAACTCGTAATCGCCGTCGAGGTTGCGGATCTGCTCGATCACGGCATCGTCGAACTTGATGGTGTGGCCGCCCACTTGCAACAGCGCCAGCACCAGCGAGGTAAATTCATGGCCCAGCGGCACACCGGCGAAACGCACGCCGATGTCGGAGCCTGTACGGTTGATGCTGAACGACGGGGTCCGTACGCCAGCGTCCATGCGCTCGACCAGCGTGATCTTGTCGCTCAACAGGACTATCTCCTGGAGCAATTCCTTCATCTCGCGGGCTTTTGCGCTGTCATCGAGAGAAGCGACCAGCTCAAGCGGATACACCACTTTTTCCAGGTAGGATTTCAGTTGGGTTTTGAGGGTGGCGTCTAACATGATTTTTTCCTTTTCTACAAATATTTAGGCGAATGCCGGGCCGGACACCCGGGCCGGCATCGCGGTAACTACTTGTTTGCTGCTTGCTGCTTCACACCTTAGATCTTGCCGACCAGGTCCAGCGATGGGGTCAGGGTTGCTGCGCCTTCCGTCCATTTGGCTGGGCACACTTCGCCTGGGTGGTTCGCCACGTACTGGGCGGCTTTGACTTTGCGCAGCAGTTCTGCAGCGTCACGGCCGATGCCGTTGTCATGCACTTCCAGCACTTTGATGAAGCCATCAGGATTGATGACGAAGGTACCGCGCAGTGCCAGGCCTTCTTCTTCGATCATGACTTCGAAGTTGCGCGACAGGGCGCCGGTTGGGTCGCCGATCAGTGCGTATTGCACTTTCTTGATGGCGTCCGAGGTGTCGTGCCAGGCTTTGTGCGCGAAGTGGGTATCGGTCGAGATGCCGTAGACATCGACGCCCAGCTTCTGGAACTCGGCGTGGTGATCGGCCAGGTCTTCCAGTTCGGTTGGGCAAACGAAGGTGAAGTCGGCTGGGTAGAACACGAATACCGACCACTTGCCTTTCAGCGACGCTTCCGTCAGGTCGACGAATTTGCCATTGTGGTATGCGGTTGCCTTGAATGGTTTAACTTGGGTATTGATGAGCGACATAGTCATTTCCTCTCGTGTGGTGAATCAGTAAGACTCTAGTGTAAGGGGTTTTAACCCATATGCAAAATTGATTGTCGCAATAGTTTCAATTAGTTTTAGCTATCATGACGCCATGGGAACTCCATCATAGGCAGTTCCCGCGGGATTGGATAGCGGCAGCAGTGGATACCCCTGCCGCCGCCAGGTGTTTAATTTTTGAGTTCTTCCGGGACCTTGCCGCCGTTTTCCGCCAGCTTGATCATCACCTGGCGATGCAGCCAGATATTCATGCTGGCCGAATCGTTGGTGTCGCCCGTGAAGTGCAGCTCTTGCGCCAGTTCCTTGCGCGCGGCCAGGCTGCTGTCCAGTTGAAGCAGTTTCATCAGGTCGACGATGGACGTGCGCCAATTGAGTTTTTCCGCGTTCTTGCTGGCCAGGTCGACCAGCACCACTTCCACGTCCACCACCGGCACGGCAGCCGCCGGTGCAGGTGCTGCTGCCGGGGCGGCCGCCGCTGGCGCGTCGGTAGCGGCGGCGGGCGTGGCTGCCGGAGCGGCATCGGACGAATGGTGGAAGATTTTGTTGTAGATATTGCTGAAAATGCCCATGAGGTCACCTCGAGTTGAGTGAATGGAAGAAGGTTTGCCTGCGCACTGGGTCCAGGACCCATGACAGCAAAGCCGGGCGCAGGCGCCAGCCGGTCGAGTATAAGCCCGTTCAAGCCGGAAGCCCTGTCCCGCAGGCTTGCGCCAGATCTGGTGGCGGGCCTTGCCTGTTTCAAGGGTGCAAGGGCCGCTGGGCGCGCAGCAGCGCATCGAACGCTTCGATGGCCAGCGGCGGCGCAAACAGATCGCCTTGCGCGAAATCGCAGCCGATCTCCAGCAGCCGCGCGCGCTGCTCCGGCGTCTCCACCCCTTCGGCAATCACCTGCAAGCCCAGCGTGTGGGCCATGGTGACGATGGCTTCGCACAGCGCCAGTTCGCTGGCGCCGGCCGCCAGCTTGCGCACCAGCACGCCGTCGATCTTCAGGTAATCGATGCCGCATTGCTGCAATTGCGTGAGCGAGGCATGGCCGCTGCCGAAGTCGTCGAGGGCGATCTGCATGCCCGCCTCGCGCAAGTGCTGCAGCCGCTGCGCCATGCTGCTGCCGGCGCCTGGCCCCAGCAGCGCATCTTCGCGCATGTCGAGCACGATGGCCGAGGCCGGCACATCGAGCGCCATCAGCTGGCGCAGCCAGGTGCCGGGCGCCTCGGCTTCGCGCTGCAGCTCCAGCGGCGACTGGTTCAGGCACAGCTGCAGCCCCGGCAAGCCGATGGCCTGCCCCTGCGCGCGCCAGCGCAGCAGTTGCGCGGCCGCCGTGCGCAGCACCCAGTCGCCGATATCGACGATCAAGCCGCTGCTTTCGGCCAGCGCCAGGAAATCGGGCGGACACACGATGCCCCGCTGCGGATGGTTCCAGCGCAGCAAGGCTTCCACTTTAACAATATTGCCGCTATGCAGCTCGACGACGGGCTGGTAATGCAGCTGCAGCTGCTGCTCCCGCAGGGCCGTGCGCAAGTCCGCGCCCATGCGCATGCGGTTGACGGCCGCCACCTGCATGGCGGGCGTAAAGTAGCTGTAGCGGTTGCGCCCCGCGCCCTTCGACACATACATGGCCTGGTCCGCATGCTTGAGCAAGTCCTCGATATTGCCCGCGTCGTCCGGATACAGGGTGATGCCGATCGACGCCGACACGAACGCCTGCTCCTGCCCCAGCAGGAACGGCGCCAGCAAGCCGTCGAGTATCTGCCGCGCGATGCGGTCGACTTGCTGCAGGTCATCGAGGTCGGACAGGATCACCGTGAATTCGTCGCCGCCCAGGCGCGCCACCGTGTCCGTCTCGCGCACGCCCACGCGGATGCGCCGCGCCGCTTCGATCAGCAGGATATCGCCCTGGTGGTGACCCAGGGTGTCGTTGACTTCCTTGAAATGGTCGAGGTCGATGAACAGGATGGCCACGCGGCTCGTATCGCGCCGACCCTGGGCCAGCGCCTGGCGCAGCCGCTCGTGGAACATGCGCCGGTTCGGCAATTGCGTCAAGGTATCGAAATTGGCTTGCTGCCAGATCAGCGCTTCCGTTTGCCGCTTGTCCGTCACGTCTTCCAGCATGCACAGATGGTGCGGCCCGCCGTGGCGCGTCGTGGCGATGGCTGTCACCGAGGCATCGACCCACACCACGCCGCCATCGGGCCGCACGATGCGCTTGGCGTGGCGGAAACCCTGCATGCGTCGCTCCAGCAGCTGCGCCACGTGCACCTGCTCGCCCGCCACGTCGTCGGGATGGCTGATCTCCATCCAGCTCGTTTGCTTCATGTGCTCCAGCGTGCGCCCCGCGATGGCCAGATAGCGCGGATTGATGTCAAGAAACTGCCCGCTCACAGTATCGATCAGGGCAATGCCCATGGGCGCTTCCTCGAACATGGTGCGAAAACGCAACTCCCCCTGGCGGATGGTTTCCTCGGTGCGGCGGCGCTCGCGCGCCAGGTTGCTGAAGTGAAAGGCCGCCGACACGGCCAGCAGGCTGCCCGCCACGCCCAGCGACAGGTACAGCCAGCCCAGGTCGGCGCCGGGCACGGGGTGGTACAGGAAACCCTGGTAGGCGTGGCTGTCCGTGGCATTGCGCGGCAGCACGCCCATGGCCGCATAGGTATCGGCGATGTGCTGCCAGCGCTGGGGATTCATGTAGCCCGGCTCCACCAGCACGGGCTGCAGCAGCAATTCCATCTGCTGCGCCTCGTACAGCAGATGCGCGCGGTCGTGGCGCTGGCTGTATTTGGCATGGATCAGCTGCGCCATTTCCTCGCGGTGCGCCATCGCGTATTGCCAGCCGCGCAGGCTGGCCGCGCGGAACGCTTTCACGCGCTCGGGATGGCGGCGCAATTCCTGTTCGCTGGTAAACAGGTTGTCGCCGTAAAAATCGATGCCCGCCGTGCGCGGCGTAAACTGATAGTAGGGAAAGCCGGCCCGGTCCAGGTAGTCCGGTTCGTTGGTGGAATACGCGGCGATGGCGTCGACCTTGCCATCGATTAAATCCTCGACCCGGTAGCTGGGCGGCAAGTGGCGCATCTGCTGCGGCGCGACGCCCATTTTTTGCAGGAACAACGACACTTCATCGGAGGCGGCCGTTACATTGCCAGGCGCGCCTATCATCACGGGCGCGCCCACCAGCTTGCGCACGTCGGGCGCGCCGCCTTGCTGGCGCATCAGCAGCACGCTGGGCGAATGCTGGAACACCACGGCCAGCACCACCACGGGCTTGCCCGCCAGGCGGCTGAGCAGCAAGGTGCTGTTGCCCACGCCATATTCGGCCTGGCCGCCCAGCACGGCCGCCTCGGCCAGCGGCCCGCCGCCGCCTTCGCGCAGCCGGACTTCCAGCCCCGCCTCGCGGTAATAGCCCTGCTCGATGGCCGCGTAATAGCCGGCAAACTGGAACTGGTGCGTGAAATTGAGTTGCAGGGAAATGGGTTCCAGCGCCCGTGCCGGCGTGGCGCAGCAATACAGCAGGGCAAGCAGCGCCAGCCAGCCGAACACGCGCCTGCCTGTGCTCGGCGACAAGGGGCAGCGGACAGCGCAAGATGCTTCCATCGGCATGGCAAGACACCACAGGGATCTGCCGAGTTGGCAGGAATAAGGCTATTGTAGCCGCCCCTTTTGCCGAAGGATAACTATTTCAGTGAGGACAATACCGTTGATGTTTTTGGCAAACAGTCTGAGCTTTGTTTGCGTTAGAACACGACGCCGGCCACCAGAATGATGTTGGCATACGGACTGCATTCACCCGTGCGCACGATGGCGCGCGCCCCCCTGGACAGTTGCTTGAACTCCTCGTGCGTGATCTGGCGCGCATCGGGCAAGGCCAGGGCCGCCACCTGCGCCGCCATGGCGGGATTGTGCTGCGGCAATTCGCTGGCGAGCAGATGGTATTCCACCTGCATTTCGCTCAGCACGGTATTCACGGTATCGACGAAGCCGGGAATGCCGCGCGTCAGGGCCAGGTCGATCAGGGGCACGCCCGGCTGCGAGGGCAAGCCCGCGTCGCCGATGACGAGCATGTCGCCATGGCCCAGCGAGGCGATCAGTTGCGACAGTGCGATATTGAGCAGCGGAGTCTTTTTCATGGTCTTAGAACAGCTCGTGCAAGTGGGGAATCGAGGTTTGCGCGCCAGGTTTGGTGACGCTCCAGGCGGCCGCGCGCTGGCCTTGCTGGATGGATTCGGCCTCGTCCATGCCGGACGCCAGGCCCGCGACAAAACCGCCGATGAACGTGTCGCCGGCGGCCGTCGTGTCGACGGCTTGCACCACTTCGGCGGGGAAGGTGTAATCGCCGCCATACAGGGCCGCGTGCACGCCCTTGGAACCCAGGGTGATGATGACGTTGTCGCTGCCCAGCTTTTGCAGCGCGGCGGCCAGCGCCTTGGCATCCGCGCCATCCGGGCTGACGCCTGCCAGCATGGCCGCTTCGATTTCATTTGGAATCAGATAGTCGACCAGTTCCAGCACGCCGTCCGGCAGGCTGGCGGCCGGAGCCGGGTTCAGCACCACGGTCTTGCCCAGCGAACGGGCCAGCTTGATCGCGTGCACGACGGTGTCCATCGGCGTTTCCAGCTGCAGCACGACGATATCAGCCTGTTCGATCAAACCTTGCGCCGCATCAATGTGCGCGGGGCTCAACAGATCGTTGGCGCCGCCCGCGATGACGATGCTGTTCTGGCCGTTGTCGTCGACGAGAATCGAAGCGATGCCGGACGCGACGCCGGGCAAGGTGGTGATGTGGCTGTCGATGATGCCGTCGCCCACCAGCGCCGCGCGCAACGTCGCGCCGAACGCGTCGTCGCCCACGCAGCCGACCATGGCCACTTGTTGGGCGCCCGCCACCTTGCCGCTCATGCGCGCGCATGCGACGGCCTGGTTGGCGCCCTTGCCGCCAGGGATGGTTCTAAAAGCGCCGCCCGTCAGGGTTTCGCCGGGGAGGGGCATGCGCGGCACGCGCAAGACCAGGTCCATATTGATGCTGCCGATAACCACGATCATGATGTCATTCCCATCAGTTCAGTTGCAGGTGAAGAAGTAGGTGCGGAAGAAGTTACAGTGGCAGCCACGCTGGAGCCGCGCACGTGCAGCGCGGGTGCGATGCTGCGCTGCTGGCGCGGCAAGGCGGGGTCGGCGATGCGCGCCAGCAGGCAGGCAGCCGTGATGTGGCCCAGCTCGCGCGTGTTT
The DNA here is from genome assembly GCF_009208555.1 of Janthinobacterium violaceinigrum. Taxonomy (GTDB): domain Bacteria; phylum Pseudomonadota; class Gammaproteobacteria; order Burkholderiales; family Burkholderiaceae_D; genus Janthinobacterium; species Janthinobacterium violaceinigrum. The sequence continues at coordinate 87,416 of NZ_WFLI01000008.1, read as the reverse complement.
TGCGCCACGCTGCTCAGGGCCGGATGCACGAAGCTGGCCAGGTCGATATCGTCGAAGCCCACGACGGCCAGTTCGCCGGGCACGGCGATACCGCGCTCGGCGGCGGCGCGCAGGGCGCCAAACGCCATCAAGTCATTGCAGCAGAACAAGGCGTCGGGGCGCTGGCCTGGCGGCAGCGCCAGCAAATCCAGCGCGGCCGCATAGCCGCCCGCACTCGTAAAATCGCTATGGCGGCACAGCGCGTCGGCCAGGGCCACGCCCGCGTCCGCCATGGCGCTGCGCGCGCCGGCGATGCGGTCGTTGGAAATGCTCACTTCGCGGGGACCGGCGATGCAGGCGAGGCGCCGGCGTCCCAGCCCCAGCAGGTGGCGCGCGGCCAGCACGCCGCCGGCCCGGTTGTCGACAGCCACGGCATCGATGGACAGGTCGCTGGGCGCGCGATCGAGCAGCACGGCCGGCACCTTCATCTTGCGCAGCAATTCGCCATCGCTGTCGGCCAGCGCGGACAGGATCAGGCCGTCACAGCGCTTGGTCAGCAGCACGTTCAGGTAGTCGCGCTGCTTGACGGGGTCGTCATCGGAATTGCACAAAATGACGCTGTAGCCGGCCGCGTAGCAGCTGTCCTCGATGCCGCGCGCCACTTCCGAGAAATACGGATTCGTATTATTCGGAATGATCAGGCCGATGGTGCCCGTGCTGCGGCTGCGCAAGGAACGCGCCAGCGCGCTGGGCACGTAATGCAATTGCTCCGCCGCCGCCAGCACGGCGCGGCGCGCCTCGTCGCTGACGGGGCGGGTATTGTTGAGGACGTGCGACACGGTGGTGAACGACACCCCCGCCGCCTGCGCCACTTGCTTGATGGTTGCCATGGGCGATGTGGCGCTTAGGCGCGTTCGCCGCGGCGGCGGTAGGTGTCGAGCACCACGGCAGCGACGATCACCAGGCCCGTGACGATGCGTTTCACGGGTTCCGACACACCCACTTGCGCCAGGCCCGCTTCCAGCACGGAAATGATCAATACGCCGATAAACGTGCTGATGACGGAACCGCGACCACCCATCAGGCTGGTGCCGCCGATCACCACGGCGGCGATCACTTGCAATTCCATGCCCACGCCGCCGTTCGGGTCGGCCGCTTCCAGGCGCGACACCTGGAACAGCGCGCCCACGCCGGCGAGAAAGCCCATCAAGGCAAACACCAGCACTTTCGACGGCTTCGTGTTGATGCCGGACAGCCGCACGGCTTCTTCATTCGTGCCGATGCCGATCCAGTGGCGTCCCAGCACCGTGCGCGTGAGCACCAGGTGGCCGATGACGACGATGGCGATCGAAGCGATGAAGGCAGGCGACAGACCGAACGCGATCGGCGAGCTGATGCCGTCGACGGCGCTGCCGATGTATTCCGTGCGCGAATTGGTCACTTGATAGGCCAGCCCCCGCGCCATTTCCAGCACGCCCAAGGACACAATGAACGAGGGGATGCGCCAGCCGACGGAAATGAGGCCCGTCGTGGCGCCGCACAGGGCCGCGACGAACATGCCCAGCAGGGCCGCGCTCCACACGGGCCAGCCCCAGTGCACGACGGCCAGGGACAGCACGGAAGCGGCCAGCGCCATCACGGAACCGACGGACAGATCGATGCCGCCGATGATCAGCACGAACGTCATGCCGACGGCCATCACCACCAGGGTGGGGATGTTGTTGGACAGGGTGCTCAGGGTGGCCAGGGTAAAGAAGTTTTCGCTGGCAAACGAGAACAGTACGCACATGGCCAGCAGGGCGCCGATCAGGCCCCCGTAGTTTTTCAGGTCGGCCAGGCTGCGCTGCAGATACGAAGGAGAGGAATTGGTGGTCATGGGAATCTTTCCGGCGGATCAGGCCGCAGCTGGGGTGGAAGTGGGGGTCAAATAGCCGGAGAACGCGGCCGACAGCAGCGCGTCCTGGCTCCAGGCGCCGCGCTCGAAGGTGTCGACGATGCTGCCCGCGCTCATGACGGCGATGCGGTCGCAGATCAGCATCAGCTCGCGCAAGTCGCTCGAGACGATGACGAGGCCCTTGCCCTGGCGCGCCTGCTCCGCCAGCACCTGATAAATATCAAACTTGGCGCCGATGTCGATGCCGCGCGTGGGCTCGTCGAACAGCATCACGGGACAGTCGCGGTACAGCCAGCGGGCGATCACCACCTTTTGCTGGTTGCCGCCAGAGAGCTCGGCCACCGTTTGCGCGCTGTTGCGCGAGCGGATGCCCAGGCGCTGGATGTAGTCGTCAGCCACCGTCGCTTCGGCCGTGTCGTTGAGCCAGCCGGCGCCACTGACGGTGTCGAGCGAGGCCAGGGTCGTGTTGACGGCGATGGACTGGCGCAGCAACAAGCCTTGTCCCTTGCGGTCTTCCGTGATCATGGCGATGCCGGCTTTTACGGCCGCCTGCGGCGAGTGCAAGGCAGCAGGCGTGGCGCTGTCGCCGAGGAAAATGTCACCCGCATCGGCGCGGTCGGCGCCAAAGATCAGGCGCAGCAATTCCGTGCGGCCCGAGCCGATCAGGCCGGCGATGCCGAGGATTTCACCGGCGCGCAAGTCGAACGAGGTGGGGTTGACCACCTTGCCGCGCGCCAGGCCCCGCACGCGCAGCAGCGGCGCGCCGATGGTGCGTCCGCTCAGGTCGACGGCGTCGTCGGCCGAGCGGCCCACCATCAGGCTGACCAGGTCGGCGGCGGAGTGGCCCGCGATGTCGTCGTCGCACACGAGCTGGCCGTCGCGCAGCACGGCGATGCGGTCGGCCACGCGCTTGAGTTCTTCCAGGCGGTGCGAGATATAGATGATGCACACGCCTTCGGCCTTCAGGCGCTCGATCTGCAGGAACAGCAATTCCACTTCGCGGTGCGTCAGCATGGCAGTCGGCTCATCGAGCACCAGCAGGCGGCAGGCGCCGATCAGGTTGCGCGCGATCTCGATCATCTGCTGGTGGCCGATGCCCAGTTCGCCGACCAAAGTCCACGGGTCGAGGCCGCCCAGGCCCACTTTCTCCATCTGTTCGCGCGCGTCGCGTTCGAGGCGGGTGCGGTCGATGAAGCCGAAGCGCTGCGGCAAATTCTTGAGGTACAGGTTTTCCGCGATCGACAGGGTGGGAATCAGGTTGAGTTCCTGCATCACCATGCGGATGCCCAGCGCCTCGGCGGCGCCGCGCGAGGCGGGCTGGTAAGGCTTGCCGTCGAGCAGCATCGTGCCCGTGGTGGCTTGCTCCAGGCCGCAGATGATCTTCGACAGGGTGCTCTTGCCCGCGCCGTTCTCTCCCGTCAGCGCCAGCACTTGGCCAGGGGCAAAGCGCAAGCCCACGCCGCCCAGCACGGGGCCGACATAGGACTTGCCGATGTTATCCAGGGTCAATAGAGGGAGGGCGGCCGAGGGCGCCGGGGGAATGTCGGTAGGCATGATAAAACTCCGCGGTAGTGGCGGCGGGGCCGGCACCGCCTGCTCGGTGAGCAAGCAGGCGCCGGCCCCGGCGGGATCAAACGATCAGGACTTGGCGCCCTTGGCGACCAGTTCGACCTTGGTTTCGATGACGCCACCCAGATCGGCCTGTTTCTTCTTCTGCGCCAAGGCTTTCAGCACGGTGTCGATGCCGAACACGGCTTGCTGCGATCCGAACTGGTCGGCGGTGGCCAGCACGCGGCCATCGGCCAGCATCGGCTTGATGGCATTGATGTTGTCGTAGCCGACGACCAGCACCTTGCCCGTCTTGCCGGCCGCCTTGATGGCGGACACGGCGCCGATGGCCATGTTGTCGTTACCGCACAGCAAAGCCTTGATGTTCGGGTTGGCGTTCAGCATGGCGGCCGCCACCGTGTTGGCAGGGGCGATTTCCCACTGGCCCGACTGCACGCTGACGACTTTCGCACCGGCTGCCGTCATGGCGTCCTGGAAACCCAGGGTGCGCTGCTGCGCGTTGTAGGTGGTGGACACGCCTTCGATGATGCCGACGGGGTCGCCCTTCTTGATTTGCTGGGCCAGGTAGTCGCCGACCACCTTGGCGCCCTTACGGTTGTCCGGGCCCACGAACGGCACGGTGATGCCCTTCTCTTTCAGGGCGCCCGCGTCGAGCTTGTTGTCGATATTGACGACGATGATGCCCGCGTCGATGGCTTTCTTCAGCACCGGCACCAGCGCTTTCGAATCGGCCGGCGCAATCACCAGCGCATTGACGCGCGAGACGATCATTTGCTCGACCAGCTTGATCTGGCTCGACGTATCCGTTTCATCCTTGATGCCGTTCGACAGCAAGTCGTACTTGGCGGCATTGGCCTTCTGATGCGCCTTGGCGCCGTTTTCCATGGTCAGGAAAAATTCGTTGGCGAGCGACTTCATCACCAGCGCCACTTTCGGCTTTGCAGGCGTCTGCGCCATCGCCGGCACGGCAGGCAAGGCACACACCAGGACAGCGGCGGCAATCATTTTCAGGCGAATACGGGATGTCATGAGCGTCTCCAGAGTTGTTGGTCAAGCACGTGTACTGCATGCTTTTGTGGAATTTCATTGCGCGCAAACGTTTGCGCGAAGCGAATAGTGCCTCAATGCCCCATACCAGTGCAAGCAAAACTGTATGTGCGGTGCAGCAAAAAGGGGACGTTCAGAGGGAAGCAGACAGGCCGATGCGATCGGCCTGCCTGGGAGAAATGCGCGGAAATCAGGGGTTTGTTGCGGGACGGGCGCTCGCCCACTGCACAGCCAGCACGCTGGCCAGCACCAGCAGCAGGCCCAGCATCGACCAGCCCGTCATGGCCTGGCCCAGCAAGGCCCAGCCCAGCACGACGGCCATCAGGGGACTGAGCAGTCCCAGCGAGGACACGGCCACGGGCGAGAGCCTGGCGATGCCGCGGAACCACAAGGCGTACGCGAGCAAGGCACCGGCCAGGCACAGGTAGGCATAGGCCAGGACTTGCTGCAGGGATAGCGCCGGCAACGGTGCGTCGGCCAGCCAGGCGACGGGCGCCAGCATCAGGCCGCCCAGCAGCAATTGCCAGCCCGTCAGCGCCAGCACGGGCAAGTCCGGCTTCCAGCGCCGCGTCAGATAGGTGCCGGCCGCCATGCAAGCCGTGCCGCCCAGCGCTGCGGCAATGCCGATGGGTTCCCACACGGTGCGCGGCGACAGCAGCAAGACGCCCATGCCGGCCACGCCCAGCACGCTGGCGCCCAGGGCCAGGCGGGCCGGGCGGCGCCCTTCCACGCCCCAGGCCAGGCCCATCACCAGCAGCGGCTGGATGGCGCCCACGACGGCCGCCAAACCGCCCGGCAAGCGGTAGGCGGCCACGAACAGCAAGGCCTGGAACACGCCGATATTCAGGGCGGACAGGATCAGCACGCGGCCCCAGTCGCGCCGCGCGGGCAGGCGCCGCATCAGCAGCAGCAACAGCAGACCGGCCGGCAACACGCGGATCAGGGCCGCCGTGAAGGGCCGGTGCGGCGGCAGCAGTTCGGACGTGACGAATATACGTGGAACCCCAGATCAGGGGCGCCAGCGCCGTGAGCACGATATCGCCCCAGGCGGGGCGGACAGCAGAGGTGGGCATAAACTATCTCGACGCTAAGATAATTCCAGTGTGGACGCATACTATCTTGATGTCAAGATAAATACGCCAGCCTGGAGAATGCTGCCAGCCATAAAAAAACCCGGCGCGCAGGCCGGGTTCTGGATGCAGCAGGCTTACCTGCGGCCGCTGCGGGCCGGCGTACCGCCCTTGGCCGGCGGCTTGGCGCCACGTCCCATCGGTGCGGCGGCGGGCTTGGCCTTGGTCTTGATGGTCGACAGGATCGAAGGACGCACCTTCGACTCGACAGCCGTGGCCTTGGGCGCGGCGGCCGTGCCACCGAGGGCGATACGGTTCTTGCCCGGCGTGACCTTGAACTTGTCCGGCGTACCGGCGCCATGCGTCTGGCGGCTGCGTTCGCCTGCGGCCAGGCCGCCCGACTCGGACGAAGTCCAGGCGGGAATCAAATGCTTGTCGCCATTGCCGATCAAGTCGCCACGGCCCATGTTGACCAGCGCTTCGCGCAGGATAGGCCAGTTGGCCGGGTCCTGGTAGCGCAGGAAGGCTTTATGCGTGCGGCGGATCTTGCCGCTACGCGCCGTTTCCACCACTTCGGAGTCCGCCGTCACCTTGCGCAAGGGATTCTTGCGCGTGTGGTACATGGTCGTGGCCATGGCCATCGGCGTGGGCATGAAGGTTTGCACCTGGTCCAGCTTGAAATTGTTTTTCTTCAGCCACAGGGCCAGGTTCAGCATGTCCAGGTCCGTCGTGCCCGGGTGCGCGGCGATGAAGTACGGAATCAGATATTGCTTCTTGCCTGCTTCCAGCGAGAAGCGATCGAACATTTCCTTGAATTCGTCATACGCACCGATGCCGGGCTTCATCATCTTCGACAAGGTGCCCTCTTCCGTGTGCTCGGGCGCAATCTTCAGCAAGCCGCCCACGTGGTGCGTGACCAGTTCCTTCACGTACTCGGGCGAACGCACGGCCAGGTCGTAGCGCAAGCCCGAGCTGATCAGCACTTTCTTGATGCCAGGAATGGCGCGCGCCTTGCGATACAGGGAAATGAGCTTGCTGTGGTCCGTGCCCAGGTTGACGCAGATGGACGGGTACACGCAGGACAAGCGGCGGCACGACACTTCGATCTCTTTTTCCTTGCAGGCCAGGCGGTACATATTCGCCGTCGGACCACCCATATCGGAAATGGTGCCCGTAAAGCCTTTGGTTTTATCGCGGATATGCTCAATTTCGCGCAGGATCGACGGTTCCGAACGGCTCTGGATGATGCGGCCTTCGTGCTCCGTGATCGAGCAGAAGGTGCAGCCGCCGAAGCAGCCGCGCATGATGTTGACGGAAAAGCGGATCATTTCCCACGCGGGGATATGCGCCTTGCCGTAGCTGGGGTGCGGGGCGCGCGCGTAATTCATGTCGTACACGCCATCCATCTCGTCCATGGCCAGCGGCAACGGCGGCGGATTGAGCCACACGTCGCGTTCGCCGTGCGCCTGCACCATGGCGCGCGCATTGCCGGGATTCGATTCCAGGTGGAACACGCGCGACGCGTGCGCATACATGACGGGATCATCCTTGACGACGTCGTACGCAGGCAGGCGCACCACCGTCTTGTCGTGCTTTTCCTTGGCCATGGCCAGGCGCTCTTCGCGGCTCATGATGCGGATGGGCTTGATCACTTCGGCCGATTTCGACGCATTCTCGGTCGCGCAGGCGGTCTTGTCTTCCTGCACCATCTCGTACGGGCTGTAGTGCGGATCGATCTTGCCGGGCACGTCGACGCGGGTGGAATTGTGCACGCCCCAGTCGTCGCCAGGCAGCCAGCCGGACGGCACCATGAAAGCCGTGCCGCGCAAGTCGCGGATATCCTTGATGGCTTCGCCGGCAGCGAGGCGGTGCGTCAGGTCCACCAGCGCCCGCTCGGCATTACCGAAGATCAGCAAATCGGCCTTGGAATCGGGCAAGACGGAACGGCGGACCTTGTCCGACCAGTAATCGTAATGGGCGATGCGGCGCAGCGAGGCTTCGATGCTGCCGATGACGATGGGCACGTCGGGATACGCTTCGCGCGCACGCTGCGCGTACACGGTGACGGCGCGGTCCGGGCGTTTATTCGGTTCCGCGTTGGCCGTGTAGGCGTCGTCGGAGCGGATCTTGCGGTCGGCCGTGTACTGGTTGACCATGGAATCCATGTTGCCGGCGGTCACGCCGTAGTACAGGCGCGGCTTGCCGAGGATGCGGAACGCGTCGGCCGACAGCCAGTCCGGCTGGCTGATGATGCCGACGCGGTAACCCTGCGCTTCGAGCAGGCGGCCAACGAGGGCCATGCCGAAACTCGGATGGTCGATGTAGGCGTCGCCCGTGACGAGGATGACGTCGCACTGGTCCCAGCCCAGCGCGTCCATCTCGGCACGCGACATCGGCAGGAAAGGCGCCACGGCAGCGCGGGCAGACCGCTTGGGAACGGTCGCAAATAAATTGGTAGGGGAGCTCATAGGGTACGGATTGTACCGGAATTGGCCATTTCCAACCTGACGGCCTGCTTTTTACTGTTGGATTTCAGTACAAAAAACGTTTATTTTTCAATCACTTGGGAAATTCCCATCGAGAAATTGTGACTGAGGAGCAGTTTTTTATCATTACATCAATACCGTCTCGGCGCCTCTCAAAACCGTAGCGAGCAAGCTCAATGCCGGGTTGAGTAGCGGAACCGTACGAAGGTACGGTGAGCAACGGATGCCCGGCAGTGGGCTGCGCAGTAGGTTTTCAGAGGCGCATCAGATACCCATATTGGCGAGAATTTCACCCAATTCGCGTAAGGCAGGCTCCAGTTTCGGATGCTTGACGGCGAACTTGGCCGACAATTCCTGGCTGCGCTCGGCCAGGCCATAGGTGGTCGACTCTTCTTCCTGTTCCTGCGCAGCACGCTTTTCCATGAGCAGCTTGATATCGACATCGAGCTTTTGCAGCAAACCCTGCAGTTCCTCATCGACGGGGCCGCTGGTTGCTAGTGTCGAATGCAGCTGTTGCAGCGATTCCTTGAGTTTGCTATCCATGTTTTTTCCTGTCAGTCAGTAAATTGCGTGTCCAGGTACAGCTGTTCCACCTTGCTCCTGGCCCACGGGGTCTTGCGCAAAAACTTCAGGCTCGACTTGATGCTGGGATCGCTGATGAAGCAATTGATATCGATGTGCTTGGCCAGGCCATCCCAACCGTAGTGGGCTTGCAGGCGCGTCACAATCGCTTCCAGGGTGATGCCATTCAAATCTTGCTGACTCATATACTCTTTCGACTGCCTTCTTGTTTACATCTTACTCAATTCTACGCCGCCGGCACAGAAAGCTTGCGTGCGCCAGGTCAACGCAACGCAAGCTTCGGCTGAGGACGACTTACTTGGCGTTCAAGCCCCGGCGTTCCAGCAAGGGTTCCACGGTGGCATCGCGGCCGCGGAAGTCACGGAACAGCTGCAGCGCATCGACGCTGCCGCCGCGCGACAGCAATTTGCTGCGGAACCAGTCGCCATTCTTGCGCGTCAGGCCGCCGTTTTCCTTGAACCAGTTGACCGATTCCGCGTCCAGCTTTTCCGACCACAGGTAGGCGTAGTAAGCCGCCGAGTAGCCGCCCGAGAAGCTGTGCGAGAAATATGCCGTGCGGTAGCGCGGCGGCACGGGTGCGTAGTCGACGCCCGCATCCTTCAACGATGCCGCTTCAAAGGCCAGCACGTCGGTCGGGATCTGGCTTGGCGCCAGTTGGTGCCAGCGCTGGTCCAGCAGGGCTGCCGACAGGTATTCCGTGGTCATGAAACCCTGGTTGAATTTCTTTGCCGCCGTCACCTTGTCGAGCAATTCCTGCGGCATGGCCGCGCCGCTCTGGTAGTGCTTGGCATAGTTTTGCAGCACTTCCGGCCAGATCGCCCACATTTCATTGACTTGCGATGGATACTCGACGAAGTCGCTGGGCACGCTAGTGCCGGCAAAGCGCGGGTATTTCACGTTTGAAAACATGCCGTGCAGCGCATGGCCGAATTCGTGGAACATGGTCGTCACTTCGTCGAACGTCAGCAGGGTCGGCTGGCCGGCAGGCGGCTTCGGAATGTTCAACTGGTTGGCCACCACCGGATGCGTGCCCAGCAGCGACGATTGCGACACGTATTCATTCATCCACGCGCCGCCATGCTTGTTGCCGCGCGCATAGAAATCGGCGATGAACAGGGCCAGCGGCTTGCCGTTGGCATCGAGCACGTCGTAGACGCGCACGTCCGGGTTGTACACCGGTAGATCAGTGCGCTGCTTGAAGCTGATGCCATACAACTTGTTCGCGGCAAAGAAGACGCCGTTGTTCAGCACGCTATTCAATTCCAGGTACGGTTTCAGCTCGTTTTCATCGAAATTGAAGCGTTGCTTGCGCAGCTTGTCCGTGTAGATGGCCCAGTCGGCTGCTGCCACCTGAAAACCGCCCTTTTCTGCGTCGACCACTTGCTGCAGGTCGGCCGCTTCGCGGCGCGCATTGGCGACGGCCGGTTTCGCCAGTTCCGACAGCAGGGTGTTGACGGCCGTGGTCGTCTTGGCCGTCTGGTCTTCCAGCGAGTACGCGGCGTAATTGGCGTAACCGAGCAAGGTGGCCCGTTCGGCGCGCAGCTTGGCCAGCTTCAGCACGATGGCGCGGTTGTCGAACTCGCCGCCCTGGCTGCCGCGGTTCAGCGACGCATCCATCAGGCGCTGGCGCGTGGCGCGGTTGGTCAGCACGGCCAGTGCCGGCTGGCCGCTGGTGTTCACGAGGGCAATGACGAACTTGCCGTTCAAGCCACGTTCCTTGGCAGCCGTGGCGGCCGTGTCGATATCGCTGTCCGTCATGCCAGCCAGTTCAGCGCGCGTGTCGACGACGATGCTCTTGGCATTCGTTTCCTTCAGCACGTTTTGCGCGAAGGCCGTTTCCAGGCCCGCCTGCTCGGCGTTGTAGGCTTTCAGTTTTTCCTTGTCCGCATCGGACAGCTTGGCGCCGGCGCGCACGAAATCTGTGTGATAGCGTTCCAGCAGGCGCAACGATTCCGCGTCAAGGCCCAGCTTGTCGCGCTTGGCGTACAGGGTGTCGATGCGGGTAAACAGTTTCGGATTCAGGGTGATCGCGTCGCCATGCGCGGCCAGTTTCGGCGATACATCCACTTCCACCGCTTCCAGCGCGGCGTTGGTGTTGGTCGACGTCATGTTGCTGAAGATGCTTTGCACGCGGTGCAACAGCTGTCCCGTACGCTCGAGGGCCACGATGGTGTTTTCGAACGTGGGTGCCTGGCGATTGTTGGCGATCGCATTGACTTCGGCCAGCTGGCGTTTCATGCCTTCGGCAAACGCGGGCGCGTAGTGCGCATCCTTGATCAGGCCGAATTGCGGCATCTGGAACGGCAGCGGACTGGCTTTCAGCAGGGGGTTCTGGGCGCTGACGGCGGCAGCCGGTGCGGCGTTGGCCGTGGCGGCAGCCAAGGCGGAGGGAGCGGCGTGGGCCAGCATGACGCTGGCGGCGATGACGAGCAGTTGTGGACGGATCATGACATCTTTCAGGAAGCGCGGGGAAGAACCGCGATCGCGTCGCGGGCCAGTGGCAGATCATAGCAGCCTGTCACACAGGCGTCATCCAACATGGGCAATCCTGTGGTGCATCCCGCCAAATGCGCGGTTTACCACGGTTTTCAATCAAAATCTCCAAATAAAAATGGCTGCCAATTGCTTGGCAGCCATTTTCATTGACCCGGCTTTGCGGCCGGGAATGACGCGGATTACTTGCCGTTCAAGCCACGGCGTTCCAGCAATGGCTCGATCTTCGCATCGCGGCCGCGGAAGTTGCGGTAGATGTCGAGCGCATCGGCGCTGCCGCCGCGCGACAGCAATTTGCTGCGGAACCAGTCGCCGTTCTTGCGCGTCAGGCCGCCGTTTTCCTTGAACCACTCGACCGTGTCGGCATCGAGCTTTTCCGACCACAGGTAGGCGTAGTAGCCGGCCGAATAACCGCCCGCAAATGCGTGCGAGAAATACGTGGTGCGGTAGCGCGGCGGCGCCGGGGCGAAATCGACGCCCGCATCCGTCAAGGCGGTTTTTTCAAACGCCAGCACGTCGGTGGGGATCTGTGCCGGGGTCAGCTGATGCCAGCGCTGGTCCAGCAAGGCCGACGCCAGGTATTCCGTGGTTTTATAGCCCTGGTTGAAATTGTCGGCCGCCGTCACCTTCGCCAGCAGCTCGGCCGGGATGGCCGCGCCCGTTTGATAGTGCTTGGCATAGTTTTGCAGCACTTCCGGCCACAGCGCCCACATTTCATTGACTTGCGACGGGTATTCGACGAAGTCACGCGGCACGCTGGTGCCGGCAAAGCGCGGGTATTTCACGTTCGAGAACATGCCGTGCAGCGCGTGGCCGAATTCGTGGAACATGGTGTTGACTTCGTCAAACGTCATCAGGGTCGGCTGGCCCGCTTCCGGCTTCGGAATGTTCAGGTTATTCGCGATCACCGGCTTGCGGTTCAGCAAGGTCGACTGGCCCACGTAGGCATTCGCCCAGGCGCCGCCGCGCTTGTTGCTGCGCGCGTAAGGGTCCAAGGTAAAGATGGCCAGCTGCGTGCCGTCTTCATTGAAGACGTCGTACACCAGCATGTCGGCCGTGTAGACGGGCAAATCGGTGCGTTGCTTGAAGGTCAAACCGTACAGTTTGCCAGCGGCAAAGAACACGCCCTTGGTCAGCACGCTGTGCATTTCAAAGTACGGTTTCAACTGATTTTCATCAAAGTTGTAGCGTTCGGCGCGCACCTTGTCGCTATAGAAGGCCCAGTCGGCGGCGCCGACCTTGAAGCCGCCCTTGCCCGCATCGATGACCTTCTGGATATCGTCCGCTTCGCGGCGCGCATTGACGACGGCCGGCTTGGCCAGCTCGCCCAGCAGGGCGTTCACGGCGGTGGTGTCGTGCGCCGTCTGGTCTTCCAGCGAGTACGCCGCGTAGTTCGGGTAGCCCATCAGTGCAGCCCGTTCGGCGCGCAGTTTCGCCAGTTCCAGCACTTCCTGGGTGTTGTCGAACTCGCCGCCGCGGCTGCCGCGCGCTTGCGATGCGGCCATGATGCGTTCGCGCAAGGCGCGGTTGGTCAGCAGCGCCAGCGGCGCCTGGCCCGTCGTGTTGACGAGGGCGATCACGTACTTGCCATCGAGGCCACGCTTCTTGGCCAGGCCCGCAGCCACTTCGATGGCGGCCGGCGACAAGCCGTCCAGCTCTTCGCGCGTGTCGACGACGACAGCCGAGGCGTTCAATTCTTTCAGCACATTCTGCGCGAACTTGGTCGACAGGGCCGCCAGCTGGCCGTTATAGGCGCGCAGCTTTTCCTTGTCGGCCGCCGACAGCTTGGCGCCCGCGCGCACGAAGTCCGTGTGGTAGCGTTCCAGCAAACGTTTCGATTCGGCATCGAGGCCCAGCTTGTCGCGCTTGGCGTACAGGGTGTCGATGCGCTTGAACAATTTATCGTTGAGCATGATCGCGTCGCTGTGGGCCGCCATTTTCGGCGCCAGCTCGCGTTCCAGGCCCTGGATCGTGTCATTCGTGTTCGAACCGGACATCACGGAAAACACGGTGCGCACGCGGCTCAGCAACTGGCCCGAGCGCTCCATGGCCACGATGGTGTTGTCGAACGTGGCCGGCTTCTTGTTGTTCGCAATCGCGTTGATTTCCGCCAGGTTGGCGGCCATGCCAGCCGTAAAGGCGGGCGCGTAGTCCGCGTCCTGCACCTTGTCGAACGGCGGATAGTTGAATGGCAGGCTGCTCGCTTGCGCAAACGGGTTGGAAGCAGGCAAGGCTGCGGCCGCGGTAGCGGCAGTGGTTGGCGCGGTGGTGGCGGTCGCGGCAAAAGCGGCTGGCGCCAGCATCAGGCTGGCGGCGATGACGAGCATTGTTGGACGGGTCATGTCTTCTTTCAAGAAACGCAAGAGAGCCGCGATTGTGTCGCGGGCCAGCCTGAAATAATAACAGCCAGAAACATTTGCGTCACCCGCAACTACCGATGGTAGCGTGCCAGCCGGTGATGAACGGTTTTCATGTACGCAGCACCACGATGCCGATTTAGTAATGCGGCGGACGTTCGTTGACCAACCCGCCATTTGCCTGCTGCGCCCCGTCGCGCACGTGCTCGCCCAGCTTGTGCAGCATCGCTTCCAATTGGTCGATGCGCTTGCCCTGCTGGTACACCATCTGGTTCAGCGATTCGACCAGGTCCTCCTGCTGCGCCAGCTTGATTTCGATATCGACGAAACGTGTTTCCATCTGTTCTGCATTGTCCATGGTGCTCTCGGTGATTCCTGACTGAAAGGGGGCATTCTACCGCCGCAGCAACGTGAGCCAGGACAAACCTCGTCCATTCGCCATCGGTCAGACGGCCATTGCTGCCTATTCTTTCGTTTGGCCCCCTCAAATCGCTTGACGAATGAGAACAACCGATTACAATGAATCGACCATCACCAACTGAACCACTGCTGATCGACACGCGCAAGACGGCCGAATACCGGCGCTGGGAAGATTCCCTGCACGATGTGGCGGCGGCCGCCATCGACGCGCGCATCAAGCACTTGCAGCACGGCAAAAAGGGCGACTGGCGGCCGGTGGGCGAAGGCGTGTGCGAGTTGCGGTGCCTGCAAACGGGGCCCGGCTGGCGCGTGTATTTTCACGAGACAAACCGGGGTACCCTGATCTTGCTGCTGTTGGGCGGCAATAAATCCAGCCAGCAACGCGACATCAGGCAGGCGCAAGCGATCCTTCGGGACTTGAAAGCCCGGCAGGCGGCCCTCAAAAAAGCGGCGGCAAGTGCCTCCACAGGAGCACGACAGAAATGAACCACGACATTGACCACGACACCTTCGACCTCGACGGCCTGGAAGCATTGGGCCTGAGCAAATTTGATCCGACGCAACACCTGACCAGCAAGGCCGCCGTGGCCGCCTACATGAGCGAAATCGTCGCCACGGGCAATGCGGAACTGTTCCAGTCCGCCATGAACGACGTGGTGCGCGCCTACGGCATGGGCAAGGTGGCGGCCAGGGCCGATATCACGCGCGAAGGCGCGTATAAAGCCTTGCGCGAAGGCAGCAAGCCACGCTTTGAAACCATTTTAAAGATGCTCGATGCGCTGGGCATGCAGCTGGCCATCGTGCCGAAGGCCACGCCGGACGGCACCGTGGAAGCCTGAGCGCCGCCTACCCTTTCGGCGCGGCCAGCAAGGCCTTCATGCGCGCCAAGCGTTCCTTGGGCGAAATCACTTCCGCTTCCGTGGGCACGGCGTCGCCCACGTCCAGTTGCATTTCCTTGATGAAGCGCGACGGGTCGCAATGGACTTGTTCGCCCGCCCGCTTGCGCTTCTTGCACCACGTGACGTGCAAGGTGCGCTGGGCCCGCGTGATGCCCACGTACATCAGGCGCCGCTCTTCCTGGATGCGCGCGGCGATGGTTTCGGCGGGCGCGTCCGCGTCGCCCTTGTGCGGCAAGATACCCTCTTCCACGCCCACCAGGAATACGTGCGGAAATTCCAGCCCTTTCGACGCGTGCAGGGTGGACATGCGCACGGCGTCCTGCTCCTCGTCCTTGCCTTCCAACATCGTCATCAGGGCCACCATCTGCGTCAGTTCCAGCACGTTCTTTTCTTCGCCATCGCGGTCCTTGCCGCCCCGGCCCCGTTCCTTGAGCCAGTTGACGAATTCCAGCACGTTCTGCCACTTGCTTTGCGCTTGCCGTTCCTCGAAGGCATCGTACAGATACGATTCGTAGTGGATTTCCTTCATCATGTCATCCAGCACCTCGGCCGCGTTATCTCCGCTGCCGGCCGCGCCCGGGCGGCTGGCGCGCGATTCGAGGTCATTGATGAAGTTGCAGAAGTCGCGCAGGGGACCCAGCTGGCGGTCCGTCAGCTTGGCCTCGATGCCGCCCTTGAAAACGGCCTGGAACAGCGAACACTGCCACTGCCCCGAAAACGCGCCCAGCACCTCCAGGGTCGACTGGCCCACGCCGCGGCGCGGCGTCGTCACGGCGCGGATGAAGGCCGGGTCGTCGTCCTCGTTGGCCAGCAGGCGCAGGTAGCTGATGATGTCCTTGATCTCGGCCTTGTCGAAGAAACTCTGGCCGCCCGAAATCGTGTACGGGATGCGCTCCTTGCGCAGGCACTGCTCGATGATGCGCGCCTGGTGGTTGCCCCGGTACAAAATCGCGTAATCGGAAAATTTGTTCTTGCGCTCGAAATGGTCGGCCGAGATCATGATGGCGACCTGCTCCGCTTCCTGCTCGTCCGTCTGCATGCCCAGCACCTTGATCGGCTCGCCCAGGCCGTGCTCGGACCACAGCGACTTTTCAAACAGCTTCGGATTGTTGCCGATGACGGCATTGGCCGCGTTCAGCACGCGCATGGTGGAGCGGTAATTCTGCTCGAGCTTGATAACCCGCAAGTCGGGGAAATCCGTTTCCAGGGTCTTCAGGTTTTCCACGGTGGCGCCGCGCCACGCATAGATCGCCTGGTCATCGTCGCCCACGGCCGTAAACATCGGCTTCTTGCCGATGCCCGTCACCATCAGTTTGACCAGTTCGTACTGGCAGGTGTTCGTATCCTGGTATTCGTCGACGAGCAGGTAGCGCAAACGCCGCTGCCACTTGTCGCGCACGGGCCCGTTGTTGCGGAACAGTTCCACGGGCAGGCGGATCAGGTCGTCGAAATCGACGGCCTGGTAGGCGGACAAGGTTGCCACATAGCTGCGGTAGATGCGCGCCGCGTTGGCCTCGTCCTCGTCCTTCGCTTGCGCCAGCGCCATGTCCGGGTCGATCAGGCCGTTTTTCCACAAGGACATGGCGTTCTGGATGCCGCGGATCACCTGTTTATCGGTGGTAATGGCAAGGTCTTGCACGAGGGAAAAGCAGTCGTCGCTGTCCATGATGGAAAAGCGGTCCTTCAGCCCCACGCCATTGGCTTCCTGGCGCAGGATTTTCACGCCCAGCGAGTGGAAGGTCGACACCGTCAACTGCTTGGCCTGGCGCGGCTGCTTCAGCAGTTTGGCGATGCGTTCCTGCATTTCCAGCGCCGCCTTGTTGGTGAAAGTCAGCGCGGCGATGGTGCGCGGGTCGTAGCCCCGGTCTTCGATCAGGTGGGCGATCTTTTGCGTGATCACGCGCGTCTTGCCCGAACCGGCGCCCGCCAGCACGAGGCAAGGGCCGTCGAGGTAGGTAACCGCTTCGCTTTGGGGCGCATTCAGACCGAACTGTGGTGCTTTGGACATCAGGGTATTTCCGCAGGGAACAGCAGCCCATTGTAACAGCGTCGCGTGGGCCAATTGCATGGCGGGCCATGCCTGAAAAACAGGCAACGGCATTGATATATCGCCATATGACGCCATCTCGGGCCATGCAATGCGTGCGGCGCGGCCACGCCTGGAGTACCATTCCGCCTATATCGCCCGTGCGCGCCCACTTACCGAATGGCAGTCCCATGAAATTTGAACACCTGATTGAAATCAACGATCCGCTGAACCCGCTGATCGACACCTTGACCCTGGAGCAAGTCTGGCGCGGCCTCGTCTTGCGCGCCGAGTCGCCCAAGCTGTTCGTGCCCCACCTGGACGAATGCCAGATCAGCGAACGCAGCGATGCAGGTTTCGCCCGCAGCCTGCGCTATGGCGAGCTGGTCATCAACGACAAGGTGGTGCTGGTGCCGCAACTGCAGGTGCGCTACGAAGTGCCGGCGCAGAAAGACATCAGCGCCTCGTCGCTGGTGATGACCATCGAGATGCCCGACGAGGCCAGCCTGTGGGTGCGCTTCCAGTACGACGACGGCCATGACGCGGCCACCGATGCGGCCAACGCCCTGTACGACGACTTCCGCCGCTCTGCCTACCAGGAATCCGACATCGACACGGTGCGCATCATGCGCGAACTGGCGCTCGAGGGACGGCTCGATGCGGGTTTGCTGAATTAAGCTATTCATGTAGAGAGTGTCTGGAAAACGCTCAGGGCTAGGCAATGCAACAACGCCATGGGCGTACTTCCCGGCGCTCTACGTTCTGGCGCTGCGGCCCCATAGCTGGTCGGGTCGGAACTGCAAGCCCGCCTGCTCCGCGCTGAGCACCTCGCGGATGGCGTGCAAGTCCACGCGCGTGTCGCGCCGCAAGGGCACGTCCAGGCGCGCGCCGCGGGGGCCGATCAGCGACTGCACATGGGGCGTGGTGGCATTCAAGCCCTTGCGCGTGACGACGCCGATTTCTCCATTCAACAGTTTGACGTAGGTGCCGATGGGGTAGATGCCCAGTTCGCGCACCAGCAGCGAGGCCAGCGGCGCATCCAGGGTGGCCTTGTCGGCCATCAGCATTTCGCGCAGGGCCACGTTCGGCAGCAAGGGCTGGCGGTAGCTGCGCTTCGATACGCGCGCGCAATAGCGGTCGGCCAGCATGATCAGGCGGGCACCGATGCCGATCGCCGCGCCTTGCGTGCCCAGCGGATAGCCGCTGCCGTCGATATTTTCATGGTGCTGCAACACGGCTTGCAGCCAGACGGCGTCCGTCACGCCCGCCGCGCGCAGCAAGTCGACCCCCGCTTGCGGATGGGCGCGCAGGTAGGCGCGTTCCTGCGCATCCAGCGGCCCCGCCTTGTGCTGGAAATCCGCATGGCGTTCCAGCATGCCCACATTCATGCTCAGCGCGGCCAGCACCACGCTGCGGATCACGCCCTCATCGAGTTTCAGGGCGCGCGCCAGCAGGGCCGTGATGACGGCCGTATCGACGCTGTGGCGCACGGCAAAATCGCCCGCGCCCTGGTTGTGCAGGATGCAGGCCAGCGCCACGTCGGCGTCCAGCACGACAGCCTCTTCCACCAGCTGCGCCAGCGCGGCCAGCGGCAGGTGGCTGCCCGCTTGCCCGGCGGCAATCGTCGGCAAGACGAGTGCCAGGCCTGCCGTGACCAGGTTCAGCATGCGCAGGGCCGATGGCGCTTCCGTGGCCGTGCGCGGCACGTCCGCACTGGCATCGGCGATGACGCCGCGCGCCAGCAGCAATGCGATCTGGTTCTCGCTGCTGATGACATGGCCCAGCCTGGCCAGCAAGCCCCCCGTTTCGCCATGCACGTCCCAGGGCAGGGCCACACCCAGTGCGAGTTCTCCTGCGTAAATGCGCCGAATTTTCACATCGTCTCCATCATCGCCTGCACCCGCCTGTTTTTACCATCCTGGCATCAGCGGTATGTACCGATTGAAATATTTTTTGCTTTTAATTAATATTTCAATGTGGCAGCGATGATCGCGCAATCATGTGAGCTTGTCTACAAAATTATGTAAATCGCAAAGTTGCATTCAAGGACCGGGCGTGCAGTCGGCGCAGCCGGGCGCGTGTTCCGGATCTTTTTCCAGGTGCAGCGCCAGTTCGCGCAAGGCCGTGCGCACGCCTTCCTCGACGACGGGGTGGTAAAACGGCATGTCGAGCATGGTGGGCACCGTCAGCTGCGCCTGGCATGCCCAGGCCAGCAGATGGCCCAGGTGCTCGGCCCGCGGGCCGATCAGCTCGGCGCCGAGAAAGCGCTTGCTGCCGAACTCCGCATACACGCGCAGCACACCCTGGTTTTGCAGCATCACGCGGCTGCGGCCCTGGTTGCCGAACGACACGGCACCGACGGCAAAGCGGCCCGCATGGCTCACGCACAGTTGCTGGTAGGTGGCGCCCACCGTGGCGACCTGGGGCTCCGTGAAGGCGATCGTCAACGGCGTGCGGCGCAAGCCCGGTTTGACGTCAGGAAAACGCGCCGCGTTGTCGCCCGCGATGCGGCCCTCGTCGGCCGCCTCGGGCAGCAGCGGCAAGGCGTTGTCGGCATCGCCCGCGATGAAAATCGCGCTCTTGCCGCACTGCATGGTGTGCGGGTCATGCACGGGGATGCCATGGCGGTCGAGCGCGATCTGCGCCGTTTCCAGGCCGATCTTGTCCACGTTCGGACGGCGGCCGATGGCGGCCAGCACATACTCGAACTGCTCGGTTTTTTCCTGGCCCGCGCCATCGCGGCTGGTCAGCACGATGCCGCTGCCGTCCGAGCTTGTGGTCACGTGCGCCACGCTGGTCTGGAAGCGGATGTCGAGTTCGCGCGCCAGCACGGCGCCCGCCTCCTGCAGCACGAGCGGGTCCGTCAGCTGCGCCACTTTATTGCCGCGCGCAAACAGGGTCACGCGCACGCCCAGGCGCGCCAGCGCCTGGCCCAGCTCCAGGCCGATCACGCCGCTGCCGACCACGGCCACGGAAGCGGGCAAGTCCGTCCATTCGAACACGGCGTCGCTAGTGATGACGCGCTCGCCCGCCGCCTGCCACTCGGGCGGCACGATGGGCGTGGAACCGGTGGCGATCACCACGCTGGCCGCCTCGACGATCGTGTGTTCATCCACCTGCAATTTGCCAGGGGAAATAAAACGCGCATGGCCGCGCAGTTTTTCTTCGTCGGCAATGGCGTTGACGCCGTCGAGCACGAAGCCGACAAAGCGGTCGCGCTCGCTGCGCACCCGGGCCATCACTTGCCGGCCATCGATGCGCACGGGTCCCGGATGCACGCCGAAAGCCGGCGCGGCAGCGACGGCATGGGCCGCCTCGGCCGCCGCGATCAGCAGTTTGCTGGGCATGCAGCCGACCCTGGCGCACGTCGTGCCGTACGGCCCGCTTTCTATCATCAGCACGCGCTTGCCCTGCATGCGCGCCGCCCTGTGCGCCGTCATGCCGGCCGTGCCGCTGCCGATCACGGCCACATCCACTCGTATCGTCTTCATGCTGCTGTCCATCCGTTTGAGGTTGCTCACAGCATTCGATACTACCCGTTTGCCGAAAATAAGGTTTTACTTTGCAGCAATATATGCATTAGTATAACTAATCATTTTCAAAATTTATAAGCTGAGCTAATGGGATCACTCGATTATCGCGCGCTGGCCGTGCTGGACGCCGTGGCCAGCCATGGCAGTTTCGACAAGGCTGCCCTGGCGCTGGGCATCACCCAGTCGGCCGTCTCGCAGCGCATCAAGGCGCTGGAAGACGCCAGCGGGCGCCTGCTGATCATCCGTGGCCAGCCGGCCGTGCCGACGGGACTGGGCCAGCGCCTGATCGTGCATCACCGCAACGTCAAGCTGATGGAAGCGTCGCTCGACATCGACCTGGGCAACAGCGTCAGCATGCCGGAAATCGCCATCGCCATCGATGCCGACAGCCTGGCCACGTGGTTTCCCGACACCTTGTCGGCGCTGCTGGCGCCGCCCCGCTGCCAGCTCGACGTGCGCCTGGCCGACAGCGACAGCGCCTTGCAGATGGTGCGCGACGGCTCCGTGTTTGGCTGCGTGGCAGCCGAGTCCGGCACAGCGCTGGACGCGGCGGCCGCCACCAGCGTCACGCCGCTGGGCACCTTGCGCTATGTCTGCGTGGCCACGCCCGTGTTTGCGGGCCACTGGTTCGGCGACGGCTTCAGCAGCGAGGCGGTACAGCTGGCGCCGGCCGTCGTGGGCCAGCACGGCTTGCTGGCGCGTTTCCTCGCGGAACAATTGAGCATGCGTGAACCGTTCCCCCACCATACTTTACCGGTGGAAGCGGCGCGCCGCGGCTGCGTCCACGATGGCCTGGCCTACGGCCTGATGCCGCAGCGCCTGGCCGCGCAGGCGCTGGCGATGGACAGGCTCGTCGATCTGATGCCGGGCCGTACCCTGGACGTACCGCTGAGCTGGCACGCGTGGACCCTGGACACGCCGTTTACCAAGCTGCTGTCCGAGCAGATCGTCAAGTCCGCGCGCAATTATCTGAACTGAATTAATTTAAATATCGAGCGGGTCCACTTCCAGCGACCATTTCACGCGCGTCTTCATGGCGCGCAACTCCGCCAGCCATTCCTTTAAAAACGCCTGCAGCGCCGGGCGCGAGGGGGACTCGAGCAGCAACTGGGCGCGGTCCACGTTGTACACGCGCGTCATGCTCATGGGAATCGGATCGTTGATGGTCACCTGCGGGTGTTCCATGCACTCTTTCGCCGCCTGCAGGAACTCGATGGCCGTGGCCAGCTCCGGCGCTTCCGCGCGCAGCAGGGCCTGGAACAGATACGGCGGAAGCGCCGCCTGGGCCCGCTCTTCCAGCAGGGTCGTGGCGAAATGGTCGTAATCGTGGTTGACGACGGCGTCGTACAGCGGATGGCGCGCATAGCGCGTCTGGATCAGCACTTCGGAAACGCTGCCCCCTTCCGTCTGCGCGGCGCGGCCGGCCCTGCCCGCCACCTGCATCAGCTGGGCAAACAGGCGTTCGCTGGCCCGGTAATCCTGGGAAAACAGGGCCGTATCCGGATTCAGGATGCCGACCAGGGTCAGCTTTTTGAAATCGTGGCCCTTGGCCACCATCTGCGTGCCGATCAGGATATCCACTTCGCCCCGGTGCACGGTGTCGAACGCTTCCTGCGCGCTGCCCTTCTTGCGCGTGGAATCGGCATCGATGCGCAAGATACGCGCCTCGGGAAACAATTGCTGCAAGCCCTCTTCCACCCGCTGCGTCCCCCGTCCCAGCGGTTGCAGGTCCACGTTGCCGCAGGTGGGGCAATGGCGGGGAATGCGCAGTTCCAGGCTGCAATGGTGGCAGCGCAGCCGGTGTTCGGGCTTGTGCAGCACCATGAACGAGGTGCAGCGCGTGCAATTGCTGATCCAGCCGCACGATTCGCAGCAGATGACGGGCGAATAGCCGCGCCGGTTCAAGAACAGCAGCGACTGCTCGCCCCGCTCCATGCGCAGTTTTAGCGCGGCTACCAAATGCGAAGTCAGGCCATCTTTCGGCCGGTCGCGTTCCATGTCGAGAATCTTGACGCGCGGCAGCACCGCATTTTTGACGGCCCGCTCGCGCAATTCCAGCTTGCGGTAGCGCCCCGTCTGTGCATGGTGCCAGCTTTCCAGCGACGGCGTGGCCGAGCCCAGCACGATGGGAATCTGCAATTGCCAGGCGCGCCACACGGCCAGGTCACGCGCAGAATAACGCAAGCCTTCCTGCTGCTTGTACGACGGGTCGTGCTCTTCGTCGATGACGATCAGCTTGAGCTTGGGCAGCGAGGCCAGGATGGCCAATCGCGTACCCAGGATGATGCGCGCCTGGCCCTGGTGGGCGGCCAGCCAGTGCAGCATGCGTTCGCCTTCGGACAGGCTGCTGTGCAGGGTAGCCAGCATGACGCCGGGAAAGCGCGCACGGATATTGCCTTCCAGCTGCGGCGTCAGGTTAATTTCCGGCACCAGGATGAGGATTTGCGCATCGTCCTCGCGCGCCAGCACCTGGGCGCAGGCCTGCAGATACACTTCCGTCTTGCCGCTGCCCGTCACGCCGTACAGCAAGGTGGGCTTGAAACCCTGGGCGCCGCCGATGGCGTCCGCCGCTTCCTGCTGGGCGGGGTTGAGCGCCGGCATGTTCAGCGGCGTGCCGTCGTGCGCGTCGGCCAGCTTGCCCAGCTTCTTGATGGCGCGGTCCAGCGCCACGGTGGTCAGCACGCGCAAATTCTTCGGTAAACCCGGCAGCGCCACTTCACCGAGCGGACGCTGGTAGTAATCGGCGGCAAAGGCGGCCAGCGCCAGCCACTGTTCCGACAACGGCGCCAACTGGCTGCGCACGGCCAGCACGTCCTTCAGTTTCGCGGCGGGCACGTCGGTGCTGTCGGACACGCCGACGATCAGCCCCATCACTTCGCGCCGGCCGAACGGCACCAGCGCCAGCTGCCCCACGTGCGGCAGCGGCGCGTCCGCGCCGGCCTCCGCCGCCCCGTTCCAGCGGTAATCGAACAGGGCGTTCAGGGGCGTGTCGAGCGCGATTTTCAGGATGCACGACGTCAAAATGCACTGCGACATGGAGGTAGGGCCTATCTCAATAAAAAAGCGCGCCGCAGGATGCAGGGCGCGGCACGATGTCAGGCGTCAAGCCAGCGGGCCATGATACTTGTTTCGCCCGTCAAATGCCTAACGGCGGACGCGACAGCGAGTCCGGAAGCCTGAAGAAAATTCTGTGGATAACTTTGTGGACAAAGCAAAATTAACTTTCAGAAAAATGTGGATAGAAAATTTTGATCGCCGTCAAGAGGGGCACGCAAGAAAAATTAACTATTTAAAATCAATGACTTAAAAATTGATGCCCGGGAGGCAGCAAATCCGTCCCGCGTTTCCGCGGCTGTGCATAACTGAACCATTTCTGATTATTTTATACAGGAATCAGCACCATTTTGATGCACGCCATCGGCAAAAATGCCTGCCGCATGAGGTAAAGTTGACAATTGCCGGGCAAGCGTTCGTTTTTGCCTGTTGTGTGGCGAAACATTGTTCAATTATCATGCGCTGCAACATACACTTCAGGTGAAACCTGAACATCTACGCTAAGTATCGGTTAACAAATTACTTTTCAATTTTATCCACAGAATCTGTTGATAACTTTGTGGACAATGAAGGAACAAGACGGACCAGCGCAAGAATAACCATATCAAATGCAACAAAATCCGCCGAACAATGCCTTTTTTATGTCTTAATAATCAAGCACTTGCAACACCTCCCCGGGCATGGCTTTTCCACTGCCTCTTATTTCCGCAGCAAAAAAAATTGTGCATAAGTCGGTATTTCTTGCTGGGGCGCAGCAAAGAAAAAGGCAGGCTTTCGCTGGAAAGCCTGCCTTGTCTGCCCCTGCGCCAGGGGAAATGAAGGCTTACTGGCCGCTGCGCATGGCGCGGCTCATGCTGTGCACGGCTTCCACCATCGCTGCCACGGATTCGGGCGGCGTGAACTGGGAAATGCCATGGCCCAGGTTGAACACGTGGCCCGTGCCGGCCGATGGCGCGCCGAACGCATTGAGCACCTTCGCCACTTCGGCGCGGATCTGCTCGGGGCTGGCGAACAGGATGGCAGGGTCGAGATTGCCCTGCAAGCCCACCTTATGCCCGACCAGCTGGCGCGCGCGCGTCAGGTTGACGGTCCAGTCCAGGCCCACGGCATCGGCGCCGATGTCGGCGATCTGCTCGATCCACTGGCCGCCGCCCTTGGTGAACACGATGGCGGGTATCTTGACGCCATCCTTGTCGCGTTTCAGCTGCGCCACCACCTGCTGCATGTAGGCCAGCGAGAATTCCTGGTAGGCGCCATCGGCCAGCGCACCGCCCCAGGAATCGAAAATCATCACGGCTTGCGCGCCGGCATCGATTTGCGCATTCAGGTATTGCGCCACGGACGTGGCGTTGATGGCCAGGATGTGATGCATCAGGTCCGGGCGGTTGTACAGCATCTTCTTGATGGTATGGAACTCTTTCGAGCCGCCCCCTTCCACCATGTAGCAAGCCAGGGTCCACGGGCTGCCGGAAAAACCGATCAGCGGCACGCGGCCGTTCAGTTCCGTGCGGATTTGCGTGACGGCATTGAAGACGTAGTCGAGCGATGCCAGGTCCGGCACCTGCAGCGCCTTCACGTCCTGTTCCGTGCGCAACGGACGCTCGAATTTCGGACCTTCGCCATCGGCGAAATACAGGCCCAGGCCCATGGCGTCGGGCACCGTCAGGATGTCGGAAAACAGGATCGCCGCGTCGAGCGGGAAGCGCTCCAGGGGCTGCAAGGTCACTTCGGTTGCGTAATCGGGATTCTTTGCCAGGCCCAGGAAGGAGCCGGCCCGCTCGCGCGTGGCGCGGTATTCGGGCAGGTAGCGGCCCGCCTGGCGCATCAGCCAGACAGGGGTGTGCTCGGTCGGCTGGCGCAGCAGGGCGCGCAGGAAAGTATCGTTCTGGAGCGGAGCAAATTGTGGCATGGAAGGCAATCAATAGCTTGGAGAAGCGGTATTATCGCATCCAATCGCTGCCATTTCATTGATTCCAGTGCCGCTTTGCAGCATTTGCCATGCACAGCGATGTCTTTCGTTGTGCCTGCCCTTCCATTATGATGATGCACGCCGCCGCGCTGCCTGACGCCGCCTGGAGGCCCCCTCTTTCCACCACGACACGGAGCCCGCATGACCTCGACCGCATCCAGCACCCCTTATGGCATTTGGCCATCGCCGATCAGCGCGGCCATCGTCGCCGCTGGCGCCTCGCCGCTGACGCAACTGGCCCTGGGGGGGGCGGATGGCGCCGACGTGTACTGGCTGGCCGGGCGCGCCAGCGAAGCGGGCCGCAATACCCTGCTGCGCCAGCGCGGCGCGCGCGTCGATGAACTGACGCCGGCGCCGTTCAATGTGCGCACCCGCGTGCACGAATACGGCGGCGGCGCGTATGCGATTGCCGGCGATACCGTGGTCTTCTCGCATTTCGCCGATAACTGCCTGTACCGCGTGGCCGGCGACGGCGCGCCCGCAGCGTTCACCACGGGCGGCAACACGCGCCATGCGGACTTCGTCGTCGATGCGGCCCGTTCCCGCCTGATCGCCGTGCGCGAGCAGCATCCGGACGAAGGCCATGCCCATCCGGAAAACAGCCTGGCGGCCGTCGGTTTCGACGGCCGCGAAACGGTGCTGGCGCGGGGCCACGATTTTTATGCGGCACCCCGCTTGTCGCCGGACGGCAGCCAGCTGGCCTGGATCAGCTGGGATCACCCGCGCCTGCCATGGCAAGGCACGGAACTGTGGCTGGCCGACGTGCACCCGGACGGCAGCCTGGGTTCTCCCCGCCTGATCGCCGGCGGCGCGCGCGAGTCCATCTGCCAGCCGGAATGGTCGCCCAGCGGCTTGCTGCACTTCGTTTCCGACAGCAGCGGCTGGTGGAATCTGTACCGCCTGCACGGCGCCGATATCGAGGCGCTGTGCCCGATGGAAGCGGAATTTGCCACGCCGCACTGGACTTTCGGCGGCAGCATGTACGGTTTCCTGTCCAGCGACGAGATCGTCTGCACGTATATCCAGGCCGGCATCAGCTATCTGGCGCAATTGAACGTGGCCACGGCCAAGCTGGAACCGATACCGCACCCGTACCAGGAAATCCGCGAACTGCGCGTGGGTCCCGGCTTCGTGGCCTTGCTGGGCGGCAGCCCCACCATCGCGCTGGAACTGGCGCGCATCGATTTGTCTAACCATGAGCTGGAAGTACTGGCGCAGTCGATCGAACAGTTGCCTGCGCTCGCTTACCTGTCCGTGCCCCGCAGCTTGAGTTTTAGCAGCAGCAATGGCCGCACGGCCCACGCCTTCTTTTATGCGCCGAAAAACGATGACGTGCAGGCGCCGGCAGGCACCTTGCCGCCCGTCATCGTCATCAGCCATGGCGGCCCCACCAGCATGGCCAGCAATACCTTGAAATTGGCGACGCAGTACTGGACCAGCCGCGGCATCGGCGTGCTCGACGTCAACTACGGCGGCAGCAGCGGCTTCGGCCGCGAATACCGCGACGCGCTGCGCGGCCAGTGGGGCGTCGTCGACGTGGAAGACTGCATCGCCGGCGCGCGCTACCTGGCCGCCAGCGGCCTGGCCGACCCCGAGCGCCTGATCGTCCGCGGCGGCAGCGCGGGCGGCTTGACGACCTTGTGCGCCCTGACCTTCCACGACGTCTTCAAGGCGGGCGCCAGCTATTACGGCGTGTCCGACCTGAAGGGCCTGGACAACGATTCGCACAAGTTCGAATCGCGCTACACGGACTACCTGATCGCCTCGCAGCCGCAAGCCGAAGCGCTGTACCGCGAGCGGTCGCCCATCCACCACACGGATAAACTGTCGCGCCCGATGATCTTCTTCCAGGGCCTCGACGACAAGGTGGTGCCGCCGCAGCAGTCGCAGCTGATGGTCGATGCCCTGCAGGCGCGCGGCGTGCCCGTCGCGTACGTGCCGCTGGAAGGCGAGGGACACGGCTTCCGCAAGGCGGAAAACATCGTGCGCACCTTGGACGCGGAACTGTATTTCTACCAGCGCGTGTTCGGCCTGCCTGTGGCGGCCGGCGAGCCGCCCGTGCATATCGATAATCTGCCTGCATGACCGACGCGCACGCCGACCAGCACCTGCTCGATGAATTTGCCGCACTGGAGCAGCACGAGCAGATGATCCTCGCCTTGCTGGCGATCACGGGCGAGCCGGTGGGCAAGCATGCCGTGTACGAACACTTGCAGCGCGCTAATATCGTCGAGCCGGACGGCACGCCGTTTTCCCTGCTGGTGGTGACGAACATGCTGCTGCGGCTGACGCGCCTGGCGCTGGCGTCGGAAATCGTGGGACGCGGTTTTGCCTGCGAGGCGAGGCTGCGCTGGTCCGCCATGCGCGCCGCCATTGAGCACCTGGTGTTTCGCGACCTGTGCCAGGCCATCGAGCTGATCAATCCCGTGCGCCGCAACTGGGATGGCTATGTGGAATTGCGCAGCTACCGGCAGGGCGTGGCCCGCCTGCGCATCTCCCTGCTGCGCAACGACGAGGTGCGCCACGTGGCCGCCATCCTGGCCGCCTGCATGGCCTGCTATGAAGCGCAGCAGCTGCATCCGCTGATCGAGATTTTCGGCCGTCCGTTCGAGCCGGAAATGTTGTCCTTCGTCATGCCGCAATTGCAGGACGACATACTCGCCGTGCTGCTGGGCAATGCGCCCCGCGAGCCGGCCACGGCGCACGCCATCCGCACGTACGCGCGCGCCCACCACGCGCGCCAGGCGGCGGCCGGCGATCATATCGGCGCGGCCCTGCCGCTGGCCCTGGCCGAAGATGCCCTGCTGTGCGGCGAACTCGACGCAGCAGCCCGCTACCTGGCGGACCAGCAGGGGCCGCAGGTGCTGTTTATCGACAGCAGCATCGCCCTGTTGCGCGGCGAACATGCGCACGCCGTGGCGGGCTTCGAAACGGCCTTGAAGGGGCTGCGCAAGGAAGCGGGCAAGCGCAAGCTGTGCTTTACGGGCATCGGCGGCCATTTGTATGTGCTGGCCCTGCTGCGCAGCAACGACGCCAAGCTGCTGAAAAATGCGGAAGCCTACCTCGATATCGCGCTGCATGCGCAACCAAACCACGACAGCATCGTCTACCAGCAGCTCAACACCCTGCGCCTGGTACGCGCCGGCGTGCTGCAGGCGGAGAGCATCCCCACGCGCAGCTGGGAAACGGGACTGCAGGCGCAGCTGTTCCAGGCCTTGCTGTACTACTGGCTGGCGCTACCGCAATTGAGCGAACGCAAGGAGCAGCTGCGATCGCTGGTGCAGCAGGCGGATGCGGCTGGTTACGACCTGATTGCCGCGCAGGCGGCTGGCTTGCTGGGCCTGATGAGCGAGCCGCAGCAGGAGCGCTATGCGACGGCCAAGCGGGCGCTACACGGCCTGACAGACATGGCGCCGTGGTTCGAGCGCCAGGAAGCGTGGCAGCGCCAGCTGAGCGCCCTGATCAACCTGCAGCAGAACGCGCCCGCCGAAGCCATCGGCGGCGTCTCGCGCCTCGTGTGGCTGGTGGCGTTCGACCCGCGCTTTGGCTTGACGGCCGTCGAAGTGCGCGAGCAGAAACGCGACGCGCGGGGCGGCTGGAGCAAGGGCCGCGCCATGGGCTTGAAACGCCTGGCCGAAGAGGCGGGCGACATCGATTTCCTCACGCCGCAGGACGCGCGCGCGGCGGGCAGCATCGCGCCCTTCAAACAGTATTATTCGTCGGCGCCCCGCTATGAAGTGGAGCTGGACAAGGCCGCCGTGCTGCTGGTGGGTCACCCGCTCGTGTTCTGGCTCGACCACCCGGACACGCGCGTGGAACTGATCGCCGGCGCGCCCGAGCTCCTGATCAAGTCGCACGAGGGGCAACTGTGGCTGGGCATGCAACCGCCATTGCCCGACAGCGGCAGCAATGTGGTGGTGCAGCGCGAGACGCCGACGCGCCTGCGCGTGGTGCACATCCTCGACGAACACCGGCGCATCGGCGCCATCGTGGGCCTGGGCCTGTCCGTGCCGCTGCATGCGGAAAAACAGGTCATGCAGGCCATCGGCGCCATCTCGTCCATGGTCACCGTGCAGTCGGACATCGGCGGCGGCACCGGGGACGCGGAAGCCATCACGGCCGACCACCGCCTGCACGTGCACCTGCTGCCGTATCAGCAAGGCTTGAAGATGCAAATTCTCGTGCGCCCGCTGCTCGACAATGGTGCCTATTACGCGCCGGGCAGCGGCGCCGAAAGCGTGTTTGCCGACGTGGCGGGCCGGGCCGTGCAAGCGCGGCGCGACCTGAACGGGGAGCGCGAAGCGCAGCGCCAGCTCATCGGGCGCTGCCTGGTGCTGGAAGAGGCGGAAGAAGAGCATGGCGAGTGGCTGCTGGGCCAGCCTGCCCTGGGCCTGCAACTGCTGGTGGAATTGCAGGCGCTGGACCCGGCCGGCATGGTCCTGGCGTGGCCCGAAGGCGAAACCATGCGCGTGTCGAAACGCATCGACAGCGGCCAAATGCGCCTGAATATCAAGAGCGACAAGGACTGGTTTGCCGCCAGCGGCGACGTGCAGATCGATGAAGACAAGGTGATGGATTTGCGCGCCCTGCTCGATTTGATGCAGAACAATAAAAGCCGCTTCGTGGCCCTGGGCGACAACCAGTTCCTCGCCCTCAGCGACGAATTGCACCGCCGGCTGTCGGAACTGGCCGCGTATGGCGAGGCGCATGCCGATGGCGTGCACATCCACCCGCTGGCTGCGTTCGCGCTGGAAGAGCTGGCCAACGATGCGGGCGGGGTGAACGCCGACAAATTGTGGCGCGAACACTTGCTGCGCCTGCGCGCCCTCGACGATTTTCAAGCGCAGCTGCCCAGCACCCTGCAGGCAGACTTGCGCGACTACCAGCTGGCCGGCTACGAGTGGCTGGCGCGTCTGGCGCACTGGGG
Source organism: Janthinobacterium violaceinigrum (assembly GCF_009208555.1). Classification (GTDB taxonomy): domain Bacteria; phylum Pseudomonadota; class Gammaproteobacteria; order Burkholderiales; family Burkholderiaceae_D; genus Janthinobacterium; species Janthinobacterium violaceinigrum. The sequence goes on along the minus strand of NZ_WFLI01000008.1, from coordinate 57,111 downwards.
CGTGGGCGCCTGCCTGGCCGATGACATGGGCTTGGGTAAAACCTTGCAGGCGCTGGCGCTGATCCTGGCGCGCGCGCCGAACGGCCCCACCCTCGTCGTCGCGCCCACCTCCGTGTGCCTGAACTGGATCAGCGAAGCCAAGCGCTTCGCCCCAACATTAAAAATAAAGCTGTTCGGCAGCGGCGACCGCGCCGACATGCTGGAAACATTGCAGCCCTTCGACGTGGTGGTGGCCAGCTATGGCTTGCTGCAGCAGGAAGCGGCCCTGTTTGCCGGCGTGCGCTGGCATACCATCGTGCTCGACGAAGCGCAGGCCATCAAGAATGGCGCCACCAAACGCTCGCAAGCCGTGATGGCCCTGCAAGGGGACTTCCGCATGGTGGCCAGCGGCACGCCGCTGGAAAACCACCTGGGTGAATTGTGGAACCTGTTCCGCTTCATCAACCCCGGCTTGCTGGGCACCCTCGACCAGTTCAACCTGCGCTTTGCGGGTCCCATTGAGAAAGACCAGGACAAGCGGGCGGCGGCCGGCGCGCGCCTGCGGCTGCGTCGCCTGATCGCGCCCTTCATCCTGCGCCGCACGAAGACGCAAGTGCTGTCGGAATTGCCGTCGCGCACGGAAATCGTGCTGGAAGTGGAACTGTCGCCGCAGGAAACGGCGCTGTACGAATCCTTGCGCCGCGAAGCGTTGGAAAAGCTGGCCATGGTGGAAGGGCCCGCGTCGAAAAAGGCCATCCAGATCCTGGCGGAAATCATGAAGCTGCGCCGCGCCTGCTGCAATCCGCAGCTGGTGGCGCCCGAACTGGGCCTGGCCAGCAGCAAGCTGGCCGCCTTCGCGCAACTGCTGTCGGGCTTGCTGGAAAACCGCCACAAGGTGCTCGTCTTCAGCCAGTTCGTCGACCACCTGACCCTGATCCGCCAGCACCTGGAGCAGCATGGCGTGACGTACCAGTATCTCGACGGCAGCACGCCCATGCAGGAGCGCAAGCGCCGTGTGGACGCCTTCCAGGCGGGTGAAGGCGACGTCTTCCTGATCAGCCTGAAAGCGGGCGGCATGGGCATCAACCTGACGGCGGCCGACTACGTGATCCACATGGACCCGTGGTGGAACCCGGCCGTGGAAGACCAGGCCTCGGACCGCGCCCACCGCATGGGGCAATTGCGCCCCGTCACCATCTACCGCCTGGTGGCGAAACATACGATCGAGGAAGGCATCGTCGAACTGCACCAGCACAAGCGCGACCTGGCCGACAGTTTATTGGAAGGCAGCGACGCGGCCGCGCGCATGTCGGCCAGCGACATGCTGGGCATGCTGCAGGAGGGTTTGAAAAAATGAACGGGGAAGCCGCGTTCCATGCGATGATCCTTTTTCCCTGTTTATCGCCCACGCCATGACCGATTACATCGCCACCAGCGCCGGCCAGCGCGCCACCTTTTTGTGCGGCAAATCCTGGACCGCCTATGTCAGCACGTTCATTATTGCCGTACTGCTCTTCTTTGCCGCCCTGCCGCTGGCCTTCAAGTACAACGCGCGCGCCGCCTTCGTGGTGCTGATCGGCTCGGCCCTGATCGTCGGCTACCGCCTGCTGACCATCCGCAGCTATCAGCTGTACTACGACGAGGCGGGCGTGTGGCTGGCCTCCGGTATCTTGCCGTGGAAAAAGAAACTGACGGGCGTCAAATGGCGCGACATGGATGAAGCCGTCTATGAAACGAACTTCTGGAGCTGGCTGTTCCAGTCCTACACGGTCAGGGTCAGCCAGCGCTACACGCAGGAAACGGAAATCCACGCCACCGGCATGGCGCGCGGCAAGGATGCCGTGGCGGCGCTGAATGCGCATCACCAAGAGATGCTGCGCGGCAGCGCCATCGTCGTCTAGCCGGGTTGCCTAGCGGGCAAAAAACTGCGCAAACGCGGCAATTAATGCTAATCTTTGGCCGCCCTGGCAAGCAAAGCCCACCTTTCAATAGTTGTTTGTTACTTATATTATCAGTTTATTATTTTCTGATTTGGACAAATAGCAAAATATTCAAGAGATAAACTATGCTGACAAAAAATAAAGTTGCGCTCGCCGCATTGATGCTGGCCTTTACCCTGACCCCGGCCAGCGCCGCCAAGAAGCCGCAGAAAAATGGCAAGGCCAGCACCAGCAGCAGCAGCAGCAAGAAAAAAACCGGCGCCAAGAAAGCGGCCGTCGTCACGGCCGCGACGGCAGCCACGGCGGCAGCCATCGCCAGCGAGAACAGCAGCGACCGCGCGATGAATAACCTGAGCGGCCAGTTCCTCACGGCCCTGTGGCGCCTGGACCCGGAAAGCGCGATTTCGGTCGGCAAGTACGATGGCGCCGCCAACCTGAGCATTCCCGACGCGGCCAGCCGCCAGAAGCAGCTGGCCTTCATCGACGAATGGCTGGGCAAGTTCGGCAAGCTGAATGCGACCAAGATGTCCGACAAGCAACGCACCGACCTGGCCTTGCTGACGAATAAACTGCAATCGGACCGCTGGTATCTGACCACCTTCCGCGAATTCGAATGGAATCCCGCCCAGTACAACGTGGCCGGCTCCATCGACTTCATCCTGAACACGGAATATGCGGCGCAGCCGCAGCGTCTGCGTACCTTGCTCAAGCGCATCGCCACCGTGCCGCAATACTATGCGGCCGCGCGCGCCAGCATCCATCAACCCACGCGCGAACACACGCAGCTGGCCATCGCCCAGAGCGCCGGCGTGCTCAGCGTGCTTGACGACCTGAACAAGACGGCACAGGCGTCCATCCTGACGCCGATGGAAAAACAGCTGTACACGGCCCGCATCGCCGCGGCCCGCACGGCCGTGCAAGGCTATGCCGCCTGGCTGACGGAACAGGACGCCGCGCTGGCGCAGAACGGCAACGCGCGTTCCTTCCGCATCGGCAAGGAGCTGTATGAACAGAAATTTGCCTACGATATCCAGGCCAGCGTGAGCGCCGAGCAGATGTACCAGAAAGCCCTGGCCGCGCGCGAAAAGCTGCTCGAGCACATGGATAGCCTGTCCGACGAACTGTGGGTGAAAACCATGGGCGCCACGGCCAAGCCGGCGGACCGCACGGCAAAGATCGGCATGGTGATCGACAAGCTGTCGAGCAACCACGTGGCGCCCGCCGATTTTGTGCCGGAAATCCGCCGCCAGATCCCGGAATTGCAGGAATGGGTGACCAGCCACAACCTGCTGACGATGGACCCGAAAAAACCGCTGGTCGTGCGTGAAACGCCCGCCTACCAGCGCGGCGTGGCCGGCGCCAGCATCGAGGCGCCCGGCCCGTATCGCCCGCAGGACCGCACCTATTACAATGTGACGCCGCTCGATGGCGAAACGCCGGAGCAGGCGGAAAGCAGCTTGCGCGAGTACAACCACTGGATCTTGCAGATCCTGAATATCCACGAAGCCATCCCCGGCCATTACACGCAGCTCGTGTACGCCAACAAGTCGCCGTCGCTGGTCAAGTCCATCTTCGGCAACGGCGCCATGATCGAGGGCTGGGCCGTGTATGGCGAGCGCATGATGCTCGAATCGGGCTATGGCAATAACGCGCCGGAAATGTGGCTGATGTACTCGAAGTGGAACTTGCGCAGCGTCACCAACACCATCCTCGATTACAGCGTGCACGTGCTGGGCATGACGGAAGCACAGGCGCTGGACCTGCTGACGCGCCAGGCCTTCCAGACCCAGCGTGAAGCGACGGAAAAATGGCGCCGCGTGCAGCTGAGCTCGGTGCAACTGACCAGCTATTTCAGCGGCTACAGCGAAATCATGGACTTGCGCGAACAGCGCAAGCAGGCGCTGGGCAGCAAGTTCGTGCTGAAGGATTTCCACGAGCAATTCCTCAGCTACGGCAGCGCGCCCGTGAAAGTCATTAAGGAATTGATGAATTAAGGGCACGCATCCTCAGCTTGCAAAGGGCGCCGCGGCGCCCTTTTTGCATGCGCTTGCGCCGCCGCAAAGCGCCCCGCCCGCCATATCCTAAGCTGGCATGAAGGCAGGCGCCACCGCTCTCCTCACTGGCAATTGCCGATTTTTCTGCTAGGCTTGGAATCAGGAGCGTCCATGCATATGCCCATCCAGTTCGACACCCTCGATTACGCCAAACGCCTCGCCTCGGCTGGGGTACCCACGCCGCAGGCCGAAGCCCATGCGGCGGCCCTGGGCGAAGTGCTGGGCTCGGCTGTGGTCGTGCACGGCGAACTGGCGGCGCTGGAACGCAATCTGCTGGGAGAAATCAATCTGGTGACGCAAAAGGTCGATACCAGGACGCATGCCCTGGATATGAAAATAGATGCACTGGAGCTCAAACTTGACACCCGGATCGATGCGCTGGAATTAAAACTCGACACGAAGATCGATGCGCTGGAACAGAAATTCGACACCCGGATTGATCTGCTGGAGCAAAAATTCGACGCCAGGATCGAGCGCCTGGACTTGCGCCAGGGGGCGGACATGAAACACGTCTACTGGATGATGAGCACCCTGATCCTGCTGAACCTGGGCATCCTCAGCAAACTGATGCTGCAGTAAGCGCTCGCCAACATGACCCGCCATAAAAAAAGCCGCTGCTCCCGAACAAGGACAGCGGCTTTTGCTTGCTTGCCGGCTTGCCGGCTAGGACGCCTCTTCCGGCGACTGCGTCGCCCTGACAAAGACGGGCGCCACCAGCAAGCCCAGCTCGAACAGCAGCCACATGGGGACGGCCAGCGAGAACTGGCTGACCACGTCCGGCGGCGTGACGATGGCGGCAATGACGAAGGCGCCGACGATCACATAGGGGCGCACTTCCTTGAGCTTGGCGACGGAAACGAGGCCCATGCGCACCAGAATCACCACGACCACGGGCACTTCGAAGGTGGCGCCAAAGGCCAGGCACATCGACATGACAAAATCGAGGTAGTTTTCGATATCGGGCGTGACGGCGATCGAGGAAGGGGCGAAATTGCTAATGAAGTGAAACACGCGGCCAAAGACAAAGAAATAGCAGAAAGCCACGCCCGCCATGAACAGCAGCGACGAAGAGATGACGAGCGGCGCGATCAGGCGCTTTTCATGCGTGTACAGGCCGGGCGCGATAAATGCCCACATCTGGTACAGCACCCACGGCAGGGAGACGATAAAGCCCAGCAGCAAGGTCACCTTCATGGGGATCAGGAACGGCGACACCACGCCCGTGGCGATCAGCTTCGAGCCGACGGGCAGCGAAGCGAGCATGGGCGCGGCGATGAAATCATAGATGTGCGAAGCACCGGGCCAGTAAAACAGGATGCCGCAGACGATGGCAAAACCGATCGAGGCCTTGACCAGGCGGTTGCGCAGCTCGACCAGATGCGAGATAAAGGTTTCTTCCACCGGGGATTTGCTACTCATGAGTAAAAGGACGAGGAACTGGCACGCGGACGGAAGCGCGCCACGCGGGCCGCCGCCGACTGCACATGCAGCTTGCCGCCATGGCGCTGCTTGTACCAGCCGGGGATGGCGGAATTGCGCACCAGCTTTTTGCGGCGGAATTCGCGCGCCTTGCGGGCCAGGTCGTCATTGGTGGCCCGCAGCATGGCTTCATGGGCGTCGTGATGCCCGTCATACGCGCTTGAATCGCCGCGCCAGGCGTTTTCCACCTCGGCCAGGTTGCCGGAAATCGAGTTTTCCACGCCATGCATGGATTTTTCCACGCTTTGCTTCACGGAATGGGCCGCATCCTGCACTTCCTTCTGCAGGTTTTTCAGCTCTTCCAGCTCGATTTCGCGCGAGACTTCGGATTTCACCTGGTTCAGATAGCGTTGCGCGCGGCCATACAGGGTACCGGCCATGCGCGCCACTCTCGGCAACTTTTCAGGGCCGATGACTATCAACGCAACCACGCCGATGATGGCGATTTTAGAGAGACCGAGATCGATCATAAGCGGACAAGGGCTGTTACCGGACGAGGCAAGCGCCCCGCCACGCTATCAGAACTTGTTTTTCTCTTTCGTCTCGACGTCGATGGTGCTTTTGTCGGCCACTTGCGATGGCGCAGCAGGAGGGGTGTTGGCTGCCGCGGCATCCTCGTCGCCCTTGACGCCATCCTTGAAGCCTTTGACGGCCTTGCCGATATCACCGCCGATATTGCCCAGTTTCTTGGTGCCGAAGACCAGCATCACAATGACCAGAACGATCAGCCAGTGCCAAATACTCAATGAACCCATCACATTCTCCTTGCGGGACGGTGCCCGAATAGCGTCAACCAATGCCGGTAGTATACACGCGAACCCGGCGCACGGCGAAATCAGTGCTGGCCGCGCCAGGGGCGGGGGCCGCCGTACACGTGCATGTGCAGGTGATACACCTCTTGCCCGCCGTTCGGGCCGCTGTTGATCATGGTCTTGAAGCCGCCCGAGGGCACGCCGTCGGCGTCGTGGCTGACGGCGCAGCCAAATTCGGCCGCGAGCTTGGGCGCCAGGCGCAGCAGCTTGCCCAGCATTTCCGTATGGCTATCGTCGCAGTCGGACAGGCTGGCCACGTGCTGCTTCGGAATCAACAGCAGGTGCACGGGGGCGGCCGGGTTGATGTCCTTGAAGGCCAGCAAGTCGTCGTCTTCATACACGATGGAAGAAGGAATTTGTTTTGCAGCAATCTTGCAGAAAATACAGTTATCCACGCGTTCTCCGGTCAGGTCAGTGTTTGTCGGCTTCGCCCGCGTCGCGCAGCTCGTCCTTGCGCGCCGCCTTTTCTTCCAGGCCGGACAGGCCTTCGCGGCGCGCCAGCTCGTCGAGCACCTGCTGCGGCGTCAGGTCGAACTGCGCCAGCATCACCAGCGAGTGAAACCACAGGTCCGCGCATTCGTACAGGACCTTCGACGGGTCGTTGTCGCGGCGCGCATCCTTGGCGGCCATCACCGTTTCCGTCGCCTCTTCGCCGATTTTTTTCAAAATGGCATCATCGCCCTTGGCAAACAGGCGCGCGACATAGGAGGTGGCGGGGTCGCCGCCATTGGCCAGCTTGCGCGATTCGATCACGGCGGCCAGGCGCTTTAAGGTTTCACTCATTTCTTGGTTTCCGCGTAAATCGTGTCAGGGTCTTTCAGCACGGGGTCGGTGACTTGCCATTCGCCCGTTTTTTCGTCGCCCTCGAACTTCTGGAAGAAGCACGAATGGCGGCCAGTATGGCAGGCGATGCCGCCCGCTTGCTCGATTTTCAGCAAGACCACGTCTTCATCGCAATCGAGGCGGATTTCCAGCACCTTTTGCGTGTGGCCCGACTCTTCGCCCTTGTGCCACAGTTTCTTGCGCGAACGGCTCCAGTACACGGCTTCGCCCAGCTCCACCGTGCGCGCCAGCGCGTCGCGGTTCATCCAGGCAAACATCAGCACGTCGTTAGTACCCGCTTCCTGCGCGATCACGGGCACCAGGCCGTGCTCGTCCCATTTGACCTTTTTCAGCCACTTGGCATTGCTTGCTACGATAGTTCCGTTTTGCATGTTCTTCTATCCTGCCTGTATTGACTGCTTGTCGTTACGCCAGCCGCATGGGAATGCCCTGCTGCGCCATGAAACGCTTGGCTTCCTGCACCGTGTGCTGGCCATAGTGGAAGATGCTGGCGGCCAGCACGGCATCCGCGCGGCCCACCTTGATGCCGTCGACCAGGTCTTGCAAGCCGCCCACGCCGCCCGAAGCGATCACGGGAATGCTAACGGCATCGGACACGCCGCGCGTCAGGCCCAGGTCGAAGCCCACCTTGGTGCCATCGCGGTCCATACTGGTGAGCAAGATTTCTCCCGCGCCCAGGCTTTCCATTTTACGCGCCCATTCGAAAGCGTCCAGGCCCGTGGCGTTGCGTCCGCCATGGGTAAACACTTCCCACTTGCCGGGCGACACCTGCTTGGCGTCGATGGCCACGACGATGCATTGCGAGCCGTGCTTTTGCGATGCCTCGAACACCAGTTGCGGGTTCGTCACGGCCGAGGTGTTGATGCTGACCTTGTCGGCGCCCGCGTTGAGCAGCCGGCGCACGTCTTCCACCACGCGCACGCCGCCGCCCACGGTCAGCGGAATGAACACTTGCGACGCCACCGCTTCGATGATGTCGAAGATCAGGCCGCGGTTGTCGCTCGAGGCGGTAATGTCGAGGAAAGTGATTTCATCGGCGCCCTGCTCGTCATAACGGCGGGCGATTTCCACCGGGTCGCCGGCGTCGCGCAATTCCGTGAAATTGACGCCTTTGACGACGCGGCCATTGGTCACGTCGAGGCAGGGGATGATACGTTTTGCAAGCATGATGGTATCCAGATTGTTGCCCAGCCCGGGCATGCACGCGCACGCCCGGGCCGGACAGGCTTAAACGGCGGCGTCGGTCAGTTCGTCGGCGCGTTCCTGCGCCTGCGCCAGGTCGATCGTACCTTCATAGATGGAACGGCCGCAGATCACGCCTTCGATGCCTTCGGCCTGGACGGCGCACAGCGCTTCCACGTCGCCGATATTGTGCAGGCCGCCCGAGGCGATGACGGGGATCTTGACGGCTTGCGCCAGCTTGACGGTGGCCTCGATATTGATGCCGCCCATCATGCCGTCGCGGCCGATATCCGTGTAGATGATCGATTCGACGCCATACGCCTCGAATTTCTTCGCCAGGTCGATCACTTCGTGGCCCGACATCTTGCTCCAGCCATCCGTTGCTACTTTGCCATCCTTGGCATCGAGGCCGACGATGATGTGGCCCGGGAAGGCGCCGCAGGCGTCGTGCAGGAAGCCGGGGCTTTTCACGGCCGCCGTGCCGATGATGATGTAGGTGATGCCCGCGTCGAGGTAGCGCTCGATGGTATCGAGGTCGCGGATGCCGCCGCCCAGCTGCACGGGGATTTCCTCGATGTCGTTTTCCACGGCGAAATCCTGCACGGCTTTCAGGATGGCTTTCACGGCGCCTTCGTTCTTCGGCTTGCCGGCAAAGGCGCCGTTCAGGTCGACCAGGTGCAGCCGGCGCGCGCCTTGCATCAGCCAATGGCGGGCCATTTCGGCCGGGTCTTCGGAAAATACGGTGGCAAGTTCCATATCGCCTTGTTTCAGGCGTACGCAGTGACCGTCTTTCAGGTCGATGGCGGGAATAAGCAGCATGGTCAGTGTGGTTTAAAAGTGAGTGAGAGGCGGAAAAAAAGCCGGAGAGCTAACGTTAAGGTTGCCAGTGAACGAAGTTCTTGTACAGCTGCAAGCCAGCGGCAGCACTTTTTTCAGGGTGAAACTGTGTCGCGAAAATATTATCACGGGCGACGGCGCACGCGAACGGCGCGCCATAGATAGTCTCGCCCACCGTGTGCGCCGCCTCTTGAGGTTGAGCAAAATAGCTGTGCACAAAGTAGAAATAGGCGTTGTCGGCGATGCCATCCCACATGACATGGGACGCCGTTTGCCGCACTTGGTTCCAGCCCATCTGCGGCACCTTGAAGCGCGAGCCGTCTTCCTGCACCTGGCCGTCGAGCTGGAAGCGCACGACTTTGCCTGGCAGCAAGCCCAGACCGGCCGCATCGCCCTCTTCGCTGCCTTCAAACAGCATTTGCTCGCCGATGCACACGCCCAGCACGGGCTTGCTGTCGGCGGCGCGCAGCAGCGCTTCGAGCACGCCCGATTCGCGCAGGCTGCGCATGCAGTCGGGCATGGCGCCCTGGCCCGGCAAGACGATGCGGTCGGCGCTGTCGATGTCGGCCGGCACGCCGGAAATGCGCACGTCGGCTTCGGGCGCCACGGCACGCAGGGCCTGCGCTACCGAGCGCAGGTTGCCCATGCCGTAATCCACCACCACAATTTTATTCATGTTTGATCTCGGAATCTGCAATGTATCGCGGGCGCTTACAGGCTGCCCTTGGTCGATGGAATGATGCCGGCCGCGCGCTCGTCGAGCTCGGCAGCCATGCGCAGCGCGCGGCCAAAGGCCTTGAACACGGTTTCGCACTGATGGTGGGCATTCGTGCCGCGCAAGTTATCGATATGCAATGTCACGCCCGCATGGTTGACGAAGCCGCGGAAAAATTCCAGGGTCAGGTCGACGTCGAAGCCGGCGATCATGGCGCGCGTAAACGGGATGTGGTATTCGATGCCCGGGCGGCCCGAGAAATCGAGCACCACGCGCGACAGCGCCTCGTCCAGCGGCACATACGCGTGGCCGTAGCGGCGGATGCCCTTCTTGTCGCCGATGGCCTTGGCCACGGCCATGCCCAGGGTGATGCCCACGTCTTCCACCGTATGGTGGTTGTCGATATGCACGTCGCCCGTCGCTTCGATATCGAGGTCGATCAAGCCGTGGCGGGCGATCTGGTCCAGCATATGGTCGAGGAAGGGCACGCCCGTGTTGAGCTTTTGCTGGCCGGTGCCGTCCAGGTTGAGGGCGACGCGAACTTGCGTCTCATTGGTGTTGCGCGTGATTTCTGCGGTGCGGTTCATGGGAGGCTCTGGCGGTAGGCTAAACGAGGGATGCCTTGAAGGCATCGTAAAAAAGGGAATTGTCTTCCGAGGTGCTGACGCTGATGCGCAGGCAATTGACCAGCGCAGCATGCATTTTACTCATATTTTTAATTAAAACCCTGTGGGCAAGCAGTTTTGCGCAAACATCGTCGGAATCAGCCACACGAATCAGAAGAAAATTTGCCTTCGACGGAAACACAGTCACGCCCGGCAGCTCTGCCAGGCGCAGTGCCAGCGCATCGCGCGCACTGTTGAGCAAGTCCGCCTGCGCATTGAGCACGTCGAGGTGCTCGAGCGCAAATTCGGCCGCCGCCTGCGTCAGCACATTGACGTTGTAGGGCGGGCGCACTTTTTCAAATTGCGCCAGCAGGGCCGGCGCGGCCGACATGTAGCCGAGGCGAATGCCGGCCAGGCCCAGTTTCGACACGGTGCGCATCACCACCAGGTTCTCGAATTCGGGCAGGCGGCCCATGAAGCTGTGCTGCGCAAACGGCTCATACGCTTCGTCGACGACGGCGATGCCCGTGTCGCCCAGGGCCGCGAGGATGCGCTCGATGTCGGCGCTGGCAAACAGGTTGCCCGTCGGGTTGTTCGGATACGCGAGAAACACCAGCGCCGGGCGGTGCTGTTCGATGGCCGCCAGCATGGCCGGCATGTCCAGGCTGAAGTCGGCCTGCAGGGGCACGCCGACGAAATCCATGCCCGCAAACTGCGCCGAGCGTGCATACATGACGAAGGCGGGCACGGGCGCCAGCAGCACGGCGCGCTTGCCCGCTTCCTGGGTGGCGCAGGCCATGGCCAGGATGGAAATCAGTTCGTCGGAGCCGTTGCCCAGCATGACATCGTAGCCGGCGGGCACGCCCAGCTTGGCGCAGATGGCTTGTTGCAGGCTGGCGTAGGACGGCGGATAGCGGTTCAGCGCCACGCCGGCCAGGCGCGCGCCCAGCTCCTCGCGCAGCTGCTGCGGCAGCGGATACGGGTTTTCCATCGCATCGAGTTTGATGTAACCGCTGGCATCGGCTACCTGGTAGCTTTTGACGGCCTGCACATCGGGCCGTACGGTGTTGCTGATTAACTGATCGAGGAAAGACATGCTGCAAACACTCCTGATGGAATTAGATGGAGACTAAATGACGACGTCTTCCGGCACGGCGGCGCTGCGCGCCTTGCGGGCCGGCGCTTTTTTCACGGCGGGCGGCTTCTTCGCGGCGGCCGGTTTCTTGCTGGCCGCCTTGGCGGCCTTGGGCGCGGCAGCTGCCGCGCGGCGCTTGGCCGGCGCCTTTTTTTCGGGCGTCGGCACGGCCGGTTCGGCCAGCTCCTGCGCGAGCGCCGTCAATCGCTGTTCGATGATGGCGCAGTAATCGGGATTCAGTTCAAAGCCGACGAAATCGCGTCCGCAGCGCTTCGCCGCCAGCGCCGTGGTGCCGCTGCCCATGAACAGGTCGAGCACCACGCCGCCGGGCGGGCACGAGGCCTTGACCATGCGCTCGATGATTTCCAGCGGCTTTTGCGTCGGGTGGTCGGCCCGTTCCGGGTGTTCCTTGTGCAGGCGCGAGACGCTCCACAAGTCTTTCGGGTTGTAGCCCACTTCCAGCCATTTGGCGCCGATGAAGATCGAGCGCGAACGGGCTTTCTTGGTGGCCGCGTCGTAGGCGATGCGCACCGCGTCAAGGTCGAAGTAGTAATCCTTGCGCTTGACGAAGAAGCCGATGGTGTCGTGCACCGATGAAAAGCTGCGCACGCTGCCGCCCATGGACGGCACGCGGCGGTCCCAGATGATTTCATTCATCATCGCCATGCGCTGTTTCAGCATGACGAAGATCTCGGGCGAATAGCGCCAGGTCAGGAAGATATACAGGCTGCCGTTGGCTTTCAGCTTGGGCAGCGCCGCATCGATCCACTGCTCCGTCCAGCGCAGGTAGTCGGCCACCGACTGCTGGTCCGAGGCATTGCCGTAATCCTTGCCCAGGTTGTACGGCGGATCCGTCAGGATCAGGTCCACCGAGCCATCGGGAATGCGCGCCAGCCCCGCCAGCGCGTCTTCGCAATAGACCCGGTTGACCCAGTCCGGCTGCTCCGCCATATTCGTCATGGCTGCGGCTTCAAGCGCAGTTCGGCGCTGCGCGCGTGGGCTTGCAAGCCTTCGCCATACGCCAGGGTGGCGGCGACGCGGCCCAGGGTTTGCGCGCCCGCTTCGCTGACGTGAATGATGGACGAGCGCTTCTGGAAGTCGTACACGCCCAGCGGCGACGAGAAGCGCGCCGTGCGCGACGTCGGCAGCACGTGATTGGGACCGCAGCAGTAGTCGCCCAGCGATTCGGACGAGAAGCGGCCCAGGAACATGGCGCCCGCGTGGCGGATCCGTTCGGCCCACTGCTGCGGGTTGTCCGCCGAGATTTCCAGGTGTTCCGCGGCGATGGCATTGGCGATCTCGCACGCCTCCTCCATACTGCGCACCTTGATCAGCGCGCCCCTGTCCTGCAGCGACGTGCTGATGGTGGCCTGGCGCGGCATCGTCGGCAGCAGCTTGGCGATGCTCTCCTCGACTTGTGCGATGTAGTCCGCGTCCGGGCACAACAGAATCGCTTGCGCCAGTTCGTCGTGCTCGGCCTGCGAAAACAGGTCCATGGCCACCCAGTCCGGGTCCGTCGTGCCGTCGCACAGCACGAGGATTTCCGACGGTCCGGCGATCATGTCGATGCCGACGATGCCGAACACGCGGCGCTTGGCGGCGGCCACATAGGCGTTGCCGGGACCGACGATCTTGTCGACGGCGGCAATCGTCTGCGTGCCGTAGGCCAGTGCGCCGACGGCTTGCGCGCCGCCGATGGTGATCACGCGCGTCACGCCGGCGATGGCCGCGGCGGCCAGCACCATCTGGTTTTTCACGCCATCGGGCGTCGGTACCACCATGATGATTTCGGCCACGCCCGCCACATGCGCGGGAATGGCGTTCATCAGCACGGAAGAAGGATAGGCTGCCTTGCCGCCCGGGACGTAGATGCCGACCCGGTCGAGCGGCGTGATCTTCTGGCCCAGCACCGTGCCATCGGGCTCGGTGTAGGTAAAGCCGCGCAATTCTTCGCGCTGGCGTTCGTGGAAGGCACGGATGCGCTGGGCGGCGATCTGCAGCGCTTCGCGCTGGGCCGACGGCAAGCCGTTCAAGGCCGCCTGCAATTCGGCTTGCGAAATATCGAAGGCCGCCATTTCTGCCGCGCCGCCATGCGGGATGCGGTCGAAACGGTTCGTGTATTCCAGTACCGCGGCGTCGCCGCGCGTTTTCACATCGGCCAGGATGTTGGCGACCGACGCTTCAATCGCTGCATCGGTGCCCGCCTCGAACGCCAGCAGCGTATCGAGCGATTGTTGGAAACCATCCTGGCTTGAATCGAGCTTGCGTATCTGTATCGGCATAATCGGCTTTCTGCTACTTGAATGTCTAGGCTTGCAAAGCAGTTTGCGAGGCGCGTTCGAACGCCTCGATAATCGGCTGCAAGCGCTCGCGCTTGAGCTTGAGCGCAGCCTGGTTGACCACCAGGCGCGACGAGATTTCCATGATGTGCTCGACCTCGACGAGGTTGTTCGCGCGCAGGGTACTGCCCGTGCTGACCAGGTCGACGATGGCGTCGGACAGGCCGACCAGGGGCGCCAGCTCCATCGAGCCGTACAGCTTGATCAGGTCGACGTGCACGCCCTTGGCGGCGAAATGCTCGCGCGCCGTGTGCACGAACTTGGTGGCCACGCGCAAACGGGCGCCCTGGTGCACGGCCTTTTCATAGTCGAAGCCGGCCTGCACCGCCACCGACATGCGGCAGGAGGCGATATTCAGGTCGATCGGCTGGTACAGGCCTTCGCCGCCGTGTTCCAGCAGGACGTCCTTGCCCGCCACGCCGAAATCGGCCGCGCCGTACTGTACGTAGGTCGGCACGTCGCTGGCGCGCACGATGATGACGCGCACGTTCGGATCGTTGGTGGCCAAAATCAGCTTGCGCGAGGTCTCCGGGTTTTCCAGCACCTTGATGCCAGCCGCTTCCAGCAGCGGCATGGTGTCTTCAAAAATGCGGCCCTTCGACAGCGCCAGAATCAGCTGGGAGCTGTCACCGTTGTTCGATCCGTTCATGCTCGTTCCTTTTTCTTGTTTTTACTTGATGCGCACGATGTTCGCACCGACGGCCGACAACTTCACTTCCATGCGGTCGTAGCCGCGGTCGAGGTGATAGATGCGGTCGATCAGGGTTTCGCCATCGGCGGCCAGGGCCGCGATCACCAGCGACGCCGAGGCGCGCAGGTCGGTCGCCATCACGGGCGCGCCACGCAGCTGCTTGACGCCGGCGATGATGGCCGTGTTGCCTTCGATGGTGATGTCGGCGCCCAGGCGGTTCATTTCCTGCACGTGCATGAAACGGTTCTCGAAAATCGTCTCGGTGACGCGGCTGGCGCCATTGGCGATGGTGTTTACGGCCATGAACTGCGCCTGCATGTCGGTCGGGAAGCCCGGGTATTCCGTGGTGCGGAAGCTGACGGGGTTCGGACGGGCCGACATCTCGGCGCGGATCCAGTCGGCGCCGAAGGTCATCGTCAGGCCCATGGCGCGCAGCTTGTCGAGGGCCGCGTCGAGGATATCCGTGCGCACGTTGCGCAGGGTGATGTCGCCGCCGGTGGCTGCCACGGCGCACAGGAAGGTGCCCGTTTCGATACGGTCGGCGATCACCGCGTGCGAGGCGCCGTGCAGCGCGTCGACGCCCTGGATGACCAGGCGGCTGGTGCCGATGCCGTCGATCTTCGCGCCCATGGCCACCAGCAGGTGCGCCAGGTCGGTCACTTCCGGCTCGCAGGCGGCGTTTTCCAGAATGGTCTCGCCTTCTGCCAGGGTCGCTGCCATCAGCAGGTTCTCGGTGCCGGTGACGGTGATCATGTCGGTGACGATGCGCGCGCCTTTCAGCTTGGCGCACTTGGCGTAGATGTAGCCCGCTTCGATGCGGATCTCGGCGCCCAGCGCTTCGAGGCCCTTGATATGCTGGTCGACGGGGCGCGAACCGATGGCGCAGCCGCCCGGCAGCGACACCTTGGCTTCGCCGAAGCGCGCCAGCATGGGACCCAGCACGAGGATCGAGGCGCGCATGGTTTTCACCAGTTCATACGGCGCTTCCAGGGTGTCGATGGCGCTGCCGTTGAGGACCACGCGGTCGCCGTCCTGCTGCACTTTCAGGCCCGTCTGGCCCAGCAGTTTCAGCATGGTGGCCACGTCGTGCAGGTGCGGCACGTTGCTCAGGTCCAGGTCGCCCGCGGTCAGCAGGCCGGCGCACAGGATGGGCAGGGCGGCGTTCTTCGCGCCGGAAATGGCGATGTCGCCGTTCAGGCGGTTGCCGCCGTTGATGAGGAGCTTGTCCATGTGCTTATCCTTGGAATTCTTCAGGTGTCAGGGTTTTCATCGACAGCGCGTGGATTTCTTCGCGCATGCGGTCGCCCAGCGCCGCGTAGACGATCTGGTGACGCTGGATCAGGCGCTTGCCGGCAAAGGCGGGCGAGACGATCACGGCCTGGAAGTGCTGGCCGTCGCCCTCCACTTCGAGGTGCGTGCATTCGAGGCCGGCCGACAGATAGCCGTGGATCAGTTCTGGAGTGGTGGTCACGATAAGTCCTTGATATTGAATAATGTAGTGATGTGATGTGCCGCAGTCAACGGCGCAATTAGTGTCGCAAACGATAGCCGCTTTTCAGCAGGCGGATCGACGCCAGCGCCAGGATCACGAGGAAGCCGGCGACGATGGAAAGACTGAGCCACGGGCTGACGTCGGACACACCGAAGAAGCCGTAACGGAAGCCGTCGATCATGTAAAAGAAGGGGTTCAGGTGCGATACCGACTGCCAGAACGGCGGCAGCGAGTGGATCGAATAGAACACGCCCGACAGGAAGGTGGCCGGCATGATCAGGAAGTTCTGGAAGGCGGCCAGCTGGTCGAATTTTTCGGCCCAGATGCCGGCGATCAGGCCCATGGTGCCCAGCATGGCGGCGCCCAGGAAGGCGAAGACGACGATCCACAGGGGCGCGACAAACGACAGCTTGGCGAACCAGCAGGTGATGGCAAACACGCCAAAGCCCACGGCCAGGCCGCGCGCGACGGAAGCGAGTACATACGCCGAGAAGATTTCCCAGTGCGACAGGGGCGTGAGCAGCACGAACACCAGGTTGCCCGTGATCTTGGACTGGATCAGCGAGGACGAGGAGTTGGCAAACGCGTTTTGCAGCACGCTCATCATCACCAGGCCGGGAATCAGAAAGGCCGTGTAGCTGACGCCGGGGCTGGGTTCCACGCGGCCGTCGAGCACATGGCCGAACACCAGCAGGTACAGCATCGACGTGAGCACGGGCGCGGCCACGGTTTGCGTCGCCACTTTCCAGAAGCGCAGCGTCTCTTTGTAGACGAGGGTGCGAAAGCCTGTCGAAATCATACGGTACCTTTATCCATGATCTGCAAGAAGATATCTTCCAGGTCGGCTTGTTGCAATTGCATTTCATCGATCTCGAGGCCCGCTTCGCGCAGGCGGGCGAGGATTTTCTCGACTTCGCTGTATTCGTTGACGCGCAGGCTGAACTTGTTCGGCGCCTGCTGTTCTTCCGGGTGCAGCACCAGGTGCTGCAGGTCGGCCGGCAAGCTGCCGTATTTGAGGTGCACCTGCAGCTGCGAGCCGGCGATGCGGCGGATCAGGGCCGACATGGTGTCGAGCGCCACCACCTTGCCCGTCTTGAGCATGGCCACGCGCTGGCACATGGCTTGCGCCTCTTCCAGGTAGTGGGTGGTCAGCACGACCGTGTGGCCCCCTTCGCGGTTCAGGCGCGAGATGAACTTCCACAAGGTCTGGCGCAGTTCCACGTCGACGCCGGCAGTCGGCTCATCGAGCACGATGACGGGCGGCTTGTGCACCAGCGCCTGGGCGACGAGCACGCGGCGCTTCATGCCGCCGGACAGGGCGCGCATATTGGTGTCGGCCTTGCCCGTGAGGTCCAGGTTTTCCATGACCTCGTCGATCCACTTGTCGTTGTTCGGCAGGCCGAAATAGCCGGACTGCAGGCGCAGGGTTTCGCGCACGGTGAAGAACGGGTCGAACACCAGCTCCTGCGGCACCACGCCCAGGTTGCGGCGCGCATTGCGGAAGTCGCTGACCACGTCGTGGCCGTGGATCTTGACGGTGCCCGCGTCGGGGCGTATCAGGCCGGCGATGATGGAAATGAGCGTGGTCTTGCCGGCGCCGTTGGGGCCGAGCAGGCCGAAAAACTCGCCTTCCTCGATGGCCAGCGACACGCCGCCCAGCGCCTTGAGCGATTTATAGCTCTTTTCTACATTCGTTATTTGAATTGCGGTCATGTGCTTGTTTCAAGTGTAATGCGTCTGGTGTGATGCGCCAGTTGCCGGTGCAATGCAGGCCGGCTGGCCGGTGCAGGGCGCCCCTTCCGCAGAGGGTGGCGCAACAGTCAATTATAGTTGGAAACTTCGTGGAACACTTGGAGATCAATCCGGCGGCGCTGCTGGCCTGCCGGCTTGAAAGCTACTGCTGATGCGGGGAGTGGGACAGGATCAATGATGATGCAGGTCGGACGGGCTGCGTTCGGCGTGGCCGCCGGCGCTGCCGCAGTCCTCGGCCGTCAACGTGCTCGAGACGAGCGAGCAGACGCCATACAGCTTGGTGAGGTTTTTCAGGTTCGTCGGCAGGTTTTTCAGCTCCAGCACGCCGCCCGCGTCCTGCGCGGCGCGTTGCCACGTCAGCATGACGGAAACGGCGGCCGAATCGACAGCCTTGACGTTGCGCAGGTCGAACTTGGTCTGACCCGAGCGGATGGCGTCCAGACCCTGCTCCAATGCCGAGGTGGCATTGTGCACGGTCAGGGAAGTCAGGGACTGCAAGGTGTCGAGAGAGTCGGGCATGGCGTCGGGCTGCGCTGGTCTGGAGCTGGGTCAGGAGCTATATGATAGCCGATTATTTGGCTTTGGCAGCGGGGCGGCTGGCCAGGGCCTTGTTTTTCGCTTGCAAGGTCTTGATCAGGCCATCGATGCCGCCCTTGCTGATCTCGCTGGCAAAGCTGCTTTTGTACGTTTCCACCAGCCACGCGCCCAGCACGTTGATGTCATAGATCTTCCAGCCGGTCGGGGTTTTCGCCACGCGATAGTTCAGGGGCACGGGTTCGCCGCGCGCCACGTTGACCTGCGAGCGCACTTCCACTTCCGTGTCGGCCGGATCGGCGCGCAGCGGCTTGAATTCCACGGTTTCGTTCTTGATCTGCGACAAGGCGCCCGAGTACGTGTAGATCAGCAGGGTGCGGAATTCGCTGGACAGCTGCTTTTGCTGGTCCGGCGTGGCGTCGCGCCAGAAGCGGCCGGCGGCCAGGGCCGTCATGCGCTGGAAATCCACGTACGGCAAGATCTTGCTTTCCACCAATTCGGTGACGCGCTTGATATCGCCAGCCTGGATGGCCTTGTCGTTCTTGGCCGTGTCGATCACGTCCTGGCTGATGCGTTTGACCAGCACGTCCGGCGCTTCGACAGCGGGGGCGGCCTGGGCGGCGGTGGCAAAGGCGATGGTGGCCATCGCCAGCAGTTGTTTCATCAATTTCATGGTTCTACCTTTCATGGTGTTGCTAAGCACCGGCTGGCGTCGGTCGCAGCCGTGGTGTTTCTTTACCGCAGTTTACTCCTGAGGCCTGGCCTCGGATGCAACGGTATTGCTACCAGATGTTACGAGGTCCGCGGGCGCAACAACGGCCGCAGCCGTGGCTGGCGGCTCTTCCGCAGGGGCCGCTTGCGGTGTCGCATCGTACTCCGGCTCGTAATCGCTGGTGTCGTTTTTTGGCACTTTCCGGTCGCGGCGGCTCGTATCGCCATCGAAGACCTTGCTTTCGCGCGCTTGCAGGAAACCGTCGCGGATGAATTCATAGCGGTCCAGCGCGGCCGCTTCCATCAGATTGGTGGCGTCGAGCAGCGCGGCGCGCTTGTCGACCACGCGCGTCACCGTGCCGATATTGCGCACCGAGACAGGGTCCTTGTAGCGCCATGGGTCGCCCGTGATGTCGAGCGGCAGGGCCACCGTGTCGCGCACGGTCGATGGGCCCAGCAGCGGCAGCATCAGGTAAGGACCAGGCTGCACGCCATACCAGCCCAGGGTCTGGCCAAAGTCTTCGTTATGCTTGGGAATGCCCGCCTGCGACGCGATGTCGATCAGGCCGAGGATGCCGAAGGTCGAGTTCATGCTGACGCGCACGACGTCTTGCAAGCCCGCTTCACCCTTGCCTTGCAGCAAGTTGTTCACGGCGCTCCACACATCGGACAAGTTGCCGAAGAAGTTGCCCACGCCCGTTTGCACGAACGACGGCGTGACCGTCTTGTAGGCCGTGGCGGCCGGTTTCAGGGCCACCTGGTCGACGGTGTCGTTGAACTTGAACATGGCGCGGTTATACCCTTCCAGCGGGTCGCGCGGATTGGTGCCGGTGGCGCAAGCGCTCACGCTGGCGGCGATGGCCAGGGCCAGGCCGATACGCGCCAGGCTGCCTTGGGATTTCATGGTCGACTCGCTCATTTGCTGTCCTTTCCTTCCGCTGCCTTGCTGTAGATGAACTGATTGATCAGGTCTTCCAGCACTGTGGCCGATTGAGTACGGGCAATCTTGTCGCCCTCTGCCAGGTTCGCCAGATCGCCGCCTGCTTCCAGGCCGATATATTGCTCACCCAGCAAACCGGCCGTCAAAATCTTGGCCGAGCTGTCTTTCGGAAATTTGTAGCCATCTTCGATGTCGAGTTTCACCAGCGCCTGATACGTCTTGTCATCAAAGCGGATTTCCGCCACGCGCCCCACCACCACGCCGGCGCCCTTGACGGGTGCCTGCGGCTTGAGGCCGCCAATATTGTCGAACTTGGCCGTAATGGTATACGTCTTGCTGAAAGACAGCGAGCTCATATTGCCGGCCTTGAGCGCCAGAAACATCAATGCCGCCACACCCAGCAAGACGAACAAGCCGACCCAGACATCCAAAGATTTACGTTGCATAAACAATCCTAAATAATTTTTACTTGTTGCCGCCTGCGCAACATCCTGCCCAGGCCCGCTGTTTGTCGTTGATCGGCAATTACTTGCTAAACATCAACGCCGTCATCATGAAATCGAGCCACCACACCATCAGCGACGAAATCACCACCGTGCGCGTGGTCGCGCCGGACACGTCTTCCGGCGTCGGCTGTGCCTGGTAACCCTGGAACAGCGCGATGAAGGTCACCGCAATGCCGAACACCAGGCTCTTGATGGTGCCGTTGCCCACTTCTTTCCAGACATCCACGCCGCCTTGCATCTGCGACCAGAACGAGCCTTCGTCGACGCCGATCAGCACCACGCCCACCAGGTAGCTGCCGATGATGCCGACAGCCGTAAAAATGGCGCCGAGGATCGGCATGGCGATCACGCCGGCCCAGAAACGGGGCGCCAGCACGCGCTGGATCGGGTTCACGGCCATCATTTCCATGGCCGACAATTGCTCGCCCGCCTTCATCAAGCCGATTTCCGCCGTCAGCGACGTGCCGGCGCGGCCCGCAAACAGCAGCGCCGTGACCACCGGGCCCAGTTCGCGCGTCAGCGACAGCGCCACCAGCAAGCCCAGCGACTGCTCGGCGCCATACGTGGTCAGGGTGTAATACCCTTGCAAGCCCAGCACCATGCCGACGAACAGGCCGGAGACGGCGGTAATCACCAGCGAGCGATTACCGATAAAAAACAGTTGCTCGATCACCAGGCGCGGACGGCGCCACAGGCCGCCCGAGGAAGCGATGATGATGAAAAACGAACGCACGGCAAAGCCGAGGTCTTGTACCGAATTGCGCAACCATGCTCCGATCGCCGCCAGGAAACGCGCGATCATCGGCCCGCTCCCGCGTGCAAGCCCAGGTCGTCGGCCAGCGACTTGCCCGGATAATGGAACGGCACGGGGCCATCTGCCTCGGCATTGACGAACTGCTTGACGTACGGATGCGTCGACACGGCCATCTCGGCCGGCGTGCCGTGCGCCACAATCTTGCCCGATGACAGAAAATAGACATAATCAGCGATGGCGAAACACTCCTTCACATCGTGCGATACCAGGATAGACGTGGAGCCCAGCGCATCGTTCAGATTGCGGATCAAATTGGCCGTCACGCCCATGGAAATCGGGTCCAGGCCGGCGAACGGCTCGTCATACATGATCAGTTCGGGGTCGAGCGCGATGGCGCGCGCCAGCGCGACGCGGCGGCCCATGCCGCCCGAGATCTCGGCCGGCTTCAATTGCGCCGCGTTGCGCAAGCCCACCGCGTGCAGCTTCATCAGCACCAGGGTGCGGATCAGCTCTTCATTCAAGTCCGTGTGTTCGCGCAGGGGAAACGCCACGTTCTCGAACGCCGTCAGGTCCGTAAACAACGCACCGTGCTGGAACAGCATGCCCATCTTGCGGCGCAACTGATATAACTGGTCGGTTCCCAGCGTATGCACGATCTGGCCGTCGACATTCACGGAACCGGAACTGGGGCGCAGCTGCCCGCCGATCAAGCGCAATACGGTCGTCTTGCCACTGCCGGAGCCACCCATGACGGCCACAACTTTTCCACGTGGGAAATCCATTTGAAGGCCCGATAAAATCGAACGTTCTCCATAGGCAAAGTGTAAATCACGGATCTCAACAAGATTTGGCACGACGAAGCTCACTATTTTAATGGCGTATTGTAGTGCAGAAACGCCAACCTCTGCTGAGACACCCCTTGGGACAGCCCCGGAAAGGGGAAGAATACAACACTAATGAATCGAAAGTCAGATATTGTATTAGAAATTTGGCCTGCGCATCGCCGCCCCCTCCGATGACTTGCACGGACGTTGACCTGGCAGATAAAAATAACAAAGGCCACGGCGCGATCCGCGCCGTGGCCCTGGCAAAAAACGAACAATTGCTCGTTTTTTAGCGCGGCAGCAGGGATGCCCCCATCAGGAACTCATCGACGGCGCGCGCGCACTGGCGCCCCTCGCGGATGGCCCACACCACCAGCGATTGGCCGCGGCGCATGTCGCCGGCCGCAAACACCTTGGCCACCGACGTCTGGTAGCAGCCGGCGCCATCCGTGGTCGCCTTGACGTTGCCGCGCGCATCCGTGTCGACGCCGAACGCTTCCAGAACTTGTTGTACCGGAGAAACAAAACCCATGGCCAGGAAGACCAGGTCGGCCTTCATCTCGAATTCCGAGTTCGGCACTTCGCTCATCTTGCCGTCTTTCCATTCGACACGGCAGGCGATCAGCTTTTCCACCTTGCCGCCCTTGCCTTCGAAACGCTTGGTGGCCACGGCCCAGTCGCGCTCGCAGCCTTCCTCGTGCGAGGACGAGGTGCGCAGCTTGGTCGGCCAGTACGGCCACACCAGCGGCTTGTTTTCCTGTTCCGGCGGCTGCGGCATCAGTTCGAACTGGGCCACCGAGGCGGCGCCATGGCGGTTCGAGGTGCCCACGCAGTCGGAACCCGTGTCGCCGCCGCCGATCACCACCACGTGCTTGCCCGTGGCCTTGATCTGCTCCTTGAGCTTGTCGCCCGCGTTGACCTTGTTTTGCAACGGCAGGAAATCCATGGCGAAATGCACGCCTTTCAGTTCGCGGCCCGGCACGGGCAAGTCGCGCGGCTGCTCGGCGCCGCCGGCCATGATGACGGCGTCGAATTCTTTTTCCAGGTCTTCCGGGAAAATGGTTTCCTTGGCCCAGTTGTTCACATGGGCAGGGAAATCCTTGCCGACGAGCACGCTGGTGCGGAATACCACGCCTTCCGCTTCCATCTGTTTCACGCGCAGGTCGATGTGCGACTTTTCCATCTTGAAGTCAGGGATGCCGTAACGCAACAAGCCGCCGACCCGGTCGCTCTTTTCGAACACGGTGACGGCATGGCCGGCGCGCGCCAGCTGCTGCGCCGCCGCCAGGCCGGCAGGGCCGGAACCGACGATGGCCACTTTCTTGCCGGTACTAAAGCCGGCAGGCTGCGGCGTGACCCAGCCGTGCTCCCAGCCCATGTCGATGATCTTGTGCTCGATGGACTTGATGCCGACGGGATCTTCGTGGATGCCCAGGGTACAGGCCGATTCGCACGGCGCCGGGCAGATACGGCCCGTGAATTCCGGGAAGTTATTCGTCGAATGCAAGATATCGAGCGCTTCGCGGTAGGCGCCGCGGTACACGAGGTCATTCCAGTCGGGAATGATGTTATTCACGGGACAACCCGTGGTACAGAAGGGAATGCCGCAATCCATGCAGCGCGCGCCTTGCACGGTCGCTTGCGCGTCCGACAGGTGCAGCACGAATTCCTTGTAGTTCTTCAGACGCGCGGCAGGCTCCAGATAGTGCTCGTCCTGGCGCTTGAATTCCATGAAGCCGGTAATTTTACCCACGATGTTTCCTTTGTATTTAGCTGGCGGGGAGCGGCCAAGCCGCTCCCGTGTCACATTTTTGGCAATGAGCTTGGCTGGCTCAGGCGGCGACGGCTTGCACTTCCATGGCAGCATCGGCAGCCATCTCGATCAGCGCGCGCTTGTACTCGTTCGGGAAGACTTTCACGAACTTGCCGCGCGCCGCGGCCCAGTCGTCGAGCAGGACGCGGGCGCGCGTGCTGCCCGTGTGCTTGAAGTGACGCTCGATCAGGCGCTTGAGGATGACTTCGTCCGCTTCCGGCACGCCGTCGCGGTGCTGCGTATGCCAGGCATCGCGGTCGACATGCTGTTCCGCTGCGGACACGACTTTGTCCAGGCTGACCATGGCCGTGTTGCACTTGCTGGCAAAGTCGCCCGCCGGGTCGTACACATAGGCGATACCGCCCGACATGCCCGCCGCAAAGTTGCGTCCCGTGTTGCCCAGGACCACGACCGTGCCGCCCGTCATGTATTCGCAGCCATGGTCGCCCAGGCCCTCGACCACCGTGGTGGCGCCCGAGTTGCGCACGGCAAAGCGTTCACCGGCCACGCCATTGAAGAAGGCTTCGCCGGCAATGGCGCCGTACAGCACCGTGTTGCCGATGATGATGTTGTCCACGGCCCAGCCACGGAATTCCGTATTCGGCCGCACGATGATGCGCCCGCCCGACAAGCCTTTACCCACGTAATCGTTGCCCTCGCCCACCAGGTCGATCGTGATGCCATGCGCCAGGAAGGCGCAGGCCGACTGGCCCGCCGTGCCTTGCAGCTGGATGTGGATGGTGTCGTCCGGCAAGCCGGCATGGCCGTATTTCTTCGCCACTTCGCCGGACAGCATGGTGCCCACCGTGCGGTTCAGGTTGCGCACGGGCGAGATGAAGGAGACGCGCTCGCCCTTTTCCAGCGCTGCGCGCGCTTGCGCGATCAGCTTGTGGTCGAGCGCCTTTTCCAGCGCATGGTCCTGGAATTCCACGTGGCGACAGGCCTGGCCATCCGGCGTTTCCGGCTTGTGGAAGATGGCCGAGAAGTCCAGTCCCTGCGCCTTCCAGTGCGAAATCGCCTTCGATTTGTCCAGCAGGTCGACGCGGCCGATCAGCTCGTCATACGTGCGGATGCCCAGCTGCGCCATCAATTGACGCGCTTCTTCGGCGACGAAGAAGAAGTAATTGACGACATACTCGGGCTTGCCCGAGAACTTGGCGCGCAGCACGGGATCTTGCGTGGCCACGCCCACCGGGCAGGTATTCAAATGGCATTTGCGCATCATGATGCAGCCTTCGACCACCAGCGGCGCCGTGGCGAAACCGATCTCGTCGGCGCCCAGCAGGGCGGCGATGACCACGTCGCGGCCCGTCTTCATCTGGCCGTCGGCCTGCACGCGGATGCGGCTGCGCAAGCCATTGAGTACCAGCGTCTGTTGCGTTTCGGCCAGGCCCAGCTCCCACGGCGTGCCCGCATGTTTCACGGACGACAAAGGCGAGGCGCCCGTGCCGCCATCGTGGCCGGCGACGACCACGTGGTCGGCCTTGGCCTTGGTGACGCCGGCCGCCACCGTGCCGATGCCCACTTCCGACACCAGTTTCACGGAAATCGACGCGCGCGGGTTGGCGTTCTTCAAGTCATGGATCAGCTGCGCCAGGTCTTCGATGGAATAGATGTCATGGTGCGGCGGCGGCGAAATCAGGCCCACGCCCGGCACGGAAAAGCGCAGGCTGGCGATGTATTCGGACACCTTATGGCCCGGCAACTGACCGCCTTCGCCCGGTTTCGCGCCCTGCGCCATCTTGATCTGGATCTGGTCGGCCGAGTTCAGGTAGGCGGCCGTGACGCCGAAACGTCCCGACGCCACCTGCTTGATGCGCGAACGCATGGAATCGCCTTCCTGCAGCGGAATATCGACGACGATCTGCTCGGCACCGACGACGGAGGCCATGGTGTCGCCCTGGCGGATGGGGATGCCCTTCAATTCCTGCGTGTAGCGGTTCGGATCTTCGCCGCCCTCGCCCGTGTTCGACTTGCCGCCGATGCGGTTCATGGCCACGGCCAGGGTCGCGTGCGCTTCCGTGCTGATGGAACCGAGCGACATGGCGCCCGTGGCGAAGCGCTTGACGATTTCCTTGGCCGGTTCCACTTCGTCGAGCGGGATGGCCTTGGTCGGGTCAAGCTTGAACTCGAACAGGCCGCGCAAGGTCAGGTGGCGACGGCTCTGGTCGTTGATGATTTGCGCATACTCTTTATAGCTGGAGAAATTGTTGCTGCGCGTGGAATGCTGCAATTTCGCAATCGCATCCGGCGTCCACATGTGGTCTTCGCCGCGCACGCGGAACGCATACTCGCCGCCCGCGTCGAGCTTGTCAGCCAGCACGGGATCGCTGCCGAAGGCCAGCGCGTGCAGGCGCAGCGCTTCTTCCGCCACTTCAAACACGCCGATGCCTTCCACGTTCGAAGCCGTGCCCTTGAAGTATTTGTCCACCAGCGACTTGTTCAAGCCGATGGCTTCGAAGATCTGCGCGCCGCAGTAGGACATGTAGGTCGAAATACCCATCTTCGACATGACTTTCATCAAGCCCTTGCCCACGGCCTTCGTGTAGTTATAGATGGCTTTGTCGGCGGACAAATCGCCGGGCAAGCCGTGCGCCATCTCGGCCAGGGTTTCCATGGCCAAGTAGGGGTGGACGGCTTCCGCGCCATAGCCTGCCAGCAAGGCGAAGTGGTGCGTTTCACGGGCCGAGCCCGTTTCCACGACGAGGCCCGTGGAGGCGCGCAAGCCCTTGCTCACCAGGTGCTGGTGCACGGTCGAGGTGGCCAGCAGCGCAGGGATCGCCACCTGGTCGGCGCAAATGGCGCGGTCCGAGACGATCAAAATGTTATGGCCGGACTTGACGGCGTCGACGGCTTCCGCGCACAGCGAGGCCAGGCACGCTTCCACGCCTTCCTTGCCCCAGGCCAGCGGGTAGCAGATGTCGAGTTCATACGACTTGAACTTGCCGCCCGTGTGGGCGCTGATGTTGCGCAAGCGCGCCATGTCGTCAAAGCCCAGCACGGGCTGCGCCACTTCCAGGCGCATCGGCGGGTTGACGTTGTTGGTATCGAGCAAGTTCGGTTTCGGGCCAATAAACGACACGAGCGACATCACCATCGCTTCGCGGATGGGGTCGATCGGCGGATTCGTCACTTGCGCGAACAGCTGCTTGAAGTAGTTATACAGCGGCTTGAGTTTGTTCGACATCACGGCCAGCGGCGAGTCATTGCCCATCGAGCCCGTCGCCTCTTCGCCGGCCAATGCCATCGGCGCCATGAGGAATTTCAAGTCTTCCTGCGTGTAGCCGAACGCCTGCTGGCGGTCCAGCAACGATGGCTGCACTTTTTCGCCCTGGGCGCGGTCCTGCTTGGCCTGGCCTTCGGCCAGCTTGATCTCGTCGAGCTTGATGCGCACCGAGTTGATCCACGCCTTGTACGGCTTGGCGTTGGCGTAGGTGTTTTTGAGTTCCTGGTCGTCGATGATGCGGCCCGCTTCCAGGTCGATCAAGAACATCTTGCCAGGCTGCAAGCGCCATTTCTGGATGATTTTCGATTCCGGGATCGGCAGCACGCCCGATTCCGACGCCATCACCACCAGGTCGTCATCCGTCACGATGTAGCGGGCCGGACGCAAGCCGTTGCGGTCCAGGGTGCCGCCGATGTGGCGGCCATCCGTGAACGCCATGGCGGCAGGACCGTCCCACGGTTCCATCATGGCCGCGTGGTATTCATAGAAGGCGCGGCGGTTGTCATCCATCGTCGTGTGGTTTTCCCACGCTTCCGGAATCATCATCATCATCGCCTGGGCGATCGGGTAGCCGGCCATCAGCAGCAGTTCCAGCGCATTGTCGAAACACGCCGTGTCGGACTGGCCTTCATAGATCAGGGGAAACAGCTTTTGCAGGTCGTCGCCCAGCACGGCCGACTTCATCACGCCTTCGCGTGCGCGCATCCAGTTGAAATTGCCTTTCACCGTGTTGATCTCGCCGTTATGGGCGATCAGGCGGTACGGGTGGGCCAGCGGCCATTCTGGGAAGGTGTTCGTCGAGAAACGCTGATGCACCAGGGCCAGGGCCGAGATGCAGCGCGCATCCTGCAAGTCCTTGTAGTACACGCCCACCTGGTCGGCCAGCAGCAAGCCTTTATAGACGATGGTACGGGCCGACATGGACGGCACGAAGAATTCCTTGCCGTGCAGCAGTTTCAGGGCCTGGATGGCGTGGCCCGACGATTTGCGGATCACATACAGTTTGCGCTCGAGCGCGTCGGTGACCATGATGTCCGGGCCGCGGCCGATGAAGATCTGGCGGATCACGGGTTCCTTGGCGCGCACGGTGGGCGACATCGGCATGTCCGTATCGATGGGCACGTTGCGCCAGCCCAGCACGACCTGGCCCTCGATGCGCACGGCCCGTTCGATTTCCTGCTCGCAAGCGATGCGCGACGCGTGTTCCTTCGGCAGAAACACCATGCCCACGCCATATTCGCCAGGCGGCGGCAATTCCACGCCCTGCTTGGCCATTTCTTCGCGGTAGTACTGGTCGGGAATCTGGATCAGGATGCCGGCGCCATCGCCCATCAGCGCATCGGCGCCCACGGCGCCCCGGTGATCGAGGTTTTTCAGAATCAGCAAACCCTGTTCGACGATCGAATGGGTCTTGTTGCCCTTGATATGGGCGACGAAACCGACGCCGCAGGCATCGTGTTCATTGGCTGGGTCGTACAGGCCTTGCGCTTTCATGGGCTTCTCCGCTGCATATGACTATCGAAAAACTAGAGTAGTGCAACGCAACAAAAAACTCAACCACAAAAATTAGGGTCGGAGTCGAATTAAATTCCATTCCGTCGCCCTAAAAATTTAATAGGGACATAGTCAAACGAATTTCAATAAAAGGTGGGAAAGGAACCATTTTTTGTTTTAAATGCGAATGCTTTTTAGTTAGGGGCCGCGTCGGCCACGATTTTGCGGGGACGGCCCCGCTTGGCAGGCAGCACTTGCCGCTGCATTTTCACTTCCAGCGCCTGCTTGAATGGCTCGGAACCCAGCGGCCAGCCCTTCAGCACAGCCTGCTCTACCGCCTTCACCTGGCTGCTGCCCAGGCCCTGCTCGAACAGGCGCAGATACGCGGCCTCGCGGTCGAACGGCGTGTTGCCCAGCGCCCAGTACAGCGCATGGTCGGTGATGACGGGATCGGGCCGCACGCCCGCATGGTGGGCATAGCTGGACCAGCTGTAATCGAGCGCCTGGCCCGCCAGGCCCGTTTGCACGGGTACGCATTCCAGGTAGCGGCAGCAGATGAGGAAGAAATTGTCAGGATCGATGACGGAAGTTTTGTAGCGTCCCTGCCACAAGGCGCCTTCGCGGCCGTATTTTTGATTGAAATACGGCACGTAATAGCGTCCCAGCCACTGCATCAGCTGTCCCAGACCCGTGGCGTCGGCCGGCGTCGCCAATACATGTAGCTGATCAGGCAACAAAACATAGGCGTGGATGGCCACCTTGAACATTTTCGCACCCGTTTTCAGCCAGGACAGGAATTGCGCGTAATCGGCCGCATCCTGAAACACAGGCTGGCGGTTGCTGCCGCGCTGGATCACATAATGGGGCAATGCGGGAATGATGAGGCGGGGCAAACGGGCCATGGCAGAATCGGTCAAAAGAAGGCTAAGGCCTTGATTTTACACACTCTGGTGCGCCAGGAACGACTCTGACCCTGTTTTATTTTGAATGCAGGAAAAAGCCGTTGACTCTGTCCCTTTTTATGGCGCCACCCGCCTGCGGGTGGCTGCAGGTGCAAATCAGGACAGGTTGAAGCTGGCCGACAGGCTGTAGCCCTCGCCATATGCGCTGCGCAGCGGCAAGTCCTGGCCCAGGCCCGTCTTGGCTTTCTTGCGCAGGCGGTACACGAGCATGTCGACTCTGCGGCCCGCATCGGGATCTTCGCCGCCCATGCCGGCTACGATGACGTCGCGCGGCACGGGGCGGGTGTTGATGGTCAGTAGGTGCAGGAAGTTGAATTCTTTTTCCGTCAGGGCGATGACCGAGCCCATCAGCTCAAGTTGGCGAGCGCTTACTTTCAAGGTCCACTTGCCCGGCTCGGGCACAGGGTCTTGCGGCCCCACGCGGCGGTCGAGCGCCTCGATGTGGGCGGCCAGTTCGGGGAACTTGATCGGCTTGGTCAGATAGTGGTCGGCGCCCAGGCGCAAGCCCAGGATGCGGCTGTCGAACGCCACGCGGCCCGTCAGCACCAGCACGCCGATTTGCGGATACAGCTGGCGCATGCGGGGGATAACATTGAA
Source organism: Janthinobacterium violaceinigrum (assembly GCF_009208555.1). GTDB lineage: Bacteria > Pseudomonadota > Gammaproteobacteria > Burkholderiales > Burkholderiaceae_D > Janthinobacterium > Janthinobacterium violaceinigrum. Next base: position 26,895 of record NZ_WFLI01000008.1, on the reverse strand, counting down.
GCCATCCTCATCGGGCAAGCCCAGGTCCAGTACGACCACGCCAACATTGCCATGGCTCAACGCCGTCCACATGCCGCCAGCGGAGCTGGTGATATGGACTTCGTGTTCGAGCTCAACGAGAAACTCCGCCATGTCTTCGGCGTAGTCCAGATTGTCTTCGACGATCAGTATTTTCGTCATTGCAACGCCATTCTTCCGTTAGTGAGCTACCGTGGGCAAACCATGCCATTCACTTCTGCACCATGATGGACGGCACAATAGGTTTACGTCAAGGAATTATCACGGTTGCCTTCAGCGGAAGCAAGGCTTTTCCTTGTCTAGACAGGCAAGGGCAGCCAAATCCGGAAAACAGCCCCGCCTTCGGGCAGATTATGCCCCTGTAAACTCCCCCCATGCACGTCCACCACGGCGCGCGCCATGTACAGGCCCAGGCCCGCCCCCGGATGCTGCGCATCGGTTCCACGGAAACCTTTTTCGAACAGCTGCGCCAGTTCGTCTTCCCGCAAGCCGGGCCCCGCATCGCGCACGCACAGGGCCACGCCCCCTTCGGGCACCAGCTTGGCCGACAAGGTGATGGCGCTGCCCGGCGCGCTGAACTTGACGGCGTTGTCTAACAAGATTTTCAGGCACAGGGCCATGCCGGGCACGTCGCAGCGCAGCCTGGCCGGCAAGTCCTCGTCCAGTTCCAGCTGCACGCGGTGGCTGGCCGGTACGGTGGCGGCCGCCTGCTGCAGCAAGGCCAGCGGCGCGATGCCGTCGGCGGCCCGCTCGCGGCCGATGGCCGCCATGCGTTCGGGCGACAGATAATCATCGATCATGGACAACAAACGGTCGACGGCCGTCTGGATTTTCACGTAGCGCTTGCGCGTGGCGTCGTCGGCGTCTTGCGAGGTCGACACGAGGCGCTGGATGGCGCCGTCGATGGTGGCCAGCGGCGTGCGGAATTCATGCGACAGCATCGAGGCGAAGCGCTTCTGTTCCTTTTCCCGCTCCGCTTCCTGCGCCTGCGCCTCGCTGACGTCGCGCAAGCTCCCCACCAGGGTCATGCTGCGCCCCGCCGCCGCGGGCACGATGGTCGAGCTGATTTCCAGCGCCAGCAGGTGGCCGTCGGCGTGCGGCAGCGCCACTTCGCGCAGCAGGGTCAAACGGCTGGCATCGCCATCGCGCCAGCGCTGCAGCCGGGCCGGCACGTCCGCCGCCAGCTGTGCCGCATGCTCGCGCAAGGCAGGCAAGTCGTAGCCTGTCAGGCGCTGCGCGGCGGGGCTGATGTAGAGCAATTCGAAGGTGGTGGCGTCGAGCAGGAAGGCCGCGTCGCGTCCGTGCTCGGCCAGCAGGCGGAACTGCGTTTCGCCCGCCCGTGCGCGCAGCAGGGCACGGCGCAACTGGACGAAACGCAGCGCCATGAGGATGGCGCCGGCCAGCAGCAATACAAGAAAGGGCAGGAAGGGCAGCATGCGTTATACCTGGCAAGAAAGAATCGCCAAGTATAAGCGTGCGGCAGCGTTAATCTTCCAGCGGGGCGAAAATCTGCTGCAAGTCTTCCTGCGTGAGGGCCATCTTCTGCGACTCGCCTTCGGCCAGGATCGATTGCGCCAGCTCCGATTTCTTTTGCTGCAGCAGCTGGATTTTTTCTTCCAGCGTGCCCTTGGCGATCAGCTTGTAGACGAACACGGGCTTGTCCTGGCCGATGCGCCAGGCGCGGTCCGTGGCCTGGTTTTCCGCCGCCGGATTCCACCACGGATCGTAATGGATGACCGTGTCGGCCGCCGTCAGGTTCAGACCCACGCCGCCCGCTTTCAGGCTGATCAGGAAGATGGGCACGGCGCCCTGCTGGAAGGCCGCCACCTGCGCGCCCCGGTCCTTCGTCTCGCCCGTCAGCAACGCATACGGAATGTCGCGCGATTCCAGCTCTTCCTCGATCAATTCCAGCATGCTGGTAAATTGCGAGAAGACGAGGATCTTGCGCCCTTCGTCGAGCAAGTCTTCCACCATCTGCATCAGGTCGAGCAGCTTGGCCGAACCGGCCGACTGCTTCTTCGCCGGCAAGGATTTCACGAGGCGGGGGTCGCAACACACCTGGCGCAATTTCAACAGCGCTTCGAGGATGACGATCTGGCTGCGCGCCACGCCCTTCTTGTCGATTTCTTCGCGTACTTTTTGATCCATCGCAAGACGCACGGTTTCATACAGGTCGCGTTGCGGTCCCGTCAATTCCACCTTGCGCACCATCTCCGTCTTCGGCGGGAGCTCCTTGGCCACATTGTCCTTCGTGCGGCGCAGCAGGAAAGGCTTGATGCGGCGGTTCAGCAGCATGCGCCGCAGCGGGTCGTCCTGGCGCTCGATCGGGTGACGGAACTGCGTGTTGAACGTCTTTTCGTCGCCCAGCAAGCCCGGCAGCAGGAAGTGGAATTGCGACCACAATTCTCCCAGGTGATTTTCCAGCGGCGTGCCGGACAGGCACAGGCGGTGGCGCGCGCGCAGCAGGCCCGCGCTTTGCGCCGCCTTGCTGCGCGTATTCTTGATGTAGTGCGATTCGTCGAGGATGACCAGGTGGAAATCATGCTCGCGCAGGGTTTCCTCGTCGCGCGGCAACAGGGCGTAGGTGGTCAGCACCAGGTCGCATTGGTCGATCTGGTCGAATTGCTGCGCACGGTCCTTGCCTTGCAGCAGCAGCACTTTCAGGCTGGGCGCGAACTTGGCCGCCTCGTCCTGCCAGTTGCCCATCAAGCTCGTGGGCGCGATCACCAGGGCTGGATGCGTGAGACGTCCCGCTTCCTTTTCCACCAGGATATGCGCCAGCGTCTGCACGGTCTTGCCCAGGCCCATGTCATCGGCCAAAATCCCCGCCAGGTCGTGGTCGCGCAGGAATTGCATCCACGCCAGACCATCGGCCTGGTAATCGCGCAAGGTCGCTTGCAAGCCGGCTGGGGCCGCCACTTTTTGCACGGAACCGAACTGGCTCAGCTTGCGGCCCATGGCGCGCAGCTGCTCGCCGCCCGTCCATTCCATGTCCAGGCCCCGCGCCAGCTCTTCCAGGCGCGCCGCGTCCAGGGTCGACATGCGCACCGCATGTTTGATCTTGTCGCTGAAGTACAGTTCCCCCAGGGTGTTCAGGATGGGGCGCACCCGTCCCCACGGCAGGGCCACGCGCGTGCCGTTTGGCAAGGTTGCCAGCATCTGGTCATCGTCCGCATGCGCTTCGATGACTTTCGGATTGAAATCGTTGGGCGCGTTGCGGATCAGCTGCACCAGCACGGGCAGCAGCGGCACGCGCTCATGGTTGACGACGATGCCCAGTTCCAGCTCGAACCAGGCGTTGCCGCTGTCCGGGTCCTGGTCGTCGATCTCCGCATACCAGTCGCCCACGTCGCTCACGTCGTAGCGGTATTTGGCCGTCTTTTCCACGATCCAGCCCTGGTCCAGCAAGGTATCGATGCCGGACTCGGCAAAACGCAGCCATTCCGCCTGCGATGGCAGCAGCAAGGCGCCCTTCAAGCCGCTCAAGGGGGCGGAGCCCGGCTTCTTGAATTGCAGCTCGGCCAGGGTGGCCAGCGCGCGCGCTTCATCGGCCGTATTTCTCTGGATAATTTCCGTCACCTCGCCCACTTGCCGCACCACGCGCTGCGACGGGTCGAACGAGACGCGCTCGCCATCGTAGTCGTAGGACAGCACGGCGAAGTCGCTCCAGCGCTGCACGCTGCCATCGGCCAGCATGGCGCTGTCCATCAGCAAGACCGGTTGCGCCGGCACGTCCTTGCGCAAGCGCTGCGGCAACGGTTGCGGCAGCGGCATCAAATGCTGCAAGCCCTGCGCCAGCAGCAGTTGCGACACGCGCACCTTGTCGTTCGCGTTCAGCGGCGGCGCCTGCGCCACCAGCGCCTGCAAGTCGGCCAGGGAAATGTCGGAGCCGCCCTGGTTCAGTTCCAGCACGCCGCACGACAGGTTGTCGATGTACCACGGCGGATCGGTGGGCAGCATGTAGTCGATCTGGTCGGCGCCATGGTGCTTCGCCCCTTCCGGCGGGTCCACTTGCCAGCCCAGGCGCATGGTCTTGCCTTCGTCGCGCCAGAACAGGCGGGCGGGACGCACGGGACCTTCCTTCAGCGGATACACGAGGCCATTGCCCACGTCGGCCCAGGAATTGGCCCACAACAATTTATCCTGCTCGGCCAGCATTTTCAGCAGGGCCGCGCCCACCTTGCCTTTCGGCTCCGTAGCGCTGCCCGTCTGCGAATTCTGTCCGCTGCGCATGGCCACGAAGAAACGCACGAGGTCTTCGTCAAACGGCGTCAGGAACGTGGGCGGCGCGGACAGCAGGGAAAAGATTTCGCTGATGGGACTGGCTGCCGCCACGTCGCCGTTCGGCCGCAGCCGCGCCTTGTACAGGCACAGGGCCACGTGGCGGCCACCGCTGGTGGGCGCCAGCACGTAGATCAATCGATGCTGGTTGAGCTTGGGATCAGGTTCGGCAATCGTCAGCACGGCCTTCGGATGGGCGGCTGCCTCCACCCGCTGCAGCCAGGTGGCGACGGCATACGGCAAAGGCGCTCCCGGCGCGCTGGCCGGGGCAACTGGGGTTTCACTGGTTTCGTCGCGGGTAAAATCCATGGGGCGCATTTTTGTGTAAAGGTCGTATCCAAATCGGCAACAGGCAATATTATCCGCCATACAGCCGTTGCTGGCTTGATTCACACACGCTCTTTAAGCAGTTTTAATGCGCGATGCCTAAAAAATAAGTATTTAATACGACACTTGGGACCCGCAGGCGACAAAAAAGACCCGTCACCGGCCTTTTTTGCCCCATTTGACCCGCTTATCAGGCTGCGACCGTTTCCTCTTCGGTCACGCTGGCGGCCTCGACTATCGGTGCCGTGCTCGTGTCGGCTGGCGTAAAGTTGCGCAAAAACAAGAAGAACTGGCCCATCATCTGCGTCCACAGTTGCAGATTGATATTCAGATACTCCTGGCTGACGCCGCCGGCAACCAGCACATCCATTTCCAGCACGACGAAATCGCCATGCTGGGCCACGCGGGCAAAACGCTTGCTGCGGTGCCATTCGGCCAGCAAGCCGGCCGGCAAGTCGCCGCCCTGCACGCGCAGCGGGCAGCTCAGGGTCAAATCGGCGTACTGGCCAGGCGCCGCTTCATTGCCCCACAGCACCTGAAAGCCGATGCCATGGCTGGCACTGTGCAGGCGCACGACGCCGTCGTGTTCGATGCTGGTCACGGCGCAGCCGGCCGCCTTGATGGCGTCGGCCATTTGTTCCGCATTCAGGGTGCTCAGCAAGTTGGTATTGTTTTCCATCGTCATTCCATTCATTTCAAAAAATAAAATTATTGGGGGGCGGGCGCGGGGGCGGCCGGCGTGTCACTGGTTTGACGCGCATCAAAGCGGCCCTGGTACAGCTGGTCGCCGTACTGCTGCGCAATTTGCTCGAGCTTGACGCGGCTTTGCGCGGCGAACGGCTGGCGCGCCTTCATGACGTCCAGCACGTTCAGCGACTCGTACGCTTGCAGGATTTCCTGCCCGGCCGCGAACAGCTGGGCATTCTTGCTCTCGCAGCGCGCCAGGGCGCCCCGCTGCGACGCCACTTCGCCGTCGAGGCGCGCACGTTCCGTTTCCAGCTGCTTGCCCGTGGCGGCCAGCTGTTCGCTGGCCTGGCGCAATTGCGCCAGGCTGGCGGCCGCCTCTTGCGCGGCGGTAGCGCTGCGCTGTTGCTGCTCGCCCAGTTTTTCCCGCTGCGCGCGCTCTTGCGCCAGCTGCGACTGGCTGCGCGCCAGTTCCTTTTTCAAGCCCTCGCTGGCAGGTGCGGCCGCGGGCGCCGCCTTGGCGGCAGGTACGCCCTTGGCTTTCAGCAATTCCAGCTCGCCGCGCGTCTGCTGCAGTTGCGCCGTGACATTGCGCAACTCGGCCCGCAGGCGCTCTTCCATGCTCTGGCCCTTCTGTCCCTGCGCCTGGGCGGTGCCGGCAACCAGCAAGCTCAGCAACAGTAGCGGCACGCGCATTTTGTTGGATATCAACATCATGGCTCCTTAAAAACGCGCGTTCAGTTCGATTTGCAGGGTATCGATCGACAGTGCCGAACCGAACACTTCACGGCTCGACGTCCAGCGGCCGTTCAGCCAGGTATTCTTGTCGAGCGCATATGCGCCGCCCAGGTAGTAGCCGCGCGCATTCGTGCCGCCCAGGTGGAAGGTGGAATCGTTGTAGGCGTCAGGCAAGGCATCCGGTTCGATGCGCTTGTAGCCGAGTAAAACGTTCCAGTCGCCGCGCGCTGCCGGGTTCGCCTTGCCCAGGGTTGCCTGCAGCATGTAGGCGTTGCCGCCGCTCCTGAAATCGGCTTGCGACACGCCGCCCGTGCCGCCGAAGTTGTTCATGATGCCGCCCTTGGCGCGCGCCCACATGGCATTCTTGTCGTAGGCCATGTTGCGCACATAATCGCCTTCGATGCGCAAGTCCGTGCCGCCGGCCACCTTGCTATCCCAGCGCGCATTCAGGTTGGCCAGGCGGAATTTCGACGCCAGGCCCACGAATTGCGGCTGCGGCGTATTCGCCGGGTCCAGCGGATTAAGGGCGATATTGCGCAACAGCATCAAGCTATTGCCCTTTTGCATGCTCGACGGACGCGACCAGTCCGTGCTGCAGCCATCGGCACCCGCGTACAGCGCGCACGGCTGCGAATATTCGCCGCTGATGTTGCGGAAGTTGTAGTAGGCCAGCGCGCCGCGCAACTGATGGTCGCTATTGATCTTCCACGACGCGCCCACTTGCGCGCCCAGCAGCCATTTGTTTTCGCTGGACATTTTGGCCTGGCTGCGGCTAGGCGCATTGTCGGACGAATACTCGAGCGGAATCAGGCCCAGGGTACCGAACACGGTGACGTCCTTGCTGTCGCCCACCGGTTGCTGCACCTTGGCGGCGATGCCGTCGAAATTGAGTTCGCTGGAAAACAGTTCGTCGCCGGACACAAACGGATTGTCGAAGCGGCCCGCCGTCAGTTTCAGCCACGCAGCAGGCTGATACGACAGCCAGGCCTGGTCCAGCCAGATGTTTTTCTTGCCCAGGCCGCCACCGAGCGTTTGCGTGGTGGACACGGGGCTGTCGTCGTTGCCGCTGGCCAGGCGGATGCCCGCTTGCGTGCTGTCGGAAATGTCGGCCAGGATGCCCAGGCGGGCACGGGCGCGCAGCAAGTGCTTGCGGTCTTCGCGCGTATTCAGCAGCGCCGGCAGGGCCAGGTTGGTGTTCGAATTGACGTCGTAGCCGCTGCCGCTGTTGAGCGAGCGCCAGTCGATCTCGATATTGCTGTTGGCCATGTCGTAATAGCGCGATTCGTAGCGGGCGCGCACATCGCCTTCCACGCGGATGCGCTTGGTCCAGGCCGGCGTTTCATTCGGCGCTGCCCAGCCGCCCGCTTTTGCCTCGGCCAGCACTTGTCCCTTGATCTCGTCGCGGATCTGCTCGCGCACGGTTTGCGAAATATACGGCACACGCACGTCGCCCGGCTGCACCTGCGCCAGGGCGGCCGGCGCTGCCGCCGGACGCGCTTGCGCGGCGGCCAGCGCCTCGCTCTGCGCCTGCGCCAGCAAGGCTTCGCCGGCATCCTTGTTCAGGGCGCCGCTCTGGATCAGGCCGCGGATCAGCTTGACCATGGTGCTGTCGGCCGGCGCCTGCGCTTGTACTGCGCCTGCCGCCATGCTCAACGCCAGGGCAGCGAGCGCCAGCGGAAGGCGGCGCATGCGCTGTGGGGAAGAAAATAAGGAATTCATTGTTTCTTTCGGTAAAAATTAAAATGAATGTGTGCACTTACGGCCGGCGGCCCTTGATCGATACTCTCGCGGGGAAACGCAATGACGCCGGTGGCCGCTCATCGGCGCGGAAGTCGCGCACCATGGCCAGCACCTGCTCATCCGTCTGCGCATTGCCCGTGCCTTGCACCAGCTGCACTTTCGTCGTCTTGCCTTCCGTATCGAGCCACAGGTCGACGCGGATGTCGGCAAAGGCCAGCTGGCGCGTGCGCGGGTCGCGGGCAATGGCCATCTGCAGCGCATTGGCGACATAGCGGCCATACGATCCCGCGCCGAGGCCGCCGCCACCGCCGCCGCCCGTCATGCCGCCGCCGCGCCCGGCCTGGATGCCGAAGGCGTCGCTGCCGGCCTGTGCCGCGCCGTCGATGGTGACGGGGTCGCCCTTGTCCGGCGACGGGCTTTCCGGCGCGTCATCCATGGGCTTGTCGGCCGGCGTCGGTTCCGGCTCCGACACTTCCGGCACCACCTTGTCCGGCGTCGGTTCCGGCAGTTTTTCCGGTTCCGGCGGCGGCGGTGGCGGGGGCGGCAACATCAGCATCGGCGGAGCCGCCACTTCGCGCTTGGTGGCCGCCGTATCGGACAGCAGATACCAGACCAGCGCGGCCAGCGCACCGGCCAGCAGCGCGCCGCCGGCCACGCCGCCCCAGCGGCGCCACCATTGCGCCGCGCCCGACGGTTCCGAGGCAGCCATCTTCATCATGTCGTCACGCTTCACCTTGCGCTCCTCATGCCGGCTTGCCGGTCACCAGGCCCACCTGGTTCAGGTCTATGCGGCGCAGCAAGTCCAGCACTTCGACCACTTTCGCGTATTGCACAGCTGCATCGCCGCGCACGATCACGGGGAAGTCGGGCGTCAAGGCCTTTTCCGTGCGCAAGCGCTCTTCCAGCTCGGGCAAGGTGACGGGATAGGCGTCGAGGAAGACCTGGCCCGCGTTGTCGATGGTGATGGCCTTGGTCTTCGGTTTTTCCAGCGCCATGGCCGAGCTGGCCTTGGGCAGGTCGACCTTGATGCCGGGAATGCTGGCATTGCTGGTCAGGATGAAGATCACCAGCACCACCAGCAGCACGTCGACGAAGGGCGTGATATTGATGCCGCCGCTACGCTTGCGGGGGGTAAACTTGGCGGAGGTGGCCATGGTTATGCGCCCCTCACGCCTGTTGCAGCACGGGACGCATCTGGCGTCCGTCGCCCTGCTCTTCAGCCAGGCGTGTGGCAAATTCGTCGACGAAGACGGCCATGTCGGCAACGATGGCGTCCGAACGCGACGACAGCCAGTTGTAGCCGAACAGGGCGGGAATCGCCACGCCCAGGCCCGCAGCCGTACACAGCAGCGCTGCCGCCATGCCTGGCGCCACCGAGTTGATGTCCACGGCGCCGGCCATGGCCGCCACGACGAACACCAGCATGATGCCGATCACGGTGCCGAACAGGCCCACGTAGGGCGCGCCTTCAATGGTGGTCGAGAGCCAGATCATGCGCTTGGACATGCGCTCGCTTTCGCGCACCATCACGCCATCCATGGCGGCGCGGATGGCGCCGATCGTCGCGTTCGACACGGCGTTCAGATCGTAGCCGCGGTCGTGGCGGCGGCGCATCTCGTCGATGGCCACGTCATACAGGCGCCACAGCGAGGAATCCGTCTTCACGGAAGCGCTCAGCTTGCCGTTGCGCGCCAGGTGGTCCAGCGGCGCGCCGGCCGCTTCGTGGAACGACTGCATGAATTGCGCATTGGCACGCGAGATGGCGCCATAGCTGCGGCCCTTGCCGATCATGATGATCCACGACAAGACCATCATCAGGCCCAGCACGCCGACGACGATCCACGCGTCGAGCGGCATGGCGGCGATGATGAAGCCGAAATGGCTCTTGCCGGCCTGCTGTTCGTCGGCGCCAAACACGGCCAGGCGCGATTCGGAACCTTGCGAGACAGCATCGGCCAGCAGCAGGGCGTCGGGACGGGCCGTGCGCGACAGGCGCAGCTCATCGATGGCGCCCGTAAAGTTGGCCAGGGTGGCGGCGCCGGTGGCGACCGGCGGCGCATCGGCGCCTACCGAGGCAGCCGTGGCAAACGCCGGCAGGGCGGTGGCCAGCGACACGGTCGGACGACCGCCCACATACAGGGCCACATTGTTTTTATCGGCCTTGACGGCCAGGTGCGACCATTGCGCTGCCTGGATCGGCTGGCCGGGCTTGCTGCGCTGGCCATTCACTTGCACGAAGGGTACGCCCTGGTCTATGCCGATCAGCAATTCATTGGCGCCGTCGCGGCGTGCATATAGCACTTGCTGCGCGCCCAGGCTGTCCGGACGCACCCAGGCGGAAAACGTGAACGGCGCGCCGGCAGCCAGCGCCAGCGAAGGCGAGGCGGGCAGCATCAGCGGTGCCGTACCCAGGCGGGCGCCGGCACCGATGACGGAACCGTCCAGCGCGGGCACGGCCGTCTGGGCATGGTTGCCGTAGGCGGTGCTGTCGCGCGAAGGCACGCCAGGTTCCGTGAAGTGGTACACCAGGCTGTAATCGGGATCGAAGGTGCGCTGGCCGTTACCGGAAGCGGGCGCCTTCGGATTGCCGTAGTACATCCACAGCTGCTGCGGCGTGCCGGCCGTCAGGGCCGGGACGTCGACCCAGATCAGGGCGATGCCCAAGAGCGGGTTGAACTGTTCGATCTGGTGGTTCAGCACCGTCTTGTCGTCGCCTGCCACGAAGCGCAGGTCGGCGCCGTTGTCGCTGACGCCTTCGAAGTTGAAATTACCCGAATGCAAGCGCAGCAGCACGGGAATGCGGCCGGGATCGCCGCCGACGGCGCCTGCCTTCGGACCGGCATCGACGGTGACGGGTTTGCGGTAAGCCCAGTCGGGCTGCCACCAGGCATGCGCCAGGCCGGGAACGAGCGTGCCCAGGATCGTGAGCAGAAAAAGAAAACGTTGCATGACAGTGATTCTCCGAAGAAAAGTCTAAAAAAGTACAGTGCTGGTGAGCTGGCCCGTCAGTAGCTGGCCGACAGGTTGAAATTGATGCGGCGCACGTGTTTGTGCGTGCGCGGGCCATCGCGCAGCGGGTAGGCGAAATCGATGCGGCCATTCAGGTAGCGCAGAAACTGGAAGCTGCTGCCCACGCCCACGGAAGCCAGACCGAACAGGTCTTTCTGCTCGATCATCGGGTCGCGCAGGCGCAGGCGCGCGCCATCGGCAAAGGCAAACAGGCGCCAGTTTTCCAGGCGGCTGAAATACGTGAGCTGGGGCGTGCGCCATTCGACGGTGCCCGAGACGCCGTAGTCGCCCGTCGCTTCGGCCGACAGATAGCCGCGCACGGAATTGGCGCCGCCGGCGGCCATCTGCTCGCCCGACACCAGCGCCGCGTCGGCCAGCTGGCCCGACATGCGCCCGTGCAGCTGCGCGCCGCTGCCCAGGGTGTAGGTGGCGTTGGCGTCGCCCTTGAGCACGAGGAAGCTGGGCGACGCCTTGTAGCGCTTGTTGTCATAGGCGGCGCTGTTGCTGCCGTAGCCGAACGAGGCGCGCGTGCCGGCCACCAGCGACAGGCCCAGGCCGTACGTCGCCGCGTCCGTCTGCGCAAAGCCGTTATACGACACGCTCAGGGGCACGTACTTGAGCGGAATATTGCTGCCCGTGCCATTGAGTTTCAAGGCTTCCTGGTTATCCTTGAAGTCGATGCCGGCAGAAAAGCTGTGCCACCAGATGCCGCTGTTGGGCACCGTGTAGTTGACTTTCATGCCCAGCGCGTGGCCCTTGCCCAGCACGCTGGTGCCGCCCGTGCTGGCCACGTTGCTGTTCGACTGGTAGCCCGTCGCTTCCACGCTCCAGCCCTGCGTGCCGATGGGCGCCACGTACGAGGCGGACCACACCTTGGTCTGGTTCAGGTCGCCCGGCGTGCCGAAAAAGCTGATGGTGGCGCTGTGTCCCAGCTGCCACAGGTTGTCGTGGCCGACCGACATGCTGGTGCGCAGCTTCTTCGTGTCGGCGCTGTAGTCGTTGTTCAGGCCCACGCTGGCGCGCCACGGGCTGCTGTCCTCGACTTTCAAGTCCACGTCCATGGTGCCGGGCAAGCTGCCCTGCTTGACCAGCGGCATCACCTGGCGCTTGGGGCCCCGGTTCAGGGCCGTCAGTTCCGCTTGCGCCTGCGTAAAGTCCGGCACCTTGCCTTCCGTCAGGGCCGGCACTTGCTGACGCACGTCGAGCGGCGAGTTGTACTGCGCACCGACCACGCGCAAGCGTCCCACCTTCGTTTCGCTCACCTGCAGCACCACCACGCCCTGCTCCACCTGCTGCTCGGGCAAGTCCACGTAGACGGACTGGTAGCCGCGCGCCTGGTAGGCGGCGACCAGGGCGTCGCGCGCCCCTTCCACGTCCTTCAGGGTGCGGCCCGGTCCCAGGAAGGGCGTGACCGCCTCTTCGATGGCACGCGCATCGAGCACGGTATTGCCGCGCACCAAATATTCCTCGATCGTCACCTGGCGCTCCGGCACGGCCGGCGCGGCTGCAGCTGTTTCCTGAGCGTATGTCATGCCGGGCAGCGCCAGCATGGCCAGGCACAGCATCGTCAAGGCCGTCGCAGGCGCCGCTGGCGCTGCACCGTTGCCCTGTTTTTTCATCTCACGCATCTTCCATTCACCTTAAAATCAAACGGTTGCCCTGTATTGCGGCGCTGGGCCGGCGTTGTGTACTGCGCATGTCGTCCATCGAAGCTTGTCTACTGATGCCTAGACAGTCGCCGCGCGCGGCGACTGCCGAATGTCATCAAATGTTCATAAAACTCCGCTCAAGGCTGCAAACCGCGCCGCTCGTTCGGCGTGAGCGCCTGCAGCTGCGGCGCCGTCAGCGGTCCCGCACCGAGCACCTGCACCACGCCGGCCGGCTGATAGCTGGACGCCTGCGGTTCGCCGCCCGTGTGCTTGCCAACACCGGCTTCGTCCGCCTGCTCATTGCCAAAACCCAGCACCTTCACCGTAAACAGCGACGGCTGCGCCTGGCGCGTGGCGGCCCGTTCGCGCTGCAGCACATCCTGCGCCGCGGTGACGGCTTGCGAGGCGGCCGCGCTGGCATTGCTGAGCGCCCCCACGTTCACCGAGGCGATCACGGGCATGCCCGTCGACTTGCCCTGCACCTGGATGTTTTCCGCATTCACCACCTGCAAGGCCGCCAGATTGACGTTGCCCGAGACGCGGATGCCCGCCTCGCCCGCGTCGATGCTGCCCAGCGGGGCGATCAGGTCGATGTCGCCGGGCGGCACCTCCGGGATCGGGTTCAAGGTGGCGATGCCGGCGCCCGTGCTCGGCGTGCTCGGCGACAGGCTGACGAGGCCGATGCTGTCGTAGTTACGGCGCTGCGGCGTGTAGACGACGGTGGACTTGGTGCCGCGGCCCGCATTGATGTCGCCCGTGGCCGACCAGGCCAGGATGTTGCCGCCGAAAGTGGTGAAGATGCGGCTCTGGCCCAGCAGGATGCTGTCTTTCGCATACATCTGGATCTCTCCCGCCCCCTGCGTCAGCACGCCCGAGCCTTCGCCCGGCGCATAACCGCCGTCGACGCCGATCAGCGCGCGCCCGCCCGGCACCGCGATGCCGATATCGCCGCCGAAATCCGTATGGATGCCGGCATCGTTGACGATCACGTGCGGCACGTTGACGACCGGACGCCCCGCCTCGGCCCACTCCTGCGGACTCAAGTAGCGCACGCCCTCGACGGGCCGCTTGGTATAGATGCCTGCGTAGTCGTTGACCGTGTACAGCGCGCTGCTGAACATCGTCAGGTCGCCCTTGTACTCGATCTTCTTGCCCGCCTTGTCCTGGGAGGGGAACAGGGTGGCGATGGCTTCGCGGCCGCGCAGGTAGCTGCCGCGGCGCATGCCGTCCGGATCGTTGTATTCACGCCCGGCCGCCTTCAGTTCGGCAAAGTAGACATTGCTCAGGTACACCTGCTGCTGTTCCTTCGGCAAGGCGGCAAAGAAGCTGCGCGCATCGGTGGCCGGGTCGTAGCGGATGCCCAGGCCGCTGTCGCCGCCAAAGCGCGTCGTCAGCCAGTTCACCAGGTGCAACTGGCTGACCAGCGCGTATTCGCGCGCCAGGTCGCGCCGCACGCCGCCCGTTTGCGCGCCGGCCTTCTCCAGTTCCGCCTGTTTCGTGCCGAGGAAGGCGGAAGCGCCCGCCTCGTCGCCGCCATAGCCGAACTGGCCGCGCAGCCAGTCGGCCAGGGTCAGCTTGCCGCCGTAGACGTACACGGCGCTGCCGGCCTGGTCGGCCAGCGGGCGGCCCGGGTCGGCCAGCTTGGCCGGGTCCAGGTAACGCGCCGCGAAGGCCGCATAGTCGGGGCCATTGCGGCCCACGCCGGCGGCCACGCTGATGCCGGCGCCATTGCCGCGCTCGCCGGGACCGGTGCCGACGATGGAACCGAGGCTGCGCAATTCCGCCTTGTCGGCCATGTACAGGTCGCGCCCGGCGCTCACGTTCAGCTGGCCAGGCCCCGCCACATAGAAGGTGCTGTAGCGGATATCGCGCCCGGCGCTGACGACGGAGACGTCATCGGCATGGCGGTGCACGAACAGATTGCCGCGCGCCGACGAGCTGCCTGTGACGACCGGCTTGTCCGGATAGTCCGGCCGGCCGACAAAGCCCTGGCTGGTCCATCCGGCCGCGCCGTCCGGCACGTCTTCGACGCTGCCCAGCGGCGTGCCCGAATTGACGATGTCGCGCCCGGCGCGCACGGCCACGGCGCCGCCGCCCTCGTACCACACGCCCAGCGGACCCACGTCTCCCCTCAGCGTGGCCCGGTACACGATGCCGCCCGTGCGCAGGCCGACGATGTCGCCACTGTTGGCATAGAAATGCGCAGGCAGCTGGCCCACGGGCACATAGTCCGACACCGTCGGTGCCGTCATGCTGAACAGCGGATAGGTCTGCGCCTCCACGCCGGCGCCATTGGCATTCCCCGCAAACGACTTCAGCGGCGAAGGCGCCAGCGCATTCGTGCTGACGTTATGCAAGGGCAGCAGGCCGAACCAGACCTTGTCCAGCGCCCCGACGAAGCCCGGATTGAACGGGTTCGGCAAGAGGCGCGGATCGGCGCCCGATGGCGTGATGGGGTAGCCGGCCGCATGGATGGAATCGGCGGCCAGCATTTCCAGCTGGCCCGTGCCCGTCTTGACGAATTGCGGCGCCACCGGCGACGGCGCCAGGATCACGCCGTTTTGCGGCATGTCGACCTTGCCGCCCTCGCCCAACCTGCCCAGGCTGGCATTGCCGTAGTACAAACTGCCGCTGGCAGCCACGGCGCGCAGCACGGACGGCATGACGAAGCGTCCGTCCGAGGGCGCAGGGTTGTCGCCCGTCGCCGATCGGATCCAGGCGGACGTCGGCGTCAGGTTGCCGCCGGCGCTGAACAGGTCGATGGCGGTGGCCGGCGTCCACAGCGAGAACCAGCTCCAGCCCTCGCCGGCGCGCTCGACGCCCTGGTAGTTGAACGGCGAGCCATTGCCCAGCTGCTTCACGCGGCCCGCATCAGCCGTGCCGCCCAGCACCAGGTCGCCACGCGCATCGATGCGCACACCGCTGTCGCCCGGCACCAGGATCGGTCCGCCGCTGGCAATCGCCGTGCCCGCCGTATAGGTTTCATACGGCCGCGATTCCTTCGGATCGGCGCGGTCGAAACGCAGCTCGACGCCGCCCACGGCGCCCGCCTCCATGCGCAGCGCGCCGCGCAGGTTCGTGAAGGTGCTGTTGAGCGTGAGAGACTGGCGCTCGTAGCGCGTATCGACATTCTGGGCATCGCTGTTGCGGTCGAAACTGCGCACCTCGGCAACAGGGTTGAGCCCGCCGCCGATGCGGATGTCGAGGTCGCCGCCGCCCGTCAGCAGCAGCTTGCCGTCCGGCGTCACCCTGCCCGTGCTGCCCACGGCCACGTTCAGGCCCTGGCTGCGCGGTGCGTACTCGCCGCCCGGATCGGTGCGCGAGGTCAGCATGCCGGCATCGCCGCCCGCCTGCAGCAGCACATTGCCGCCCCCCAGGGTGCCGATGCCCGTAAAGCCCGACACGGCCGGCTGGCCGGCAAACAGCTCGCTGCCGTCGGGACGCGCGACATAGGTGCCGAAATTGATCCACCATGCCGTCGGCACGCCCGCGCCCGTGCTGCCGCTGCCCTGGCGCCACAGCCAGGTACCGATGTCGCTGGTATCCTGCTGCCGGCTCAGGGCGCCGATGGCGTCCTCGCGGCGCTGCGTGGCGGTGCCCACGGTGTCGCCCTTGACGTCGCCCTGGGCGCGCAGCAGCAGGTTGCCGCCGTGCTCAGGATACCAGGCGCGGTACAGGCTCTCGCTGCCCCCATCGACGAAGCGCGTCAGCTGGTTGTCCAGGGCGCCGAGCAACTGGCCCTTGGCACTGACGCCGCGGGGCAGGTTGAACAGATCCTTGCCATCGACCAGCGGCGAAGCCGACTGCGTGCCCGCCGTGTAGACGCCGTACAGCGAACGCATGTCGAAATCGCCGGCGGCCAGCAGGTCGAGGTCGCCCGTGCCCGTACGCAGCACGCTGAACAGGGGCTGGCGCGCCGGCGCAATCACGTCCACGTATTCGGGCGGTGTGCCATCGGCAACCTTGACCACGATTGCGCCATATTCATTGAAGCCAAGCAGCACTTCTTCGCTGCCAAAGTCATCCAGGTTGATCGGCGTGCCCGGTTCCTGGCCAAACAGGCCGGCATCGTCGCCCCAGATGTATTGTCCGGGCAAGCCGGTGCCTGGAACCAATTCGCGGGCAGGGACCATGCCGTAATGCGTATCGGCCAGCATCAGGTGGGCGTCCTTCGCATGCGGCCGCAGCGCACGCGTGTCGGCCGCGGCCGTATCGGCGCCGCCCACCAGGCGCAGTGACCACGCTTGCGAACCCTGGGCCAGCATGGGCGCCAGCGCCAGGTTGCGGCCCTGGCTGCCGCTGCCATCCTCGCTGCGCAGCGCCACCATGGTCGCGTCGCCAGGCAGCTTGACCACGGTGCCGGCGGGCAGCACGCTGCCCTTGTCCAGCGCCAGCGCGGTGGCCAGCACCACGCCGTTGACGGGATTCCATCCATCGCCCACGTCCCACGGCTTGCCTTCCGGGAAGGGCAGGGCCACATTCGCGGGCCACACCATGGCCGCCACCCTGGCTGCGCCAGGCAGGCGCAGGCCGGGATCGAGCTGCATGCCGCTCGATAAGGTCAGCGCCTTCTGCAAGACCGTGCCGGCCGCGTACAGCACGCTACCATCGGCGTTGCGCACGGCGCCGCCCAGCACGCTACCGGCCGGCAAGTTCAACTCCGCCGTCAAGGTGGCGCGCACCGCCAGCAAGGTGCCGCCGCGCAATTGCATCGGCTTCATCGGCACGGCGAAATTGAGGCTCGTGCCCGATTTGAAATACGTGTCTTCGGCCAGGGTCACCAGGCCCCCTTGCGGCACGACGACATCGCCGCCCCACGGCAAACGGCCCTTCACCAGTTGCCAGCCCTGGTCGTCCGACGTGACGGGCAAGGTGCGCGTATCGAAACCATCCGTGATGCTGCCAAAGACGCTGAGCTTGCCACCGGCGCGCACGACCAGCGCGCCCGCCTCGCCCGAGCCGTACACGCCGCTCAGGCGCGCCAGCGGATTGACGCCGTCGTAGCGGTGGCCGGACAGGTCGATGTCGCCATCGATATGCAGGTCGCCGCCCGGCGTGGCGCTGACGATTTCGACGCCGGGTCGCAGGTGGAAGGCGTTCGCATCGCCGCGCAAGCCGCGCAGTTTGTTGTTCATCAAGTTGCCGTTCGCCAGCGCATTGACCATGAAGGCCTGGCTGTCTGCATGCTTCCCGTCCAGGTAAGCCTGGGTAATGCTCTGGTAGCTGCGGCCGTCCGCATCCTTGCCGGTACCCGCCGGGGCATCCTTGTATTGCCAGAAGGCGTTGACGTTGATGTTGCGCGCGCCCGCGATGTTCAAGGCGCCGGCCGCATCGATATCGATATCGTCGCCCGTGGCGCCGCCCAGGCGGCGCGCATTCAAGTCGATGCTGCCGTAATTGCCGCCCTTGTCTCCGCTGCGCAGGTCGAGCCGCGCGCCGTTTTCCAGGGTCAGGCGTCCGCCAGGCGACGCCAGTTCGATCACGGCGCGGTTCGGCGCCTCGATCACTTGCCCGTAGCTGTCCGTGCGCAGCACCGTGCCATGCGCGTCGAGTACGGCGCCGGACTTGATGGTGACGCCGTCGCGGCCGGCCAGGCGGATGCTGCCCACCTGTTCGCCGCTGGCGTCGATGCGGCCGTTCACCGTCAGCGCGCCGCCATCGACGGACACGCTCACTTCGCGCGCCTTGACCTCGTCGCCGATGGCCAGGTCGCCCTGCTTGAGCTGGAAGCTGCGGCTGCCGAACACCTTGCCCGTGTTCAGGCGCTGGTTCAGGCCGGCGAAGTCGCCGATCCGCTGGGCGCGGATTTCCGCGCCGCCGGCCGCATAGGCTACCTGGGTACCGCCCGCGTCATAGCTGCCGCTGGCGCCGCCCAGCAGGGTGCCGCGCAAGTCGGCCGTGCCGGCCGCGTCGCCCGTGGCGATCACGCTCAGCTTGCCGGCGCGGTTGTTCACGGCCGACAGGTCGATCACGGAAGCGGCCGCCTGGCGCACATCGCCCTCGCGGCTGTCGAGGATCACGTCGCCGCCCCAGCTGTACTTGCTGGTGTCGTAGAAATCGATCTTGCGTCCCGCCAGGTCCAGCTTGGCCTTGTCGCCCAGCAGCACATCGCGCTCGGCCGACAGCGTCAATTTTCCGCTTGGCAAGACCACCGACGTATCCACGCTGACATTGTTGCCGCTCAGCGCCACTTCGGCGCCCAGGGCGCCGGCCAGCGCCGCATTCGTCGGCGTGGCGGCGGCCGCACCTGCCGGCGCGCTCACCGTCAGGTTGCCGCCCGCCGTGATGCGGTTGACGGAACCGGCCGCGCCCGTCAACAGCGGCGTGTTGATCACGACGTCGCCACCGCTGTAGCGGTAGCCATTGATGGCCGTATCCCACGCGCCCTGCGACTGGTAGACGGACAGGCTGCCCTTGTTATTGGCCGTCATCTGTTCGCTCGCATTCAGCGCCACCTGGCCGAAGCCCAGTATCAGGCGGTCCAGATTGTGGATGGTGTCGGGACGGCTGTCCGGCGTAAAGCCGAACTCGATGCGCTTGGCATCGACCTGCAGGCGGCCGCTGCCGGTGCCGGGGCCATCGGCAACCACGGCGCCGGGCGCGTTCGTCGCACCCTGCCACACGAGGGTGTCCGTGTGGATGCGCGCCAGCGCGTCCGCGCCGCCATAGCCATAGATGGCGGGCGTATTGAGCACCAGGCGCGACAGCGACGACTTGCCCGTGGCCGCATCGATGGTCGACAGCTGCGTCGAGTCATAGAAATTGAAGGAATTGCGCGCCGTCAAGCCCAGGCTTTCCAGTGCCGGTGCACCCGTGCTGGTATCGCCGCGCAGCAGGCGGTCGAGCACGCCCTGGTTCAGCGCCAGGCCATCCGGCAAGGCACCGCGGGCGCTGGCGTCCGCCAGCGCGGCTTCGCTGCCGATATTGATCGCGCCCATCGCCAGCTGCAGGTTGCGCGTGCCGTAGCGTACGTTGTCGCGCAGGGTAAACGCGCGCTCCGTCACCGCCGCGATGGTGCCCTCGGAGTACAGCGCGGTGCTGCCGCCGCAGGCGCCGCCCGCCTTCCTGCAGGCGCCGATATCGATGATGCCGGGGCCATACGATTCGGACGGCGGCGCTGCGGCCGGCAGCATGTCCAGCCAGCCGTTCGAGACGGCCAGCACGCTGCCCATCGGCTGGTACACATAGCCGTCGCGCGAGTCCCAGGCCGCCTTGCCGCGGCCCAGCGTATTGATGCCGGAACCCTGCTCGAGGATGATGCCGTCGTCTTTTTTCGACGTCACGAGGAACACTTCGGCCGCCTTCAGTACGGCGCCGTCGCGCAGCACGATGCCGCCCGCCGACTCATTGATGGCGGCGATGTTGGCGCGCTGGTTGCTGCCCGTGGCGAAATCGCTGTAGGTGACGCGCGGCAAGCCGCCGATGCCCACGCGCTGGGCGCCGAAGGCGTTGATTTGCGAGGCGTGCACGGACACGCCATCGAAGTCCGCCAGCGGCGCCGTGCCGTCGGCCAGCACTTCGTAGCGGGTCGACGCATGCGTCCCCGTCCCCAGCAGCAGGGAACCGCCAAAGCCTCCCTCGGCCGGCGCGTACAGGGCGCTGCCATCCATCATCAATGGCGTCTGGTTATTCTCGACACTGCGCAGGGACGGGGCGATCAGCTGCAGCCGCACGGCCTTGGCGTCGCGTTCGAGCATGGCGCGCGGCACGCCGTCGCGCGTGGCTTGCGCCATGGCAAAAGCGGCATAGCCCGTTTCATTGTATTGCGAATAGCTGCGCAGCACGTCGGCCGGCGTCAGGATGGCCTGGCCGGGCACGGCGTCGCGGATGGCCGTGCCGGCGATGCCCGTCTGCGCCGCCGTGGCGTACGAGCCATTGCGCATGGCCACCGTGCCGCCCGCCTCGACGGTGCCGGCCAGGCCATTCAATTCCACACGAAAAGCGCCCGGCAGCAAGGCGAAATTCGATGGCAGCAAGGTGTAGGTGCCGGCCGCCAGGCCGGGCACGCCCGCGCCGATGGTGATCTGGCGTCCCACGGCAGGCTTGCCCGCGCCCTGCTCGGCCATCAGTGGCGCCACGTCCGGCTGGACGCCGGGGATGATGGCGTACACGGGGTTGGTATTCAAGCCAGGCAAGGTGAAGCCGCCATTCGGCTTCATCTGTACCAGCGGATTGAGGCGCGCATCGGTGGAGCCGCCCCGTCCTGCCAGGAAGGCGGCGCCCGTCAAGGTGCCGCCGCCCGACAGGTCGAGCACGGCGCCGGCCTGCACGTCGACGGCAGCGCCCGTCAAAGCGATCTCGGGGCCGTTGCCCACGCCCTTGAACACGACGTCGTTGCCGTCATACAGGTAGCTGAGGCCATCGAGCGTGCCGCCGTACGGCATCGTCAAGCCCTTCGCGCTGACGGAGGTCAGGCTGCCCGGCAACAGGTTGACATGGTCCGTATAGGCTTCATAACCTTCGGCGCCCAGGGTGATCTGGCCCAGCGGCGCGCGCAGCACGCCGCGCTGGTTGATCGTGGGCGCAACCAGGTTCAGGCTGCCAAAGACGGAAAACGGCTGGTTCGGCGTGGCGCTACCGGCGCTGCGCTCGATATTGAGCGTGCGCAAGGGATCGAGCGTGACGCGCACGATGCCGTATTCGTCGACCCGGCTGCTCTGGCCCACGGTGACCATGCCGCTGTCGCCTGTGGCCGGGTAGATTTGCGCGGCCACCAAGGTGGCATTGCCCGGCTGGTACAGGGCGGCGTTGTTCGACATGCGCAAGTCGCCGCGGCTGTTGAGGGTCAGCTGTTCGAAGGCATCGCGTTCCACGGCCAGCGGCTTGCCGCTGCTTTGCACGATCTCGCCCCGCGTGCCCATGTTGACTTCGCCCGCAAGATCGAGCATGCCCGCATCGATCTGCAGCAGGGAGCCGTCGGCCACCAGCGGCACGCCCAGCATGCCGCGCCCCTTGCCCGAGTTTTTCGACCCTTTCACGGCATTGGGCACGATGAAATTGTCCTTCTGCGCGCGTGCGGCCGTTCCCAGGCGCACATACGGCGCCGCCAGGTGTACCTGGCTGGCCAGGCTTGGCCGCTTTTCCTGGCCGTCCTTTTCCTGGCCGTCCATACCCGGCTGTTGCGGCGGCTGCGCCAGGCCCAGCGACGTGGCGCTCAGGCGCAGGCTCTGGCCCAGCGCCAGGTTGACGTCGCCATCCACGCTGAGCATGCCATTCACGTGCATGGCCAGGTTATCGAAGCCGCCGGCCTGCACACGGTCGGCACCCAGGCGCGCACTGCCGTAGCGCAAGGCTTCATCCTGCTGGCCCGCGCGCAAATCGGCCGGCAAGGCGCTGTCGCCCTGTACCTGGGCCAGCACGAATTCGCGCGGCACCCGCACCACATTGTCGACGCCGGCGCCTTCCAGCGTCTGGCGGTCCACCTGGCCATAGTTGGGCGTGTCCAGCGCCAGCGCCAGGGTGCCGCCGGCCGCCCCCGCGCCACCGGCCGCCGCGCGCATGGTGCCATCGGCAAAGATGCCGTTGTAGGAACTGAGCGAAATCAAGCCGCCGCTGCCGGCCACGTTGACGGCGCCCTGGTTCGGCAAGTCCAGCGTGGCTGCCGCGCCGCTGGCGTCGAGCAGTGCGCCCGGGCGCACGACGACAAAGGCATCGGCCGCATCGACGCTGGCGGCATCAGCCTTGTAGCGGGCGCCGATTTCGATGCTGCCGCCCTTGTCGGCGCGGCCATAGCGGCCGCCGCGCATGTCGGTAGCGACGGTGGCGCGGCCGGCGACGTCGAGCACGGCGTGTTCGCCGATCCAGATCGACGTGGCTTGTCCCTTGCCGTTCGGCACATCCACATCGTTGCCCGTGCCAAACGTGCCCGGCAGCACGGCGATCTTGCCGCCCCAGGCCTCGAGGCGGCCATCGATGCTGACCTGGCCATTGCCCGTCAAGCTGATCTGGCGGCCCGGATCGACCGTCACGACGGCGCCCTCGGCCACCGCCAGGCCGCCCTTCACGTACGGGCTGCCCGCCGTCAGCGTCAGGTCGGCGCCGGCGCGCTGCGTCAGGCGGCCCTTGCGCGCATCTTCCTGGTACAGCGGCGGCGTCCACACTTCCAGCGCGGCGCCTGGATCCGTGCCGCCGGCCACCGTATGGCCGGTGGCGGGTTTGAAGCGCAGCACGGGCATCCGCACATCGATCTGCGCATTCTTGGCCACCACGACGCCGTCGCGGCCCGTGACGGCGTAGTCGGCAAAGCCGCTCTGGAACAGGCTGGCGTCCAGCGCCAGCATGGGCTGCACGGCAACGTCGCGCCCCAGTGCGACACCGGTCGGCAGCAGCTGGCCTCGGGGCGCGGCCAGCGCTTCGGCAGCGATACTGCCGGCCGCATACCGCGTCGTCATCGGCTGGATGGGCAAGCCGTTCGGAAAGGCCGCCGCCGAGACCACGAAGCCCGCATTCAAGCCGTTAATCGACGTCAACACGCTGCCGGCGGGAACGATGGCGCCGCTGCCCAGATAGATCGCACCGTTGACGACGACCTGCGCGCCCTGCGGCACCACCATGCTGGCCCCCAGGACCAGCGGTTTCTGCGCCGACACATCCACCGTCACGGCTTGGCTCAGGGTCTGGCCCGGCTTGATCAAGCTGGTGCTGAGCGCGAAATCGAAGGGGATCTTCTCGCCCTTGGCAATCAGGAATTCATCGACGAGGCGCAAGCCGACGGGGGCGCTGCTTCCCGCAGGCAACACGTCGCCGTCGAGCAGCTTGCCGCCGATGCTCACGGCCGTGCCGCTATCGATCGTCAGGCGGCCGCCGCCCTTCACGCCATGGCCACGCAGCTCGCCGTCGAGCTTGAGCAAGGCGCCCGTCGGCGCTTTTTCGCGCGGCAAGTCGACGGCCAGGGTGATGTCGCCGCCGCGGCCGCCCTGCAGGCTGCCATTGCTCATCAGCGCGGCACCGGACGAGACGTCGATGACGCTGCCGCCAGCCAGCTCGATGCCGCCGGAGCTCTTCAGGCTGACCTTGCCGCCATTGATATACGGCAAACCGGCGCCGGCGCCCGGGTCCAGCTCCAGGTTGCTCCACAGGCCGCGCGCATCGAGGCGCACGCCGGGCGCCACGCGCACGCCGGCCGGTCCCGCGGGACGCGCTTCCGGCGACACGGGCAGGTCCGCCCACACGGCGCCCGCGGAGGCAAGGTAGCGCGAAATCATGTTGCCGGCGGCAATGCTGCCGCTGCGCGCACTCACGTTCGCCTTGATCCCCACGTCGGTGGCGTGCAGGGCGATGTCGCCGCCATCGGCCACGCGCACGTCGGCATTGACGTCGAGCTTGTCGTAGGCGTAGATGTTCAGTGCGCCCAATTCCAGGCCGTTGAGCCAGTCCGCATCGAGCTGCAAGGTGTTGCTGCGCGCGGCGGGCAAGGCCGCATTGAGCAGCTGGCCATCGGCGATGGCTGCCACCTTGCCGATCTCGACCTTTTCCAGCACGGCTTGCGGGCTGTCGCGCAACTGACCCGACTTCGGATCGAAGACGGGCGTCATTTTGCCGACGATCAATTGACCAGCGCGCGCCGCCGACGTCTGCGCCTGCTTGTAGCTGTCCACGCCGTCGTCGCGCTTGCGCTGCTGGCGTTCGCCCTGGAACACGGACGTGTCGATGTCGCCTTCCAGCACGGCCGCGCCCGTGGAAACGATCAGGCGGCCCGCATCGCGGCCCACCGTGTAGCCGTTTTCCAGGCGCTCGCGGGGACCGATCAAGGCATTGGCAAAGGTTTCCGTCGTGTTCGCGCCCCAGCGCGCATGCGTGCTCTCATAGCCGCGGTACAAGCCCGTGTACAGGTTGTCGCCAGGAGCCGTGCTGAGCTTGTACATCGCGCCATCGGCGCCCTTCAGCCACGTCTGCTTGACCATGCCCGTCTGGACGTCCAGCGAACCGCCGGCGATGTTGATGCGCGAACCGGCCTGCGTCACCACTTCGCCGCCGCCAAAGCCGACGGTGCCGCCCTGGGCCGCCCATTCGCCGACGCCATGGCCGCTGGTATTGAGGTAGCCGCTCACTTCCAGCAAGCCGCCCGCCGTGTACCAGCGGTCCGTGGCGTAGCCGTTGGTGCCGGCCGGCACCAGCACCAGGTCGCGGCGGTCGACCCACACATCGCTGTTGTTCAGGTACTTGGCGTCGCGGCTGCCCGGCGCGTCGCGCTGCTCGTTGCCCTGCACGTTGATCAGCACATTGTTGCTGCTCATGTCGACCTTCACGCCGACGGCGCCGGAGACGTCGATGGCGGCGCCGCGCGCCACGTGGCTGCGGCGGGCTGCATCGGCCAGCACCTGGCCGCCCGTGGCCAGGGTCAACGAATCGCCCTCGAACTCGATGTTACCGGCGGACACGATGCGCACCAGCGACTGGTCGCGCCGGTCCTGCGGCGTGTCCGTGCCCTTGCCCGTGTCTTTCAGCAAGGTATCGCGCTGCACGTCCAGCGCCGTGGCGCCATTGTCATCGATGAGGATGGCGCTGACGCTGCCGCGCGCCAGGGTGACGCCGGCGTTCTCGTCCGCCGCCGTCAGGTGGATCGTGCCGCGGCCATTGACGGTCGTGCTCGACAACAGCACACCATCCTGGCGCACGCTATTGCCGCTGAGCGTGATGTCGCCCGTTGCCGCCTGGATCAGGCCGTTGTTGACGACGCTGCCGGCGCCGCTGCCGGCCACGCGCAGCATCCCGACTTCATTGCCGCGTGTGCTCGAATATTGGTTCTTGTCCGTGCCCATGCCCTGGCGCACGACGATGGCGTCGCCGGCCGCCAGCGTCGTCTGGCCGTTCGGCGTGGTGATGGCGCCCGCATTCTCGACGCTGCGGCCGGCCAGCAGCACGTAGCCGCCACCCTCGGTGACCGTCTGCGGCTTGCGCGTGTCGATGCGCGCGCCGGCGGCGACGACGACGTCCGCCTCGGCCGCCCCATGCGTGTAGGTGTTCTGGCCCAGCAGCAAGTCATTTGCAAAGGTCGGCACGGCGCCCGTGCCCTGCGCCTTGCCGTACAGGCCGCTCTTGAACTGGCTGTCGCTCATGCCCATGGCGGCGGCGGCCAGATTGCGCGTATCGACCTGGCTGCTGCCCGTAAACACGATGCCGTTGCGGTTGACGATCATCACCGTGCCGTCGGCCTTGATCTGGCCCTGGATCTGGCTGGGGCGCGCCAGCGGATCATTTACGCGGTTCAACACGGCCCAGTTCGATTTCTGGTCGAATTGCAAGGTGGTGTTCTTGCCGACGTTAAAGCTTTCCCAGTTCAGGATCGCCTTGTCATCCGTCTGCACGACCTTCACGACAGTCTTGCCATCGGCCTGGGTCTGCACGGGCGCCTGGGCATTGAGCCAGCCCGCCGTCAGGCTGTTGCTGTCGACCTGCAAGCCGCCCTTGACCAGGCCGTCCGGTGCACCGCCGGCGGCCAGCGCCGCCTGGCGCGCGGCCGCCTGCACGGCCTGCTCGGCGGCGATGCCGCGCGCGGCCAGCAACAGGTTGTTCAGCGATTGCTGCAGCTTGCCTTCGGCCTTTTGCTGCTGCAACAAGGGATTGTTCAGCGATGTGGCTGGCTGGCCATTCGGCAAGCGTCCCGTGGCGGCAGCCGTACCCTGCTGCGCGCCCTTGCCCGCAAACCAGGCGCCGCTGAACGGCTGCTGCGCCTGCGCGCCACCCGCCTGCAGCAGCATGGCGATGGCCAGCGCCAGCGGTTTCAGGCGCACCGGGCGACCGGTCCGGTTGCCCGCCATGGCGGAGGAGGATGCGTGTTTCGTGACCGACTTGCTTCGCTGCATGGCGACATTCCCTTTTCATGTTCCGTTGCTGACCGATATCGCGAGGCGGCGCGCGGCACGCACGGGGCGGGCGGCAGGCACTGATTCGCGGCTTCCAGCAGCATTGACAGGGAACAAGGTTCGGGACTGCAAAAGGTCATCAAAATGTCATAATTGGCGGCATGCCATCGGCGTGCCGCACTAGCCGAACAGCACGATGCCGCCCGGCAGCCGCGTCACGCGCGCGCCATACGCATCCTGGATCAGGGCGATCACGTCGTCGAGGCGGTCGAGCGAAAAGCTGGCCTGCACGCGCGTGTGCTTCAAGGCGTCGCCATTGAGGATCAGCTTGCCGGGACGGTAGCGGTTCACCTCGTCCACCACCTCGGCCAAGGTGCTTTGCTTGAACACCAGCAGGCGCTGGCGCCACGCGCTGACGTCGCCCCTGGCCACCGCGCGCGCGATGCCGAAATGCTCGGGCCGGTAGCGCAGCTGCTGGCCCGCGGCCAGCTCCGCATCGTTGCCCGCCTGCGCCACGCGCAGGCGGCCCGCCAGGCACGTCACGCACACTTCCTGGCCAAACAAACGGATGTTGAAACGCGCGCTGCCGGCCGACACCGTGCCGTCGCCCGCCTGCACGCGCACGCGCGCCGCACCGCGCAGGC
>NZ_WFLI01000089.1 GCF_009208555.1 Janthinobacterium violaceinigrum | reverse complement strand
CCTGGCGCAGCGGCGCACGGTGCGCGCGGCGCTGGCCGCGGCGCCGGACCAGCCCTGCTGCCGCGCCGATGGCACCTACTGGATCAGCGGCGCTTTCGGCGGCATAGGCCGCCACCTGGCCGACTACCTGGTACAGCACGGCGGCTGCCGCAGCCTCGTGCTCATCAGCCGCAGCGCGCCGACGGAAGAACAGCAGGCCTGGCTCAGGCAGCTGGTCACGCACGGCGTGGCGCTGCAACTGCTGCAGGCGGACCTGGACGATGCGGCGGCAGCCAGCGCCGTCCTGGCCTCCTGCAGCGCGCCCATGCATGGTCTGTTCCACCTGGCCGGCAGCCTGGACGACCGGCCCATCGGCGACATCGACGCCGCGCAGCTGCAGCGGGTGCTCGGCGCCAAGCTGGGCGGCGCATGGCTGCTGCACCGGCACGCCGCGCGGCATGCGGAGCTCGAACACTTCGTGCTGTTCTCGTCGCTGGCCGCGCTGCTGGAATCGCCCGGCCAGTTCAGCTACGCGACCGCGAATGCGGGACTGCAGCTGCTGGCGGACCAGCGCCGGCAGCAGGGCTTGCCCGCCACCGTGATCGACTGGGGACCGTGGGACGGCGCCGGCATGATGCGCAGCCTGGCGCAGGGAAAACGGTCGCGCGCGCTGCGCCAGCTGGCGCCGATGGCCCCGGCACGGGGCTGCGCCACGCTCGCCGCGCTGCTGGCAAGCCCCGCACGCCACGGCCATTACGCCGTGTACGCGCTGGCGCCCGCCGCCGCGCCAAGCCAGGCCCTGCCATCCGCGACGGCCAGCCCGAACGACGCGGGCGGCGACCTGCTGGCCCAGCTGATCGCCAGCGAAACGGGCCATGCCGCCAACGCGCTGGACGAGCAGGCAACGCTGGAGCAGCTGGGCCTCGATTCCGTGGGCCTGATCCGCATCCGCAGCGAGCTGCAAAGCCAGCTGGGCCGCAGCATTCCCGTCGCGCTGCTGCTGGCGGGCGGCACGCTGGCCGAGCTGCGCCAGCGCCTGGCTGGCCTGCAGCCAGCTGCGCCCGTGCAGGCGGCCGACGCCGCCCCGGCCGCCGTGACGGCCGCGCAGCGCATCCCCCTGTCGCCAGGGCAATTCTCACTGTGGTACGAACAGCAGCGTCAGGATGCCGGCAACGCCTATCAGTGCGCCATCGGCTGGCGCATCGATGGCACGGGCCTGGACATCGCCGCCCTGCAAGCCCGCTGGGACGCACTGATCGCCGCGCATGAACTGTTGCGCGCGACGGTGGACGGCGACGACCAGGAGACAGGCCCCGCCTATGTCGTGCATGCGCCAGCCGCCGCGCAGGCGGCCAGCGCCATCCGGCAGCAACCGGTGCAGGACGAAGCGGCGGCGCTGGCCCAGATAGCGGACATGCTGGCCGCGGCGCCGTCGCTGCACGACAGCTTTGCCACGCGCGTGACGCTGCTGCGTGCGCACGACGGCACCGGCTACCTGGTCCTGAGCTCCAACCATGTGCTGATGGATGCCAGCGCCATGTTTTACGTGGGCCAGCAGCTGGCGGCTGCCCTGTGCAGCCTGCCGCCATCGGACAGCCCGGGCGCCGTGGCGCAATACCGCGACTTTGCCGCCAGCCAGCGCCAGCTCGGCGCGGACGCCGTGGCGCGGGCCGCAAGCCACATCGCGCCGCAGCTGCTGGCGCAGGATGGCAGCCTGCTGCGCCTCGACCTGCCGTATGAGCGCACGGCCTCGCCGGCCGCCGCGGGCGACAGCGTGGCGATGCCGATATGGATGAGCGCGTATATGCGCCCGTGCTCGATGCGCTTGCCGATCACCGCGTGCACACGATCGGGGAACTGGAGCAGCAATTGGCT
>NZ_WFLI01000088.1 GCF_009208555.1 Janthinobacterium violaceinigrum | reverse complement strand
TTGCCGTCGATATTCGTCAGGTCGCCCGCCTGCAGGCGCAGATTTGCGCTGTTGACGGCGATGCGCCCGCCCGTATTGTCCAGCGCGCCCGTCTCGATGACGGTGTCGCCCGTGCCCGTCTGTATCACGGTGCCCTTGGCGTTGTCCAGGTTGGCCACGCGCAGGGACAGTTGCCCCGCGCTCAGGCTGCCGCCCTGGTTGACCAGTGCCTGGCCATTGGCGGCATTGGCCGTGATGCTCAATAGGCCATTGGTCGACACGATGGCCTTGCTGGTCGTCACATTGCCCGCCAGGGCCGTCAAGCCGATATGCGCCGCACTGCTCTGGCTGCCGCCCACGTCGACCGACGCGCCCGTCATCTGCAGCTGGCCGGCCGCCATGTTCTGGCCGCCAGCCTGCAAGACGCCACGGGCCGTCACCGTCAAGTCACCGGCCGAGGCAAAGCTGCCATCGGCGCGCATGCCGGCCGCCAACAGGCCGTTGCCGCTCAGACTGCCCGCCGTGATCGTCGTATTGCCCAAGGCGGCCAGACTGCCCGTATTGTTCAGCAAGCCGCCGATCTCCAGGCTCTGGCTGCGTCCCGCATACAGCACGCCCGCGTTGAGCACGTCGCCGCTGACCTTGGCGATGATATCGCTACCCGCGCTGAGCGTGCCTTGCGCATTGCGCACGCTGACCGCATCCAGGCGCAAGGCGCCGGTGCCCGCCTGCAGCAAGCCGCGCGTATTGTCGATGGCGCCACCCAGGTGCAGATCGGTTGCCGCCGCGATCACGCCATCGGTATTGATGAGCGCGCCGCTGCTGACGATATCGGCGGACGTGGCCGAGGTGATCTTGCCTTTGGTGTTGTCCAGGCTGCCGGTCTGCACCGACAAGGTGCCGTTGCCAGCGATTTCGCCACTCGTATTGTCCAGCAAACCCATGACGGCGACATGCATATTACCGGTACCCGTCTGCAGCAGATGGCCGCCCCGGTTGCTCAGGCTGTCGGCCTGCACGCTCAGGGAGCGTCCCGTGGTGGTCGCGTTGGCGTGGTCAAGCAGGCCGGCCTTCAGATCGACGGCGCCATTGCCGATGATGCTGCCGCCGGCGCCCTGCAAGGTGGCTGCCGTGATGGCCAGGGTGCCGGCACCCGCATGCTCGATCTTGCCGCCCGCATTCGTCAAGCTGGCCGCGCCCAGAGTGAGATTGGCGCTATTGACGGCGATGCGCCCGGCGCTGTTGTCGAGATTGCCCGTCTGGATGACGGTATCGCCCGTGCCCGTCTGGATCACGGTACCTTTGGCGTTGTCGAGATTGCCCACGTGCAGGTCGAGTTGGCCGGCGCTGAGTTGTCCTTCCGTATTGCGCAAGGTGTCTCGCGCATGGATCGTCAAGGCGCCAGGCGTGCTGACCACAGCTTTCTGTGTACTGACGTCACCCGCGGTTGCCGTCAAAGCAATGCTGGTCGCGCTGGTCTGGCTGCCAGACAGGTCCACGCTGGCACCTGTCAGGTTCGCCTTGCCTGCCGCCAGATTCTGGCCATGCGCGGCCAGCGCTTGTGTTGTGCTGATCGTCAAGTCGCCTGCCGTGCCCAGTTTGCCATCGGCTTGCATGCCAGCGCCAATCAGGCTGCTTGCACTGCTGTCGAGGGTTTTCGCCGTCAAGCTGGTATTGCCCTGCGCCGCGATGACGCCCGTGTTGACGATGGCGCCTGTTGCAGTCAGGGATTGATTCCCAGCCGCATACATACTGCCCGTGTTGTTCAGGCTAGCCAGTGTCGCGTTCAGGTTGGCGCCGGCAAACACATTGCCGGCGGTATTGTTCAAGTTCGCCACGTTCAGGGTGGCGTTGCCGGCCACGGCCTGCAATTGGCCCTTGGTATTGTCGATGTCGCCACCGCTCAATGCCAG
>NZ_WFLI01000087.1 GCF_009208555.1 Janthinobacterium violaceinigrum | reverse complement strand
GATGCTGCGGGCCGTGCGCGTGTACCGCTGCGGCGCCGCCGCCATGACGGCGCTGGCGGCGGCGGGCGCCTTCCAGGACCGCCAGCTGGAACAGCGCCTGGGACTGTACCGCTGCGGCATCGAGGCGGGCAGCATGACGGCCGTCGCCAGCCTGCCCGCCGGTC
This sequence comes from Janthinobacterium violaceinigrum, assembly GCF_009208555.1. Taxonomy (GTDB): domain Bacteria; phylum Pseudomonadota; class Gammaproteobacteria; order Burkholderiales; family Burkholderiaceae_D; genus Janthinobacterium; species Janthinobacterium violaceinigrum. The sequence goes on along the minus strand of NZ_WFLI01000087.1, from coordinate 1,776 downwards.
CGGAACCCGTGCTGCTGCTGCTGCACGGCACGGCGTCGTCGACCCCGCGCAGCTTTGGCGGCCTGTGGCGCAACGGCCTGGCGCCGCGGCTGGCGGCACAGTACGGCAACCGCATCTACGGCTACGAGCACCGCAGCCTCAGCGAAAGCCCCATCCAGAATGCGCTGGCCCTCGTGCGCCAGCTGCCGCACGGTGCCGTGCTGCACCTGCTGGCCCATTCGCGCGGCGGCCTGGTGGGAGAATTGCTGGCTAGGGCGCAGCGCATCGACAGCCGCGGCGCCGTCGACCTGGCTGGCGACGGGCTGGAGCGGCTGAGCGAAAACACGGTGGGCGGCGAAGCGTTCAACGGCCACGATATCGACCACTTCACGGCGCAGGCGCGGCTGGGCGGGCGCAGCGGCCACGACGAGGATGCGGCGCGCCTGCGCGAACTGGGCGTGGAGCTGAAGAAGCGCGCCATCCGCATCGCCCGCTTCGTGCGCGTGGCCTGCCCCGCGCGCGGCACCACCTTGATGACGGGCCGCCTCGACCGCTGGGCCAGCGTGATGTTCAACCTGCTGCCGCAGGGCGACGTTCCCGACGGCGGCGTGGCCTTCCTGCTGGCCGTGGTGCAGCAGCGCTGCGACGCGCGCATCCTGCCGGGCCTGGAAGCGATGATGCCCGACTCGCCGCTGGTGGCGCTGCTCAACGCGCCCGACGTGCGCGTGGCCAGCCCCCTGCACGTGCTGGCCGGCGCCTGCAGCGGCGAAGGCTTGCTGGGCTGGCTGGGCGACTGCCTCGACGACCAGCTCTACGGCGGGCAGAACGACCTGGTGGTCAATTGCGCCTCGATGGCGGGCGGCGCCACGCGCAGCACGCCCGTGCGCCAGTTGCTGCTGCGCGGGCCGCAGGCGCACCACCTGAACTACTTCGAGCGCGCGCCCTCCAGCCTGGCCGCCGTGCAGGCGCTGACGGGCGACGAAACGGCTTACCAGCCGCTGCCCGGCATCGAGCACGGCCCCCTGGCACGGGGCGGCGAAGTGCCGAAACGGCGCGCGCACGCGCCCATCGTGCTGCTGCTGCCCGACATCATGGGCAGCCACCTGCAAGTGGGCAGCAACCGCATCTGGTTCGACCCCGTCAACCTCGTCGAAGGGCGCATCGAACGCCTGGCCGTGGGCCAGCCGCACATCGTCAGCGCCGGCTGGATCGAATCGTGCTACGAACCGTTTGCCCGCTTTCTCGCGCAAAGCCAGGAAGTGCGGCCGTTCACCTACGACTGGCGCTTGTCGCTGCAGCATTCCGCCAGCGCCTTCCTGCCCGTGCTCGACGAAGCCATACGCGACGCCGAGCAGCGCGGACAGCCGCTGCGCATCGTTGCGCACGGCATGGGCGGGCTGGTGGCGCGCCTGGCCCTGAAAGACCGCTGGCAGCGCTTTGGCGCCCTGCCCGGCAGCCGCTTGCTGCAGGTGGGCAGCGCCAACCGGGGCACGCAGGCGATGGTGCAAGTGCTGCTGGGGCGCGACCGGCTGGTGCAGATGCTGGCGTGCTGGATAGGCTGGAAGCACACGCGGCGCCAGTTTCTCGGCTTCGTGCGCGCCTTTCCCGGCGTGCTGGACATGCTGCCGCAGCCGCAGGCCGGCGCCGGCATCGATTACTTCGACGCCGGCGCCTGGGCGCAGCTGGCCGCCGGCGACGCGCAGGCGGACCTGGGCAAAGCCAGCCAGCTGCCTGACTGCCCGATGAACACCGCATCCGCTACCCTGCCCAAGTCCCTTGCCTTTGTCCGGCGCAACC
>NZ_WFLI01000086.1 GCF_009208555.1 Janthinobacterium violaceinigrum | reverse complement strand
GCCGCGTCCCGCATCGCGTCCGAACGGGGGGCGTCCGGCCCTGCGCGCCGTGCCGTCCCCGCAGCGCAGCGCGCCGCGCGACGACGAATGGGAAGTGTTCTGACGCGCTGACGGCGCCAGCGTGCGCGATAGCGACGGCCGCCTTGCGCGGCCGTTTTTACAGGCATGCCCTCGACCGTACTGCGGTTACTACTTACTAAAAAAACAGCGTTATATAAATAGCTGTTTTGCCATCTAAGCAAATCTTTTCAAAACTTAACGCGACATTGCCTGTGAGATAACTCACACTGCCTGCCGTACCACCCTTGTTCCCGCCTCGGCCACATCCCGGCTGACCCCTCCGCCTGCTGCGTCCGGCCATTCGTGGCAGGCGGCAGCCATTGCCGTCAGCCTTGCATGCGAGTCCGGCGCGATGACCGATGCACCACACTGAAGGATGCGAAAAAGATGGCAAATATGAAAATCGGCACGCGCCTGCGCTGCTCCTTTGCATTGTTGACCTTGCTGCTGCTGGCCACTGCCGCGCTGGGCATGCTGCGCCTGTCCAGCCTGGAGCTGCGCATGCGCGACGTGATCGACGATAAATATCCGAAAACCGTGCTGGCCAATGACATCATCAAGAATGTCAACATCATCGCGCGCTCCTCGCGCAACCTGCTGCTGATGACGGAGCCGCAGCAGCTGGCGCAGGAACGCGCCACCATCGCCAGGGCGGGCGGCGAGACGGAAAAAGGACTGGCCCAGCTGGACACGGTGGTGCTGTCGCCGCAGGGCCGCACGCTGATGGCGGCCGTGACGCAGGCGCGCGCCACGTTCAACGGCGGACGCGACAAGGTGCTGGCCCTGCTGGACGAGGGCGCGCGCGACGAGGCGACCAGTTTGCTGCTCGGCACGGTGCGCGGCGACCAGCTGCGCTACATGGCGGCGCTGGAAAGCCTCATCGCGCACCAGCACGACCTGATGGAGGAGGCGGGCGCCCAGGTGCGCGCGGAATACGCGACGGCGCGCAACATGATGCTGGCGCTGAGCGCGCTGGCCGTGCTGTTTTCGCTCGTCACCGCCTGGCTGGTCACGCGCAGCATCGTCCATCCGCTGCACCACGCATTGACGGTGGCGCAGACCGTGGCAGCCGGCGACCTGACGTCGACCTTCGGCCGCCATGGCGGCGACGAAACGGGCAAGCTGCTCGACGCGCTGTGCATCATGAACGGCAACCTGCTCGACATCGTGCAGCAGGTGCGCAGCGGCACCGACACCATCGCCACGGCTTCGTCGCAGATCGCGGCCGGCAATATCGATCTGTCCTCGCGCACGGAGGAGCAGGCCAGCTCGCTCGAACAGACCGCGTCGGCCATGGAGGAACTCAGTTCGACGGTGCAGCAGAATGCGGACAATGCCCGCCATGCCAGCGTGCTGGCCGTCGAGGCGGCGAACATCGCCGGCGCCGGCGGGCAGGCCGTGGGGCAGGTGATCCATACCATGGACGCCATCAGCGCATCGTCGGCGCAGATTGCCGACATCATCGGCGTGATCGACATGCTGGCCTTCCAGACGAATATCCTGGCCTTGAACGCGGCCGTGGAAGCGGCGCGCGCGGGCGAGCAGGGGCGCGGCTTTGCCGTCGTGGCGACGGAAGTGCGCAACCTGGCGCAGCGCAGCGCGGCGGCGGCGCGCGACATCCGCGCCCTGATCGCCAATTCCACCGTGCAGGTCGATGCGGGCGCGGCCCTGGTGGCGCAGGCCGGCGCCACCATGCAGGAAGTGGTGGCGGCCGTGGGGCGCGTGAGCCAGATGGTGGCCGACATCACGGCCGCCAGCGCCGAGCAGAGCACGGGCATCGGCCAGGTCAGCCAGGCGGTGCTGCAGATGGATGAAGTGACGCAGCAGAACGCCGCCCTGGTGGAGGAAGCGGCGGCCGCATCGCAATCGCTGGAAGGCGAGGCGGCGAAGCTGCTGCAGGTGGTCAGCGTATTTCGCCTGCAGCAGGGGCCCGCGCACACCTTGCCGCGCCGGAGCGCGCCGGCCGTGCCGCGCCTGCTGGCCTAGTGGCGCGCCTGGCAAGGTTCTGGCTCGGCTGCGTCGGGCTGTGGCGCGCGCGGCGCCGGG
>NZ_WFLI01000085.1 GCF_009208555.1 Janthinobacterium violaceinigrum | reverse complement strand
GCCTGGACAACCGTGCCGGCAGCCTGGCGCAGACGGGTACCGGCCTGATGACGGTGAACGCTACCGGCCAGCTGGACAACACGGGCGGCAAGATCGAGGGCAATGGCGATGCGCTGGTGAAGGCCTCCACCTTGCTGAACAACACGGGCCGCATCGTGGCGGCGCAGGATGCCACATTGAACGTGGGCAGCCTGGATAATACGGAAGGTACGGTGGCGGCAGGCCGCAATCTGGCATTGAGCGGTGGCGACATCGACAATACCAAGGGCCAATTGCAGGCCGTGGCCGGCAACGCCACCCTGAACGTGGCGAACTTGAACAATACCGCCGGCAATGTGTTTGCCGGCGCCAACCTGAGGACCACGCTCGATACCTTGAGCAATACGGGCAGCCTATATGCGGCAGGCAATCAATCCCTGACCGCAACAGGCGCCATCACGAACACGGGCGTCATCGCGGCACAGGGCAACACCAGTATCACGGCAAAGATCCTCGACAGCAGCGCAAGCAGCTTGCTCGGTGCGGGCATGCAGGCCGATGGCAAGCTGGGCACGGCCGGCGACCTGACGATCAGCACTACACAAACGCTGGCTGCGCACGGCCAAAACCTGGCGGCAGGCAATGCCAACCTGACTGGCGGTACGCTCGATATCGGCGGCAGCCAGACCAGCGCCGCGAACATCGGCCTGACGGCAACAACGGGTGACGTCAGCACGAACAAGGCGGTCGTCACGACGCCAGGCACGCTCAACATCACGAGCAATGCCACTTTGCACAACACGGAAGGCACGGTGCAGGCAGGCCAGCTCGATTTCCACGTGGGTAACCTGGACAATACCAAGGGCATATTGATCCAGACGGGCACGGGCGATACCGTCATCCAGACGGGCAATCTCGACAACAGTGCCGGGCGCATCGCCGTCAATAGCGCCAATCTCACTCTGGGCGCGGCCAGCTTGACGAATGCGGGCGGCAAGATCGAACATGCGGGTGCCGGCACCCTGGCCATCACGGCAGCCACCTTGCAGGGCGCCGGCGGCAGCATCATCGGCAATGGCGCCGTCGATCTGAAGGCCGGCCTGCTTGACCACGCCAACGCGACCACCACGGGACGCTCCCTGAGCGTGCAGGCCGACAGCCTGAGCAACCGGGGCGGCCATCTGCTGCAGACGGGTACCGGTAATATGCATGTCGCCGTCACGGGTTTGCTGGACAATACGAGTGGCGAAATCGCTGGCAACGGCACCTTGTCGGTGCAGACCGGCAGCCTGGACAACACCAAAGGCAAGATCACTTCGGCCACGTCCGCTGATATCGTCAGTACCGGCGCACTCGTCAATACCGATGGCGTGATCGCGGCGGCAACCGATCTGCACCTGGGTGGCGCCATCGACAATACGCGCGGCTTGCTGCAGGCAGGCACTGGCGCCTTGCGCCTGGATGCGGCCAGCGTGCGCAATGCGCAAGGCACGCTCAGCGCGGGCAGCGATATCATCGCCAAGGTCAGCGGCGACGTGCTCAACGCGGGCGTGCTGTATGCGGGACGCAACCAGAGCCTGGAGATCGGCGGTGTACTGAGCAATACGGGTTCGCTGGCTGCCCAGGGCAATACGGCGATCACGGCGGGCAGTCTGAGCGGCAACGGCCTGTTGGCGGCCGGCATGCGTGCCGATGGCAGCTTTGCCTCGGCCGGTGACCTGACCGTGACGGCCCGTGGCGTCTTGCAGGCTGGCGGCCAGAACATGGCGGCCGGCCAGCTGCAGATGACGGGCGCGTCGGTCGACGTGGGCGGCAGCCAGAGCAGTGCGGCGCATATCGGCTTGACTGCCCTGGCGGGCAATGTGACGACCAGCAAGGCCATCGTGTCGACCAATGGCCTATTGAGCATCACGGCTAGTGCCGCCAATGGCCAGGCACTGGTCAACCAGGGCGGCAGCCTGAGCGCGGGGCAACTGTCCCTGCGCGTGGCCAACCTGGACAACGCCAAGGGCACCTTGATACAGACGGGCACGGGCGACACCGTCATCGAGACGGGCGCGCTGGACAATACGGGCGGGCGCATCGCCGTCAACAGCGCAAATCTGCGCCTGCAGGCGGGCGACCTGACGAATATCGACGGCAA
>NZ_WFLI01000084.1 GCF_009208555.1 Janthinobacterium violaceinigrum | reverse complement strand
AACCAGACTGATTCACACGATGTATCGATGCTGCTTGACGGTGTTGCCTAAATAAAACAAAGCCGCGCGGCAAGAACAAGCCGCAGCAGGCAGGGCGCACCGGGCCAGGCGGCCAGCGTCATGGCCGAGCAGGCGGAAGCCATCGTGCCCTACCTGGTGCGCTACCGGCCCGCGCGCTGGAAGGTGATGCTCGTGCCGCTCGTGATCCTCGCCGTGGTGACGCCGCTGTCGTGGATTGCCGCCCTGATCCTGCTCATCGCCGCGCCCCTGATTCCCGTCTTCATGGCCCTCGTGGGCATGGGCGCGCAAGCGGCCAGCCGCGCGCAGATGGTGGAAATGGGCAGCATGAACGCCTTTCTGCTGGACCGCCTGCGGGGCCTGGCCACCCTGCGCGCGCTCGACGCCGTCGACGCCACGGCCGCACGGCTGGACGCTTCCTCGCAATCCGTGCGCCGGCGCACGATGGCGGTGCTGCGCATCGCGTTTCTGTCGTCCGCCGTGCTGGAACTGTTTTCCGCGCTGGGCGTGGCCATGGTGGCTGCGTTTATCGGGTTCTCCTTGTTGGGCAGCATCCATTTCGGCACCTGGGGCCGCGAACTGAGCCTGGGGCAGGGCTTGTTCATCCTGCTGCTGGCGCCCGCGTTCTTCGAGCCGTTGCGCGAACTGGCTGCCGTCTGGCACGACAAGGCGGCCGGCGAAGCGGGCCTGGCCGGCCTGCACGACCTGGCCGCCGATGGCGTGCCCCTGCCTGGCGCCGGCGTGGCAGCAGCTGCCGTGTCTGCCGCCGCCATGGCGGTGGCGCCGCCGCCCGCCATTGACATCCATCAACTGCGCTTTGCCCATCCTGGCGAAGCGCCCGTATTCGACGGCTTCGACCTGGCCGTGCGCGCGGGCGAACACGTGGCCCTGCTGGGCGCCAGCGGCGCCGGCAAGACCACCTTGCTATCCCTGCTGGCCGGCTTGCTGCCCGCCAGCGGCGGCGAGATTCGCATCGGCGGCGTGCGCCTGAACGACAGCACCGTCAATACCTTGCGCCAGCGCATGGCCTGGATGGGCCAGCGTCCGCACGTGTTTGCCGCTTCCGTCAGCCAGAACGTGACCCTGGGCCGCGTGGGCGCAACTGCCGCGCAGGTGACGCAGGCGCTGCACCTGGCCGACCTGGCTGCCGTGGCGCAGGCGCAGCCGGCCGTCATGCTCAGCGACGGGGGGCAGGGCTTGTCGGGCGGCGAAGCCGTGCGCCTGGCCCTGGCCCGCGTGGCCCTGCATCCGCATGCGGATCTGCTGCTGGTCGACGAACCGACGGCCCACCTGGATAGCGAAACGGCGGTGCGCGTGACGGACGCCTTGCTGGCCCTGGCCAAGGGCAAGACCATGCTGGTCGCCACGCACGACCCCGTGCTGGCTTCCCGCCTGCAGCGCACGGTGCTGGTCGATGCCCAAGCCCAGGCGCAGGCGCAGGAGTTGCGCGCATGAAAAATTCACTGATCCTCAACCCCGTGCTGCGGCAATTGCTGCTGGCCCAGCCCGGCAAGCTGATCGGCGGCGCCATGCTGGCGGCCCTGACGGTGGTGGCCGGCATGGCCTTGCTGGGCTTGTCCGGCTGGTTCATCACGGCCACGTCGGTTGCCGGCCTGCACGCGTCGACGGCCATCGTCTTCGACGTGTTCGGCCCGTCGGCCGGCATCCGCCTGCTGGCCATCGGTCGCACGGGGTCGCGCTATGCGGAACGGCTCGTCACGCACGACGCCACGTTTGCCGCGCTGGCCAGCATCCGCGTGCAACTGTTCCGCGGCTGGTCGCGTCCCGAGGCGGCCAGCCGGCTGCTGCGCCAGCCCGCCAGGCTGCTGTTCCGCCTGACGGCCGATATCGATGCACTCGAAGCGCTGTACCTGCGCCTGCTGGTGCCCGCTTTTTCGGCCCTGTGCGCGGCCCTGCTGGCCGGCGTGGCGCTGGGCGTGATGCAGTGGCAGCTGGGCCTGGGCCTGGCCATCTGGCTGCTGGCCGCCGGCGGCGGCATCGGCTGGCTGGTGGCGCGCCGCGCCCGCCGTCCCGCCATCGTGCGCACACGCGCCATTGAAAAATTGCGTTCCAGCACCATCGACCTGGTGGCCGGCCAGACGGACCTGGTGATGGCGGGGCGTATCGACGCCCAGTGCGCGGCGCTGGCGCAGATCGACCGCTCGCTGGCGCAGGCGGACATGGCCCTGCTGCGCCTGGACACGGCGGCCGGCGCCGCGTACGGCGTGGCCGGCAGCGTGACCCTGGCCGGCGTGCT
>NZ_WFLI01000083.1 GCF_009208555.1 Janthinobacterium violaceinigrum | reverse complement strand
TGATACAGACGGGCACGGGCGACACCGTCATCGAGACGGGCGCGCTGGACAATACGGGCGGGCGCATCGCCGTCAACAGCGCAAATCTGCGCCTGCAGGCGGGCGACCTGACGAATATCGACGGCAAGATCGAACATGCGGGCAAGGGCGTACTGGAGATCCGCGCCACGAATCTGTATGGGCAGCGGGGCCAGCTGACGGGCAATGGCGCGCTGCAGGTGGCGGCCAATTACCTCGATCACCGCAATGCCAGCCTACTGGCGCAGCAAGTGAACGTCTCCGCCGGCATCCTCGATAATCGCCAAGGACAGATCACGCAGCTGGGCACGAGTGCGGCAACAGTGCTGGCCAGCACGCGCCTGGACAATAGCGGCGGCAAGATCGAGGCAAATGGCAATGTACGCGTGGAAACGGGCGTCTTGCTGAACGACCATGGCCGTATTGCGTCTGCGCAAGATGTCAATGTGGCGGCGACGGGCAAGCTGGACAATACCTCCGGCGTGATCATTGCCGGCCGCGATTTGACCTTGGCTGGTGGCACGGTAGACAACACCCTGGGGCAGTTGCAAGCGGCGGGTGGCAATGCGCAATTGACGATGGACGAGTTGCTCAATGCGCAGGGCAGTATCGTTGCCAGCGCTAATCTGACGACGACAGCGGGCAGCGTGCGCAACAGCGGCAGCCTGTTTGCCGGCGCAGAGCAGGTACTGACCGTGACGGGGGCGCTGGAAAATACCGGCGTGATCCTGGCTCAAGGCAACAACACGATCAGCGCCAACAGCGTCAATAGCAGCGCAGCCAGCCTGATCGGCGCGGGCGTGAAAGCCGACGGCAGCCTGCAGACGAGCGGTACCTTACAAGTCACGGCGCAGCAGGCGCTGGGCGCCCATGGCCAGGTACTGGCGGCAGGTAATGCCGCCCTGCGCGGAGGCAACGTCGACCTCGGCGGCAGCCGCAGCAGCGCCAACAGTATCAGCTTGACGGCGACAACGGGCGACGTCAGCACCAGCGGCGCCGTGGTCACCACGCCGGGCGCCCTGACGATCACGGCAGGCGCACAAGGCCAGACGTGGAACAACCAGCGCGGCGATATCAGCGCCGGCCAGCTGGCCGTCACAGCCGGCAACCTGAACAACCAGCAAGGCAGCATCGTGCAGACGGGGGCCGGCAATACGGCCATCGACCTGACATCGCCAGCGGGCGTGCTGGACAACACGGGCGGGCGCATCGCCGTCAACAGCGCCAACCTGAGCCTGAAGGCAGGTACGCTGACGAATACGGATGGCAAGATCGAGCATGCGGGCAGCGGCACCTTGAGTCTGCAAGCGAACCAGCTGAACGACCAGCGCGGACAGATCACGGGCAATGGCGCGCTGGTCGTGACGGCCGGCACCATCGACCACCGCAACGCCAGCACCATCGCGCAGCAAATCAGCGTGACGGGTAGCACTCTGGACAATGGCGGCGGCAACCTGACGCAGCTGGGCAAAGGCGACACCAGCATTCAACTGACGACCAGCCTGGACAACCGCGGCGGCACCATCGCCAGCAACGGCAATACCAATATCGTCGCACCAAGCCTCAATAACCAGGGCGGCAAGCTGCAGGCGGCCGGCACGGCCAACCTGACGGTGACGGCAAGCAGCGTGCTCGACAACCGCCATGGCGGCGCCATCGCCGGCGGCGGCAATGTCGTGCTGGGTGCGGGAAATCTGCTGAACCAGGGCGGCAGCGCCACGGCAGGCGGGCAGCTGACGGCAAATGTGACGCAGGCACTGAACAATGCGGGCGGCATGCTGGCGGCCACGGGCAATATGAGCGTGAACGCGGCGAGCGTCGACAACAGCGCCGGCGGCAAGCTGGCTTCGGTGCAGGGCCTGTTGACGGTCACGTCCACGGGCGCCACCGTCAACGACGGCGGCACCATGCAGTCGGGCGGCGACATCATCCTGCGCAATGGCGGCCTGTCGAACGGGCTGGGCACCATCGCGGGCGCGAACGTCACGCTCGATACGCATGGCCAGGCCTTCAACAACACCCAAGGCACCTTGGCGGGCACGGGCACCGTTAACTTGCAGACGGGGCTGCTGAACAACGATGGCGGCTTGCTGCAGTCGGGCGGCGCCATGATCATCGATACGCACGGCAATGCTTTACTCAACACCAATGCGGGCGCGTATGCGGTGCGCCATCCGGGCAGCGCCGGCGGCATCAGCAGCGGCGCCGGCCTCAGCCTGCAAACGGGCAGCTGGAACAATGCGGGCGGCTATCTGGGCGCGGCCGGCAACATCACGGGCAGCGTGGGCCAGCTGGACAACCGCGGCGGCCAGGTGGTGGGCAAGTCGGCGCTGGATCTGGCCCTGAGCGGCTTGCAAAACCAGGGCGGGCAAATCCAGGTGCTGGGCAATATCGGCCTGAACGCGGGTGGCGGCAGTATCAACAACCAGCAAGGCTTGATCCG
>NZ_WFLI01000082.1 GCF_009208555.1 Janthinobacterium violaceinigrum | reverse complement strand
GACTGCAGCGGCTGCAGGAGCCGCCACGGCTGGCACGGCCGCCACGGCAGGCGCCGGCAGCGCGGCCGTCATCGGCTGCAGGCGCCCCGCGCCCGCGTTGACTTCCGATAAAAACGCTTCCAGCGATTGCGTCACCGGCTTGAGCATGACTTCGCGCACGCCGGAAAAGTATTCTTCGCGCAGCTTGCGTTCGAGGAAGTCGCCCTGATACAGGCCCAGGCTGAGGGCCAGCGGGCGCTTGCTGCGATAGGCTTCCAGCTGTTCGATGCGGTCCTGCAGGATTTCCAGCGCCTCGAAGCGCGAATGCAGGTCGAGGCGCTTGTCCTGCACCTTGATGGCCTGGTCCAGGTCGGCCTGCACATTGGCTGCCAGCTGGCGGTTGGCCAAATAGGACCAGCTCCAGCCGCCCAGGGTCAGGCCGGCCAGCGCGATGGCGGCAAAGAAGGTGGCATAGCGCAGCCGCGTCTTGCGGGGGCTGGCGTACTGGGCCACCAGGTCCTTGTCGGCGAAGATGACCTTGCGGAACAGGTTGAGCAGGAAGTAGCCGTGCTGGTCCTGGACCGCCGCCTGTTCCTGCGGCTGCAGCTTGAGGTCGAAGCGCTGCGCCACCCGTTCCGACGAGGCGGAGACGGAAACGCCTTCCTGCAATGCGCTGGTGAAATAGAAACCGCGGAACACGGGCTTGAACTGGAACGGGTTTTCCTCGAACAGGGTGGCGATGAAGGTGCGCAGCGGCCCCTTGATGGAGCTGAATTCCAGGGGGAACGTGAACACGCCGGGCGGCATGCGCTCGCGGCCCAGCAGGGCCATGCTGGCCAGGCTGAGGTCTTTCAGTCCATCGTACAGCTCGTCGAAGCGCTGGTCGAACTGTTCCAGCACGTCCTGTTTCGAGCTGCTCACGCTGTAGGGCAGGGTGGCGCCCCAGACCTTGTCGCGCTCGCCGCGTTCCGCATCCTGGAAGAATTCGGTGAAGCCCGTGATCAGGTCGGCCTTGGTGAATACCACGTAGACGGGAGCGTGGACTTCCAGCTTTTCCGTCAGTTCCTGCACGCGCTGGCGCAGGTTCTTCGCCAGTTCGATGGCGAACTCGGGCCGGCTGCCCGTCAGTTCGGCAATGCTGACGGCGATGATGATGCCGTTGACCGGCGCCCGCTTGCGGTGTTTTTTCAGCAGGCCGAGAAAGCCGAACCATTCGGCCCGGTCTTCATCGTTGACGGAGTAGCGGCCTGCCGTGTCGAGCAGGATGCCATCGGTGGTGAAGAACCAGTCGCAATTGCGGGTGCCGCCCAGGCCTTGCACGATCTTGCTGTCGACAAAGGGGAATTGCAGGCCGGAATTGGCGATCGCCGTGCTTTTGCCGGCGGCAGGGTTGCCGATGATCATATACCAGGGCAATTCGTACAGGGCCGCGTCGCCCGACAGCTGGCCCAGCCTGGAAGTCTTGATGGTGCTGATGGCTTCCAGCATGCGTTTGCGGATGGCCTCGGTTTCCTCGCGCTGCACGGCGCCCGCTTTCGGCGCGGCGCCGCTGGCCTGCTGTTCCAGCATGTTGCTGAAGCTGGCGCCATCGCGCAGGCGCCGCCGGCGGCGCAGCCACCACGTCATGGCAGCGAGCAGCGCCGCCACGGCCAGGAACGCCAGCACGGGCGGGTAGGGCCATTCGAAGATGACGGTGCAGACCAGGAGCAGCAGGACGAATGCCACGCTGCCCAGGATGAGCAGGCTGGAGCGGGAAGTGAGGAGGTGCCAAAATCGTTGCATCATAGTGTAGTGAGCAAGCCGTTAATGTGCGTGGGTGGAGGGTGGCAGCGTCAGCCGGCGTCGTTGCCGTCGCCGGCGGGCGGGCCGACGACGATGGCGCCGCAGTGCAGTGGATCGAGATTGCTGAGACATAGGACCTGGCCGGGCGCGCTGGCCGCCGCGTGCTGCGCGAGGGCCAGCGCCGCCAGTGCGGCGACGGGACCGGCATGGCCGCACGCCGCGCCCACGCTCTGTACCTGAGTGCCGAGGTCGAGTTCAGGCAGCAGGGCCGTGGCGCAATTCATCAGTTCGAGCATGGGGCCCGGGCGCTGGTCCGTATCGGCGCTTGCCAGCGTGATGTCGGCGGGGAGTACGGCGGCGGCAGCCAGCGCCTGCGCGGCGAGGCTGGCCAGCAAAGCGGGATCGCCGTGCTTGCGCGATCGGGCGGCGTCGCGTGCCTGCGTGGCCCCCTGGTGCAGCAGCACGGGCGCCGGCGCTTCCAGCAGCGCCGCTTCGGCCGCGTCCGCCAACAGCAGGCCCGCCGCGCCTTCGCCGGGAATCTGTCCATCGGCCTGTGTCGCGCTGAACAGCAGGCCCTTGCTGGCCCAGTCGTGCACGCTCATCTCGCCGATGTAGGAGTTACAGGCCAGCACGATGGCCAGGCACGGCTGTCCGTCCAGCGCCGCGTGCGCGGCGATGTGGTTGAACAGCGCGAACGGCGTTGGCTGGGGCAGGGCGGACAGCGCCGGCACGGCCAGCTTTTCGGGCGGCCAGCCTTGTTGCAGCAGCAGCTGGCGCAGCCAGGCGCTGCCCGCCTGCGACTGGGCAGCGCTCCACGCCGGGGGCAGCAGCAGGTGTAATTGCAGCGTGGGCAGCGCCATGGCGGCGCGGGCGGAGGCGGGCGCCGTCAGGCATGCGGGCAGCAGCGGATGGCGCATGGCTTCGTAGGCCAGATCGGCGAGCACTTCGCCGCCCAGGGCCAGCGCGCGCACATCCTCGGGATTGAAGGGGAAGCGCTGGGCATCGAGTCCTTCCTGCGGATGCTGGCGCAGCCAGGCGGCCAGCGTGTCTTGCTGCAAGTCTTCCTGTACCTCCGCGACCTTGCCGCATAGCAAAGGGTAGCCGTCTTCATTGAGCAGGTCCGTATCGAGCGCGGGGCGGGCCTGCCTCGCTTGCATGGCCGTCGCCAGTTCCTCGGGCGTGGCGCCGCCCGGCATGCGCAGGGCGGCCGCGACGATGTGCAGGGGGGCCGGCGGCGCTGCCGTTGGTGCCGCCTGGGCC
>NZ_WFLI01000081.1:1273-3024 GCF_009208555.1 Janthinobacterium violaceinigrum | reverse complement strand
CAACGTTGTACCGTCTTATCCTCTGTACCTGCTAAGGTTATAGGGACAAGCCGTACGGGCAATTAGTACTGGTTAGCTTAATGCATTACTGCACTTCCACACCCAGCCTATCAACGTCCTGGTCTCGAACGACCCTTCAAAGAGCTCAAGGCTCTGGGAAATCTCATCTCAAGGCAAGTTTCCCGCTTAGATGCTTTCAGCGGTTATCTCTTCCGAACTTAGCTACCCGGCAATGCCACTGGCGTGACAACCGGTACACCAGAGGTTCGTCCACTCCGGTCCTCTCGTACTAGGAGCAGCCCCCTTCAAATTTCCAACGCCCACGGCAGATAGGGACCAAACTGTCTCACGACGTTTTAAACCCAGCTCACGTACCACTTTAAATGGCGAACAGCCATACCCTTGGGACCGGCTACAGCCCCAGGATGTGATGAGCCGACATCGAGGTGCCAAACTCCCCCGTCGATATGAACTCTTGGGAGGAATCAGCCTGTTATCCCCAGAGTACCTTTTATCCGTTGAGCGATGGCCCTTCCATACAGAACCACCGGATCACTATGTCCTACTTTCGTACCTGCTCGACTTGTCAGTCTCGCAGTTAAGCACGCTTATGCCATTGCACTATCAACACGATGTCCGACCGTATCTAGCGTACCTTCGAACTCCTCCGTTACACTTTAGGAGGAGACCGCCCCAGTCAAACTGCCTACCATGCACTGTCCCCGATCCGGATAACGGACCAAGGTTAGAACCTCAAACAAACCAGGGTGGTATTTCAAGGTTGGCTCCACGAGAACTAGCGTCCCCGCTTCAAAGCCTCCCACCTATCCTACACAGATTGGTTCAAAGTCCAATGCAAAGCTACAGTAAAGGTTCATGGGGTCTTTCCGTCTAGCCGCGGGTAGATTGCATCATCACAAACATTTCAACTTCGCTGAGTCTCGGGAGGAGACAGTGTGGCCATCGTTACGCCATTCGTGCAGGTCGGAACTTACCCGACAAGGAATTTCGCTACCTTAGGACCGTTATAGTTACGGCCGCCGTTTACTGGGACTTCAATCAAGAGCTTGCACCCCATCATTTAATCTTCCAGCACCGGGCAGGCGTCACACCCTATACGTCCACTTTCGTGTTTGCAGAGTGCTGTGTTTTTATTAAACAGTCGCAGCCACCAGTTTATTGCAACCCTTTCACCCTTCCACAGTAAAGTGGTCAAGCTACCGGGGCGTACCTTTTCCCGAAGTTACGGTACCAATTTGCCGAGTTCCTTCTCCCGAGTTCTCTCAAGCGCCTTAGAATACTCATCTCGCCCACCTGTGTCGGTTTGCGGTACGGTCTCGTATGACTGAAGCTTAGAGGCTTTTCTTGGAACCACTTCCGATTGCTTCGTGAGCAAGCTCACTCGTCCCATCCCCTTGAATTCCGCGCCCGGATTTGCCTAAGCGCCTTCTATGAGACAGAAACTGACTATTCCAACAGTCAGACAACCTTCCGCGATCCGTCCCCCCATCGCATCATACGACGGTGCAGGAATATTAACCTGCTTCCCATCAGCTACGCATCTCTGCCTCGCCTTAGGGGCCGACTCACCCTGCTCCGATGAACGTTGAACAGGAAACCTTGGGCTTACGGCGTGGAGGCTTTTCACCCCCATTATCGCTACTCATGTCAGCATTCGCACTTCTGATACCTCCAGCATCCTTTACAAGACACCTTCGCAGGCTTACAGAACGCTCTCCTACCATATGCTT
>NZ_WFLI01000081.1:0-1183 GCF_009208555.1 Janthinobacterium violaceinigrum | reverse complement strand
TTCCGGATATCCGCAGCTTCGGTGACTGGCTTAGCCCCGTTACATCTTCCGCGCAGGACGACTCGATCAGTGAGCTATTACGCTTTCTTTAAATGATGGCTGCTTCTAAGCCAACATCCTGACTGTTTTAGCCTTCCCACTTCGTTTTCCACTTAGCCAATCTTTGGGACCTTAGCTGGCGGTCTGGGTTGTTTCCCTCTTGACGCCGGACGTTAGCACCCGACGTCTGTCTCCCAAGCTCGCACTCATCGGTATTCGGAGTTTGCAATGGTTTGGTAAGTCGCAATGACCCCCTAGCCATAACAGTGCTCTACCCCCGATGGTGATACTTGAGGCACTACCTAAATAGTTTTCGGAGAGAACCAGCTATTTCCAAGTTTGTTTAGCCTTTCACCCCTACCCACAGCTCATCCCCTAATTTTTCAACATTAGTGGGTTCGGACCTCCAGGGCGTGTTACCGCACCTTCATCCTGGCCATGAGTAGATCACTTGGTTTCGGGTCTACACCCAGCGACTGATCGCCCTATTCGGACTCGATTTCTCTACGGCTTCCCTATTCGGTTAACCTTGCCACTGAATGTAAGTCGCTGACCCATTATACAAAAGGTACGCAGTCACGGAACAAGTCCGCTCCTACTGTTTGTATGCACACGGTTTCAGGATCTATTTCACTCCCCTTCCGGGGTTCTTTTCGCCTTTCCCTCACGGTACTGGTTCACTATCGGTCGATTACGAGTATTTAGCCTTGGAGGATGGTCCCCCCATATTCAGACAGGATGTCACGTGTCCCGCCCTACTTGTCGTACGCTTAGTACCACCGGTCCGATTTCACATACGGGGCTATCACCCACTATGGCTCCTATTTCCAGAGGATTCTGTTATCGGTCCGACTATCACGTACAGGCTCTTCCCATTTCGCTCGCCGCTACTTTGGGAATCTCGGTTGATTTCTTTTCCTGCAGCTACTTAGATGTTTCAGTTCGCCGCGTTCGCCTTGCATACCTATGTATTCAGTATGCAATACCCTAAAAGGGTGGGTTGCCCCATTCGGAAATCTGCGGATCAAAGTGTGTTTGCTCACTCCCCGCAGCTTATCGCAAGCTACTACGTCCTTCATCGCCTGTAATCGCCAAGGCATCCACCATGTGCACTTATTCGCTTGTCCCTATAACGTTAGCCTCT
>NZ_WFLI01000080.1 GCF_009208555.1 Janthinobacterium violaceinigrum | reverse complement strand
GGCCGATGACGCTGCGGCAGCGCTGGCCGCGGCCAACGCCGCCAACGCCCAGGCAGCGCACAACGCCGCCGTCGCCGACGATCAGGCCGCAGCGGATGCAGCGGCAACGGCAGCGCTGGCGCAAGCGGCTGCCACGGCGGCGGCAGCGGCCGATGCCACGGCCTCCGCCAGCGCCGCAGCAGCGGCAGCATCACTGCTCGCCGCACAGGCAGCACAAGCCGACGACACGGCCGCCAACCAGGCCGCGGCAAACGCCGCAGCCGCCGCCGCCGCCCACACGGCAGCCATCGCCGCCGACGCACTGGCCGTCAGCACGGCGGCAACGGCAGCCAGCGCCCTGGCCGCCGCCACCGCAGCGCAGAACGACGATAATGCCGCAGCCGCCGCGGCAGCCCAGGCCGCCGCTTCTCTGGCCATCACGCAGCAGGCACAGGCCGACGATGCGGCAGCGGCAGCGGCTACCGTCAACGCGAACAATGCGGCGGCCGCCGCGCTGGCAGCCCATGCCGCCGATGCGGCAGCGCCGCTGGCACAGGCGCAGGCCGCCGCTTCCCTGCTGGCCTTCCAGGCCGCGCAAGCCGACGATGCCGCCGCCGCCAACGCAGCGGCAGCAGCGGCCCAGGCGCATGCCAATGCCAACGCAGCCTACGCGGACGATGCGGCAGCGGCCCAGGCCAACGCCAACGCGCAGGCAGCCGACGCGGCCCTGGTCCAGGCCAATGCCATCGCCGCGCAGACCGATGCCAACGCCCTGGGCGTGATATCGGCTGCGGATGCCGCCCACGCCGCCGCCGTGCAGGCGATCGCCGACCAGACGGATGCCGTGGCGCTCACCCAGGCCGCCGATGCGGCAGCGGCAGCGGCGGCTGCAGCCGCGCACACGGCCGACCTGACGGACGCCAACGCCCTGCACCTGGCTGCCGATGCGGCAGCGGCCGCCGCCCTGCAGGCGCAGGCGCAGGCGGACCTGACGGATGCAGGCTCGCTGACGGTGGCGGCCAATGCCGCCGCCGCAGCGGCAGCAGCAGCCCAGGCCCACGCCGACCTGACGGATGCGAGCCAGTTGTTCGTGCTGAGCCAGAATGCGCTGCACAGCCCGCTGACGGTGGCCGACTTCAGCACGGGCCTGCCTGCCGCCGGCGGCGACGTGATCGACATGTCCGCCATCGCCCACCTGACGGCATCGGTGGCGGTGGGCGTCAACCTGAGCACGGACTTTGGCAACGACAACCTGTTCATTTTCGATGGCACGTCCGTGTCGATCGGCGCGGCAGCCAGCGCCATCGCGGCCGACAACAGCGTCCTGTCGGGACAGGGCTACATCGTCATCGCCGATGCGCAGAACAACGGCGCCGTGACGGTGTACCACTCGAGCGACCTGAGCAATGCTCATGCCATCGACACGGCGCTGGTGCTGCTGAGCGGCGTGAACATCACGCAGCTGACGGCGGCGAACTTCCATGTCTGAGGCCATGGCCATGGAAACGTAGCCACAACGGCCGCAGGGGCGCGCACGCAGTCGCGCCGCGCTCCTGCGGTCCTGGTGATCCTCGTTGCAACCCTGCAGGCCGCAAGGCCGGAAAAACACGGGATGAGATTACGCAGTTTGCCAGCACTACCCTGCCGCCGGCGCCCCTGGCCCGGCATCCTGCCCTGCATCGCGGCTGTACTGGCAGCCGTCGCCATGGCCAGCGTCACCCCTTTCGCCGGCGCCCAGGGCGCCACGGCCTGGAGCTTCGACCAGGTCTTGCAGCAGGCGCTGCAAAGCCACCCGACCATCGCCGGCAAGCGCTCGGCACAGGCAGCCGCGCGGGCCGACCTCGATGGCGCGCAGTGGCAGCGCTTTCCCAGCCTGTCGGCCGAAATACCCACCGGTTCACAGGAAACGGGCGGCGTGGTGCGCATCGAGCAGCCGCTGTGGAGCGGCGGGCGCATCGACGCCGGCATCGATGCGGCCGGCAGCCGGGTCGACGCGGCCGGCGCGGCCATCGAGGAAGAACGCCTGACCCTGTCCCTGCGCGTGATCTCCGCCTACACGGAAGCGCTGCGCCAGGCGGCGCGCGTGCGCTCGGCCGAGGAAGGCCTGGCCGAACACCAGCGCCTGCTGGACATGATCAAGCGCCGCGTGGTGCAGTCGGTCAGTTCGCAAACGGACCAGCGCCTGGCCGAATCGCGCACCTACCAGGCGGCCAACGACGTGTCGAATGCGCGCCAGGCGCTGGAGAACGCGCTGGCGCAGCTGTCGCAGCTGGCCGGCAAGCCCGTGCGCCTGGTGACGAGCACGGGCATCGGCGTGGGCGAACCGCTGCCCGACGCCAGCCTGGAAAGGGTCATGCGCCAGGCCGTCGACTACTCGCCCACCCTGCACCGCCTCGAATTCGAGGCGCAGGCAGCCGATTCCGACATCACCCTGCAGCGTTCGGCCTACATGCCGAAGGTGGTGCTGCGCATGGAAAAACCCACGGGCGGCATCAATGCCGACAACCGCACGCGTGCCATGCTGGTGCTGCAGGCGCAGCCGGGCGCCGGCCTGTCGGCCAAGGCCGGCGTGGATGCGGCCGTGGCCAAGCGCGAAGGCGCGCGCGCCGCGCGCGATGCGGCCGAACGCGACGTGCGCGAGCGCTTCACGCTGGACTGGAACGAAGCGGAAGCGAGCCGCCAGCGCCTGGGCAACGCGGGCGAGGCCAGCACCACCTCGACGCAGGTCTTCGAATCGTATGCGCGCCAGTATGTGATCGGCCGCAAGAGCTGGAACGATGTGCTCAACGCCGTGCGCGAAGCGACCCAGGCGCAGTTCGCGCTGGAAGACACGCGCGCGCAGGCGATTGCCGCCAGCCTGCGCCTGGCCGCGCAGACGGGCACCCTGGCCGGGCGCACGGCGCCGGCAAGCCTGGCGCGCCCGGATTGACACCGACATGATACAAACAGGAGACAGCGTGGATACCTCCATCAAACATGGCTTGCTGACACTGATCGAACGGGCTTCCCGCCTGACGGGCCAGCACGTGCCCGCCGCGCGCCTGGCCGACCTGCAGCGCCAGCTCGACGACGTCGACGACAACGGCAGCCCCGCCCTGGTCCTGACCACCATCTGGCAGGCGGCCGGGCTGGAAGGCGCGGCGCGCCTGCTGCACGAACCGATGCCGGGCGAGCTGCCGTTCGCCGTCTACAGCGCCAGCACGGGCTGGGGCTTGCTGCAGTCGCGCGGCGCCGACGGCGCCTGGCGCGGCGAAGGCGTCGACGGCCGCGCCCTGC
>NZ_WFLI01000007.1 GCF_009208555.1 Janthinobacterium violaceinigrum | reverse complement strand
CAGGACCGTGAAACAACTTTGCGCCGATGATAGTGCTGCAACCAGTGTGAAAGTAGGTTATCGTCAGGCTTGTTATTCGCAGTAGAGAAAAACCCCGCCAGCAATGGCGGGGTTTTTTTTCGTCTGGTGCTTTGTTGGTAACGTTGATGCTGATGTCGGCTGACGCGCTTGCGCGCATCCGGCCTGCGCCAGAGCCGATCCATGCCGGCCTCTGCACGCCGCCTATGCAACAGGCGTAAAAAAAGGCAGCGCTATGCGCTGCCTTTGTCATTTATCAACTCCATTAAAAGTGATAAGCGACTTTGACGTTCATGTAATTGACGCCGCTATTCGGTTTCTTGTAGCCGCCGTTCGAGAAATGCTGGATCTTCGCAGCGACTTCCCATTTGTTATTGAAGACGTAGCCGACGCCGATATGGTCGCCGAACTGGAAGTGGGTCGACAGGCGGTTATCGTCGTTATCGTACAGCTTGGACAGCATGTGCACGCCAATGCCGCCTTCCGCATAAAAGCCCAATTTATTCGTGTTTTCAAAGCGGAACACGGGAGTAAAGCCCAGATCCCACAGTTTTTGATGCTGGCCAGGGACATTGCGATAGCTCTTGCCATCCCAACCGCCGATGCTGGCATCCCAGTAACCGCTCAGCTGCGTGCCATTCGATACAAACCAGGCTTTGTCCCAGTTCGACGTCACGCCGGCGCGCAGCATTTGCACTTTGACGCCCTTGGCATATTCGCCGTAGACGGAGTCGATCAGTTTGTCGTCGGCGGCAAAGCCGGCGTTGGCCGCCATCAGCGCGGCAACGGCGGCGATGGATTTGAGGAGATTCTTCTTGAAGAACATAGAGGCTTTCATCGTAAAATTGGCCGATAGGCTATTGTCTTGTCTGTACAGGCACCTTGCTTTGCATGCCGCTCTCGCCACTTGTTGATCTCAGGGGTTCAATTGACATTCTCTACAAAAATCGCATTTCTTGGTATCGGTCTGATGGGGGATCCGATGGTCCGGTGCCTGCTACGCGCTGGATATTCTGTCACAGTTTGGAATCGCACGCACAGCAAGGCCCAAGTCCTGCGTGCGGCCGGCGCGCGGCCGGCGGTTTCCGTGGCGGAGGCGGTCAGCGGTGCGGACGTGGTCATCTCGATGCTGGAAGCCGGCCCCATCGTGGCGCAGGTGCTGCAGGAGGCGCTGCCGGCCTTGCCTGCCGCCGCGGTGTGGATCGATATGAGTTCCACCAAGCAATCAGAAGCCCAGCAATTCCACGCCACATTGGAAGCTGCCGGCCATGCCTTCATCGATGCGCCCGTCTCGGGCGGCGTCGGCGGGGCGCAGGCGGGCACCCTGGCCATCATGGCCGGCGCCAGCAGCGCCGATTACGCGCGTGTGGAAACCATCCTGGCCGCCATGGGCCGCCCGACCCTGGTGGGACCGGCCGGCAGTGGGCAAGTTGCCAAGTTGTGCAATCAGCTGATCGTGGGTGCAACATTGACTATCGTGGCCGAAGCGCTGTTGCTGGCCCAGGCGGCCGGCGCCGATGCGGCTGCCGTCAGGGCGGCCATCCGTGGCGGTTTTGCAGAGAGCAAGATCTTGGATGTGCATGGCCAACGCATGCTGGAACGAAATTTTGTTGCTGGTGGGCAGGTGAAAAGCCAGATCAAGGACATGCACAACATCCTCGCGGCGGCCGATGCCGCGCACGTCACCTTGCCGGTGACGCAACTGGTGACACAGCGCTATGAAAGCATTGCCGAAACGTATCCGACGGCAGACCATGCGGCGGCCTTGCTGGCCCTGGAAGAACTGAATCCGGGCCAGCGCCTGGGCGATGGTCCGGATCAGCTGAGCTGATTCACGCGACGGGCAGGCTCGCTTCGGCCAGCTTGACCCAGAAACTGGCGCCGATGGGCAGCAGATTGTCGTTGAAGTCGTAGCTGCCATTGTGCAAGACGCATGGACCCAGGCCGTGGCCGCCATCGCGGTGTTCGCCATCGCCATTGCCGATGAAGATGTAGCAGCCGGCTTTTTCTTGCAGGAAGAAGGCGAAGTCTTCCGCGCCCATGGTCGGTTCCACATTCGCGTTGACCTTGTCCGCTCCCACCACGCTTTTCATCACGTCGACGGCAAACGCCGTTTCTTTCGCGTGGTTGACCAGCGGCGGATAGTTGCGCTTGAAGTGGAAATCGACTTCCGCGCCAAAGGCGGCGGCCGTGTGCACGGCGATCTCGCGCATGCGCTCCTCGATCAAGTCCAGCACGGGCGTGGTGAAGGTGCGCACGGTGCCGACCAGGCTGGCGTCGTCGGGGATCACATTGGTGGCGCTGCCCGCATGGATTTGCGTGATCGACAGCACAGCCGTGTCGAGCGGGCTCTTGTTGCGCGTGATGACGGTTTGCCAGCTTTGCGCGATTTGCACGGCCACCATCACGGGGTCGATGCCCTTGTGGGGCTGGGCCGCGTGCGCGCCCTTGCCTTTGACGGTGACGTGGAATTCATTGCTGGAGGCCATCATCGGCCCTTCCACCACGCTCAGGGTACCCGTTTCGGCACCGGGCCAGTTGTGCATGCCGTAGATGGCATCCATGGGAAAGCGGGTAAACAAGCCATCTTCGATCATTTCACGGGCGCCGGCGCCGCCTTCTTCCGCCGGCTGGAAGACCAGGTACACGGTGCCGTCGAAGTTGCGGTGCTGCGCCAGGTAATGGGCCGCGCCCAGCAGCATGGCCGTGTGGCCGTCGTGGCCGCAGGCGTGCATCTTGCCCGGGTGGCGCGACGCGTGTTCGAAGGTATTCATTTCCTGCATGGGCAAGGCATCCATGTCGGCGCGCAGGCCGATGGCGCGCTTGGACGTGCCATGCTGGATGATGCCGACCACGCCAGTGCGGCCCAGGCCGCGCACCACGGGAATGCCCCATTCCGTCAGTTTGGCAGCAACGACGTCCGAGGTGCGCTGTTCTTCATAGCACAGCTCGGGATGCGCGTGCAGGTCGCGGCGGATACCTTGCAGCTCGGATTGAAACGCCAAGATGGGATCAACTAGTTTCATCGGACTCTCCTGTGGATGCTGGCACGCAGCAATGTATGGCGCGCCGGACCGCGCTTGTTTGATCAAAAACAGGCGCGGCTAATAATGCATTGTAGCCCTTGTTTGCCGGGGAAATCCAGCGCACGGACGTGCTTGCCATGGCGCCAACAGCAAGCGGGCGGAATGGTTTACAGTATCGCCTTCCCCCAACGTTTTTGGATTGCCCCATGACCACCACCCACGTGCGCGCCGCCTGCCCGCTCGACTGCCCTGATACCTGCGCCTTGCTGGTTACCGTGACCGATGGCGTGGCAACCGCCGTCAAGGGCGATCCTGACCATCCCACCACGGCTGGCGTGCTGTGCACCAAGGTGTCGCGCTTCACGGAACGCACCTACCATGCGGACCGGCTGCTGCATCCGCTGCGCCGCGTGGGCAGGAAGGGAGAGGGCAAGTTCGAGCGCATCAGCTGGGAGGAGGCATTGCAGACCATCGCGGCCCGATTGAAACCGATTGCCGCGCGCGATCCGCAGGCAATCTTGCCGTACAGCTACTGCGGCACCATGGGGCTGGTGCAGGGCGAATCGATGTCGTCGCGTTTTTTTAATCAGCTCGGTGCTTCCTTGCTGGACCGCACCATCTGCGCCTCGGCCGGCGCCACGGGCTACCGCTACACGGTGGGTGCCAGCATCGGCACGGACCTGGAACAGTTTCAGAGCGCCAAGTTGATCATCATCTGGGGCGGCAACCCGATCGCCTCGAATTTGCACTTCTGGATGCGCGCGCAAGAGGCCAAGCGCAATGGCGCCACGCTGATCGCCATCGACCCCTACCGCTCGCTGACGGCGGAAAAATGCCATCAGCACGTCGCCTTGCTGCCGGGCACCGATGCAGCACTGGCACTGGGTTTGATGCATGTCCTGATTGCCGAAGACTGGCTCGATCATGACTACATCGAACGCTACACCGTGGGCTATGATGGTTTGCATCAGCGTGCGCTGGAATGGCCGCCCGAACGCGTGGCCGAGGTGTGCGGCATCACGGCCACGGAAGTGGTGGAACTGGCGCGCCTGTACGGCCAGGCATGCCGCTCTGGCGAGGGTGCCGCCATCCGTACCAACTACGGCGTGCAGCGCGTGCATGGGGGCGGCATGGCGGTGCGTAACATCGCCTGCCTGCCCGCCCTGACAGGCGCCTGGCGCCACCCTGCCGGCGGCATGCAGCTGTCGAGCTCGGGGTCCTTCCCCATCAACCGCAAGGCCTTGCAGCGGCCCGATTTGTTGAAAGGCACGCCACGCACCATCAACATGAGCACCATCGGCGACGATCTGCTGAAAGCCAGCTCGCCCGACTTTGGCCCGCAAGTGGAAGCCGTGATCGTCTACAACTCGAATCCGCTGGCGGTGGCGCCCGATTCCTCGAAAGTGGCGCAGGGCTTTGCCCGCGAAGACTTGTTTACGGTCGTGCTCGAACATTTCCAGACCGATACTGTCGACTACGCCGACATCGTGCTGCCCGCCACCACGCAGCTGGAACACGTCGATACGCATGCCACCTATGGCCACCTGTACATGATGGCGAACAATGCGGCCGTGGCGCCGCTGGGCGAAGCAAAGGCGAATACGGAAATCTTCCGCCTGCTGGCCCAATACATGGGCTTTGATGACCCGTGCTTCCAGGAAAGCGACGATGCGCTGGCGGCCAAGGCATTCGATGCGACGGATGCGCGCGCCGTGCATTTCGACTGGGAATCGCTGAAACGCACGGGCTGGCAAAAGCTGGCCATGCCCGAGGCGCCGTTTGCCGAGGGGGGCTTTCCGACGCCGTCGGGCAAGTGCGAGTTTTATTCGGAAGCCATGGCGCAGGCGGGCCTCGATCCCCTGCCCACGTATATCGCACCGCATGAATCGCTGGCCAGCAATCCCGCGCTGGCGGCCCGCTATCCGCTGGCCATGATTTCGCCGCCCGCGCGCAATTTCCTCAACTCCACCTTCGTCAACGTGAAAAGCCTGCGCGCGGCCGAAGGCGAGCCGCACCTCGATATCCACCCCGACGATGGCGCCACGCGCGGCATCGCGGCCGGCGACATGGTGCGCATCTTCAATGACCGCGGCAGTTTTGTTGCCAAGGCCCGGGTCACGGACAAGGCGAGACGTGGCCTGGTCGTGGGCTTGTCCGTGTGGTGGAAGAAACTGGCCAGCGATGGCAAGAACGCCAATGAAGTGACCAGCCAGCGCTTGACGGACATGGGCCGCGCGCCCACCTTTTACGATACGCTGGTCGAAGTGGAAAAGGCCGGCTGAGGTGAATGCGCTGGCGCGCTGGCCCGCCCGGCTGCTTGTCGGCAGCTTGTGCATGCTGCTGGGCGGCTGCACGCAGCTGCGCTACTACACGCAAGCGGCGCAGGGGCAATATGCCTTGTGGTCCGGCGCGCGGCCCATCGGCGACTGGCTCGATGATCCGGCCACCGAGCCGCGCCTGAAGGTGCGCCTGGCCAAGGCGCAGCAGATCCGCCGCTTTGCCGTCAGCGAGCTGGACTTGCCCGACAACGGCAGCTACAAGAACTACGCGGCCCTGCGGCGACCGTTCGTGCTGTGGAACGTGGTGGCCACGCCGGAATTGTCGCTGCAGCCGCTGCAATGGTGTTTTCCCATTGCCGGCTGCGTCAGCTATCGCGGCTATTACAGCAAGGACGAGGCGCTCGCGTATGCCGAGCAGTTGCGCGCCCAGCATTACGACGTGCAGGTGGGCGGCGTGCCCGCGTATTCCACCCTGGGCTGGTTCGACGATCCCCTGCTGTCGACCTTTATCAATTACAACGATGCGGAACTGGCGCGCCTGATTTTCCATGAACTGGCGCATCAGGTGGTGTACGTGCCCGGCGATTCGGCCTTCAACGAGTCGTTTGCCGGCGCGGTGGAAGAGGCGGGTGTGCAGCGCTGGCTGGCGCGCGAGGGCAATGACGCCATGCGCGCGTCGTATGCCCAGTACGCGGCGCGGCGCCAGGATTTTCTGGCCTTGCTGCTGCAATACCGGGGGCGACTGGAGGCCGTGTATGCCAGCGACGCCAGCGATGCGGACAAGCGCGCGCGCAAGGCGCAGGTGTTTGCGGCATTGAAAGATGCGTATCAGGTACTGAAGCAGCGCTGGGGTGGTTTTGCCGGTTATGACCGCTGGTTCGAGCAGCCATTGAGCAATGCGCACCTGGCTTCCGTGTCTACCTACAATGAATTTTTGCCTGCCTTCAAAAAATTGCTGGAAGAAAAAAAGAACTTTCGTGCTTTTTATGCTGCAGTGCACACAATGGCCCAGATGAATAAGCCTGAGCGCAGGCGTGCGCTGGAACAATTGTCCAGCCCCTGACCCGTAAAGATTGTCTCGCGCGCCAAGGCAAACGATCCTGTAACAGTGTATTTATCATGCTGCATTGCAGCATAAAAAGCCCCTAGAGTTGCCGCTCGAATACTGTTGAAAGCGCTTGCATGGAAGCGCGGCGCCCGATAGCATCGCATTAGTAGCATAGAGCAAATGCTCGTCAGAATGCTCAAACTGACTGCCGGACGACAGAATCCGCAGCAATGATCCGCGCCGGCAGGGTGCGCCGGCTCCCCCACGATTATTCGAGACAAGAGGCACAGGATGGAAAAAATTTGGCTGAAGTCGTATCCTCCCGGCGTTCCCGCCGACATCGATCCTGATCAATATCGTTCGCTGGTGCATGTGCTGGAAGAAGCGTTTCAGAAATATGCAGACCGCAATGCCTATGTCTGCATGGACAAATTTCTTACCTATGCCGAACTCGACACCTATTCGCGCCAGCTGGGGGCCTGGCTGCAAAGCCGCGGCTTGAAAAAAGGGGCCAGAGTTGCCCTGATGATGCCGAACGTGCTGCAGTATCCGGTGGCCCTGGCCGCCGTGCTGCGCGCCGGCTACACGGTGGTGAACGTCAACCCGCTGTACACGCCGCGCGAACTCGAGCACCAGCTCAACGATTCGGGCAGCGAAGCCATCATCGTGCTGGAAAACTTTGCCCATACCCTGGAGCAAGTGCTGAGCAAGACGGCCGTCAAGCACATCGTCGTCGCCAGCATGGGCGAAATGCTGGGCGGCTTGAAGGGCATGATCGTCAATTTTGTCGTGCGCAACGTCAAGAAGATGGTGCCTGCGTATTCCTTGCCGAACGCCATGCGTTTCAAGCAGGCGCTGGCGCTGGGCAGCCGCATGAAACTCACGCCGGTCGAGCTGAGCATCAACGACGCCGCCTTCCTGCAATACACGGGCGGCACCACGGGCGTGTCGAAGGGCGCGACCCTGAGCCACCGCAATGTGATCGCCAATGTGCTGCAAAGCGAAGCGTGGTCGGGCGCAGCGCTCGACCAGAACAGCAAGGAGCAGCTGATCATCGTCTGCGCCCTGCCGCTGTACCATATCTTTGCGCTGACGGCGTGCGCGATGTGGGGCACGCGCGTGGGCGCACTGAATATCCTGATCCCGAATCCGCGCGATATCCCGGGCCTGATCAAGGAGCTGGGCAAGTACAAATTCAACTTGTTACCGGCGGTTAATACGCTGTATAACGCGCTGGTCAATCATCCCGACTTTGCCAAGCTCGATTTCTCGGGCTTGAAGATCGCCAATGGCGGCGGCATGGCGGTGCAGCAAGCCGTCAATGACAAGTGGCTGCAAGTGACGGGCGTGTCCATCATCGAAGGTTATGGCCTGTCGGAAACGTCGCCCGTCGCCACCTGCAACCGCGCCGACAGCACGGAGTTCTCGGGCACCATCGGCTTGCCCGTGCCGTCGACCGATATCGCCATCCTCGACGATGACGGCAAGGAAGTACCGCTGGGCCAGACGGGCGAGATCGGCATCCGCGGCCCGCAAGTGATGAGCGGCTACTGGAACCGTCCCGATGAAACGGCCAAGGTCATGACACCCGACGGTTACTTCAAATCGGGCGACGTGGGCATCATGGATGAGCGCGGCTACGTGAAGATCGTGGACCGCAAGAAAGACATGATTCTCGTCTCCGGCTTCAACGTCTATCCGAACGAAGTCGAAGCCGTCATCGCGGCCCACCCGGGCGTGCTCGAGTGCGCCTGCGTGGGCGTGCCTGACGAGCATTCGGGCGAGGCCGTGAAAGTGTTTGTGGTGCGCAAGGATCCGAACCTGACCCAGGCCGTGCTGGCCGCGTATTGCAAGGAGCAATTCACGGGTTACAAGCGGCCGAAATATATCGAGTTCCGCGATGAACTGCCGAAGACCAATGTCGGCAAGATTTTGCGTCGCGCCCTGCGTGACGAAACGAAGATAGCAGCATAAACAGTGCCGGGGGCGCCCAAGGCGGCACCCCCTTCAATACAGATAAAGATGAGGCAATTGATGGACAAGATTTGGTTGAAGTCGTACCCGGACAGCGTTCCCGCAGAGATCGACTGCACGCAGTACCGTTCCGTGACGCATTTGCTGGAAGAGTCGTTCCAGAAATATGCGGACCGCAACGCTTTCGTGTGCATGGATAAATTCCTCACTTACCGCGAGCTCGACAAGCTGTCGCTGCAGATGGGGGCCTGGCTGCAAAGCAAGGGTCTGAAAACGGGTGCGCGCGTGGCGATCATGCTGCCGAACGTGCTGCAGTATCCGGTGGCGATGGCGGCGATCCTGCGCGCCGGCTACACGGTGGTCAATGTCAATCCGCTGTACACGCCGCGCGAATTGCAGCACCAGCTGATCGATTCGGGCAGCGAGGCGATCATCGTGCTGGAAAACTTCGCCACCACGGTGGAGCAAGTGCTGCCGCACACGCAGGTCAAGCATGTGATCGTGGCCACCATGGGCGACTTGCTGGGCGGCGTGAAGGGCACCATCGTCAACTTCGTCGTGCGCAAGATCAAGAAAATGGTGCCTGCGTTTTCCCTGCCGAGCGCCATCGGTTTCAACAAGATGCTGGCCGAGGGTTCCCGTTTGACACTCACGCCGGTGCAGCAAGGCCATGACGATATTGTCTTCCTGCAATACACGGGCGGCACGACGGGCGTGTCGAAGGGCGCGATGCTGTTGCACCGTAACGTGATCGCCAACGTGCTGCAAAACGAGGCGTGGATTTCACCCGTGATGACCAAGGAAATGCGCGCCACCTCGATGGGCTTCATGTGCGCCTTGCCCCTGTATCACATCTATTCGCTGACGGTCAGCGCCCTGATGGGCATGCGCGTGGGCGGCTTGAACGTGCTGATTCCCAACCCGCGCGACATTCCCGGTTTCGTCAAGGAATTGTCCAAGCACAAGATCGTCGTCTTCCCGGCCGTCAATACCCTGTACAACGCGCTGCTGAACAATGCCGACTTCGCCAAGCTCGATTTCTCCAGCTACAAAGTGTGCAATGGCGGCGGCATGGCCCTGCAGCGCAACGTGGCCGAGCGCTGGCTGAAACTGACGGGCTGTCCGCTGATCGAAGGCTATGGCATGTCGGAAACGTCGCCTGTCGTGACGGGCAACCGCGTCGACATCACGGAATTCACGGGTACCATCGGCTTGCCTTTCCCTTCGACGGAAGTGGCGATCCTCAACGACGATGGCGTGGAAGTGCCGCTGGGCGAGCCGGGCGAGATCGCCGTGCGCGGCCCGCAAGTGATGGCCGGCTACTGGCAGCGTCCGGACGAGACGGCCAAGTCGATGACGGCCGACGGCTATTTCAAGACGGGCGACGTGGGCGTCATGGACGAGCGCGGCTATGTGAAGATCGTGGACCGCAAGAAAGACATGATCATCGTGTCCGGCTTCAATGTGTATCCGAACGAAGTGGAAGACGTGGTTGCATCGTGCCCGGGCGTGCTGGAATGCGCCTGCATCGGCGTGCCGGATGCCAACTCGGGCGAAGCCGTGAAAGTGTTCGTCGTACGCAAGGATCCGAACCTGACGGTGGAACAGATCCGCGAGCATTGCAAGCATGAATTGACGGCGTACAAGAAGCCGAAATACATCGAGTTCCGCGATGAATTGCCGAAAACCAATGTCGGCAAGATCTTGCGCCGCCAATTGCGCGACGAAAAGAAAGCGGCTTGAATACTATCTCTGCACGCCAGCCTTGCCGTCCTGCACGGTGAAGCTGGCCAGTGTCGCGATGGGGGACGCGCTGTCGCGCACATTCTCCAGGCCCTGGAACAGGGCCGTGGTTTTCTCTGGCGTGATGTCCAGCAGCATGTAGCCGCGCTTGTCGCTGCGGCCGTAGCGGATGTGCGGATTCATCGCCACGTACTGCTCCGTGCGCGCCTGCGGGCGTGAACTCGAGGTGATGGAGGTGCCGCAAAACTCGGTGGCCAGCACGGGATTATCCTTGCTGGCGGGGCGCATGGCGTTGCGGCTCAGTTCCGTGGCATAAAAGGTATGCACGTCACCCGACAGCACCAGCGGGTTGCGCGCGCCGCTGCTGCGCAGGGCGTCGAGCAGGTGCTGGCGCGCCATCGGATAGCCATCCCAGCCATCGGTCCAGATGCGTTCGTCGCCGGGCCGCACGATGGGCACCTGGCTCGATTGCGCCATCAGGGTTTGCTGGGCCAAAATATTCCAGTGCGCGGGAGAGGTATCGAGTCCCGCTTGCAGCCAGCGCTGCTGTTCTTCGCCCAGCATCGTGCGTTGCGGCTTGAGCAAGTCGGGGCAGCTGCGCGTGGTGACGGAATTGGAGCCGCCGCGGCCCGGCTTGGCGCACGCGTGATAGGCACGGTATTGCCGGTCGTCCAGCACGTGGAAGCGCGCCAGGCGGCCCCAGTCATAGCGCTGGTAGATGCGCATGTCGACATAGCCCCGCCGGCCCAGCGGCAGCAGGCGCAGCGGCATGTGTTCATAGAATGCCTGGTAGGCGGCTGCGCGGCGCTGCAAAAAGGTGGGCGTGAGCAACTCGTCGCGATCATTGCCATAATCGTTGGCCACTTCATGGTCATCCCAGGTGACGATCCATGGCGCGGCCAGGTGCGCACCCTGCAAATCCTTGTCGCTCTTGTATTGCGCGTAGCGGGCGCGGTATTCGTCCAGGGTAAAGCTTTCGTGCGTGCGCACGGCCCGGCTCGGGTGCTGCAGCTGGTATGGCCCCCATTCATATATGTAGTCGCCGAGGAAGGCCACCAGGTCGGGCGCGGCCGCGGCGATATGCCGGTGCGCCGCGTAGGCGCCGAATTCCCAGTGCTGGCACGAGGCCACGGCCAGCTTCAGCGAAGCGGGCAGGGTATCGGCAGCGGGCGCCGTGCGCGTGCGTCCCACGGGGCTGACGGCGTCGCCCAGCATGAAACGGTACCAGTACCAGCGTCCGGGCGCCAGGCCTGCCACGTCCACATGCACGCTGTGCGCGAGGGCGGGCGTGGCCGTGGCTTGCCCCTTGGCGACGATGCGCCGGAACGCTTCGTCGTCCGCCACTTCCCAGCGCACGCTCAAGGCGATGGCGGGCGTGGCGGCGGCGTGCAGCGGATCGTGGCAGATGCGCGTCCACAGCACGACGGCATCGGGCAAGGGCGAGCCGGAAGCGACGCCCAGCGCAAACGGATAGCCTGCGCCATTGAGGCGCGTGGCCGCGCGCGCGCCGGAACCGGACAGCATGCTGCCGGCGGCGGCCAGGGACGCTATGCGGGCAGCGCTTTGCAGGAAGACGCGGCGCTGGCTATCCATGCCGTCTGAAAATACAACGCGGGATTATTGTGACAGCAGGGTTTCGATGGGCGGCACCTTGCGCGGCTTGCGGTCGGAATCCGTCGCCACATAGATCAGGGTGGCTTCCGTGACTTTCACGATGCACGCCTGCAGGCGGTTGCGCTCGGCATACACTTCGACATTGACGGTGATCGAGGTATTGCCGACCTTGACGATTTCAGCGTAGAAGGATAGCAGATCGCCGACGAAAACGGGGTTTTTGAAGACGAAGGAGTTAACGGCAATGGTGGCGACGCGGCCGTTGGCGCGCCGCGTGGCCGGCAGGGAACCGGCGATATCGACTTGCGCCATGATCCAGCCGCCGAACACGTCGCCGTACACATTGGCGTCGGAAGGCGCTGGCATCATGCGCAATTCCGGCATTTTTCCGGCTGGGAGGCCGGAGGCGAGGCAGTTATCAGGGCGGTCGGGGGAGGTGCTCATCTTTTATTCTCATGAAAGGCTACAATTGCCCCGATTGAACCATAAAAAGCCGACCTTCGCCATGCGCCGTTCCCAGACTCCCCCTCCGCCCCGCTCGCCAGCCTCCGCCAGCCACAGCGATTTCGCCACCATCAAGACCTTGCTGCCGTATCTATGGGTCTACAAATGGCGGGTGCTGCTGGCGCTGCTATGCCTGGTGGGCGCCAAGCTGGCCAATGTGGGCGTGCCCCTGATCCTGAAAAAACTCGTCGATGCCATGACCATCACGGCGGCCCATCCGCAAGCGCTGCTGGTGCTGCCCGTGGGCTTGCTGGTGGCATATGGCTTGCTGCGCCTGTCGACCACCCTGTTTACGGAATTGCGCGAATTCCTGTTCGCCCGGGTCACGCAGCGGGCCGTGCGCACCATCGCCCTGCAAGTGTTCCGCCACCTGCATGCCTTGTCCCTGCGTTTCCACTTGAACCGGCAAACGGGCGGCATGACGCGCGATATCGAACGGGGCACGCGCAGCGTAGGCTCGCTCATTTCCTACACCCTGTTCAACATCTTGCCGACGCTGGTGGAAATCACCCTCGTGCTCGGCTATCTGGTCTTGCATTACGACATCTGGTTCACCGTCATCACGGCAGTGGCGCTGGTGTCCTACATCGCGTTTACCGTGCTGGTGACGAACTGGCGCACGCATTTCCGCCGTACCATGAACGACCTCGATTCGAAGGCAAATACCAAGGCCATCGATTCGCTGATCAACTATGAAACCGTGAAATATTTCGGCAACGAGGATTACGAGGCGAAGCGCTACGACGAGGGCTTGCAGCGCTATGAATCGGCCGCCGTGAAATCGCAGACGTCCTTGTCCCTGCTCAATACGGGCCAGTCCTTGATCATCGCCACGGCCGTCACCTTGATCCTGTGGCGCGCCACGGTGGGCGTGATCGCCGGCACGATGACCCTGGGCGACCTGGTGCTGGTGAACGCCTTCATGATCCAGTTGTACATACCCCTCAATTTTTTAGGGGTCATTTACCGCGAAATCAAGCAAAGCCTGGCCGACATGGAGCGTTTGTTTTCCTTGCTGAACGAGAACCGCGAAATCGCCGATACGCCGGAAGCAGAACCGCTCGTCACGCGGGGCGCTGCCGTACGCTTTGCGCACGTGGATTTCAGCTATGAAGCCAAGCGGCAAATCCTGTTCGACGTGGATTTCCAGATTCCGGCCGGCACCACGACGGCCGTGGTAGGCCATAGCGGATCGGGCAAGTCGACCTTGTCGCGTTTGCTGTTCCGTTTCTATGAAGTCGATGGCGGCGGCATCACCATCGATGGCCAGGACTTGCGCGCCATCACACAGGATTCCCTGCGCGCGGCCATCGGCATCGTGCCGCAGGATACGGTGCTGTTCAACGACACCATCGAGTACAACATCGCCTACGGCAAGCCGGGCGCCAGCAAGGACGCCATCGTGGCGGCGGCGAAAGCGGCGTCGATCCATGATTTTATTGAAAGCTTGCCAGATGGCTACAATTCCATGGTGGGCGAGCGGGGCTTGAAGCTGTCGGGCGGCGAAAAGCAGCGCGTGGCCATCGCCCGCACCTTGCTGAAGGACCCGGCCATCCTGATCTTCGATGAGGCCACATCGGCGCTCGATTCGAAGGCCGAGCAGGCGATCCAGTCGCAATTGAAAGAGATCGCCAAAAACCGCACCACCCTGGTTATTGCCCACCGGCTGTCGACGGTGGCCGACGCCCAGCAAATCCTGGTGCTCGACCATGGGCGTATCGTCGAGCGGGGCACGCATCTGCAATTGCTGGCAGCGGACGGCCTGTACGCGCAGATGTGGCAACGCCAGCAGGCAAATCTGGACGATGAGGGGGAAGAGGACGAGGCGCTGGCGGGCCTGGCGCCAGCAAAATAAATCGGGAATGGGAAATCAGTAGGAAAAATGCTACAGCCGCGCCCCTTCAGGCGCGCGTATAGCGCCTATTTGATGGCAATCGCAGAAAACGGCTAGTCCAGCGCTGAAAATGAAATAAAATTAATTCCATTGGTGGCGTCTGCACCACAGTTGTTTCGTTCGGAGTACATCCGGTTTGTCCGCCCAGGAGAATTTATGAAATTGACCAAAATCTTCGCCACGCTGCTCAGCGTTGGCGTCATCAGCAGCATGTCGCCAGTCCAGGCCCAGGAATTGACCGGCACCTTGGCCAAGATCAAGAAAGCCGGTTCCGTCACCCTCGGTGTGCGCGACGGCTCCGTTCCCTTCTCCTATCTCGATGACAAGCAGCAATACCAGGGCTATTCGATCGACCTGTGCATGAAAGTCGTCACGGCCCTGCAAAAGCATCTGGGCATGAGCGAACTGAAAGTGGTGATGAGCCCCGTTACCTCGGCCAACCGCATCCCGCTGATGGCCAACGGCACCATCGACCTCGAATGCGGCTCGACGACGAACAACCTGGAACGCCAGCAGCAGGTGGCATTCGCGCCCACCATGTTTGTCATCGGTAACCGCGTGCTGTCGAAGAAAACCTCGAACATCAAGACCCTGGAAGACTTGCGCGGCAAGACCCTGGTCGCCACGGCAGGCACGTCGACCATCAAGCAGATGACGATTCTGAACAAGGAAAAGAACCTGGGCATGACGATTGCCGTCGGCAAGGATCACCCTGAATCGTTCCTGATGCTGGAAACGGGCCGCGCGGTGGCCGAAGCCAACGACGATATCCTGCTGGCCTCGCAAGTGGCCAATTCGAAAAACCCGAACGACTACGAAATCACCAAGGAAGCGCTGTCCGTCGAGCCCTACGGCATCATGCTGCGCAAGGGCGACCCTGCCTTCAAGAAAGTGGTCGACGAAGCCCTGATCCGCCTGTACAAGAGCGAAGACATCAACCGCATCTACGCGAAATGGTTTACTTCGCCTATCCCGCCGAAAAACATCAACCTGAAATTCCCCATGCCGCCGCAGCTGAAGGCCGTGTTCATGAATCCGACCGACTCGGGCGACCCGGCTGCGTATGCGGCCGTTCCCGAAGCGCAGAAGACATCGGACAAACGGAAAAAGTAAAGACTGCGTAAAAAACCGGGGGGCGCAAGCCTCCCGTTTCATTTGCGGGGGGCCGCGCCTTGTGAGCTGCATCGGAAGGATGATCATGAATTACAACTGGAATTGGCGCATTTTCTGGGAGATGTCTCCCGATGGCGTGGGCACGTATATGGACACCCTGTGGTCCGGCCTCGTCTGGACCCTGGCCACGGCCGGCACGGCCTGGATCATGGCCCTGATCCTGGGTCTGGTGATCGGCACCGTCCGCACCTTGCCGAATAAATGGCTGGTCGGCGTGGCCAATGCGTATGTTGAACTGTTCCGCAACGTGCCGCTGCTGGTGCAGATGTTCCTCTGGTATTTCGTCATGCCGGAATTGCTGCCGCCGGACCTGGGCGCCTGGGTCAAGTCGCTGCCGAACGCGCCGTTCGTCACGGCCGTGCTGTGCCTGGGATTCTTTACCTCTTCGCGCGTGGCCGTGCAAGTGACGACGGGTATCGAAGCGCTGCCGCGCGGGCAGAAACTGGCCGGCACGGCGCTGGGCCTGACCCTGCCGCAAACCTACCGTTTCATCTTGCTGCCGATGGCCGCGCGCGTCATCATGCCGCCGCTGACCAGCGAATTTTTGAACATCATCAAGAACAGTTCCGTGGCGCTGACCATCGGCCTGATCGAATTGACGGCCAGCGCGCGCGCCATCCAGGAGTTTTCCTTCCAGGTGTTCGAAGCGTTTTCCGCCGCCACCATCATCTACGTCGTCGTCAACCTGCTGGTCGTGGTGCTGATGCACCTGATCGAGAAAAAGGTCGCCATCCCCGGCTTCATCGTCGCCGGCGCCAAGACGGGAGGACACTGACATGTTCGGTAATTTCGACTTCGACGTCATCTCCCGCTCGTGGGTCTACCTGTTCCAGACCGGCATGGTGTTTACCCTGAAACTGACGGCCCTGGCCATGGTGGGCGGCATCGTGCTGGGCACCCTGCTGGCGCTGATGCGCCTGTCCGGCAACCGCATCGTCTCTGGCGTGGCGTCGAGCTACGTCAACCTGATACGCTCGATCCCGCTGGTGCTGGTGATCTTCTGGTTCTACTTCCTCGTGCCGTACATCGCCGCCTGGGTCATCGGCGCGAACGAACCCGTGAAAGTGGGCGCGTTTTCTTCCGCGCTGATCACCTTCATCATGTTCGAGGCGGCCTACTATTGCGAGATCATGCGCAGCGGCATACAGTCGATTCCCCGCGGCCAGGTGTGGGCGGGCCAGGCGCTGGGCATGAATTACCGGCAGACGATGGGCAGCATCGTGCTGCCGCAGGCGTTCCGCAACATGATCCCCGTGCTGCTGACGCAAACCATCGTGCTGTTCCAGGACGTGTCGCTCGTGTACGTGCTGTCGATCCCCGATTTCGTCGGCGCCGCCTCGAAGATCGCGCAGCGCGACGGCCGCCTGGTGGAGATGTACGTGTTTGTCGCCGTCGTGTATTTCGTGCTGTGCTATGCCTTGTCGTTCCTGGTAAAGCGCCTGCAGAAACGCGTCGCCATCATTCGCTAACCGAAAAGAAAGAATAAGATGATTGAACTCAATAACGTCAGCAAATGGTATGGCCAGTTCCAGGTACTGACCGATTGCACCACCAAGGTTTCCAAGGGCGATGTGATGGTCATTTGCGGCCCGTCCGGCTCCGGCAAGTCGACCTTGATCAAGACCGTCAACGGCCTCGAGCCGATCCAGCAGGGACAGATCATCGTCGACGGCATCACCGTCAATGACCCGAAGACGAATCTGTCGAAACTGCGCGCGCGCATCGGCATGGTGTTCCAGAATTTCGAGCTGTTCCCGCACCTGTCCATCCGCGAAAACCTGACCATCGGCCAGATCAAGGTGCTGGGCCGCAGCGCGGACGAAGCCAATGCCAAGGGCTTGAAATACCTGGACCGCGTGGGCCTGCTGTCGCAGCAGGATAAATTCCCCGGGCAGCTGTCGGGCGGCCAGCAGCAGCGCGTGGCGATCGCCCGCGCGCTGTCGATGGACCCGATCGCCATGCTGTTCGACGAGCCGACATCGGCGCTCGATCCGGAAATGATCAATGAGGTGCTCGACGTGATGGTGGGCCTGGCGCAGGAAGGCATGACGATGATGGTCGTCACCCATGAAATGGGCTTTGCCAAGCGCGTGGCCAACCGCATCGTCTTCATGGACCAGGGCAAGATCATCGAGGATTGCAGCAAGGATGACTTCTTCAACACGACGCGCTCGGACCGGGCGCGCGATTTCCTCGCCAAGATCATCCATTAAATTTCCATCACTTTGAAGTAGAGTACCAATGCCTGTCATGAAAAAAATAGCCGGCGCGATGCTGGCGCTGGGCTTGCTCGCCCAAGCCCACGCGGCGGACAAGATCGCCGTCGACATCGTCCTGCGCGACGCCACCCTGATCGATGTTGCCGGCGGCCGTGCCGTCAAGGGACAATCCGTACTGCTCAAGGGCGACAGTATCGTCGCCGTCGTCGACGACGCGCAGCTGCGCAACTACGCGCCGAAGCAGACCATCCGCCTGCCCGGCAAATACCTGATGCCGGGCCTGTGGGACACGCACGTGCACTTTGGCGGCGGCCCCGAGCTGATCGACGAGAACAAGCAGCTGCTGCCCCTGTACCTGGCGCATGGCATCACCACGGTGCGCGACTGCTCGGGCGACTTGCCCGACACGGTGCTGGCATGGCGCCAGCAGATCAACGCGGGGCAGCTGGAAGGCCCGACGATCTTTACGTCCGGCGCGAAGCTCGAAGGCATCAAGCCGCTGTGGAAAGGCACCATCGAAGTGGGCACGCCGCAGGAAGTCACGCGCGCGCTCGACAGCCTGCAGGCGCAGCGAGTGGACTTCGTGAAGATCACGGAAAACACCCTGAAGCCGGAGCTGTACCTGGAAGCGCTGCACCAGGCGCGCGAACGGGGCATGCGCACCTCGGGTCATATCCCCGTGCAGCTGACCCTGGAGCAGATGGCCGATGCGGGCCTGGGCACCATCGAACACCAGTCCTACCTGCTGCGCGCCACCACGCCGCGCGAACAGGAGCTGACGGCCAAGGTGGCTGCCGGTACCCTGACCGGCCGCGAAGCCATGCGCGAGAGCCTGCAAAGCTACGACGAGCCGACGGCGCGCAAGGCCTTCAGTTACCTGGCCGCGCGCGGCACGGCCATCGTGCCGACCCTGTGGGGTTCGCGCGTGACGGCTTACCTGGACCGCGAAGACCACACGCACGATCCGGCCCTGCAATACATCGGCAAGGGTTTGCGCGCCACCTACGACTGGCGCGTGCAGCGCGCTGCCAAGGATGGTCCGGAAGCCATCGCCCAGCGCCACGCGCAGTTTGAAAAGTCGGCGCAGCTGCTGCCGATCCTGCAGCAGCAGGGCGTGAGCATCATCGCCGGCACGGACGCGGGATTCCTGAATTCCTTCGACTATCCAGGCCAGGCCCTGCACGATGAAATCGGCCTGTACGTGCAGTATGGCCTGACGCCGCAGCAAGCCTTGCAGTCGGCCGTCATCAACGGTCCCCGCTTCCTGGGCAAGCTGGATCGCTACGGCAGCGTGGCGGCGGGCAAGGCGGCCGATCTGCTGGTGCTCGATGCGAACCCGCTGCAGGACATCGGCGCCACGCGCCAGATCCGCCTGGTGGTCAGCCGCGGCCACGTGTATGACCGCGCCGCGCTGGACCGGATGCTGGCCGATATCCGCGCCTGGGTGGCGAAGCAGGAGGCGCCTCAGGCCAAATCCTGATTCGCGTGTACTCCTGATATTGAAAACGGCCGGCGCATACCGGCCGTTTTGCCGTCTGCCAGCCCCCGTGCTTGGCGTGCCGCAAACGATCTCCAGTCAATCCGCCGTACGCTGATTCCTTGCCAGCCAATTCTTCCGATTTATACTAATAAAGGTATAATCCATGAAGACCGTCCAGAAACCGGCAAAGCCCCATAAGCCGCTGGTGTGGGTCGCTTCCGCCAAGAAAGAGTTAATGGCCTTGCCTGTGGACATACGTTCGTTCTTTGGCCATGCGCTGGATCTGGCGCAGCGCGGTGACCGTCATGACAGCGCCAAGGTATTGCACGGCTTCGGTTGCGCGGGCGTGCTGGAAATCGTCGAGGACGATGCGGGTGGCACTTACCGTGCCGTCTACACGGTGAAGTTCGAGGAGGCGGTGTTCGTGCTGCACTGCTTTCAAAAGAAGAGCAAGAGCGGTATCGCGACGCCGAAGCGGGATATGGATCTGGTGCGCGCCCGCCTTCACAGTGCACAACAATGGATAGAGGAGTTACGCCATGAAAAAACGCATCGCCGATGAGGTAGAGTTTGAACTGTCCAGCGGTAACGTCTTTGCCGACCTGGGCCTGCCTGGCGCCGACAAGCTGCAAATCAAGTCCGGTCTGGTTGGCGAAATCCGTCATGCCATGCGCAAGCTGGAGCTGACGCAGGACGAAGCGGCGCAGCGCATGGGAATCGCGCAGCCGAAAGTGTCGGGCATGCTGCGTGGCGATTTTTCCGGCCTGTCCGAGCGCAAACTGATGGATTGCCTGAACCGCCTCGGTTACGACATCGAGATCCGCGTCAGGCCGAGCGCCGACGCCATCGGACACCTGAAACTGGCTGTCGCCTGAGCATTCCCCACAGGCTTGCCCGGCCGGTGCTGTAGTCCCGCGGCTGGTAAAATGGCGCTATTCGCAATGACCGCCTGAGAGCAGCCGCCATGTCCACACTCGATCACACCCAGACCGCCGTTCCATCCTCCATCACCATCACCCGTCCAGACGACTGGCATTTGCACCTGCGCGACGGCGCCGTCATGGCCAGCGTGTTGCCGCACAGCGCGCGCCAGTTCGGCCGCGCCATTGTCATGCCGAACCTGAAACCGCCCGTTACCACCACGGCCGATGCTGCCGCCTACCGCGAGCGCATCCTGGCGGCCGTGCCGGAAGGCGTGAATTTCGATCCGCTGATGGTGCTGTACCTGACGAACAACACTTCGCCCGACGAAATCCGCCGCGCGCAGGACAGCGGCATCGTGCAGGCCGTCAAACTGTATCCGGCCGGCGCCACGACGAATTCCGACCTGGGCGTGACGGATTTGAAGAACTGCTACAAGGTCCTCGAAGTGATGCAGGAAGTGGGCATGCCCTTCCTCGTGCACGGTGAAGTGACGGATCCGGAAATCGACATTTTCGACCGCGAAGCCGTGTTCATCGAGCGCGTGATGCGTCCGCTGCGCAGCGCCTTCCCGGCCCTGTCGGTCGTGTTCGAGCACATCACCACCAAGGATGCGGCGCAGTACGTGGCCGAAGCGGAAGGCCCGATCGCCGCCACCATCACGGCGCATCATCTGCTGTACAACCGCAACGAGATTTTCAAGGGCGGCATCCGCCCCCATTACTACTGCCTGCCCATCCTCAAGCGCGAAGAGCACCGCCTGGCGCTGATGACGGCGGCCGCCAGCGGCGACGAGCGCTTCTTCCTCGGCACCGACTCGGCGCCGCACGCGCAAGGCGCCAAGGAAATGGCCTGCGGCTGCGCCGGTTGCTACACGGCCCTGCATGCGATGGAAATGTATGCGGAAGCGTTCGAACGGGCCGGCGCACTCGACAAGCTGGAAGCGTTCGCCAGCTTCCATGGCCCGGCCTTCTACGGCGTGCCGCGCAACACGGACACCATCACCCTGAAGCGCGAAAGCTGGACCTTGCCGGCGTCGCTGCCGCTGGGCGACAGCCATGTGATTCCGCTCAACGCGGGCGAGCAGATCAACTGGAAAATGGTGTAATCGCTCCATGCTGCCATCGATAGACTGGACCCGCCCCTGGTTTGCCACGGTGCTGCCGGCGCGACGGCAGCTGGATCTGCAGCGCGACACGGTGATCGCCGCGCTCAACGGGCAGGCGCGGGCGCTGGACTTGCGCAATCCATCCGGCCTGCCGCTGGCCTTCGTGCCGCAAGCAGACCTGCCCGAAGGCGTAGCCTATGAAGAGTTCATCGGCGCGACGGGCGGCGTGCCCACGCGCGACAATCTGCACGATTTTTTCAACGCGCTCGTGTGGCTTACCTTCCCCCGCATCAAGCGGCAGCTGAACGCGCTGCAGGCGGCGCAGATCGCCCTGTCCGGCGTGGGCAAGTCGCGCGGCCCCGCGCGCGACGGCGCGACGATCTTTGACGAAAACTCCGCCCTGCTGGTGCTGCGCGACTGCGACGCGGGGCGCGCGCTGGAAGCGGCTTTGCGCGGGCATGACTGGCGCAGCGCATTCATTGCGCAGCGCGATAAATTTGGCGCGGGCGGCGACGCCGACGTCTGGCTGTTCGGCCACGCGCTGATGG
Organism: Janthinobacterium violaceinigrum; assembly: GCF_009208555.1. Lineage (GTDB taxonomy): Bacteria > Pseudomonadota > Gammaproteobacteria > Burkholderiales > Burkholderiaceae_D > Janthinobacterium > Janthinobacterium violaceinigrum. The sequence goes on along the minus strand of NZ_WFLI01000007.1, from coordinate 198,948 downwards.
AAAAACTGGTGGCGCCGCGCAAGGCCATCACGGCGCACACGCGCGTGATCTTCGCCGGCGACGCCTACTTTGCGCTCGACGGCGCGGCGCGGCGCGCCTGGCTCGACGAACGGGTGGCGCAGGACCTGGCGCAGCAGGGCCTTACCACGGCGGACTTCACGCCGCTGCCTGTGCTCGGTTTGCCCGGCTGGTGCGCAGACCAGGACGACGATTTTTACAACGACGCGGCGGTGTTCCGCCCGAAGCGCAAGGCAGCTGGCGCAGAAAGAGAGCAATAGCATGGAAAATACCGTCCGCTGGGGCATCCTCGGCACCGGCAAGATCGCCCGCGCGATGGCCAATGGCTTGCGCGATGCGCCCGGCGCGCAGCTGGTGGCGGTCGCTTCGCGCAGTGCTGCCGGCGCGCAGGCCTTCGGCGCCGAATTCGGCATCGAGCGTTGCCATGGTTCCTACCAGGCGCTGGCCGATGACCCCGGCGTGGACGTGATCTACATCGCCACGCCGCACACCCTGCATGCGGAAAATGCCCTGCTGTGCCTGGCCGCCGGCAAGCATGTCGTGTGCGAAAAACCGTTCACCATGAACGCGCGCGAAGCGCAGGCCGTTGCCGACCTGGCGCGCGATAAAAAGCTGTTCCTGATGGAAGCCATGTGGAGCCGTTTCCTGCCGGCCGTGCAGGAAGCCAGGCGCATCATCGCCAGCGGCGAAATCGGCGTGCTGCAGCAGGTGCAGGCCGATATCGGCTTTGTCGCCAATTTCCCGCCCGAGCACCGCATGTTCAATCCGGAACTCGGCGGCGGTGCGCTGCTCGACGTGGGCATCTATCCGCTGTCGATGGCCGCCTTCTTCCTCGGCCCCGTATCGCAGGTGCAGGCGCTGGCCGAGATGGGCGCCACCGGCGTCGATGAACAGGTCGTGTTTTCGCTGCTGCACACGGGCGGCGGCACCTCGTCCTGCGCCTGCAGCCTGCGCGCGCAAACGCCGACGGAAATGACCATTTCCGGCAGCCTGGGGCGGATTCGCCTGCCCAACCGTTTTTACAAACCCGACCACCTGATCGTCGAAACGCTGGATGGCGGGCGCCGCGTGGTCGCCGCGCCCCACCTGGGCAACGGCTATGCGCACGAGGCGATCGAGGCGATGCGCTGCATCCGTGCCGGCTTGCTGGAAAGCCCCGTCATGCCGCACGCCGACAGCGTGGCGCTGATGCACAACCTTGACACCATGCGTGGCCAGATCGGCCTCGTTTATCCAGCCGATCAGGCGTGAACAGGAATCCCATGACATTGCACCCATCGCGTCCCAGCCTGAAAACCGTCCTGATCGCCAGCGGCGTCGTGCTGACCCTGGCGATGGGCGTGCGCCATGGGCTGGGTTTCTGGATGCAGCCGATCTCGCAAGCCAATGGCTGGACGCGCGAAACGTATTCGCTGGCGCTGGCCATGCAAAACCTGATGTGGGGCGTCTTCGGCCCGTTCGCCGGCATGGCGGCCGACCGCTTCGGCACCATGCGCGTCGTCATCGTCGGCGCCATCAGCTACATGGCGGGCCTCGTGTGGATGGCGCTCGTGACGCAGCCGACGCTGTTCATCGTCGGTTCCGGCATCTTCATCGGGCTGGCGCTGGCCTGCACGGCCTTTGGCGCCATCAGTGGCATCATCGGCCGCAGCGCACCGCCCGAGCAGCGCTCGTGGGCCTTCGGCATCTCGTCGGCGGCCGGTTCGTTCGGCCAGTTCCTGATGATGCCGGTCGAGCAGCAGCTCATTTCCGCCGTGGGCTGGCAAAACGCCTTTTATGTGCTGGCCGCGCTGGTGCTGCTGGCCATGATCCCGATGGCCTTCTACTTGCGCGAGCCGCCCGTGTCGCATGCCAGCGGCCCGCAGCAAAGCGTGGGCGCGGCCTTCGGCGAAGCCATCGCCAGCCGGTCGTTCTGGCTGCTGCTGGCAGGGTATTTTGTCTGCGGCTTCCAGCTGGTCTTCATCGGCGTGCACTTGCCCGCCTACCTGAAGGACCAGGGCCTGATGAATCCGAACATCGCCGTCACGGCGCTGGCGCTGATCGGCCTGTTCAACATCGTCGGCTCCTATTACGCGGGCAAGCTCGGTGGGAAGATCGCCAAGCGCTATCTGCTGTCGGCCATCTACGTGACGCGCGCCGTGGTCATCACCGTGTTCCTGCTGGCACCATTGTCGGCGTGGTCCGTGTACCTGTTCGCTGCCGGCATGGGCGTGCTGTGGCTGTCGACCGTGCCGCTGACGAACGGCATCATCGCCGGCATCTTCGGCGTGAAGCATTTGTCGATGCTGGCCGGGATGGTGTTCTTCTCGCACCAGGTGGGCAGTTTTCTGGGCGCGTGGCTGGGCGGCTATCTGTACGAGCACCAGGGCAGTTACCACATCGTGTGGATGATCACCATCGGCCTGGGCCTGCTTGCCGCGCTGATCAACCTGCCCATCGACGAGCGCGCCGTCAAGCGCGTGGCGGTGGCCGCGTAATGGCCAGCTGGCGCACGTGGCTATGGCGCCTGGCCGGCGCCGCGCTGCTGGCCATCGTCTTCCTGGCCTATCTGCGGCCCGATTTCATGCTCGACCTGGCGAACCGCTTCTGGATGTGCATGTAGCAGGCAGCCGGTTTTTTACACCTTCAAGAATTCCTCTTTCCCGCCCAGCCAGCGGGCCAGGTGGGCTTCCACGGTGACTGCGGCGGCGGCAGTGGTGGCGTGCAGCAGGTCGTGCGCCACGTCGCGCGCCTGGTCGACCAGCCATTGATCCGTTTCCAGGTCGGCGAAGCGCAGCATGGCCTGGCCGGACTGGCGCGCGCCGAGGAATTCGCCGGGGCCGCGGATTTCCAGGTCGCGGCGGGCAATTTCAAAACCGTCCGTCGTTTCGCGCATGGTCATCAGGCGCTGGCGTGCCACGCCGCCCAGCGGACCCTGGTACAGCAGCAGGCAGACGCTGGCCGCCGAGCCGCGTCCCACGCGGCCGCGCAGCTGGTGCAGCTGCGACAAGCCGAAGCGCTCGGCGTGCTCGATCACCATCAGCGAAGCGTTCGGCACGTCGACGCCCACCTCGATGACGGTGGTGGCCACCAGCACGTGGATATGGCCGGCGATGAAGGCGTCCATCACTTCCTGCTTTTCCGCCGGCTTCAGGCGGCCGTGCACGAGGCCCACCTGCAGCGCGGGCAGGGCTTCGGCCAGCATCATGTAGGTGTCGGTGGCCGTTTGCAGCTGCAGCGCTTCCGATTCCTCGATCAGCGGGCAGACCCAGTACACCTGCCGGCCTTCCAGCGCGGCCGCATACACGCGGGCGATGACTTCGTCGCGCCGGTTCTGGTCGATGGCGCGCGTGACGATGGGGCTGCGGCCCGGCGGCAGCTCGTCGATCACCGACACTTCCAGGTCGGCGTAATACGTCATGGCCAGGGTGCGCGGGATCGGTGTGGCCGACATCATCAGCTGGTGCGGCACGGCCGCGCTGTCGCCCTTGTTGCGCAGGGTCAGGCGCTGGCCCACGCCGAAGCGGTGCTGCTCGTCGACGATGACCAGGCCCAGTTTGGCAAACAGCACGTTGTCCTGGATCAGCGCATGCGTGCCGATCACCAGCTGCGCCTCGCCCGATTCGATCAGGGCCAGCGCCGCCGTCTTTTCCTTTTTCTTCAGGCTGCCCGTCAGCCACGCCACCTTCACGCCCAGCGGCTCCATCCAGGCGGCGATCTTGCGGAAGTGCTGCTCGGCCAGGATCTCCGTGGGCGCCATCAGCGCGGCCTGGTAGCCGCTGTCGATGGCTTGCGTTGCCGACAGGGCGGCGACCACCGTCTTGCCGCTGCCGACGTCGCCCTGCAGCAGGCGCTGCATGGGATACGGCTGGCGCAGGTCGGCGCGGATTTCCTCGAGCACGCGCGCCTGCGCACCCGTCAGCTTGAAGGGCAGGGCGGCGCCGAAGGCTTCCGACAGGGTGCCGACGATGGGCAAGGAGGCGGCGCCTTTCGAGCGGCGCGCGCGCTGGGCGCGTTTCAGCGACAGCTGCTGCGCCAGCAGCTCATCGAACTTCATGCGCACCCAGGCCGGGTGCGAGCGGTCCATCAGCGCGCTTTCGTCGATGTCCTGCGGCGGATAGTGCAGCAGGTGCACGGCGGCGCGGAACGGCGACAGTTGCATCTCGCGCAGCAGGTGCTCGGGCAAGGTGTCCTGCCAGTCGATGCGGCGCATGGCGTCGGCAATCTCGCGCCGCAGCACGTGCTGCGACAGGCCTTCGCCCGATGGATACACGGGCGTGAGCGCCGTGGGCAGCGGCGCGCCCTCGTTGACCACCTTGTAGGTCGGGTGCACCATCTCGGCGCCGAAGAATCCGTGTTTGAGTTCGGCGCGCGCGCGCACCCGCGTGCCTTCGGCCAGCTGCTTGACCTGGCTGCCGTAGAAATTCATGAAGCGCAGCAGCAAATTGCCCGTTTCGTCGGCGATCGTCACCAGCAGCTGCTTGCGCGGCTTGAAATTGACTTCGCACTTGGTGACGACCCCCTCGACCTGCCACGACTCGCCGCCGCGCAGGCAGGCGTCGCGGATGGTGTAGACCTTGGTCTCGTCCTCGTAGCGCATCGGCAGGTGCAGCACCAGGTCCATATCCGTGCGCAAGCCCAGTTTGGCCAGCCGGCTTTCCGTGCTGACCACCTTTTTGACCGCTTTCGGCTTCGCGGCGGGCTTGGCTATGGGAGGAAGATCGGGCGTTGGATCGGGCATATGCAAGGTTTTGGTGCCATTAGCGCAGGTTTTTATGCCGCTAGCGTAAAATAGAGGGTTGTCCGGCACACCCTGTGCGTACCGCAGTCATCGCGTGTTGCGGCGGATTATTGTAATGCCTGTATAGGCGCACAGTATAGTGCCAGATGTTCCATTGCGCACTCCTAATCATTTTTGACGTACTTTTGAAGCAAAACGCATGTATTCGCTTTCCGATTTCGATTTTAATTTGCCGCAAGAAAATATTGCGCAAACTCCGTTGGCCGAGCGCAGCGCCTCGCGCCTGTTGCATCTGGACGGCGAGGCCCTGGTCGACCGCCAGTTCGCCGACATCGTCGGGCTGTTGCAAGCGGGCGACCTGCTGGTGATGAACGATACGCGCGTGCTCAAAGCGCGCTTCTTTGGCGTCAAGGAAAGCGGCGGCAAGATCGAGGCCCTCGTCGAGCGCGTGCTGGACGAGCGCACCGTGCTGGCCCAGGTGCGCGCGTCGAAGTCGCCGCCGCCCGGTTGCCGTATCCGCCTGGCCGATGCCTTCGACGTGACGGTCGGCCAGCGCGCCGGCGAATTTTTTACCCTGCACTTCGACGCCGACGTGTTCGAGCTGATCGAGGCGCATGGCCGGCTGCCGCTGCCGTCCTACATCGAGCACGATGCGGACGCATTTGACGAAACGCGCTACCAGACCGTGTTCAACAAGGTGCCTGGCGCCGTGGCGGCACCGACGGCGGGCCTGCATTTCGACCAGGCCCTGCTCGATCAGCTGAAGGCCAAGGGCGTCAACTTTGCCTATGTGACCCTGCACGTGGGCGCCGGCACCTTCCAGCCCGTGCGCACGGAAGTGCTGGCCGAGCACAAGATGCATACCGAGTGGTACACCATGCCGCAGGAAACTGTCGACGCCGTGCGCGCCACGCAACTGGCGGGACGCGACGTGGTGGCCGTCGGCACGACCAGCCTGCGTGCGCTGGAATCGGCGTCGCAAAGCGGCCAGCTGGTGGCGGGCAGCGCCGATACGGCCCTGTTCATCACGCCTGGCTATGCGTTCAAGACGGTGACGCGCCTGATCACCAACTTCCATTTGCCGAAATCGACCCTGCTGATGCTGGTGTCGGCCTTTGCCGGCTATGCGCCGATCCGCAGCGCCTATGCGCATGCGATCGCGCAGAACTACCGTTTCTTCAGCTATGGCGATGCGATGCTGCTCACTACGCAATCGCGCGCGCCGCTTCCGCTGAATCTTACCCATACCGTGAAAGAATAAGAATGCTGGAATTTACCCTCCTCAAGACCGACACGAGCGGCCTGACCAAGGCACGCCGCGGCACCTTGAAACTCAACCACGGTGTCGTGCAGACGCCGATCTTCATGCCAGTGGGCACTTACGGCTCCGTGAAGGCCATGTCGCCGCTGGAACTCAACGAGATCGACGCGCAGATCATCCTGGGCAACACGTTTCACCTGTGGTTGCGTCCTGGCAACACCGTCATGGAAAAATTCGGCGGCTTGCACGGTTTTATGGGCTGGAACAAGCCGATTCTGACCGATTCGGGCGGATTCCAGGTGTTTTCGCTGGGCGCCATGCGCAAGATCACGGAAGAGGGCGTGCATTTCAATTCGCCCATCAACGGCGACAAGCTGTTCCTGTCGCCGGAAGTGTCGATGCAGGTGCAGCGCGTGCTGAACTCCGACATCGTCATGCAGTTCGACGAATGCACGCCGTACGAGATCCAGGGCCGCCCGGCCACCATCGAGGAAGCGGCCAAGTCCATGCGCATGTCCTTGCGCTGGGCGCAGCGCTCGAAGGACGAGTTCCACCGCGGCGAGAACCCGAATGCGCTGTTTGGCATCGTGCAGGGCGGCATGTTTGAAATGCTGCGCGACGAGTCGCTGGCCAAGCTGGAAGAGATCGATTTCCCCGGCATCGCCATCGGCGGCCTGTCCGTCGGCGAGCCGAAGGAAGACATGATGCGCATGCTGGCCCACGTGGGCCCGCGCCTGCCGGCCAACAAGCCCCATTACCTGATGGGCGTGGGCACGCCGGAAGACCTGGTGGCGGGCGTGTCGAACGGCATCGACATGTTCGACTGCGTCATGCCGACGCGTAATGCCCGCAATGGCTGGCTGTTTACCCGTTTTGGCGACATCAAGATCAAGAACGCCAAGTACAAGGAAGACCAGGCGCCGCTGGACGAGACGTGCAGCTGCTACGCCTGCCGCAATTTCTCGCGCGCGTATCTGCACCATTTGCACCGCTCCAAGGAAATCCTGGGTGCGCGCCTGAACACCATCCACAACCTGCATTACTACCTGGACCTGATGCGCCAGATGCGCGAAGCGCTGGACGAAGACCGTTTCCACGCATTTACCTTGCAATTCCATGCGGAACGCGCACGGGGAACTTAAGAAAAGCTTAGCTTGAGCCCTGGCTGCCGCATGGCCCGAAGTTTTGTGTATTGGTGCTTGGACTGGGGCGATAAAGCATTGCATAATGCTTTTTTAGCCCCATTTAAAGTTGCCATGCCTGCAATTCGGGTTATGGCGTATGGCCAATGCTAGAATACAGCGCTATTTTTTCAAACTGATTAGAACTGGAGTCACCGTGTTTTTCATTTCCAACGCTTATGCGCAAGCCCCAACCGACGCCCTGGGCCTCGGCGGCAACCTGACCAGCTTCCTGCCGCTGGTATTGATGTTCGTGGTCATGTATTTCCTGATGATCCGCCCACAGCAAAAACGCGCCAAAGAACAACGGGCGATGATGGACGCGCTGGCCAAGGGTGACGAAGTCGTCACCGCCGGCGGCATGCTGGGCCGCGTTGTCAAGGTAGTGGACGCTTACGTCACTATCGAAGTGGCGACCGGCACCGAAATCACGGTGCAAAAGAGCTCCATTACCACCTTGCTGCCTAAAGGCACCCTGAAGGCGCTGTAATTCCTCGCTGTCATTGCCTTGGCAATGATAGACCGGGGTGGCTATCCGCCGCCCCTCGCGACGCCTCCGACGCTCAACACTGAACGCTGAATCACTATGAATCGCTATCCTGCCTGGAAATACATCATCATCGTCGTCGCCTTATTGCTGGGCGCACTCTATACGGCACCCAATTATTTCGGTGAGTCACCGGCGCTGCAAGTAACCAGCGGCAAGTCGACTGTCAAAGTGACGGGCGAGCTGATGACGCAAGTCGAGCAAATATTGACGAAAGAGAACGTCAAGTCGGAAGGCGTCACCATGGATGGTGTCGGCAACCTGGCCTCCGTGCGCGTGCGTTTTGCCGATCCCGATACCCAGTTCAAGGCAAAACTGGTGCTGGAAAAGGATTTGAATCCCGATTCCACCGATCCCGCGTTCATCGTGACGGTCAACCTGCAAGCCAATACGCCGATGTGGATGCAAAAATTGCATGCCTTGCCCATGTTCCTGGGCCTGGATTTGCGCGGTGGCGTGCACTTCCTGATGCAGGTCGATGCGAAAGCCGTACTGAACAAGAAAGTCCAGGGCGTCCAGTCCGCCTCGCGTAGCGTGTTGCGCGACAAGAATATCCGCCATGCGGGCATCGAGCGCGTGGGCGATAGCGTGCAAATCAACTTCCGCGACGCGGAAACGCGCCTGAAAGCAAAAAATGTCCTGTCCGACCAGATGACGGAACTGGCGTTCGCCGATGCGGGCGAAGGCAGCGATTTGAAACTGAACATCACCCTGAAGCCGGCCGCCCTGAAAGCGACCATCGACGAAGGCGTGAAACAGAATATCTCCACCCTGTCCAAGCGCGTCAATGAGCTGGGCGTGGCCGAGCCGCTGATCCAGCAGCAAGGTCCTGACCGTATCGTGGTGCAACTGCCTGGCGTACAGGACGTGGCCCGCGCGAAAGCCATCATCGGCCGCACGGCTACCCTGGAAGTGCGCCTGGTCGATGAAACCATCGTGCCTGGCACCGAACTGTCGAGCGCCATCCCGTTCAATTCGGAATTGTTCACGGTCGGCAAGGGCGTACCTGTCGTGCTGGCGAAAGACGTGATCCTGACGGGCGACTATATCTCCAGCGCCACGGCCAGCTTCGACCAGAACCAGCAAGCGGCCGTGTCGATCGACCTGAATGGCGACGGCGGCCGCAAGATGCGCGAAGCGACGCGCGAGCGCGTGGGCAAGCGCATGGCCATCGTGCTGTTTGAAAAGGGCAAGCCGGAAGTATTGTCCGTCGCGACCATCCAGCAGGAACTCGGCTCGCGCTTCCAGATCACCGGCATGGGCGGCGCGGAAAACGCGAATGAACTGGCGCTGCTGCTGCGCTCGGGCGCCCTGTCGGCACCGATGACCGTCATCGAAGAACGCACGATCGGACCGCAGCTGGGCGCGGAAAACATCGCCAAGGGCTTCCATTCGACCCTGTATGGCTTCATTGCCATCGCCATCTTCATGATCGCCTACTACATGCTGTTCGGCGCCTTCAGCGTGCTGGCCCTGGCCACCAACCTGCTGCTGCTGGTCGGCCTGCTGTCGATGATTCAGGTGACCTTGACCTTGCCCGGTATCGCCGCTATCGCGCTGGCGCTGGGCATGGCGATTGACGCCAACGTGCTGATCAACGAACGTATCCGCGAAGAGCTGCGCGCCGGCAATACGCCGCAAGCGGCCATCGCCGCCGGCTTCGACCGCGCCTGGGCCACGATTCTTGACTCGAACGTGACCACCCTGATCGTCGGCCTGGCGCTGCTGGCCTTCGGCAGCGGTCCCGTGCGCGGCTTCGCTGTTGTGCATTGCCTGGGTATTCTGACCTCGATGTTCTCCTCCGTCTTCGTGTCGCGCGGCGTGGTCAACCTCTGGTATGGCCGCAAGAAAAAGCTGACGACCCTGTCGATCGGCACGGTATGGGTGCCGGGCACGAGCAAATAAGCCAGGGCTCCGACTTACCGAATAGCGTCAACAGCGATAGCGTCCGGCGGCCCAGCCGCCGGACGCACAGAACAGAACTCAGAGGATTTCATGGAATTTTTCCGGATCAAAAAAGATATTCCCTTCATGCGCCATGCGTTGATTTTCAACGTCATTTCGGCCGTGACCTTCATTGCCGCCGTCTTCTTCCTGTTCCACAAGGGCTTGCACCTGTCCGTGGAGTTCAAGGGCGGCACCGTGCTGGAGGTGAAGTACCCGAAAGCGGCCAACCTAGAAGGCATACGCGGCACCCTGATCAAGATGGGCTACGAAGAGCCGGGCGTGACCAGCTTCGACACGGCGCGCGACGTGATGATCCGCCTGCCGGTGGAAAAGGGCGTGACTGCCGCGAACACTTCGCAGCGCGTGTTTGAAACGCTGTGCAAGGTCGAGCAAGGCACGACCAAGGGCATCGATACCGTTACCGACAAGGGCGAGCACGTCATCAAGACCGCCTGCGTGGACGCTGCCGGCAACGAAGCGCTGGTGCTGCAGAAAGTCGAATTCGTCGGCCCGCAAGTGGGCGACGAATTGACGCAGAACGGCTTGAACGCGCTGGTGATGGTGATTCTGGGCGTGATGGTCTACCTGGCCATCCGCTTCGAGTGGAAATACGCTGTCTCGGCGATTATCGCCAACTTGCATGACGTGGTCATCATCCTGGGTTTCTTCGCCTTCTTCCAGTGGGAATTCTCGCTGACGGTGCTGGCGGCCATCCTGGCGGTGCTGGGCTACTCGGTCAATGAGTCGGTGGTGATCTTTGACCGTATCCGTGAAAACTTCCGCAAGCAGCGCAAGGCTTCCGTGCATGAAGTGATCGACAACGCGATCACCAGCACCATTTCGCGTACCATCATCACCCACGGTTCCACGCAGATGATGGTGCTGTCGATGCTGGTCTTCGGCGGCCAGACCCTGCACCATTTCGCGCTGGCGCTGACCATCGGTATCTGCTTCGGTATTTACTCGTCCGTGTTCGTCGCGGCCTCGATCGCCATGTGGCTGGGCGTCAAGCGCGAAGACTTGATCAAGCCGATCAAGGAAAAAGACGAAACCGACGGCGCCGTGGTGTAAACGCAGGTTTTTGCACAGCGAACCCAGGAACGATCACCCCTCGCGGTGGTCGTTTTTTTTTGTGACGGATGACGATGAAGCGTTTTGTATGGATGGCGGCGATGATGGGCGTGACCGCGCTGGCCGGCGCGGCGGATGTCAGCCGGGCGGCCGGCGACGCCATCGTCGTGCGCGGCGCCATCGCTGACAGCGATGCGGAGAAGGTGCGGCAACTGGCCACGTCGGAAACCGCCATGCTGCGCGTGAATAGCGGCGGTGGCGATCCGCAGGCGGCCATGCAGCTGGGGCGCTACCTGCGCCAGCGGCAGTGGGACCTGGCCGTCGACACCGTCTGCGCGGGCAGTTGCGCGCTGTATGTCTTTCCGGCCGCGCGCCGCAAGCACATCCCTGCCGGCGCCGTGCTGGCGCTGCAGGACACGGCCTTCCTGCGCGCGCAGGCAGGCCCGGAGTACATGCGCCGCAGCCTGGTGGAGGCGGGCGTGCCGGCCGATGAGCTCGAGCGTGAAACGGCGGCGCTGGCGGCGCACCTGGCCGCGTCGGCGGCGGAGGAAGCAGCTTTTGCCGCGGAACTGGGCATTGCCCCCGCCTTTTACCGCGACTTCCGGCAGGTGGCGGCGCAGGCCGACAGCGTGCGCCAGCGCTTTCCCGACCAGGATGCCGCCGTCTACTGGTGGCCCGCCGCGGCCCGCCTGCAGCGCTGCTACGGCATCGCCGGCGTGCAAGAGGGGCCGCGCGCGGCGCGTCTGGCGCCCGACGGCTATCTGTACGTGCCGGCCCTGTCGGCCCTCGTCATGGGCGACCAGGCATTGCAGGACTGTCCATGAGCCGCAGCGGACGCCTGTTCCTGCTGATGGACGCCATGCGCGCCAGGCGCGTGCCCGTCACGGCGGCCCAGCTGGCGCAGCAGCTGGGCGTATCCGAGCGCACGATTTACCGCGATATCCAGACCCTGGCCGAACTGGGCGCGCCCCTGCAGGGCGAGGCCGGCATCGGCTATGTGCTGCGCCGTGGCGCCTTCTTGCCGCCGCTGATGTTCGGTCCCGATGAACTGGAGGCGCTGGTGCTGGGCGCGCGCTGGGTGCGCCGGCAAGGCGATGCGGGCCTGGCGCAGGCGGCCAGCAATGCGCTGGCGAAGATCGCGGCCGCCTCGCCGCGCGACTTGCGCGACAGCATGGCCGACACCAGTCTGTGGGTACCGCTGGGCCGTCCCGCCGATGGCACGCAGCCGGCCGACCTGCATGTGCAGCCCGTGCGCGAGGCGATCCGCTATGAACAGAAAATCACGCTGGGTTACCAGGATGAACACGGCAGCGCCACCTCGCGCACCGTCTGGCCGTTCGCCCTGGCGTTTTTCGAGGGCAAGCGCCTGCTGGCCGCCTGGTGCGAGCTGCGCGGCGATTACCGGCACTTCCGCATCGACCGCATCGCCAGCGTGCAGCGGCACGAGGAGCGCTATCCCACGCGCCGCCACGCCTTGCTCGACACCTGGCGCAAGGCGCATGATATTGATCCGGAATCCTGATAGCTGCTCCTGACAAAAACTGTCAGTGACTGGTTCTACGATGGTGGCTTCTTCACTCACCGGAGTACTCCATCATGCGTCTGTACCACCACCCCATGTCCTCGAACGCCCGCCGTGCCCTGATGACGGCGATCCACCTGGGCTTGCCTCTGGAACTGGCCGAAGTCGACCTGATGAATGCGGATGACCGCCGCCGCCTGGGCGAACTGAATCCGAACGGCAAGGTGCCCGTGCTGGCCGATGGCGCTTTCCTGCTGTGGGAATCGTGCGCCATCATGCAATACCTGGCCGAGCAGGTGCCGGGCCAGACCATCTATCCTTCGGCGCCGCAGGCCCGCGCCGACGTCAACCGCTGGCTGTTCTGGGCGGCGCAGCACTTTGCGCCCGCCATCAGCGTGCTGGCCTGGGAACGCGCATGGAAGGGCATGACGGGCAATGGTCCGGCCGATCCGCTGGAAGAGGCGCGCGGCGAGCACGAGCTGCATGCCTGCGCCGTGGTGCTGGACGCGCATCTGGCGGGACGCAGCTGGCTCAGCGGCGAAGACGTGACCCTGGCCGATTTCGCCGTGGCCGCGCCGCTGATGTACAGCGAAGCGGTGCGGCTGCCGCTGGCGCAGTACCAGCACATCCACGCGTGGTTTGCCCGCGTGCGGCAGTTGCGGGCCTGGCAGGAAACGGAAGTGGAGCTGTTGCCGCAATAATGTGCGCACTAAGTGTGCCAGCGCACGGAGCCGCTGTGGCGCAGCGCATAAGATAGGGCTGTCTCTTTCAGGACATCCCTAGCTTTGGACTTTACCCGCTTTCGAGCGGGTTTTTTTTGTCCGGCGTTTGAAGGGGGGGGGATAATTTAAGGCTTGATAATTTGCTACCTGCTGCGCATATGGGGCCTATCCCACTGCCAGCAGCTACGCCATGTTCATGCCACGCCATCCGCAGCCCCTGTTGAGCACCAGGGCGGTCGCCACGCAAGTCGTCCAGCAACAACAGGGAACGCAGGCCATGGACAAGCATGTGCTGATCGTCGAAACGGTCAAGCCGGCGCCGCCGCCAGTGGCCAACAAGCCGGCAGGCTAGTGCACGAGCACCTTCAGCAGCGACTGCACTTCATCGTCCGATTCTTCCATGATGCTCGACAAGGTCGCATCGTCGCCGATCAGGCAATCGATGCTGCGTGCGGCGCGCGCGGCCCGCACGGCGATGGCGGCCGGACTTTCGTTCAGGGGGGACGAGACGGGCGCCAAGTCGTTTGCCAGCAGCAGGGTGTCGCCCAGCGATTCGGGCGGGATGGCGCGCAAGCCTTCCCACAGCGCATCGATGGCGCCCATCACGGCTTCCGGCACCTTCAGTTTGGTCAGCACGCCATGGCCGATCGCCTGTTCGCCATGTTCGACCCAGTCCTGCGGTTCGCCGTCCAGGATGCCGGGAAATTCGGCCGCGCGCGACAGCAGATAAAAGCCGCCCACTTCATGCATGATGCCCGCAAACAGGGCCGTATCGGGGTCCACCTTGGTGACGCGGCGGGCCAGTACCTGCGACAGGGCCGCCACGTGGGCCGTGTGTTCCCACAGCTGGTTGGCCTTTGCCTGCAGCGCGGGATCGGTGATGGTGCTGCCCAGCTGGCGCACGATCAGCGATGCCACCACCGATTGCAGGGTACGCACGCCGAGCCGTTGCACGGCATTGCGCACGCTGGTGATTTCGTTGCCGGAACGGTTGAACGCCACCGAATTGGCGATGGCCACCGTGCGCGCGGCCAGCAGCGGGTCGGCCTGCACCAGCTTGGCGGCGGCCTCGATATGGCAGTCGGGATCGGCCAGCGCCTCTTGCAGCTTGAGCGAAGCGTCCACATTGGCAGGAAAGGTCAGCTCGCCACGAGCGGCTTGTGCGGCGATGCTTTTAAAGGCGTCGAGTCTGTTCATTGAAAAAATTATACTCGCAATATTTCCGTACGGAACTTTTTAACCGTGATCTTTTCGCAAACAGCCGGGCAAAAGGCAAGCAAAGCCCCGTAAACGGAAAAAGGCATGCCGCTGGATCAGGGGCATGCCTTTTTTAACGATAGCGATCGTCAGGGCGTTGAACAGGAGCCGCCGGCCGCACAGCCCACGGCGCAGCAGGTCCTGCTAAGTGCTCCTACAGCGATTCGCTGAAGATGGCGTCGCAGCCTTCGACCAGTTCGTCGCTGTCTTCCAGTTCATCGGTCAGGCCCAGGTCGAACAATTCTTCGACGGCGTTCATGAAGCTGTTGTGCTTGGTGGCGCCGATCAGGCGGTAGATTTCGCCGTCTTCGTTGCGCACGCCGATGATCAGTTTTTCCTGGCGGACCAACTCCGGCGTGCTGGCGTTGAGCAGCAGGTTGCCGATGATGCTTTTATCGAAATGAGCGGGCTTTTTGCCTTCGAGCAGTGTGGTTTTCAACTTGGTTTCCTTTGTCTTGTTTGAATGTCTGTGCTTGATGAATGGTCAGCTGTGGCCGTTGGCGATGGCGTGTTTCAAGCCTGCCAGGGTGGTTTCCAGGCGCATGAAATCGTCTTCCGTATAGCCGTCAAACAAGCGCTGGCCCTGCTTTGTCAGCTTGGGGAACACGTCATGGAACACCTGTTCGCCCTCGCAGCTCAAGCGCACAAAATAGGAGCGCTTGTCTTTCGTGCAACGTTCGCGTAGCACCAGCCCCTTTTGTTCGAGCCGGTCCACCACGCCCGTCAAGGTGCCCTTGGTAATCAGGGTTTTCTGGCCCAGTTCCTTGTAGGACATGCCGCAGGTGTTGCCGAGCGTGGCAATGATGTCGAATTGCGCATGCGTCAAGCCGTACTGGCGCACGAAGTCGCTAGAAAACCGCTCGAAGCCCTGCATGCATTCGGCCAGCAGCCGGATACTTTTTAAATATCGTTCACCCATAGAGCGTGATTATATCCTTCCGTTCCGCTTTTTTCCGCCGCGTCGGGAGGCGCGGTTGCAACAGGGCTTCGATGGGGCCGAACTCCGGTATCATGTGTGCAACTCAGCCCTTGTCCGTATCCTGCCCCGCCGATGTCTTTCGCAAATCTCTCCCGTATCGGCCTCGATAAACCGTTGCGTTTGCTGCTGGTCCATGCCGGCGATGCCGAGTCGATTACCTGGGCGGGCCTGGTGCAGCCGCTGCGCCTGTGCGCGCGGGCGCTGGGACCGGAAGCCCTGCAACTGGACGTGCGTACGCCCGAGCAGGTGGCTCAGCAGGGCGGCAACTGGCATATCGCGCTGCTGGTGGCCGATGAAACGGAGGCGCCGCTGCGCGCCGAGCTGTGCCGGGCTGTGATCGAGCGCTGCCGTTCGGCGCCGTTCTGGGGCGGCGTGGGCGCGGCCGTGCTGTGGCTGGCCGACGCGGGCGTGATGGATGGCGTGCGCATCGCCTTGCCCTGGGCCCTGTACGCGGATGCGGAGGCCAAGGCCGAGCGGGCCATTCTGACGCCGCACCTGTTCGACATCGACGGCCCCCACATCACCTGCTGCGGCGGCGCGGCCAGCATCGACTTTTCGCTGACCCTGATCGAGACCGTGTTTGGCGCCGACGTGCAGGCGCTCGTCAAGGAAGCGTTGTGCGTGGACAAGGTGCGCGGCAAGGAAGAGCGCCAGCGCGTGGCCCTGCAGGCGCGCTTTGGCGTGCTGCAGCCGAAATTGTCCGAAGCGGTGACCTTGATGGAAGCCAATATCGAAGAACCGCTGTCGACCGATGACATCGCCAGCCTGGTGGGCCTGTCGCGGCGCCAGCTGGAGCGGCTGTTCAAGCAATACCTGGGCAGCCTGCCGTCGCGCTACTACCTGGAGCTGCGCCTGCAGCGCTCGCGGCAACTATTGCTCGATACACATTATTCCATCGTGCAAGTGGGCCTGATGTGCGGCTTTTCCTCCGGTTCCCATTTTTCCACGGCGTTTGGCACTTTATTTGGCAATACCCCCCGTGAAGAGCGGCAGCGCAAGCTGATGCCGCCTGCCTAGCCCCGTGTCAAGGCAGCTGTGATGAATTGTGAAAATCCTTGTCGCAGATTCAAAAGAGTTTTAGCATCCCGCTTTTTATAATGCAGTACACACGTAGCTGTCGTAGCTGCGGAGTACCTAACATATTGATGGGGAAATGCTATGAATGCCAAGCTTGATTCGACCGTAACGGCTCGTCCAGTCACCCGGGAAACCTTTGACCAGGTCCTCGTTCCTACCTACGCCCCTGCAGCCATGGTGCCCGTGCGCGGTTCCGGACTGGATCTGTGGGACCAGGCAGGCAAGCATTACCTCGATTTCACCTCCGGCATCGCCGTCAACAGCCTGGGCCACTGCCATCCGGCCCTGGTCGACGTGCTGACCAAGCAAATCAATAATTTGTGGCATTTGGGCAACGGCTACACCAACGAACCGGTGCTGCGCCTGGCGCTGGCCCTGACGGAAGCGACGTTTGCCGACCGCGCCTTCTTCTGCAACTCGGGCGCGGAAGCCAACGAAGCGGCCCTGAAACTGGCGCGCAAGTATGCGCACACCAGGTTCGGCGCGCACAAGTCGCGCATCATTTCGTGCTTCAGCTCTTTCCACGGCCGCACCCTGTTTACGGTGTCCGTCGGCGGCCAGGCCAAGTACACGGAAGGCTTCGAGCCGCTGCCGCCATCGATCGACCACATCGCCTACAACGACATCGAAGCGGCGCGCGCCGCCATCGGCGATGACGTGTGCGCCGTGATCGTCGAGCCGGTACAAGGCGAAGGCGGCGTGGTGCCCGGCAATCCGGAGTTCCTCAAGGAACTGCGCGCCCTGTGCGACAAGACGGGCGCCCTGTTGATTTTCGACGAAGTCCAGTGCGGCATGGGCCGCACTGGCGCGTTGTTCGCCTACATGGGCTACGGCGTCACGCCGGACATCCTGACGGCCGCCAAGGCGCTGGGCAACGGCTACCCGATCGGCGCCATGCTGACCACCAATGAACTGGCGCAAACCCTGGCCGTCGGCACGCACGGCACCACCTACGGCGGCAACCCGCTGGCCGCCACCGTGGCCCTGACCGTGCTGGAGACGATCAACACGCCGGCCTTCCTGGCCCGCGTCAAGGATGCGAGCGTCAATACCATCGCCATGCTGCAAGGCCTGATCACGGATTATCCGCAAGTATTCTCCGCCGTGCGCGGCAGCGGTTTGCTGCTGGGCCTGGTAGTCAGCGATGCCTGGAAGGGCCGCGCGAAGGACATCCAGAAAGCGGCCGAAGCGCAAGGCTTGATGGTGCTGATCGCCGGTATGGACGTGGTGCGCCTGGCGCCGGCCCTGATCGTCTCGGACGAACAGATTGCCGAAGCGGGCCGCCTGCTGCGCGTGGCCATCGACGGCATGCTGAAAGCCTGAGGCTAGCCTCGCTCCCTGTTTGATCACCGGCCCGCCGCTTTGCTGCGGGCCGGCTTGGTTCTACCCTGGCATTGTCTGCACTGAAGGAGTATCCATGTATGTTGTCCGTCCGGTAGAAATTGCGGATATCGCAGCCCTCGAAGCGCTGGCCGCGGTAACCATGCCGGGTGTCCATACCCTGCCGAAGACGCGTGAAAAAATCGCCGCCTCCGTCGAGCGCTCCATCGCCTCGTTTGCCGCCCATGTCGACATCCCCAGCGAAGAGTCGTATCTCTTCGTGCTTGAATCCCTGCTCGACAAGAGCATCCTCGGTACGGCCGCCATCTTCGCCTCGGCCGGCTCGAACGGTACTTATTTTTCCTTTCGCAACGACGTCATCCAGCAAGTCTCGCGCGACCTGAACATCAGTCACAGCGTGCATGCGCTGACCCTGTGTTCGGAGCTGACGGCGTACTCGCAGCTGTCCGGCTTCTATGTGCGCAATATGGAGCAGGCGGGCCTGGAGGCGGCCTTGCTGTCGCGCGCGCGGCTGCTGTTCGCCGTGCTGGCACCGCACCGTTTCGGCGATCGTTTCTTCGTGCCGCTGGCCGGCATCACGGACGCCAACGGCCAGTCGCCGTTCTGGGATGCGCTGGGCCGCAAGTTCTTCCAGATGGATTTCCTCGATGCGGAGAAAGTCATCGGCGGCGCGCGCAACCGCACCCTGATCGTCGAGCTGATGCCGCATTACCCCGTGTACGTGCCGCTCTTGCCCGGCGACGCGCAGGCGGCCATGGGCCAGATCCACCCGAGCGGCGAACTGGCGTTCAATCTGCTGACGGAAGAAGGTTTCGAAGCCGACGATTACATCGACATCTTCGATGGCGGCCCGATCCTGCAGGCGCACAAGAATTCGCTGCGCTCGTTTACGGGCTCGCTCACGCGCCGTGTCGTCGCAGGCGTCACGCCCAGCCGCACGGGCCTGAAAGTGCATTACGCGATCGCTTCGGGCGCGGAGCGCAACTTCCGCGCCGTCACCTTCACCTGCGATGCGCTCGAAGGGCAGGACACCGTCGGCTTGCCGGCCGAGCTGCTCGAGGCGCTGGCCGTGGCCGAAGGCGACAGCGTCATCTGCGTACGCATCTAACCGAGAGAACATTATGCTAGTAGTACGCGCCATCAACGCTTCTGACCTGGACGCCCTGTACGGCCTGGCCAGCCAGGTCGGCACCGGCATGACCACCCTCAAGCCGGACATGAAAATGCTGGGCGACCGCCTGGCCATCGCCTGCGCCTCGTTCGCCGAAACGATCCCGCCCGAAAAGCGCGACTATATGTTCGTCATGGAGGATACCGACACGGGCCGCCTGGCCGGCGTGTGCGCCATCAAGGGCGCCGTGGGCCTGGACGAACCGTTCTACAACTACCGCATCGGCACGCTCGTGCACTCGAGCCGCGAGCTTGATGTGTTTACGCGCATGGAAACGCTGTACCTGTCGAACGACCTGACGGGCAGCACGGAACTGTGCTCGCTGTTTTTGCACCCCGATTACCGCAGCGGCAACAACGGCAAGCTGCTGTCGAAAAGCCGCTTTCTGTTCATCGCCCAGTTCCCGCACCTGTTCACGGAAAAGCTGATCGCGGAAATGCGCGGCTACCAGGCGCCGGACGGCAGCTCGCCGTTCTACGAGGGCCTGGGCCGCCACTTCTTCAAGATGGATTTCCACCACGTCGACGACCTGACGAGCCTGGGAAAAAAATCGTTCATCGCCGAACTGATGCCGCGCCAGCCCATGTACGTGGCCTACCTGCCCGACGAGGCGCAGGAAGTCATCGGCAAGGTGCATCTGAGCACGGCGCCCGCGCGCCGCCTGCTGGAACAGGAAGGCTTGCACTTCGAAGGCTATGTCGATATTTTCGACGCCGGTCCCGTGCTGCAGGCGCGCGTCTCCGAGCTGCGTGCCATGCGCGACAGCATGCCTGCCGTGCTCGACGCCGAGGCGGTACCGGAAGCCTGTAGCGACCTTGCCCAGGCCGAGCCGTATCTGGTGTCGAACACCGACCTGAAAGATTTCCGCATGATCGTCACCAGCGCCAATCCGCACAGCGGCAAGATCGCGCTCGATGACGATGAACTGCATCTGCTGCGTAGCCGCAATGGCGACACCGTGCGCACCTTGTCACTCAACCCGAGGAAGCATCTCCATGTCTAAATCGTCCGACCTTCATTCATCTACCGCAGCATCGAACTTCATCAACGGCGCCTGGCTGCCAGGCACGGGCCGCGAACTGGTCACCATCGATCCGTCGAACGGCAAGCAGACCTGGGCCAGCCTGGAAGCGACGGACAACGAAGTGGAACAGGCTTGCCGGGCCGCCCGCGCAGCGTTCGAAGCGTGGGCCGATACGCCCGTCGAAGAACGCATCGCCATCTGCGTGCGCTTCCGCGAGCTGCTGAAGGAGCACGCCGAAGCGCTGGCGCTGCTGATCTCGGAAGAAGTGGGCAAACCCTTGTGGGAATCGCGCACGGAAGTGGCCACGATGGCCAACAAGATCGATATCTCGGTGCAGTCGTATCACGCGCGCACGGGCGTCACGCAAAGCAAGATCGCCGATGGCGACGCCGTGCTGCGCCACCGCCCGCATGGCGTGTTCGGCGTGTTCGGCCCGTATAACTTCCCCGGTCACCTGCCGAACGGCCACATCGTGCCGGCCCTGATCGCCGGTAACACCATCGTCTTCAAGCCCAGCGAATATGCGCCGCGCACGGCCGTGAAAACCGTGCAGCTGTGGCAGCAGGCGGGCTTGCCGGACGGCGTCGTCAACCTCGTCAACGGCGGGCGCGACACTGGCGTGGCCCTGGGCGCCAATGCGCACCTCGACGGCGTGCTGTTTACGGGTTCCTGCCAGACGGGCATCAGCCTGCACCGCCAGTTCGGCGGCCAGCCGGGCAAGATGCTGGCGCTGGAAATGGGCGGCAACAATGCCCTCGTCGTGTGGGATGTGCAGGACGTGGATGCGGCCGTGCATCACGCGATCTTTTCCGCCTTTGTCTCGGCCGGCCAGCGCTGCACCTGCGCGCGCCGCCTGGTGGTGCAGGACAATGCAGCCGGTGCAGCGTTTGTCGCGCGCCTGGTGGAAGTGGCGGCGAAGCTGGGCATCGGCGCATCCGATGCGCAGCCGCAGCCCTTCATGGGTCCAGTGGTATCGAGCGCCGTGGCCGCGCGCCTGGTGCAGGCGCAGGCGGACATGGTGGCCAAGGGCGGCACCACCCTGCTGCAGATGCGCCAGTTGAATCCGCAGGCGGGCTTTGTGACGGCCGGCATCGTCGACGTCACCGGCGCCGTTGGCATTCCGGACGAAGAGTGGTTCGGCCCCTTGCTGCAAGTGATACGCGTGGCCGATTTCGATGCGGCCCTGAAGGTGGCCAACGCCACCGAATTCGGCCTGGCCGCCGCCTTGCTGTCCGACGATCCGGCCCTGTGGCAAACCTTCCAGGTGCGCGCGCGCGCCGGCATCATCAACTGGAACCGTCCTACCACGGGCGCGGCCAGCACGGCGCCGTTCGGCGGCATCGGCAAGTCGGGCAACCACCGTCCGAGCGCCTATTACGCGGCTGACTACTGCGCCTATCCGGTCGCCTCGATCGAGAACAGCGCACTGGAAATGCCGGCCAAGCTGTCGCCCGGCCTGAATTTTTAAGTTTTGAAGGACATACCCATGCACAGCACGCGCGAATACAATTTTGACGGCCTGGTGGGCCCATCGCATAACTATGCGGGGCTCTCGTTTGGCAACGTGGCTTCGTTCAGCAATGTGAAAAGCGCTTCGAATCCGAAGCAGGCCGCCTTGCAGGGCCTGGCCAAGATGCGTGCGCTGGCCGCGCGCGGCTTTGCGCAAGCTTTGCTGCCGCCGCAGGACCGGCCCAATTTCCGCCTGCTGCGCTCCATCGGTTTCACGGGCACGGACGCCGAGGTGCTGGCGCGCGCCTACAAGGAGTCGCCCGTCATCCTCGCTTGCGCGTATTCGGCCTCGCCCATGTGGACGGCGAACGCCGCCACGGTCAGCCCGTCGGCGGACACGCACGATGGCCGCGTGCATTTTACGGCCGCCAACCTGAATAACAAGTTGCACCGCGCCTTCGAGCACGCGCAGTCGGCGCGCAGCCTGCGCGCCATTTTCAGCGACGACAGGCACTTTGCCGTGCATGACGCGCTGCCGTCGACGCCCGCCTTTGGCGACGAGGGCGCGGCCAACCACACGCGCCTGGGCGCGAACCACGGCGCGCCATCGGTCGAGCTGTTCGTGTATGGTCGCGTGGAGTTCGATCCATCGGCGCCGTCGCCGAAGCGCTACCCGGCGCGCCAGACCCTGGAAGCGTCGCAAGCCGTGGCGCGCCTGCATGGCCTGGATGCGAAGCGCACCGTGTACGTGCAGCAGAATCCGGACGTGATCGACCAGGGCGTGTTCCATAACGACGTCATCGCCGTCGGCAATGGCAATGTGCTGTTCTATCACGAGCAGGCGTTTGCGGACGAAGAGGCAAGCCTGTCGCAGTTGCACCGTGCCGTTGCCGCCACGGGGGCCGATTTGCAGGCGCTGCGCGTGGACACGGGCCAGGTGCCGATCGCGGACGCCGTCAGCAGCTACCTGTTCAACAGCCAGCTGCTGACGAAAGAGGGCGGCAGGATGGCGCTGGTGATTCCGCAGGAATGCCAGGAAAACCGCGCCGTGGCGCGCTACCTGGAAGGCCTGGTGGCCAGCGGCGGCCCGGTCGATGAACTGATTCATTTCGACCTGCGCCAGAGCATGCGCAACGGCGGCGGGCCCGCCTGCCTGCGCTTGCGCGTGGCCCTGACGGAAACCGAGGCGCGCGCCATGCACCAGGGCGTGATCATGACGGAAGCGCTGTACCATCGGCTGGTGCAGTGGGTGGAGAAGCACTACCGCGACCATCTGGAGCCGAGCGACCTGGCCGACCCGCAGCTGGCGCTGGAAGTGCATGCGGCGCTTGAAGAATTGACGATCATCCTCAACTTACCGGGATTGTACGACTTGTAGGCGATAGAAAAACACACAGAAAAAATCCGAGACAGACTATCCGTAGCACAGAATTGGACGGGCGACCCCCGTCTCTTGACACCGCTGCCGCCCAGCCACAAGCCCGAACGACAGCGTTGGACATTCACATTACCGTAATGGAGATGCAAGATGAATCACACGCCACAAGATTTGCGTACACAAACGCTGGAGCTGATTAACGCGGCTGGCAATGCGAACAAGGCGGCAGCGCCTGTCGTACAACTGGTGCAGGCATGGCTGGACTCGCTTGACGCCGAAGACCTGGCCGACATCGCGCCCGGCAGCCTGGCGCCCGTGCTGGTCGACGGTTTTACGCAAGCGGCCAAGCGCACCGGCAGCGGCTGCCAAATCGCCACCCTGCGCTATGCGGATGGCCGTGGCGGCATGGCGAGCGCCTTGCTGATCCTGAACGAAGACATGCCTTACCTGGTCGATTCCATCGTCATGGCCATGCGCCGCCAGCACCTGGCCGTGCGCGGCGTGATGAATACCGTGCTGCCCGTGCGCCGCGCCGCCGACGGCAGCGTGGAAGCGGTGCGCCAGCCTGGCGACCCGCTCGAATCGTACGTGCTGGTGCTGCTCGATGAAGAACTGGCGCCCGATGCGCTGGCCGCGCTGGTCGCCTCGATCGACATGGTGGCGCGCGACGCCGCCGTCGTGCGCCGCGACAGCGCCGCCATGAGCGAGCGCCTGGCAGCCGTCGCCACGGCCGCCGCCCAGCATGGCGAAGAAGGCGCGGAAGTGGCCGCCTTCCTGGAATGGGCCCGCAGCGGCGGCTTTGAAGTGTTCGGCTACGCGTATTACCGCGTCAAGCCGGGCGTGCGCGAACTGGAACGCGACATCCCGAGCCGCGTGGGCGTGCTGCAGGATACGGCGCACCCCGTCTACGGCACCTGCCTGGCGAATATCCCGGGCGATTTCGATACCCTGGCCAAGCGCGAATCGGCGCTGTCCATCGTCAAGGCCGACGTGGCCGGCACCCTGCACCGCGACCAGCAGCTCGATTTCATCGGCGTGCGCGACACGGATGCGCAAGGCGCCATTCTGGGCGAACACTGCTTCGTCGGCCTGTTTACCCGCGCCGGCAATTCCACCCCGCTGGCGGCGCTGCCCTTTGCGCGCGGCCGCGTGGCCAAGGTACTGAGCCTGGCCGGCGTGCGCCAGCAAGGCTTCCGCGCCGAGAAATTCCGCGAGATCCTCGAATCCCTGCCGCGCACCGAAGCACTGGAAGCGGACCTCGACTGGCTGGCGCAAGTATGCGGCGCCGTCGTCTCGCTGTACAAGCAGCCGCGCACCAAGGTCTTCGCGCGCCGCGACGTGTACGCGCGCCACCTGAACGTGCTGGTGTACCTGCCGCGCGAGCGCTACAGCGCCAGCGTGGCATCGAGCCTGGCCAAGGCGCTGCAAGCCAGTTCCGGCGCCACGCATGTGAGCACGCAGACCCTGGTGGCCGACGGCCCCCTGGCGCGCGTCTATCTGATCGCCCACGCCGCCCGCTACCCGCTGGACCTGGAAACGGATATCGAACAGCCGCTCTTGGGCGTGCTCGATGGCTGGCATAACGGCTTTGCCGCCGTGGCCGACGCCGTGCCCGACGTGGCCCTGCGCACCAGCCTGCGCAAACTCTGCGCCACCCTGCCGCTCGACTACGTGGCCGCTACCGCGCCGGCCGTCGCTTTCCGCGACCTCGACACCATCTTGCGCAACACCGATCCATCGCACGTGGCCGTGCGCATCGAGACGGGTGCCGTCACCACCATCCGCCTGTATTCGGCCAACAAGGTGCCGCCGCTGTCGGCCATCCTGCCGGCGCTGCATAACGCGGGCGTGGCGATCGACCGCGAGCAGGCATTTTCGATTTCGCCGCTGGACGGCACGCGCTATTTCGTCACCAGCCTGACGGTCGATGCCGCCAGCGCGGCGAAACTGGCGCAGCCATCCGTCGTCGCCGTGGCGCAGGAACTGTTTGCCGCCCTGTTCAACGATGAAGCCGAAGATGGCCGCCTGAACGGCCTGGTCATCGAAGGCGGCCTGTCGACGCGCGAAGTGCAGCTGGTGCGCGCCTACACCAGCTACTGGCGCCAGACGGGCAGCCGCTTCTCGGTACGCTACATTGCCGAAAGCCTGCGCAAGCAGCCGGCCCACGTGAAAGCCCTGGTCGACGCCTTCCTGCAGCGCTTCGATCCGTCGCTGTCGGACGCGCAGCATGCTGCCGCCCTGGAAGCCATCGCCACCATCAAGGCCGGCCTGCCGTCCGTGAACCACGCTGACACCGAGGAAATTCTCGGCGCGCTGGCCGACCTGATGGCCGCCACCCTGCGCACCAGCTACTTCCAGAACAATCAAGCCGGCGACAAGATCATCTTCAAGTTCGACACCAGCAGCCTGGCGCTGGTACCGGAACCGCGTCCTTACCGCGAGATCTTTGTGTTCTCGCGCCGCTTCGAAGGCGTGCACCTGCGCGGCGGCCCTGTCGCCCGCGGCGGCTTGCGCTGGTCCGACCGCATGGAAGACTACCGCACCGAAGTGCTGGGCCTGGTGAAGGCGCAGATGGTCAAGAATGCCGTCATCGTGCCGGCCGGCGCGAAGGGCGGCTTTGTCTGCAAGATGATGCCGAAGGACGCCGTGCGTGAAACCATCGCGGCCGAAGGCGAAGCCGTGTACCGCCTGTTCATTTCCAGTCTGCTGGAAGTGACGGACAACCGCTCGCTGGGCAATATCGTCCCGCCCGTCGACACCGTGTGCTTCGACGACGCCGACCCGTATCTGGTGGTGGCTGCCGACAAGGGCACGGCCACCTTCTCGGACATCGCCAACGGTATCGCCGTGCAGCGCGGTTTCTGGCTGGGCGACGCGTTCGCCTCGGGCGGTTCGAACGGCTACGACCACAAGAAACTGGGCATCACCGCCAAGGGCGCGTTCGAAGCCGTGAAACGCCATTTCTATGAAATGGACCACGACCTGAACACCACCCCGATCACCATGGTCGGCGTGGGCGACATGTCGGGCGACGTGTTCGGCAATGGCGTACTGCTGTCGCGCCAGCTGAAACTGGTGGCCGCGTTCGACCACCGCCACATCTTCCTCGACCCGACGCCGGACGTCGCCGTCTCGTTCGACGAGCGCGCGCGCCTGTTTGCCTTGCCGCGCTCCTCGTGGGACGACTACAACAAGGAGCTGATCTCGGCAGGCGGCGGCGTGTATCCGCGCTCCGCCCGCACGATCGAGCTGTCGCCGCAAATCCGCGCCGCGCTCGATATCGCCGAGACCTCGCTGCCGCCCGAAGAACTGATGCACCGCATCCTGAAGTCGCCCGTGGACCTGTTCTACAACGGCGGCATCGGCACCTACATCAAGGCCTCCAGCGAGACCCATGCCCAGGTGAAGGACCGCGCGAATGACCATATCCGCGTCAGCGGCAATGAGCTGCGCGTGAAGGTCGTCGCCGAAGGCGGCAATCTGGGTGCGACGCAGGCAGGCCGCATCGAGTTCGCGCTGGCGGGCGGACGCATCTTCACCGATGCGATCGACAACTCGGCTGGCGTGGATTGCTCGGACCATGAAGTCAACGTGAAAATCTGGCTGGACGTGGAAGTCAATGCGGGCAAGCTGACGGAAGCCGACCGCAACCGCGAGCTGTATGCGATGACGGACGACGTCGAGCGCCTGGTCTTGCGCGACAACACGCAGCAGACGCACTTGCTGGTGCGCGAGTTGCAGGCGCAAGGCGAGAGCGCCGTGCAGGATGGCTATGCCGCCCTGATCGCCAGCCTGGAAGAAGAGGGAGCCCTGTCGCGCGAGCTGGAGCAATTGCCTTCGGTGGCCGAACTGGCGCGCCGCAAGGCCGACGGCCGTGGCTTGACCACGCCGGAACTGGCGGTGGTGATCGCCAACGTGAAGAACCGCTTCAAGCGCATTCTGTCCGCGCTGCCGCTGACGGACGAAACGTGGGCCGAGCCGGTGCTCAAACCCTACTTCCCGTCCCTGCTGGTGGAAACCCGTTCGGCGCTCGACCACCCGCTGGCCAACGCCATCCTGGCGACCGTGCTGGCCAATGAAGTGATCAACCGCTGCGGTCCGCTGATGATACGCAACCTGGCATCCGAGCATGGCGTGGACGAATCGGCAGTGATCCTGGCCTGGGGCCAGGCCTGGGTGGCGCTGAACCTGGCGCCCGTGTTCGACGCGCTCGATGCGGATGCCCTGACGATTCCGCGTGCCGTGTCGATCAAGGTCGATGCGCAAACGCGCGTGCTGCAGCAAACGATGATCGCCGGCGTGCTGTCCGTGCCGGCAGAGCAATTGCGCGGCGCGGGCCTGGCCGAACTCACGCGCCTGTTTGGCGCGGAATCGAAGCGCGAGCTGCTGCAAGCCGTCGGCATCAAGTCCGAGGCAGCGCTGGTGCCGGGCCTCAAGCCGGCCTTCGTGCAGGCGTGGGATGCGGTCGATGCGCTGGAAGTCGTCTCCGGCTTCCTGTTCCCTGCCCTGTCCGTGCCGCGTCCTGCTTCGATGGACCTGGCGGCCTTCCTGCAAGTGGGCCTGGCCCTGCGCAGCCAGGCGGGCATCGATACGCTGGAACGCGGCCTGAAGCTGGCCGCGCAAGGCAAGTCGCAGGAACAGTTGCGCAACTACGCGCAGCAGGCGCTGCGCCGTACGCAACAGCGTTTGCTGACGCAGGTGCTGGCGCGTGCCGAGCAAGGCAACGCGGGCAAGGCCGTCGATGCGGTGACGGGCGCGCTGGGCCTGTCGGCCTATGTGGCGGCGACGGAACTGGAGCAAGCCATGCTGGACGTGTGGACCTTGTCGGAAGCCGTGAATAAAATCACGGCGAAACCTACCGCGGAAGCGACGGTGTAATGACGCAAGCAGCAACACAAGCAGTAACACAGGCAGTGCAGGGTACCGGCGGCTTGCCGCCGGCGGTGCAGGCGCTGGCACAGGCCGATTTCGGCGCCGTGGCGCAGCTGTTCTCGGACGCCGGTTTCACGGTGGCCTTGCCGGCGCCCGGCATGCTGCAGGTGCTCAAGCCGGGAGAGGGCCGCGTCAGCGTGGCCGTCTCGGTGGGCGTGCATGGCGACGAAACGGGGCCGATCGAGGTGCTCGCGCATCTGCTCGACGCCCTGTCGCGCGATGCGTCGAAGCTGGCCGTCGATTTGCTCGTTTGCGTGGGCAATGTCGATGCGATCCGGGCCGGCAAGCGTTTCATCGACGCCGACCTCAATCGCATGTTCCGCCCCGTGCGGGGAAGCCTGGCGCAGGCGGCGGAAAGCGCGCGCGCCGATGAAATGATCGCCGCCACGGCAGCGTTCTTCGGCGCGGCCGGTCCCGTGCGCTGGCACCTGGATCTGCACACGGCCATCCGGCCTTCCGTGTATCCCACGTTTGCCATCGTGCCCGACCTGGTGGCCGACGAGGCCAAGGCGCAGCTGGTCGACTGGCTGGGCCAGGCGGCCATCGGCGCCATCATCATGAACCCGCAGTCGGCCGGCACGTATAGCTATTATTCGGCCGAGCACTTCGGCGCGGCCGCCAGCACGGTGGAGCTGGGCCGCGTGGGCACCCTGGGACAGAACGACTTGTCCCTGTTCGACGACGTGTCGCGGGCGCTGGACGGCTTGTTGCGGGGCCAGCCTGCGCAGCCCGTCAAGGCGGCGCCCCACGTGTTCAAGGTGGCGCAGGAAATCATCAAGCACAGCGATGAATTCCGCATGGCGTTTGATCGCAGCACGCAGAATTTCACGTCCTTGCCGCAGCACGCCGTGATCGCCAGCGATGGCGACCACGTCTACACGGTGCAGCACGCGGAAGAGCTGGTGGTGTTCCCCAACCCGGACGTGCGGGTGGGCTTGCGCGCCGGTCTGATGGTGGTGCGCGTGTCTTAATCGCTGTACGGTGTTCGTACGTCAGGCGCCAGCCGGGGAAACCCGCCTGGCGCTTTTTTTGTAAAAAAATTCCGCATGGAAATAATTATCCATTAAGCAATCAATTGATATAAAATATTTACCCTTTGCAATTTTTTTGGACCGATCATGTTGAAACGCCTGTTGACAGCCCTGCTGTGCCTGACCCTCTCCGGCCTGACGGCTGCCGCCCCTGCCGACGACAAGGCTTCCGCGCCGGAAATGACAGCCGAGCAATTCCTCGCCCAGTTGCACTTGCAGCGCGGCAAGATCACTTTGCCGGGCGGCATCGCCACCCTGGACTTGCCTGCCAACTTCCGTTATCTGTCGCCGACGGACGCCGAGCGCGTGCTGGTCGATGCCTGGGGCAATCCACCGGGCATGATGTCGCTGGGCATGATCGTGCCCGCCAAGACCAGTGTACTCGAGCGCGATAGCTGGGGCGTCATCGTCACGTATGAAAAGGAAGGGCACATCAAGGACGACGATGCGGACAGCATCAAATATGACGAATTGCTCAAGGATATGCAGGCGTCCGTGCTCGAACATAACGCGGAGCGCAAGAAGCAGGGCTATCCCGGCATCCATTTGATGGGCTGGGCGGAAAAACCCAGCTATGCCAAGGATACGCACAAGCTGTACTGGGCCAAGGACCTGATGGTCGACGGCGGCGAGCACTCGCTCAACTACAACGTGCGCGTGCTGGGCCGCGAAGGCGTGCTGAACCTGAACGCGATTGCCGGCATGCAGCAGATCGAGGCGATCAAGAAAGAAATGCAGCAAGTGACGGCGTTCACGGAATTTACCGAGGGTAACCGCTACACGGATTTCGACAGCAAGACGGACAAGGTGGCCGAATACGGCCTGGCGGCGCTGGTGGCGGGCGGCGTGGCCAGCAAGCTGGGCCTGTTTGGCAAGCTGCTGGCGCTGTTGCTGGCCTTCAAGAAAGTACTGATCCTGGCCGTCGTGGGCGCCGGTGCGGCCATCGTCAAGTTCTTTGGCGGCAAGCGCAAGGACCAGCCCGCACCGCAGCCGCTGCCGCAAGCGGAACCGGCAGAACAGCCCGGCCATGCGCCGGATGGCAAGGTCAACCTGGAAAAGTAAGGGCAATTGGGCCGCTCGGTGCGCTGGCGCACGGGAGCGGCATGGCGCGCGCTGCCGGAACACGAAGCCTCGGGTACACTGGCGCATCGTCCATTATCAGGAGTGCGCCATGTCCGTGTCCATGTATCAGGCAACCATCCCCGTCTTCATCCGCGGCTTGAAAGTCGTCTCGGCCTTGCTGGAAAAGGGCCAGGCGCATGTGGAGGAAGATGGCATTGTGCCCGAGATTTTATTGGGTGCGCAGCTGGCGCCCGACATGCTGGACCTGACGGCGCAGGTGCAGCGCGCCAGCGACACGTCGAAGATGTCGGTCGAGCGCCTGAGCGGCGTGCCGGCGCCGAAATTCGACGATAACGAAACGTCGTTCGAGCAGCTGCAAGAGCGCATCGCCAACACCATCGCCTACATCGACAGCGTGAATGCGGGACAGATGGCGGGCAGCGCGCAGAAGGAAGTGGTGCTGAACTGGACCGATGCAGGCACGAAATTCTCGGGCGACGATTACCTGCTCAGTTTTGCCTTGCCCAATTTCTATTTTCACGTCTCCATGGTCCACGCCATCCTGCGAAACAATGGCGTGGCCGTGGGCAAGCTCGACTATCTTGGCCCTTACGATTGATGTGCCTGAAAAACCGTCGCGAGCGGCGATGATGGGCGGCCGAGAAGCCCAACTGGGCTGAAGCCCAGTGAGCATCGCAGGCCGCAAAGCCGACGCGCAGCAGGTTTGTTAACGTTGCGGCTGCTGCACCTGGTTCTGTACCGCGTTACCCAGCATGCCGCCGCCGATCACGCCGGCCACGGTCGCCAGCGCCTTGCCGCGGCCGCCACCGACCTGATTGCCGATCAAGCCGCCGATGACGGCGCCCGTGCCGATGCCCACGTAGTTGGGTTGGGCCGGTGCCGGTGCCGGCTGCTGCTGGCGCACGGGTTCGCGGTAAGCCGTGTCGCGGTAGCCATCGTTGTTATCGTTGTAGGCAGGGCGCGCTTGCGCCACTTGCGTGTGGTGCACGACGCGCTTGTGCACGACGGGGGCCGGCGCCGGTGCCGGAGTGGCCTGCGCCACGACGGGAGCGGCGAGCGGGGCGGCTACGGGCGCTGCCAGGGCTGCCGCGCTCGCTGGCGTCAGCGCCGCCACGTCCGCAGGGATGGCCGGCGTGGCAGGCACGTTGGCCCGCGAATTGGGCAGGATGCCGGCGATGGACGCCGCGCCCACCAGGCACAGGACCGTGACGGAAATGGCGGCGCCGGCCATCAAGGGGTGGATGCGGTTGGCGGTAGTCGTCGTGTTCATGTGTTCTCCTGGGGGGCAATATGTTGCGGTGGTGTTGCTGTGTTGTTGATGTGTCCAGATTAACGGCCGCGCCTGCGCAAGGCTAGCCCCTGCGCTGTATCAAACGTAAGCAGGTGTAAGCCGCGCTTTCCAAAGCACAGTAGAATCGGTGCTTCCCCTTTTCCGGAGTCCGCCATGAGCCAGCTATTCACGCCGTATGCACTGGGGCCGCTGCAAGTGGCCAACCGTATCGCCATCGCGCCCATGTGCCAGTACTCGGCCGACAATGGCAACGCCACGGACTGGCACATGATCCACCTGGGCCACCTGGCCCTGTCCGGCGCGGGGCTGCTGATGACGGAAGCGACGGCCGTCTCGCCCGAGGGACGCATCTCGGCCGAGGACCTGGGCCTGTGGTCGGACGCGAATCAAGCGGCGCTGGGCAAGGTGGTGCAGGCGATCCGCCGCCACGCCCCGATGCCGCTGGTGGTGCAGCTGGGCCATGCGGGACGCAAGGCGTCGAGCCGCGCGCCCTGGCAGGGCGGTGCCTGCGTGCATCTGGCCGAGGGCGGCTGGCAAACGGTGGCGCCGTCGGCCATCGCCCACGCGCCCGGTGAAACGGTGCCGATCGCCCTCGACGAGATGGGCTTGTTGCAAATCAAGGGCGCCTTTGTCGCGGCCGCCCAGCGCGTGCATGCGCTCGGTATCGAAGGCATCGAACTGCACGCGGCGCACGGCTATCTGCTGCACCAGTTCCTGTCGCCCCTGTCGAATCAGCGCACCGATGCGTATGGCGGCAGCCTGGAAAACCGCATGCGTTTTCCGCTGGAAGTATATGAAGCCGTGCGCGCCGCCGTGCCCGCCAGCGTGGCCGTGGGCGTGCGCATTTCCGCCACCGACTGGGTCGACGGCGGATGGGAGATCGAGCAAAGCGTGCGCTTCGCGCAGGAACTCAAGCAGCTGGGCGCCGACTTCATCCACGTCTCCAGCGGCGGCATTTCGCCTCAGCAGCAAATCCCCGTGGGGCCTGGCTACCAGGTGGCGTTTGCCGAACGCATCAAGCGCGACAGCGGCTTGCCCACCATCAGCGTGGGCTTGATCACGGAAGCGCAGCAGGCGGAAGACATCGTTGCCAACGGCCAGTCCGACATGGTGGCGCTGGCGCGCGCCATCCTGTTCGACCCGCGCTGGCCCTGGCATGCGGCGGCCCAGCTGGGCGCACAGGTGCAGGCGCCGCCCCAGTACTGGCGTTCGCAGCCGCGCGAGTACAAGAACCTGTTCGGCGACACGAGCCTGGGCCAGCGCTGAACCGGCTGTCTCTGCTACACTGACGCTTCTTCCCCTTTCTCCAGGACGCTTCGACATGCGCCATTGATACTGCCGTGCTGTGCACGGCCTCGCCCTTCCCGCCACGGCGCCTTGCGCCGCGCGGGTTCGCCAGCCCTGTCTGCACGTACCAGGAGTATCCATGCCCGCATTACTACAACTCGACCGTCTGTCCCATGCCTTGCCCGATGGCCGGGTGCTGTTTTCCGATTTGCAATTTTCCTTTGCCCCGCAACGTATCGGCCTCGTCGGCGATAACGGCGTGGGCAAGAGCGTGCTGGCGCGCCTGCTGGCGGGCCAGGAGCAGCCATCGGGCGGCGCCGTGCGCTGCGACGGCAGCGTGCATTACGTGGCGCAGGAACTCGATCC
Source organism: Janthinobacterium violaceinigrum (assembly GCF_009208555.1). GTDB lineage: Bacteria > Pseudomonadota > Gammaproteobacteria > Burkholderiales > Burkholderiaceae_D > Janthinobacterium > Janthinobacterium violaceinigrum. The sequence goes on along the minus strand of NZ_WFLI01000007.1, from coordinate 166,293 downwards.
GCAACACTATCCTACCGTGGCGGCGCTCGCCGGCATGGAGGGCTTGCTGGTTGCGCTGGCGCGCATCGCCGCCGGCAGCATCGACGAAGCCGACTACGCCTTGGTGGGCGAGCGCTGGGATGCCCCGGCCCGTTTGCGCCAGGCGCTCGATGCGCTCGATCTGCGCCATGTCGACGCGGACACGCCCACGGCTAGCCTCAGCGGCGGCGAACGCCAGCGCATCGCCTTGCAGGGCGCCTGGCTGTCGCAGGCGGACTGGCTGGTGCTCGATGAACCGAGCAACCATCTCGATGCGCAGCAGCGCGCCCGCTTGGTGGCGCAGATGGCGCGCTGGTCCGGCGGCTTGCTGCTGATCAGCCATGACCGCGCGCTGCTGGAGCACGTCGATGCCGTCGCCGAATTGTCGCCGCAGGGTTTGCGCAGCTATGGCGGCAATTATTCCTGGTATGCCCAACAGCGCGCGCTGGAGCAGGCCGGCTACGCTGCTGCCTTGCAGGCGGAAAAGGCCGGCGCCCGACGCGAACAGCGCGAAGCGCAGCAGCAGGCCGAGCGCCAGCAGCGCCGCGTGGGACGTGGCGAGCGCGAGGGCCGGGAAGGCAATCAAAGCAAGCTCTTGCTGGATGCGAAAAAGGAGAAAAGCCAGGATAGCCAGGGCAAGCTGCGCGTGCGCGCGCAGGAAGCGCAGCAGGCGCGCCAGCAACGGGTAATGGACGCCAGCGCCCGCTGCGCGCCCGAGGCCGAGCGGCTGCTGCTGGCGCCCGACAGCGCTGTGCCGAACGGCAAGTTGATCCTGGCATTGCGCGACGTGGTCTTGCCGCATGGCCAGGCGCATGCCCTCAACCTGGTACTGAGCGGGCCGCGCCGCCTGGCCGTGACGGGAGACAATGGCAGCGGCAAGTCGACCCTGCTGCGCGTGATCGCCGGGCAACTGGCGCCCGCCGGCGGCACCGTGCAATGCCATGCCAGGATCGCCTGGCTGGACCAGCATGCGGGCGCGCGCGAAGGAGACCGCAGCGCCGTGCAGCGCTTGCAGGCTCGCAATAGCATCCTGGCGGAAGGGGACTTGCGCACGCGGCTGGCGCTGCTGGGCATTGCCGGCGCGCGCGCCACCATGCCCAGCCATTTGCTCAGCGGGGGCGAACGCATGAAGGTGGCGCTGGCGGCCGAACTGTATGCGCAGGCGCCGCCTCAGTTGCTGCTGCTCGACGAACCGGACAATCACCTGGACCTGGCCAGCCTGCAGGCGCTCGAGCAGATGCTGCTGCAATATCAGGGGGCGTTACTTGTGGTTTCGCATGACCGGCTATTTCTGGAAGCGATAAACCTTGACCCGGAGGGCTTGACATTGCATAAATGATAATTGAATGAAAAAATACACGCTCGATGCCTGGAGAGCATGCTTCATGAACCGATGCTGAATTTTGTTTGATTGTCGGTATAATCCACTGAATAACCGGGCCTATTTGTGAACTAAAACTGCTGGTTCACCAATATGATGACGTTTAATCTGGCACTGTTGTCGGTCACTGCCGCGCTGCCAGGGCGACGCCGTCCTTGCCCTGCCGCTCATGAATTTCGGTTTCGTTTATATTGTTTTCTTGGAGAAATAGCATGTCGTTTTACGAAAAACTCAAAGCCCTCAACATCGAACTGCCAGTCGTTGCTGCGCCAGCTGCCGCTTATGTGATGCATGCCCGCACGGGCAATACCGTCTTCCTGTCCGGCCACCTGGCCAAGAAGGATGGCAAGGTCTGGGTCGGCCAGCTGGGCAAGGACGTCACCACGGAAGAAGGCAAGATCGCTGCGCGCGGCATCGCCATCGAACTGATCGCTACCCTGCAAGACGCGTGCGGCGGCGACTTGAACAAGGTCAAGCGCATCGTCAAGGTCATGAGCCTGGTCAATTCCACCTCCACATTCACGGAACAGCACCTGGTCACCAATGGCGCCTCGGAACTGTTCGTCGAAGTCTTCGGCGACAGCGGCAAGCATGCGCGCTCCGCCTTCGGCGTGGCGCAAATCCCGCTGGGCGCTTGCGTCGAGATCGAACTGATCGCCGAACTGGCCTGATCGTCTGAGCATGCCGGCGATTGCCGCCGGCTCACCGTTTCCTTCCCTTCCAGCAAGAGCGGAACCGCCATTGGGTGGAGGGATCGGTGTATTCAAGAAAAAAACGGAGACACGTAATGAAAACGAGTGAACAAGGCTTGCACCGAGGCCTGGGCGAGCGGCAGATCCGCCTGATGGCGCTGGGCGCCGCGATTGGCGTGGGCCTGTTTCTGGGTTCCGGCAACGCCATCAAGATGGCCGGTCCCGGCATCATGCTGTCCTACATCATCGGTGGCGCGGTCATCTTCATGATCATGCGCGCGCTGGGTGAAATGGCCGTGCACAATCCCGTGGCCGGTTCCTTCAGCCGCTACGCCCAGGATTACTTGGGACCGCTGCAAGGCTATCTGACGGGCTGGAATTACTGGTTCCTGTGGCTGGTCACATGCGTGGCCGAAATTACCGCCGTCGCCATCTACATGGGCATCTGGTTCCCCGACGTGCCGCGCTGGATCTGGGCCCTGGCGGCCTTGGGTTCCATGGGCGCGATCAATCTGCTGGCCGTGAAAGCGTATGGCGAGTTCGAATTCTGGTTTGCCCTGATCAAGGTCGTCACCATCATCCTGATGATCGTCGGCGGCACGGGCATGATCATCTTCGGTTTCGGCAACGGCGGCGTGGCCATCGGCATCTCGAACCTGTGGACGCATGGCGGGTTCTTCCCGAACGGCGCGCAGGGCGTGCTGATGTCCTTGCAGATGGTGATGTTTGCCTACCTGGGCGTGGAAATGATCGGCCTGACGGCCGGCGAAGCGGCGAACCCGAAGAAATCGATTCCCGACGCTATCAATTCCGTGTTCTGGCGCATCCTGATTTTCTATGTCGGCGCCTTGTTCGTCATCCTGTCGATCTATCCATGGAATGAAATCGGTACCTCGGGCAGCCCGTTCGTGATGACGTTCGAACGCCTGGGCATCAAGACGGCAGCGGGCATCATCAACTTCGTCGTGCTGACGGCAGCCTTGTCCTCGTGCAATGGCGGCATCTTCAGCACGGGCCGCATGCTGTACAACCTGGCGCAGCAAGGCCAGGCGCCGAAGGCGTTTGCGGAAACCACGGCCAGCGGCGTGCCGCGCCGCGCCATCCTGGTGTCCGTGTTTGCGCTGCTGCTGGGCGTGCTGCTGAACTACCTGGTGCCGGAAAAAGTGTTTATCTGGGTCACCTCGATTTCTACCTTCGGCGCCGTCTGGACCTGGGGCGTGATCCTCGTCACGCAGATCCAGTTCCGCAAGACCTTGACGCCGCTGGAAATCAAGAACCTGGCCTTCCGCATGCCGTTCGCGCCCTACGGTTCCTGGATTTCGCTGGCTTTCCTGGCGCTGGTGATCGGCTTGATGGCGTATTTCCCCGATACGCGCATCGCCCTGATGGTGGGGCCTGCCTGGCTGATCCTGCTGACGGTGCTGTACTACGTGCTGGGCCTGGCGCCGAAAGAACGCCGCGACGACGTGCCGCAAGGCTACGAAGCAGGCTGGCCGCCGGCCGATGTGCCGCACGGTAAAAAGTAATTCGGCGTAGTTGAGCTGAATCAAAAGCGCGCCCCTGCTCTTGCAGCGGCGCGCTTTTTCTTTCATATTGGCAATTCCATGCAGCGCTAGCGCCAGTGCGCGTTTGATGGCGCACGCCTGGCGTTGTTTCCTTGCATCAAACTTCTGTTTAGCTGAGCCGATGAAAGCCCTATAATCGCTTAGTTTTGAAAATGGACGCGATCTTTCCGGTTTTTTGCCAGGTAGGGCCGGAGCGCCATTTTTAAGTGTTTTTACCCGTCATGTTTCGAACGACACCTGACAAAACCGTAGCGAGCGGATGCGAGTTGTGGCTAAGAAGCGCAGCTGTGCGAATGCACAGTGAGCATCGCAGGCCGCAAATCACGACGCGCAGTAGGTTTTGGCAGGTGTTCAAGTGCATGCCTCATAAAGGAATGCTAGTGAGCCAAACCCTGGTCCAGAAACTTTGCCGCACCAAGCCGATCGATACCACGGTCGAATATGGTGAAGGCCTCAGCAGCAGTGGCTTGAGCCGGTCCATCGGCCTGTTTTCCCTCACCATGATCGGCGTCGGTGCCACCATCGGCACGGGCATTTTCTTTACCATGGTCGAAGCCGTGCCCAAGGCCGGCCCGTCGGTCGTCCTGTCCTTTTTGATCGCCGCCATCACGGCCGGTTTGACGGCCTTGTGCTATGCGGAATTGTCGTTCCGCATTCCCGCTTCCGGCTCCTCGTATTCGTTTGCCTACGCCACCGTGGGCGAGTTCCTGGCCTTCATCATGGCCGCCTGCCTGCTGCTCGAATACGGCTTGGCGGGCAGTGCCGTGGCCATCGGCTGGTCGTCCTACCTGAATAATTTCCTGGAAAATGCCTTTGGCTGGCATATTCCCGAGATGCTGCGCACGCCGATGATCGTTTCTGGCCCGCATGGCATGGAGTTTCATGCCGGCCACATCAACCTGCCGCCCATCTTCCTGATCTGCATGTGCGGCTTCCTGCTGCTGCGCGGCGCCAAGGAGTCCGCCCTGATGAACGCCATCATGGTCATCATCAAGCTGGCGATCCTCGTGTTTTTCATCGTCATCGCGTTTTCCGGTTTTAATGCCGACAATTTCTTCCCCTTCTTTAATGCCGACAACAGCAAGGGCTTTGCCGGCATGACGGGCGTGACGGCTGCGGCCGGCACCGTCTTCTTCTCCTTCATCGGCCTCGATACGGTGGCGACGGCGGGCGACGAAGTGAAAAATCCCACGCGCAATGTGCCGCGCGGCATCCTCGGCGCCTTGCTGATCGTCACCGTGTTTTACCTGCTGGTGGCCGTGGCCGCCCTGGGCGCGCAGCAGGCCAAGCTGTTCGAAGGCCAGGAAGCGGGCCTGGCGGTGATCCTGCAAAACGTCACGGGCAAGACCTGGCCCGCGCTGGTGCTGTCGGCTGGCGCCGTCATTTCCGTCTTCAGCGTGACCCTGGTGACGATCTACGGCCAGACGCGCATCCTGTTTGCCGTCAGCCGCGACGGCCTGATCCCGAAGTCGTTCCAGAAGATTCATCCGCGCACCCTGGTGCCGGTCAGCAATACCATCATCGTTTGCCTGGTGGTGGCCGTGGTGGCGGGCTCCGTCGATGCCACTTACCTGTGGGACATGGTCAGCATCGGCACCCTGACCGCGTTCATGGTGGTGTCGATTGCCGTGCCCGTGCTGCGTCACAAGCAGGGCGCCAACCGCATCGAAGGCTTCAGCGTGCCGTTCGGGCCGTATGTGATTCCTGGCCTCAGCGTGCTCGCTTGCCTGTACATCATGCGCGATTTGCCGCATACGACGTTTGTCGTATTCAGCGTGTGGATGGCGGTGACCGTGGCCATTTATTTCTTGTACAGCATGCGGCATTCGCACTTGGGCAAGAAGGCCCGCTGATGCAGTCTGTTCCATCCGAAACCGCCGCGCTTGCCGGCGGTTTTTTTTATTCTTAACTGGAATTTACATGATGAAAATAACTGATCTGGCCGCATGCGGCTTGCTGGCAAGCAGCCTTCTGGGCACCACGGCGCACGCTGCTCCTGCAGCCGAGCCGGCGTTGCGCGACTACCGCGCCGTTGCCCTGTCGGCCAATGGCCAGCGCATTGCCGCCATCGAGTCGAGCAAGGCCGGTGAACAGCCGCAGCGCCCGCATGCGGCCATCGTCGTGCGCGACGCTGCCAACGGCGCCATCGTCCAGCAATTCGACCCTTGCGCCGTGTGCTCGTACGACAAGCCCAGCTGGTCGCCGGACGGCAGGCAGCTGGCCTTTGTTGGCTACGATGCCAAGGCGGGCATGGCGCATCTGTACCTGGCCACGATGACACAGGCGCAAGCCCAGATATTGACGAGCATCAAAGGTGTGGCCAGTACGGCGCGCTGGTCGCCCGATGGCAAGCAGCTGGCCCTGCTCGCGACGGTGGGCGCGCGCAAGCTGGCCGGCGCCGTCGAGGCGGGCGCGCGTCAGGTGGGCGAAGTGGGCAGCGAAGACGATGCCCAGCGCATCGCCGTCGTGCCTGTCAGCGGCGGTGAGCCGCGTCTGCTGTCGCCCAGCGATACCTATGTGTATGAATACAACTGGACGCCCGATGGCCGTGGCTTTGTTGCCACGAGCGCGCAGGGCAATGGCGACAGCAACTGGTGGGTTGCCAAGCTCAGCCATATTGATGGGGCCACGGGCGCGCTGCGCGTGATCGCGTCGCCGGCCATGCAGCTGAACCTGCCCTCGGTCTCGCCGGACGGCAAGACGGTGGTCTTCATCGGCGGCCTGATGAGCGATTTCGGCTCCATCGGCGGCGACCTGTACACGGTCCCCCTGGCCGGCGGCACGCCGCGCAATCTCACGCCAGACTATCGCGGCACCTTCAATGGCGTCGTCTGGCGCGGCGCCGGCTTGCTGGCGACCGCACTGATCGATTCCCAGCTGGCGCTGGTGCCTGTCGATGCGCAAGCCGGTCCGGCCCAGCCGGTGATGCTCGGTGAGCTCAGCAGCAGCGGCAGCGACGGCCGCTTGTCATTCAGCGCCGATGGCCGGCACGCCGCTGCCGCGCAGGAAGACTTTACGCACGCCAGCTACCTGGTGGCGGGACCGGTGGGCCAGCTGAAAAAAATCACGCGCGATAATGACGGTTTTGCGCCGCAGCTGACGGTGCAAAACGTGGGCTGGAACAACGAACAATACAAGGTGCAAGGCTGGCTGCTGGGACCGTTGTCGGTGGAGGCCGGCAAGCGCTACCCGATGATCGTCAACGTGCATGGCGGGCCCGGCGCCGCGGCCTCGCCCCGTTATGTGGCGGCAAGCACCCTGATCCGCGAATTGACGCAAAAAGGCTATTTCGTCTTCCTGCCCAATCCCCGCGGCAGCTTCGGCCAGGGCCAGGCATTTACGCGTGCCAACATGGCCGACTTTGGCGGCGGCGACTGGCGCGACATCCTGGCCGGCATCAATGCGGTGGAAAAAGTGGCGCCCGTCGACGGCCAGCGCCTGGGCCTGATCGGCCATTCGTATGGCGGTTTCATGACCATGTGGGGCGTCACGCACAGCGACCGTTTCAAGGCGGCCGTGGCGGGCGCGGGCGTGTCGAACTGGATCAGCTATTACGGCCAGAACGGCATCAACCAGTGGATGATCCCGTTCTTCGGCGCGTCCGCGTATGACAACCCGGCCGTCTACCGCAAGGCGTCGCCCATCGAATCGATCAAGGCGGCAAAGACGCCGACCCTGATCTACGTGGGTGAGCGCGACGTGGAAACGCCGGCCGCCCAGTCGCTGGAATTCTGGCACGGCTTGCGTGCCATGGGCGTGCCGTCCAGCCTGTTCATCTACGATGGCGAAGGTCATTCCTTCCGCAAGCCCGAGCATCAGCGCGACTTGCAGCAGCGTACCGTCGGCTGGTTTGAACGGTATCTGAAGTAGTCATTGGTGGCCTGCCGCAGGCAGGCCACCCTGGATAACGCGGCTGACAAAATGTTCAGGGCTAGGCGCCGTGCCGAAGGCAGTACGAATGTACGACGAGGCGCGGCAACAACGCCATGGACTTTTTGTCAGGCGCGCGGTGCCACAATATGTACGATCGCCGCGCTATGTATCACGATCTTGTCCGCATCGGCCTGCAACAATCGGATGCGTCTCTGGACCAGCGGCCAGCCCGACCAGGCCACGTCGCTGGCCGGCGGCGCGGCTGGGGCGGCCAGCGGCGCGCTGATGGCAGCCTTGTTGTCGAGCTGCTCCAGCGCGCGCGACAGGGTCAAACACACTTGCGTATGGCTGTGGCTGAGCAAGGCGTTGACGGGGGCGACAGGCAGCTGGCTGGCATGGCGCCCCAGGATCGAACGCAGGGCCGCCACGTGGGCGACCAGCAAGTAATTTTGCACGATGAACAGGTTGATGTCTTCCACGGCCCGCTGCTTGCTGGCCGGTTCGTCGAGCATGCGCACCAGTGCCGAGCTGAGCGCTGCCAGGCTGTCCATCAGGCGCTTGCGTTCGATGCGGTAGGCGAAGTCATCGAAACATTTCCCCTGCAGCAGCTCGAAGCTGGCCTGCATATAGCTCAAGTTCACATTCAGCACCTGGCGTACGAGCCGTGGCAGGCTCTGGTATTCCCAATTGGCCAGCACGAAGCTGAACACGGTCGCCACTGCCGCGCCGATCAGGGTATCGATCAGGCGCTCGCTGACGAGGTTTGGGTTGCTGGGCGCCACCAGGTGCATTTGCAGCAGGATCATCAGGCTGACGGCGATGGCCGTGTAGCGGTAGCGCAAGTAGATGAAGGTGGGCGTGGCCACGATGGACAGGAACAGGATGGCCATCAGCACGATATTGCTGTGCACGAAGCGGATCACGATGGCCGTGATGACGCAGCCGATGATGGTGCCGATGATGCGGTCGGCGCGGCGCTGGCGCGTCATGCTGAACGTGGGGCGCAAAATGATGACGATGGTCAGCACGATCCAGTAGCTGTGCGCCGCATACGGCAGCCAGTGGCCGATGGCCAATCCCACGGAAATGGCCATCGATACGCGCAGGGCGAAGCGGAACACGGGCGACTCCAGACGCAGGTTCGACAGCAGGGTCTTCAGCTCGTATTTTTGCTGCGACAGGAAGGGCGCCATGTCCGCGCCGCTCCAGAACGGCACGTTGTCATAGACTTTCTGGCTGGCCAGATGCAAGTCCGCGATCATTTTCAAAATGGCGCGGATCTTGTTGCGCTGCGCGCGCAAGGTGGCCAGCGCTTCCTGCGCGCTGTCGCCTTTCGCATGCAGGCGGGCAATTTCTCCCTCGATGTCGGACCATTCCTTGTCGTAGCTGATCTGCGCATACGAGGCGCGCTTGCGCGTGACGGCATACGCCACGGATTCGATATCGCGCGCCGCCTTGTAGGCGAGGTCGTGCAGGGATTTGAGCACGTCGGAGTCGGTCAGGTGCTGGCGCAGCAGCGCGTAATCCGTGTGCGTGGAGAGGATCAGCTCATACAGATCCAGCATGCATACGTGCACCTGCACGACGATGGCATCCTTGCTGTTCTTGTGGCTGCGCAAGATCAAGTCGCGCGACGCCTGCTGGCGGTCGGCCAGGATGCTTTGGTGGCGCACCAGTTTGTTGAACTGCTCCGTCAGGTTAAAACGCGTGTCGTAGAAATCGGCCTTGATGTCGATGTAGGCGGCCAGTTCGAACAGGGCTTCGGCCAGCACTTGCTGCTTGATGCGGTGGCGCAAGACCCAGGCGATGGCCATGGCATAGGCCAGATATATCAATCCCCCCAGCATGAACAGGCCCGCGTGGTGAAACGATTGCTGCCACGTCATCTGGTGCTCCATCGACATGGTCATGATGAACAGGGCGGCCAGTTGCAAGGGCATCGATTTCTTGCCGTACACCACCATCATGCTGGCGAGGAAACTGACCAGTACGAGTACCGTCAGCAGCAGCCAGTGCACGGGGCCGCACAGGCTGATCAGCAGGGTGACGGCACTGCACAGCAGCACGGAGGCCAGCATTTCGTTGAACTTGTGGCGCAGGGGGCTGGGCATGTCCATCAGGGTCGTGCACAGGGCGCCGATGCACACCGTCATGGCGGTATTGCTGTCGCTGATTTCCTGGGTCAGCAAGGCCAGGCCGACGAGACCGATGGCCACGCGCAAGCCCAGGTAAAAATAATGGCTGTAAATAAAGGTGCGCAGGTTCAGTGCGTAGTGCATGGGATTACCTTGTGGGTAGAGCACAGAAAGAGGCGCCGCACCGGGGTCTCCGATGCGGCGCCAGGATGTTGCATTCGCTACAGCCCCGAGTTACATGAGGGCAATCACGGGATATCGACGCCATTCCGGTTCGGCAAAGCGCTGGCAGTGTGCAAAGATGAAATTCAGCACGGCTTCCTGATTGCTCAGCAAGGCCGGATTCGCCGCTTTCCAGTCGGCAAACTTGGCGGCCAGGGCCGGCTCGTCGCGCAGCAGTTCGGATGCCATGTCTTCGAACACGTAATCGGAAAACGCTTCCTTCTTTTCCAGCACGCTGTTGAAGAAGCCCCAGCGGAAGAAGCTGTCGTGCGCCTCGGGTTCCAGGGTTTCCACGGCGTAGCGCGCATTGTCCTGGTCCAGGCTGACCACATAGTCGCCCGCCTGCACGGTGAACTGGCCCGTGCGCGCTTCCACGTCCACCGTGTCGTGGAACATGTGGCCTTCGTAGGCGGTCGCGCGGGTGCCCACGTTATGGATGTGGTAGTAGCGCGCCGTTACGGTCTGTTCGGCGGTGATGCGGTGCATTTCCACGCCATTCCAGCGCAGGCGCTCGATGACTTCGCGCCATGCCTGCGGCACGATATAGGCTTTCGGCGCGTCCACGGTGACGTCCGCATCGAAGCGGTTGTAGTAGGCGATGTCGCGCTCCCACGGCTGCGAGCGGTCGTAGGACAGGCGCTGGTAGTTGCCGAGGATGCTTGGCGTGTACTGGGCCGCATAGCCCTTGAAAGGGAAGGTCGACGGTTGCTCTTCGTTCATGGCCCAGTGGATGGGCCATGCGGCTTGCGTGCGTCCTGCCGCTTTCGCTTGCGCGCGCAGCTGCTTGATCTGTTCGCCATGTTGGACCGTGAACGCCATGGTGATGTCGAGCAGGGCGCGCATGGAGGCGTAGCGGTCGGCAAACGGTTTCAGCATGTGCGTTTCCGGCATGAAACCGATGACGTGATGCAAGGCCGCAAAACCCGTCGAGAAACGGGGCACTTCGAGGAATTCGGCGATGCCGTGGTCGGGGCTGTCCTTGACGGGATTCACGTACGGGCAGGTGGGCCAGCCCGCCTGTTCCATTTGCGCAAAGATGTGCGGCAGCATGGTGTCTTGCAGGAAGGGACCCAGGCCATTGCCCAGCTTATCCGTCTGCGTGTGGATCAGGGTCATCGTATACGGGTAGTCGGCGCCGTTGGACGTGTGCGTGTCGACCATCACGTCCGGGTCCCAGCTGGCCAGCAGGCGGTTGAACACTTGCGCGTTCAGGCTGTCGCACTTGATGAAATCGCGGTTCAGGTCCAGGTGGCGGCTATTGCCGCGGAAACCGAATTGCTCCGGGCCATCCTGGTTCACGCGCGACGAGTTGGCACGGTTCAGGCTGCCATCGACGTTGTAGATCGGGATGAACAGCAGCACGGTGCTGCCCAGCGCCGCCAGGCGTTCGGGCTGCGTGCAGAGGTCGCGCACGATGGCCATGCAGGCGTCGATGCCTTCCGGTTCGCCTGGGTGGATGCCGTTATTGTTGAAGAACACGGTGCGGCCCGCGCGCTTGATCTGCTCGCGGTCGAAGACGCCGTCCGCGCTGACGACGCCAGCGTGGATGGGCACGCCCGAGTCGGACAGGCCGATCTGTTCGAAATGCAGCACTTGCGGATAGCGTGCGGCGAGATCTTTGTAGAAAGTGATGCATTCCAGCCAGGTCGTGGTCTGGTTGTGGTTACCGAGTTCGTAGGTCGTGCGCAAGTCTGGTGGCATAGCGGTCTGAGTCTGGGAGGGGGAAGGCGCGCTGGGTAAGTACGCCCGCTAGGGGCCAATTGTAGCACCGGCGCTCCTGCCTTGAGGCGCCGCAGCAGGCAAGTGCGGGACTTGTGTTATGAATACGTTTCACGCGCAAGGGAGGCGGCATGGGCAAGGCAGCGATGGCGGCGCTGGTGTGGTGGGCTTGCCTGGCGGCACAGGCGGCGCCGTTGCGCTTGCCTGCGGGCAAGGCGCCCGTGGCGCAGGGCGGGTCCGTCACGGCTACCGCGCAGGGCGCGCTGATACGCTACCGGGGTTGGCTGCTGGCCGTCGATGGGGCCGTGCCGGAAGAGCGGCCTGACATCGTGCTGACGTCGGCGTATGCGCACCACGCGCCGCTGCTGCAGATCGGCGCCACGCAGCGCACCTTGCCCCTGTGGTCAGCCTTCGAACTCGTCAAGGGCAGCGCGCGCCTGCGCATCACGGCGTTGCCGGGGCCGGACGAGGTTGCCGCGCTGCTGCTGGACTTTGGCGATAGCGACTACCGCATCGTGATCCTTGCCGCCCCCGTCGAGCGGCAAGCTTATGCCTTGCTGGCGCAGCGTTTTCCCGGCGCCGACCTGGCCTTGCTGCAGCAGCAGGGGCGGCGCGTGATGCTGCCGCTGGGAAGCGGCCGGGGGCAGGTGTTTGGCGCGGAGCAAGCCGTGCCTTACCGGTTTTCAAAGGTCCGGCGCTAGACGAAAAAAAGCCACTCCCGCAGGAGTGGCTCAGGTGACAAGCGCCCGTTACCGGGTTATTGCTTTTTGTTATTCAGCGCCCATTTCTTTCAGCAGGTTGTCTGCGTGGTCGACGTGTTTCATGTTCCACAGCATGTAGCGCAGGTCGACCTGGATCGAACGGGTGTTGGCCTTGTTGTAGTCCCAATCGGAAATGATCGAGTCCAGGGTGCCATCGAAGGCCAGGCCGATGAATTCGCCTTTCGAGTTCAGCGCAGCCGAACCGGAGTTGCCGCCGGTGATGTCCAGGGTCGCCAGGTAATCGACCGGCACGGTTTTCAGCTTCGGATCGACAAATTTGCCGAAGTCCTTGGCTTTGATCGCGGCCAGTTGATTGGCCGGTGCATTGAACTCGCCCTGGCCCGTGGCTTTGGCCACCACGCCATTGACGGTGGTGAACGCGGTCCAGGTGGTGCCATCGGCGCCATGGTCACGGCCGGCCACGCGGCCGAAGGTCACGCGCAGGGTGCTGTTGGCGTCCGGATAGACGGCTTGGCCCTTGCTCTTCATGAAGGCGATCTTGGCTTTCATGTAGTTGGCGTAGGCTTGCTGGATCTTGCCGGCCAGTTCTTCGTCTTCCGCTTCGTTTTTCAGCGAATCCGGGTACATGGCAACGGCTGCCTGGATGAAGCTGTCCTTGCTGGCCTGGAATTCGGCAGGCGTGCGTTTCAGCCATGCTGCGCGCTCGGCCTTGTCGGCCAGTTTGCTTCCCGCATACAGTTTGTCCAGGGCGGCGGACAGGTCGGCTTGCGACATGCCGTCCTTGATGCCGATGGCGGCGTCGAAGCTGGCGCGGCGCTGTGCTGCCGGTTGCGCGGCGTATTTGGCCAGGCTGTTCAGTACCAGCGCCTTGTCGACTTTTTCATCGTAGGTGCGTTCGACCGACGTGATGCCCGCTTCCAGGCGTGGCAAGTCGCGCGACTGGTAGCCGGACTTGCGTTCCGTATCGGCCTTGGTGCTTTCGTTGGACAGGCGGTACAGGCTGCGTGCCGTGTTCAGCAGGCGCGGCTGTGCGTAGCCCAGGAAGAAATCGCGCTTGGTGTCGGCATCGCGCTCGGCGATCAGTTTTTCCACTTGCTCGATGTCGCCGGCAAACTCCGCCTTGCGGGCTGCATTCGCGTTGACCCAGGTTTTCAGGGCTTCATGTTCTGCCGTCTTGCGTGCCAGGAAGTCGCTGCCCGCGTACGAATCGAGCATGCCCTGGCGGTTCTTGTAGTAGTTGTTCACGCCAGCCACCTGGCCCGCGTATTTCAGGGCAACATCCTTGTTGTCCTTGGTTTCGCGCGCGATGATGGCCAGGGTTTCGCCCGACGCTTTCACGAAGGCCGGGTAGTTCCAGTCAAACGTGAACGCCACTTCCGATGGCAGGCGGTGACGGTTGGTGCGGCCAGGGTAGCCCAGCGCCATGACGAAATCGCCTTCTTTCAAGCCATCCTTGGCCAGTTTCAGCACGTGTTTTGGCTGGTAGGGCACGTTGTCCTTGCTGAAGTCGGCAGCCTTGCCGTCCTTGCTGACATAGGCGCGGTAGAAACCGTAGTCGCCCGTGTGGCGCGGCCACATCCAGTTGTCGGTGTCGCCGCCGAACTTGCCCACGCCGGCCGGAGGCGCGTGCACCAGGCGCACGTCGCGGATTTCCAGTTGCTTGATCAGGTAGAACTCCAGGCCGCCGTAGTAGCTCGACACGGTGCAGCGGAAGCCCGCTTCTTTTTCGCATTCGGCGACCAGTTTCTTCTGGTTTTTCTCGATCGCGTCGATGCGTGCCTTGCCTTGCAGCTTGGCTACGTCGGCGGTGATGATCTTGTCGCTGACATTGGTCACGGCCGAGGTGACGAAGATGCGGCTGCCTGGGGCGGCCGGCAATTCTTCAGCGAAGGTCTTGGCCAGGAAACCGTTGGCCAGCAAATCGCGCTCTTTGGTCGAATTGACCGCCACGCTGTTGTAGACGCAGTGGTGGTTGGTGGCAACCAGGCCTTGCGGCGAGACGAACGACGCCGAGCAACCGCCCAGGCTGACGATGGCGCCCATCGGGAACTCGGTCAGTTTGGTCAGGGTGGTCGGGTCCAGTTTCAAGCCGGCGGCTTTCAATTCCTTGGCTACTTGTGGCAGCTGTTGGGGCATCCACATGCCTTCGTCGGCGTGTGCGAAGTTGCTCAGGATGGCGAGCGCGATTAAAGATTTTTTCATTCGAGTTCTAGTCTTTTTACATGGTGGGAAGTCGGAACCAACGTGTACCCAGTGTTTTTTCTCAGCGGGCGACCTAGAGTATCCGTATCGAACTCGCACTAGTCAATCACATTTTCCGGGCAGCATGTTTGCACTTGCTTGCTTAAATGACATAATTTTTAGTGGTGCAGGGGAAGAATCCGGCCGCCAGGCCCCATTTTTCCGTGCAACGGCTGTGGTATTGTCCATACAATTGTCTTGGCGGAAATGAAAAATGGCCGGGCGCTGGCGCGGCCCGGCCACTTCGTGATGGAGGGCGTTTGCCCGTCTAGCGTATTTTGCCGCGGCGCAAAAGATTCACGATGCCCAGCAGGATCACGGCGCCCAGGAAGGAAACGAGCAGCGAGGACAGGCTGAAGTTGTCGCTATTGATGGTGCCCGTGCCGAACAGGGGCGCCAGCAGCCAGCCGCCCAGGAAGGCCCCCACGATGCCGACGACGATATTGAGGAAGATGCCTTGTTGCGCATCGGTTTTCATGACCATGCTGGCCAGCCAGCCGATGACGCCGCCAATAACGATCCAGATAATGAAATTCATGTAGTCCTCCGCGCGATGGGTGAGTAGGGGTGCCATGTTAGAAAAACATCATGCCAGGTGATACTGATGCCGCACGATAGAAAAGTCCAGCGGATTCGCGCGGCGCATGCAAAAGCCCGCCTGGCTGCGGGCAGCGAGGCGGGCTTGTCATGCGGCAAGACGGTGTTTAATCGGCCTTGATCGCTTCCACCTGGATGGCCAGCTTGACTTCCGGCGAGAACGCCGGCATGCCGTAGTTCAGGCCAAAGTCGCTGCGCTTGAATTCCGCGCTGGCATCGGCGCCGCACACTTCGCGCTTGTAGCGCGGGTGCATGATGCACTTGAACTTGCTCACGTTCAGCTTGACGGGCTTGGTCACGCCCAGCAGGGTCAGTTCGCCGTCCACTTCCACCAGCTGTTCACCGTTGAACTTGAGCGATGTGCTCTTGTAGGTGATTTGCGGGAATTTCTCGACGTTGAACATGTCCGCTTTTTTCGCGTGCGTGTTCATGGCATCGAGGCCGAAGTCGATCGAATCGGCATCGATGACCAGGTCCAGGCTGCCCGTCTTGGCGGCGCGGTCCAGGGAGACCGTGCCCTTGGTCTTGTTGAACTTGCCACGCCACACGGACATGCCCATGTGATCGGCTTCGAAGCTGGGGAAGGTGTGCGTCGGGTCGAGGTTGTAGGTGTCGGTAGCGGCCATGGCCGAACCGGCACCGGCGGCTGCCAGCACGGCGATCATCAAGTGCGAAAATTTCATGCAGATCCTAAAGGGTTGTGGGGTTGTTTTTGCTAACGTCTGAAAAACGTTCAGGACAAGGCGCCTTGCCGAAGGCAGTACGAATAGTACGACGAGGCAAGAGCAACGCAGTCAAGGACGTTTTCTCAGGCGTTACTGAGCCGAAACGTGGAACTTGATCGTGACCTCATCGGCAACCATGCTCGTGTCCTTCCACTCGCCTTCGCCGATGTTGTAGGTCAGGCGCTTGATGGGCAGGGCGCCGTCAAATGCATATTTGCCGCCATCGGCTTTCACCGTCAGGGGGAAGGTCACGTCGGTGGTCTTGCCTTTGATGCTCAGCTTGCCCGATACCGTCAGCTTGCCCGCACCGGCGGCCTTGATGCTGCTCGAGACAAACGTGGCTTTCGGGAACTGGGCCGCGTTGAACCATTCTTTCTTGGCCACTTCCTTGTTGTATTCCGGGTCGCCGATATCGATGCTGGCCGTCTCGATTTCCACCGACGCTTTCGAGGCGTCCGGTGTGGCCGGGTTGTAATCGATGGCGATATTGAATTTCTTGAACTTCGCTTCCACGGGCACGTTCATTTGCTTGAACACGGCCGACACGCTGGTCTTGGCGGGATCGACTTTCAGCAAGGTGGCGGCGGTGGCGGCCACGGACAGGCCCAGCAGGGAAGCGAGGACGATGCGTTGGGTGGTTTTCATCTTATTTTTCCTGGAGTTTCAGTGAGCAAGGGGAAGTCGGTGTTACGGCAGCATGCGCTTGAGCACGCCGTCGCGGTCGATGAACTGGTGCTTCAGCGCCGCCAGCACATGGGCGGCCACGGCGGCGGCCATCGTCATGTTCAGAACATAATGAATTTCTTTTAAAAGCGGCTTAAGTTCCGGGTTCGGCGCCATGATGACGGGCAGCTGGAACAGGCCCAGGTACACCACCGGCACGCCGGCGGCCAGGGTGTACAGGTAGCCGGAGATGGGTACGGCGAAGATCAGGATGTACAGCAGCACGTGCATGGCGTCGGCCGCCTTCTTTTGCCAGGCAACCATGCTGGCCGGGTGCGGTGGGGGCACGTTGGCCTTGCGCCACAGCAGGCGGATGGCGGCGATGGCCAGCACGGTCACGCCCAGCCATTTGTGCCAGGAGAAATATTTGAGCTTGGTGGGCGTCAGGCCGGGAATGTCCGTCATGACCAGGCCCATGACAAAGGCGCTGATGATCAGCAGGGCGGTCAGCCAGTGCAGGATGATGGCGGTGGTGGTGTAGCGTTGCATCGGCGGGGCTTTCTTGAAAGTAGTACGCATTAGGACTAGTTCGGCCTAATATACCAAAGAAAAGCAAATTGCGCTGCGTGCTGGAGATTCTACAAGAAAGACTGCCGGAAAAACCGCGGGGCGGCCAGCATTTGTGTGCTGGCCGCCCCGCGGCAGCGGATCGGCGTGATCCGGGGAGTGCTGGTCGCTTAGATGGCCTTGGCCAGCTGCGCCGCGATACCGATGTAGTTAGCCGGTGTCATGGTCAGCAGCACGTCCTTGGCATCCTGCGGAATGGCCAGGCCATTGACGAAGGTTTGCAGTGCTTCTTTCGAGATGCCCTTGCCGCGCGTCAGCTCTTTCAACTGCTCGTACGGGTTTTCGATGCCATAGCGGCGCATCACGGTTTGCACGGGCTCGGCCAGCACTTCCCACGTCGCGTCCAGGTCTTGCGCCAGGCGCGCGTGGTTCACTTCCAGCTTGTTCAGGCCGCGCAGGCAGCTGTCATAGGCCAGCAGGGTGTAGCCCAGGCCCACGCCGATGTTGCGCAGCACGGTCGAATCGGTCAGGTCGCGCTGCATGCGCGAGACGGGCAGTTTTTCCGACAGGTGCTTCAGCACAGCGTTGGCCAGGCCCAGGTTGCCTTCCGAGTTTTCGAAGTCGATCGGGTTGACCTTGTGCGGCATGGTCGAGGAACCGATTTCGCCCGCTTTCAGCTTCTGCTTGAAGTAGCCCAGCGAGACATACGTCCAGATGTCGCGGTTCAGGTCCAGCAGGATCGTGTTGGCGCGCGCGAAGGCGTCGAACAGTTCGGCCATGTAGTCGTGCGGCTCGATCTGGATGGTGTACGGATTGAACACCAGGCCCAGGCGCTGTTCGATGACGGCTTGCGAGAAGGCGGGCCAGTCGAAGCCAGGGTAGGCGGACAGGTGGGCGTTGTAGTTGCCGACGGCGCCATTCATCTTGCCGAGGATTTCCACTTGCGCGATGCGTTTCACGGCGCGCTGCAAGCGGGCCACGACGTTGGCAAATTCCTTGCCCAGGGTGGTCGGGCTGGCCGTCTGGCCGTGCGTGCGCGACAGCATCGGCACGTCGGCATTGTCGTGCGCGATCTGCGTCAGCTTGGCCACCAGGCCGTTCAAGGCCGGCAGCATCACGCCATCGCGGGCCGCTTTCAGCATCATGCCGTGCGACGTGTTGTTGATGTCTTCCGAGGTGCAGGCGAAATGGATGAATTCCGACGCCGCCACCAGTTCCGGCACGTCCGCCACTTGTTCCTTCAGCCAGTATTCGACGGCCTTGACGTCGTGGTTGGTGACCGCTTCGATGGCCTTGATGCGGGCCGCGTCGGCTTCCGAGAAGTCGGCCGCCATCTTGTCGAGCAGGGCGGTCGCTTCGGCCGAGAACGGCTTGATTTCAGCAAAACCGGCTTGCGACAGCGCTTGCAGCCAGGAGATTTCCACTTTCACGCGGTGGTGCATGAAACCGGCTTCGGACAGGATCGGGCGCAGCAGATCGGTCTTGCTGGCGTAGCGGCCATCGAGCGGAGACAGGGCCGACAGCGTGGAATACGGAGTAGTAGAAGTCATGAGAGCGGACGCAAGTTAAAGAAACGGTTGGCGTGTGGCGCGCGGGGAGGGCAGGGCTATTGCAATACAGCAACACTGACGGCGCCACAGTAAAGGGCGATTTTACCACCGCTGGCCGCTGGTTAGCCGTCCGTTGGCTGCTGATGGCCCCCATTCCGGCCGAATCGGGCCCCGATGCGGCGTGCCTGCCACACCGTGCCGGGCGCCGGGCGCGCGCTGCCAAATGCCGCTGCCGCCGATGCTATACTGCTTGCTGCTCCTTTACCTTAAAGTACCTATGAAACTGATCGGTTCCCTCGCCAGCCCGTATGTCCGCAAAGCCCGTATCGTGCTGGCGGAAAAAAAGCTCGACTATGTCTTCGAGCTGGAAAACGTGTGGGTGCCGGAAACCCGCATCGCCCAGGCCAATCCGCTGGGCAAGGTGCCCTGCCTGGTGATGGAGGATGGCAGCACCTTGATCGATTCGAAAGTCATCGTCGAATACCTCGACACGCTCACGCCCGTGTGCAAGCTGCTGCCGGCCGGCGGCAATGGCCGCGAGCGGGCCGACATCAAGAACTGGGAAGCGTTGGCCGACGGCATCCTCGATGCGGGCGTGCTGGTGCGCCTGGAGCGCACGCAGCGTCCGCCCGAGCAGCAAAGCGCCGCCTGGATCGCGCGCCAGCTCGACAAGATCACCCTGGGCCTGGCGGCGCTCGAAGCGCGCCTGGGCGAGAGCGCGTATTGCGCCGGCAAGAACTACACCCTGGCCGACGTGGCCGTGGGCTGCACCCTGGGCTGGCTCAGCTTCCGCTTCCCGGAAATCGACTGGCGCGCCGATCACCCCGCGCTCGCGCGTCTGTTCGACAAGCTGTCCGAGCGGCAATCGTTCAAGGACACGGTGCCGCAATAAAGGCACGGACGTAAAAAAACCGGCAATTGCCGGTTTTTTTATCTGCATCGAAGAAAAATTACTCTTCAATCGCCATCTGGCTCTGCAGGTAGTTCTGGATGCCGATCTTGGCGATCAGGTCGATCTGCGTTTCGAGCCAGTCGATATGCTCTTCCGTGTCTTCCAGGATCATCAGGAACAGGTCGCGCGAGACGTAATCGCCCGCTTTTTCGCTGATGGCGATGCCTTCCTTGACGGTGGCGTGCGCGGCGCGTTCCAGCTTCAAGTCGCATTCCAGCATTTCCGGCGTGTTCTCGCCGATCAGCAGCTTGTGCAGCGCTTGCAGGTTAGGCAGGCCGTCGAGCATCAGGATGCGGTCGATCAGCTTGTCGGCGTGTTTCATTTCGCCGATCGATTCTTCGTATTCCTTCTTGCCCAGCTTTTCCAGGCCCCAGTGCTTGTACATGCGTGCATGCAGGAAGTACTGGTTGATGGCCGACAGTTCGTTGGTGAGCTGTGCGTTGAGCATGCGGATGACTTCTTTATCGCCCTTCATGGGATTTCCTTTGTTCTGTGTCGCGTTCGATGATGAAACCGGAGGCTGCTGGCGGCCACGGCCGGGTGGCGAAGGGCTGCCTGGTGGCGCGCATGTTGCCGGTCTCGCTATGCCCGCATGATAGCGCAAAATATGGGCAATTTCGGGCGGTAAACGGCATTTTTCCGTCTTTTTAACGTAAATATCGTGCGAATAAAACCCATTCTCAAATGGATTGCCACATTTTTCCGTTTTTTATTTGTCAAGGAAAATGAAGGCCATTCTCATTCGCGTTCATGCCGTCTTGTGGGGATGGCCGGCACGCCGGTATGGTCGTGTGAAAACGGCGCGCAATGTTTGCGCCATTCTTGCCTTTATGTATTCTTGGCCGCCGGTGGCGATGCGATAATCAGCGGGGGAATTTCACGATAAAGGAAAGCAAGATGATGCTGCATATACCCGGCGTGCTGACGCCGGAACAGGTGACGCAGTTTCGCCAGCGCCTGGCGCAGACGGACTGGGTCGATGGGCGCGCCAGCGTCGGGGCGCAAGGGGCGCAGGTCAAGCGCAACCGCCAGCTGGCCGAGGGCTCGCCGCTGGCGCTGGAATTGGGCGAGATCGTCAGCCGCGCGCTGATGGCCAATCCGCTGTTCTTTTCGGCCGTGCTGCCGCTGCGCATCCTGCCGCCGTTCTTCAACAGCTATGCGGGCGGCGAGCATTATGGCTTGCATATCGACGGCGCCATCCGCACGCCGAAAAACGGCATGCAGTCGATGCGCGCCGACGTCTCGTCGACCGTGTTCCTCAGCGAACCGGACGAATACGAAGGCGGCGAGCTGGTGGTGGTCGATTCCTACGGCACGCATGAAGTGAAACTGCCGGCGGGCGACGTGATCGTGTATCCGTCGAGCAGCGTGCATCAAGTGCTGCCCGTCACCAGCGGCGAGCGCATCTGCTCTTTCCTGTGGACGCAAAGCATGGTGCGCGAGGATTGGAAGCGCAGCATGCTGTTCGAGCTCGACCAGAACATCCAGAGCGTGCGCGGCGAGCACGGCGATTCGCCGGCGACCGTGGGCTTGACGGGGCATTATCACAACCTGCTGCGGATGTGGGCGGAGATGTGAGGCTGGGGTCAGACCCCCGGCGACGTTGGCGCTGAGCTTGGCGTTGGCGGTGTTGAGGGTCTGACCCCCATTGCGGACAAAAAAAAGTCTGCCTGGCCCGGGGATGTAGGCTGGCAGACTGAAACAAGCAAATCGCTTGACTAAAAACAGGGCGCAAAAAAGCAAGCAGGGCACACGGTGCGATGCTTGCGGGCTGGCAGCGGCGCAAGGGCCGCCGGAAGGCTAGCTCAGTTGGAAGGTCAGCGGGACGAGCACGTACACGGGCACGGGCTTGCCGTTTTCGATCATGGGCTTGAACAGCGCGCGCTGCGCTGCCTGGCGGCCCGCTTCGTCGAGGTTGCCGTAGCCGGTCGATTTGTGGATCAGGATTTGCTCGGGCAAGCCCTTTTCATTGATCAGGATGCGCAAGACCACGGTGCCGCTCTCGCCCAGGCGGCGCGACAGATTCGGGTAGATCAGTTGCGGTGCCTTGATGTATTCGACGCTGCTGACGGTGCGCGGCGTGGACGGGGCCGGCGGCGTGGGCGACGGTGTCGATGGCGCGGTCGGCGCGGCGGTGGCCACGGGCGCTGCTTCGGCGCGCGTCGGCTGCGGCGGCGTGATGGTCGGTTCCGTGGGTGCCACGGCGATCAGCGGCAGCGGCGGGATCACGGCGCGCGGCATGGGAGCGCTCAGTTCCACGGTTTTGGGGACGGACGGTGTCGGCGGCTTGGGCGGCGCCGGCGGGGCGATGATGCTGATGGTGGTGATGGTCGGCATGGCCGCCGTGACGACTTTGCTCAGCAAGCCGCTCTGGATCGCATAGAACCCGGCGAGGTGCAGGACGACGATGGCCATCAGCGGCGCGAACTTGTTGCGCTTCTTGTCGAAGTCGGCAAATTGTTGCACGGCCTGCACCGTTACGGGCGGGGGCATCATCGTCATGGCGTTCATCGCTTTCTTTAGTTTGTCAGTACAGCTCGCATCAATACGGTTTCTTGCAGCGCTACGGTAGCGCTCAGGTGATCGTTCAGCACTTCCCGTGCGCACGTGTGGCATTTGCCGCAGCAGGTTGCCACGCCCAGGTCGCGGCGCAGTTCGGCCATGCTGGACAGGCCAAGATCGACGGCTTGACGGATTTCACGATCAGATATGTTGTTGCAGACACATACAATCATTGATACACCTTCTGGCTGGATGATGAAAATGCACTAGTGCCGCGAAGCATTATTGCTAGTGTTTTAATGAGAATCATTATCATTACGTTTCATTGTCGCGCAAAGCGGGGGACAATGCAAGCGATTTTGATCAAGTGTGCGGCCGTTGGCAGCCCGGCGCGGCACGCCGGCGGCCGCGCCGCTATGCCGTGTGCGCGAATGAGACAGCCCTTGACGGGGGCCACTCTCCGGGCTAAATAAAAACTATTCGCATTCATGTTTATAATGCTGGTATTGTCTCGGACGGTCGCCGTCTGGACATAATGAAAGGCCGCTTGTCGGTAATGCGCAACAGTTGCGTTTTACCTCACAACACTGGCAGCAAATGCCCTGCGCCTGGCGCGGCAACTTGTCTCCGGTGTTCTTAATTTGAACGGATTTTGCTCATGACTCTAGTTCCACCCTTGATGACGCTCGATGCGCTGGCAGTCGGCCAGAGCGGTACGGTGTTGCATATCACGCCCCTCGCGGCAGGACAGACGGAGGACGGCGTGGACCTGCCCCGCCGCCTGATGGAGCTGGGATTCGTTCCTGGCGAACGCATCCGCATGCTCAAGCGCGGCATTCCTGGCGGCGACCCGCTGGCCATCAAGGTCGGCAATGCCACGTTCGCCCTGCGCCGCTTCGAAGCGGCGCTGATCGCGATTCAACCGTTGACTCAACCGGAATGACCATGGGTGCTGTAGAAACTATCGTCGACGCGGGCGTGCACAAGCCGCCGCATCAGCCGCAAATTGCCTTGCTGGGCAATCCGAACTGCGGCAAGACCGCCCTGTTCAACCGTTTGACGGGCGCGCGCCAGAAAGTGGCGAACTACGCCGGCGTGACCATCGAACGCAAGGAAGGCCATTTCACGTCGCCCGCGGGCAAGCCCGTGCGCGTGCTCGACTTGCCGGGCGCCTACAGCCTGTCGGCCACCACGCCCGATGAAGCCATCACGCGCGACGTGGTGGGGGGCCTGCGCCGCGGCGATCCCCGTCCGGACGCCATCATCTGCGTGGTCGACGCCACCAACCTGCGGCTGAACTTGCGCCTGGTGCTGGAAGTCCAGCGCCTGGGCCTGCCCATGCTGCTGGCGCTGAACATGACGGACGTGGCGCGCAAGCGCGGCATGCTGATCGACACGGTGAAACTGTCGCAGGAACTGGGCATGCCCGTGGTGGAAACCGTGGCGGTGCAGCACGATGGCGAAAAAGCCCTGCTGGACGCCATCGACGCCATGCTGCCGCTGCCGGCCGTGGACGCCAAGCCGCTGGCGGCCATCGATGCCGTCACCGTCGAGGAAACCCAGCGCGAAGTGCGCCGCATCCTGGCCGCCGTCAGCAATGACGCCAGCGACCGTGGCAACCTGACGGAAAAGATCGACGACGTGGTGCTGCACCCCATCGTCGGCCCCATGATCCTGGCCGTGCTGATGTTCCTGATTTTCCAGGCCGTGTTTGCCTGGGCCGCCACGCCGATGGAAATGATCACCGATGGCGTGGGCCACCTGGGCGCCGTGCTGACGGCGAACATGCCCGACGGTCATCTGAAGAGCTTGCTGGTGGAAGGCATCATCGGCGGCGTCGGCAGCGTGCTGGTGTTCCTGCCGCAGATCCTGATCCTGTTCTTCTTCATCCTGGCGCTGGAAGACTGCGGCTACCTGCCGCGCGCCGCATTCCTGCTGGACCGCCTGATGGGCGGCGTGGGCCTGTCGGGCCGCGCCTTCATTCCGCTGCTGTCGAGCTTTGCCTGCGCCATTCCCGGCGTGATGGCGGCACGCACCATCCAGAACCCGCGCGACCGCCTGGTGACCATCATGATCGCCCCGCTGATGACGTGTTCGGCGCGCCTGCCCGTGTATGCGCTGATCATCGCCGCCTTCATCCCGGAACGCCAGGTGTGGGGTTACCTGAGCCTGCAAGGCCTGGTGCTGTTCGTGCTGTACTTTGCCGGCATCATCTCGGCCATGGCCGTGGCCTGGGTCATGAAGCGCAGCATGGGCGTGCGCGGCAACCAGCCGCTGATGCTGGAACTGCCGGCCTATCACTGGCCGCATTTGCGCAACCTGGCCGTCAGCCTGTGGGAGCGCGCGAAGATCTTCCTGACGCGCGTCGGTACCATCATCCTGAGCCTGATGATCATCCTGTGGTTCCTCAGCACCTTCCCCGGTGCGCCGGACAACGCGGTCCACCCGCCGATCTACTACAGCCTGGCCGGCATCTTGGGGCGCGGCCTGGAAGTGATCTTCGCGCCCATCGGTTTCAACTGGCAGATCTGCATCGCGCTGGTGCCGGGCATGGCGGCGCGCGAAGTGGCCGTCGGCGCCCTGGGCACCGTGTATGCGCTGTCGCAGACGGGCGACGCGCTGGCCTCCACCCTGGAGCCGCTGATCGCCCATTCGTGGTCGATGGCCACGGCGCTGTCCTTGCTGGCCTGGTATGTGTTTGCGCCGCAGTGCCTGTCGACCCTCTCCGTGGTGAAGCGCGAGACGGGCGGCTGGCGCTATCCGCTGCTGATGGCCGGCTACATGTTCGCCCTGGCCTACGCCGCCTCGTTCATCACGTACCGCCTCGCCCTGCTGGCTGGCGCATAGGAGAGCACCATGTGGCAAACCCTTATCGTCGCCCTGATCGTTGCCGCCGCGCTGCTGCATTTTTCAACCAAGTACCTGCCGGCGGGCGTGCGCCGTGCCATCGTGCGCGGCCTCGTGCGCTGCGGCCTCGACGAAGCGAAGATGTCGACCTTCTTCAAGGTGGCGCCGGGCTGCGGCAGCGGCTGCGGTTCCTGCGGTTCCTGCGACAGCCCGCCGCCGCCGTCCGCCACGCCGCCGGCCGACGGCAGCAGCAAGCGCGTGATCCTGATGCAGGTACAGCGCCAGGACTGATCTACGTCTAGCCACGGGCCCGCCCGTCGGCTACACTGGGCTTTCCGCATGGCAAGGAGTGGCAATGGCGATACTGTTGATCTTCATGTTTTTGTTTGCGATGGCGTCCTGGCTGCTGGCCAGCCGGCGCGGCCGCCACGGGGGACTGTGGTTCGGCATCGGCCTGTTCCTCGGACCGTTTGCCTTGCTGGCGGTGGCGGCCCTGCCGCCCGTGCCAGCGCGCTGACCCTGTATTGCCACAACCCGCCAGCGCGGGTTTTTTTACGCCTGCGCGTTTGCGTGGCGCAGCCGGTACTGGCGCGGCGAGCATGCCATGACGCGCTTGAAGGCATGGCTGAAGGCGCTGTCCGAATCGTAGCCCAGCGCCTGCGCGATCGACGTCACTGTCGCGGCACTGTCCTTCAGGCGCCGCGTGGCCAGGCGCATGCGCCAGCGCAGCAGGTAATCGAGCGGGGTCACGCCCACCCGGTTCCTGAAGTGCAGGGCAAAGGCGGAGCGCGACTGTCCCGCGACGGCGGCCAGCTGCAGCAAGGTCCAGCGCTGCGCCGGCTGCGCATGCATGGCCTCGATGGCGGCGCGCAGCCGGGGATCGGCCAGCGCGAACAGCCAGCCCACGGGATGCGACGCCTGCGCTTCAAGATACTGGCGCAGCATCTGCAGCAGCATCATGTGGCCCAGGTAGCGCGTCATCAGCGCCGCGCCAGGCGCCGTCGCCTGCAGTTCCTGCGCCAGGCGCTGCAAGGCCCAGTGCAGCACGCTGGCCTGGTCCGTGTCGCCGCGCACGTGCAGCAGCGGCGGCAGGCAGTCGAGCAGGATGGCCGCCTCGTCGCCAAAGCTGAAACGTCCACCGATGAGGAAGAAATCGTGTTCCGGCCCCCCGTGGCGGGCCACGCCCTGCTGCGCGTGCCGGTACACTTCCTGCGCCGGCGTGGCCGGCAAGCCGGGCGTGCTGGCCAGCGTGAACGCGCGTCCCGGCGCCAGCAGGAAGCAGTCGCCCGTGCGCAGCGGCACGGGAGCGTCGATGCCCGCGACCGTCAGCCAGCAGCTGCCCTCGATCACGGCGTTGAACTTGATGCCGTCCGGCGGCGGAAAGTCGATGGCCCACGCGCCGCCCGCCTTCAGGCCGGCAAAATAGGAGCTGCGCGTGTCAAACCGCGACAGTACATCGGAAAGCAGATCCATGGCGGGTTCCAGTTCTGGACGATAGCGACAGTATTGCGGATTTTACGCCATTCACAGTCCAGAGCCGCCCGCGCAAAATACGCATGTCGCCAGCCATCCCGCGCTGGCCACCCACATGCAGAGGCAGACATGACATACGGCGATTACAGGCAGACTCCTCTTCACACCGGCTTCGGCGCGGCCACCACCGCCACCGAAGCGCTGGCCGGGCGCGCCCTGTCCGGCATGCAGGCCATCGTCACGGGCGGCGCTTCAGGGCTGGGCCTGGAAACGGTGCGCGTGCTGGCCGGCGCCGGCGCCCGCGTGGTGGTGCCGGCGCGCGACCGGCGCCAGGCGCAAGCGGCATTGACCGGTCTGGCCGGCGTGGAAGTCGCCGCGCTCGACCTGCTCGATCCGCAAGCCATCGACTCCTTTGCCGCCGCTTTCCTCGCCTCCGGCCGCGCCCTGCACGTGCTGGTCAACGGCGCCGGGCTCATGGCCTCGCCCTTGCTGCGCGATGCGCGCGGCTATGAGGCGCAGTTCGCGACGAATCACCTGGGGCATTTCCAGCTGACGGCGCGCCTGTGGCCCGCCTTGCGGCAGGCGCGGGGGGCGCGCGTGGTGTGCGTGTCGTCGCTGGGCCACCGGCAGGCGGGCGTCGACCTGGACGACCCGCATTTCCTGCGCCAGCCGTACGACAAATGGCGCGCGTATGCGCAGTCGAAAAGCGCCAACGCCCTGTTTGCCGTGGAGCTGGACCGGCGCGGTGCGGCGCACGAGGTACGCGCCTTTTCGCTGCACCCGGGCGCCATCCTGACGCCGCTGGTGCGCCACCTGGACCAGGATGATTTACGCAGGGTGGGCGCGCTTGACGATGCGGGCCAGGTAAATCCGCCGCCGCAATCGGGTTTCAAGAACGTGGCGCAGGGGGCCGCCACGGCCGTCTGGTGTGCCACCAGCGCGCAGCTGGACGGTCTTGGCGGCGTGTATTGCGAGGATTGCGATATTGCCGCCCTGGTGGCGGACGACAGCACGGGGCCGGGCGTGCGGCGCTGGGCGGCCGACCCTGCGCAGGCGCGCCGGCTATGGGCGCTGAGCGAACAGATGACGGGCGTGCGTTTCGATCCCGGCGCTGCATGAAAAATGCCGGGCGGCGCCCGGCATATGCAGGAAGGGCGGCGTGGATTTATGCCTGGCCCGCCAGTTTTTCCACCACGGGCGCCAGCGCGGCCGGGCGGCAGCCGAAGGCGGCCAGGCGGCCTTGCGCGATCGGCGCCAGGTCCAGGTCATACGGCAGCCGGCCCGCCACCAGCCACAGCTTATCGTGCGGCAGGGCGTCGACGAGGCGGCGCTGGCCGTCGACGAACATGGCGTTATACGTCTGCAGCACGATCTGCTGCGCGCCCTGGGCAAACGCGATGGCGGCGTCCACTTCCTCGTCCAGCGCTTCGGCCGACAGGGCGTACTCGCGCACGTCCAGGCCCGCGTCGAGCAACGCCGGCAGCATCGAGCTGCGCGCTTCCTTGTTGCGACCCAGCGCCACTTCGTCGATTTCGCTGCGCGAACGCACTTCCACCGTCAGCAGGGTCACGGGCAGGCCCGCGTCGAGCGGGCGGTAGTCGCCCTGCACGCGCAGCGCCGCTTTTTGCAGCAGCTGCGACAGGGCCATGGCGGCCGGCTGCATCAGCGCCGGTGGGTTGAGCGGGCGGGCGCGCCAGTCGCGCACGGCGCGGTTGCGCTTGAGTTCAGCCACGCGGGCACAAGCCGCGTCGATGCGCTCCATGGCAATCTCGCCCCTTTCCACGGCGGCGATGACGGCGTCGATGGCCGCCGTCTGCTGCGCTTCGCGGTGCGAAATCAGGACGATGTCGGCGCCCGCCTGCAGGGTGGCGATGGCGCCCTTGGGGATGCCGATGCCGTCGGCGATGGCTGCCATTTCCAGGCAGTCGGTGATGACGACGCCCTGGTAGTTCATCTCGCCGCGCAGCAGGTCCGTCAGCACGCCTTTCGACAGGGTGGCCGGCACGCTGGTGTCGGCTTCGAAGGCGGGAAAGACCACGTGCGCCGTCATGATGGCATCCACGCCGCCGGCAATGGCTGCGCGGAACGGCGCCAGTTCCACGGCGCGCAGGCGTTCCTTGTCGTGCGGCACCAGGGCCATGGCGTAATGCGTGTCGATGGCCGTGTCGCCGTGGCCAGGGAAGTGTTTGGCGGTCACGGCCAGGCCGCTGGCGCGCTGGCCGCGCATGGCGGCCATGCCGTAGTCGATGACGGTGGCGGCATCTTCGCCATAGGCGCGCACGCCGATGACGGGGTTGTTGCGGTTGTTGTTGACGTCCAGCACGGGGGCGAGCAGCATGTTGATGCCCACCTGGCGCATTTCATCGCCGCTGATCTGGTTCATGCGTTCGCAGTCTTCGACGGAACCGGCGGCCTGGAAGGCCATCGCCGCGGGAACCGGCGTGACGCCCTGCTCGATGCGCATCACCATGCCGCCTTCCTGGTCGATGGAGATCAGCAGCGGGGTGTCGGACACTTCCGCGTTGATTTCCTGCAGCTCGCGGCACAGGGCCGACACTTGCGCGGGCGTGTGCACGTTGCGGCGGAACAGGATCACGCCGCCCACCTTCTTTTGCCGTATCAGGGTCTTGATATGCTCGTCCGCCTGCAGGGCGTCGAAGCCCACCATGAACAACTGTCCTACTTTTTCGCGCAAACCCTGCTCCATGCTGCAACTCCTCCGGTATTCATTCTGATGACGACAAGTCCGTATTGTGGCCCGCGGCGGCGCAATGGAGCGCTCACCGGAAAGCTGCCTTGGTTTTGACCTTATTTTGGTATTGTATTGGATTCAGGTTTTTGCGCAAGTGGTTATTAAGTGGTATTGCCTCGCTTGCGCAACACAGGACTCAATCGAGGCGCTGGAACGATGCCGCCTGGGCCTTGGGCCAGTACAGGCCAAACACGGGCGGCAGCTGCGGCAGCTGGCTCGGGTCCAGCAACTGGCCCGCTTCCAGGAAGGGCAGCAGGGCCGAAGCCAGTTTCACCTGGTTCGGCGAGATGCGCCGCACCAGGTGATGCGGGCGCAGGTCCTGCGGGTGGGCCAGGCCGGCGGCGGCGATCAGTTCGGCCAGCGCTTTCATGGTGTTCTGGTGGAAGTGCGCCACGCGCGAGATCTTGTCGGACACCACCAGCGCACGCTGGCGCTGCGGGTCTTGCGTGGCCACGCCCGTGGGGCAGCGGTCCGTGTGGCAGCTTTGCGACTGGATGCAACCCAGTGCGAACATGAAGCCGCGCGCCGAATTGCACCAGTCGGCGCCCAGCGCCAGCAGGCGGGCGATGTCGAAGGCCGTGATGATCTTGCCCGAACAGCCGATCTTGATCCTGTCGCGCAGATTGGCGCCCACCAGGGTGTTATGCACGAGCACCAGCGCTTCCTGCAGCGGCGTGCCCACATGGTCCGTGAATTCCAGGGGCGCGGCGCCCGTGCCTCCTTCGCTGCCGTCGACGACGATGAAGTCGGGCGTGATGCCCGTTTCCAGCATGGCCTTGACGATGGCGAAAAACTCCCACGGATGGCCGATGGCCAGCTTGAAGCCCGTCGGCTTGCCGCCCGACAGATTGCGCAGGCGGTCGATAAAGTGCAGCATTTCCAGTGGCGTGGAAAAGGCGCTGTGCGCGGCCGGCGAGACGCAATCCTCGCCCACCATCACGCCGCGCGTGGTGGCGATTTCAATCGTCACTTTCGGACCGGGCAGCACGCCGCCGTGGCCCGGCTTGGCGCCCTGCGACATTTTCAGCTCGATCATTTTCACCTGCTCGGAGCTGGCGTTGGCGATGAAGCGTTCTTCCGAAAACGTGCCGTCCTGGTTGCGGCAGCCGAAATAGCCGGAGCCGATTTCCCATACCAGGTCGCCGCCGTTTTCGCGGTGAT
Organism: Janthinobacterium violaceinigrum; assembly: GCF_009208555.1. Lineage (GTDB taxonomy): Bacteria > Pseudomonadota > Gammaproteobacteria > Burkholderiales > Burkholderiaceae_D > Janthinobacterium > Janthinobacterium violaceinigrum. The sequence goes on along the minus strand of NZ_WFLI01000007.1, from coordinate 135,936 downwards.
ACGGGCTGATGCTGCCTTCGCCCGTGTCGTGCATGAAGCCGCCGCTGCGCGCGCCGCCGTTCAGGGCCAGGATGGCGTTGGCCGACAGGGCGCCAAAGCTCATCGCGGAGATATTGAAGACGCTGGCCGAATACGGTTTTTCGCGCGGGCAGTCGGGATGGTTGCCGATCTCGATGCGGAAATCGTGGCCCGTGACCTTGGCGGGGGCGATGGAATGGTTGATCCACTCATAGCCCGCTTCATACACGTCGAGCTGGGTGCCGAACGGGCGCTTGTCCGTCTGCTCCTTGGCGCGCTGGTAGACGATGCTGCGCTGGCTGCGCGAGAACGGTGTCGCTTCGCTGTCGCTTTCCAGGAAATACTGGCGGATCTCGGGGCGGATGCTCTCGAAGAAAAAGCGGAAATGCGCGAGGATGGGGTAGTTGCGGCGCAGGGCGCGCTTGGTTTGCAGCAGGTCGCTGATGCCGACCAGGGTCAGCGCACCGGCCAGTACGGGCAGCCAGTAATGGTCATAGTAAAACAGGGACAGGACAAAGATGGCTGCCGTCGCAATGAAGGTCAGGTAGCGAAATGGTACTAGGTGCATGGGCACTCCGGGGAAGTCAGACTGATAACTGATGAGTCTACCTTCGATTCGCGGAACGTGCTGGCTGGAAAGAACGCGGCGCCCGGTGGACGCCGCGTGGGTACTTAGCGCTGTGCGGCGCGGATGCGCTCGACGCGTTCGGCGCTGGCCGGGTGGCTCGACAGGTATGGCGTGCCGCCATCGAGCTTGCCCAGCGCGACAAACACTTGCGCCAGGTGTTCCAGGGGAATGCCGTTCTGGCGCAGCATGGCAATCGCGTAGTCGTCCGCGTCGCGTTCCACGTCGCGCGAATACTTCAGGTCCAGCAGCAACGGCGGCAGGGTCGCCACCACCGTCGAGACGTCGCCGAACAGCAGTGCGGCGCCGGCGCCCACGGCCGAAGTCTGGATGATGCGCCGCGTCAGGTGGCGCTGCTGCAAATGGCCCAGTTCATGCGCGAGCACGCCCATGATGGCTTCGTCGTCCGGCAGCAGTTCGACCATTTCATCGGTCAGCACGATGTCGCCGGACGGCAGGGCAAACGCGTTCGGGCCGATCTTGCTCTTGCGGAACACGATGCGGTGCTCGGGCATGCTGTCGCCAGGCGTGGCCAGGCGGGCGAACTGGGCGCGCAACGCTTGCTGGCGCGCGCCATCGAGCTTGCTGGGGGCGAACACATGGCGGTCCAGCATGTCGAGCACGCCCTGGCCCAGCTGCCGTTCGACGGACTGCGGCAGGGCATACGCCACGCCCTTGGCTGCCAGCGGCAGCAGGTATTGATAGCTGAGCCACAGGGCGACGATGGTGGCCGCCGTGGCCAGCAGGGCGCCGCGCCAGCTTTGCTGCAGCCGCACCACCCAGCCGTCGCGGTGGCCCGTGTCGTGCAGCAGGCTGTTGAAGGCCGCCTGGTCGGCGATTTCCAGGTAGGCGCCGTCGGCAAAGCTGACCTTGCGCACGGCGTGGCTGCTGCGTTCGGACACATGCAGCTCGCCCAGGGGGCAGCTGCGCTCGATGTCGCCGGCCAGCACGGCCTGGCCATCGCGCACGCTGAGCGTCACGTGGTACAGGCGCGAAGTCTGGCCGTCGAAATAGCGCGCGGGCACGGGGGCCGCATCCGGCGCGTGGTGATCGGGCGTCATGCTACAGCGACAGGTCGAAGTCCAGCAGGTCGACCATGCCTTCGCCCGTGGCCGACACTTGCTGGCCCGTGGCGGCGACAAACTCGTCCAGGCTGCCATGCACCAGCATGGATGTCGCTTCCAGGCGGTACTTCAGCCAGCGCACGTGGGCGAATGGCGTAAACAGGCCCAGGGTGACGACGATGCCCAGCAGATTGCTCAGCATGACGAAGGTGGTGCGGCCCCACGTCAGCTGCGACTGGAACTGGTGCTGCAGCAGGCGCGTATGGTTCCAGATCAGGTTCTGGATCATGGTCAGGAACAGCGGCAGCACGGTGAACGCCCACAGGTACAGCGCGCCGACGGCCAGCAGCAGGCTGCCTACCTTGGTGCTGTCATTCGCATTGGCGGCAAACGAGGCGAACACGCCGCCGAAGACGAGGAAAATCAGCACCAGCAGGCCGCCCAGCAGCAGCGCGAAGAACAGCAGATAGGTCTTGTAGAAGCTGCCGACCGTGGCGTCGAAGCTGAAATGGGTGGTGCCGAAACGGCTTTGCGTATGCTGGAAACGCTTCAGGCGCTGGTGCAGGAATGGCGTCATCAAGCCGCCCGTGAAGGTATTCAGGATAGGCAGCCACAGGAAGTACTTGTAGGCTTCCCCGGCGCTGCCGCCAAAGCCGAAGCGGATGCCACGGTAGCTGGTGTTGTACAGTTTGAATTGCAGGCTTTTCCAGACCAGCCAGGGCAGGATGGCGGCCATCAGCACCAGCATGATCAGGCCGACGATGGGCGAGACCTGGAAGGCGATGTTGTAGCCGGCGATCAGCACCACGGCCGCGATGCGGCCTTTCAGGATGGCGACGGCGTTGCCGTGGTATTCGAAGCTGCCGCCCGCCAGGTGGGTGCTCGAGTAAAAATAGCGGTTGCGGCGCACCTTGGCCCAGGCAGAGTAAATGCCCAGGGTGACAATGCTCAGCAGCAGGTTGACGATCCAGATCCGGAAGTATTCGCTGCCGGTGGCGCTGAAGGTGATGGCTTCGCGTTGGGCGCTGTTGTTGTTGACGTCGACATCCACGGGGAAAATCCTTACTTATTGGAAACAAAACAAGATAAGGGAATATGGAATAGTTATCAATTGAAAATACTGTTTTTCGCAATTTCTTTTTGCGCATCTTCATGCGCTGCCCGATCCGGCCGTCCCGGCTATACTGGAACTCAACCATCGCCTAACGGGAAAACCATGATCGTCGTCCACCATCTGAACAATTCGCGCTCGCAGCGCGTGCTCTGGCTGCTCGAGGAACTGGGCCTCGACTACGAGGTCAAGCGCTATCAGCGCGACCCGAAAACCATGCTGGCGCCTGCGTCCTTGAAGGCCGTCCATCCGCTGGGCAAGTCGCCCGTGATCACGGATGGCGCCAACACCGTCGCCGAATCGGGCGCCATCATCGAGTACCTGGTCGAACGCTACGGCAATGGCCGCCTGATACCGGCGGCGGGTACGCCGGACAAGCTGCGCTGGACCTACTGGCTGCATTTCGCGGAAGGCTCGGCCATGCCGCCGCTGCTGCTGAAGCTGGTATTCGACAAGGTCGAATCGTCGCCCATGCCGTTCTTCGTGAAACCGATCGCGCGCGGCATCGCCAGCAAGGTCAAGCACAGCTTCATCTTGCCCAATATCCACAGCCAGCTGGCCTATATGGAAGCGGAACTGGAGAAGGCCAAATGGTTTGCCGGCAATGAATTCACGGCGGCCGACATCCAGATGAGCTTTCCGCTGGAAGCGGCGGCCATGCGCGGCGGACTCGACGAACGCCAGCCCAAGCTGACGGCCTTCCTGCAGCGCATCCATGCGCGCCCGGCGTATCAGCGCGCGTTGGAAAAGGGCGGGCCCTACGATTTCGCCAAATAAGGGGCATTCAAGGCCGATGTGCGGGGAACCATACGGTAAAATGCCCGATTCAACCAGTATCCACTTACCGCATGGCCAGACTCCTCGCTATCGACGGCTTGAATATCGTACGCCGCGTCTACGAAGCCAGTCCTGAACCCGATTCCGACCTGAAGGCGGAGATCGCGCTGCGCCATGCGCTGTCGTCGTTTCGCACCCTCATCAACGACCACGAGCCGACGCACATCCTGCCGGCCTTTGATTTTGGCGGGCCCACCTGGCGCCATGCCCTGTATGCGGGCTACCGCGAAGGGCGCCAGCCCATGCCGCAAGTGCTGCGCGACGCCTTGCCCGGCTTCTATGCCACCCTGGCCAGCTTCGGCATGCATGTGGTCAGCATTCCCGAGGTCGAGGCCGACGACGTGATCGGCACGGCCGTCATGCGCTGGCTGCACGAGGGGCGCGGCGCGGCCGTCATCGCCACCACCGACAAGGATCTGCACGGCCTGATCGCCCACGGCGCGCTCGTGTGGGACCATTTCAAGGGCGTCTGGCACGACCACGCCTGGGTCGAGAAAAAGTTCGGCGTGCCGCCGGAACTGCTGCCCGACCTGCTGGCGCTGATGGGCGACGTCACCGACAGCATTCCCGGCGTGTCGAAGATCGGCCTGAAGACGGGCGCGAAACTGTTGCGCGCCTACGGCAATATCGACGCCGTGATGGCGGGCGCGGGGATTTTGCCCGGCGCGCTGGGCGAAAGCCTGCGAAAAGAGCGGGAAATACTGTATCTTTCAAGAAAGTTGGTAGAACTCAAGACGGACGTGACCCTGGGTGTTACCTGGAACAAGCTGGTATGGGAAAAGTGATCGCCGGCGCAAGACAAGAATAATCAAGCAAGGAAAGTAATCATGATGTTAAAGACAGTCCTGATCGATAGCAGCGCCGTGGCGCGCGGCCTGCTGAACACGGTCCTGACCGATGGCGGCTACGATGTCTGCGGGCAGACGCACACCAGCGCGCTGGGGCTGGCGCTGCTGGTCAAGCACCACCCGCATTTCGTGTGCATCGCGCGCGAGCAGGTGGAAGACGGCAGCAACGTGGTGCAAACCATCCGCGCCCAGTATCCGAAGACGCTGATCTTCATGGTGTCGGGCGGCATCGACGCCGCCTCGCTGCAGGCGGCCCATGCGATGGGCGTGTCGGGCTTCATCGTGAAACCCTTCATGGCCGACACGGTCCTGAAAACCGTGCGCAATACCGTCATTGCCATGGTGCGCAAGCAGCAGGCCCTGGCCGCCGCTGCGCAGGGCAACTCCTAGCTGCCGGCCAAACCTGTGGCGCTGGCGATGATGCCGCCGCCCAGGCACACGTCGCCGTCGTACAGCACGGCCGACTGGCCCGGGGTGACGGCCCATTGGGCCTGGTCGAAGGCCAGGCTGAACAGTTCATTTCCATCCGGCAGCAACTGGCAAGCCACGTCGGCCTGGCGGTAGCGCGTCTTGGCGCTCAAGGCGCCCGCCTGCGGCGCCACACCGGCCACCCAGCTGGCCTGGTCGGCGCTCAAGGCGGGCGACAGCAGCCACGGGTGGTCATGGCCCTGCACCACCCACAAGGTGTTGTTGGCGATATCCTTGCGCGCCACATACCAGGCGTCGCTGCTGCCATCGGCATTCTGGTACGACTTCACGCCGCCGATGCCGATGCCCTTGCGCTGGCCCAGCGTATAGAAACTCAGTCCCACGTGTTCGCCCACCGTCTTGCCGTCCGCCGTTTTCATGGGACCCGGCTTGTACGACAGGTAGCGGTTCAGGAATTCGCGGAACGGGCGTTCGCCGATAAAGCAGATGCCCGTCGAATCCTTCTTCTGCGCGTTCGGCAAACCCAGTTTTTCGGCGATCTGGCGCACTTGCGTCTTCGGGATTTCACCGAGCGGGAACAGGGTTTTCGACAGCTGCGCCTGATTCAAACGGTGCAGGAAGTAGCTCTGGTCCTTGCTGGCGTCGACGGCCTTGAGCAATTCGTAGCGGCCCGCGTCCGTCGGCGCCTGGCGCACGCGCGCATAGTGGCCGGTGGCGATCAGGTCGGCGCCCAGGGTCATGGCGTGGTCGAGGAAGGCCTTGAACTTGATTTCGGCGTTGCACAGCACGTCCGGGTTCGGCGTGCGGCCGGCCTGGTACTCGCGCAGGAAATCGGCGAACACGCGGTCCTTGTATTCGGAGGCGAAATTGACGGCTTCGATATCGACGCCGATGACGTCGGCCACGCTGGCCGCGTCGATCCAGTCCTGGCGCGTGGAGCAGTATTCCGAATCGTCGTCATCTTCCCAGTTTTTCATGAACAGGCCGATGACTTCATAGCCTTGTTCCTTCAGCATCCATGCCGCGACCGAGGAATCGACCCCGCCCGACATGCCGATAACGACTTTCTTCTTGCTCATCTTGCTTTCCAGTTACTTTTAGATAATATTGCTATACGCTATTGAAAACGGACGCATGCGTGTGCAGCAGGGCCAGCGGCGCGCGCCGGCCAGCCAGGTATTCGTCCACGCACTGCAGCACCAGGGGGCTGCGGTGGCGTTCCTGGCACGCGGCCAGCTCGTCGCGCGTCATCCACAGGGTGCGGATGATGCCTTCGTCCAGCGGGCGGTCATGCTCGGCGCCGGCCGTGCCGCAAAAGGTGAAGCGCAAATAGGTCACGTCCTCGCCCGTGCGCAGTGACTGATAGCGCGACATGTACATGCCGACCAGTGCCGTGGGGATGAAATCGTAGGCCGCTTCTTCCAGCGTTTCGCGGATCACCGCCTGCTCCAGCGACTCGAACGGGTCGAGGTGGCCGGCCGGCTGATTCAGCTTGATGCCTTCGCTGGTCTCTTCTTCAATCAGTAAAAACAGGCCGTCGCGCTCGACGATGGCGGCAACGGTGACAGAGGGTTTCCAGATTCTCGGCATGATTCCATCCTTGAAAGAGCCGACATTTTATCTTGTTCTGCGCGCGCGGTTTGAACCCGGCCTTCTGTTGCGCGGACATATTGATAAATGACAACGTTTTAGCAAATAGCGGTGGGAGGTACTTACGTCTTTCCCGGGGAGCGCACTAGCATGGGGGCTTTGGCGGCAAGATGGCAGGAAGCGCCCGCTAATATAGGCTTTCCCTGTGGTCAAAACAAGCGCGCACGCACGCTCGACTGTGGTGAGATTGACACAACTTTCCCACAATATGGTCGCCGCGCCGCATGGTGAAACGAATCGGGGGATGCTGGTGGAATTAGTGTCGTACGACTAAAAGTTGCTGGTTCACAAACGTTTAACGCGCTGCTTTCCGTGTTAGATTCTAGTCAGTTTATCAATTAGCGGAGGCATCATGAGGATAGGCATACCGGCCGAAACACGGCCTGGTGAAACACGGGTGGCAGCAACGCCCGAGACAGTCAAGAAACTGGCAGCCAAACATCAAGTCGTCGTGCAGTCGGGAGCGGGCCTGCAGGCCTCGATTCCCGACGATGCGTATGCCGCCGCCGGCGCGCAGATCGGTAGCGCCCAGGAAGCCTATGGCTGCGCCATCGTGCTCAAGGTGCGCGCGCCCGATGCCGGTGAACGTGCCCTGATGGCCAGCGGCACGGTGCTGATCGGCATGTTGAACCCGTTTGACGCGGACAATATCGCCGCCATGGCCACGGCCGGGCTGTCCGCCTTCGCCCTGGAAGCCGTGCCGCGCATCACGCGCGCCCAGTCGATGGACGTGCTGTCGTCGCAGGCGAACATCGCCGGCTACAAGGCCGTGCTGGTGGCGGCCAATACCTACCAGCGCTTCATGCCCATGCTGATGACGGCGGCCGGCACCGTGAAGGCGGCCCGCGTGCTGATCATGGGCGTGGGCGTGGCAGGCTTGCAGGCGATCGCCACGGCCAAGCGCCTGGGCGCCGTCATCGAGGCGTCCGACGTGCGCCCGCCCGTCAAGGAACAGGTGGAATCCCTGGGCGCCAAGTTTCTCGACGTGCCGTTCCTGACCGATGAAGAAAAGGAAATCGCCAAGGGCTCGGGCGGCTATGCGCGCGCCATGCCGGCCGACTGGATGCGCCGCCAGGCCGAACTGGTGCACGAACGGGCGAAGCTGGCCGACATCATCATCACCACCGCCCTGATTCCCGGCCGCGCCGCGCCCGTGCTGATTTCCGAAGAAACGGTGAAGGCCATGAAGCCGGGTTCCGTCATCGTCGACCTGGCCGTGGAGCAGGGCGGCAACTGCCCCCTGTCCGAACTGGGCAAGACGGTGCTCAAGCATGGCGTGTATATCGTGGGCGAGCCGAACCTGGCGACCCTGGTGGCGGCCGATGCCTCGGCCCTGTACGCGCGCAACGTGCTGGACTTTTTAAAGCTCATCATCGACAAGGACGACCAGCTGCTGATCGACCGCGAGGATGAAATCATCAAGGCCAGCCTGGTGTGCGCGGACAGCGCGATCTTGCGCAAGTAAGTTACGCCACCAAGCTACGCAACCAAGCTACGAAAATCACGCGGCACCGGGAGAGAACCACATCATGGAAATCAGTCACACCATCATTAACCTGATCATCTTCGTGCTGGCCATTTATGTCGGCTACCACGTCGTCTGGACCGTCACGCCGGCGCTGCACACGCCGCTGATGGCCGTTACCAATGCCATTTCCGCCATCATCATCGTCGGCGCCATGCTGGCGGCCGGCCTGACGGAAGGCCCGCTGGCGCAGGCGGCCGGCACCCTGGCCGTGGCGCTGGCCGCCGTCAACGTGTTTGGCGGCTTCCTCGTCACGCAGCGCATGCTCGAGATGTTCCGCAAAAAAGAACCGAAGGCCAAGCAAGGAGCAAAAGAATGAGTCATGCCATGAGCTTCGTCACCATGAACCTGGTGACGATGATGTACCTGATCGCCTCGGTGTGCTTCATCCAGGCCTTGAAAGGGCTGTCGTCGCCGTCGACGGCGCGCCGCGGCAATGCCTTCGGCATGAGCGGCATGGCGATTGCCGCCGTCACCACCGTGGCGCTGATCCTGAAACTGAAGGAGCAGCAGACGGGCGGGATGGGCCTGACCCTGGTCGTCATCGGCATCGTCACGGGCGGCGCCATCGGCGCCTACCTGGCGAAAACCGTGGAAATGACGAAGATGCCGGAACTGGTGGCGGCCATGCATTCGCTGATCGGCCTGGCGGCCGTCTGCATTGCCGTGGCGGCCGTGTCCGAGCCGTGGGCCTTCAATATCGCCAAGCACGGCGAGGCGCTGCCCATCGGTAACCGCTTCGAGCTGTTCATCGGCACCTTTGTCGGCGCCATCACCTTCTCCGGTTCGGTGATCGCCTTCGGCAAGCTGTCGGGCAAATACAAGTTCCGCCTGTTCCAGGGCGCGCCCGTCAGCTTCAAGGGCCAGCACATGCTCAACCTGGTGCTGGCGCTGGTGATGATCGCCCTGGGCCTGGTGTTCTGCTTTGCCGACGGGGTGGAACCGGCGTGGACGCCGTTCATCGTCATGGCCGTCATCGCGTTTGCGCTGGGCGTGCTGATCATCATCCCCATCGGCGGCGCCGACATGCCGGTGGTGGTGTCCATGCTCAACAGCTACTCGGGCTGGGCTGCGGCCGGCATCGGGTTTTCGCTGAATAACTCGATGCTGATCATCGCCGGCTCGCTCGTCGGCTCCTCGGGCGCGATCCTGTCGTACATCATGTGCAAGGCGATGAACCGCTCGTTCTTCAACGTCATCCTCGGCGGCTTCGGCGGCGATACGCCGGCGGCTGGCGTGGCCGGCGCGCAGGAGCAGCGTCCCGTGAAATCGGGTTCGGCCGACGATGCCGCCTTCATCATGGGCAATGCGGAAACCGTCATCATCGTGCCCGGCTACGGCCTGGCCGTGGCGCGCGCGCAGCACTCGCTGAAGGAACTGGTGGAAAAGCTCACGCACAAGGGCGTCACCGTCAAGTATGCGATCCACCCCGTGGCGGGGCGCATGCCGGGCCACATGAACGTGCTGCTGGCCGAGGCGGAAGTGCCGTACGACCAGGTCTTCGAGATGGAAGACATCAACGGCGAATTCGGCCAGACGGACGTGGTGCTGGTGCTGGGCGCGAATGACGTGGTGAACCCGGCGGCGAAGGACCCGAAATCGCCGATCGCCGGCATGCCGATCCTGGAAGCGTATAAAGCCAAGAGCATCATCGTCAACAAGCGCTCGATGGCGTCCGGCTATGCGGGCCTGGACAACGACCTGTTCTACCAGCCGAACACGATGATGGTGTTTGGCGATGCGAAGAAGGTGATCGAGGATATGCTGAAGGCCGTCGAGTAAGGCCCTCCCTTGCGTCAACGAAGATGGCCCGCCTTGCGCGGGCCGTTTTTTATGGGACGGCCGGCGCCGCAATGACCTGGTTGCGGCCCTGGTGCTTGGCCGCATACAGGGCCTTGTCGGCATCGGACATGGCCGCGTCCAGGCTGGCGCCGGCCATCAGGGACGCCACGCCGATGCTGATGGTGACCTGCAGCTGGCGGCCATCGGGCAGGGGGGTGATGGCGGCGGCCACGGCTGCGCGGATGCGTTCGGCCACCTGGTGTGCCTGCTGCAGGGTCGCGTCGGGGAACAGCAGGCCGAATTCCTCGCCGCCCAGGCGCGCGGCCACGTCGGTGATGCGTCCCGTGTCGCGCAGCACCTGCGCCACCGTGCGCAGCACGGCGTCGCCCACGGCATGGCCATGGCGGTCGTTGATCTTCTTGAAATGGTCGAGGTCGGCCACGCCCACGGTCAGTGCGGCGCCGCTGCGCGCCGCGCGCGCCATCGCCTGCTCGGCCTGCGCTTCATAGGCGCGCCGGTTGGGCAGCGACGTCAGCGCATCGTGCAGCGCCTGCTGTTCCAGCTGCGCCAGCAGGCTGGCGTTTTTTGCCGCCAGTTCGCGCCGTTCGCGCACGTCGAGCAGGAAGGCGCCGAAATAGCGCAGGCCATCGACCACGCCCAGGTCCAGCGCCTTCATCTCGATGGGGATCATTTGCGTGTCGCGGTGGCGGATGGCGAATTCGCGTATCTTGCCCAGCACGCTGGAGGTGCGCGAGCTGCGGATGTAGTTGATCACGTGGTTGTCGTGCTGCGCGCTGACGGCGTCGGGCAGCAGGCCGTTCAGGGTCTGGCCCAGCAGTTCTCCGCTGGCATAGCCCGACAAGGCCTGCATGGCGCCATTGATATAGCGGATGCGGCACTGCTCGTCGATGATGATGACGGCGTCGAGGGCGTCTTCCAGCAGGCGGGAAAAAAGGACTTCGGGAAGAGCGGCAGGCGGTGCTGCGGGCAATGCATCTGTCATGGAACGGTCGCCAAAAGCCAGGTGACAGCCATTGTCGCATCCGCGGGCCGTTTACTCCATGCCCGATATCCCGCCTGTTTCTTTTTCGCCCGTGCTCTTTCCTTATTGTCAAGAATCAGCGGCGGCCGTACATCATCAGTTCCGCCAGGCCTTTGCGGGCCGGGCGGAAGGCGTCCAGCAGGCCCAGCGACAGGCCCAGCAAGCCCTGCGCAGGGGTGCTGCCCGTGAAAATGCGCGCCATGGTGTCGGTCACGCGCACGGTCAGTCCCCGGTCGCCCTGGCGCAGGCTGGCGTAGCGTTCCAGCGCGGCGGGGCTGGCATCTTGCGCCAGCACGCGGGCCAGCACGGCGGCGTCGCGCAAGCCCAGGTTCAGGCCCTGTCCCGCCACCGGGTGCAGGGTTTGCGCCGCATTGCCGATGGCCACCGTGCGCGCCGTGCCGCCCGCCTGCGCGTTCAGGCCCAGCGGATAGGCCAGGCGCGCCGTCGTGTGGGTGAAGCGTCCCAGGCGGCTGCCGAAGGCGGCGCCCAGGCGCGCCAGGAAGGCCGCGTCGTCGAGCGCCAGCAATTGCTCGGCGCGCGTGGGCGGCACGCACCACACCAGCGCGTAGCCGTCGTCCTGCGGCAGCAGGGCCAGCGGGCCTTCGTCGGTGAAGCGCTCGTACGCGCGGTGGGCGATGGGGCTACTTGTGCGCACATGGGCAATGATGGCGCTTTGGCCATAATCGCGGCTGACGGCGCGTTCCTGCTGCTGGCCGAACAGGCCGCCCTCGGCCTGCACCAGCAGGCTGGCGCGCAGGGTTGACGAGGCGCCTTCTTGTTCGATCTGCACGCTCACGCCGTCGGCGTCCTCCACGCTGCCCGTGACCAGCGCCGGGCGCAGGCTGGCCACGCCCAGGCGTTCGCAGACGTCGGCCAGCGCGCTGACGACGGCGCCGTAACGGGCTACATAGCCGAGCGCCTCGACGCCATGCTCGCTGCGGTCCATCAGGCTGCGCCCGAACTGGCCGCGGCGCGAGACGTGGATCTGGTGGATGGGCGTCGCTTCCACGGGCCAGGCGCCCGCTTCCTCGAGAATCTGGCGGCTGCCGTGCGACAGCGCGATGGTGCGCGGGTCGCGCCTGGCCTGTTCGATGGACTTGGCGTCGAGCAGGGCGATGCCGGCGGCGCGGCTGCCCCGCTGCACCAGCAGGGCGGCCAGCGCCATGCCGACGGGGCCGGCGCCGCAGATGGCGAGATCGAAAGTGGACGGTGTATGCATGCGGCGGCGTTAATCCTGTGACATCAGTTGTTCGATTTCAGCGACGCTCCTGGGCGCCGTGCTGAAGACTTCATGGCCTTGCGGCGTGACCAGCACATCGTCTTCGATGCGGATGCCGGTGTGCCAGAACTGTTCCGGCACGCCCGCGCCGGGGCGCACGTAGATGCCCGGCTCCACCGTCAGCACCATGCCTGCTTCCAGTGCGCGCCACGGCTTGCCGGGCGCGCCCGTGTCGCGGTAGGCGCCCACGTCGTGCACATCCATGCCCAGCCAGTGGCTGGTGCCGTGCATGTAGAAAGGCAGGTAGGCCTTGTCGGCGATGACGTCCTGCACGCCGCCGTTCTTTTGCCGGTCCAGCAGCTGTAAATCCAGCATGCCCTGCGCCAGCACCTGCACGGCCGCCTCGTGGATGGCGCTGTGCGGCAAGCCGGGGCGCACCATGTCCAGCGCCGCCTGCTGCGCGGCCAGCACCAGCTCATACAGGTCCCGCTGCGCGGGGCTGAAGCGGCCGTTGACGGGCCAGGTGCGCGTGATGTCGGAGGCGTAGCCATCGAGTTCGCAGCCCGCGTCGATCAGCACCAGTTCGCCCTCTTTCAGGAGCGCGTTGTTGGCGCTGTAATGCAGGATGCAGGCATTGTCGCCGCCGGCCACGATGGAGGAATACGCGGGAAATTGCGCGCCGCTGCGGCGGAATTCATACAGCAGCTCCGCTTCCAGCGCATATTCGTGCATGCCGGGCCGCGTGGCGCGCATGGCGCGCACGTGGGCCGCGCTGGAAATGGCGGCCGCGCGGCGCATCAGGCCCTGTTCTTGCGGGTCTTTCAGCAGGCGCATGGCGTCGAGCATGCCGCTGATGTCATGCGCGATGGACGGCGCCGTGATGCCGCTGCGGGCTTTTTGCCGCACATTGTGCAGCCAGACCTTCACCTGCGCATCGAGGCTGCCGCCCAGCGCATAGTAGATGGCGGGGGCGTCGGCCAGCAGGCGGCCCATTTCCACGTCGAGTTCCTCGATGGGGAAGGCGCTGTCAAAACCGAAGGTGAGGCGCGCCGCCTCGGGGCCGTGCCGAAAGCCGTCCCAGATTTCGCGCTCCGTGTTCTTGGCGCGGCAAAACAGGATGGCGCGCGCGGGCGCGGTGGCGCTGGCGGCCACCAGCGCCACGGCGCTGTCGGGTTCCGTAAAACCGCTGAGGTAATAGAAAGAGCTGTCGTGGCGGTACGGATAGTCGCAATCGCTGTTGCGCGGCACTTCGGGCGCCGTGGCGAGGATGGCGACGCTGCCGGGCAGCATCTGCGCCAGCAGTGCGGCGCGCCGTGCCGCGTAGTTGGCCATCATGCCGCAGGCGCCTTCGGGCTGGCGACGCCGTTGAGGGCGTCGAGCTGCGCCGGCGTGCCCACATTCGTCCACTCGCCCGGATAGACTTCGCCGCCCACGCGGCCCTGGTCCGCGTAGCGGCGCAGCAAATCGCCCAGTTTGGCGTGGCTGCCCGGCGTGATGCCGTCGAACATCTCGGGACGGTACACGCCGATATTGGCGAAGGTCCACTTGGTTTCGTCCGTATTGTTGATCGCGAACAAGGTCAGGCCGAAGTCGCCCTGCGGATGGAAGTCGGGATTGGGCACCAGGTAGGTCCAGGCGATGTCGCGCTGGTCGGCCGGATACGGCGTGCCCAGCACATCCTTGTCGGCCAGCACGTCGAGCACTTGCTTGAAATCAAAATAGGGGCAATAGATGTCGCCGGAAATGGCGAGGAACGGTTCCTCACCCAGCAGGTGGCGCGCCTGGGCGATGCCGCCCGCCGTTTCCAGCGGCGTGCTTTCCGACGAATACGCGATGCGCGCGCCGTACGCGCTGCCGTCGCCCAGGGTTTCCTCGATCAGGTGGCCCAGGTGGGAATGGTTGATGACGATCTCCGTGATGCCGGCGCGCACCAGGTTCAGCACATGCCAGACGATCAGCGGACGGCCGCGCACTTTCAGCAGCGGTTTGGGACAGGTATCGGTGAGCGGACGCATCCGTTCACCGCGGCCTGCGGCAAAGATCATGGCTTTCATGGTGGAACTCGTTTTCTGTGCAATAAGTGAAAGGCGGGGCCGTGGCCCCGCAGCGGACGGGTCAGGTGCGCCGATCAAAAAGTGTAGCCGACTTGCGGCGTCTTGTTTTCCAGGGCATCGAGCAAACGCACCAGCGGCTTGAGTTCCGTGTAGCGGTTGGCCGTCTTGCGCACGTAGTCGAGCACGGTCGGCAGGTCGCCCATGTACAGGTCCTTGCCGTCGCGGTAGTTCAGGCGCGCGAACAGGCCGAGGATTTTCAGGTGGCGCTGCAGGGCCGTGAATTCGAAATCGCGGTAGAAGGCGTCGATGTCGGGATTCACTGGCAAGCCCAGCTGCTTGGCGCGCTGCCAGTAGCGGATCACCCAGTCGAGTACCAGTTCTTCATCCCACTGGATGTAGGCGTCGCGCAGCAGCGAGGCGATGTCGTAGGTGACGGGCCCGAAGACGGCGTCCTGGAAGTCGAGGATGCCGGGATTGGGGATGGAACCATCGTTGATGTGCATCAAATTGCGCGAATGGTAGTCGCGGTGCATGAAGACTTGTTGCTGCGACAAGATGTTCGCCGTGATGGCTTCGAAGACCTTGTCCAGCTGGGTCTGTTGCACATCTGTCAAGGTGGCGCCCAGGTGCTTGCCGATAAACCATTCCGGGAACAGATTCATTTCGCGCAGGATGAAGGCGCGGTCGAATTCGGGCAAGACGTCGGGCTGGCTGGCCAGCTGGATTTTCATCAAGGATTCCAGCGCTTCGGCGTACAGCACGCTGGCATTGTCGTGGTTCAGCGCGTCCAGATAGGTGGTCGTGCCCAGGTCGGAGAGCAGCAGGAAGCCATTGTCCAGGTCTTGCGCGATGATCTCGGGCACGGAGACGCCGGCGCCTTTCAGCAAGCCGGCCACCTTGACGAAGGCGGGCACGTTTTCGCGCTCGGGCGGCGCATCCATGGCAATTAATGTACTTCCTGGCAATGTTGTATTGCCTGGCAGTACGTCGAGACGGTAGTAGCGGCGG
This sequence comes from Janthinobacterium violaceinigrum, assembly GCF_009208555.1. Taxonomy (GTDB): domain Bacteria; phylum Pseudomonadota; class Gammaproteobacteria; order Burkholderiales; family Burkholderiaceae_D; genus Janthinobacterium; species Janthinobacterium violaceinigrum. The sequence continues at coordinate 120,724 of NZ_WFLI01000007.1, read as the reverse complement.
AAGCTGGCATCGCTGGAAGCGGGGCGGGCAGAATCGGGCGCGACGAGGTTAAGCGAGGTCAACCAGGCTTTCAACAGGGTCAGGCGAGCGTCGGCCTGGGCCGGCGCGGTGGAGGAATTGGAAGAGAATGACATTAAGCGGCCTGTGGAATCGGGTTGATGGTGCAGATTCCCATATAATAAGGGATTCAAATCAAAAAATCGCCTGTCAATGGTGCTTGCCCCTTCCAATTCATGAGCTGGTTTTCGGCCTCCCCCCCTTCGCAGCGCTGGGCTTTCGCCATCAGCGCGCTCGTCGCCGCCACGACGGTGCCTGTCCACGCCCAGAAAGCACCGCGTCCCGTGCATGTGGAAGATCCCGACGCGCCCACCGTCATGACGGCGAACAGCATGAACGGACGGCCGGAAAGGGAGATCAATCTCGACAAAAATGTCGTGATTGAGCGCGGAAAAACCACAAAAATGACGGCCGATACAGCTTGTTACAAACAAGTTGAAGATCAGTTCGATGCCGAGGGCCATATCAAGATGTGGCGTTTCGGCGATTACTACACGGGCGACGTGCTGAAGCTGAACATGGAGACCGGCAAAGGTTTCCTGCTCAACCCGACGTACCGTTTCGAAGTGGGCGGCGGCCAGGGCAAGGCCGAGCGCGTCGACTTCATCAACCCCGACGAAGCCAACGTCATCGACGGCACGTACAGTACCTGCGAAGGGCCGAATCCCGACTGGTACCTGAAATCGAGCACCTTGAACCTCGATACGGGCCGCGACGTGGGCACGGGCAGCAAGACCATCATCTATTTCAAGGACGTGCCTATCCTGGGCACGCCCGGCATCTCGTTTTCGCTGTCGGGCGCGCGCCGCTCGGGCTGGCTGGCGCCCACGCCGGGCTTTGCCTCGAAGAACGGTTTCGAGCTGCTGGTGCCGTATTACCTGAACATCGCGCCAAACCGCGACCTGACCCTGTTCCCCCGCTACATACAACGGCGCGGCATCCAACTCGGTGCGGCGGGCCGCTACATGGGCGAGACGGATGCCGGTCTGTACAGCGGTGAAACGTCGTTTGAGTTCTTGCCTAACGACAAGCAAACCAAGACCAACCGCTACCTGATCAAGTCCAAGCATGAGCAGGCGCTGGCCAAGGGCTGGACCTATAGCTGGGACCTGCGCGACGCATCGGATAATAATTACCCCAACGATTTCTCGAAAACCGTCGCTTCCGCCACCGAGCGCCAGTTGCTGCGCGAATTGCGCACCGATTACCGCACCGAAGACTGGAGCCTGACGGCGCGCGTGCAGAATTACCAGGTGCTGCAGGATCCCGATCCCACGGTGACCGTGCCGCGTCCGTATGACCGCTTGCCGGCGGTGAACTTCCACGCTGGAAAATATGACGTCTGGGGCGGCTTCGACTGGACTTTCGATGCGGAAGCGACGCGCTTTGCCCATCCGACCCAGGTGCAAGGGTCGCGCCTCGTGGCCGTGCCGCAGGTGAGTTTCCCCATCGTCCGTCCCGGCTACTTCGTCACGCCCAAGCTGATGCTCAATGCCAGCGCGTATCAGCTCGACAACGACGCCAGGACCAAGGCGCTGCTGTTCAATACGACCTCGTTTACGCGCGCCGTGCCCACCTTCTCGGTCGACAGCGGCCTGGTGTTTGAACGCGACACGAACCTGTTTGGCGCCAAGGGCGGCACGCAAACCCTGGAACCGCGCCTGTTCTACGTCTACACGCCGTACCGCGACCAGTCGCAGTTCCCGAAATTCGATACGGCCGACGGCACCTTCAACCTGACGCAGATCTTCACGGAAAACCGGTTTGTCGGCAGCGACCGCATCGGCGACGCCAACCAGGTGACGGCCGCCCTGGTCTCGCGTTTCCTGCAGGCAGATGGCACGGAACGCATGCGCCTGACCTTCGGCCAGCGTTTCTACTTTGCCGACCAGCGCGTGCAGCTCAATTCGACCACGCCCGTCAACCAGTCGCGTTCGGATATCCTGCTGGCCGCGACGGGCCGCGTGTCCGAGACTTGGACCGCCGACAGCCTGGTGCAGTACAATCCCAGCGATCGCCAGTTGATGAACTACAACTACACCTTGCAGTATCAGCCTGGTGCCAAGAAAGTATTGAATTTCAGCAACCGTTTCCAGCGTGGCGATGCTGGTTGGCGCAATGCGGAAGTATCGACGCAATGGCCGCTGACGGACCGCCTGTATGGCGTGGGCCGCATCAGTTATTCCTTGAAGAATCGCAGCATGCTGGAAAGCCTGGTCGGCCTGGAATACAAGGGCGACTGCTGGGTCTTCCGCATGGGGGCGCAGCGTTTCGTGACGACGTCCAATACGGTCTCGACGCCGATCTTCTTCCAGCTGGAACTGACGGGGCTGTCGAATGGCCTGGGCCTGGGCGCGAATGGCCTGGAAACATTTACAAAAACCATCCCTGGTTATCAGGCACTGAGCCAGCCACTCCGTTAAGATAGGCACCGTTGCCGCCGCCGGCGTTCCCGGCGCTGGCACAAACCGGTTTTTTTATTCACCTGAACTCATGAGCGCTCTACACATTATGCGTAATGCCAGTATGCACCAACTCAAAATTGCAACGGTTTTGTTGTGCGCCATTTCCGGCGCCACGACCAGTAGTGTCTGGGCGCAACAGGCTGCGCCAGCTCCTGCGGCCACCCCCGCGGCTGCACCCGCTGCCACACCGGTCAAGGGCTTCACGCCACCGGCGTCCAGCAGTGGCCAGACCATCGATTCCATCGCCGTCGTCGTCAATGACGATGTGATTACGCGCAATGAAGTAGCGGCCCGTATCAAGAGCGTGGAGCAGCGCATGAAGGCGCAGAACGTGCCCTTGCCCGATCCTGCCGACCTGCGCCGCCAATTGCTGGAGCGCATGATTGTCGAGCGCGCGCAAATGCAGCTGGCCAAGGAAATGGGCGTGCGCGTGGATGACCTGACCCTGGACCGCGCCATCGGCCGTATTGCTGAACAGCAAAAAATGACGGTGCAAGACTTGCGCAACCAGATGGAAAAAGAAGGCACGCCGTTTGCGACCTTCCGCGAAGAAATTCGTGATGAAATCATCATGCAGCGCCTGCGCGAGCATGAAGTCGACGCCAAGATCCAGATTTCCGATTCCGAAGTGGATAACTTCCTGGAAGCGGAAAAAGCGGCGGCCAGCGAGCAAGTCGAGCTGAACCTGGCGCAGATTCTCGTGCGCATTCCGGAAAACTCCAGCCCTGAACAGATCGCCGCACGCCGCGCGCGCGCCGAAGAAGTCAGCCGCCAGTTGCGCACGGGCGCCGATTTCGCCAAGATGGCCGCCAGCTATTCCGACGCCAGCGATGCGCTGAGCGGCGGCGATATCGGCTGGCGCAATAGCGACCGTTTGCCGCCCCTGTTCACGGAACAGCTGCTGAAACTGAAGCCGGGCCAGATCACGCCTATCATCAAGAGCAACACGGGTTTCCACATCCTCAAGCTGGTGGACCGCCGCAGCGCGGCCGAGGCGCAAGCCGTGGCTGCCGTGCAGCAGACGCACGCGCGCCATATCTTGCTGAAAATAACCCCGACCCTGTCGGCGGCCGAAGCCAAGCGCAAATTGCTGGAATTGAAAGAGCGTCTCGATAACAAGGCCGCCAAGTTCGAAGACCTGGCCCGTTTGTTCTCGAACGACGGTTCGGCGGCCAAGGGCGGCGACCTGGGCTGGCTGTATCCGGGCGACACCGTGCCGGAATTCGAAACGGCGATGAATGCGCTGAAACCGGGCGAGGTGAGCGAGCCGATCGAGTCGAGCTTTGGCTTCCACCTGATCGAAGTGCTGGAACGCAAGAGCGACGATGTCTCGAAAGAGAAGCAACGCAGCGCCGCGCGCAACGCCTTGCGCGAACGCAAGCAGGAAGAAGCGACGGAAAATTGGGCGCGCGAAGTGCGCGACCGTGCCTATGTCGAATTCCGCCCGGACGACCAGTAATGTTGCCGACTATTTGCGCATGAGTAACTTGCCTGTTGCACGCCGCCCGGCCATCGCCATCACCTGTGGCGAACCGGCCGGTGTCGGCCCGGAAATTTCGATCCGCGCCGCCTGGGCCATGCGGCATGAAGTCAACGCCATCCTGCTGGGCGACGCCGCCTTCCTGGCGCTGACGGCCAGCCTGATCGACCCGGACATCCGCCTGGCGGCGCTGTCGCTGCAAGCCGTGCGCAACAGCGGCCTGCCCCAGTTCGGACCGGGCCGCCTGGCCGTGATCGATATTCCCACTGTAAACAATGTCATTCCTGGCGTGCTGGACAAGGAAAACGGGCGCTCCGTGCTCGCGACCCTGGACGCGGCCGTGGAAGGTATCCAGGCCGGCTGGTTTGGCGCCATGGTCACGGCACCCTTGCAAAAGAGCACGATCAACGACGCGGGCGTGGCTTTTTCCGGGCATACGGAATACCTGGCAGAAAAAACCGGCACGCCGCAAGTGGTCATGATGCTGGCCGGCGAACCCGGCCATGGCGAACCGACCCTGCGCGTGGCGCTGGCCACCACGCATCTGCCATTGAAGGACGTGTCTGCCGCCATCACGATGGACAGCCTGGCCGTCACGCTCGATATCATCGCGGCGGACCTGCAACAGAAATTCGGCATCGCCGCGCCGCGCATCCTGGTGACCGGCCTGAACCCGCACGCGGGCGAGGGCGGGTATCTTGGACGCGAGGAAATCGATGTCATCGCCCCGGCCATTGCCGCGGCGCAAGCGCGCGGCATCGATGCGCGCGGACCGTATCCGGCCGACACCCTGTTCCAGCACAAATACCTGGCCGATGCCGATTGCGTGCTGGCCATGTACCACGACCAGGGCTTGCCCGTGCTGAAATACGCGACCTTCGGGCGCGGCATCAATGTCACCCTGGGCTTGCCGCTGATCCGCACCTCGGTCGACCACGGCACGGCGCTGGACCTGGCCGCGCAAGGGCTGGGGCTGGCTGATTGCCACAGCATGGAGCAGGCCCTGCAAACGGCGCTCGGCATGCTGCGCGCCAGCACCCGCGCCTGATTCCCCCGTTTTACCCCGCTACACCGCCTCTAGAATAGAAAAACAGAATATGAAACACGTTGCCCGCAAACGCTTTGGCCAGAACTTCCTGCATGACCGCTTCGTCCTCGACGACATCACGGCCGCCATCGCGCCGCAGGCGGACGACGCCATGGTCGAGATCGGCCCCGGCCTGGGCGCCATGACGGAGCAGCTGCTGCGCCATTTGAAACAGATGCATGTGGTGGAGCTGGACCGCGACCTGATCGTGCGCCTGGAAAAGGCCTTCAATCCCGCCAAGCTGACGATCCATTCGGGCGACGCCCTGAAGTTCGATTTCGCGCAGATTCCCGTGCCGGCCGGCCAGAAGCTGCGCATCGTGGGCAACTTGCCGTACAACATATCCAGCCCCCTGCTGTTCCACCTGGCGGACTTTGCGCCGCTGGTGCAGGACCAGCATTTCATGCTGCAAAAGGAAGTCGTCGAGCGCATGGTGGCTGAACCGGGCAGCAAGGCGTATGGCCGCCTGTCCGTGATGCTGCAATGGCGCTATGACATGTCGCTGCTGTTCATCGTGCCGCCGACGGCGTTCGATCCGCCGCCGAAGGTGGAATCGGCCATCGTGCGCATGATCCCCGTGGCCGAGCGCCTGGCCTGCGACCAGGCCACCCTGGAAGCGGTGGTCATGAAGGCCTTCTCGCAGCGCCGCAAGGTGATCCGCAACTGCCTGGCCGGCATGTTTACGGAAGAGCAGATCAAGGCGGCCGGCATCGACCCGACCCTGCGTCCGGAAACGGTAGGCCTGGAACAGTATGTTGCTTTGGCGAACTTGCTGAAGGCGCCGCAGTAATCGCAAGAGCTGGGGGCAGACCCACTCTACCCGCAGCGCCTGAGCAGGCGTCGACGCGAGTGGGGGTCTGACCCCGGTAGTGACCATCAAAACCACTGGTCGACTTGCTGCAAATCCTGCCGCAACGCTGAAAAGCAGTCGTCGACATGGTGGTTGCGGCTGATTTCATTGCGCCGCATCAAGGCGATCTTGCGCTTGCACGTGGGCTGGCGCAGGGGCGCCACGTGCAGGTCTTCGTCGTTGAGGAAGGTCGTGTACAGGCTGGGCATGATGCCCACGGCGATGCCGGCGCGCACCACGCCATACAGCGACTCGCTGTGGATCATCTGGTACAGGCTGGACGGGCTCAAGCCATGCTGGCGCAGCGCGCTCGAGGCGAACTCCCAGATGCTGCCCTTGGTAAACACGACGATTTCCTGCCCCGCCAGCTGCTCCCAGCGCACTTCCTTCAGCGGCGCCAGCGCATGGCGTCCCGCCGTCACCAGCACCAGTTCATCTTCGAACAGGCCCACGCTTTCCAGCGACACGGAACCGGGCACCTCGATGCCCACGCAAAAATCCAGCTGGCCCGAATGCAGCGCATGCAGCAAGCCGTCGTTGGGCATGTCCGACAGGACGATTTCCACTTCATCGCCATGCTGCTCGCAGTAGCGCGCCACCACCACGGCCGTCATGGCCATGGCCGAAGGGATGGCGCCGATGCGGATGCGGTGGCGTCCGCTGCCGATGGCGCGCTGGATATCGGCAAAGGTGTTGCTTGCCGTATTCAATAAATGCGTGGCGTAGTCGAGCGCCAGCTTGCCTTCGCGCGTCAGTTCCAGCTGGTGGGTTGTGCGGTTAAACAACTTTTTTCCCAGTTGGTTTTCCAGCAGCTTGATCGACGCGCTGAGGGCCGGCTGGGTCACGCACAATTCCTGTGCAGCCTTGCTGAAGCTGTTTACCCGGGCCAGGGTGGAAAACGCTTGTAAATGTCGTAAGGAAATCTTCTTGCTCAGTTCATGCATGGGTTTGCTTATTAGAAAAAGTAATGGATTTATAAAAATAAACAAATTTTCTTATCCCGCAATTTACCATATTCTGGACTGGTCTTTACTTGTCTTGAATGCAACAATATTCGGGAGAAGCGCCTGGAATGCGGCGCCGGCACTCGCGGCGGTGCGCCAGGCAAGGGACGTATCAATAAAATAATTCCAAAAAAACTCAGGGTTTACTCTTTTTAGGGCGGCGGCGATGAATAAATGGATGACTGGAACGATGGTGGTGGGTGGCTTGCTGGCGGCGCAGGGCGCGGCGCAGGCGCAAAGCAGCGTGCAGGTGTATGGCTTGCTGTCGGCCGGTATCGGCTACGTATCGGATGAGGGTAACGGCAGCCGCACGCATGCGCTGAGCGGCACGAATCAGAATCCCCGCATCGGTTTCCGCGGCCAGGAAGACCTGGGCAACGGCACCAAGGCCATCTTCGCGCTGGAAAACGGTTTTAATGTGATGACGGGTACGGCGGCGCAAAGCGGCCGCCTGTTCGGCCGCCAGTCGTACGTGGGCCTGTCGAGCAACGACAAGGGTACCCTGACCCTGGGCCGCCAGTACGAGGCCGTCAAAGACCTGCTGGGCCCGGTGGTTATCGCCAGTAACGGCGTGCACATCGGCGACAACGACAATGGCTACAACAACTTGCGCGTGCAAAATGCCGTCAAGTATGTCAGCCCGAACATCAGCAATCTGTCGTTCACGGGCTTGTATGGCTTCAGCGAAAATCCGGCAGATTCCAACCGCAACCGCGTCTACAGCATGGGTGCCGGCTACAAAGTCGATGCCTTCAGCTGGGCCGTCGCCTATACCAAGATGGATCACCCGAACAGCCCCGACGCGCCGAATGGCGCCATCGGCAACGACTATGGCAGTTCCCTGTTGATTTTCAACAAGAGCGCCGTCAAGGGCGCCGGCGTGGACAGCCAGGCCATCGCCGGCACGGGAGGCTTTTATAATGTGGGCAGGACCAAGTTCGGCGCGCTGTACACCAACGTGCGCTACCACTACCTGGATCAAAGCAATCTGACCTTGCAAAACGTGGATCTGAACGTGAACCACAAGCTGACGGAAGCGTTGAACCTGGGCGCGTCGTATTTCTTTACTACCGGAAAATATGACGTGATCAACAAGACGCCGAAATGGCATCAGGTCAACTTCCAGGCCGATTACTTCCTGTCCAAGCGTACCGATGTCGCCATCACCTGGAGCTACCAGAAAGCGGCCGGCGATGCGACGTTCGCCCGCGTGTTCGGCTTTGGCGCCTCCGGCGGCAAGACGCAAAGCGTGCTGATCGTCGGCATGCGACATTATTTCTGAGTCTGATTCATCTTTTACAGGCGCTGTCCCGCAGCGCCGCCCCCTGAAAGGAAGCATCTTGAAAAAGCACCTCATGTTGGCTTTGAGCCTAGGCTTGCTGGCAAACGCCGCCCACGCGGAAAAACGCGAGCTGGTCATTTCGGCCTATCCGATTGCCCAACCCTTGTTCATGAAGTATGTGTACGAGCCGTTCAAGGCCAAATGCGGTTGCGATATCAAGGTGGAAACAGGCAATAACGCGGACCGCATCGCCAAGCTGGTGGTGCACGCCAAGAACCCGGTCATCGACCTGGTGCTGCTGTCCGATTCCGGCATGCTGGAAGCGGCGCAAAAGGGCGTGATCCAGCCCATGGATTACTCCAAGCTGAGCAATTACAAAGCCTTGTACGACGTGGCGAAAAACCCCATCGGCGGCAACTACGCCGTCGGCTACACCCTGTATTCCGTGGGCCTGGTGTACCGCAGCGACAAGATCGCCCCGCTGACATCGTGGAAAGACCTGTGGCGCCCCGAACTGAAGGGCCGCGTGGCCTTCCCCGACGTGAGCACCACGCAGGGCCCGCTGATGCTGCGCATGGCCGATGCGGCCTGGGGCGGCAAGACGGACGACTACGCGACCGGTTTTGCCAAGATCGTCGGCATGAAGGGCAACGTCGTCACGTTCTCGAAAAACAGCGCGCAGCTGGCGGCCCTGTTCGCCCAGGATGAAATCTGGGCCGCGCCCGTGGCGCGCTTCACCTGGTCGCAGATGCTCAAGACGGGCCTGCCCCTGAAATGGAGCATCCCGGCCGAAGGCCAGGCCGCCGGCATGAACGTGATGGGCATCGTTGCCGGGTCGAAGAATGCGGACCTGGCGTACCAGCTGATGGATTTCTGGCTGTCCAAGGAAGTGCAGACGCAGCTGGCGACCAACCTGGTCGACTCGCCCGTCAACAAGGACGTGCGCCTGTCGGTGGCTGCCGCGCAATTCAATACCTATGGCGCCGACCAGATCAATTCGCTGAAATTCGTCAAGCCGGAAACCATCCTCAAGCAGCGCACGAACTGGATGACGCAGTGGAACAAGGCCATGAGCAAATAGTGGTGACGAGGAGAGAACACCATGTTTGCTGATCCAAAAAAGCGCCTGGGCCTGCTGTTGGTCCTGCCGGCGCTGATCTTTATCGTCGTCTGCTTCCTGCTACCCGTGCTGGCCTTGCTGGTCGACGCCTTCCGCGTCGGCGACGGCATGCAGTGGGGCGTCGACCGCTTCGTCGAATTCTTTTCGCAGGAATTCAACCGCACCATCTTCTGGCGCACCCTGCGCATCGCTGCGCTGGTGACCCTGGCGTCCATCATCCTCGGCTATCCGGCCGCGCAAGCCGTGGCGCGCGTGTCGCCGAAGTGGCGCGGCCTGGTGGTGGGCATGATGATCCTGCCGCTGATGGTGTCGCCGATTGCGCGCACCTATGCCTGGATCGTGCTGCTGGGGCGCAATGGCGCCCTCAACGCGGCGCTCGTCAACATGGGTTTCACGGATGAGCCCTTGCGCTTGCTGTTCAGCGAGTTCGCCGTGTTTGTCGGCCTGCTGCAACTGCTGCTGCCATTGATGCTGATGTCGCTGGCCGGCGCGCTGGAAAACCTGCCGCGCGACGTGGAACCGGCTGCCGCCACCCTGGGCGCCAATCCATGGCAAGTCTTTTGCAAGGTCACCCTGCCGCTGACGCAGGAAGGCCTGGTCGTCGGCGGCACCCTGGTGTTTACGGGCTGCGTGACGGCCTACGTGACGCCGGCCCTGCTGGGCGGCACCAAGGTGCTGATGCTGGAAACCCTGCTGTACCAGAAGGTCAGCGTGGAGAGCGATTTCGGCGCCGCGAATGTGATCGCCGTCATCCTCGTCTGCATGACCTTGCTGGTGAATGCCGGCCTTAAACGTATTTCCTCGAGCCGGAGTTCCGTATGAAAGAAAGCCTATTCTCGCGCGCAGTCCTGTGGCTGGTGTTTTTGTTCCTGCTGGGACCGTTTGCCATCGTCGTGCTGGCGGGTTTTTCCGGCGGCGAAACCCTGGCGTTCCCGCCCGAGTCCTACTCGCTGCGCTGGATCCTCGAAGTGTGGGCGGCGCCCGAGTTCCGCCGCGCCTTCCAGACCAGCCTGGAGATCGGCCTGATCGCCACCGTCATCGCGCTGTTGCTGGGCATTCCCGTCGCGTATGCGTTTTCGCGCATGCCGCCGCCGGGCATCGGCGCCATCCGCCAGATCCTGACGTCGCCGCTGATCATTCCCGCCATCCTCGTGGGCCTGGGCTTGCTGCACCACCTGGTGCTGACCATCAATGCGCCCGTCTACGTGGGCCTCCTGATCGGCCACATCGCGCTGCTGATTCCGTATTCGGTGCGCGTGGTGTACGCGAGCCTGGTGAACCTGCGCGTCGATATCGAGGATGCGGCCATCACCCTGGGCGCGTCGCGCCTGCGGGCGTTTTTCATGATCGTGCTGCCGAATATCCGCAACGCCGTGATCGCCGCCTTCTTCCTCGCCTTCGTCACCTCGTTCAACCAGGTGCCTGTGTCGCTGTTCCTGACGGGACCCGGCATCAGCACCTTGCCGATCGAGATGCTGGGCCATATGGAAAACAGTTTCGATCCGTCGATCGCAGCCCTGTCGACCTTGCTGGTCTTGTTCACCATGGCCTTCGTGATGGTGACCGAGAAGGTGCTGGGCATTTCTAAATACATGTAAGAGGCAACACACCATGAGTTATCTGGAACTGCACAAGCTGAACCTCGGCTACGCCAAGAACACGACGTCCGTGAAGGACCTGGACCTGCACGTCGAGCAGGGCGAACTGATCTCGCTGCTGGGCCCCAGCGGCTGCGGCAAGACCACCACCATGCGCGCGATCGCCGGCCTGATGCCGCTGCAGTCGGGCCGCATCGTGCTGGATGGCCGCGAAATCGGCAAGCTGGCGCCGAACAAGCGCAATATCGGCATGGTCTTCCAGTCGTACGCGCTGTTCCCGCACCTGAACGTGTACGACAACATCGCGTTCGGCCTGCGCCTGCGCAAGGTGGCGCCGGCCCTGCTGAAAACGAAAGTGGAAGCCGTGATTGCCGCCGTGGGCCTGACGGGCTTTGAAACGCGCCTGCCGGCGCAGATGTCGGGCGGCCAGCAGCAGCGCGTGGCGCTGGCGCGCGCCATCGTCGTCGAGCCGGCCCTGCTGCTGCTCGATGAACCGCTGTCGAACCTGGACGCCAAGCTGCGCGTGCAGATGCGCGCCGAATTGCGCCGCATCCAGCGCGAACTGGGCATCACCATGCTGTACGTGACGCACGATCAGGAAGAAGCGCTGGCCCTGTCCGACCGCATCGTCGTCATGAACGGCGGGCGCATTGAGCAATTGGCTGCGCCGGAAGCCGTCTTCAATACGCCGTCGACGCGCTTCGTCGCCAACTTCATGGGCTTCGAGAACCTGTTCGACTACCGCGACGGCGCGCTGCACCACGCGGGCGCCAGCCTGCCGTACACGTCTCCCGTTGCTGCCGGAACGACGGTGCTGGGCTGGCGTCCGGACAAGGTGCGCGTGTGCGCGCCGGACGACGCAAGCGCTCAATACCCGGGCACCGTGCTGGCACGGGGCTTCCTGGGCGACACCGTCGAATACCTGCTGCAAACGCCGCTGGGCCAGGTCAAGGGCATCTGCGCGGCCGGTGGCGCCGCCTGGCGCGAAGGCACGGTCGTCTCGTTCGTGCTGCCGTCCGACAGCGCCCTGTGCTTGGCTGCCTGATGTTTTAACCGGAGACCATCATGGACAAACCCCTCAAGAAAATCTGGCTCGATACCGATCCCGGTTTTGACGACTGGCTGACGATGCTGCTTCTGGGCAGCAATCCCGATATCGAGTGGCTGGGCGTGAGCGTGGTGGCGGGCAATGCGCCCGTCGACATCACCTACGACAATGCCTTGCGCATCAAGGCCAATGATGGCTTGACGGTGCCCATCTACCGCGGCTGCGAAGAACCGCTGGCCGGCGTCATCGAGACGGCGCAGCGCATCCTCGGCGACAGCGGCATGCCGACGACAGGCGAGATCCTGCCGCCCGGCGCGGCTACGGATGCTGCCGGCCATGCCGTCGACGCGCTGATCGCCGCCGTGCGCGCGCATCCGGGCCAGATCACCATCATGGCCATTGCGCCGATGACGAACCTGGCCACGGCCTTGAGCCGCGCGCCGGACATCGCGGAAAAAATCGTCGAGATCATCCTGATGGGCGGCTCGACCGACCAGGGCAACCACACGGCGGCGGCGGAATTCAATATCTATGCCGACCCGGAAGCGGCTGCCCAGGTGTTCAATGCGGGCATTCCGTTGCGCATGTTCGGCCTGAACCTGTGCCGCCAGCTGCTGGTGACGAACGTGGAAGTGGAACGCCTGCGCGCCATCGGCACGCCGCGCGCGCAGCGTCTGGCCGGCTACCTGGAAGCGTATGTGCGCATCCGCAGTGCCGACGGTTCCGTGCCCATGCCCATGTACGACCCCGTGGTGGCCTTGTACCTGGAAGCGCCGCAGCTGTTCCAGTTCCAGCCGGCCCACGTGGCCATCGAATTGACGGGCGAACTGACGCGCGGCATGACGGTGTGCGAATTCCGCGTGCCGCGCCGCGCCGCTATCAACACGCAGGTGGCGATGCTGGCCGATGGCCCGGCCGCCATCGAACGCTTGATGCGCCGCCTGGCCGCCATTCTCGTCTGACCCTTTTTCCACTAACGAAGCGAGCTTCATGAGTCATCCTGCCGACACCCTGCCTGCCCTGAGCATCGAACAGTTTTTACGCGCCATGCCGAAAGTGGAGCTGCATTGCCACCTGTTCGGCACGGTGCGGCAAGCCACTTTCCGTGCGCTGGCCGCCAAGACGGGCAATGTCGTCACTCCCGAGGAAATCGACGCGTTCTACACGCGCGGCGACAAGCCCGTCGGCGTGCTGCGCGTGCTGCGCGCGCTCGACGCGCACCTGATCGTCTCGCCGACGGACCTGTATTGCCTCGCCTACGAATACCTGGAAGACGTGCATGGCCACGGCGTGCGCTACGCGGAGTTCTTCTGGAATCCCACCGGCACCGTGCGCGTGTCGGGCATCCGCTACGATGCGGCGCAAGACGCCATCGTGGCCGCCATCCGCGACGCGCAGCGCGATTTCGGCGTGATCGGCCGCCTGATCCCCAGCATCGACCGCGAAGCGGCTCCTGCGGAAGCCGTGCAGATGGTGGAATGGATGAAGGCGCACCGCGCGCCGGAAGTGATCGGCATCGGCATCGATTACCGCGAAAACGACCGCCCGCCGGAACTCTTCATCGAAGCCTACCGCGCCGCGCGCGAGGCCGGCTTCAAGTGCACGGCGCACGCGGGCGAATTCGGCATGCCGTGGATGAATGTGGAGACGGCCATCGAGCAGCTGCAGGTGGACCGGGTCGACCACGGCTACACCATCGTCGACAATCCTGAACTGGCGCAGCGCTGCGTGGAGCGGGGCCTGGTATTTACCGTGGTGCCGACCAATTCGTATTATCTGCGCACCCTGGCGCCCGAGCGCTGGGCCCTCGATCACCCGATCCGCGCCATGGCCAAGCTGGGCCTGAAACTGCATCCGAACACGGACGACCCGACCCTGCACCACGTGACGCCGACGGGCGCCTGGATGATGATGCGCGAATTCGGCTTCGGCCTGGACGACATGCGCGGCTTCATGTTGAATGGCCTGGACGCGGCCTGGATAGACGAATCCACGCGGCGCGACTGGCGCGCGCAATTTGCGCGCGAATTCGACGCGCTGCGCGCGCGCGTCATCGACGCCTCCTAGGCCGAGACGGGCGGCGGCAGCAACAGCGACGGAAACGCCCGCTGCGGGCAGCTTTGCCGCTCGCACACCTTGCAGCCCGTGCCGATCGGCGTGGCGCTGGACGGGTCGTGCAGATCGAGTCCTTTCGAATAGATCAGCCGGTGCGCCTGCGAGATGTCGCAGCCCAGCGCCACGGCAAAGGTCTTGCCGGGCGCCCGGAATCCGGGCGAGGCCGTGCTGACCTGGCGCGCAATCCACAGATAGGTGCAGCCGTCCGGCATGCTGGCCACCTGCGTCAGTACCTGGCCCGGATGGCTGAACGCGTCGTAGACGATCCATAGCGGACACGTGCCGCCCACCCTGGAAAAGTGAAAGTCCGTGGCCGACTGGCGCTTCGAGACATTGCCCGCGCGGTCGACGCGCACGAAGAAGAAGGGCAAGCCCGCGGCATCGGGGCGCTGCATGGTGCTCAGCCGGTGGCACACGGCCTCAAAACCCACGCCGAACTGGTGCGCCAGGCGCTCGATATCGTAGGCGCGGCTTTCCGCCGCCTGCAAAAAGCGCTGGTAGGGCATCAGCAGGGCGCCTGCAAAGTAATTCGAGAATGCCAGGCGCGCGCCCGTTTGCGCGGCCGCGCCGGACAAGCCCGCCGCCAGCACGAGGGCGTCGATCAGCTCGCTGTGCTCGAGCAGGCTGATCTGCGCCGCCATCTGGAACGCGCGCTGGCCGCCCGTCAGGGTGTCGGGCAGCCACAATATGTGTTGCTGGGCATCGTAGCGGTGCTTGCGCACCATGCCCGCGTCGCCATCGGACAGTTGCACCCGGATGCCGTGGCGTTCCAGCAGACGCCCCTGCAGCGCATCGAGCGTGCGCAGGGACGGATCGAGTTCGCCCGCCACGCGCTCCGCCGCCCGGTCCAGCTCATCGATGTAATTTTGCCGCCGGTTCAGGTATTCGCGCACCTCCTCGTCCGTGGATGGCGCCGCCGAGCTGGCGCCGCGGCTGCCGTCGTCGAGGCGCGCGGCCAGGGTATCGGCCCGTTCCGCCATCACCCGGTAGCGCCGCTGCAACAGCAGGATCGAGCGGGCCAGTTCCGGCATGTTTTCCACCAGCATTTTGAGTTCCGCCATCGAGGTGGGCGGCGCGTCGGGCAATTCGCCGAACACATCGCGCACGTCGGCCACCAGGCTGGCGCTGTCGTGTTCGGAAAAGATTTGCGGATCGACGCCCAGCACGCTGCCGATGCGCAGCAAGATCGGCACCGTCAGCGGACGCTGGTTGCGTTCCATCTGGTTCAGGTAGCTGGGCGAGATGCCCAGGGACTTGGCCAGCGCCACCTGCGTCATGCGCCGTTCCTCGCGCAGGCGCTGCAGGCGCACGCCCATGAAAACCTTCGCCATCGCGTCTCCTCTTCCCCGGTTTGCGGAATCTGCAAATTTACAATCTTTGCAGATTAACAGATTCATCTTTGCATTATCTCGCATTTTCACGCCTTGTTCGTGGCGGCGATTGTGCGAATAATGCAAACAGACCTATACCCACACAAGGAGACACCGAGTGACCACGCAAAACGCTATTCCGACCGTTCCCCTCTTGATCAACGGCGAGTGGGTTGAATCCCAGACCACCGTCTGGCGCGACGTCGTCAACCCCGCCACGCAGGAAGTCCTGGCCAAGGTGCCGTTCGCCACGCCGGACGAAGTGAACGCGGCCATCGCCTCGGCCCAGCGCGCCTTCAAAACCTGGCGCAAGACGCCGATCGGCGCCCGCGCGCGCATCTTCCTCAAATTGCAGCAGCTGATCCGCGAAAACATGGCCGACCTGGCCGCCACCTTGACGATGGAACAGGGCAAGACCCTGCTGGACGCGGAAGGCGATGTGTTCCGCGGCCTGGAAGTGGTCGAGCACGCCGCCAATATCGGCACCCTGCAAATGGGCGAGTATGCGCAAAACGTGGCCGGCGGCGTCGATACCTACAGCGTGATGCAGCCGCTGGGCGTGTGCGCGGGCATTACTCCGTTCAACTTCCCCGCCATGATCCCCCTGTGGATGTTCCCGATGGCAATTGCCTGCGGCAATACGTTTGTCTTGAAACCGTCGGAGCAAGATCCGCTGGTGACGGAAAAGCTCGTGCGCCTGGCCTTGCAGGCGGGCATCCCGGCTGGCGTGCTGAACGTGATACACGGCGGCGAAGACGTGGTCAACGCCCTGTGCGACCATCCGGACATCAAGGCGATCTCGTTTGTCGGCTCCAGCAAGGTGGGCACGCATGTGTACCAGCGCGCCAGCCTGAACGGCAAGCGTGCGCAATGCATGATGGGTGCCAAGAACCATGCCGTCGTCTTGCCTGACGCCAACAAGGAACAGACCCTGAACCAGTTGCTGGGCGCCGGCTTCGGCGCCGCCGGCCAGCGCTGCATGGCGGCGTCCGTCGCCGTACTGGTGGGCGAAGCGCGCGAGTGGCTGCCGGAACTGGCGGCCAAGGCGCAAACCCTGACGGTAGGCGCGGGCAAGGACAATCCGGACCTGGGCCCTGTCATTTCCTGCGCAGCCAAGGAGCGCGTGTTCAGCCTCGTTGCCAAGGGCATCGAGCAGGGCGCCGTGCTGACCCTGGACGGCCGCGACGTCAAGGTTGATGGCTATCCGAACGGTAACTTCGTGGGACCGACGATCTTGTCCGGCGTGAAGCCCGGCATGGTCGTGTATGACCAGGAAATCTTTGGCCCCGTGCTGATCGTCGTCGAAGTCGATACGCTGGACGAAGCGATTGCCCTCGTCAACGCGAATCCGAACGGCAACGGCACGGCCCTGTTCACGCAAAGCGGCGCGGCGGCCCGTTACTTCCAGGAAGAAATCGACGTGGGGCAAGTCGGTATCAACGTGCCCATTCCCGTGCCCGTTCCCCTGTTCAGCTTTACGGGTTCGCGCGGCTCCAAGCTGGGCGACCTGGGCCCGTTCGGCAAGCAGGTCGTGCTGTTCTACACGCAGACGCAGACGATCACCCAGCGCTGGTTCACGGATGCGGCCTCGGTGGGCAAGGTCAACACCACCATCAGCCTCAAGTAAGGAGCTGTCATGGACTTTGAACTGAGCGACGAGCAGCGCGAGTTCCAGCAGGCGGCGCGCGCGTTTGCCGAAGGCGAACTGGCGCCGCACGCGGCGCATTGGGATGCGGAATCGATCTTCCCGGTGGAAACCATTGCCAAGGCGGGCGAGATGGGCTTTTGCGGCCTGTACACGCCGCAGCGCTGGGGCGGCCTGGGCCTGTCGCGCCAGGATGCGGCCATCGTGTTTGAAGAGCTGGCGGGCGGCTGCACCTCGACCACGGCCTACATCACGATCCACAACATGGCCACCTGGATGCTGTCGCGCTGGGGGCAGGAAGCCCTGTGCGACGAGTGGGTGCCGGCCCTGGCCGCCGGCCAGAAGTTGGCCAGCTATTGCCTGACGGAACCGCAATCGGGTTCCGACGCGGCGTCCCTGCGCACGAAAGCCGTCAGGGACGGTGACTTTTACGTACTCGATGGCACGAAAGCGTTTATTTCCGGCGCGGGCCAGACGGACATGCTGATCGTCATGGCGCGCACGGGCGGCGAGGGCGCGGCCGGCATTTCCGCCTTTGCCGTGCCGGCGAATCTGCCCGGCATCGTGTATGGCAAGAAAGAAGAAAAGATGGGCTGGAACAGCCAGCCCACGCGCATCATCAGCTTCGACCAGGTGAAAGTTCCTGTTGCTAACTTGCTGGGCGCGGAAGGCGAAGGCTTTGCCATCGCCATGAAGGGCATCGATGGCGGGCGCATCAATATTGCCGTGTGCTCGGTGGGCACGGCGCAGGCCGCCCTCACGCGCGCGCAGGCCTACATGAAGGAACGCACGCAGTTCGGCCGCGAGCTGGCGCAATTCCAGGCGCTGCAATTCAAGCTGGCCGACATGCTGACGGAACTGGTGGCGGCGCGCCAGATGGTGCGCCTGGCGGCCTGGAAACTGGACCAGGAAAGCCCGGACGCCACGGCGTATTGCGCCATGGCAAAACGCTTCGCCACGGATGTGGGCTTCAATGTAGCCAACGATGCGCTGCAACTGCATGGCGGCTACGGCTACATCCGCGAGTACCCGCTCGAGCGCCATGTGCGCGACACGCGCGTGCACCAGATCCTGGAAGGGACAAATGAAATCATGCGCCTGATCGTCGCGCGAGCGATCTTGAAAGACGGCGCCACGGAGACCTTACGATGACCAAAGTGTATACCAATCTGCTGCTCGAGCGCCGTGGCCACACGGCCCTGGTGACCCTCGACAACCCGCCCGCCCACACGTGGACCCTCGCCAGCCTGAACGCGCTGAGGGACCTGGTGGCCGACCTGAATGGGGACCCGGACGTGTATGCGCTGGTGATCACGGGCGGCGGCGCCAAGTTCTTCTCGGCCGGCGCCGACTTGAAAGTGTTTGCCGACGGCGACAAGGACATGGCGTTCAAGATGGCCGCCGCGTTTGGCGAGGCGTTCGAGGCGCTGTCCGCGTTTCGCGGCGTCAGCATCGCCGCCATCAATGGCTATGCCATGGGCGGCGGTCTCGAATGCGCGCTGGCCTGCGACATCCGCATCGCCGAGGAACACGCGCAGATGGCCTTGCCGGAAGCATCCGTCGGCTTGCTGCCGTGCGCGGGCGGCACGCAGCACTTGCCGTGGCTGGTGGGCGAAGGCTGGGCCAAGCGCATGATCTTGTGCGGCGAGCGGGTCGACGCGGCCAAGGCCCTGGCCATCGGCCTGGTCGAGGAAGTCGTGCCGACCGGCAAGGCTGCCGCCACGGCGCTGGCGCTGGCCGCCAAGGTGGCCCGTCAAAGCCCCAGCAGCGTGACGGCGTGCAAGACCCTGATCCAGGGCGCGCGCAGCCATCCGCTGGTCGCTTCCCTGCCCGATGAACGCACCCTGTTCCTGGGCCTGTTCGATACGCAGGACCAGAAAGAAGGCGTGCAGGCCTTCCTGGAAAAACGGCCGGCGGAGTGGAAGAATGGTTGAAATCGTCAATGTCGAGACAGTGAAACTGGAAGAGCGCGACTGTCCCGGCGGCATGAAGCTGGGCGTCATCACGCTCGATGCGCCGAAGTCCCTGCACGCCTTGACCCTGGACATGATCCGCGCCATCGATGGCGCCCTCGTGCGTTGGGCCGCTGACGACGCCGTCGCCTGCGTGGTGCTGCAATCGTCGACGGACAAGGCATTCTGTGCCGGCGGCGACGTGCGCAGCCTGCGCGGCGCCGTCGTGGAGCAACCTGGCGTCGTGCCCAACCCGCAGGCGCTGGCTTTCTTTGCCGAGGAATACCGGCTCGACCACCGCATCCATACGTATGCGAAACCGCTGCTCGTGTGGGGCGGCGGCATCGTCATGGGCGGCGGCCTGGGCCTGATGGCGGGCGCCAGCCACCGTGTGGTGACGGAAAGCACGCGCATCGCCATGCCGGAAATCACGATTGGCCTGTTCCCCGACGTGGGCGGCAGCTGGTTCCTGGGCCGCATGCCGGGACGCAGCGGCCTGTTCCTGGGCTTGACGGGCGCACCGCTGAACGCGGCCGATGCCCTGTTTGCGGGCCTGGGCGACTATTTCCTGCGCCAGGAAGAGCGCGTCATGGTGCTCGACGCGCTGGCGCTGGCGCAATGGCAAGCGAGCCCGCAGGCGAACCACCAGCAGCTGGGCCGCTTGCTGCGCGGCTTGTCGGCGCCAACGTCCATGCTGCCCGTCTCCGAAGTGCGCGCCAACTTCGACGCCATCGCCGCGCTGACGCAAGCGCCCACCTTGCCCGAAGTGGTGGCCGCCATCGCCGCGTATGACGGCGATGTGGCCTGGTTGCAAAAGGCCGCCCACTCGCTGGACAAGGGCGCGCCCAGTTCGGCCGCCCTGGTATGGGCCATGCGCGAGCGCACGCGCCACATGAGTCTGGCGCAAGTGTTCCAGCTGGAACTGATCGTTGCCGTGCAATGTTGCGCCCATGGGGACTTCAGCGAAGGCGTGCGCGCTTTGCTGATCGACAAGGACAACGCGCCGCAGTGGCAGCCGGCCAGCCTGGCTGACGTCAGCGCCGCGTATCTGGACGAGTATTTTACGGCGCCGTGGACGCAGCATCCCTTGGCTGACTTATCTTAAAAGAACAACAGGAGACATACACATGCAACATATCGCTTTCATCGGCCTGGGCAACATGGGCGCGCCGATGGCCCGCAACCTGGTAGCCGCCGGCTTCCACGTATCCGTGTACGACCTGGCGCCGGCCGCCGTGGCTTCGCTGGTCGAGGCGGGCGCCACGGCGGCCGCGTCCGCCAGCGCGGCCGTGCAGACGGCCGATGCCGTCATCACCATGCTGCCAGCCAACAAGCACGTGCAGGAGCTGTACCTGGCGGCCGGCGGCGTGCTCGATTCGGCCAAGCCGGGCGCCCTGTTCATCGATTGCAGCACCATCGCCGCCGATGTGGCGCGCCAGGTGGCGCAGGCGGCCGGCGAGCGGGGTTTTGCCATGATCGATGCGCCCGTCTCGGGCGGCACGGCGGGTGCAGCCGCCGGCACGCTGACCTTCATCGTCGGCGGTAGCGAAGCGGCCTTGCAGCAGGCGCGGCCCCTGCTGGAAAAGATGGGCAAGAACATTTTCCATGCGGGCGAGGCGGGTGCGGGCCAGGTGGCGAAGATTTGCAACAACATGCTGCTGGGTATCTTGATGGTCGGTACGGCCGAGGCGCTGAACCTGGGCGTGGCGCATGGCCTCGATCCGAAAGTGTTGTCCGACATCATGGCCAAGAGTTCGGGCCGCAACTGGACCCTGGAAGTGTACAACCCGTGGCCCGGCGTCATGGAGGGCACGCCCGCGTCGCGCAACTACACCGGCGGCTTCGGCACGGCGCTGATGCTGAAAGACCTGGGACTGGCGCAGCAGTCGGCCTTGTCGGCTAACGCGCCCACGCCATTGGGCGGCCTGGTGCGCCAGCTGTACCAGATGCATGCGCAGGCGGGATATGCGCAGCAGGATTTCTCCAGCATCGTGCAAATGCTGCAGCCTGGTTTGCAGACGCCTGCCGCCTGAGAAATTTTGGGCAAAAAAAAGCCCGCTGGTGAAAGCGGGCTAAATCCAATTCTTGGAAGAGTTGGAGGAGACAGATGCATTATGCTGCATCGCCACATATAACTCCAATTTATCTTTGGAATATCAACTATAGATTTCTGTGATATCTCTTCCTGGCAGCCGCAAAACGGCTGCCAGTGTCACCGCATCAGGCCGGATTGCAGATGACCTGTACGGTGGTCACATTCGCTTCGCCCATGACGCCGACGCCGGTGTTCGGGGCCACGTCGCACTTCAGGCCAGTCGGCTGCGTAAACACGCTGATGCCATACTTGTCGCCATCGGCAACACGCGTTCCCAGGGTGAAGGTCGTGCTGGACTTGAGTACCGTGGTTTGCGACGTGCCGTTGATCAGGACCAGGCCGTCGGCTGTCAGGCCCGTCACCGTGCCGCCCACCGTATAGGTGTTTTGCAAGCACGAGACCGCTGCCTGGATGCTCAGGTAGTGGCCAGCCGAACCGGAACCGCCACTGATGCCGCAAGTCATGTGGGCGGGTTGTTGTTGCACGGTAATGTCGTACTCGGTGCCATAGTCGATGCGCTGGGCAAAGGCAAACTTGGTCTGGCCCGATGCAATCGGGAGGTTGACGCCACCGTTGGCCAGGATCAGGCCGTTGGTGTTCAGGTTGCTGACGGTGCCGCCGACTTCATACGAGGCCTTGCCGCCGCAAGCGGCCAGTCCCAGGGTCAGCAACAGCGCGGTCAGCGGGCGCAGGCAGGATAACTTCATGTATTTCTCCAATGCAATATAGTAGTGACGAAGCGCGTGGCTTACAGCGCCGTGCAGTTCAGTGCGGTACCGGTCGTGGCGGCTGAACCCATGGTGCCGTTGACAACGCGGCCGTCGGCGCTGGTGTTGGCAGAGGCCGCGAATTTGCACGTCTGGCCTGCTGGATAGGTCGATATGGAAATATTGTAGGCAATGCCGTCATCGATGGCGGGGAAGGTATAGGCGGTACTGCCTTTGAGCGGGCTGGTGCTGAGATTGCCGATCGCCAGGGTCAAGCCGTCGGCGGTCAAGCCCGTGATGGCGGCGCTGAGCGGGTAGGAATTGGTCTTGCACGTCACCACGGCCGTGGTCACGGAGTAGCTCGATGCCTTGCCCGCGCCATTGGCGATACTGCAGACGGCGCCCTTGGGCTGCTGCGCGATGGTGATGTCGTAGCGGTCATCGGTATTGACCAGCTTGGTGAAAACAAAGCTGCTCTGGCCCGCAGGAACCGGCAGGCTTTCCCCGTTATTCAGCAGAATCAGGCCATCTTTGGCCAGGCCGCTGACTGCGCCTTGCAGATACAGGTTGCCGCCGCTGCCGCCGCAGGCTGCCAGTGTGGCGGCGCAAGCCGCCGCCAGCATCGAGCGCAGGTACAAATTTTTCATACATTCTCCAAAACGAATTAGGTTGGGTAGCGCAACACGGACGCTGGCGCCGCATTGGAATGGCGCCTATTTTAGTCTATCTGGCAAGCTCGATGATCTTGCCTTGTATCACCCTGTAACAATTTTTCTCCGGGAAGCGCTGGCCTGGCCCCATTTCACGGGGGCGCAGCCATGCTGGCGGGGGCGATCGGTGCGACAATAGATGCAGGCTGCGCACCGTGGCGCGGCATTCACCGTGAGTCCCATGTCCCTTGCTCCTGTAAAACCCGCCGTGCCGCCCAAGGCCATCCTGTTCGACCTCGACGATACCCTGTGGCCCATCGCGCCCGTCATTGCCGCCGCCGAAACGCTGTTGCATGACTGGCTGGCCACGCATGCGCCCAAGGTGGCGCGGCAGTTTTCCATCGAGGTGCTGCGCCAGCACCGCTTGGCCATGCTCAACGAACAACCGCATTTCCATGGCAACCTGATCGAGTTGCGCCGGGCCGGCCTGCTGTCCGCCTTCGAGGCGGCCGGCGAAGATCCCGCCCTCGTCGACGGCGCCATCGCGCAGTTCCTGGCCGCGCGCAACCGCGTCCGGCCGTATGACGACGTGTTGCCCGGCCTGGCCTGGATGCGGCAACGCATGCTGGTCGGTTCCATCTCGAATGGCAATGCGGACCTTGAAATTATCGGCCTGGCGCAGCATTTCAAGGTATCGATCGCCGCCAGCGAGTTTGGCGTGGCCAAGCCCGATGCCAGCATCTTCCTGGCCGCCTGCGCGGCGCTGGACGTGGCGCCCCATGAAGCCGTGTATGTGGGCGACGACCTGTATTTCGACGTGACGGGAGCGCAAGGGGCGGGCATGCGGGCCGTCTGGATGAACCGCAAGGGCAGCGATGCCCACCTGGCCGCCGGCGTGCAGCCCGACGCCATCTGCGCCAACTTTGACGACTTGCTGCTGTGGTTGCAGCAGCAACTGGAAGATTGATCGCCGCGAAACGGGCGAACGTGCATAATAGGCGCTGTTGATGCACGTTCGGCCGCTTTCGCTGCCGCTTGCCTAAAAGAATACTTGCTTAAATAAAACACCATGCAACTCGATACACGTGCCCAAACACTGCTGAAAGCCCTGGTCGAGCGATATATCGCCGACGGCCTGCCGGTCGGTTCGCGCGCCTTGTCGAAAATTTCCGGCCTGGACCTGTCGCCGGCCACGATCCGCAACATCATGGCCGATCTGGAAGAGCTCGGCTATGTGTCCAGTCCGCACACCTCGGCCGGACGCATCCCCACGCCGCGCGGCTACCGCATCTTTGTCGACACCTTGCTGACCGTCCGGCACCTGGACGAGCACCTGGTGGAGTCGCGCATGCGCCTGCAGACGCCGCAGCCGCAAAAAACCATCGCCAACGCGGCGCAGATGCTGTCGTCGCTGTCGCAGTTTGCGGGCGTCGTGCTCAGCCCGCGCCGCGAATCCGTGTTCCAGCAGATCGAGTTCCTGCGCCTGTCGGAAAAACGCATCCTGCTCGTCATCGTTGCCCCCGGCGGCGACGTGCAGAACCGCCTGCTGCTGACGGAAGCGGATTACACGCCGGCGCAACTGGTGCAATCGGCCAACTATATCAATCAGAACTATGGCGGCCTGTCGTTCGACGCCGTGCGCGTGCGCCTGCAGGGCGAATTGCGCCAGTTGCGTGACGATATGGGCAGCCTGATGCAGGCGGCCGTGGAAGCGGGCAGCGAGGCGATGGCTGACCATAGCGACGACATGGTGATTTCCGGCGAGCGCAACTTGCTCAGCGTGAGCGACCTGTCTTCGAATATGCATTCGCTGCGCCAGATGTTCGACATGTTCGAGCAAAAGACGGGCTTGATGCAGCTGCTCGACGTGTCGAGCAAGGCGACGGGTGTGCAGATTTTCATCGGCGGCGAATCGAACCTGGTGCCGATGGATGAAATGAGCGTGGTGACGGCGCCGTATGAAGTCAACGGCAAGATCGTGGGAACGCTGGGAGTGATCGGACCGACGCGCATGGCTTACGAGCGCGTCATCCCGATTGTCGATATCACGGCCAAGCTGCTGTCAAGCGCACTGAGCCATCATTGATCGTACTGCCTGATGCGCTGGCCGCCCCATGGGAGCGGCCAGCTGTGGTCAGGCTGTTTTGTGCGGGCAAGCCGTCTTGATGCAGTTGCCGTAGATGGCCAAAGCGTGTTCGGCGATCTTGAAGCCGCGCTCTTCGGCCACTTTTTGCTGGCGGATTTCGATTTCTTCGTCGAAGAATTCTTCGACCCGGCCACAATCGAGGCACACCAGGTGATCATGGTGGGAACCTTCGTTGAGTTCGAAAATCGCCTTGCCAGTTTCAAAATGGTTGCGATTGAGCAAGCCAGCTTGTTCGAATTGCGTGAGGACGCGGTACACAGTTGCTAAACCGACATCCATATTGTCGGCCAGCAGAATCTTGTAGACGTCTTCCGCGGTCAGGTGGCGTACCGGGCTACTCTGGAAGATATCGAGTATCTTCAGCCGTGGCAGGGTGGCTTTCAGGCCGCTTGCCTTGAGATCACTAGGATTGTTACTCATGTTTGTTGCTCGTATGTGGGTCAGGTGCTTTATCATATAGCGTTTTAGCGGGGAGTGCCAAAATATGCATTTTTTGGCAGGCCGGCCACTCCTGGCGTTTTGTTCATCAAATTGAGGTCATTTATGCGCGTAACACCGGCTGTATTGCCATCTCTCTGGCACCGTATTTCATTTCGAGCACCAGTCGTGGCAGGCATGGTCTGTGTCGCGTTGGCCATGTCCGGCTGCGCCAGCCGTGGCATCCTTGGCGAAAAGCCGGCCGCCAGCCAAAAAGAAGGCAAGGAACTGGTTCCTGAACAGGGCGCCCAAACGACCACCATTACGCCGCTGCAAAAATTCATGTGGTTTTTCTCGCCGTATCGTCCAGACATTCAACAAGGTAACTTTGTCTCCGAAGAGATGCTGGCCCAGTTGAAAGTGGGCATGACGCGCGACCAGGTGCGTTTCGTCCTGGGCACCTCGCTGCTGACCGATATCTTCCACGCCGACCGCTGGGATTATCCATTCCGCCTGGCCCGGGGCAGTGGCGAAACCACCAGCAGCCGCGTGGTTGTGTACTTCGGCAAGGATGGCAAGGTTGAACGTTTCGAAGGCGGCAACTTGCCGACGGAGAAAGAATACATCGACCGTATCGCGGGCCCGTCGCCGTTCGCCAAGGTCGCCAAGGCTGATGTGCCGGCCGCTGCCGTACCATCGCCCGTGGCGCCGAGCGCCGTGCCCGTGCCGGCCGATGCGGCTCCCGCCATTCCTGTGAGCAAGCCTGACGTGGCTCCCGCACCAGCCACGGCGCCTGCCGCCGAGCCTGCACCCGCTGCCGAACCCACCAAATAAGTTGCTGTAAGAGAATAAAATGACTGAACTGAAAATCGCCATTGCTGGCGCCAGCGGCCGCATGGGCCATATCCTGATCGAAGCGGTCAGCAATGCGCCCGATGCCGTGCTGGCCGGCGCGCTCGACCGCGCAGGTTCGCCTGCTGTCGGCCAGGATGCGGCCGCCTTCCTGGGCAAGCCTGCCGGCGTGCTGATCGAATCAAGCCTGGCCACGGGCCTGGCGAACGCCGATTTCCTGATCGACTTCACGCGTCCCGAAGGCACTTTGCAGCACCTGGCGTATTGCGCCGAGCACGGCATCAAGATGATCATCGGCACCACCGGTTTCGATGACGCGGGCAAGGCCGCCATTGCCGCCGCCGCCGAAAAGACGGCCATCATGTTCGCACCGAACATGAGCGTGGGCGTGAATGTCACCATGAAATTGCTGGAACTGGCCGCGAAAAGCCTGTCCGAAGGCTACGACATTGAAATCGTCGAAGCGCATCACCGCTTCAAGGTCGATGCGCCGTCGGGCACGGCCCTGCAAATGGGCGAAGTGGTGGCCGGCGCCCTGGGGCGCGACCTGAAGGAGTGCGCCGTGTACGGCCGCGAAGGCGTGACGGGCGAACGCGATCCGTCGACCATCGGCTTTGCCACCATCCGCGGCGGCGATATCGTGGGCGACCATACGGTGCTGTTTGCCGGCATCGGCGAGCGCATCGAGATCAGCCACAAGTCGAGCAGCCGCGTCACCTACGCCCACGGCGCCCTGCGCGCCGCGCGTTTCCTGGCGGACAAGCCGACCGGCCTGTTCGACATGCAGGATGTGCTGTCGCTGAAGAACTGAGGAGCACCATGGCCACTGCCATCCTGAATGGAAAAGACATCACCGACGCAGCGAGCTTCCACGCGCAATGTGCGCAAGCGTTCGGTTTCCCCGAGTTCTACGGCAACAGCATGGATGCCTGGGTCGATTGCCTCAGCTACCTGCGCGACGAGGACGGCATGAGCAAATTCCGTTTGAAGCCGAACGAAGTGCTGGATATCGTGGTGCAAGATGCGGAGGCAATGAAGGCGCAAGTGCCTGATTTACTGGAAGAAATCACGTTCTGCATCGCCGGCATCAATGAACGCTATGAAGACTATGGCGAAAAGCCGGCGCTGAAATTGACGCTGAAGTAACGCTGAAGATATAAAAAAACGCCGGACAGTGTTGCCACTGCCCGGCGTTTTTCTTTAGACGACTTTGCGTTCGCGCAAACCGTCGATCTGGCCGCCATCAAGGCCCAGCCATTGCTGCAACACCTCGTCCGTATGCTGCCCCAGCAACGGCGGCGGCAAGCGGTACTGCACCGGCGAGCCGGACAGGCGCACGGGATTGGCCACCAGCGCCACCGTGCCCGCCGTCGGATGCGGCATTTCCACTTTCAAGCCACGCGCCACCACTTGCGGGTCGGCAAAGACCTGGTCGATGCGGTTGACGGGGCCGCATGGCACGGCTTGCGCCTCGAATGCACTGATCCACTCGGCCGTCGTGCGCATGACGGTGGCCTGGCGCATCAAGGGGATCAAGGTCGCCCGGTGTGCCACGCGCTGCGGATTGGTGGCGAAACGCTCGTCCTGCGCCCATTCCGGGTGGCCGGCGATGGCGCAAAAGCGCGAGAATTGCCCATCGTTGCCGATCGCCAGAATCATGTCGCCATCGGCCGTGGGGAAGTCCTGGTAGGGCACGATATTCGGATGCGCATTGCCCATGCGCTGGGGCACTTTTCCCCCGCACAAGTAATTGG
This sequence comes from Janthinobacterium violaceinigrum, assembly GCF_009208555.1. Taxonomy (GTDB): domain Bacteria; phylum Pseudomonadota; class Gammaproteobacteria; order Burkholderiales; family Burkholderiaceae_D; genus Janthinobacterium; species Janthinobacterium violaceinigrum. Next base: position 93,030 of record NZ_WFLI01000007.1, on the reverse strand, counting down.
CTGCCTGGTTGCCCAGTGCCGCCACTTGCACGTCGAGCAGGGCCAGGTCGATATGCTGGCCCAGGCCCGAGCGCTCGCGTTCGGCCAGCGCCGCCTGCACGGCGATGGTCGCGTACAAGCCCGTCAGGATATCCGTCTGCGCCACGCCCACCTTTTGCGGGCCGGCGCCGGGCTGGCCATCGGGCACGCCCGTGATGCTCATCAAGCCGCCCATGCCCTGGATCAGGAAGTCATAGCCGGCGCGCGCCGCGTACGGCCCGTCCTGGCCAAAGCCCGTGATGGAGCAATAGACGAGGCGCGGATTGAGGGCCAGCAAGCTGGCCGCGTCCAGGCCGTATTGCTTCAAGCCGCCCAGTTTGAAATTTTCCAGCAGCACGTCTGCCTCGGCGGCCAGCTGGCGCACGAGGGCTTGCCCTTCCGGGGCGGCCAGGTCGATGCACAAGGAGCGCTTGTTGCGGTTGGCGCACTGGAAGTAGGCGGCCTCGGCGGTGTCGCGGCCGTCTTCATCCTTCAGGTAGGGCGGGCCCCAGGAGCGCGTGTCGTCGCCGCGTCCCGGTTGTTCAACCTTGACCACGTCGGCACCCAGGTCGGCCAGCATTTGCCCGGCCCACGGGCCGGCCAGCACGCGCGACAGGTCCAGCACGCGCAAGCCGGTCAGCGGCGCGGGCCGCAGGGTGGAAGCCAAGGCGTCCATTAGTTGAACGCGGCGATGCCGGTGATGGCGCGGCCGATGATCAGCGCGTGCACATCGTGCGTGCCTTCATAGGTGTTGACCACTTCCAGGTTGACCAGGTGGCGGATGACGCCGAACTCGTCGGAAATGCCGTTGCCGCCCATCATGTCGCGTGCCACGCGGGCGATGTCCAGCGCCTTGCCGCAGCTGTTGCGTTTCATGATCGAGGTGATTTCCACGGCGGGCGAGCCTTCATCCTTCATGCGGCCCAGGCGCAGGCAGCCTTGCAAGCCCATGGTGATTTCCGTCAGCATGTCGGCCAGTTTCTTTTGCACCAGCTGATTCGCGGCCAACGGGCGGCCGAATTGCTGGCGGTCCATCGTGTACTGGCGTGCTTTCAGGTAGCAGTCTTCGGCCGCGCCCAGCGCGCCCCAGGCGATGCCGTAGCGGGCGCTGTTCAGGCAGGTGAACGGGCCTTTCAAGCCGCGCACGTCGGGGAAGGCGTTTTCTTCCGGGCAAAATACTTCATCCATGACGATTTCACCGGTGATGCTGGTGCGCAAGCCCACCTTGCCGTGGATCTCGGGCGCCGACAGGCCTTTCCAGCCTTTTTCCAGCACGAAGCCGCGGATCGCGCCTTCATCGTCCTTGGCCCAGACGACGAACACGTCGGCAATCGGGCTGTTGGTGATCCACATCTTGGCGCCGGACAGGCTGTAGCCGCCCGGTACCTTGCGTGCGCGCGTGACCATGCTGCCGGGATCGGAGCCGTGGTTCGGTTCCGTCAGGCCGAAGCAGCCGATGTATTCGCCCGTCGCCAGTTTCGGCAGGTATTTCTGTTTGGTTTCTTCGTTGCCGAAGGCGTTGATCGGCACCATCACCAGCGACGATTGCACGCTCATCATCGAGCGGTAGCCCGAATCGACGCGCTCGACTTCGCGCGCGGCCAGGCCGTAGCAGACGTAGTTCAGGCCGGCGCCGCCGTACTGTTCCGGAATGGTCGTGCCCAGCAAGCCCAGCTCGCCCATTTCGCGGAAGATGGCAGCGTCCGTGCGGCCATGGCGGAACGATTCGAGCACGCGCGGCACCAGGCTGCCCTGGCAATAGTCGCGGGCTGCTTCCAGCACGGCGCGTTCGTCGCCCGTCAGTTGTTCTTCCAGCAGCAGGGGGGAATTCCAGTCGAATACGGTTTTGCTCATCACAGGCCTCGCAGGTGAGCGCCGATGATCGGCGCAAGATTGAATATGGCTCATGGTAGGTTTTTGCCTAGCCTTGCGCAAACGATTTTTTCGCACCCAGACATGCGTGCTGCGCATATCTTGCGGCATACTGGCGGTCTTTTACCGGCCGGATATCCCCATGTCACGCAAAATTCCCATGCTGCAAGCCTTGAATTGCTTCGAGGCGGCCGCGCGCCACCAGAGCTACACGCATGCGGCGCGCGAACTGTCGCTGACGCAAAGCGCCGTGTCGCGCCAGATTTCATCGTTGGAAAGTTTTCTCGGTGTGCAATTGTTCCAGCGCACGCGCCATGGCGTGCTGCTGACCAGCGCCGGCGCCGCCTATGCGCGGCAGATCGCGGCGCGCCTCGACGGCCTCGAGCGCGACACGCTCGACACCATGGCGCGCCAGGGCGGTGGCGGCGCCTTGCAGCTCGCTTCCGTGCCCACGTTTGCCACGCGCTGGCTGATGCCGCGGCTGTCCTCGCTGGCGGGGCAGCACCCGGACATCGTCGTGCATATCGATGCCTATACGAAACCGTTCATGTTTGCCGATACGGAATACGACGGCGCCCTGTATGCGGGCACGCCCGAGCAACTGGCGCGCTGGCCCGGCACGCGCGCCACCTTGCTCATGCATGAAGAGATCGTGCCCGTCGCCAGCCCCCGCCTGCTGGCGGCGCGCAGCCATTGGCAGCCGCAGGACTTGTTGGAACTGACCCTGCTGCAGCAAAGTACGCGCCCGGGCGCCTGGCGCCAGTGGTTTGACGCCATGCAAGTGGATGGCGCACTGGCCCGTTATGGCGCCCGCTATGAATTGTTTTCCATGCTGGCCATGGCCGCCGTGCAAGGGCAGGGCGTGGTCTTGCTGCCGCGCATGCTGGTGGAGGCGGAACTGGCGCGCGGCGAGCTGCGCATCGCGTGCGAGCGCCCACTGCGGGGGCAGCGGGCGTATTACCTGATTACGCCGGAAGCGGCGCATGAAAAAACGGCCTTGCAGCAATTCCGGCTGTGGCTGCAAGGCGAAGCCGCCTGAGGCAACTCAAACCACCTTGGCCGTATCGAAATGGGGATTGTCGATGAGGCCGATCTGGTTGCCGAACGGGTCGAGCAATTCCACCGTGCGGATGCCGTCGCCCACGTCCGTGATTGGGTGGTGCAGGGTGCCGCCCAGTTTGATGATGCGCTCGACTTCCTGTTCGATGCCGTCCACGCCCCAGTACGTCACGCTGCCCTGCGTGCCCGGCTCGCCGCCCGGCAGCAAGCCCAGCTCGAAGCCGCCGATGGCAAACCCCACATAAAACGGCTGGTCGAAATACGGCGCCGTACCAAATACCTGGCTGTACCAGGCCTTGGCCTGGTCCAGGTCGGGGACGGGATAGGTGACGGTGCGCAAGCCCTTGATCATGTTCTGCTCCTGTTGGTTGAAATGCATGACGCCATGATGCCACCGGCGCGCGGCGCGCGATTGGAAAAATGGAAGGTGGTCATGCGCGCCGGCCCGTCAGCCATGCCTCGGGCGAGCTGTGGGCGAAATCCTGGAAGTCGTGGATCAGGTGCGACTGGTCGAAATAGCCATATTTCAGGGCCACCTGCGCCCAGTCCGGCTGTCCCGCCAGGCTCTTCACGCCCAGGCTGGCGGCACGGAAGCGGCAGATGCGGGCAAACAGCTTGGGGCTGATGCCGACTTGCTGGCGAAACTGCTGCGCCAGGTGCTGGCGCGACACGCCCAGCTGCCGTGCCAGGCCCTCCACGCGCACCAGACCCTGCGCGCCTTCGATGGCCGCGATGGCGTGGACGGCCACGCTCGCCGGCGCCAGGGGCGGCCCGGCGCGCAGGCGCAGCAGCAGATAATCTTGCAAAATGGCAATGCGTTGCATATTGCTTAGGGGATCGCTCCACAGCGCATCGTCCAGGCGTGCCGCCAGGTCGCGCCCCCACAACTGCTGCAATCCCGCGCGGCCATCGTTGAGTTCACACAAGGGCAGCTGGAAGAAACGCGCCGCCGCGCCCGGCTTGAAGCGGGCCGCCACCGTCTGCACGCGGCCCTGGCTGACGACGGCAATCGGTGCCGTCATCATGCCGACGGCAAAGCTGGCATCGTGCTGGTCCTGGCACAGGATGTCGATGCAATTGTCGGGCAAGACCTGGTGCGTGAGGGGCGTGGCGCCCGTTTGCACGCGGCACGTCCAGACGCAGTCCAGCCAGGGTCGCAGGGCGGGGATGGGCGGATATTCCTGATAGACGATCATGGCCGGCGTTGATGCAAAGAACAAGATTGTGACATATGACACAGCATAATTGGACACCGGCAAAAATATGCGAGACGGGGCCGCCAGCGCGCCGCGCTATCGGGTGGCGACAACCAGTATAATGCTCGGTTCATATCCACTATTGGCCGCACATCATGCAAGATAAATATAGTCCCGCCGACGTCGAACAAGCCGCCCAATCGCACTGGAAGGCGATCGACGCCTATAAAGCCGTCGAACACGACCCGCGTTTCCCAAAAGGCAAGTATTTCGCTTGCTCGATGCTACCTTACCCTTCGGGCAAGCTGCACATGGGGCACGTGCGCAACTATACGATCAATGACGTGATGTACCGCTACCTGCGCATGAACGGCTACAACGTGCTCATGCCGATGGGCTGGGATGCGTTCGGCATGCCGGCGGAAAACGCGGCCATGGCCAACAACGTGCCGCCCGCGCAATGGACGTATTCGAACATCGCCCACATGAAACAGCAGATGGAATCGATGGGCCTGGCCATCGACTGGTCGCGCGAAATGACCGCCTGCAAGCCCGAATACTACAAATGGAACCAGTGGATGTTCCTGAAGATGCTGGAAAAAGGCATCATCTACAAGAAGACCGGTACCGTGAACTGGGACCCGATCGACCAGACCGTGCTGGCCAACGAACAAGTGGTCGATGGCAAGGGCTGGCGTTCGGGCGCGCTGATCGAAAAGCGCGAAATCCCCATGTACTACGCGCGCATCACCGATTACGCGGAAGAGTTGCTGGCGTATGTGGATGACAAGCTGCCGGGCTGGCCCGAGCGCGTGCGCATCATGCAGACCAACTGGATCGGCAAGTCGACGGGCGTGCGCTTCGCCTTCCCGCACACGATCACGGATGCCGAAGGCAGCCTGATCGGCGACGGCAAGCTGTATGTGTTTACCACGCGTCCGGACACCGTCATGGGCGTGACCTTCTGCGCCGTGGCCGCCGAGCACCCGCTGGCCATCCACGCTGCGCAGACGAATCCCGCACTGGCTGCCTTCAACGCCGAATGCAAGCTCGGTTCCGTGATCGAAGCGGACATGGCAACGATGGAGAAGAAGGGCATGCCGACGGGCCTGTTCGTCACCCATCCGTTGACGGGCGCGCAAGTGGAAGTCTGGGTCGGCAATTACGTGCTGATCACCTACGGCGATGGCGCCGTGATGGGCGTGCCGGCGCACGACGAGCGCGATTTCGGCTTTGCCAAGAAATACGACCTGCCGATCAAGCAAGTGATCGAAGTCAAGGGCCAGGAATTCTCGACGGATGCCTGGCAGGAATCGTATGGCAGCAAGGATGGCGTCTGCGTCGCTTCCGGCAAATACGACGGCCTGCATTTCGCCTCCGCCGTCGATGCGGTGGCCGCCGACCTGGCCGAACTGGGCCTGGGCGAAAAGAAAACCACGTTCCGCCTGCGCGACTGGGGCATTTCGCGCCAGCGCTACTGGGGCACGCCGATCCCGATGATCCATTGCGCCGACTGCGGCGTGGTGCCGGTGCCGGAAAAAGATCTGCCGGTGGTGCTGCCGGAAGACTGCGTGCCGGACGGCACGGGCAATCCGCTGAACAAATATGAAGCGTTCCTCCAGTGCGACTGCCCGCAGTGCGGCAAGCCGGCACGCCGCGAGACGGACACCATGGATACCTTCGTCGATTCGTCGTGGTACTACATGCGCTATACCTCGCCAGGCTCGAACGACGCCATGGTCGACGCGCGCAACGATTACTGGATGCCGATGGACCAGTACATCGGCGGCATCGAACACGCCGTCATGCACTTGCTGTACGCGCGCTTCTGGACCAAGATCATGCGCGACTTCGGCCTGGTCAAGTTCGACGAGCCATTCGTGAACCTGCTGACGCAAGGCATGGTGCTCAACGAAACCTACTTCCGCAAGGATGCGGCGGGCAAGACCACCTGGTTCAACCCGGACGACGTGCGCCTGTCGCTCGACGACAAGGGCCGTCCGCAAAGCGCCATCCTGGTGGCCGACGGCCAGCCGGTGGAAATCGGCGGCACGGAAAAAATGTCGAAATCGAAGAATAACGGCATCGACCCGCAAGCGCAGATCGAGCAGTACGGCGCCGACACGGCCCGCCTGTTCACCATGTTCGCTTCGCCGCCGGAACAGACGCTGGAATGGTCGGGCAGCGGCGTCGAAGGCGCAAACCGCTTCCTGCGCCGCGTGTGGAACTTCGGCTACGCGCAGTCGGCCGGCATCCAGGCGGCACTGGCCGGCGGCGCCGCGCCTGCCACGGGCGACGCGCAGAAAAACCTGCGCCGCGAATTGCACAAGCTGCTGCAGCAAGCCGATTACGACTTGAAGCGCATCCAGTACAACACCGTGGTGTCGGCCTGCATGAAGATGCTCAACACCCTGGAATCGGCCAAGCTCGACGACAGCGCGCAGTCGAAGGCCCTGATCGCCGAAGGCTTCTCCATCTTCCTGCGCCTGCTCAACCCTGTCGCGCCGCACATCACCCACGTGCTGTGGCAGGAGCTGGGCTATGCGGGCGTGCATGGCGACCTGCTCAACGCGCCGTGGCCGCAAGTCGACCCGGCCGCATTGGAACAGTCCGAAATCGAGATGATGATCCAGGTGAACGGCAAGCTGCGCGGCTCGATCACGGTGGCCAAGGATGCGGACAAGGCCAGCATCGAAGCGGCCGCGCTGGCGTGCGAAAGTGTGCAAAAGTACGTCGAGACCACGCCGAAGAAGATCATCGTCGTGCCAGGCAAGTTAATCAGCATCGTGGTGTAATCATGACGACCTCCTCTTCCGTATCGCTGCTGGGCGGGCGCGCATGGCGCGCCATGCTGGCCATCGCCCTGACCCTGCTGTTGTCGGCCTGCGGCTTTCACTTGCGCGGTTCGAACGGCAGTTTCATGCTGCCGTTCGCGACGATGTATATCGGCTTGCCCGATACGTCGCCGCTGGCGATCGGCCTGAAGCGCTATATCCGCGCCATCGGCAGCACGGAGGTGGTGAGCACCAAGGATGGCGCCGACGCCGTGCTTGAAGTGCTCAGCGACCCGGAGAGGAACCGTACCAAGACCATTCTGTCGCTGAACAAAAATGGCCGGGTGCAGGAATACCAGCTCGGCTACTCGATCAATTTCCGCGTCGTCGACAAGGCCGGCAACCAGTTGCTGGTACCGACTACCATCAGCCTGGTGCGTCCGATCACCTTCGACGATTCGCAGGTGCTGGCCAAGGAAACCGAGGAAGCGGCGCTGTACCGCGACATGCGCAACGACCTGGTGCAGCAGATCATGCGCCGCCTGGCCGCCATCAAGCCGGTGCTGCCGGCCATGTCGGTGGCGCCAGTGGCGCCCGTGACGCCGGTCGCGCCGGCCGCCCCGCAGCAGTAACGGGGACGCCATGCAATTGCGGATAGACGCGCTCGACGGGCATGTGGCCAAGCCGCTGGCGCAGCTGTATGTGATCACCAGCGATGAACATTTGCTGGCGCTGGAAGCGGCCGACAAGATCCGCCGCGCGGCGCGCGCGCAGGGTTACTCCGAGCGCGACGTGCTGACGGTGGAGCGCAGCTTCAAGTGGGGCGAACTGCTGGCGGCGAACCAGGAGCTGTCGCTGTTTGGCGATAAAAAACTGATCGAATTGCGCATCCCCACCGGCAAGCCGGGCAAGGATGGCGGCGCGGCGCTGCAAAGCTATGCGAAAAACCTCAGTCCCGACAACCTGACCCTGATCACCTTGCCCAAGCTGGACTGGGCCACGCAGAAGGCGGCGTGGGTGGCCAGCCTGCAGCAGGCGGCCGTGTATATCGACATCCCGAATGTGGAGCGGGCGCAGTTGCCGGCCTGGATATCCCAGCGCCTGGCCGCGCAGGGGCAGAGTGCCGAACGGGCCAGCATCGACTTCATCGCCGAACGGGTGGAGGGCAATTTGCTGGCGGCGCATCAGGAAATCCAGAAACTGGGCTTGCTGCATGCTGCGGGCAAGCTGACGTACGAGCAAGTGCAGGACGCGGTGCTGAACGTGGCCCGCTACGATGTCTTCAAGCTGTCCGAAGCCATGCTGGCCGGTGATCCGGCGCGCCTGGTGCGCATGCTCGAAGGCTTGAAGGGCGAGGGCGAGGCGCTGCCGCTGGTCTTGTGGGCCGTCTCCGAGGAAATCCGCACGCTGTTAAAATTGAAGGCCGGCATGGCGCAAGGGCGTCCATTGGGTGCGCTGCTGAAGGAGTACCGCATCTGGGGACCGCGCGAGCGGATGATGGAGCCGGCCCTGCGGCGCATTTCGCTGCCCGTGCTGGAAGCGGCGCTGCAACAGGCGGCGCAGGTGGACAAGATGATCAAGGGCTTGCGCGCCAAGGGCTACGCGGGCGATGCCTGGGACGCCATGCTGCAGCTGGGCCTGAAGATCGCCCGAGGCTAGTTTTTTACTATATGGATACGAGCATGGACATCACAGAATATATGCAGGACGTGGGCACGCGCGCACGCGCCGCGTCGCGCGCCATGGCGCGTGCCGACAGCGCCACGCGCAACCGCGCCTTGAGCCTGATCGCCGCCGCCATCGTGCGCGATGCGGACCTGCTGCGCGCGGCCAACCAGCGCGACCTCGATGCGGCGGCGGCCGCCGGCCTGGCGCCGGCCATGCTCGACCGCCTGACCCTGTCCGACGCCGCCATCGCCACCATGGTCGAAGGCTTGACGCAGATCGTCGCGCTGGCCGATCCGATCGGCGAAATCTCGAACATGAAATTCCGCCCGACGGGCATCCAGGTGGGCCAGATGCGCGTGCCGCTGGGCGTCATCGGCATCATCTATGAAGCGCGGCCGAACGTGACGGTGGACGCGGCCGGCCTGTGCATCAAGAGCGGCAACGCGACGATTTTGCGCGGCGGCTCGGAAGCCATTCACTGCAACCGCGCGCTGGCCAAGCTGGTGCAGGAAGGGCTGCTGGGAGCAGGTTTGCCGGCCGATGCCGTGCAGGTCATCGATACCACCGACCGCGCCGCCGTCGGCGCCCTGATCACCATGCCGCAGTACGTGGACGTCATCGTGCCGCGCGGCGGCAAGGGGCTGATCGCGCGCCTGATGGACGAGGCCACCGTGCCGATGATCAAGCACCTCGACGGCATCTGCCACGTCTACATCGACGCCAAGGCGGATCTGAAAAAGGCGCTGGAAATCGGCTTCAACGCGAAGTGCCACCGCTATGGCACCTGCAACACCATGGAAACCCTGCTGGTGTCGCGCGCCATCGCCGCGACCGTGCTGCCGCAGCTGGCTGAACTGTACCTGACCAAGCAGGTGGAACTGCGCGCCGACCCTGAAAGCCATGCGATCCTGGCTGCCGCTGCCTATCCGCACCTGGTGCCCGCCACCGAGGAAGACTGGCGCACCGAATACCTGGCCGCCATCCTGTCGGTAAAAGTGGTCGACGGCATCGACGAAGCGATGGATCACATCAACCAGTATTCGTCGAAACACACGGAAGCCATCATCACGGAAGACTACAGCGATGCGCTGCGCTTCCTGCGCGAAGTCGATTCCGCTTCCGTGATGGTGAATGCCTCGACGCGTTTCGCCGACGGCTTCGAATATGGCCTGGGCGCCGAGATCGGCATCTCGAACGACAAGCTGCACGCGCGCGGCCCGGTGGGACTGGAAGGCCTGACTTCGCTCAAATACGTGGTCTTTGGCCACGGCGAAGTGCGCAAGTAAGAAACGTAGGTAGTACGCGTGCGCGGGCGGCCCACGAGGTGGCCCGTGCTCTCATTTCTGTAGCTCTCTGACACTGGAAACCCCATGCTTTTTCTCTGGACCAAAGCCTTCCACATCATCTTCGTCATGTCCTGGTTCGCCGGCCTGTTTTACTTGCCGCGCATTTTCGTGAACCTGGCGATGGAGACGGAAACGGTGGCGACCGAGCGGCTGTTGCTGATGGCGCGCAAGCTGTACCGCTTCATGTCCCTGCTGGCGCTGCCGGCCATGGTGCTGGGTCTGGCGCTGATGTGGATGCTGTACGGCGGGGGCGAAGGCCGCATGAAGATGCCGGGCTGGATGCACGCCAAGCTGACGTTCGTGGTGCTGCTGCTCGGTTATCACCACGCCTGCGGTTCCATCCTGCGCAAGTTTGAAAAAGGTCTCAACAAGCGCAGCCACACCTGGTTCCGCTGGTTTAACGAGGTGCCGGTGGTGATGCTGCTGGCCGTCGTCGTGCTGGTCGTGGTCAAGCCTTTCTAAGGGAGTCGAGATGAGTGCAAGCCAGAGCAAAGTCGTGCAGTATTTCTTCGCGCCCCACTCGCCATGGACCTACCTGGGCCACGCGCGCCTGATGGCCATCGCCGCGAAGACGGGCGCGCAGATCGACGTGCGGCCCTTCGATCTGGGCAAGGTCTTCAGCGTGTCGGGCGGCCTGCCGCTGGCCAAGCGCGCGCCGCAGCGCCAGGCGTACCGCCTTGCCGAACTGGCGCGCTGGTCGGCCTTCCTGCAAGTGCCTTTGAATCTGCAGCCGAAGTTCTTTCCCGTATCGCCGGAAGCGTCTGCCAAGCTGATCATCGCCACGCGCCTGGCGCATGGCGTGGAAGCGTCGCTGAACCTGGCGCACGCCATCATGCGCGGCCTGTGGGCCGAAGAGCGCAACATCGGCGACGAAGAGACGCTGGTGCAGATCGCCGTCGACGCGGGCTTTGATGGCCGCCAGTTGCTCAAGACGTCGGAAACGGCCAGCGTGCAGGCCGAATACGACGCCAACACGGAGGCAGCCACCGCCGCTTCCGTCTTCGGCTCGCCGTGGTACATCGTCGATGGCGAGGGTTACTGGGGCCAGGACCGCCTCGATTTTGTCGAGCGGGCGCTGGCAGGGTAGTCAAGCAAAAGCAGTTTTTTAACGTCGTATTTTTTAACGTAGTAAGCAGCGCCTGTAATTTAGCGGGCGTTCAACACAATGGAATAAGGGTACACCAACCATGGCTTCATATTTTTGCCCATGCCCGCGCGGCATGGAAGCGGCGCTGGCCGAGGAACTGGGCGAGATTGCCCAGGACAGTTCGACCATGAAGGTCCACAACCAGGTGCCGGGCGGCGTACACTGCTCGGGCGACCTGCTCGATTCCTACCGCATCAATCTGCATTCGCGCATTGCTTCGCGCGTGCTGATGCGCATGGCCCATTCCGGCTACAAGACGGAAAACGATATCTATGACCTGACCCTGGCGCAATCCTGGGAAGACTGGTTCGGCGTGCATCACACGATCCGCGTCGACGTCACGGCCGTGAAGTCGCCGCTGCGCAGCCTGGAATTCACGACATTGAAGATCAAGGATGCGATCTGCGACCGCTTCCGCGACCAGTTTAACGAGCGTCCGTCGGTCAACACCAAGACGCCGGACATGCGCATCGTCGGCTTCCTCGACGCGCACACGTTTACCGTGTATCTCGACACCTCGGGCGAAGCCCTGTTCAAGCGCGGCTGGCGCGAAGAGACGGGCGACGCGCCGCTGCGCGAAAACCTGGCCGCCGGCCTGCTGCGCGTGTCGGGCTGGAAGCCGGGCATGGTGCTGTTCGACCCGATGTGCGGTTCCGGCACCATCCTGGCCGAAGCGGCGCAGATGCTGCAAGGTATTCCGCCGGGCGCCTCGCGCCAGTTCGCCTTTGAAAACTTCCACGACTTCGATCCGGCGCCGTGGAATGCCATGAAAAACGCCATCAAGGTCAATCCGCTGCCGGCCGAGCCGACCATTTTCGGCAGCGACATCTCGGGCGACATGGTGGCGATGACGCGCCATAACCTGCGTTGCGCCGGCGTGCGCTTCGAGGTGCCGCTGAAGCAGATCGAGGCGCAGGAAGTCAAGCCGCCAAGCGACGTGCCGGGCATCATGCTGACCAACCCGCCTTACGGCGAGCGTATCGGCGTGCGCGGCGACAGCACCATTCCGGAAGATGAACTGTCGACGTCCTTCTATTCGGCCATGGGCACGACCCTGAAGCAGCGTTTCGCCGGCTGGACCGTGTTCCTGTTTACGGCCGACCTGGGTCTGCCCAAGCTGCTGCGTCTGAAGGAAGCGCGCAAGACGCCGTTCTTCAACGGCGCGCTGGAATGCCGTCTGTTCCGCTTTGATATGGTCGCCGGGTACAACCGTAGAGAAGAAGCCAAGCCGAAGCCACAGCAGTAAGCGTTCGTCGCAAGATCCCGCAGTAACCCCGCGCGCGGACCGTCACCGGTCCGCGCGCCACTTTGGACCCGCCATGTTTCCCACCCCTCCGGCCGATGTGCCGCCCGACCCGGTCACACCCGTTCCGCCTCCCACACCGAGCCATATGGCGCCTTTGAGCCGCGGTGCGCTGGCCATGATGCTGGCCGGCCTGTCGATGCTGGGCCCTCTGTCGATCGACACCTATCTGCCTGCCTTTGGCGCGATCCAGGGTTCGCTGCAGGCGTCGCCGCTGGAAGTGCAGCAGTCGCTGACGTTCTACATGCTGGCCTTTGCCGGCATGGTGCTGTGGCATGGCGCGATCTCGGATACCTTCGGCCGGCGCAACGTCATCCTCGTGTCCCTGCTGATGTTTGCCATCGGCTCGCTCGGCTGCGCTTCGGCGCACACGGTGCACTATCTGTGGTTCTTCCGCATCATGCAGGGCGTGTCGGCCGGCGCCGGCGTGGTGATCAGCCGCGCCATCATCCGCGACCTGTATTCCGATGCGGCGGCGGCCCGTTTGCTGTCGCTGGTGACGATGATCTTTTCCATCGCCCCGGCCGTGGCGCCGATTCTCGGCGGCTGGATCGTCATCTGGTTCGACTGGCGCTCGATCTTCCTGTTCCTCGCCTTTTACACGGTGATCCTGCTGGCGTTCTGCTACTGGCGCCTGCCCGAAACCCTGCCGGTGGAAAAGCGCCAGCCCTTCAATCCCCGTTTCCTGGCGTCGAGCTATGGACAGATCCTGCGCTCGCCCCTGTTTCACATCAAGGCCGGCATCGTCGCCCTCAATTTCGCGGGCCTGTTCCTGTTCATCACGGCCGCGCCGGAAATGCTGCCCAAGCAGCTGCACCTGGGTCCATCGCAGTTCGGCTGGCTGTTCATCCCGTGCGTGAGCGGGATTTTCATGGGGGCGCTGGCGGCCAACCGCATCGCCGGCAAGGTCACGTTCGCGCGCCAGATCGGCATCGGCTTCGCCTTCCTGCTGTGCGCGGCCAGCGTTAATGTCGTGTACCACCTGTTCCTGCCGCCATCGCTGCCCTGGTCGGTGCTGCCCCTGTTCTTCTACACCTTCGGCATGTCGCTGGTGGGGCCCGGCGCGACCTTGCTGGCGCTGGACCTGTTCCCGCATATCCGCGGCACGGTGGCCTCGTGCCAGTCGTTTGCCAGCACCTTGCTCGGTGCCGTGGTGGCCGGCGTGATCTCGCCGCTGCTGTCCGGTTCCGTGCTGTGGCTGGCGTCGGGCCAGCTGGGATTTACGGCGCTGGCACTGGCGCTGTGGCTGCTCTCGCGGCGCTTCCGCCACCGTTTACTTGGTGCCATCAAGGCATAAGTTTCCATGGCAGAACGCTGGATTTATTTCAACTTAATTTTCTATATTGCAAGTAATATCCGAGGCTTATGATAAGATGACTTTTTTCCCGGCATCCTCTCAGGCAGTCTATTTTTTGGTTACAGGAGTGGAGGATTCCTCTGAACGTGGCCGCGCTTCGCTGCTGAGCGCTCTTCCTTATCGAACCGGCAATGCCTGATACGATGCATCAATCTGATCACGATATTCGCAATCGCCTGCTGATTGCCCGCCTGCCGGCCATGCCGCAGATCCTCATCAAGCTGATCGCCCACCTGCAGGCCGACGATGCCGGCATGCCGGAGCTGGCCGCCCTGATCGCCAAGGATGCGGGCATGACCAGCAAGATCCTCGGCGTGGCCAACAGCTCGGCCTACCACCGTCAGGGCAAGGTCGTCAGCCTGGAACAGTCGCTCGTCTCGCTGGGCACGGACATGATCAAGACCCTGGTCATCAGCGAATCCGTCTTCCAGACCTTTAACAGCTTTCCCCATTCCGGCAGCACGGATTTGCGCGCCTTCTGGAAAAGCTCGCTATCGGCTGCCGTCATGGCGCGCGCGCTGGCCAAGGCCATGGCTTATCCGCACGCGGAGGAAGCGTATCTGGCAGGCTTGCTGCACAACGTGGGCCGCCTGGCCTTGCTGGCCACGGCGCCGAAGGAATACGCGTTCAATTTCACGGCGCGCGACGATGCCGCCCTGTGCGCGGTGGAGCAGCGCACCCTGCAGATCACGCATGCCGAAGCGGGCGCCTGGCTGATCGAACGCTGGCATCTCGATTCCTTCCTGGCCGACAGCGTGCTGTATCACCATGAACCGCTGGCGCGCCTGGAAGCGAGCCATCCCCTGATCCGCATCGTGCGCCTGGCGCATCTGCTGTGCAGCCATGCCGACGATGCGGAGTCGATCGCGCAGGCGGCAAGCCTGTGCGCGCTGGACGTCGCAGCGCTGGAAGACCTGGCCGGCAGCGTGGCGCGCCAGGTGGAGCAGGCCGCGCAGCACCTGGGCATCGACCTGACGGGCGCGGACGATATCGTCACGCCGCCCGCGTATGCGCCGCCAGCCGTCGATCCGGTGCAGCAGCGCCTGTCCGATGAAGTGCGCAACATGGTACTGGTATCCGAGGTGGGGCAGACCTTTGCCCGCCAGCAGGGCGAGAGCAGCCTGCTCGAAGCCATTACGCGTTCGGCGCGCATCCTGTTCGACTTCGACACGGCCGTCATCCTGCTGCAAAACCCCACCGGCCATGCGCTGGTGGGCGTGGCGGCGGGCGAACATCAGCAGCGCCTGGCCGGCTTTTCGATCCCGCTGGCCAAGGGCGGTCCGCTGGCCGCGTCGGCCCTGGAGTGCAGGCAGGCGTTCTTAAAGCGCGACATGCCGGCGCTGGGCATCGTCGAGGAGCAGCTGTTCCGCATTCTCGGCACGGACAGCCTGGTCTGCGTGCCGCTGGTGGCGGGCCAGCGCAGCCTGGGCGTGCTGATCGGCGGCGTGGCGGCGTGGCAGATTCCCGCCTGCCAGAAGCGCGAAGGTTTCCTGCGCGCGTATGCCAACCAGGCCGCCACGGCGCTGGAAACGGCCATCAGCGCGCGCGGCCTGGCACGGCGCCAGCTCGATCACGTGGCCGAGGAATACCGCGCCGCATCGCGCCGCGTCGTGCATGAAGTGAATAACCCGCTGTCCATCATCAAGAACTACCTGAGCGTGCTCGATCACAAGCTGGAGAAGCAGGAGCCGGTGACGGGCGAGATGTCGATCCTGAACGAGGAAATCGACCGGGTCGGCCAGTTGATCAGCGGCCTGGCCGATCTGCAGCCGGCGGCGGCCAGTGGCGTCACCGATTGCGCGCGCGTGGTCGACGACGTGCTGCGGTTGTTCCGCGCCACCGATTTCCTGCCGCCGAAGATCGAAGTGGTCACGCGCATGCAGGATGCGCCATGCGAGGTGGAGGCCGATGCCGACATGCTCAAGCAAATCCTGCTCAACCTGCTGAAAAACGCCGTCGAAGCCTTGCCCGATGGCGGACGCATCGAAGTGGCGAACCGTGGCCACGTCAACCGCGACCGCCGCCTGTATTTGGAACTGTGCGTCAGCGACAATGGCGCCGGCCTGGCGCCGGAAGTGCTGGCCAATCTGTTTTCCCCCGTGCGCAGCAGCAAGGAAGGCGCGCATCACGGCCTGGGCTTGTCCATCGTGCACGACCTTGTCACGCGCCTGCATGGCGTGATCGGCTGCCGCAGCAGCAAGTCCGGCACCTCGTTTGAAATCCTGCTGCCCATTCCCCTGCCGGCGGCCGCCGCAGCCGCGCTGCCCGCCCCCGGCAACACCGCCCTGTCTTCGTAACGTCCATGAACTCCTCCGCCATTCCATTTGACCTGGAAAACAGCCCGCGCATCCTGCTCGTCGACGACGAGCCCCGTTTGCTCGCCTCCCTCCACGAATTGCTGAAGGACCGCGGCTACCAGCTGTACACGGCCACCTGCGGCAGCGAGGCGCTGGCGCAATTGTCGAAACTGCGCTTCGACCTGATCCTGCTCGACCTGCGCCTGCCCGACATGAGCGGCCATGAAATCATGGACCACATCAACCGGCGCGGCATCGAGGGCGACGTGATCGTCATGAGCGGCGACGTCGGCATCGAGGCGGCCATCGGTGCCCTGAAACGCGGCGCCTACGATTATCTGCGCAAGCCCTACAGCCGCGAAGAGCTGCTCAAGACGGTGGAGAACGCGCTGCAGAAGCGCAAGCTGGCGCTGGAGAACGAGCGCATCGCGCTGCAGCTGGAAAACTCGGAAAAGATGTACCGCTACCTGGTCGACAGCTCGCCGGACATCATCTATACCCTGAACCACGAGGGCCGCATCACCTTCATCAACGACCGGGTGCACCAGTTGCTGGGCTTTAGCCGCGAAGAACTGATCGGCAGCCATTACTCGATCCTCGTCCACGATGAAGACCAGGAGCGGGCGCGCTATGCCTTCAACGAGCGCCGCCTCGACGAGCGCGCCTCGCGCAATGTGGAACTGCGCCTGAAGTGCCATAGCGGCAGCGGCAGCGACCGTACCTTCAACAATACCCTGATGACGATCCCGCTCAATTCGATCGGCATGCACAGCCTCGATCACGAAGCCCGCAAGCAGGAATACTTCGGCACCTACGGCGTGGCGCGCGACATCACCGACCGCAAGCGCGCCGAGGAAGTCATTTCCTACCAGGCCTACCACGACATCCTGACGGACCTGCCGAACCGCATGCTGTTCAAGGACCGCCTGGGGCTGGCCGTGATCCAGGCGCGGCGCAAGCTGACGGAGTTGGCCGTGATGTTCATCGACCTGGACCGCTTCAAGCTGGTCAACGATACCCTGGGCCACGTGAAGGGCGACGAGCTGCTGCAGCAGGTGGCGCTGCGCCTGAAGGATTGCCTGCGCCGCGGCGATACCCTGGCGCGCCAGGGCGGCGATGAATTCACCATCGTGCTGCCGGAACTGCGCGACCGCCAGGATGCGCGCCTGATCGCCGACAAGTTCCTCGAATGCCTGCACCAGCCCTTCGACCTCGATGGCAACCAGGTGCACATTTCGGCTTCCATCGGCATCGCCATTTATCCGGGCGATGGCGAGACCATCGACGAACTGCTGCGCCATGCCGACATCGCCATGTACCAGGTCAAGGCGCTGGGCAAGAACGGCCACAGTTTTTACCACGAGTCCATGCTCGACGTGTCGCACCAGAAGATCGCGCTCGAGCAGAGCCTGCGCAAGGCGCTGGAGCTGAACCAGCTGGAGATGTATTACCAGCCGCAGGTCGATGTGATGACGGGCCGCATCGTCGGCGCCGAAGGCCTGATGCGCTGGAACCACCCGCAACGGGGCTTGTTGACGGCCGGCGAATTCCTGCCGTTCGCCGAGGAAAACGGCTTGATGCTGCCGATCTCGGACTGGATGCTGGGCGCCCTGTGCCGCGATCTGGTGCAGTGGAACGCGGCCGGCGGCGAAGCCGTGCGCCTGTCGCTCAATTTGTCGCCGCAATACCTGGACCGGGGCGACTTTTTCGAGAAGATGCGCGGCGCGCTGACGCGCTATGGCATCGCGCCGGAAAAGATCGAAGTGGAAATCACGGAAAACATCTGCATCCGCAATCCGCAGTATGCGATCGAGCAGTTGAACAAGCTGTGCCAGCTGGGCGTGTCGGTCGCCATCGACGATTTCGGCACCGGCTATTCATCGCTGTCGTATCTGCACCGCTTCCCCATCCACACGATCAAGATCGACCAGTCGTTTGTGAAGGAAATCCACGACGAGCACGGGCACTATCCCGTCATCCTGGCCATCATTTCCATCGCGCGCGGCCTGGGCTTGCACCTGATTGCCGAAGGCGTGGAAACGGAAGGCCAGGCGCGCTACTTGCAGGACAAGGGCTGCACCACGATGCAGGGCTATCTGTACCACCGGCCCATTTCGCTGGGCAGTTTCATCGGCGTGCTGCAGGAGCAGAACCGCCTGATCGCCGGTGCCGCACCGGGCGAACCGCAGCCGCTGGCCATCGAGGCCTGATCCATGCCGCCTGCAGATCCCCGCTACACGGCCGCTCATTACACGGCTGACTACCTGCGCCTGAAAGGACTGGCGGAGAAGGGCAATGCGAACGCCCAGCATAGCCTGGGCTTCATGTATTTCAATGGCCAGGGTATCGAGCAAAGCTATGCGCAGGCATTGCACTGGTATGGCCTGGCTGCTGCGCAGGGACTCGAGCACGCGCAATACAACCTGGGCGTGATGAGCCAGAAGGGACAGGGCGTGCCGCAGGACTTCGTGCAGGCCGCGCACTGGTACCAGCAGGCGGCCGAGCAGGGCTACGCGGCGGCGCAGTACAACCTGGGCTGGCTGTATGCCAAGGGCCAGGGTATCGCGCAGGACAGCGGGCAAGCCATGCTGTGGTTCAGCCGCGCGGCAGAGCAGGGCGACGCGGGCGCGCAAAACAATCTGGGCATGATGTATGACAATGGCAAGGGCGTGCCGCAGGACTTCGTGCAAGCCATCGCCTGGTACCGCAAGGCGGCCGAGCAGGGATATGCGCGGGCCCAGTTCAACCTGGGCCTGCGCTACGACAATGGCCAGGGCGTGCGCCAGGACCGCCAGCAGGCCAGTGCCTGGATGCGCAAGGCGGCCGAGCAGGGATACGCGCCGGCCCAGTTCAACCTGGCGCTGCGCTATGAAAATGGCGACGTGCTGCCGCAGGACAGCGGGCAGGCGATCGCCTGGTACCGGCGCGCGGCCGAGCAGGGCCATGCCAGTTCGCAGTTCAACCTGGGCCTGATCTACGACAATGGCCAGGGCGTGCCCTGCGATAAACAGGCGGCGCTCGAGTGGTATGTGAAGGCGGCCAGCCAAGGGCACGCGGCGGCCCAGCACAACCTGGGCCTGCACCATGAACATGGCGCGCAGGACTATACGCGGGCGCAGGTGTTCTACCGCCAGGCGGCCGGGCAGGGTTTTCCCGCGGCCCAGTATCAGCTGGGACTGCTGCATGAACATGGGCAGGGCATGCCTGTCGATGCGCAGGAAGCCATCTTCTGGTACCGCAAGGCGGCCGACCAGGGGCATGTGCGGGCGCAGTTCGACCTGGGCCTGCGCCATGAACATGGCCAGGGCGTGCCGCAGGATCTGGTGCTGGCGCTGGAATGGTACCGCCGTGCCGCCGAGCAGGATTACGCGCCGGCGCAATACATGCAGGGCGTGCTGCACGACCGCGACGACGGCCCGGCGCCCGACAGCCAGCTGGCTTGCGCCTGTTATTGCCGCGCCGCCGCGCAGGGCCACAGCCTGGCCCAGTTCGCGCTGGGCTTGCGGCACGACAATGGCCAGGACGTGCCGCAGGATTATGCCGCCGCCTGGGACTGGTATGCGCTGGCCGCGCGCCAGGGCCATGCGCGGGCGCAAATGAACCTGGGCTTGATGGCGGCCAGCGGCCAGGGTGGCCCGCTCGATTTGCAGCAGGCGTATATCTGGCTGTCGATGGCGGCGGCGGCCGGCGTGGCCGGCGCAGAAAAATCCTTGCGCCAGACGGCGGCGCGCATGCGCGAAACCGACTTGATACAGGTGCGCCAGCGCCTGGCAGCGCTGGCCGATTAACCTCGATTGCATATCGCGGCATTGCCTGTGCGAAGCGGGCCTGCCGGGCCATGTCGACAGCTGTTTCGTTGAGCTGCAGGCATCTTTCGCCCGCCGGCGCGTGCAGGCCTCTCCCATCCATACCATGCGGCACCGTCCAAACGTGCGTGGATACAACAGGATTTGTTGTATCGTGCGCTCCCGCGCCGGTACACACGTATATTTCTTCAGCGACAAAAGTGCCGGCGCCGCCGTGGTTTGCTATGCTAAGGGTTCACGAATCGCCCGATGCGCCACTGGCTCTTAAACAAAGGATGATTATGCGCCCGAAATTCCTCCCCGCTTCCTCCGCCGCCCTGTTGTGCGCTGTGGCGTTATGCTCGTCCATGGCAATCGCGGCCAACCCACTCGCTGCCCTGACCAATCAGGAGGCCAGCAGTGGCTTGAAGGCGGCGCTGGACGCCGGCTCCGCCGCTGCCGTAGCCAAACTGGGCGTTGAAAATGGATTTCTGAATAACGACAAGGTGAAAATCAAGTTGCCCGGCATCCTGGAGCAAGCCAAGCCCTTGCTGAAGATGACGGGGCGCGGCCAGCAACTGGACGATCTGGTGGTGGCGATGAACCGTGCCGCCGAGTCTGCCGTGCCCATGGCCAAGCCCTTGCTGCTCGATGCGGTGAAGTCGATGAGCGTGACCGATGCGAAAAATATTCTGTCCGGTGGCGACACTTCGGTGACGGACTTTTTCCGTCAGAAAACATCCGCACCCCTGGCCGTCAAATTCCTGCCCATCGTGAAATCCGTCACCGACCGCTCGGGCCTGGCCAGCAAATACAACAGCACCATGAGCCAGATCGGCAAGACGGGCCTGGTGCCGCAGCAGCAATCGACGGTGGAAGCGTATGTCACGGACCGTGCGCTGGACGGCCTGTACCTGATGATCGGCGAGGAAGAAAAAGCCATCCGCAGCAATCCGCTTGAATATGGCAGCAAGATTATCGGCAAAGTGTTTGGCAGTTTGAAGTGAGTGTGTAGGCCTGCCGCAGGGGAACAGATGGCGCTTGCGCCGCACAGACAGGTGTGGCGCAAGGGAAACAAGTTAAGCATTTGCTACAAGAAAACAATGTTAAAATTCTGCGACATAAATTCCTGAGGCATGCTCAAGCAACTATCACCTGCCCAGGAGTGCCCGGTTTTAGTGGCGAACTGATGCGTGGCATTGCGAGATGCCCGTCGGTTGGCCTTTTTTCGTTTCATTCACGTTTCCCCAAGCTCATTGATTTTCTGAATACATTGTCAGGAATTCCAGGTGCAGGATATTTTAGGTAGCCGGATTTGTTAAGCGTACTCAGAAAATCAATTAAATATACCTGGTGTGGTTGCTTGGTGCTTGGCGCGCCTTCGGCGATGGCCGCCACCCCGAATCATGGTGGCCAATCCGGGTATATCAATATGCCCAGTGCTTTGGTGGAAACAGACGGGACCTTCAGCGTCGGGTATAGCTACGACAGCCCGTATGGCCAGTTGTGGGTCACGGCGGATATCCTGCCCTTCCTGCAAATGACGGGGCGTTATGTGTCGATCACGGGCATTCCCGGTTTTACCAACGCGCCTGGCGAATACGGCAGTGGCTATGGCCGCTACAAGGATAAGGTCGTCGACGGCAAGTTGCGCCTGTGGAGCGAATCGGAGTGGATGCCGTCGGTCGCCGTCGGCATGACGGATCTGTTCGGTACCGAGTTGTTCAAGGGGCAATATGTGGTTGCCACCAAGACTTTTGGCGCCAGCAAGAATATCGAAGCGAGCTTGGGTTATGCGCACAAGCGCCCGGACGGCGTGTTTGCGGGCGCACGCTGGACCCCGGCCGCGCTGCCGCGCTGGTCGGTGGTGGCCGAGTACGATACCACCAATTATCTGCGCGATTTTCGTGCCAGCGAAACGAACGCCGGCAAGCGCCGCAAGGGCGCGTCCGTGGGCCTGGAATACCGTTGGGGCTGGCTTGCCCTGCAGGCGGCGCGCAACCGCGACCAGTTCAGCGTGAACGCCTATGTCAGCATTCCGTTTGGCGAACGCGAGTTTGTTCCCAAGGTGTATGAGCCACCGTATTTCGTGGATGACAAGAATCCGCCGCCGTTGCCGAGCAAGGAAGAATGGCACCGCGACGCCGTGTATGGCGCCGACCTGGTCAATGCCCTGGCGAAGCAGGACTACAAGAACATCCGTGTCGAGCAAGAAGGCAATGTCCTCAGCCTGAGCCTGACCAACAGCCGTATTTCGAATATGGGCCGGGCCGTTGGCCGTGCTGTGCGCACCGCCGTCGCCTTCACGCCGAAGGGCGTGACGACCCTGCGCATCACGTACACCAAGCTGGACCAGCCAATCGCCACCTACGAATTCTTTGACTTGCCAAAACTGAACGACTATCTGGCCGGCAAGATCGACCGCAAGGCGTTCCTCGACGTCGTCCTGCTGCGTTATCCGGAGAAAAGCGACGTCATCCGCGATGATCAGCAAAGCTGGCTGCAGGAATTCCTCGACAAGCCAGCGCCTGTCGTGGCCGCGGCCCCCGCACCGGCATCGGTACCGGCACCGGCACCGGTACTTGTGGCGGCCCCTGCCAGCGCGCCTGCTGCCCTTGCGCCAGCGGCAGCTACCCCTGCCGTTTCCGCGCCAGCTCGCACCATGGTTGCCGATGTCCTCAAGGACGATGGCAAGTTGGCTGTCGGCGTCGGCGTCGATGGCGACGTGGTGCAGATCAAATCGCTGGACCGGGAAGCGAACCGCTTCAAGGTCGCTCCCAAGGTGGGTTTCTTCTTCAATGATCCGAGCGGTGCCTTCCGTTATTCGATCTCGGCGGTCGCCAATTATGACCGCCGTCTGGGCGATGGCCTGTACCTCAATAGCGCCGCCAGCCTGCAGTTGCTGGAAACGGTGTCGGGCGTCAAGCAGCCCTCGAACAGCAACTTGCCGCACGTGCGTACCGATATCGCGGAATATTTACGCGGCGGGCGATTCTCGCTGAGCCGCGTCTTGCTGAACAAATACGACAATCCCGCCGAACGCGTGTATACCCGCATGTCGGCGGGCCTGTATGAAGATATGTTCCGCGGCGTTGGCGGCCAGGTGCTGTACCTGCCAAAGGATAGCCGCTGGGCGGCCGACGTGGCGGTCGATGCCTTGCAACAACGTGGTTTCAAGGGCTTGCTCGATTCGCGCGATTACAAGACGGTGACGGCGATCGGCTCCCTGCATTACCGCTTGCCGCATGATATTACCGTGACGGCCCGCGCCGGCCGTTTCCTGGCGAAAGACACGGGCGTACGCATGGAATTCAAGCGCCGTTTCCAGTCCGGCATCGAAGTTGGTGCCTGGTACACGCATACGAACGGCAACGATATCACCAGTCCCGGTACGCCATCGAAGCCTTACCAGGACCGTGGCGTTTTCCTGTCCGTCCCGCTGAACAGCATGTTGCCGATGGACACGCAATCGACGGCCGGTTTCGCCATCGCGCCATGGACGCGCGACGTGGGGCAGATGGTGGCTTCGCCGGGCGACCTGTACGACATGTTCGAGCGTCCGCGCGCCGACATGCACAGCTACGATGGACTGGGCAACTTTGCCGAACGCCCGGACGAACAGCACCTGCCGGCCGTCAATCCGCCGGACAGGCCGTTTGTCAGCCCATGGCCAGCCATGCGCGCGCGCCTGGAGCAATCCGCATCTGCTACGCCTAGCGCACCCGAATGGCTCAAGGCGACGGCGGTGGTCGGGGGAGTGGTAGTGGCTTCCGCGCTGGCCGACAAACCTGTCGACCGTTTCGTCAAGAAACACGAGGATTCCAAGGTCTACCGCAACTGGGACAAGCTGGGCAAGGCCATGCCGTATGCGGCAGTGGGCGCCGCTGCCGCTGCTTTTGCCCTGGGCGATGACCGCATGCAAAATACGGGACTCATTTCGCTGCAATCGGTTGCCGCGGCAACGGGCCTGGCCGTGGCCGGCAAATATGCGTTTGGCCGCGCCCGTCCAGAGGAAGACCTCGGCGCGTGGAGCCGTGTCGGCAGCGGCAGTTCCCGTTCGAATTCCTCGTTCCCTTCCGCGCATGCCGCCATCGGTTTTGCTGCCGTGACGCCGTTTGCCAAGGAATACGATGCGCCCTGGTTGTACAGCGTGGCTGCCGTGGGTTCCGCCGGCCGCGTGTTTGGACGCAAACATTGGGTGTCGGACACGGTCGCCGGTGGCATCCTGGGTTACGCCATGGGCAGCTGGCTGTGGCATGCGCAACGTGACCAGAGCAAATCGGGCCTGTCGATCAATCCCGGACCGAAAGAAATCAGCGTGACCTGGCAGGGCAAGTATTAAGCGCGCATGGCGCCCCCTTTACTCATACAACATCATTCATCCAGACAAAGACCAGCATGAAAAAGCAACTTCGTACTCCCCCGACGTTCGTGAAGCACATGATTTTCTCGGCGTGCCTGCTGGGCGTCGGTTCCTCCTTCGCCGTCGAGCAGGAGTTTGGCGTGGGCGATACGCCGCGCGTGGATCTTGCACGCGCGCAGGCGAACGACATGGGCGGCAGCAGTTTGCCCAGCATTCGCAGCGGGCGCAATGAGCAGCGTCCGATGAAAGGATCGCCAGGTAGTACCGCCAGCAAACGTGCCAATGGTATGGATGCCATGGCGGGCGCATTTGAAGAGTACGTCGATGGCGTGACGGGGAAAAAGCTGGGCATCTTCGGCAAGGATCTGTTCAGCGACGTGCCGTCCACCTTTGCGCCGCTCGATGGCGTTCAGGTGAACCAGGAGTACGTGATCGGGACGGGCGACGAGTTGCAGGTACGCGGCTGGGGCATGGTCGATATCGATGTCAGCGCCACGGTCGACCGCAGCGGTGCGATCTTCATCCCGCGCGTCGGCTCCATCAAGGTCAGCGGTGTGCAATACAAAGACCTGCAAGGTTATTTGAAGAAGGCCATCAGCAAGATCTACACCAATTTCGACCTGACGGCGAGCATCGCGCAAACACGTGCCGTGCAAGTCTACGTGGTCGGCCACGCAGTACGTCCCGGCACGTATACCCTCAATTCCATGAGCACCTTGCTCAACGCCCTGTTTACCTCGGGCGGTCCGGATGCCACCGGCAGCATGCGCAATATCCAGCTCAAGCGCGGCAAGGATACCGTCACCACGTTCGACCTGTATGACATGTTGGTCAAGGGCGACAAGAGCCACGATGTCACCTTGCGTGACGGCGACGTGATTTATATTCCGGAAGTCGGTCCGCTCGTGGCCTTGACGGGCAGCGTGAAGCAACCGGCCATCTTTGAGTTGAAAGGCAACGCGACACTGGCCGATGTACTGAGCTGGGCCGGCGGTTTTGATTCGGCCGCGGAAACGAAGCAAGTGATCGTCGAGAAAAACGTCGATAACCAATACAAGACCGTGCTGGAACTGGTGGCTGACAAGGGTGTGTCCGGCAGCCAGTTGGCCGGCATTGCCGTCAAGCCTACCGATATCCTGCGCGTGTTTGCACCGGGTGCCGTTCCCGTTCAGGCGCAAATCCAGAATGAATACGTGCGCGTGGCTGGCGAAGCAAAGCAGAGCGGTATTTTCCTGCTGAAGAAAGGTGAAACCTTGCGCGAGCTGATCGCCCGTGTCGGTGGCGCCAATGAAAACGGCTACCTGTACGCGACCCAGTTGAACCGCGAATCCGTACGTCGTGCTCAGCAAATCAAATTGAACCAGGTGGCTGATCGTTTCGAGCGTGACCTGGAATCGAACGCCACCCAGCGCATATCGTCGAGTGGCGACAAGGAGAATGCGGCAAAAATGGCGTCCGAAGTCGAGCAGCAGCGCCGCATCGTGCAAAAGCTGCGGAGTGTCAAGGCCGAGGGCCGTATCGTCCTCGATCTGCCAGGTGTCGACACGCAAGTGAAAAACTTGCCCGACTTGCCTTTGCAGGACGGTGATTCGATCCTGATTCCGCGTCGCCCCGGCACCGTGGATGTGCTGGGTTCTGTCTTCCAGCAAAACGCGTTTGTTTACCGTCCACAGCGCACGGTCAGTGATTATGTTCAGCAAGCAGGTGGTGTCACATCCACCGCGGACAAATCTGAAATGTATGTAATTCGTGCCGATGGTACAGCCATGAGTGGCCAGGGTACGGGGTGGTTCAGCGGTCTGGGCGGTGCTGCACTCAATCCGGGCGACACGGTAGTGGTGCCTGAAAAAATTGAACGCAGCACGTTCATGCAGAGCGTGAAGGATTGGACTGCGATCTTTTATCAATTTGGGTTGGGTGCCGCCGGGTTGAAGGTGCTCAAAGACTAACAATCTGACTGTCACAAAGGCATCTGTTGATTAATACAGGCAGAGCCAGTGTCGTTTTCAATGCGATGGGTTATCACTCGAAAGAAAAAAGATGTCTGAGGAATTGAGAAATAAAGAAAAAAACATGGTGGAAAATGAAAATACTGAAGGTTTTCATTTTTTGGATGTGTTAACGCTATTCGTCCGACAAAAGAAGATATTGTTCACAGTGCCACTTATAACGGGGATTGCAGCTACTGTTGTTGCATTCATGATTACGCCCACATTTTCATCAATGGCAGTTATTCTTCCTCCCCAGCAGCAAAGTTCGGGCGTCGCTGCCATGTTAGGACAACTTGGAGGGTTGGCTGGGGCTGCAGGCAACATTGCCGGGTTAAAAAATTCCAATGATTTATATGTCGCCATGCTGCGAAGCCGTACCATTGCTGATAAATTGATCACCCGCTTTGATTTGAAGACACGATTTAAAGTGGAAACAATGGACGAAGCGCGTAAGTCGCTCGATAGCCTTTCGACGATAATTAGTGATAAGTCCGGTACTATTTCTATTCAGGTGGAAAATCGCGATCCAAAATTTTCTGCCGAACTGGCCAATGCTTATGTTGGTGAGTTGTCGGATTTGAATCAATATATGGCAATTACTGATGCTGCACAGCGTCGGCTGTTTTTTGAAAAACAGTTAGTGACAGCCAAGGATGCGTTAGCGGATGCAGAAATCGGTTTGCAAAAAGTTCAGGAAAAAACGGGCATGCTCGAATTGAGTGGCCAGGTAAAGGGCATTATTGGTAATGTTGCCCAGCTAGAAGCGGTAATTTCGGCAAAGGAAGTGCAACTTAGTGCGATGCGCAGTTTTGCGACAAATCAAAATCCCGAACTCATTCGTTTGCAGGGGGAAATTCAGGGTTATCAGGCTCAGCTTGAAAAGCTAAAAACTGGAAAGCTATCTAAAGATGGCGATATGATGGTGGCGACTGGGAAAATTCCTGAAATAGGCGTCGAATATATACGGCGTTTGCGTGATGTGAAATATCATGAAGCCATGTTTGAATTGCTATCAAAACAATATGAGTTGGCCAAGATCGACGAGGCAAAGGAGTCATCCAGTATACAAATTCTCGATAGTGCCGTTCCAGCAGAGAAAAAATCAAAGCCGCGGAAAATGAGCATAATAGTATTGGGGTTTGTTGCTGGCGGGTTGTTGGCTTTATTTTTGGTATTGATGCGTGATGCTTATTTGCGAACAATTAATAATGCTGCTGGGAAAAAACGTTGGGATATTTTTGTAAATTCTTGGAAAAATAATTAATCATTACATGGCCTGTATGCCATGCATGGATATGATTGTTGCTTAACTTTGATGGGTAGGAAAAATGAAAGCAGTTATTCTGGCGGGTGGATTGGGGACCCGCATTAGCGAAGAAACATCTACAAAACCGAAACCAATGGTCGAAATCGGTGGGAAACCCATCCTGTGGCATATCATGAAGAGCTACTCGGCGCATGGTGTGAATGATTTCATTATTTGTTGTGGCTATAAAGGATATGTAATCAAGGAATACTTCGCTAATTATTTTCTTCATACCTCTGACGTAACGTTTGACATGCAGAATAACCAGATGGAGGTGCATGCCCGTAATGCTGAACCCTGGAAGGTGACGCTCGTTGATACTGGCGACGAGACTATGACGGGGGGGCGCCTGAAGCGGGTCAAGCAGTATCTGGAAGGCGAAGAGGCATTTTGCTTTACCTACGGCGATGGCGTCAGTGACGTCAACATTGCTGAATCGATCTCCTTCCATAAGGCTCACGGCAAGCTCGCTACCTTGACCGCGACCCAGCCACCCGGTCGTTTCGGCGCCTTGATTCTGGACGGTCAGAAAATCAATAGCTTCCAGGAAAAGCCACAAGGTGATGGCGCGTGGATTAATGGTGGGTATTTCGTTTTGTCGCCGAAGGTCATTGACTATATCGCTGACGATAGCACCACGTGGGAAAAGCAGCCGCTGGAGGACCTGGCCCGCGAAGGTCAATTGGATGCATTCTTTCATCGCGGCTTCTGGCAACCGATGGATACCTTGCGTGATAAGGTTCTTTTGGAGGAACTGTGGCAGTCCGGCAAAGCACCATGGAAGGCTTACTGATGAATGCCGCATTTTGGGCAGGAAAGCGGGTTTTCCTGACCGGCCATACCGGATTCAAGGGGGGCTGGCTCAGCTTGTGGTTGCAGCAGCTTGGCGCCGAAGTGACAGGTTATGCACTAGAAGCACCGACTGTTCCCAGTCTGTTCGAGGTGGCCAACGTAGCCCGCGGCATGCGTTCGGTCATCGGCGATGTGCGCGATGGGGACGCTGTCAAGCGCGCCATGGCAGTGGCCCGTCCAGAAATCGTTATCCACATGGCGGCTCAGCCGTTAGTGCGCTATTCGTACGTGAATCCGGTGGAAACCTATGCCACCAACGTGATGGGCGTGGTCAACCTGCTGGAGGCCGTGCGCGCCACGCCTGGCGTACGCGCAGTTGTGAATGTTACCAGCGATAAGTGCTATGAAAACCGTGAGTGGCCATGGGGTTACCGCGAAAATGAGGCAATGGGCGGCTATGATC
Source organism: Janthinobacterium violaceinigrum (assembly GCF_009208555.1). GTDB lineage: Bacteria > Pseudomonadota > Gammaproteobacteria > Burkholderiales > Burkholderiaceae_D > Janthinobacterium > Janthinobacterium violaceinigrum. The sequence goes on along the minus strand of NZ_WFLI01000007.1, from coordinate 64,293 downwards.
CCTATAGCAACAGCAAGGGTTGCGCAGAACTCGTCACGGCCGGCTATCGCAGTTCCTTCTTCAACGCGGAAAAGTATTCTGAACATGGTATTGCCTTGGGCAGTGGTCGTGCCGGTAACGTTATCGGCGGTGGAGACTGGGCGCTGGACCGGCTGATTCCAGACATGCTGCGCGCCATTGGCGCGAGTGAACCCGTCATGATCAGAAATCCACATGCAATCCGACCATGGCAGCACGTGCTCGAGCCCCTGAGCGGTTATCTTACCTTGGCGGAAAAGTTGTATCTGGAAGGACCATTGCACGCCGAAGGCTGGAATTTTGGCCCGCACGATACCGATGCCAAACCCGTTGAATGGATCATCGAACGCATGACGCAAGAGTGGGGCGCTGGCGCCTCTTGGTTGCTCGACGGTCAAGACCATCCACACGAAGCGACGTACCTGAAGCTTGATTGCTCCAAGGCGCGCGGTCAGCTTGGTTGGTATCCGCGCTGGGATATCGGCGAGACTATCACCAAAATTGTCGAGTGGCATAAAGCCTGCGACCAGGGAGCCGACATGCGTGAAATGACGTTGGCCCAAATCACCACTTATCAAAATACCTAACAAATTGAAGGCTGTATCATGAGCGAACAACTGACCCAACAACAAATCCGTGAGCAAATCGCGGCACTGGTAGCGCAATACGGCAAGCTGGCTAGCGTACCGAAACCATTTGAACCCGGTGTGACTGTGATTCCACCCGCCGGCAAAGTGGTTGGCGCGCCTGAAATGGGCCTGATGGTTGAGGCTTCACTGGATGCCTGGTTGACCACCGGGCGTTTCAATGATGAATTCGAACAGCGTCTGGCCAAATTTATCGGGGTTGAGTTCCTGATCACGGTCAATTCCGGCTCGTCGGCCAATCTGGTGGCCTTCTCGGCCCTGACTTCGCCGAAGCTGGGCGCGCGCGCTATCCAGCCAGGTGACGAAGTCATCGGTGTCGCAGCGGGATTCCCGACTACCGTCAATCCTATCCTGCAGTTCGGTGCTGTACCCGTGTTCGTCGATGTCGAGTTGGGCACCTACAATATCGATGCCTCGAAAATCGAAGCGGCCATCACGGACAAGACCAAGGCCATCATGCTGGCGCATACCTTGGGTAATCCATTTAATCTGGAAGTCATCGTCGCGCTGTGTAAGAAATACAATCTGTGGCTGGTGGAAGATTGCTGTGATGCCCTGGGCGCCACATATAACGGCCAGATGTGCGGAACCTTTGGCGATATCGGCACCATGAGCTTTTATCCTGCACATCACATCACGATGGGCGAAGGTGGAGCGGTATTTACCAACAATCCGGAACTGAAGGCCATCGCAGAATCATTCCGCGACTGGGGCCGTGACTGCTACTGCGCGCCGGGCAAGGATAATACCTGCGGGCAACGTTTCTGCTGCAAGCTTGGTACGCTGCCAGATGGCTATGACCACAAGTACACTTACAGCCACCTGGGTTACAACCTGAAGATCACCGACATGCAGGCTGCATGCGGCCTGGCACAAATGGATCGTGCTGCGGGCTTTGTGCAAGCGCGCAAGGACAACTTTGCTTACATGAAAGATGGCCTGAAAAACTGTGAGGAATTTCTGATTTTGCCGGAAGCAACGCCCAATTCGGATCCGTCCTGGTTTGGCTTTCCGATCACATTGCGCCCAGAGGCCAATGTGGACCGGGTTAATCTGTTAACGTTCCTTGACCAACACAAGATTGGGACACGGTTGCTGTTCGCCGGTAATCTGACACGCCAGCCCTATATGATTGGGCGTAATTATCGCGTTTCGGGCGAACTGACAAATACTGACCGTATCATGCACGATACGTTGTGGATTGGTGTCTTCCCTGGCTTGACTAAGGAAATGATGGACTTCTCGATCAGTAAAATCGAAGAATTTTTCGGTGTAAATTTTTAATATTGCTATCAGCGGCCATATGAAATATACCCAGTTACGCTCGATTTTTTTCCAATAAGCGTGTTATTGAAGTTTTACGGCGTTGCTGAATATTTATTGGTTTTCATAATATCTCATTCGCCGTAAAACTGTTGTGAGAGTTAAATGTATCGCGCGGATGTGTTTTATCTTGAAATTACTTAAAATTCATTGAATTTAAGGCATTGTGGTTTTGATTTTCTTGCTTAATTATGGATATGTCTTTTTCGTAACGATATGTTGGTTTGTATTTTGATTTGTGGAAGTAAAAAGTCAGATAGATATTATTCATGTTGAATAATTTACAATTGGAAATGTAATGATTTTATTAACTGGTGCTACTGGCTTCTTAGGGAGTCGGATCCTCTCCGCACTACTAAAAAACGGCAATGAAGTTGTTGTTGTGAAACGATCTTTTTCCAATACGGATAAGATTGGTGAATTTCTATCAGATGAAAAACTCCACACATTTGACATCGATCTTTCAGATCCAAGGAAATTGTTCGAAAAATATCCGATTGAGACAATTATCCACACAGCAACTGAATATGGGCGCGGAACAACACCCGTAATTAAAACTCTTGAAGCAAATTTAATGTTGCCAATTCGATTGGCGGAGCTGGGGATAAGTTACGGAGTAAAGTGTTTCATTAATACGGATTCATTTTTTAACAAGGAAAATAAATCCTATTCTGGCCTGCCAAGCTATTCGCTTTCCAAGAAAAATCTACTTACCTGGCTGACGAATTTATCTAAAGAACTGAAAATTATTAACGTCGTTCTTGAGCATGTTTATGGCCCACAGGATGATCGTTCAAAGTTTGTTGAATATGCTATACAAGAAATCGCCGTGAAAAAGGTAGCGAAAATTGCACTTACGCACGGTCATCAAAAGCGTGATTTTATTTATGTTGATGATGTAGCTGACGCATATATTAAGTTAATTGAATATGGAAGGAAAGAAAATTTTCTTTTTAAGAATTTTGAAGTTGGTAGCGGCGAAAGTCATTCAATTCGTGATTTTATAGAAACGATCAAGCATCTGTCCGGAAGTTCAACCGAGCTATGTTTTGGTGCGATTGAGTATAGAAGTGATGAAATAATGAATTCAACAGCTGATATAGGCGAAATAAAAAAATTAAACTGGAGCCCCACTTTTATGTTGCAAGATGGGGTAAGGAATATATTAAAAGCCTATAAGTTGATAGATGTAAAATAAAAATGAAATTAGAAAAAAATTTCCCAGATCTGATAAGCCGCTTATGGCATCATGTAGGCCATCAACGCCGGCGTCAACTGTGGTTGCTTCTTGCGTTAACAATTTTCGCGTCGTTTGCTGAAATATTAAGCATAGGATCGGTGTTGCCTTTTATTGGTGCGTTGACGAATCCAGAACGTATTTTTAATAATCCCACTGCATCTCATTTCATTAGATTTTTTAATTTGACGTCGGCAGAGCAATTGTTGCTTCCGCTGACCATTATTTTCAGTATTGCCGCACTTTTCGCAGGAATATTGCGGATGTTACTGCTTCGCCTGTCAACAAAAATTTCTTTTGAAATAGGTTCGGATTTAAGCAACAATGCTTATCGACGGACATTGTACCAATCGTATGCGACTCAGATATCCAGAAACAGTAGCGAAGTAATAAATGTAATATGGATAAAAATCAGTGAAGTAATATTTTATATATTAATGCCAAGTTTGACTCTAATTAGCTCCTTGGCAATGATATCTGCCATTATATTTGTTTTATGCTACATTATTCCGGGTATAGCGCTCGCAATAATTGCCTGTTTTGGTTTGATATACGCTGTTATTATAAAAATAACAAGAAAGCATCTTAAAGAGAGCAGTAAAAGAATAGCTTCTGAGTCAAATAATGTGATGCGGTCGCTGCAAGAGGGTTTAGGCGGAGTTCGAGATATTCTGATAGACGGCAGTCAAGAGAGTTTTTGCGAAATTTACCGTAAAACAGACAAAATTTTGCGCAATGCCCAAGGCAGTAATCAGTTTATCAGCCAGAGTCCGCGATTTGCCATGGAAAGCCTAGGGACAATATTGATTGCCGGGTTGGCATACGTGCTTTCGCAACGGGAAGACGGCATTGCCAATGCAATTCCAATTCTGGCGGCGTTGGCGCTAGGCTTACAGCGGATATTGCCATCGCTACAGCAAGCTTATAACTCCTGGTCGCTGATTCAGGGGGCGCAAGCGTCGTTGCAGGATACCTTGGAGCTCTTAGATCAGGATCTGCCATCTCACGCTGAACAGAAAATAATGCCCTTGCTTCATTTCAATGAAAAAATATCATTAAAAAATGTTTGTTTCCGATATACATCAGACACATCATGGATACTGCATCAGGTTGATCTGGAAATTAGAAAAGGTAGTCGCGTAGGTTTTATTGGTGGAACCGGCAGTGGCAAAAGTACCATAATCGATGTCATTATGGGACTTTTAGATCCTGTCTACGGGACGCTGGAAATTGACGGCATGCCTGTTTCCCTTGCAAACAAGAGAGCATGGCAATCGAGAATTGCGCATGTTCCACAGTCCGTATTTTTAACGGATAACAGCATAGAAGAGAATATTGCATTTGGCATCCCTAAAGATGAGATTTCCGCAGATCGGGTCAGGGATGCGGCTAGACAGGCTCAGCTTACTGAAACTATTGAGGCATGGCCGGATAAGTATGCGACGGTCGTGGGGGAACGGGGCGTCCAGTTATCCGGTGGGCAGCGTCAGCGTATCGGTATAGCCCGTGCTTTGTACAAGCAAGCAGATGTTATCGTACTTGATGAAGCTACCAGTGCGTTGGATACGGACACCGAGAAGGCAATCATGCTTTCTATTGAAGAACTGAATGATGATATAACGATATTAATTGTGGCACATAGACTTAACACATTAGAAAACTGTACCGAGATCGTAGAAGTGCAGAAAGGTGCAGTACATCGAAAAGAAAAAATGCATTTTACGGCATTGTCATAGCACTATGAGTGAAATAACATTAAGCTTCTGTATTCCTACATATAATCGTGGCGAAATTGTTTTCAAAAACATATTAAACATATTGCGTTGCCCCGATCCTGATATTGAAGTTGTGGTTCTTGACAATGGTTCTACTGATAATACACTGGAGTTATTGGGGGGCATTGTTGATAATCGGTTATCAATTTATGCGAACGGTGCAAACAGGGGTTTTTTATATAATGTCCTACATGTCATTGATAAGGGTAAAGGAAATTATCTAATTTTCTCTACAGATAAAGATACCTTTTCTTCGGAAAAAATATCACAGTTTAAAAAATTTCTGTTGGCACAATCTGATTTGGCCGGCGGGTTTTGCCAATTTAACTCAAAATCTCTAAAGATCTTTGATTTATTTCCAGCAGGCTTTTCCGCAGTTAGAGAGATTGCTCATCAAGCGAGGCACCCAACAGGTTTCTTTTTCAATAATAAATTATTGAAAAAAATAAAATTGGTCGAAAACTACTCGGATAGCCAATATGTGGACCTTTTCCCGCTTGATTTTGTTTTTGGGAAATTGTGTTTATTGGGCCAAGGTGCAATTTACTATCCAAACTTTATCCAATTGGAAACTGGTGCCATGGCGGCGAAAGTAAAGTCATTTGAGACAAAGGGCATTCAGAAGGAAGCTTTCTTTTCACCTGCATCAAGATTAAGAATGGCAATCAATTTTTGTCATCACATCAATACACTTGATCTGTTATCAAAAGAAAAAACCAGGCTTTCCGTTGATGTTTTTATGCGTGGACTGAGTGGCGCAACTACAGGTTATAAAGCAGTAATGAAAAATGATGATCTTTGTATTCATTATGGGATGCCGCCAAGAAATGTTTCGACTCAAGAAATGATAAATCAAGGACTAACTTATTGTTTTAGTTTCTTTAAAATCACTTGGAGTTCAGGAAAAGAAAAATACTTATCAAGGGTGTCATTTGTTTTCCACATGATGAATTTTGTACTTTTGAAGATTTGCAAAAAATTAAGTGGCAGTGAAAAATGACTGAAATTTCTTTATCTATTGTGATCCCAACCTATAATAGGGCATCGAAATTAAATTATTTATTGTCATCATTATTTGGTAAATCTTGTAATTTTCATACTGATGTTGAGGTTGTTATTTTAGATAATGCATCCGCTGACAATACCGAAGATGTAGTATCTAATTTTTCAAAGTCGTATCCAATAAAGTATCTTAAGCGAGAAAAAAATATCGGCATGGATGCTAATATAGCGTCATGTTTTGATGCTGCAAACGGTAAATATTTGTGGGTACTGGGTGATGATGAAATATTATATCGAGGGACACTTGACTACGTTTTAAATTTATGCCGGGTTGAAAACTTTGGAATTCTTTATATGGAAAATCGGGGATTTCAAGATGGCGAAGAAGGTAAGGTGGAATTAATTTCAGTTCCAGGTACTCCGGATGTTATTACATTAAGCTCCGAGAAAATGTTTCGTGAGGTTAATGTTTTCTTGACTTTCATTTCTGCAAACATTGTTAATAAATCTGCTGTTATCAATAGTTTTCCTGAATTTAACTCTAGATCCGATACGAATACATTTTTGCCGCAAATGGCGTGGATGTATAGTGCGTTGAAATCGGTTGATCAACATTTCTTTGTTCGCTCGCCCATGTTGGGTGCCCTGACTGGAAATACCGGTGGGTATAAGCTAATCGAAGTTTTTGGTATTAATTTGATAAATATAACAAAAAAATATTTTGACAAAAGCTTGCCAGCTGCAGCAAACATCATGTCGAATGCAGTCATTACCAGATTACTTCCAGGTGAGATAATTCGGCAAAATGGTGAGTCATCAGCCAAAAGCAAATTTGAACATGAAGATGTAAAAAAAGCAATTTATTCATGTTTTGAAAATAAGATATATTTTAAGATTTTCTTAAAGCCAATACTTTCCGGCTCTGTTTTCAAGCGAAAAATTTCTTTTTTCTTTGTACGAGTATTTAACAGAGTGAATAAGAAAATCAGGTACGCCATGCTTTAAGTTGAGATGACTTCACATATGAATTTTTAAAATATAAATGCTGAAATTAATAAAAATATTTTCCAAGAAATGTAAGAGTGATGGGCCAATATTGGCTTCGCTATTTATATTGCTACGTATCATTCAAAAATTAAAATCCATCTTCTATGCTAAAATATTAAAGGCCCCCGGCCTTAATTTGGGTTCTGGTTGTCAGATCTTTGGAAAGAAATATATTAGATTTGGGCGGAATATATCGGTCCACAAAAATTTATGGTTGGAAGCAGTCAGTGAATATAATGGCCTACCTTACTCTCCCAATATTTCTATTGGCGACCGCGTGAAAATCTCTGACAGGGTTCACATAACGGCCATTCATAGCATTGAAATTGGCGATGATGTTTTGCTGGGAAGTAATGTTTATATTTCAGACCATAATCATGGTATTTATAACGGGGAGACGAATGAACATAGTCATCCTGCGGAAGCGCCAGCGGACCGAAAGTTATATTCCTCGGGATCTGTTCGTATAGCCAGTAGTGTCTGGATTGGCGACAATGTAAATATTGTCGGTCCGGCAATGATAGGGGTGGGCGCTATTATTGCGTCTAATTCAGTGGTCCGTGGCAATGTTGCTGATGGCACGATAGTCGCTGGAATACCAGCCCGAGTCATAAAAAAATTCAACCACGCTTCACATAAATGGGAAAAATATGTCTGAATCACGCCGCAAATTTTCAATATGCATCCCGGCATATAATCGGGCTGTCCATTTGCCTGCGCTTTTAGATTCTATTTACGCACAAAATTTCAAGGATTTTGAGATTGTTATTTGCGAAGATCAATCGCGAGAACGTCCCCTTATTTCGGAGATTGCCAATAGATATGCTGAGAGGTATCCAAAAACCTTGACGTATATCGAGAATTCTGAAAATCTTGGTTATGATGCCAATGTGCGTAACATTATTGCCAATGCCAAGGGTGAATATTGTTTTTTTATGGGCAATGACGATCTGATGTGTTCCGGGGCGCTGGCTACAGTCGCGGCCGGAATTTCTCGACATAAAAATGTAGGATTGGTACTCAAAAGTTATGCATGGTTTGATAATACACCGGACAAAATTAATCAGGTAGTACGGTACTTTAATGAAGAACGAGTTCTTCAAGCTGGTAAAGAGGCCATTAGCATTTGTTTCCGCAGGGTTGGTGTGCTATCGGGCCTGATACTGCACAGGGATGCGGCAGAGAAGGCGGCGACAAGTGAATTTGATGGAACTCTTTACTATCAGATGCACATTACCTCAGAGGTGCTCGCGGAGATGAATGCCGTATGTTTGCCTGATGTCTTGGTTTTGAGCCGCAACAGCGAAGCTCCGGAATTCGGTAATAGTAGCCGTGAAAAAGGAAAATATACTCCTGGTGTATATACTCCAGAGGCTCGCTTGAACATGATTTCAGGAATCATCCGAATTGTCACTGCGCTGGACCATCGCCGAAATTTGGATATGAAAGATGAAGTCATGCGTGATTATGCCAATTATTTCTATCCATATATCAGGGACCAGCTGAATCTTCCTATTAAAAAATTCTATAATTTATATAGAAATTTCGGGAAAATGGGTTTTTCCCGCTACCCTATGTTTCATCTTTATTTTATCGTCTGTTATTTATTGGGACAAAATGGATTTGATAAAGTAACAGGCATAATTCGAAAAAAACTAGGCACAAGTCTCCAGATTGGATTAAGAAAATCCAGAGTTAATCGCTAGTAATATTTCATAAGTGCAGAATCATATGAATATGAGTTAATTCCATGATTATTTTGTTTATTTTTTCCTCGATTTTATTGTTATATAATTTTGGAAAAATTAAGAACGACTATCTTGACCCTCTATTTGGAGGGTTGTTTCTTTTGTATCTATATGGAATTGGTGGCGTCGGGATAACCTATTTTGTTGCCCAAGACTATCTAAATGGTTATGCTGATAATGAAATACTGACGGCTTCTATTTATGGTTTTTTATGCATGGTTCTCTATTGGTTAGGGTTTGCTTTTTCAAAAAAAATACCGCAACGTATCATTGATGTAGAGAAAAGTATATTTTTATGTGAAGGGACAACTCCCGTTGCCTATACATTGTTGGCGATCGGTTTTGTCTCTGGGGTATGCGCAATGATATATTTCTCAGGAAGTATTTCTTTGTTTTTGGCACATACGGATGAACGACAGATTAATTCGGTTGGAAAAACTTGGATACTATTTTTCTTGATGGCCGTAAAATGGGGATTTTTCGTTTTAATTTCTAAGCAAGTTAAATATTCCTTTTTTAATAGTAAGTTCTCGAAAGCCATTATTGGGGCAGGAGTATTTCTTCTATTGCTCATTTGGGGACGACTTTTTGTTATAGTTTTTCTCGTTCAGCTTATTATCTTTTACGTAGCGTCAAGAAAACTGTCAATTGGTAAGTTTTTTATGGGGGCGGGCTCGATTTTTATGGTCGTTTTTGTTGCCGGGATACAGCGCTGGATGCAAGGTGCCACTGAAGCTAAAAATATCGCCACGATCTCAGACACCGTAAATTTCGCGCTTAATAATATCGATTATAAGTATTTGCTGCTGCATAATTTCTTTGATGGTTGGTATGTCTATCTCGGCTATATCGCAACGGCCGTACGTCATGAATGGTCGTCCTGGGGAGCGATTACTATTGGATCGGCTTTTAAAGTTATCCCCGGTATGTATAGTAGTTTTCGCGACGCTTTTTTGAACAATACGGATAAGGTTTTGCGCGATACTTATGATATCGGAATGCGGGCATCAAATTTAATGGGTGAAATATTTTTGGATTTTAATTTCTTTGGCGCAGTATTGTTTTTTTTCTTAGGAATTTTCGTTGCAATTCTTTATCAACGAGAAAGAATTGAAAAAGAGTATACGAAGGAATTAAATGGTAGCCGTTTCTGGTCCTTGTTGTATGTGATCGTTCTTTCTAATTTTGCCATTGCGATACGCACTGGTTCTGCTGCAGGGTTTACATGGTTTTTTGCCGATATTTGCTGGTTTGCAATATGTGTTTTTTTATTGGGACGGCGTAGAAAAAATAATCTTGCTATGTAGATTGCCGCGTTTAGAAAATAATTCTTTCAGTTATTTAAAAGCTCGTTACTATATTTTATAATGTGCTATGACTTTGCAATTTGATGGATTGATGTTGAGGGATTTATATTAATGCGTATTTTGATTGATGGATTTTTGATCGGAAAGCCGCGTGGCTTGGGACGGTACGTGCGTGAGCTTATTAATGCATTAAAATTACATGCTCCGGATGATTTTGAAATTATTGTTGCGATCCCTCGTGGAACTGAACTTCCTGATTTTTTGAAATCTGAAAAGATAATTTATCGAGAATTTACGAGGTTTCCCTATCCAATATGGGAGCAGTTTGTTATACCATATTTGGTTTTTAATTTAAAAGCTGATATTTGTCATTGCCCATATAACACCATTCCATTTTTCCGGATGTCCGCAAAGTATGTTGTTACCATTCATGACCTCATATTCCAAGATTCATTAGGGCAGGGCTGGTATCAAAATTTCGGAAATTTATATCGGCGGCTTATGCTGAAAAGTATCGAGCACCGGCCACCTGTAGTTGTCACGGTGAGTAATGAGTCTGCCTCGGTGATTCAGCGTTCAATAGGATTGAACTCTCATGTCATGTACACACCAACTGAGACGGTTGGCCTGGATCATTGCCAGTCCTCGGAAAAAATAAACAAAGCGGAAAAGCTTCTTTTGCATATAGGTGGCACAGCTGCGCATAAGAATACCGTGAGAGTGATCCAGGCTTTTAAATTGGCTAATATTACCGGTTCTAAATTGGTGGTACTGGGAATGGATGTCTCAAGTGAAATTGCTCAGCAATATGTGGCCTCCGATACGATTTTTCCCGGTTGGGTAGAGGATGAGCAAATTGTCGATCTGTTCTCCGAAGCAGATATTTTGATATTTCCTAGTCTCGTGGAGGGATATGGGCTGCCCATTATTGAAGGATTTACCGCTGGCGTGCCTGTTTTGACTTCAGATCGGCCACCGATGAGTGAAATCGCTGGTGACGCTGCATATTTAATTAATCCCGAGTCGGTAGAGGAGATGGCGGCCGGAATGCGACTCCTGCTGAGTGACAAGCAATTGGCGTTTGATATGGTTAGCAAAGGAACAGAACGGCTATCGATAATTAATAGCCGGGCAATTTGCCATGATTTGAGCCGAGTTTATCGAAACATGATGAGCGCTTAATCCTTCTGAAAGATGGAAGCTATCTCTATTTTTGATAAAATGGTTTTTTCTGCCCGAGCAGAATTTTCGTATCGTTTTTTTCGATAAAGTAGAAAAAATATCAGTTGTAAGGTTTGAATAATGTTTAAAATTCTTGTCGTTAGTAATATTTATCCATTCCCAGCTGATACGGGGAAAAAAATAGTCATGAATGGTTTTCTCGATTATTTTCATTCCCGTTTCGGAGAAAATAGCGTGGAATGGATCATTATAAGCAATAAGAATATCGAGGAGAAAAATATTTCAAGTGTCGGCTTCCATAACGTGGATGTGCCGTCTTCTATGCGGAGATTGCTAAGTGTATTTTTTTATTCGTTTATATTGAGAAGGAAAAGTATTCAGGAGTCGATATTGTATACTCCGGCGCTTGGTGAAATGGTATGTAATGAAATAAAAAAATCCAAGCCGGATTTGATCATGTTTGATACCATACGGGCCGCACAATACGGTCTTCCCGTTGGCTATAAAGGCGATGCCTTTTTATATATGGACGACCTTTTTTCTGTCCGCTATGAGAAAATGTTGAATGTTTTGAGAAATGGCGATGCCGAGAATATGAATGTACTCGGGAATTTTTCGAATTTCATACCAAGAATCATCCGGCCGGCAGTTCAAAAATTAAAATTCTTTCAAAAATATCTTCTTGGTCTTGAAAAAAAACTGACAGAGAAAAGTGAGATTCAAACATCTGAAAATTTCCCGCTTAATATATTGTTAAATGCAGAAGAAGTTGCATTAATGAAAGCTCGTTCTCCGGGAACGCATGTTGTGAGGGCGAAGCCTATACTGCCGAAGCCTGCATCCAACTCATTTTTGAGAAAATATGACGGTGCATTCACGTTTATCTTCATCGGTGTTCTTAATTATGCTCCGAACGAACTGGCTATTTTAAAGTTCCTTAAGGAAGTTGTTCCCAATGTAATTGAAAAATGTCCTGAGTTCCGTTTGAGAATCATAGGAAAGCATGCCAGTGACGAACTGAAGGATGTTGTAAGTTGTTTTTCCGAGAATGTAGTATTGGAAGGATTTGTACCTGATCTAAGTGATGCTCTGGCCACCTGCTGTGGCATGTTGATACCATTAACGTTCGGAACAGGTATCAAGTTGAAGACATTGGAAGCATTGTCCTATGGTGTTCCAGTGATTTCTACATCGGTAGGGACGGAAGGAATTCCGCTGCAGAGCGGTAAAGATTGTTTCATCAATGACAATTTTGACGATTTTTTGGGCTTGATGGTTTTTTTAAAAGATCGAAAAAATAATGAAATGATGTCTGAAAATGCGAAGAAGTTTTTTGAGGAAAATTATTCAAAGGAAGTTATTTTTTCGGAATATGATCAAATGTTCAAAAAATATCTACTCCAAGACTGATTGTCGCACCTGTTTAAAACCACATTGAATGATATTTATATTCTTCAATGTGGATTTTTTTAACTGTTGAAATTTCAAGGATTAACAATATAGAAAGTCGGTTATTGTTATCCGCAATACTCCCGAATATGCACCGGTCACTCCTGGCATAGTTTCAAGGCTGCTTGCCACTGTGGCAAGCCACAAAAGGTCTGCTGCAGGCGTTGTGAAGACAATACTGAATTGTTGGGACGCCGGGCGGGCACCGGATAATCTTTTGCCAAAATCGCTTTCAGTTTAGGTTTTTTGTGTACGGAGGCATGGTCCATGATCGCCTCGGTAAAGCCAAACCAGCTGGTACGGCCTTGTGCCGTCAAATGATATAGACCGGAACGCTCGTTCCACCACGCCGCCCTGTCAGTTGTCGCCAGGCTTTGCGCCACGATATGCGCCGTGGTATCAGCAATGGTACGGCTCCACGTTGGTGCGCCGAACTGGTCGGAAACGATGCTCAGTTCTTCACGCTCCTGTGCCAGACGAAGCATGGTCAGCAGAAAGTTCTTGCCATGGGTGCTGTAAACCCAGCTGGTACGCAGGATCAGGTGCGGGATGCCTGCCGCCTGGATGGCCTGTTCGCCGGCCAGCTTGCTGCTGCCATACATATTCACAGGGCAGGTCGGATCGGTTTCGAAGTAGGGGCCCTCTTTCGTTCCGTCAAAGACATAATCAGTGCTGTAATGAATCATTGCAGCGCCCAGTTTCTTTGCCTCTTCCGCCATGACAGCGGGCGCCTCGCCATTAATGCGCAGTGCCAAGTCCGGTTCGCTCTCTGCCTTGTCCACTGCTGTGTAGGCCGCAGGGTTGACGATCAGCGTCGGTTTCACGCGACGGATGACGTCGCGCACCTGGTCCAGGTCGGCCAGGTCCATCTGGCTGCGGTCTACGGCAATGATCTCGCCCAGGCCCTGCAGGCTGCGTTCGAGTTCGTAACCGACCTGGCCGGTTTTTCCTGTGATTAAAATACGGCTCATGAAATAGTTTTTTCCGGTTTAGCAGATTGGTTGGTAACGGTCAGGCGAAAACGTCGGCGTTGGCCAGCAAGGTGCCCACTTTGTCTTTGCCGGACAGCAGCGGTTCGCCATCCAAAGGCCAATCGATGCCGATCGCCGGATCACTCCACAGAATGCTGCGTTCGAACTCCGGTGCCCAATAGTCAGTCGTCTTGTACAGGAACTCGGCGCAGTCGCTGGTGACCACGAAGCCGTGCGCAAAGCCTTCCGGTATCCACAACTGGCGTTTGTTGGCCGCTGATAAGGTCACGCCTACCCAGTGGCCGAACGTAGGCGAGCTTTTGCGTAGGTCGACGGCAACGTCGAAGACTTCGCCCGCAGTCACACGCACCAGCTTGCCTTGCGGCTGCTGGATTTGATAGTGCAAGCCGCGCAACACGCCTTTGGCCGACTTGGAATGATTGTCTTGCACGAAGTCGCGTGTGAGGCCGGTCAGCTCGGCGAAACGTTTCTGGTTAAAGCTTTCATAAAAAAAGCCACGATCATCACCGAATACAGTGGGCTCGAGAATCAGGACATCAGGTATGGCGGTGGTTTGAATTTGCATGGTGTGATGAGCCATTCAGGCTTTAGTATATTTTTTCTTCGAGCAGACGCAGCAGGTATTGGCCGTAGGCATTCTTTTTCAAGGGTTGCGCCAATGCATCAAGCTTGGCTGCGTCGATGTAGCCGCGGCGATAGGCGATTTCTTCTGGGCAGGCAACTTTTAAGCCCTGGCGATTTTCGATGGTGGCGATGAATTGGCCCGCTTCGAGCAAGGATTCATGCGTGCCCGTATCGAGCCAGGCCATGCCGCGGCCCATCAGTTCGACGTTCAGCTGTCCCCGCTCCAGATAGGTGCGATTCACGTCGGTGATTTCCAGTTCGCCGCGCGGGGACGGGGCGATGCCGGCAGCGATATCGCATACCTGGTTATCGTAGAAATACAGGCCCGTGACGGCATAGTTCGATTTAGGCTTGAGCGGTTTTTCCTCGATGCTGATGGCGCGCCGCTGTTCATCGAAATCGACCACGCCATAGCGTTCCGGATCGTGCACGTGATAGGCGAATACGGTCGAGCCGCTGGTGCGTGCGGAGGCCGCGCGCAGTTGCGTTTCAAAGTCGTGACCGTAATAGATGTTGTCGCCCAAGATCAGTGCTGATGGCGCATCGCCGACAAACTCTTTGCCAATGATGAACGCTTGTGCCAGACCGTCCGGGGTTGGTTGCACGGCGTAGCTGAGCTTGATGCCCCACTGGCTGCCGTCGCCCAGCAATTCCTGGAAGCGCGGCGTATCTTGTGGCGTGGAAATGATCAGGATGTCGCGTATGCCGGCCAGCATCAGGGTGGTCAGCGGATAGTAGATCATCGGCTTGTCATACACGGGCAACAGCTGCTTCGATACGGCCATGGTGACGGGATACAGGCGCGTGCCGGAGCCGCCGGCCAGGATGATGCCCTTGCGTTCGATGCCGGTTCCCATTATTGCTGCTCCTGGGCCGTGTCGCGCGTCGCGTAGTTCTTCTCTACCCACTTCAGGTAGTCGCCCGACTGGACATCGTGTACCCAGGCCTGGTTATCCAGATACCACTGGACCGTCTTGCGGATGCCGCTGGCGAAGGTTTCGGCCGGTTTCCAGCCCAGTTCGCGCTCGATCTTGCGCGCGTCGATGGCATAGCGGCGGTCATGGCCAGGGCGATCCTGCACATAAGTGATTTGCTCGCGATAGCTGCCCGATGCCTTCGGGTCCAGCATATCGAGGATGTCGCACAGGGTATGCACGACTTCCAGGTTGGCCATTTCATTCCAGCCGCCCACGTTGTAGACCTCGCCCAGACGTCCCGCTTCCAGGACGCGGCGAATCGCCGAGCAATGGTCGCCCACGTACAGCCAGTCGCGCACCTGCATGCCATCGCCATAGATAGGCAAGGCCTTGCCGGCGCGGGCATTGCTGATGATGAGTGGAATCAGTTTTTCCGGGAAATGGAAGGAGCCATAGTTGTTCGAGCAGTTGGTGGTCAGCACGGGCATGCCGTACGTATGGAAATACGCGCGCACCAGATGATCGGACGCCGCTTTCGATGCCGAGTAGGGGCTGTTTGGCGCATATGGCGTCGTTTCCGTGAACGGCGGATCATTCGGCCCCAGGGTGCCATAGACTTCGTCGGTCGAGACGTGCAGGAAGCGGAAGCTGTCCTTGGCCTCGCCCGTCAAGCCGCTCCAATAGGCGCGTGCCGCTTCCAGCAGGCTGAAGGTGCCGTTGACGTTGGTCGAAATGAATTCGCCGGGGCTATGGATCGAGCGGTCGACATGGCTTTCCGCGGCAAAATGCACGATGGCGCGTGGCCGGTGTTCTGCCAGCAGGCGCGAGATATGCGCGGTATCGCAAATATCGCCACGCACAAAGATATGCCGCGGGTCTTCCTCCAGGCTGGCCAGATTGCTGAGATTGCCAGCATAGGTCAGCTTGTCAAAATTGATCACGGGCTCATCGTTGAGCGCCAGCCAGTCTCTTACAAAGTTGGAGCCGATGAAGCCGGCACCGCCAGTTACTAAAATCATGCTGTTATCCTTTTTACTTGAATATCGTCACAACGCTCCACTTTTCTACTTGTTTTAAAGCGACGTGAGAAATATTCTGAGAGAGCAATTGTTAAAATATCATTTGCTCGTTAATACGCGCCATCTTTCTTGAAAATGACTTTAACCGTTTTCAGCAGGATGACAATGTCATTGAATAAAGACCAGTTCTTGACATACCAGGCGTCGAGATAGACGCGGGTGTCATAACTGACGTCATTCCTGCCGCTCACTTGCCATAGGCCAGTGACCCCCGGTTTTGCCTCAAGATAATAGTCGATCTGGTTGCCATAGCGTTCCAGTTCGGCATCGACAACGGGGCGAGGGCCCACCAGGCTCATTTCGCCCTTTAATACATTCCATAGCTGCGGCAATTCATCGAGACTGGTACGGCGCAGGAAGTGGCCGATCGAGGTGATGCGCGGGTCGTTTTTCAGTTTGAAATCGCGCTCCCATTCGGCACGGGCTTCAGGATCGCGCTCCAGTAACTCCTTGAGCAAGACGTCGGCGTTCACGGCCATGGTGCGGAATTTGTAGCACAGGAAATGTTTGCCATTCTGTCCTACGCGTTTGTGGCCATAGAAGACGGGACGGCCCGATGCCATGACCTTGGCGGCGATCCACAGCAGAATGGGAGCGCCGACGATCAGCACGCCGATCGAAGCGGTCAGGTCAAAGCAGCGCTTGATCAGTTGCAGGCCTGGCCGCGCCAGGTTGTTGCGCATGGTCAGCAGCAGCACTTCATGCGTAAAGAAATGGTTGACCTCCATGCCGTACAGGGGCAAGCCGCGTACGGCCGGTACTACTTGCATATTGGCAACGCAACGGCTGATCTGTTGGATCATGCCCTGATAAGCGTCGATGCCACCTTGCTCCAGAGCCACCACAGCGTGGGGGTCTCCAAGCAGCTTGAGTGTCTGTTCTGGACTGTTGCCAAGCGGGATACACGGCACGCTCTGTTTATTGCGGTTGATATAGTGATGGTCGAAGCGCTCCTGGCCTTCAGGAATCAGGAAGGCCATCAGGCGATAACCCATCAAGGCTTCTTCATCGAAGGCGCGCGCAGTTTGCAAGGCATTGTCACCCCAACCGATGATGACCATCGGGCGTATCCAACCGCCAGCTTTCATCAGCAGGTATTTGACGAGGCCGCGCAGCAGCAAGACACAGCATGGGAGCAGCAGCCAGGTGGCCAGTAGTGCCTCGCGCGAGGAGTCACGCCTGTCGAGGAATACCAGCGCCGCGTCGATCAAGCCCATGACCATGGTGATTTTCAGGATCTCCTTGATTTCATTGGAGTAGGGACGGCGCTTGGCATGATGGCCCTTCAATTTGAAAAGAGCCAGGGTGACGAACGAGAGCAGGCCGTAGCTGAGCATGCGTGAGCTATCCAGCCCCAAGCTGTTCAAGTCGCTGGTATCCTGGGTCCATTGGCCCGCGAGCCAGAATGCCATGAGCATGGCAAGTGCATCGGCAAAGGTAAGAAAATATTTTTCTGCCCTACTGCTGCAATACCATTTCACTTCTTGTACAAAGATGCCTTCGATTGGTTTCATGGTGACTTGCTAAACCTTATAAACTTCTGTGTGAATTGCTGGTGATGCGCTTGGGGGGCATGACTGAAAGGTCATACGCGGCCGTAACGGTCTTCAAAGCGGACAATATCGTCTTCTCCAAGATAACTACCCGATTGAATTTCAATCAATTCCAACGGTAGCTTGCCTGGGTTGGCCAAGGAATGGACGACGCCGAGGGGGATATAGGTGGACTGGTTTTCGGTCAGCAAATATTCCTTGTCGCCATTCGTGATCTGGGCCGTACCGGATACCACGATCCAGTGCTCGGCGCGGTGGTGATGCATTTGCAATGACAGCTTGGCGCCAGGCTTGACGGTAATCCGCTTGACCTGGAAGCGGTCGCCATTGCCGATAGAATCATATGAACCCCACGGACGGAAGACTTCACGGTGCATGGCGGCCTCGGGACGCTCCCTGGCGATCAACTGTGCGACCATGGCTTTCGTTTGCTGTGCCTGCGCCGCATCCATGACCAGTACGGCATCGGGGGTTTCCACGATAATGGTATTGCGCATGCCGATGGCAGTGACCAGGCGGCTGGTGCCATGCACCAGGCAATCGTTACAATCCTGGATCAGCACATCGCCATTGGCGCGATTGTTATCGGCATCCTTTTGCGCTACGTCGAGTACGGCTTTCCAGGAACCGATATCATTCCACCCCGCATCGAGGGTGACTGTCGCAGCATGGCTGGTGCGTTCCATGACGGCGTAGTCGACGGCGATATCGGGGCTGGCCGCGTAGGCATCCTTGTCCAGGCGAATGAAGTCGAGGTCGCTTTTTGCGCCAGCGATGGCAGCGCGGCAAGCGGTCACGACGGCTGGCTGGAAACGTTTGAGCTCTTCCAGGTAGCGGCTGGCACGGAACAGGAACATGCCACTGTTCCAGAAGTAGTCGCCGCTGGCGATATATTCCTCGGCTTGCGCCAATGCTGGCTTTTCGACGAATTCAAGAATGCGCTGGACCTGGCCGCTGGCAGCGGCTTCTGCGCGGATATAGCCATATCCCGTATCGGCTCCTGTCGGCGTGATGCCGAAGGTGAGCAGGCCTCCTTCCTCCGCGGCATGACGCGCCAGTGCTATGGCATGGTGGAACGCGTGTGTGTCGAGAATGACATGGTCGGAAGGCAGTACCAGCAGGACAGGATCATCGCCATTTTCCATCGCCTGCAAAGCGGCGCTGGCGATGGCTGGCGCCGTATTGCGGCGTATCGGCTCGAGCAGCAAGCGAGCATGTTCCATGCCAATTTCATGGAGTTGCTCGGCAACGATGAAGCGCGCCGACTCATTGCAGACCAGAAGTGGCGTGACCAGACCCGGTAGTCCATCCAGTCGCTGCAGTGTTTGCTGCAACATGCTTTCCTTGCCGGACAGGCGCAGGAATTGCTTGGGAAATGCTTCACGCGACAGTGGCCACAGGCGTGTGCCGGAACCGCCGCAAAGAATCACGGGTACGATGGGTGTATTCATGTATGCATCAATTTAAAATTTAAAACAGCCTTAATGGATGAGCATTCTGGCTCCTGTCGTCCACAAAGTGTTTAGATGTCTTATGTGCCAGTCCTGGACCGCAAGGCGGAATGCAGCTTTTTTGCCAGCTAGTAAATATTTCGAAAGGACAATATTCTAATGATTTATAGCAATCCTTGTTTTTCTTTTGCTGGCATCCCGGTTTGGGGAGTGGGAGCTGGTTAAGGCCTGGACCTATTGTAATTTGCCAAGCAGGAATTCCGCCTAGTTAGAAACCATTTCCACCAAAAAAGCAACAAATGTGCATAGGGCACTGATACTAAGAATGAACACGGCTCCTGCGGCGCAATCCTTGGCGATCTTGATGCTGGGATGAAGGGATGGATGGACGTGGTCGATCAAGTGTTCAAGGGCGGTGTTGAATAATTCTGCAGCGAGGACCATTCCACAATTGAGCAATAGCAAAGCCCACCAGAGCATGGCTGGCCGGCTCCAGGCAAGCACGAGAAGAACCGCGCAGGCGGCGAGGCATTGCAGGCGAAAGCTCGATTCCATGCGGAAGGCGGCGTCCAGGCCTTGCAGGGCAAATCCCATACGCTTGTAGAAAGGCTGGTTTTTCATCAACTTTACATGATTAAGCCGGGCATCTCACGCACATGATGGAAGGCATTTTTCCTCAAAACAGCTGAGTATTGCCCGCGCGCGTGGTGATGGCCTGGTGCCAGGCGTTTGAGAGACTGGAGTAAAAGAGCGTGCGTATCACTGAAGAAAAAAGTAAAAAGCCCGTTTTCAAGAAAATGAAAATGGGCTTTTATTGAGAAATGGCATGGCGTTTGCCAAGGCCACTTCTCATGGGGCCAAGCCAGCGTTGCACTTGATGTCGCTCGCAGGTGTGGCCCTGTCTGTCGGTGCCAAAGGCATCGACAGTTTACTTGGCGTGGCTTGGGGTCGTGTGCGCGGTGGTCGAATCCGAGCTTGCTGCACCGGCCACAACGGCAACTGCTGCACCGATTGCGATCATGGTGCTGACGCTCAGGCCGGCAACAGTGGTACCGGCAGCGGCGCCAGCAGCTGGTGCGGCTGCAGCTGGTGCAGGGGCTGGCGTCGATTGAGCCATGGCTTGTGCGGAAGCGAAGCACAGGATTGCCGAAGCGATCAGAATTTTCTTCATGGGATATCCTTTTAGGTTGAACAGTGGGAATGCTAAACTGTCACACGATTGTAGCAACATTTCTCTTGCTAGTCTGCGCCACACAGTGCGTGGCGACAATAATTTAATCTAATTTTGCTACATACCCGGTCATTCAGCGCGTCTGGCAGTCTGAGATGTTGTTCTCTATCAACAAAAAAGATACCTTGCCAGAGTGGCAGCCCATGTTTTTTGTTACATATCGCGGGAATTGCTGATGCATGCGAAAGCGATCCACAAGTTTGCCAAGTGCTTGCCATCCCGCGTAAAATGCAGGCTTCGCGGGTGTAGCTCAATGGTAGAGCAGAAGCTTCCCAAGCTTACGACGAGGGTTCGATTCCCTTCACCCGCTCCATTTTTCGCTGACGCCTGACTTTATGCGGCGCGGCCACTTATTTCTCCATTCCCATGTCTTCTGATACCCCAGCAAACGGCCCGGCGCGGCCGATGATGTACGATCCGACCGAACACCGCATCCGCAGCTTCGTGACCCGCGCGGGACGCCTGTCTGTCGCGCAGGCGCGCGCGCTCGAGACCCTGGGACCGCAGTTCCTGTTGCCTTTCGCTAAGGAGCCGATGGACTTCGAGCAGGTGTTCGGCCGCAAGGCGCCGGTCATCCTGGAAATCGGTTTCGGCATGGGGGCGACGACGGCGCATATCGCCAAAGCCATGCCGGAGAAGGATTTCATCGGCGTCGAAGTGCATACGCCGGGCGTTGGCAGCCTGTTGAAGCTGATCGGCGAAGAGTCGCTGACGAATCTGCGCCTGCTGCAGCACGATGCCGTGGAAGTGCTGACGCACATGATTCCTGCCAATTCGCTGGCCGGCATCCACGTGTTCTTCCCCGATCCGTGGCACAAGGCGCGCCACAACAAACGCCGTCTGATCCAGTCGCCATTCGTCAAGCAATTGACCGATCGCCTGGCGCCGGGTGGCTATCTGCATTGCGCCACCGACTGGGAAGATTACGCAGTGCAAATGCTGGAAGTGCTGGGCGCCGAGCCGCAGTTGCGCAATAGCGCCGAGGGGTATGCGCCGCAGCCGGCGTACCGTCCGCTGACCAAGTTTGAAAACCGTGGCTTGAAGCTGGGCCATGGCGTGTGGGATCTGGTATTCATCAAGAAGTAAATTGGGCGGTTTTCCCACCGTGCCGTTTGCTCGAGAACAAGCCTGCCGCGGCGACGCCGCAGGCTTTTTTAACGCGCGCGCTAGCGTGCGCCAGCTAGGCAAGGCGGGGGAATTACGGTAGTCTTATCTTTTTTGCATTGAGCAATATTATGTCCAAGAAAATACTCGTGACCGGCGCATCCGGTTTCATCGGTTCGCATACGTGCGTCGAATTGCTGGCTGCCGGCTTTGATGTGGTGGCGGTGGATAATCTGTGCAATAGCGCGCGCGAAGCGATGGCGCGCGTGGAGCGCATCTCGGGCAAAAGTGTGCCCTTCTACGAGGCGGACGTGCGCGACCGCGCGGCCATGGCCGCCGTCCTGCGCGAGCACGCCATCGACGCGGTGATCCATTTCGCAGGTCTGAAGGCGGTGGGCGAATCCGTGGCCCAGCCGTTGATGTACATGGACAATAATGTGACGGGTACCGTGGCGCTGCTGGAAGTGCTGGCGGCGGCGAACGTGAAGCGTTTTGTGTTCAGCTCGTCGGCCACCGTGTATGGCGACCCGGAAGCCTTGCCCATCCTGGAAACGTCGCGCCTGTCCGTGACCAACCCATACGGCCGCAGCAAGCTGATGGTCGAACAGATCCTGGCCGATCTCGTGCATGCTGATGCGCAATGGCAAGTAGGTGTGTTGCGCTACTTCAATCCGGTCGGTGCACATGTCAGCGGCCTGATCGGTGAAGATCCTGCCGGTATTCCGAACAATTTGATGCCGTTCATCGCCCAGGTGGCAGTGGGCCGCCGCGAGCGCCTGGCCGTCTTCGGCAACGACTACGCTACGCCGGACGGCACGGGCGTGCGTGACTATATCCACGTGGTCGACCTGGCGCTGGGCCATGTGGCGGCGTTGAACCGCCTGTTTTCCACCGAGGGCGGTTTTACCGTCAACCTGGGCACGGGCCACGGCTACAGTGTGCTCGATACCGTGCGCGCCTTCGAAGCCGCCAGCGGCCGCGCCGTGCCGTATGACGTCGTGCCGCGCCGCCCCGGCGACATCGCCAGCTGCTACGCCTCGGCCGACAAGGCGAAGGAACTGCTGGGCTGGCAAGCGCAGAAAAACATCGAGGACATGTGCCGCGACCACTGGCGCTGGCAGCACCAGAACCCGCAAGGTTACGCGGCGTAAAAAAGTCCTCGGATACAAAAAATCCCGCTCACACATCAGTGTGGCGGGATTTTTTTAGAGCGCTAGCAAACCAATGGCGCCTGAAAAATGTCTGGGGCTAGGCGCAAAGCCGAAGACAGTACGCGAGTACGGCGAGGCGAAGCAACAACGCCCCAGGCATTTTCTCAGGCAGCCATTAAGGGTACAGGCCGCGCACTTCGCGGGCTTGCAGCACGCGCGTGCATGCCAGGATGAAGGTGGCGGTACGCATCGACACTTTCTTCTCTTGCGACACTTGCCATACGGCGTCGAACGCTTCGCGCATGATGCGGGTCAGGCGGCTGTTGATCTCTTCTTCCGTCCAGAAGAAGCTCGAGAAGTTCTGCGCCCACTCGAAGTAGCTGACGGTCACGCCGCCGGCGTTGGCCAGCACGTCCGGCACGATCAGCACGCCGCGGTCGGTCAGGATGTCGTCCGCTGCCGGCAGGGTCGGGCCATTGGCGCCTTCCAGGATGATCTTGGCGCGGATGACTTGTGCGCGTTCTGCGGTGATCTGCTGTTCCAGTGCGGCCGGGATCAGGATGTCGCAATCGATGCCCCAGAAATCTTCGCGTGGCACGAATGCCTCGGCGCCCGGGAAGCCTTCGACGCTGCCCACTTCGGCCACGTGTGCCAGCAGTTGCGGGATGTTCAAGCCGCCGGAATGCACGACGGTGGTCTTGTGGTCCTGTACCGCCACCACTTTCGAGCCGGCTTCAGCGAACATGCGGGCAGCGACGCCGCCCACATTGCCGAAACCTTGCACGATGACTTTCGCGCCTTCGAGCGACATGCCGACCTTGGCGGCCGCATCGCAACCGACGACGAACACGCCGCGGCCCGTCGCATCGCGGCGACCCAGGCTGCCGCCCAGCGAAATTGGCTTACCCGTCACCACGCCGGTCGACATATTGCCGCCGATCATGGCGTAGCTGTCCATCATCCACGCCATGACTTGTTCATTCGTGTTGACGTCCGGCGCCGGGATATCCTTGTTCGGTCCGATGATCATGCTGATCTCGCTCGTGTAGCGGCGGGTCAGGCGTTGCAGTTCGTTGCGCGACAGGGTCTTCGGATCGACACGGATACCGCCCTTGGCGCCGCCGTATGGCACGTTGACGGCTGCATTCTTGACCGTCATCCAGGCCGACAGGGCCATCACTTCCGACAGGGTCACGTCCTGGTGGAAGCGCACGCCGCCCTTGCCCGGGCCGCGCGACAGGTTGTGCTGCACGCGGTAGCCTTCGTAGTGGGCAATGGTGCCGTCATCGCGCTCGATAGGCACGTCGACCGTCAGGATGCGCTTTGGACGCTTCAGCGTTTCCACCCAGCGCGACAGGTTGCCCAGGTACGGCGTAACGCGGTCGATCTGCTCGAGGTAGACGCCCCATGGGCCCAGATCTTCGGAATTGAGGTAGGAAGGAAGTGCGTGCTTGCTGGTCATGCTTGATAAGCTCCTGGACAAAACGGTGGTGTAACGCCGAAAAATCCGCAGAGCATCGCGATGAATTTTTCTGGCGTTCAAAAATGCTGTGGTAGGCGCACCTGAAGGCTGCGCGCAGCGGAACCGCATCGTAGGCGATAGCCTCATGCCCCGGCCAATGCTTTGTGCGCATCCGGTTATGCATTTAATGCATAGTTGTGTTGCCAGGATTGCCAGTCAGGATGGCGCGGTTCCGGAGGCGCGTTTGCGGCGCTTGCCCATGCGGGTCTTGCCGTCCTGCGACTGCACCAGGTATTGCCACAGGCTTTCGACGATCTGCTTGCCGGGACGCAGGCTCGATGGGCGTTCGCGGTACAGGCGGATCTCCAGCTCGATTTCCCAGCCTGGCGCGCCGCCGTCGGCGCGCGCCAGGTGCTTGTATTTGACGTCGCGCATGACGGCCGATTCGGGCAGGAAGGCGATGCCGCGTCCTTCCAGCGCCATCATTTTCAAGCCCTCGGCCATGTCCGTCTCGTAGCAGGTATCGAGGAACAGGGGCACCTTGGCGTCGGCCACCAGCAGTTCCACCATGCGTCCCAGGTAGGCGTTGCTGGTGTAGGAGAGGAAGGGCAGCGGCTCCTTGGCGCTGCCCGGCAGGACGAAGTCCGGCACCTTGTCCTGGCCGCAGCGCGCATACGCGCGCAGGGTTTCGCGGCCCATCACCAGCATGTCGTAGCGGCCCGGGTCCAGCTGCACCGGCTGGCGCGGATGGTGATAGCACAGCAGCAGGTCGCAGCCGCCGTCGACCAGCTGCAGCACGGCGTCGTGCACGTTCAGGGCCATCAAGCGGCTGTTGATCGGCGCAAAACCTTCTTCCAGGGCCGTCAGCCACTTCGGCATGAAGGTCAGCGACAGGGTGTGGGGCACGGCGAAATCGACGCTCGTCTGCGTGGCCGCGCGCTTGCCGCGCAACAGCGCGCGCACGCCATTGATCTGTCCCAGCATTTCCAGCGCCTGCTCGTAAAACACGGCGCCGGCCGGCGTCAGGCGCGTGGGGTACGAGGTGCGGTCGACCAGATCGATGCCGAGCCAGTTTTCCAGCGACTGGATGCGCCGCGAGAATGCCGGCTGGGTGACGTGGCGCAGGGCCGCGGAACGGCTGAAATTATGCGTTTCAGCGAGCGAAATGAAGTCTTCCAGCCATTTGGTTTCCATCGCAGGATCGTACCGTTTTTAACGCCAAATGCAAAGGGCGGCGGCAAGCCCGGAGGAGATTTCTAAATTGCAATAAATAGTCATTTGCCATCGCAATCTCTGGCAGAATACCTGACGCCTGCGGCCATTGCGTGCTGCGCGTTTCCATGCGAAGTCCCTTTTTCAAGGTATTCA
Source organism: Janthinobacterium violaceinigrum (assembly GCF_009208555.1). Taxonomy (GTDB): domain Bacteria; phylum Pseudomonadota; class Gammaproteobacteria; order Burkholderiales; family Burkholderiaceae_D; genus Janthinobacterium; species Janthinobacterium violaceinigrum. The sequence goes on along the minus strand of NZ_WFLI01000007.1, from coordinate 38,626 downwards.
ATGAAACAGAAATTGTTGATATCCCTGGTCCTTTCCGCCGTCGCGCAAATGGCCGTCCCCCTGCATGCCGCCACGCCGGCCGCATCCGCCACAACGGCGCCGGCCGCCCAGGCGCCGTTCCAGCGCAGTGCCTTCGCGCTCAAGCAGCAGAAATTCGTGCTCAAAAATGGCCTGACCCTGATCGTGCACGAGGATCACAGCGTGCCCGTGGTCGCCGTGAACCTGTGGTACCACGTGGGTTCGCGCAACGAGCAGCGCGGCAAGACGGGCTTTGCGCACCTGTTCGAACACTTCTTCTTCAACGGCTCGGAAAATTATCCGCACGGCTTCCGCGAAGCGATGGACGACCTGGGCGCGAATAACCGCAACGGTACGACGAACGGCGACCGCACCAACTTCTATGAAGACGTGCCTGTGTCGGCGCTGGAACGCACCCTGTATCTGGAGTCCGACCGCATGGGCTACCTGGGCAACTACATCTCGAAAGAGATGCTCGAACGCGAGCGGGGCGTGGTGCAGAATGAAAAACGCCAGGGCGAGAACCAGCCGTATGGCCGCGTCTGGGATGAAATCAGCGCGCAGATGTATCCGTACTCGCATCCGTATTCGTGGTCGACGATCGGCAGCATGGACGATTTGAACGCCGCATCGCTGGACGACATCAAGCAGTGGTACCGCACCTACTATGGCCCGAATAACGCCGTCATCGCGCTGGCTGGCGACATCACGCCGGAACGCGCGCTGGCGCTGGTGACGCAGTATTTCGGCGCGATTCCGCCCGGTCCGCCGCTGCCGCGCACGCAGAGCTGGATCCCGCGCCTGGACAGCAATATCCGCAGCGAGATGGAAGACCGCGTGCCGCAGGCGCGTATCTACCGCAGCTACCATGCGCCAGCCTTTGGCGATCCGTCGATCCCTGCCTTGTCGCTGTTCGCCGATGTGCTGGCCGGTTCGAAAAGCGCGCGCCTGGACCGCCGCCTGGTGTATGAAAAGGGCCTGGCCACGTCGGTCAGCGCAGGCGTGGCTGACAATGAGCTGGCCGGTGCGTTCCAGATCGTCGTCACCGTCAAGCCGGGTGTGGCACCGGCCGATGCCGAGCGCGAAATGGACCAGGTATTGCAGCAGTTGCTCAAGGACGGACCGACGATGGACGAGCTGTCGCGCGCCAAGACGCGCGGCTTCGCGGCGGTCGCGCGGGCCAATGAACGCCTTGGGCGCCGTGCCAATTTGCTGGCCGAAAACGCCACCTTTGGCGCTACGCCGGAAGCCTATCTGGACCAGCTGGAAGCGGCGGCCAGGGTCACGCCGGAACAGGTGCGGCGCAGCGGTGCGGCCTGGCTCAATGCCAATAGCCATACCATGACGGTGAAACCCTTCGCGCAGCTGAGCGCGGAAAAATCGACGCTGGACCGCAAGCTGCTGCCGGCCCTCGGCACGCCGCCCGACGTGGCCTTTCCCGCCATCGAGCGCGCGCAGCTGAAAAATGGCGTGAAGGTCGTGCTGCTGCAGCGGCACACGGCGCCCATCGTCAACGTGACGCTGGCGCTCGACGCGGGCAGCGCCTCGGATAGCGCCGCCAAGGCGGGCGCCGCGTCGCTGGCCATGGATTTGCTCGACAAGGGCACGCGCACGCGCAATGCCTTCCAGTTATCCGACGCGCTCGAGTCGCTGGGCGCCAACCTGTCCAGCAGTTCGCTGGCCGACCTGTCCCTGCTGCGCCTGCAATCGACGGCGGGCAACCTGGCGCCATCGCTGGCGCTGATGGCCGATGCAGCCCTGCGCCCGGCGTTTGACGAGTCTTCGTTTGCGCAGCAGAAGCAGCGCCGCCTGGCGCAGATCGGCCAGGAAAAAGCCCAGCCGAGCAGCCTGGCCATGCGCATCGTGCCCGCCATCCTGTATGGCAAGGAGCATGCGTACGGGCGGCCTGTTTCGGGCTATGCCGACAGCGTGCAAGGCCTGACGCGCACCGACATGGCGCAATGGCACGCCACCTGGTTCAAGCCGGGCAGCGCCACCATTGTCGTCAGCGGAGATACCACCCTGGCGCAGCTGATGCCGGCGCTGGAAGCATCGTTCGGCAGCTGGCAGGGGGGCAGTGCGCCGGCCAAGGCGGTGGCTGCACCTGGCCGCACGGCGGGCAAGCGCGTCTTCCTGATCGACAAACCCGATGCGCCGCAATCGACCATCGTCGCCGCGCACCTGTCGCAAGTGCAGGGACAGCCGGAAGACCTGGCGGCGGAGCCGTTGATGCAGAACTTCGGCGGCATGGCGACGTCGCGCCTGAACCGCAACCTGCGCCTGGACAAGCACTGGAGCTACGGCACCAGCGGACAGCTGACGAACCCGCGCGGCCAGCGCGCCTTCCTGGTGCTGGCGCCCGTGCAGACGGATAAAACCCGCGAAGCGATGCAGGAGGTGGCGAAGGAGATCCGCGGCGTGGCCGGCGAACGCCCGGTGCAGGGCGAGGAGTTCGACAGCATCATGCGCAATATGCATTCGCGCCTGGCGGGCCGCTTCGAAACCCTGGCGGCGCTTGATTCAGCCGCCTTGACCAGCTTGAACCTGGGCTTGCCCGATGCCTACTGGTCCAATTATTCGACCAGGATGCGCCAGCTCGATGCGGCGCAGCTGGCCCGGGCGGGGGGCAAGTTCGTGCAGCCCGATGAACTGGTGTGGGTGGTGGTCGGCGACCTGCGCAAGATCGAAGCAGGCGTGCGGGAACTGGGTTGGGGCGAGGTGATGGTGCTCGATGCCGACGGCATGCCGGGGGCAAAATAAATAAGTGTGAAAACGGCGCCCGCAGGCGCCGTTTTTCATTGTGCCGGCTGGTACAGCGCTGCCGGCAGGCCGAAGAAGGACGGTGGGCCCAGGGTCGTGCCTTCGAGCGAGCCGCCCGCGTTCAAGGCTTTGTTGATGGCCGACAGCAAGGAGCTGCGGCTGGCCAGGTTTTGTATCAGCGCGCGCGGGCCGTTGTGGAAGGTATGCTGGGCGATATCCGCGGCGACGACAAAGATCGGCTCGCGGCGCATGGGGAATTCCACCCACTCGCCGTCCTCGTCCTGGGCGCAGAAGGTATGGGGCAGGGTCATGTTTTCGGCGCCGGGAAGGTGCGACGCCAGCACCAGGCCGAAGGCTTCCGGCACCACGTCGGCCAGGCGGCGCACGGTGAGATCGTCCTGCACCAGTAACCGTACTTGCGCTTCCACCGCGTCTTCGGCGTCGGGCTGGGCGCCGAGAATTTTCACGGCCTGATAGATCAGGTCGGACGAGAGTGCTTCCATCAAATCTTCCATCAAATCATCTCCAGAATCATGGCGACGATTTCGTCGCCGTACGAGGCCAGTTTTTTCTCGCCCACGCCGCTCACGCCGCGCATCTGCTCGAGCGAGGTGGGCTTGGCCTTGGCGATTTCGCGCAGGGTGGCGTCGACAAAAATCACGTAGGCCGGCACGTTGTGCGTGCGCGCCGTCTCCACGCGCCACCAGCGCAGCTTGTCGAAGATGGCCTGTTCGCTGGTCGACAGGTCCGTCTCGACATAACCCTTCGCCACGCTGGTGCTGCGCTTGGTGGTTTTCACCGGTTTCTGGTACTGGCGCAGCTGCACCTTCTGGCCGCCCTTGAGCACGGGGCGCGAGGCGTCCGTCAATTTCAGCGAGCTGTATTGTTCATGGTCGACCGAGACGAGACCTAGCGCGATGGCCTGGCGTAAAATCGACTTCCATTCCGCTTCGCCCAGGTCCGAGCCGATGCCGAACACGGACAGCGAGTCGTGGTGCCAGGTCTTGATGCGTTCGGACTCCACGCCGCGCAGCACGTCGATCACGTGGCCGCCGGCGAAGCGCTGGTCGACGCGGTAGATGGCCGACAGCAGTTTTTGCACGGGCACGGTGCCGTCGAACGAGATTGGTGGCACCAGGCAGGTGTCGCAATTGCCGCACGGCGAAGCCGGTTCGCCGAAGTATTCGAGCAATCGCATGCGGCGGCAGCTGAGCGTTTCGCACAGGCCCAGCATGGCGTCGAGTTTCACGCCAAGCACGCGCTTGAAAGTGTCGTCCGCTTCCGATTCGTCGATCATGCGCCGCTGCAGCACCACGTCCTGCAAGCCGTACGCCATCCACGCGTTGGCGGCCATGCCGTCGCGGCCCGCGCGCCCCGTTTCCTGGTAATAGCCCTCGATGCTTTTCGGCAGATCCAGATGCGCGACGAAGCGCACGTCGGGCTTGTCGATGCCCATGCCGAAGGCGATGGTGGCGACCATGACGATATTTTCTTCGCGCAGGAAGCGCGCCTGGTTGGCGCTGCGTTTCGCGTACTCCATGCCCGCGTGGTAGGGCAGGGCGCGGATGCCGCTCTGGTTCAGGAATTCCGCCGTCTCTTCGACTTTTTTGCGCGACAGGCAGTACACGATGCCGCAGTCGCCCGCGTGTTCCGTGTTGATGAAGTCGAGCAGCTGCTTGCGGCCATTCGCCTTTTCCACGATCTGGTAGCGGATGTTCGGGCGGTCGAAGGACGAGACGAACTGGCGCGCGTCTTCCAGCTGCAGGCGCAGGGCGATTTCGGCGCGCGTCTGCGGATCGGCGGTGGCGGTGAGCGCGATGCGCGGCACGTCCGGGAACTGCTCGTGCAGCACCGACAGCTTGATGTATTCGGGGCGGAAGTCGTGGCCCCACTGGGCCACGCAATGCGCCTCGTCGATGGCGAACAGCGAGATCTTCGAGGCCTGGAAAAGGTCCAGGCAGCGCTGCGTCATCAGGCGCTCGGGCGCCACGTAGACGACGTCGATGCCGCCCGTGCGCACCAGGCGCTCGATGCGGCTCGCTTCTTCGTAGGTCTGCGTGGAATTGAGGAAGGCGGCGCGCACGCCGACTTCCTCCAGCGCATCCACCTGGTCCTGCATCAGTGCGATCAGCGGCGAGACGACGACGCCCACGCCATCGCGCAGCAGGGCGGGAATCTGGTAGCACAGCGATTTGCCGCCGCCCGTAGGCATCAGCACCAGCGCGTCGCCGCCATGGCTGACGTGGTCGACGATATCGGCTTGCTGGCCACGGAAGGCCGGATAGCCGAAAACGGTTTGCAGCAGGTGCAGCGCGCGCTGGTTAAGATCTTGATTCATAGTGCCTTATTCTGCCCAAACAACCCAGCCGTAGTGGGCGCTGGCCAGGACCAGCAAGCCAAACACGATGCGGTACCAGGCAAAAAACGTGAAGTCGTGCGAGCTGATGTAGCGCAGCAGCCAGCGCACGCACAGGAAGGCGGAGATGAAGGCGGCCACGGTGCCCACGCCAAACAGGGGCACGTCGGTGGCCGACAGGATGTCGCGCGCTTTGTACAGCGAATAGAAGGTAGCCGCCAGCAGGGTCGGGATGGCCAGGAAGAACGAGAATTCGGTGGCCGTCTTGCGCGACAGGCCCAGCAGCATGCCGCCGATGATGGTCGAACCGGAACGGCTGGTGCCGGGGATCAGCGCGAATGCCTGCGCGCAGCCCACTTTCAAGGCGTCGAACGGCGTCATCTCGTCGACCGAGTTGACGCGTACGGTGACGGGATTGGTGCGCGCGCGGCGCTCCACCAGCAAGATGATGATGCCCCCGATGATGAAGGCCATGGCCACGGGCACGGGCTTGAACAGCGCATGCTTGATCATCTTGCCGATAGCCAGGCCGATGACGGCCAGCGGAATGAAGGCGATGGCCACGTTCAGCACGAACTTGCGCGACTTGACTTCGGTGCTGAAGGTGGACAGCACGCTGCCGATGCGCTGGCGGTATTCCCAGCAGACGGCCAGGATGGCACCGGCCTGGATGGCGATCTCGAAGACATCCATGACCTCTTTCGAGACATCCTTGGTAAAGTCGAGCAGGCTGCCGGCCAGGATCAGGTGTCCCGTGGACGAAATCGGCAAGAATTCGGTAAAACCTTCGACCAGCCCCATGATGATGGCTTTTAACGCAAGAATGAGATCCATAGATGTATAAACGGGTATAAGTGACAGGATGGGATGACCGCGTGGCGCCAGCAATGTGCGCGGGGTCGAAGCTTACCATGCCGCAGGCCCGCGGACCTTATTTGGGCGCAGTCGGGCGGCGCTTTTTTAGCGCCGTCCGACAGGCAGGAGAAGGGATCAGGATACTTGTTTTGCCGGCGCCACCAGGCGCGCGCTGGCCGCTACCAGCAGCAGGGCGGCGCCCAGCATGGCAAAGGCGATGTTCAGGCTGGTGGCGTGGGCGACAAAGCCGATCACGGCCGGGCCAGCCAGGATGCCCGCGTAGCCGATGGTGGTGATGGCCGCTACCGCCAGGCTGGCCGGCATGGCATGCTGGCTGCCTGCCGCCGTGAACAGGATGGGCACGATATTGGCCGCGCCCAGGCCAATCAGCACGAAGCCAAGCATGGCCAGGCTGGCGTGCGGCGCCAGCACGGCCAGGAAGAAGCCTGCTGCTGCGCACAGGCCGCCAAAAGTAAGCACACGCTTGCCGCCAAAGCGGCTGACCACCTTGTCGCCCGTGAAACGGCCCACCGTCATGGCGATGGCAAAGGCGGCGTAGCCGAGGCCGCCCTTGGTTTCCTCCACGCCGCGCGTGGTGGTGAGGAAGAGGGCGCTCCAGTCGAGGATGGCGCCTTCGGCCAGGAAGACGATAAAGCACAGCAGGCCGATGAAGATGACGGCGCCGTGCGGCATGACGAACAGCGGCGTCTTTTCGCCCGAACTGGACGCCGTCGGCAGCAGATGGCCTTGCGCCGCGCCCAGTACGCCGCACAGCAGCAGCATCACGACCACGCAGGACCAGGCCGGCGTCAGGCCCAGCCACAGCAGCAGGGCCATGCAGGCGGCGCCGGCAAAGCCGCCCACGCTGAACAGCGCATGAAAGCCCGACATCATGGCGCCGCCATTGGCTTTTTCAATGATCACGGCCTGGATGTTGATGGCGACGTCAAATGTGCCCATGGCCGCGCCGAACACCAGCAGCACCAGGCCCAGCTGCAGCGGCGTGGCCGCCAGCGCCAGGCCGGGCAGGATGGCGGTCAGCAGCAGGCCGGCGCAGACGATGACCTTGCGGCAGCCGAAGCGGGCCGCCAGCATGCCCGTAAACGGCATGGCGCACAGCGAGCCGGCGCCCAGGCACAGCAGCAAAATGCCGAGGGTCGCCTCGTCCAGGCCCAGGCGCGACTTGGCGTAGGGAACCAGCGGGGCCCAGGCGGCCATGCCGAGGCCGGCAGCGAAAAAGACCAGGCGCGTGGCGCGTTGTTGCAGGGTACCGGTGAGTTGCATGGGGGAGCTTTTCAAGAGTCGGGATGGATAAAGTCAGGCGCGGGCGCGCAAAACCTGTACGCCCTGCCGTTCAAAGGCGGCCGCATGGGCGGCATCGGCATCGGCTTCCAGCACCAGGTGCTGCAGCAAGCCCGTGGCCAGCACGCCGAAGGGCGCGGCCGTGCCCAGCTTGTCGCTGGTGACGGCCACGACCACCGCCTTGCTGGCGCCGGCGATGCTGCGCTTGAATTCGGCCTCGTCGTAGTTGAACGCCGTCACGCCCGCCTCCGCATCGGCGCCGCAGGCACCGAGGAAACACAGGTCGGGATGCATGCGCTCGACCGTGCGCAAGGCCTGCGGGCCCAGGCTGGCGCCGGCACGGCGGTCGACCCTGCCGCCAGCCATGATCAGCTCGATTTCCGGGCGTTCCATCAGCAGCATGGCAATGGATGGGGCATTGGTGATGACAGTGAGCGCTAACTCGGGCAAGGCGCTGGCGATGGCCAGGTTGGTTGAGCCTGCATCGAGAAACAGCACTTGCCCTGCGCGCACGAGCGACACGGCAGCTTGCGCCAGGCGCGCCTTGCGTTCCGGCGCTTCCTGCTTGCGCTGGCTCAAGGTGGAGCCGGCATCGGGCGCCAGCGGCAGGGCGCCGCCATACACGCGCTGGCACAGGCCGGCTGCCGCCATCTCGCGCAGGTCGCGCCGTATCGTGTCTTCCGACACGTCGAGCTGGCGCGCCAGATCCAGCGCCAGCACGCGGCCGTCGGCCTGTAATTGTTGCTGGATCAGCGCATGGCGTTGTTTGAGAAGCAGGGTGGCGGACATGGAGTCATCTTGAAACGTGCAGGAATGTGCATGAATATACGCAAACGTGCAATCAGAGTCAAGCCGGATGTCGTCGCTGGTCGATAATTGCCAGAAAGACATAATTTCTGTTAGTGTTGTAAAAAATAGACTGGGTAAAGGAACACCGTGCTGTTACATACATCGTTGCTGACCACCGTGCTGGGCCGTGCCCTGCGCCGCCATGCATGGGGAATGCTGGCTGCCGTATCGTTTTTAAATGTCATGCACTGGATGCGCCACAGCGCGCTGGACTGGGGCGACGCGCGCGACTCCCTGTCCCTGCTGCTGATCTATCTGGGCCTGGCCATGCTGCTGGAATACAAGCGCCTGCGCGATGCGGAGGACGCATCGGCCGCCGCCGAGGATGGCCGCTAGAGGGGGAAGGCTGGCGCCGGCGTTCAGGGCGCCGTCAGCCGTTCCAGCTCCGCCAGCCAGCCGATGGCATGTTCGCGGCTGCTGCCGCACATGTCCTCGGACGGCTGCAAGCCGCCGCAAAACGCGGGCCGTTCCGGCTTGCCAAAGATCCGGCAGCGGTTGTCGTCGGCCAGCTGCACGCAGCGCACGCCTGCCGGTTTTCCATCCGGCATGCCGGGAATCGGGCTGGTGATGGACGGTGCGGTGCAGCAGGCGCCGCAGGATGGGCGGCATGCCAGGGTAGCGGCGGGGGATGGCATGGCGGTGGGCTGGAAAAGGATCAGGGGCCGACAGTATAGCAAGCCGGCCCCCGCGCGTTGCGGGCAGCGCGCCTAGCGCACGATGCTGACGCGCTTGCCCGACAGGGTGCGGCGGGCAGGATCGCCATGCACGGTGATGCGGCCGGAACCGCTGGCGCGGGCATTGACTTCATTTTGCACGGTGACATCGATGTCGCCGGAACCGTTGCTTGCCAGATAGGCAACGTCGCTGCGCAGGGCGGCCAGGTTGATGTCACCGGAGCCATTCACGTTGGCGTCGAGGCGCTGCACGGTGCCGCTGGCGCTGATGTTGCCCGAGCCGTTGACCGCCACGTTGATGCGTTCGCCGCGCACGCTGCCCACCTGGATGCTGCCCGAGCCGTTCTGCACCGCGTCCGTGTTGCCGCTGACGAGGGCTGCCGCGTTGATGCTGCCCGAGCCGTTGTTGGCCACGTCGAAGCGTCCGACAGTCCCCGACAGTTCGCTCTTCATCGAACCGCGCTGTTCCAGGCTGAAATCCTCGCCATTGAAACCGCTGGCCACCAGGCGGCCGGAGCCGGAGATATTGATCTTCCTCAATTGCGGCGTCGTGTAGATGACGTGGATGCCATTGCTGCTGCGAATGTTCGCATCGCTCCAGATGCGCAGGGTGTTGCCGCTCACTTCGCTGTGGATGCGCGGCTGCAGATTGCTGTCCGCTTCGATCACCAGCGATGTTGCCGGGCCCACGCGCACGTCGATCTTCATATCGATGCGCTTCATGCTGTCGATGTCGAGCGCGGTGATGGTGCTGACCTGGCGTACGTCGCGGCTCACTTGCTCGTTGCCCTGGATGGCATTGCCGCCCGAGTCGGCATGGCGTACTTCGCCATCGTTGGGGTTGATGACGATGGCGCAACCGCCAAGGGCAACGGCACAGCACAGGGCCAGCAAGGTACGCATGGTGTTTCCTTTATGATTGTTTTAGTTCGGGACAAGAAAAAAGCCGGCTGCCGCGCCGCGGCTGCCGTGCTGTCGATGACAAGATAGCAAAGCGGCGAAGTGGCCTGAATGGAAATGCGACGAACTGCGTAAAACACGGAATGAACTGCATTTTGCCCCGCCCTGGGCCGCGCCGGGAATGGGCGCTGGCGCGTCGGGGCCCGGCTAAGATCGTCGTCCGTGTGCAGCACATTGGTGGACAATCCCTGGCGCGATGCTGCATGCCGGCGTAGCGCACCATCGTCGGGCAGGCTGACGCGTTGGTATACTATGAGCCGTATGGGTGCCGGTGCAAGATTGCATGCATTAGGCGTTTGAAATCCGGCATGCCCTCATGCAGATTGCCGCGCCGGGAGCAGGCAGGGGGCCGCCACGCGGATGGCCCCGGTGCTGAGGGTACAATGCTTGTGTTGTACGGCAACATGTCCAGCATTGCGCCGGCGGCCAGCGCTTGACCTGACCTGTAGACAGGTCTACTATTAATGACTCAAAAGTAAGTTACTTGGAATGATACATGCAAGCCCCGATTGATACCAAGCCCCGCTGGGAGCGGCGCAAGGATGCCCGCCCGCAGGAATTGCTCGCCGCCGCCCTCGACCTGTTTGTCGAACGGGGTTTCGCGTCGACGCGCCTGGAGGATGTGGCCAAGCGGGCCGGCGTGTCGAAAGGCACCCTGTACCTGTACTTTGAGAATAAACAAGAGCTGTTCAAGGCCGTGGTGCGCGACAATATCGTGCAATCGATCGGCGAGGCGGAAGACAGCATGGCCGCCTCGGACAGCAGCAGCGCCGAGTTGTTGCGCAAGGTGATGATGCAATGGTGGGAAGAGTTCGGTGCCACCAAGCTGGCCGGCTTGACCAAGCTGATGCTGGCCGAAGCGAACAATTTCCCCGAACTGGCGCAGTTTTACAACGAAGAGGTGGTCACGCGCGGCAATGCGCTGATTGTCAGCCTGCTGGAACGGGGCATGCAGCGGGGCGAATTCCGCCAGGTCGATCCCGTGCTGATCAGCACCATCCTCAGCGCGCCCGTCACCATGCTCATGATGTGGACGCACTCCTTCCTGCCGTGCGAGGTCAAGAACATCGATCCGCTGGCCTACATGGATGCCTTTATCGACATGAGCTTGCGCAGCCTGCAGGTGGAGGCGCCCGGGAAAAGCTGATGCGCCGGGTCCGGCCAATACCGTTCAGTTGCCCCTTTTCCAAGGTTCGCCCCCCCAAATCTGCAGATCGTCGCAAATTTCCTCCATTCCCCGCCTTTATGGTTAACATGTGCTTTCAGCCAGTTCAACGATAAAATGGCGGATTATTACTTCACTTACCGAGTCCAAAGATGAATATCGAACAAGCCCGCTTCAATATGATCGAACAGCAGATCCGTCCATGGGACGTACTGGATATCGACGTGCTGGAGCTGTTGAACGTGGTCAAACGTGAAGATTTCGTGCCGGCCGCCTATAAAAACCTGGCCTTCGTCGATACCGAAATTCCACTGGGCGGCGGCGAATGCATGCTGACGCCGAAGCTGGAAGCGCGCATCTTGCAAGACGTAGCCGTCAAGAAGCATGAAAATGTGCTGGAAATCGGCACCGGCAGCGGCTACATGGCTGCTTTGCTGGCGCACAAGGCGCGTCATGTGACGAGCGTGGAAATCGTTCCCCAATTGAAAACCCTGGCCGAGCAGAACCTGGCCGCCAACGGCGTGACGAACGTGACCGTGGAACTGGGCGACGGCTCCCAGGGCTGGAGCAAGGGCGCGCCGTACGACGTGATCGTCGTTTCCGGCGCCCTGGCCGTGTTGCCTGAAGCGCTGTTGCAGCAAGTGAAAGTCGGCGGCCGCATCCTGGCCATCATCGGCGAAGCGCCGATCATGTCGGCGCATCTGATCACGCGCAGCTCGGACAAGGCTTACGACACGCGCAAGCTGTTTGAAACCAATGTCACGCCACTGCAAGCCGTGGCACCGTCGCATTTCCAGTTCTGAGGCGACCGATTCGATGGAGCATTTGAGTGCACCGCAGCTGGCCGCCTGGCTGGCTGACCCTTCCCGCCCCCGTCCGTTCCTGCTGGACGTGCGGGAACAATGGGAGTTCGACCTGTGCCACCTCGAGGGTGCCACCTTGATGCAGATGAACTCGATTCCTGCGCGCATCGATGATCTCGATGAAGATGCCGAGATCGTCTGCATCTGCCATCACGGCGCGCGCAGCATGCAAGTGGCGGCCTTCCTGGAGCGCAATGGCTTTGGCAAGATCAGTAATTTGACGGGCGGCGTGCATGCCTGGGCGCTGCAAGTCGACAGCGCCATGCCTAAATACTAAGTTATTTTGCAGTAGATGCACCCAGGCATGTTTTCCTGCATGCCTGCGGAGGCCTGTACCCCGCTCATCCGGCGGGCGCAAGGCAAGCGGTAGCAGATTTTTGATTCCATCAACTTTTGACGACTCCAACGGAGAAATGCAATGCGGAAACCCCTTATCGCCGTGCTGATGACCAGCGCCTTTGTCTCGATGACATGCTCGCTGCAAGCGCAGGCGGCCGATCTCATCCAGGTGTACCAGCAGGCGCTGGCCAATGACGCGCAGTATGCCAGCGCGCGCGCGGCCCTGTCGGCCGGGATGGAGCGGGTTCCGCAGGGATTGGCCGGCTTGCTGCCGCAAGTGTCCGCTTCGGGCAGCAATACGCGTGGCAATCAGGAACAGATCGTCCAGAATAATGGCGGCAACAAGATCACCTCGCCGTCCGTGAATGTGCGCACGAATGCCTACAATCTGACCCTGGCGCAACCGCTGTTCCGCTGGGATCGCTGGGAAACCTATCAGCAAAGCAAGCTGGCGCAGGCGATTGCCGAAGCGCAATTTGCACAGGTGCAGCAAGACCTGATCACGCGCGTGGCGCAGGCGTATTTCGACGTGCTGAGCGCGCAGGACAACCTGGGCGCCACGCAAGCGCAAAAAGTCGCCACGACGGAGCAGCTGGCATCGGCCAAGCGCAACTTCGAAGTCGGCACGCAAACGATTACCGACACGCATGAAGCGCAAGCGGCGTACGACCTGGTGGTGGCGCAGGAATTTGCCGCCATCAACGACCTGGCCAACAAACGCAGCGCGCTGCAAACCATCATCGGCGAAGCGCCGACCTCGCTGGCGCCCATGCGCACGGGCGTGGTCCTCAGCGCGCCGGAACCGGCTGCCGTCGAGCCGTGGGTGGCATCGGCCGAAGAGCAGAACTATGGCGTCGTCACGTCGCAGTTCAATGTGGAATCGGCCAAGCGCGACATCGGCCGCAACCGCGCCGGCCACTATCCGACCTTGGACCTGATCGCCAACGCGGGCCATACCTACTCTTCCGGCGGCGGCAATGGCAACGGCACCAACAACAATGCCATCGGCGTGCAGTGGAGCATCCCGATTTTCAGCGGCTTTGCCGTCACCAGCAAGGTGCGCGAATCGATCGCGCTGGAAAACAAGGCCCGCAACGACCTGGAAACGGCGCGCCGCACGGCAGCGCAGGGCGCGCGCCAGGCTTTCCTGGGCGTCAACAGCGGCCTGGCGCAAGTCAAGGCGCTGGAAGCGGCGGAAGTGTCGAGCAAGTCGGCGCTGGAATCGAACCAGCTCGGCTATCAAGTGGGCGTGCGCATCAATATCGACGTCTTGAATGCGCAGAAACAATTGTTCTCGACGCAAAAAGACCTGTCGAAAGCGCGCTATGACACCATCATGAACGGCTTGCGCCTGAAGTCGGCGGCCGGAACCTTGAAGGAAACGGACTTGATGCCTGTCAACGCCTTGCTGGAAAAATAATCCGGTCTGCGCCAGACCACAACCAGCACCGGCAACGGCGCTGGTTTTTTTTCGTCTTGCGCAGCATCACGCTGTGCGGCTGTTGGCAATTTGCGTGAGTACGACGCCGGCAACCACCAGGCCCGCGCCCGCCCAGTGCAGCGGAGAAATATGCTTGACGGCAAAGCCCAGCAAGCCGTAGCGGTCGATGGCCAGCGCTGCCAGCATTTGGCCGCCGATGACGGCCGCCATGAAGGGGCCGGAACCCATGCGCGGCGCCAGCATCAGTGCGGCCGTAATATAAAACACGCCGGCAGCGCCGCCCAGCCAGGACCAGCCCGGTCCGCGCACGGCGAGGTGGACATCGGGCGCCGGCACGCGCCAGACCAGCATCAGCAGCGACGCGAGCACGGCGCTGACAGCCAGCGAAGCGAGCGTAGCCCACAGCGGGTGGCCCAGGTTGCGGCCCAGCGCGGCATTCGCGCCCGCCTGGAACGGGACGACGGCACCCGCCAGCATGGCCAGCGGGGCAAACAGGGTAATCCATCCATGCATGTTTGACTCCATCACTTTGAATTGATGGGGTCATCGTATTATGCTGTCATGATTAAATCCAATTCGTAGTTTGTCATTCAACTATGCAGCAAATGAATAATCTGCGCGCCGTCGATTTGAACCTGCTGGTGATCCTGGAAGCGCTGCTCAGCGAACGCCATCTGTCGCGCGCGGCGGAACGCTTGCACATGAGCCAGCCTGCCGTCAGCCACGCACTGGCACGCTTGCGCCACTTGCTCGGCGATCCACTGCTGCTGCGCGGCAAGGGTGGCTTCCAGCCCACGGCGCGCGCGCTGGAATTGGCGCGGCCCCTGGCCGAAGCCCTGCAAAGCGTGCGTTCCGTGCTCGGTGGCGCCGTCTTCGAAGCGGCCACGGCGCAGCGCGTGTTTCGCCTGGCCATGTCCGATTATGGCGCGGCATTGATCCTGCCCGCCTTGCTGCGCCGCTTGCGCAGGGAGGCGCCCGGCATCGACGTGGCCGTCAGTTACGCCAGCCGTCCTGCCGTGGTGGCTGGCGTGCAGGATGGCGACATCGACGTGGCGCTGGGCGTGTTCCCGCAACTGCCCGAACAGTTGCACAGGGAAACCTTGTTTGAGGAAACGTTCGTGTGCGCGCTGGACCCGGCCAGCCTGGCCGCCGGCGAAACATTGAGCCTGGACACGTACCTGGCGCGCCCCCATGTGCTGGTGGCGTCCAGCGAAGGGGGCATGGCCGCTGAAGTCGACGCGGCGCTGGCCCAGCTGGGGCTGGCGCGCCGCATCGCCATGCGCGTGCCGTACTGGACGGTCGCACCGGACGTGCTGATGGGAACGGATTTGATTTTGACGGTGGCCCGGCGCGCCTTGCGCGGCAGCGCGGCGCAGGGGCTGGCACGGCATGCCGCGCCATTTGCCATCGCACCGTTTGCGTTTGAAGCGATACGGCACCGCCGCACGGACGGCGATGCGGGGATTGCCTGGCTGCGCGCGGCCATCGCCACGGCCGCGGAGCCAGGCTGACGTCTTACAGCCCGCCGCCCTGGCCGTCGAACTTGCGCTCGATCAATTCGATCTTGTAGCCGTCCGGATCGGTGATGAAAGCGATGACCGTGTTGCCGCCTTTGACAGGGCCCGGTTCGCGCGTGACGTTGCCGCCATTTGCGCGCGCCGCATCGCACGCGGCGACGATATCGTCGGCCGAGATGGCGATGTGGCCGTAGGCCGTGCCCAGCTCGTAGCTGGTGGTGCCATAGTTGTACGTCAGTTCCAGTTCCGCATGGTCGGGGTTGGCGCCGTAGCCGACGAAGGCCAGGGTGTACTGGTATTCGGGATTGTCGCTGGTGCGCAGCAGCTTCATGCCCAGGACCTTGGTGTAAAAATCGATGGAGCGCTGCAGGTCGCCGACCCGTAACATGGTGTGCAAAATACGCATCGTAAATCCTTGATGATGATAGGGGAATGGCAGGATTTTATGCGTTTTACGGCTTTCGTGCCGAGACCGTCCCAGCCGCCCGCGGGCGCAGGGGCGGCGGACGGCGGCGTCGATGCGCCCGGATTTACTCCAGATGGGCGTCCAGGGTGATTTCCGTGGCCAGCAGCTTGGACACGGGGCAGCCGAGCTTGGCGCGCAGGGCCGCATCCTGGAATGCTTCGTCGGTGGCGCCGGGAATGCTGGCCACCAGGGTCAGGTGCACGGCCGTGATGGCATAGCTGCCATCGATTTTTTCCAGGCTGACATCGGCCGTGGTTTTCAAGGCCGTGGCGCGCAGGCCCGCCTCGCCCAGTTGGCCGGACAGGGCCATCGTGAAGCAGGCGGCATGGGCCGCGCCGATCAGTTCTTCGGGATTGCTACCGGGGCCGTCTTCGAAGCGCGTGTTGAAGCCGTAGGCCACATTGTCGAGCGCGCCGCTTTGGGTCGAAATGAAACCTTTACCATCTTTAAGGCCGCCACTCCAGACGGCCGATCCTGTTTTTTTCATGATGTACTCCTTGCGTGGTTCGAGCGTCCATCATGCGCGTCCCCCCTTTGCGCTTCCGTTCGTTGCGTCACACAGAAGCAGCATGCGCGGCGTCAATACGCTCACGGCGCCGGCGTCACGCGCCAGATGACATTGCCCACGTCGTCCGCCACCAGCAGCGCGCCCGGCTTGTCGACGGCCACGCCGACGGGACGCCCCTGCGCCTTGCCGTTTCCGTCCAGGAAGCCGCTGACGACATCCTGTGGCGGGCCGCTGGGCACGCCGTTGGCGAAGGGCACATAAATGACTTTATAGCCGCTGAAGGGCTTGCGGTTCCACGAACCGTGCTGGCCGATGAAGGCGCCGCCCCGGTAGCGCGCTGGCAGCAAGGCGCCGTCATAGAATGACAGACCCAGCGAGGCCGTATGCGCGCCCAGCGCATAGTCGGGCGCGATGGCCCTGGCCACCAGTTCGGGGCGCGGCGGCGTGACGCGCGCATCGGCGTGCTGGCCGAAATAACTGTAAGGCCAGCCATAGAATGCGCCTTCCTTGACCGAGGTCATGTAGTCCGGCACCAGATCGTTGCCCAGCTCGTCGCGCTCGTTGACGGCCGTCCACAAGGCGCCCGTTGCGGGTTGCCAGGCCAGGCCCACGGGGTTGCGCAAGCCCGTGGCGTAGACTTTTGCCTTGCCCGTGGCCCGCGTGTATTGCCAGATGGCGGCGCGGCCGTCTTCGGCCCCCATGCCGTTTTCGCCCACATTGCTGTTCGAGCCGACGGACACGTACAGAAATTTGCCATCGGCGCTGGCGACGACGTTCTTGGTCCAGTGGTGATTGATGGGGCCACCGGGCAAATCCATGACCTTGACGCCCGGCGCCGTGATGGCCGTTTGTCCCGTGACGTAAGGAAAGCGCATCAAGGCATCGGCATTGGCGATGTACAGCTCGTTGCCCACCAGGGCCATGCCGAATGGCGAGTGTAAGCCTTGCAGGAACACGCTGCGCGTTTGCGCCATGCCGTTCGCATCGACGCCGCGCAGCAAGGTGATGCGGTTGGCGCTGGGCGTGGCGGCGCCCGCTTTTTTCATTTGCATCTGCATGATGGCGCCCTTGATGCCCTTGCTGTCGTCGGGCTTGGGCGGCGCATTCGTTTCTGCCACGAGCACGTCGCCATTCGGCAAGACATACAGCCAGCGCGGATGGTCGAGGCCGCGCGCATATGCATGGATGGCCAGACCGGCCGCGACCGTGGGGCGCTGGGTGGCCGTCCAGCGCTGCACGGGCGCCACGTTGACGGTGGGGATGAATTGCTTGTCCGGCGCGGGCAGGACGGGGTGCGGGCCATAGCCCACGGGCATGGCAGGCGCCTGGGCGTGGACGGCGTGTGCGCCGCAGGCAGCGGCCAGCAGGAAGGAACAGGCGTAGAGATGCATGGCGTACTCCATAACACTAGCAATGCGAGCAGCAGCGCGTGACAGTTGGAGTCAGCGCGCCTTCTTTGGTTCCAGTTCTGCGTCGGGGCGGGCCTGCTGCGGCGCGGCAGGCTTGACCTTTTCCGCGCCTGGCTGGGCGCGCCGGTCCGTATCGACCAGCCCCCGTTCCAGGTCGCTGGCCGCCTGTTGCATGATTTTGCGCGGGCGCACGTTTTGCGCATCGGGCGATTCATCGCGCTCGTGCGGCAGGCGGTCGACGCCGTCATTGCGGACCTTTTCATCGGTGTTGATCTTGCGCTCGCTTGGCTGGGTAGCCATATGGCCTCCTGACAGTAAGAATACGTGCAATCAGTGTCCTGCCGCACCGGGCCGTCCGCAAGCGGATTTGTCCGCGCTGGGAGCGCTGGCGCACGCATGGACGATTCTTTTTCTGCGCTACACTGCGTGCAACACCAAGAACGCCCCTTGCAGGCACACGATAGCCGCACTATACTGTGCATATATACAGTATCATGCGATGGCGGCGTGCGACGCGACAGCCTGGGGCGGCTTGCCACTGAATTTATTTTCCGAGACTCTTATGCCCGTCGATAAACACGCCGAACAGCGCGCCGAACAGCCAGCCGCGACCTTGCCAGCCCCGGGCGAGCGCTTCAACCTGGGCGCCAAGACCATCGCCCTGGTCGTGCGCCAGAATACGGATGGCATTGCCGAGCCCGTTAAAAGCATCGTGGATTTCCTGCAGGTGCTGGGCCACACGGTCGTCTTTGAAGCGGAGACGGCCGCGCACCTGAACCTGGCGTTTCCCGGCGTGCGCGCCATGTCGCCGGCCGAGATCGGCGCCGCTGCCGATTGCGCCATCGTCATGGGCGGCGACGGCACCATGCTGGGCATTGCGCGTCAGCTGGCGCCATTCGACGTGCCCTTGATCGGTATCAATCAAGGGCGCTTGGGCTTCATGACGGATATCCCGCTTGAGCGCATGCTGCCCGTGCTGGCGCAAATTCTCGGCGGCCGTTTCAAGGCCGAACGCCGCACCTTGCTTGAAGGCAGCGTGCTGCGCGACGGTGAGTCGATTCACGTGGGCATGGCCGTCAACGATGTCGTCGTCTCGCGCGGCGGCGGCGCCGGCATGGCGGAATTGCGCGTCGAGGTGGACGGGCACTTCATGTACAACCAGCGCTCTGACGGACTGATCATCGCCACGCCCACGGGCTCGACCGCGTATGCGCTGTCGGCCGGGGGCCCCCTGCTGCACCCGACCCTGGGCGGCATCGTGCTCGTGCCGATCGCCCCGCATGCGTTGTCGAACCGCCCCATCGTCCTGCCCGATTCCAGCCAGATCGTCGTGGAAATCGTGCGCGGGCGCGATATCAGCGTCAATTTCGACATGCAGACTTTTGCCAGCCTGGTGCAGCAAGACCGCATCCTCATCCGCCGTTCGCCGCACACGATTACCTTCCTGCATCCGGAAGGGTGGAGTTACTACAACACCCTGCGTGAAAAATTGCACTGGAATGAGTACCCGTCGGGCGAGGGCAAGCTCAGCTAACATTTTCTCCACGCTAACCCGCGGTTCGCCGCCCAACCACAGAAGCCATGCTCCATACACTGTCCATTCGCGATTTTGTCATTGTCGATACCATTGAACTGGAATTTTCCGCCGGCTTCAGCGTGCTGACGGGCGAGACGGGCGCCGGCAAGTCCATCCTCATCGATGCGCTCACCCTGGCGCTGGGCGGGCGCGGCGATGCCAGCGTGGTGCGCGAAGGCGCGGCCAAGGCCGACATCACGGCCGATTTCTCCGTCAGCGAGGTGGCGCAGGCGTGGCTGGCGGCCAACGAATTCGCCAACGACGATGGCGGCGCCCTGTTGCGCCGCGTCATCGACAATGCGGGCCGCTCGAAAGCGTACATCAACGGCATCCCCGCCACGGCCGCGCAGTTGCGCGAACTGGGCGACATGCTGGTCGACATCCACGGCCAGCACGCGCACCAGTCCTTGCTGAAAAGCGAAGCGCAGCGCGCCCTGCTCGACGGCCAGGCGACGGCGCGCGAAGCGGGCGCGGAGCAGGATGCGCGGCAGGTGGCGACGCTGCACAAGCGCTGGCGCGCCCTCGTGCGCCAGCGCGAAGAATTCGAAACGAATGCCGCCAACGTGCTGTACGAGCGCGAACGCCTGGAATGGCAAGTGGGCGAACTGGAAAAACTGGCCGCCAAGCCCGGTGAGTGGACGGACATCACGAACGAGCACAGCCGGCTGTCGCATGCGGCCAGCCTGCTGGAGGGGGCGCAGGAAGCCCTGTCGATTATTTCCGAGTCGGAAGACCATCCCATCGTGTCGCAACTGTCGGCCCTGAACCAGAAGCTGGGCAAGCTGGTATCCGTCGATGCGGAATTGCAGCCGATTGTCGACCTGATCGAATCGTCGCGCATCCAGCTGCAGGAATCCGTGTATGCGCTCAACAATTACCTGGACCGCGTGGAGCTGGACCCGGAGCGCCTGCACCAGCTCGACGCGCGCATGGAAGCCATGCACAGCACGGCTCGCAAATTCCGCGTCACGCCCGAGGAATTGCCCGACGAGCACGCCAAGCTGTCGGAAAAGCTGCAGCATCTGGCCGACGCTTCCGATATCGAAGGCTTGCTGCGCCAGGAAGCGAAGATCGAGGCCGAGTATCGCGCCGTGGCCGAGCGCCTGTCCGCCACGCGCCGCGCCGCCGCGCTGGAACTGGGGCAAGCCGTCACGCGCGCCATGCAGGAACTGAGCATGACGGGCGGCAGCTTCGAGATTGCCCTCAATCCCTGCGAACCGGCCGCCCATGGCCTCGAGCAGGTCGAGTTCCTCGTCGCCGGCCATGCGGGCACGGCGCCCCGCTCGCTGGCAAAAGTGGCGTCCGGCGGCGAACTGGCGCGCATCGCGCTGGCCATTTCCGTCATCACCTCGCACGCCACCACCACGCCCACCCTGATCTTCGACGAGGTCGACAGCGGCATCGGCGGCGCCGTCGCCGAAGTGGTGGGACGCCTGCTGAAACGCCTGGGACAGGGACGGCAAGTGCTGTGCGTGACCCATTTGCCGCAAGTGGCCAGCCAGGCGAATCAGCATTTCCAAGTGGCAAAAAGCACCCTGGACAACGGCAAGACGGCGTCGCGCATCGACATGCTCGACGCCAAGGCCAGGGTGGAAGAAGTAGCGCGCATGCTGGGCGGCCTGGAAATCACGGCCACCACGCGCAAGCATGCGCGCGAGTTACTGGCGATTTAAACGCGGGCTTAAATCCGGGGGCAGACCCCCGGATGCGTTAGCGCTGAGCCTGGCGTTAGCGGCATTGAGGGTCTGACCCCAGTGCCTCGCTATTAACTCAATGCAACTATAATAAGTGGCTATCCATCCAACGCCTTCAAAGAGCCTTCATGTCATTTCAAACAGAACCGCCGTACACGCATGGCAGCATCGACCGCAGCGCCGTGGTGCTGGTCAACCTGGGCACGCCCGATGCGCCCACGTCGTCGGCCGTGCGGCGCTACCTGAAGCAATTCCTGTCGGATCCGCGCGTGGTGGAGATTCCCCGCGCCGTCTGGTGGTTCATTTTGAACCTGATCATCCTGCCATTCCGCTCGGGCCAGTCGGCCAAGAAATATGCGTCGATCTGGACGCGCGAAGGCTCGCCCCTGAAAGTGCACACGCAAAAGCAGGCGAAATTGCTGGCCGGCGCCCTGGCCGAACGGGGCCATGACGGCGTCACGGTGGCCATGGCCATGCGCTACGGTTCGCCTTCCTTGCCCGAGGTACTGGCCACCTTGAAAAGCGAAGGCTGCGAGCGCATCGCCATCTTGCCTGCTTATCCGCAATATTCGGGCACGACGACAGGCTCCATCTACGACGCCGTGTTTGCCCATTACGCCACGGTGCGCAATGTGCCGGAATTGCGTTTTATTAAGCAGTACCACGAGCACGACACGTATATCGACGCCTTGCGCGATTCCGTGTTGAACCACTGGGAAGCGCATGGCCGTCCGGAAAAACTGGTGATGAGCTTTCACGGTGTGCCCAAGCGCACCTTGCTGCTGGGTGACCCGTATCACTGCCAATGCCTGAAAACGGCGCGCCTGCTGGCGGACAAGCTGAAATTAACCAAAGAGCAATATGTGGTGACTTTCCAGTCGCGCTTTGGCAAGGCCGAATGGCTGCAGCCGTACACGGCGCCCACCCTGGTGGCGCTGGCGCAACAGGGTATCAAGCGCGTCGACCTGCTGTGCCCGGGCTTTACCAGCGATTGCCTGGAAACCCTGGAAGAGATCGCCATGGAAGCCAAGCATGATTTCGAAATGGCCGGTGGCCAGCAGTTTCATTACATCGCTTGCTTGAATGAAACGCCGGCCTGGATCGCGGGACTGGCGGAAATTGCCGAACAACACATGATCGGCTGGCCGACGATGAAGACGGCGGCGCAGCGCGAGGGCGACAGGAAAGCGGGCGAGCAGGCGCGCGCGGCGGCACTGGCGCTGGGCGCCGCGAACTGAAATAATTATTTTTATGCAATAAAAAGCCGCGCTTGCGCGGCTTTGTCATGTCTGGCGTGGCCACGGAACTATCCAGATAGCAACGCTGCCAGTGGCGATGGCGGCGGCGGGGCTGGTAGAATGCCCGCTTTGCCGTGGGAAGCCAGGAAAATCAAGGGGGTGCGCACGGATCGCTGCCCGAAACGGGAAGCGCTTTGTAATAAGCTGTAACATGGAACGAGGTAATCCCCGGTTTTGCCATGAATACCCCTTGAAACAATAGGATATAGCCCCATCTGCCCGTTAGTGTTGTAAAGATAGTTAGACTAACTCATTTAAGTCATTGATTGTAGGAGCTTTCTAGATGCAAGATCAGGAAAACCAAGCTGTACCTAATCCGCAAGCGGACGCCGCGGCGACTGCCCCATCGACTCCCGCAGAGCCTACTTTGGAAGAGCAGCTGGCGAGTACCGAAGCGCGTCTTGCAGAGATGCACGATGCCTTCATGCGCGCCAAGGCCGATGGCGAAAACATTCGCCGCCGTGCGCAGGAAGATGTTGCTAAAGCGCATAAATTCGCAGTGGAAAGCTTTGCCGAAGCCATGGTGCCGGTGAAAGACAGCCTGGAAACGGCGCTGACGGTGGAAGCACCGACCATCGAGTCGCTGAAAGAAGGCGTCGAGATGACCCTGAAGCAATTGAACGCCGCGTTCGAGCGCAACCGCCTGGTGGAAGTCTTGCCAGTGCAGGGCGAGAAGCTCGATCCGATGAAACACCAGGCCGTTGCCGTGGTGCCAGCAGACCAGGAAGCCAATACCATCGTGTCAGTCCTGCAAAAGGGCTATATGATTGCGGACCGCCTGCTGCGTCCAGCCATTGTAACGACCGCGCAAGCAAAATAATCAGAGGGCGGCATCAAGCAAGCCTTGAAACCATGCCGCTTTGCCACATATAAGAACCATCTGAAATCTAGCAAATAAAAGGAAAAAAATCATGGGTAGAATTATCGGTATCGATCTGGGAACCACGAATTCCTGCGTTTCCATCATGGAAAACGGTCAACCAAAGGTAATCGAAAACGCTGAAGGCGCACGCACGACGCCGTCGATTATTGCTTATCAAGAAGATGGCGAAATTCTCGTCGGCGCGCCAGCGAAACGCCAGGCCGTGACCAATCCGAAAAACACGCTGTACGCAGTCAAGCGTCTGATCGGTCGCAAGTTCGACGAAAAAGAAGTGCAAAAAGACATCGCGCTGATGCCGTACCAAATCATGAAAGCCGACAACGGCGATGCATGGATCGGCGTACGCGACAAAAAACTGGCCCCGCCGCAAATTTCGGCTGAAGTGCTGCGCAAGATGAAGAAAACGGCAGAAGACTACCTCGGTGAAGAAGTCACCGAAGCCGTCATCACCGTGCCTGCGTACTTCAACGATTCGCAGCGTCAAGCTACCAAGGATGCCGGCCGTATCGCTGGCCTGGACGTCAAGCGCATCATCAACGAGCCAACCGCGGCAGCGCTGGCGTTCGGCCTGGACAAGGCTGAAAAAGGCGACCGTAAAATCGCCGTGTACGACTTGGGTGGCGGTACGTTCGACGTATCGATCATCGAAATCGCCGATGTAGATGGCGAAAAACAATTTGAAGTGCTGTCGACCAACGGCGACACCTTCCTGGGCGGCGAAGACTTCGACCAGCGCGTCATCGATTACATCATCGACGAGTTCAAGAAGATCAACGGCATCGATCTGAAAAAAGATCCGATCGCTCTGCAGCGCATCAAGGCTTCGGCCGAGCGCGCGAAGATCGAGCTGTCGTCGTCGCAACAGACCGAGATCAACGAGCCCTACATCGCCATGGCGAACGGCGCCCCGGTCCACTTGAACCTGAAGATGACCCGCGCCAAGCTGGAGTCGCTGGTGGAAGAGCTGATCACGGCAACGATGGAACCTTGCCGCACCGCTATCAAGGATGCGGGCGTCAAAGTGTCGGACATCGATGACATCATCCTGGTCGGCGGTATGACCCGTATGCCGAAGGTGCAGGAAAAAGTGAAGGAATTCTTCGGCAAGGAACCACGCAAGGACGTGAACCCGGACGAAGCCGTCGCCGTGGGCGCAGCGATCCAGGGTTCGGTCCTGTCGGGCGAACGCAAGGACTTGCTGTTGCTGGACGTTACTCCCCTGTCCCTGGGTATCGAAACCCTGGGCGGCGTGATGACCAAGATGATCCACAAAAACACGACGATTCCGACCAAGTTCAGCCAGGTCTTCTCGACGGCCGACGACAACCAGCCTGCGGTGACCATCAAGGTCTTCCAGGGTGAGCGCGAAATCGCCGCCGGCAACAAGGGTCTGGGCGAATTCAATCTGGAAGGCATCCCGCCAGCAGCACGCGGTACGCCACAGATCGAAGTGACCTTCGACATCGACGCCAACGGCATCTTGCATGTCGGCGCGAAAGACAAGGCCACCGGCAAGGAAAACAAGATCACGATCAAGGCCAATTCCGGCTTGACCGAGGCGGAAATCCAGAAGATGGTGAAAGACGCCGAGTTGAACGCGGAAGAAGACAAGAAGGTCAAAGAATTGGCCGAGTCGCGCAACCAGGCCGATGCTCTGGTACACTCGACCCGGAAATCCTTGACCGAATACGGCGACAAGCTGGACGCGGGCGAGAAAGAGAAGATCGAAGCGGCGATCACCGACCTGGAAGCAAGCATCAAGGCGGGCGACAAGGCTGAGATCGACGCCAAGGTGGAAGCACTGTCGAGCGCATCGCAGAAACTGGGCGAAAAAATGTATGCCGACATGCAAGCGCAGCAAGCTGCCGGCGGCGCGGAAGGTGCACAGCAAGCTGCTGGCGCATCCGATGCAGGCGCCAAGCAAGACGACGTTGTCGACGCTGACTTCAAAGAAGTCAAAGACAGCAAGTAATTGTCTTGCGCTCCCATGAACTGGGGGCAGCCGGGCTGAACGCTACATCGCGGGATTAGCCGCGAAGACCGGCCGAGCCGAGTCGCTGCGCCTAGCGCAGCACTCGACTCGGCTTTTTCGTGTAATTTTTACATCAGTAGATAGACTGCAAGGTGCCGACAACATGGCAAAGCGTGATTTTTACGAGACACTCGGTGTCGCAAAAAATGCTTCGGAAGAAGAGATCAAAAAGTCTTACCGTAAACTGGCGATGAAATACCATCCGGACCGCAATCCGGATAGCAAGGAATCGGAAGAAAAGTTTAAGGAAGTCAAAGAAGCCTACGAGATGCTGACCAATCCGGAAAAGCGCGACGCGTATGACCGCTACGGTCACGCGGGCGTGGACCCGAACATGGGCGGCGGAGGCGGCTTCGGCGGCGGTGCTGGCGGCTTTGCCGACAGCTTCGGCGATATCTTCGGCGACATCTTTGGCGGCGGCGGTGGACGCAGCCGCAATGCGGGTCCACAGGTGTACCGTGGCGCCGACTTGCGCTACAACCTAGAAATTACACTGGAGCAAGCTGCTCATGGCTTCGACACGACCATCCGCGTGCCGAGCTGGGACAAGTGCGACACTTGCCACGGCAGCGGCGCCAAGCCGGGCACCTCGCCCACCACTTGCGGTACTTGCGGTGGCCACGGCCAGGTGCGCATGCAGCAAGGTTTCTTCAGCATCCAGCAAACCTGCCCGAAATGCCATGGCAGCGGCAAGGTCATCACCGACCCGTGCACGCCATGCGGCGGCGCCGGTCGCATCAAGCGCAACAAGACCCTGGAAGTGAAAATTCCAGTCGGTATCGACAACGGCATGCGTATCCGTTCGTCCGGCAACGGCGAACCGGGCACGAATGGCGGTCCGTCGGGCGACCTGTATGTGGAAATCCACATCAAGCCGCACGCCGTGTTCCAGCGCGAAGGCGACGACCTGCATTGCGAAATGCCGATCTCGTTTGCCAAGGCGGCTTTGGGCGGCGAAATCGAAGTGCCTACCCTGAACGGCAAAGTGTCGTTCACGATTCCTGAAGGCACCCAGTCGGGCAAGACCTTCCGCCTGAAAGGCAAGGGCATCAAGGGCGTGCGCTCCGGTTACGCGGGCGACCTGTTCTGCCACGTGGCCATCGAAACACCCGTGAAACTGACGGAAAAACAGAAAGACCTGCTGCGCGACTTTGAAAAGTCGACGACCGAGGGCGGTGCCAAGCACAGTCCGCAAAGCAAGACCTGGAAAGACAAGGTCAAGGATTTTTTTGAGTAAGCACACGTAAGACCATGCGCCGGGATGCTCACACATCCCGGCGTTTTTTTACCCAGGTTGACTGGCATCTGCGCGTATCGTCCGCTAACGCGGGCGATCGGCGCGCTGCTCAACCGAACTCACAGAATGGGAGCGATATGACCGAACAGAAAAGCGGCCTGGCCCTGGCGGAACTGCTGCAGCGTAACCGCCGCTGGGCCGACTCGATGGTGGCGAAAGACCCGAACTTCTTCAAGAACCTGGAAGCGCAGACCTCGCCCGAATACCTGTGGATCGGCTGTTCCGACAGCCGCGTTCCCGCCAACGAACTGCTGGGCATGGCGCCTGGCGACGTGTTCGTGCACCGCAATATCGCCAATGTGGTCGTGCATTCCGACCTCAATTGCCTGTCCGTCCTGCAATTTGCCGTGGACGTGCTGAAAGTCAAACACATCATCATCGTCGGCCATTACGGCTGCAAGGGCGTGCACGCGGCCATGACGGGCACGCGCATCGGCCTGGTCGACAACTGGCTGCGCCACGTGCAGGACGTGGGCCAGAAGCACGAGCGCTACCTGGGCGACGTGCTGACCAGCCGCCAGCGCGGCGACCGCCTGTGCGAACTGAACGTGGTGGAACAAGTCTTGAACGTGTGCCAGACCACCATCGTGCAAGATGCGTGGGAACGCGGTCAGGAACTCAGCGTCCATGGCTGGGTCTATGGCTTGAAAGATGGCTTGCTGAACGACCTGGAAGTGACCGTCACGGCCGGCCACGAGCTGGCGCCGCGCATGGCGGCCCGCCTGGCCCGCTACGAAGCAACGGCGTAAGCAACGCCGGCGCAGCGCTTACGGCGCGGCGCCGTCGAGGCGGGCCAGGTAATCGGCCGCCTCCTGTACGCCCTCCTGCGCTGCCTGGCGCAGCCAGGTTCTGGCCTGGGGAAGATCCTGGGGCGTGCCCCGGCCTTCGGCCAGCGCCACGCCATAGTGGTAGCGGGCCAGCCGCGCATAGGCGGCGTCATCGTTGGTATGGGCGCCGCGCCGCATCAGCGCCGTCGCCTGCACCAGGTCCTTGGGCACGCCTACGCCCGTTTCATACAGCTGGGCCAGCCAAATCATCGAATACACATCGTTCCAGCGCCGGATGCAGTCTTCAAAGATGGCGACGGCAGCGGCATGGTCGCCCGTCTTGTCGGCCGCATAGCCGTACAAGCACTTGATGCGCTTGTCGCTGCGCACATAGGCTTTGTAGCTGAGGTCGCCTTCATCCTGGCTATCCTGGGCATGGACGGGAACGGCGAACAGCAAGGCGAGCAGCAGGGCGTAGGGGGACATGGCTTTCCTGGGAATCGGTTAAAGCTTGGTAGACAAGCAAGTTGCGTGCTAGCGCAGTCCAGGAGCCATCGAGGCGGGAACGTGCCGCCGCTGTGCCAATTCGGGACAGCGGCTGTTGCGGCGCGGCGCAACGCGCCCCGCATATCCATATAGTAAATGCTTCGTTTGCAGGCAGGGCCGGCCGGCATACAGTGGACTTCCCCTGACTATTTGCGGATTCTTATGTCGGCCGTCCTGAAACCCGTGCTTTCCAGCAGCCATTTCCGTATCGAAACTTTCGATGCCCCGCTCGGCGCGCAAGTGCTGGGACTGGACTTGTCGCAGCCGCTGTCGCTGGGCGACTTCCAGCGCCTGCACCATGCCCACCTCGACCATCACGTGCTGGTGTTCCGCGACCAGCGCATCACGCCGCAGCAGCAGGTGGATTTCAGCCGCCGCTTCGGTCCCCTGCAAATCCACGTGCTGCGCCAGTTCCAGCTGCCCGCGCAACCGGAAGTGCTGATCATCTCGAACATCGTCGAGGATGGCCAGCCCATCGGCCTGGGCGATGCGGGCCATTTCTGGCATTCGGACCTGTCGTACAAGGAAGTGCCCAGCCTCGGCTCCATGCTGCACGCGCAAGAGTTGCCGGACGAGGGCGGCGATACCGTGTTTGCCAACATGCACCTGGCGTGGGAAAGCCTGCCGGCCGCGCTGCGCCATGCCGTGCGCGGTGCCCGTGCCGAGCACAGCTACCTGAGCCAGTATGAGGAATTGCGCCGCCGCAACCCGTGGCGGCCCGCGCTGACGCAGGCGCAGATCGATGAAGTCAAACCCGTGACGCACCCCGTGGTGCGCGTGCACCCGGAAACGGGAAGGCGCGCCCTGTTTGTCAGCGAACATTTCACCACGCGCATCGTCGGTCTGCCCGACGATGAAAGCCGTGCCCTGCTCGACGAACTGTTCGCCCACAGCGTGCGCCCCGAGCATTTATATGTGCACCGCTGGCAGCCGCATGACCTGGTGTTCTGGGACAACCGTTCCCTGATGCACCTGGCGACGGGTTGCCCTCCCGATCAGCGCCGCAAGCTGTATCGCACCACCATCGAAGGCGATGCGCCGTACTGATTTTTTCCCGTAGCCAGACCCAAGGAGTGTCCATGTTGCCGATCTTTACCTTTCCCCGTCGCCTGCTCGCCGCCTTCATCCTGCTGTGCATGGCGATGCCCATGGCCCGGGCCGAAGGACAGATCCGCATCGCGGGCCAGCACGGCATCACCTTCTTGCTGCTTAATATTGCGCAGGAACAGAAACTGATCGAAAAGCATGGCAAGCAGCAGGGCGTGGACGTCAAAGTCGAGTGGATTACCCTGTCCGGCGGCCCGGCCATCAATGACGCTTTGTTGTCCGGCAATATCGATATCGCGGGCGCGGGCCTGGGGCCGCTGCTGACCATCTGGGACCGCACGAAAGGCCGGCAGAACGTGCGCGGCGTGGCTTCGCTGGGCAACTTTCCCTACTATTTGATCAGCAACAATCCCAAGGTGAAAACCCTGGCGGACTTGACGGACAAGGACCGCATCGCCTTGCCCGCCGTGTCCGTCTCCGTCCAGGCGAGGATATTGCAGATGGCGGTGGCGAAACAGTGGGGCGACAAGGAATTCGCCCGCCTCGATAAAATCACGCAAACCCTGCCGCACCCGGACGCGGCGGCTGCCATCATCGCCGGCGGCACGGAGCTGACGGGCCACTTCGGCAATTCGCCGTTCCAGGAACAGGAGCTGGCGCAAAACCCGAACGCCCATATCCTCCTGAATTCGTATGACGTGCAGGGCGGGCCCAGCTCGTCGACCCTGCTGTATGCGACGGAAAAATACCGCAAGGACAATCCCAAGACTTACCGCGCCTTCATCGCCGCGCTGGCGGAAGCGGCGCAGTATGCGAGCAGCAATCCACAGGGGGCGGCCGACATCTACATCAAGGTAAACAAGAGCAAGGTGGACCGCAATCTGCTGCTGAAAATTTTTGCCAACCCGCAAGTGCAATTCAAGATCGCTCCGCAAAATACCTATGGCCTGGCGCAATTTCTGCATCGCGTGAACGCCATCCGTAACCTGCCCGACAGCTGGCGCGATTATTTCTTTGACGACCCTGCCATCACGCAAGGAGGCTGACATGAACGCACCCGCCTTTCATTTGGTGCGCCCGCCCGTGGCGGTGGCACCCTTGCTCAGCGTCAGGAATGTCAGCCTGGAATACCGGACGGAACAGCGCACCGTGCGCGCCACGCACGACGTCAGTTTCGACGTGTTCCGGGGCGACCGTTTTGTGCTGCTGGGACCGTCCGGCTGCGGCAAGTCGTCCCTGCTGAAAGCCGTGGCCGGTTTCATTGCGCCGCGCGCGGGCAGCATCACCATGCAGGAAAAAATCATCACGAAGCCGGGGCCGGACAGGGTCGTCGTGTTCCAGGAATTCGACCAGTTGCCGCCCTGGAAAACCGTGCTGGAAAACGTCATGTTCCCCTTGCTTGCCAGCAAGCGGCTGGACAAGGTGGCGGCCCGCGAGCGCGCCCATCACTGGATCGCCAAGGTGGGCCTGGCCGGTTTTGAATATGCCCATCCGCATACTTTGTCGGGCGGCATGAAGCAGCGGGTGGCCATCGCGCGCGCGCTGGCCATGCAGCCGGAAGTGCTGCTGATGGATGAACCGTTTGCCGCCCTCGACGCCCTCACGCGGCGCAAGATGCAGGAAGAGCTGAGCCGCCTGTGGGAAGAGCTGCGTTTTACGCTCGTGTTCGTCACGCATTCGATCGAGGAAGCCTTGGTCGTGGGTAACCGCATCCTGCTGCTGTCGCCCCATCCGGGCCGCGTGCGCGCCGAGCTGAACAGCCATCAGTTCGGCTTGTACAGCGGGGGCAGCGCGGAATTCCAGGCCGCCAGCAGCCGCATCCACGGTCTGCTGTTTGATGAGGACGTGGTTCCCGTCCAGCACGAGGACCAGCCGCAGCGGGAGGCCGTATGAGCGCGCTGCTGGAACCACCGATCCGTCAGGAGTTCGTGTACGCGGCGCCGCCGCCGGCCGGCGTGGCTGTCGAACGGCCGTTGTCGCGCTGGCAGCGCCTGGGCCAGCATGCGCTGTGGCGCAAGGCCTTCATTTTGCTTGGCCTCGCTTTGCTGTGGGAGGGCGCGGCGCGCTGGACGCACAACGATTTATTGTTGCCCAGTTTTCTGCAGACGGCGCAGGCGTTCATCGGCGGTATCGCCAGCGGCGAATTGCTCACGCGTACGGCCGCCTCCCTCTTCGTCTTGCTGCAGGGCTATGCGGTGGGCGTGCTGGCTGCCTTCGTGCTGACCTTGCTAGCCGTGTCCAGCCGCATCGGACGCGATGTGCTGGAAACCCTGACGGCCATGCTCAATCCCTTGCCCGCCATCGCCCTGCTGCCGCTGGCCTTGCTGTGGTTCGGCCTGGGACGCGCCAGCCTGATCTTCGTCATCGTCCATTCCGTGATGTGGCCGCTGGCCTTGAATACGTATGCGGGCTTCCAGGGCGTGCCCGAGACCCTGCGCATGGCGGGCCGCAACTACGGGCTGAGCGGCTTGCGCCTGGTGCTGCACATCCTCGTGCCGGGCGCCTTGCCGTCCATCGTCTCGGGCTTGAAGATCGGCTGGGCGTTTGCCTGGCGCACCCTGATCGCGGCCGAACTGGTATTTGGTACCACGTCGGGCCAGGGCGGCCTGGGCTGGTACATCTTCCAGAACCGCAACGAGCTGTACACGGACAAGGTGTTTGCGGGCCTGGCAGCCGTCATCGTCATCGGTCTGCTGGTGGAAAACATCGGCTTTCGCAGCCTGGAACGCGTCACCCTGAAACGCTGGGGCATGCAGCGGTAGCTATTTCAGCATGCTGCGCGCCGCCACGACGATTTGCCGCGACAGCTGTTCCAGGCGCGGCGACTGCACCTTCCACGTGTGCCAGTACAGGGCCACGTCGGCCGGGGTCTTGGGCGTGAGCATTTCCACCAGTTCGCCGTCCGCATTCGCCTTGAGCAGCAATTCCGGCACCATGCCGTAGCCCAGGCCGTAGCGGATGGCGTTGAAGTGCGAGGTGGCGCCCGGCACGTAATGGCAGGGGTAGGCGCCTTCGGGCAAGCCCAGCGCTTCCTGCAGGTACGACGACTGCAAGGTGTCCTTGCGCGTGTAGGCGACGACGGGCGCCGTGCGCGCCGCCTTGCGCGTCAGGCCATGCGCGAACCACTGCTGGCGGAACGCGGGCGTAGCCACCAGCCAGTAGCGCATCACGCCCAGCGGCTCGGCCGTGCAGCCGCGCATGGGTTTTGCTTCCGTGCTGATGCAGCCGATGGCCATGCCCGTTTCCAGCAAGGTATAGGTGTGGTCCTGGTCTTCCACGGTCAGGTCCAGCAGCACGCGCTCGCGTATCAGCACTTCGGACAGGGCAGGGAAGAACCAGGTGCCCATCGAATCGGCGTTCAGCGCCAGCACCAGGGTCAGCGGGGCATCCTGTTGCACCGCCAGTTCCGCTTCCAGGTCCGCTTCCAGCAGCTTGGCCCGCTTTAGGTACTGCATCAGGCGCTGGCCCATGCGCGTGGCGCGCGCGGGACGGCTGCGCACGATCAGCGCGTTGCCCAGCTGGCTTTCCAGCGCCCGCACGCGCTGCGAAATGGCGGGCGAGGTCAGGTGCAGCTGCAGCGCCGCCTGTTCGAAACTGCCCGTTTCGACGACGGCGCGGAACGCTTCCGTGTGCTTGGGATTCAGGTTCATGGTGCGCGCCTAACATAAGAAAAATTTATCAATACTAAATAATACTTACTTTTTATAAGGATAGGTGTGTTGCAGTGCACAATGCTTCTTTGATGGAGTGCCGCGCGCCTGCGCGGGGCCTCCTGGCAGCAAGGGAATGACCATATGGACACGCAAGATACGGCACAGGACAGTGAAAAAAGCGGCGCGAAAGACAGCGCGAAAGACGGCAGCGGCGCCGCCCGCAAGCCGCCATCGAAGCTGGTGCGCAATCTGAAATTCGGCCTGGGACTGACCCTGGGCCTGGGCTTGTCCGCAGCCCTGGCGGGCGGTTACTGGCTGCGCCAGGCATGGCAGGACCTGCCGGCCGTCGAGCATCTGGCCCAGTACAAGCCCGCGCTGCCGCTGCGGATTTTTTCCAGCGAAGGCGAGCTGCTGGCCGAATACGGCGAAGAGCGCCGCGAATTCCTGCCCTTGAAGGATATCCCCCTGCGCATGCGCCAGGCTTTATTGGCCATCGAGGATGCGCGCTTCTACGAACACGGCGCCGTCGACTTCTATGGCCTCACGCGCGCGACCCTGGCCAACGTCGTCACGGGCCACCATGCGCAGGGCGCCAGCACCATCACCATGCAGGTGGCGCGCGACTTCTTCCTGTCGCGCGAAAAGACCGTGCAGCGTAAGCTGACGGAGATGCTGCTCGCCTACAAGCTGGAACAGCACTACAGCAAGGACAAGCTGCTGGAACTGTATATGAACCAGATTTACCTGGGCGAGCGTTCCTACGGCTTTTCCGCCGCCTCGAACATCTATTTCGACAAGCCCCTGGCCGAGGTCAGCATCGCCGAAGCGGCCATGCTGGCCGGCTTGCCCAAGGCGCCATCGGCCTACAATCCCGTTGCGAATCCCCAGCGCGCCACCGTGCGCCAGCATTACATCCTGCAGCGCATGCGTGAACTGGGCTACATCACGCCGGCCGAATACGAGGCTGCCGTGGCGGAAAAGCTGGCCCTGAACAAGGACCGCAACAGCTCCGTGCACGCGGCCGCGTATGCGGTCGAGGAAGCGCGCCAGCTGATCCTGCAAAGCTATCCCGAAGGGGCCTACAGCATGGGCCTGGACGTGACGACCACCATCCGCATGGCGCCGCAGCGGGCAGCCGACAAGTCGCTGCGCGACGGCTTGCTGAACGCGCAGGCGCGGCGCGGCTACCGCGGCCCGGAAGCGCGCCTGGCCGCTTCGCAAGACAGCGTGGCGCGCCAGCTGGCCGCCTATCCGGACAGCGGCGAGCTGCGCGCCGCGCTGGTGCGCAAGGTGGAGAGCACCGGCGCGCGCCAGATCAAGGCGCAGCTGCGCAATGGCGACGAGATCGTGCTCGCGGCCTCGGATGCGCGCCTGGGCGGCAAGCTGCAGTGGGATGGCAAGCGCGCCATCGTCGAAGGCAGCGTGATCCGCGTGCTGCACGACGGGGCCAAGAACCGCTGGCTGGTGAGCCAGCTGCCCGAGATGGAAGGCGCGCTCATTTCCGTCGATGCGCACAGCGGCGAGATCGTCGCCATGGCGGGCGGCTTCGATTTCTACCGCAACCACTACAACCACGCCACGCAGGCTTACCGCCAGCCCGGTTCCAGCTTCAAGCCCTTCGTGTATTCGGCGGCGCTGGAAAAGGGATATTTTCCCGGCACGGCCGTCGACGATACGCAGCGCCTGCTGCTGCCGCAGGAAACGGGCGCGCAGCCGTGGCGGCCGCGCAATTACGGCAACAACTATGAAGGCTTCATCAGCGTGCGGCGCGGCCTGGTGCGCTCGAAAAACCTGGTGGCCGTCAGCCTGATGCAGGCGGCCGGTCCCGGCTACGTGCAGTACTACGCCACGCGCTTCGGTTTCGAGAGCGCGCGCAATCCCGTCTCCTTGCCGCTGGCCTTGGGCGCGGGCGCCGTCACCCCGCTGCAACTGGCGCAATCGTATGCCGTGTTTGCCAACGGCGGCGTGCAGATGCCGCCGAAACTGATCAAGGAAGTGCGCGGCCGCAGCGGCGCGGTGCTGTACAGCGATGCGGCGCCCCGTGCCAAGGGCGAGCCGGCACCCGGCACGCAAGTGATCTCCACGCGCAATGCCTACGTCATGGACAGCATGCTGCGCGACGTCGTCAAGAGCGGCACGGGACGCGGAGCGCTGGCGCTGGGCAGGGGCGACGCGGCCGGCAAGACGGGCACATCGAATAACGCGTACGACGCCTGGTTCGCCGGCTATTCCTCGGGCCTCGTCTCCGTCGTCTGGCTCGGCTACGACCAGCCTAAGAGCCTGGGCAACGCCACGGGCGGGACGCTGGCGCTGCCCGTCTGGCGCGACTACATGCAGGTGGCCGTGCAAGGCCGCCGCGAACAGGTATTGGCCGAACCGCAGGGCCTGGCCCTGCTCGATGGCGATTACGTGTATGCCGAATACCTGGCCGGCAACTGCCTGCAGGACAGCCATGCCTTCATCCACAGCAGCGTCAGCTGCGGCAGCGGCGCGCCCGGCAGCCTGGGCGCCGACACGCGCCTGGCCAACGGCGAACAGCGCGGCACCAGCGGCGCCGGCCACGAGGCGCGGGCCCTGAGCGAAGCGCGCGAACGCGAACAAATTCTCAAATCATTTTCGGAAGAGTAAGACCATGCTGTTATATACGATTTACCTGGTGGCGATTGTCGCCGAAGCGATGTCCGGCGCCATCATGGGCATGCGGCGCGGCATGGACTTGTTCGGCATCTGCATGATCGGCACCGTCACGGCGCTGGGCGGCGGCACCGTGCGCGACGTGCTGCTGGGGCACTATCCGCTGGGCTGGATCGCGCATCCCGAGTACCTGCTGTTTACCATCGGCGCGGCCATCGTCACGGCCTTTGTCGCGCGCTACCTGCACCATTTGCGCGCCGTCTTCCTGCTGGTCGATGGCCTGGGCCTGGTGGCGTTCTGCGTGATCGGCTGCGACATCGCCATGTCGGCCAAGATGCATCCGGCCATCGTCGTGCTGGCGGGGATGATCACGGGCGTCTTCGGCGGCCTGCTGCGCGACATCCTGTGCAACCAGATTCCCCTCGTGCTGCAGCGCGAAGTGTATGCCACCGTGGCCCTGTTTACGGGCAGCCTGTACGTGGGCCTGCTGTACTTCCAGGTCGACAGCTCGGTGGCCCAGCTGGCATCCATCGGCGCCGGTTTCCTGTTCCGTTTCCTGGCCCTGCATTTCGAGTGGCGTTTGCCGAATTTTAACGGCGACCGCATCCGGGGTTTCGAGTAGCGGCAGCTGCGCGACTATTTTTACGCGCCTTTAACCCCTTTTTCTCCGCCGCTGCGTTTCATGTTGGACACCCCAGCCAACCGGAGAAGAAGCGATGTCCAGCGCCCTCAAGATCACCGTGATACTGTCCCTGCTGCTGTCGGCAGGCTGCCATGCCGCCGGCACGGCGCCGCGCAAGACCCTGGCGCCGTTTGCCAGCGAGCAGGCGTTGAGCAGCTACCTGCAGCAAGTGCAGGCGCGCCAGGAGGCGCTGCTGCTGAAGCAGCAGAAACTGCAGCGTGCCACGGCGCAGTACATGGCCGCGCCCCCGCCGGCGCCCCCGGCCGCGCCCATGGTGGCGAAAGCGGCACCGGCGGCATCGGCGGAGGCGGCCGAATCGGTCACCAATGTGCAGACGGCGGGCGTGGACGAAGGCGGCATCGTCAAGCTGCATGGCAAGCACCTGGTGATGCTCCGACGCGGCAAGCTGTTTACCGTGCAGGTGGGCGGCAATGCCTTGCAGCCCGTCGCCTCGCTCGACGCGTTCGCGCCTGGCAGCGATCCGTCGGGCAACTGGTATGACGAGATGCTGATCGATGGCGACACGGTGGTGGTGATCGGCTACAGCTACAGCCGCGGCGGCACGGAGATCGGCCTGTTCGACATCGCGGCAGACGGCAAGCTGGCCTACCGTTCCACCTACCACCTGCGCTCCAACGATTACTATTCCTCGCGCAATTACGCGAGCCGTTTGATCGGCAGCAAGCTGGTGTTTTACTCGCCCTTGTCGCTGAACCTGCGCCGTGGCGACCCGTTCGGCGGCTTTCCCGCGCTGCGCCGCTGGCGTCCCGACGCCGTGCCATCGGACTTCAAGCGCATCGCTCCGGCCACGCGCATCTACCGCACCGACGACGAACCGGAACCGGGTACCAGTCTGGCCCTGCACACGGTCACCGTGTGCGACCTGGCGCAGCGCGACATGCGCTGCGAAGCCACCGCCGTCATGGGGCCGCAAGGGCGCGTGTTCTACGTCTCGGGAGAATCCGTGTACGTGTGGACGACGCGCCGGGGCAGCGATTCGGGCCTGTTCCGCATCCCCCTCGACGGCAGCGCGCCCAGCGCCCTCAAAGTGGCCGGCGCACCCGTCGACCAGTTCTCGTTCCTGGAAAGCGCTGACGGCCACCTGAACGTCCTGCTGCGCTCCGAAGGGCAGGGCGACGCCATGTGGGATGGCACGCGGGGCCGGGGCGACATGGCCTTGCTGCGCGTGCCCCTGGCCTCGTTTTCCGATGGCCGCGACAGCGCGCCGGCCGGCAGCTACCAGCCGCTACCCGGCGGTGGGGGCTATGGACTGCAGAACCGCTATGTGGGTGCGTATCTGTTGTACGGCAATCCGGGCAATCCCGGACGCCGCAAGGCAGACCAGGCCTGGCCGCGCCAGCCCTTGTATGCCGTGCGCTGGGCCGATGGGGGCAGCGTGCAAGCCTTGTCCCTGCCGCACGGCGTGGAACGCATCGAAGCGCTGGGCGATGACGCCGTGGTGATCGGCGCGCAGGGCAAGGATCTGTATTTCAGCAGCATCCGCCTGGGGGCGCAGGCGGCGGTTGCCACGCGCTATATCCGTGCCGATGCGGTGCAGGGCGAATCGCGCAGCCACGGCTTTTTCTACAAGCCGCAAGCGGCAAACGAGGGCGTGATCGGCCTGCCCATCCTGGGCGCGGACGAGCGGCCAGGCTTGAACAAGTCATCGGCGTCCGTGCTGTACCTGCGTAACAGCGGCTTGCAATTGATGGAACTGGGCGCGCTGGCGGCGCGGCCCGGTCAGCCCCCGGACGATGGCTGCCGCGCGTCCTGCGTGGACTGGTATGGCAATGCGCGTCCCCTGTTCCTGCAGGGCCGGGTCTTCGCCTTGCTCGGCTATGAACTGGTGGAAGGCGCGCTCAAGGAAGGGCAGGTCCGCGAAGTGCGCCGCATCAGCTATGCGCCAGTTGCACGCTGACGCGATGGTGAGCGACGCGCGGCATTTGTCGCTGCCGCGCAGTTCGGCTACACTGGATCGCATGCCCGACACCCTACTCACTGCCACGGATGAAGACCTGATGCTGCGCTACGGCGCCGGCGACCTGCCGGCGTTCCGCGAATTGTACCGGCGCCATAGCCAGGGCCTGTACCGCTTCGTGGCCTGGCGCGCACCGCGCCGCGCGTGGGTGGACGAGATCGTGCAGGATGCCTGGGCCAGCCTGCATGCGGTGCGCACGGGCTACCAGCCGCAGGCCGCGTTTCGCACCTATCTGTACCAGATCGCGCGCAACCGCCTGATCGACCTGCTGCGCCAGCGGGAAGGGCAGGAACAGGAGGAAACGGGCGAACTGGCGGACGAGGGCGCATCGCCGCTGCAGTCGCTGGAGCAGAAACGGCAGCACGCGCTGCTGCATGCGGCCATCGCGGCGCTGCCGGCCGAGCAAAAGGAAGCGCTGGTGCTGCAGCAGTTCAGCGGCATGAGCATCCAGGATATCGCCGTGGTGACGGGGGCGGAAGCGGAAACCGTCAAGAGCCGGCTGCGCTACGCCATGCAGAAGCTGCGGGCAGGACTGGACAGTGCCAATGGCGCGGGAGGACAGGCATGAATACGCACAATCAAGATAACGACGAACGGCACGACGAGGAATTGAACGCGCTGCTGGCCAGCTTGCCGCAGCCGGCGCCTTCCAGCGCGCTCGATGCGGCCATCCTGGCCGATGCGGAAAAGGCCTTGCACCAGCCGGCAGCGGCCAACGACAGCGCCGATGGCGTGCTGCGCACCTTGCCGGCGAAAAAGGCGCCCGATTCCCTGCAGCGCTGGCGCGTTCCGCTGGGCCTGGCCGCCGCCGTGCTGCTGACGGTGAATATGATCGGCGTGGACTGGTTCGGCTCGAAGCCGGCGCAATTCCCCGTGGTAGGCGAGCCGGTCACGCAGGATGCGATGCCCGCGCCCGCCGCCACGGCGTCTGTTCCGCCGCTGGCTGCTGACGCGGCGCCGCAGCCAGCACCGCAGCCAGCACCATTGTCGGCAGCGCCGGCACCGCGCGCGCTGGCCAAGATGGCCATCGAAGATCCGGCCGCCAAGCAAAGCGCGC
>NZ_WFLI01000079.1 GCF_009208555.1 Janthinobacterium violaceinigrum | reverse complement strand
AGAACTGCTGGCCGCCAAGGAGCGCCTGGTGGCGGGCGGCATCGAGGTGCTGGGCCCCGTGAACCACGCCATCTTCCAGTCGATCTACTTCTTCGACCCGAACGGCCACCTGGCGGGCATGCGCGCCGGGCGGCGCGGCCGATCTGCTGGCGGCCACCCTGTTCCTCGATCGACTGACAGAAGGAGATGCGCATGGAAACGCGTGACTACACATTCGCGGCCGGGCCGGCGGCATCGGGGCGCGCGCTGGCCGGCGTCGTCGGCTCGGGCGACCTGGAAGTGCTGCTGCAGCCGGGCGACGCTGGCGTGACCCGTATCGTCGTGAACACGTCCGTCGATGGCAAGGGCGCCGTATGGGATGCGCTGCTGCTGCGCGTCTTCGGCGGCGCGCCGCTGCCGGCGGCGAACATCGTCATCAATGATTGCGGCGCCACGCCCGGCGTGGTGCGCATGCGCATCGAGCAGGCTTACGAAGAATTGCAAGCGGGGAGGGCGGCATGAGCACATTGACGCAATTGCTGGAGCGCGACAGCTTCATCGAACGCAGCGCGCGCAGCCGGGCGCGGGCCTTGCTGGACGCGGGCAGCATGCGCGAGCTGCTCGACCCGTTCTGCGGCATCGCTTCGCCGTGGCTGCCGCGGCAGGGCGTCACGGCGCAGGCGGACGACGGCGTGGTGGTGGCCAAGGGCCTGTTCGACGGCCAGCCGGCTGTGGTGCTGGCCATCGAGGGCGCCTACCAGGGCGGCAGCATGGGCGAAGTGGGCGGCGCGAAGATCGCCGGTGCGCTGGAACTGGCGGCGCGCGACAACCGCAACGGCGTGCCGACGCGTGCCGTGATCCTGTTCGAGACGGGCGGCGTGCGCCTGCAGGAAGCCAACCTGGGCCTGGCGGCGATTGCCGACATCCATGCGGCCATCGTCGACCTGCGCCGCTACCAGCCCGTGATCGGCATCACGGCTGGCACCGTGGGCTGCTATGGCGGCATGTCGATCGCGGCGGGTCTGTGCAGCTATCTCGTCGTCACGCGCGAGGCGCGCCTGGGGCTCAACGGCCCGGCCGTGATCGAGCAGGAAGCGGGCGTGGACGAATTCGACTCGCGCAACAAGCCCTTCATCTGGAGCCTGACGGGCGGCGAGCAGCGCTTCCACAGCGGCCTGGCAGACGCCTACGTGGACGACGACACGGTACAGATGCGCGCTACCGTGGCCGATTTGTTTGCGCGCGGCGTGCCGCGGCAGCACCGCAGCGGCCAGGCCGACGCCTTCCAGGCCCGCCTGGCGGACGTCGACGCGGGCGTGCAAGCCACGCCCGAAGCCGTGCGCGCCATCTACAGCAAAGGAGCAGCAGCATGAACGCCATTACCGAAACGAGCCGCGGCGCCACCTGGCTGGCGGCACTCACGAACAACGCTGCGCCGCTGGACGGCTATCCCGCTTCCGTGCGCGTGGTGGACGCGCCGCTGGCGGGCGAGCCGGCGCGCTACCTCGCCGTGCTGCCCGACCCGGACAACCGGTTTACGCGCGCCCGCACGGGAGAAGTCGGCCTGGTCGAGGCGTGGCAGCTGGCGCGCGCCGTGCAGCAGGTGGTTGCCGAGGACCGCGACCTGGCCGTGAAACGTCCCATCGTGGCCGTCATCGACGTGGCCAGCCAGGCCTATGGGCGGCGCGAGGAAGCATATGGCATCCACCAGGCGCTGGCCGGCGCGGCGGGCGCGTATGCCGAAGCGCGCCTGGCGGGCCACCCCGTCATCGGCCTGATCGTCGGCAAGGCCATGTCGGGCGCTTTCCTGGCCCA
The DNA here is from genome assembly GCF_009208555.1 of Janthinobacterium violaceinigrum. Lineage (GTDB taxonomy): Bacteria > Pseudomonadota > Gammaproteobacteria > Burkholderiales > Burkholderiaceae_D > Janthinobacterium > Janthinobacterium violaceinigrum. Next base: position 1,789 of record NZ_WFLI01000079.1, on the reverse strand, counting down.
CGGCTACCAGGCCAACCGCCTGATCGCGCTCGACGATCCGCAGGTGATGGTGCATGCGATGGGCAAGGCGTCGGCCGCGCGCATCACCCTGCGCACGGTGGAGGCACTGGAAGCGCTGGCCGAAACGATCGCGCCCATGGCCTACGACATCCGCAACTACGCCACTTTGGGACTGCTGTGGCAAACCTTGCAGGTGGCGCAGCCCGATGCGCCGTCAGGCGCGGATGTGGGGCAGGTGCGCGCCAGCCTGCAGGCGGCGCTGGGCGATATCCGCGCCGATCCGGAACGGGGACTGGCCAGCCGCCTGGGTGCGCCGCACCGCCAGGCGTCGGCAAAGGTAAGGGAGGTGCTGGGACAGCAGTGGTAAGCGGATGGTGCATCAAAAGAGAAGACATCAAGTCCTTCCTATTCCTATAACGGAGACAATCATGATCATTTACGGAACCGCATTGCTGGCCCTGTGCCATTTGCTCGGCATCTTCCTGGGCGACCTGCTCGGGCAGCTGATGGGCGTCAAGACGAACGTGGGCGGCGTGGGCATCGCCATGCTGCTGCTGATCTGCGCCCGGCTCTACATGCAGCGCCGCGCGTGGCTGCCGCAGATGACGGAGCGGGGCGTCGAATACTGGGGCGCCATGTATATTCCCGTGGTGGTGGCCATGGCGGCGCAGCAGGACGTGGTGGCGGCGCTGCGCGGCGGGCCCGTGGCCGTGCTGGCCGCCATCGGTTCCGTGCTCGTGTGCGGCGCCGTCATTTCGCTGATTAACCGGTCGGAAAGCCCTGCTGCCATCGCAGCCGCCGAAGCTGACCGCGTGCAAGCCGATTCCCTGCTGATGAAGGAGCACCGCCATGCTTGAAATCTTTGAAAAAGCCGCCATTCACAACGGCCTGGTGACGGCCTTCGCCTTTGTCGGCCTGATCATGCTGGTATCCGTGGCGCTGTCGAAGTATCTGACCCTGGGCCGCGTGCACGGTTCGGCCATCGCCATCGTGATCGGCCTGGGCCTCGCTTACTGGGGCGGCGTGCATAGCGGCGGCCACAAGGGCCTGGCCGACTTGTCGCTGTTCGGCGGCATCGGTTTGATGGGCGGCGCCATGCTGCGCGACTTCGCCATCGTCGCCACCGCCTTCGAGGTGCAGGCGACGGAGGCGCGCAAGGCGGGCCTGATCGGCGTGGTGGCGCTGATGCTGGGCGTGGTGCTGCCCTTCCTCGTCGGCGCCGCCGTCGCCTACGCGTTTGGCTATTCGGACGCCGTCAGCATGACCACCATCGGCGCCGGCGCCGTCACGTACATCGTCGGCCCCGTCACGGGCGCGGCCATCGGCGCCAGCTCGGACGTCATGGCCCTGAGCATCGCGGCAGGCCTCATCAAGGCCATCCTGGTGATGGTGGGCACGCCCGCCGCAGCGCGTTTCCTGCGCCTGAAGACGCCGCGTTCGGCGATGGTCTTCGGCGGCCTGGCCGGCACCGTCAGCGGCGTGTCGGCCGGCCTGGCGGCCACCGACCGCAAGCTGGTGCCGTATGGCGCGCTGGTGGCCACGTTTCATACGGGGCTGGGCTGTCTGCTGGGACCATCGCTGCTGTTCTTTGCCGTCAAGGCGGTGGTGGCCTGATGGAATCCTGGCGCGCGCATGACCTGCTGTGGGTGTCCGGCCTGCCGGAGGGCCAGTGCTTGCCCGCCTGGGTCGATGCGGCCTGGCTGCAGGCGGCACCGCTGGTGGTGCGGCGCGCCAGCGCGGCGCCCGGACGCATCGCCGTGGGCATGCGGGGCCGGCTGCGCAGCGAGCG
>NZ_WFLI01000078.1 GCF_009208555.1 Janthinobacterium violaceinigrum | reverse complement strand
CCAGCAAGACCAGCACCAGGCGGTAAAAGGTGATGGCCGTGGGTCCGCCAGCCTGGCGCGCAAGGCGTCGCCGTGGCGCGCATTCAGGGCCAGCGCGTGCCGCGCCGCCGCCAGCACGGCCACCGAAGGGGGACTGGCATGCACGCGCGTCTGGCTGTGCGCCTCGAAGCGCCGCAGCAGGGCGCCGCAGCCGGCCAGCACGGCCAGCGGTACGCCCAGGCCCTTGGCCAGCGAGGCGCCCACGATCAGGTGGCCGCCCGCCTTATCGTAGCCGCCCGGCAAGCCATGCAGCCGCGCCGAGCCGCCGCCAGATGCACCCGCCACGCCCAGCACCTGCGTGTCGTCCAGCAGCAGATAGCCTCCGCCCTGGCGCGCCAGGGCCGCATACGCGGCCAGCGGCAAGACTTGCTCGCTGCCCGGCACATAGCCATCGGCCAGGATCAAGGGACGCCGACCCTGCCTGCCCCAGGCCGCCGCCAGGCTCTGCAGCACCGCCACCTCGCCGCTGGGAAAGACGCGCAAGGGCAGTCCCAACGCCTGCGCCCGCTCCGCGCCCCAGCGCGCGATGGCGTAGCTGCCGCCATCGACAAGGATCACGAGCCGCTCGGCAGCCAGCAGGCCGAACAGGTCCCAGAACAGGTGCAGGGTCGACGGCAGCACGCAAGCCGCCTCGCAGCCTTGCAGCGCCGCCAGGCTTGCTGCCAGGGCTTGCGCGCCCGGCGGCTCGCGCAGGGCCGCCGGCTGGCCCAGGGTCAGGCTGTGCCACGGCGCCAGCCGGGCCGACGGATGACGCATGCCCAGGTAGAGGGCACTGGTGAAGTCGAGCATGCACGCGCCTCGCCCCCGCCCTAGACGCTGCGCAGCTGCTGGCTCAGGCGCTGGCGCAGCAACACCGAGGGCATCGTCGCTTCGACCACCGGGTCGCTGCTGTCGACGGACAAATCCACCCCGGTAGCGGCGCGGTAGCCGTGGATGTAGCCCTGCACTTGGGGGCGCCAGAAACGCGCCCAGTTGAATGCCTGGGTCGGCTCATAGATGTCGCTCCAGTTGCCATAGCGCACGGAGAGCAGCAATTGCTCGCCAAAGATGGCCAGGTTACGGAAATGCATCACGCTCGTATCCGTCCAGCCCTGCAGTTTCTTCATGGCGTCGACCCTGTCCATCCACGGTTCCGGATACGCCACCATCACGCGCGTGGGCAGGAATTCGCGGAACTCGGGCCGCGCCAGCATCCATTGCTGCATCAGCATCTCGATGCGCGCCGTCGACGGCAAGTCGCCAAACTGGTTGTGCGCGCCCTGCGACAGGATCAGGTGGATTTCCTTCAAGGCATTCAGCACGGGGAAGGCGTCCGCCTTGACGGTGGTGTCGTCGTCCTGCTTGTAGAACGAGGTGAGCAGGCGCAGCAAATGGTGGAACGCTTCGAGGAATTTCGAGCGGCTGTCGGCTGGCCGGAAATGCTGTACCGCCTTGCCGTCGAGGCGCACGCCGTAGTGGTGGTCGTACTCGTAATTGCGGCGCACCACGGTCAGCCGGTGCTGCTCATCCTGGGTATATCCCCACAGCAAGTTGTTCAGCGGACGCAACATGTCGATTTCCGTGTTCGACAGGGGATCGAGGCCGCTGCCCGGCGCGCGCAGGTTCTGGAAGCGCTGCGTGATGGCGTTCATGGTCTGCACCAGCATGCCCTCTTCGTGCCAGTACGACCAGATCAGTTCCAGCAGGCAAGGGTTCGCCAGCTTTTCCTGGATGATGCCAAAACACAGGTCCACCTCGCCTTCCTGGCCGTGCGGGATGCTGATGGGAATGTCGGGCAGCTTGCGGCGGATCACGGCCAGGTAGGGCAAGGTCTGGAAGCCGTCGATATTTTCCAGGTAATCGTTGCGCAGCACGGTTTCCAGGTCGCGCCCCTGGGGAATGTCGCGCCGGTCCAGGTAGGCGTTGTCCTCGGTCGGATTGAAGGCCAGCGGCTGGTTCAGCACGCCGCAATTGACCATCACGAACGCTTCCGTCGCCACTTTCAGCACGCGGTAGGAATCGGAATCGGAAAACGGCAGCGCGCGGCGCTGCTTGAGCTGCTGGAACGTGTCGGCTTTTTTCACGAAGCGTTCCTGTTCGAAGCCGCGCACATTGGCCAGGTCGCCGCAAAACAGGCTGTCCATGAAATGCAGGTAATTCGTAAACGACATCGCTTCGGTGCTGTTGCGTATCAGGGTCCACAGCGGCAAGTCTTCCGTCGGCTCCGTTTCCGTGCGCGTCAGCGACACGCCCACATTGCCGGAGATGGGCGTGGGCTGGCGCTCTTCCGTCTCGTACTCCGCATCCAGCGCCAGCATGGCGTTCGGACTCAGCCCTTCCGGCACAGGCAGGATACTGCGCAGGTCGGACCGCTGCGACAGCATCATCTGCGCCATGAAACGGTGCATGCCGACGCGCCGCACGGGTGTGGAAAAGGCGTTCTGCGTGCCGCGCATGGGCACCCATGGCGCGGCGGCCAGCACCTGCACCTGGTCGCGCCCGTCGGCGCTTTGATCGCCGTCAAACGAGACGGTGGCCACGGCGCGGTCGCCCACCCTGCCGAACTGGCAGTCGCTGGGTTGGCAGTCCGGCGTTTCAAACGCCAGCGCCACCTGCGGGTTGAGCTGCGGCTTGAAGCACAGCACGGCGCTGCAGCCCGCTTGCACCGTCACGCACTGGGGCGCCGTGGCAGGAAAATTGCCATACACGCCCACGTAGCTGCCCGTCGCCAGCTCGGAAAATACGGTGCTGCCACGCCCATCCGTCCAGCGCACGCCCACCAGCATGGCGGGGTCGGCTTGCCAGGCGGCGGCATTGAAATCATGGCAGTCGGCCTGGGCGCCCCGGTACAGGCTGATGGCGGCGTTGACGACCATGGCCCCGCTGTTCTGCTCGTGCACGGTGACGGCGATGCTGCCGCCCTGCCGTTGCGGGCCCGCCCGGCCCGCCGCCCCGCCCCTGCTGCTCATCTTGTTGCTCATCTTGCTGCTCATGTCATTCTCCTCAATGGATAATCAAACGGGTTGCCAGGGGCGGCAGCCTGCCGGACTGGCGGCCATGCCGCACGACATCGGCGCACAGCTCCGACGTGTCCAGGGTGCTGCGCAGGGCCCAGTGGGTCAGCAAGCGCCCCAGCAACTCGCTTTCGTCTTCCGGGCTCAAGGTGCCGCTGGCGCGCGCCTGGCCCAGCACGGCAAATACCAGGGTCGGCGTGGCCTGGTACATCTGCGCCGGCGCCAGCGTCCAGCTGCGGAACAGCTGCGCCAGCATGGCCGGCTGGCGCGCCTGCACGGCCATGGCTTCGGCCAGCGAGCTGCCGCGCAAGGCGGGCGGCCGGTGCTGCACCAGCACGCCGACCAGGGCCGCCATGCTGGCCTGCAGCTGCTCCAGCAGACGCTGCCGGGCCGGCGGCAAGTCCGTCAGCGGGTAGTACGACAGCCACAGCTGCTCCAGCCGGTTCCATTGCGGATGCGGATACAATGCCCGCCCCATGGCGCAGCTCAGGCGCACGCGCAGCCATGGCACCGGGTGGGGGTCGTCGACATTGAGGCGGAACACAAACACGCGCGGCAGGCTGACCACGCCGATCAGGCCCAGGGTGGCGGCCACGCCCACGCGCGCCAGCGACCAGAAATCGGCCACGATCTCGGATATCCACCGCTCCCACAGCTGCCACACGTGCACGGGGCCGCTGCCGCCGTGCTGCATGGCTTGCAGCACGGGGCGCAGGGACGCCACCAGGTCCAGCAGCGCCGCGCCCTGGTGCCCGACCTCGTGCACCAGGGACGAGGCGATGCTGCTGCCGATCATGCGTTCGCGCGGCAGGCGGATGATGGCGACGGGATTGTCGCCGCCGCCCGGCAGGCGCGTGCGTGCGCGGCGGATGGCCGCGCCCGGTCCCCGGTCCAGGTAGCAGATGACGGGCGGCGCCTGGTACACCTCGCCGGGCAGCGCCAGCGCGTCGGCGGCAACGATGTCGAGGCCGGCCAGCCACACGCCCGTCTTGTGCTCGCTGCGCTGCGTGATGACTTCGTTGAACAGGTCGAACTGGGTCAGCGCGGCATTGAATTTCAGGCGCAGGAAAGTGAAGCGGCGCTGCGCCTCGGCAGCCGTGGCCATGCTGGCGCCGTCGGCCTGCTCGCGCCGCAGCCACCACTGGAACTGGGCCACCATGCGCCGCAACTCGCGCCGGCCCTGCACCAGCTGGCTTTCGATGGCCGACTGGGCGCTGGGCATCAGGGCGGCCGCCAGCACCGTCGGCTCGATCAGCGCGAACGGTTCCAGCCGCGCCAGCCGCGTCAGCAGCGAGCGCGCCTCCTGCGCCAGCATCCAGGCAGCGTAAGCGCCGATGGCCATGATGTCAGACGCCGTACAGGACGATCTTGTGGCCCTGGCGCGCCCAGCGCCCGCTGGCGGGACGCATGCCGGCCTGGCTGCGCACGCCGGCCGGCGCCATGCC
>NZ_WFLI01000077.1 GCF_009208555.1 Janthinobacterium violaceinigrum | reverse complement strand
GCCGCGCGCGAAGCGCCTGGCCCGGCGCTTCGCGCGCGGCGCCGGCCAGCATGCCTGCCGCCAGGCGCAGGCGCAGGAAGCGGTCGATGCTGCGCCGTCCGTCCAGTTCCGGTTCCCACAGCAGCAGGCGTGCCAGCGGCAGTTGGGCGCGGCTGGCGAAATCGAGGGCCAGCAGGGCGCCCAGGCGCAAGCCCCACACGGTCAGGGGACCGTCGACGCGCTGCGCCAGCCAGGCGCAAGCCAGGTGCAGGTCGTTGTGCCAGATGTCCCAGCGCGCTTCGTGGAAGTCGCCGCTGCTGTCGCCGCAGCCGAACAGGTCGATCTGCAGCACGCTGTAGCCGAGCGCGGCAAAGGCGCGCGCCTGCGCGGCGGCCACGTGGCGGCTTTTATTGAGTTCCTCGGCAAATGGATGGACGTAGACGATGCCGCCGCGCGCGCTGCGGCCCGGCGGCGGCAGGTGCAGCAGGCAATAGCGCTGGCCGCCGCTGGCGGGCAGGAAGAAGGGCAGCAGCGGCAGCGCTTCGGTGGTGGTATGGCTCATCGGCGCAGCTTTGCAGACACGAAGTCGTGCAAGGTGCCCACGGTGGCGAAGTGGCGCGCATGGATGTCGTCGTCGGCGACGGCGATGCCGAAATGGTCTTCCAGCGCGGCGATCACCCCCAGCACGGCCATCGAATCGAGTTCCGGCACGCTGCCCAGCAGCGGCGTGCGGGCTTCCAGCGCGCGCCCGTTCAAGCCCAGGGTGGTGTCGAGGATATGCTTTACTGCTTCAAGATGCGGCATGTCAGCTCCAGGGAAGGGTAGTGCGGCAGGGAAGACGTATCGAAGGCCAGGCAGGGAATATCGCCGGGGTGGCGCGACAGGTGCAGATAGGGCGGCAGGCTGGCGGCCATCCATTGCCAGCGGCCGCAGCGCACGAAGGTGGCCGTGCCCAGCGCGTGCGTGCCCAGGCGCGCATGGGCGCCCAGCGAGGCGCGGTTGAAACGCGAGATGCGGCTGCACGACCAGCGCACGCCCTGCGCGTACAGCACGGCGTTGGCTTCTTCCCACAGGCGGGCGAAGACCAGGCCGCCCCGCTGCGCGGGATGCACCCACACGTCCAGGTCCCACGAAGACTGGCAGGACGCCAGCGCATAGCGGGCGCGCACCTCGTCTTCCTGGCAGCCGTGGCGCAGCAGCCAGATCCAGCCGGCCATGGCAGCGTCGGACTGCTGCCCGCCGCGCGCCACCAGGCATTGCGCGCCCTGGCGGTAGCGCTCGCGCAGCACGCCGGGCCGGCGCATGGGGCCGGCCGGCAAGTCCGCTTCGGCCAGGCAGGGCGTGACCTGGATCGACTGGCCGCGCCCCCGGCACAATGAGCCTGGCGCCACGGCCTGCGCCACGAACTGGTAGCGGTGCAGCGCGCAGCGCCCGCCGGGCACCCTCGCCAGCAGCCGCGCCACGGCCAGCCAGGCGCTGTCGCGCCAGCCCAGTTGCCGGAGGCTGGCGGCAAGCCGTTGCAAGCGGGGGAAATGGGCGTCGCGGGCCATGGCGGTCTGGGAGGGGGCGGCTATGCAGCCAACGCTGTCCATTAGAGCGCAGGGGCGGGGAACCGACGTTGCGCAGCCTCAAGCATTGTTCCCGATGGGGCGCCGCCCGCCGCGAGAGGCGCTTGCTTGATAAAAATCAACACTGCCGCGCCCGTTTATCCCAATCATAGGGAATGCATGGCAATCATGGCAACCCGGGGATGAAACGATGGCGACACTGATACACGATCTGATCTTTGAAACGGCGCAGCGCGCGCCCCACGCGCCGGCCCTGTCGTGGCAGGGCGAGGACATCGCCTATGCCGCGCTGGCCCAGTGCGTGCGCGAGGCGGCCTGCACCTTGCTGGCCCTGGGCTTGCAGCGGGGCGCGCGCGTGGCCGTGTACCTGGAAAAACGCCCGGAAAGCGTCAGCGCCATGTTTGGCGCGGCGGCGGCCGGCGGCGTGTTCGTGCCCGTCAATCCGCTGCTCAAGCCGGACCAGGTGGCGTACATCCTGGCCGACTGCAACGTGGCCATCCTCGTCACGTCGCGCGAACGCCTGGCGCAGCTGGGGCCCGCGCTGGCCGCCTGTCCGGACTTGCAGACGGTGCTGCTGGCGGGTGAAGGAAATGGAGAAACGAGCCTGGGCAGGCTGCGCGTGCTGCCGTGGAGCGGCATGCCCGCCGCCGCCAGTGCTTCCCCGCCGATGCCGCACGCGGCGATCGACGCGGACATGGCGGCCATCCTGTACACCTCGGGAAGCACGGGGCGGCCGAAAGGCGTGGTGCTGTCGCATCGCAACCTGCTGGCCGGCGCGCTCAGCGTGTCGGGCTATCTGCGCAACACGCCGCAAGACCGCATCCTGTGCGTCCTGCCGCTCAGCTTTGATTACGGCCTGAGCCAGCTGACGACAGCATTTGCCAGCGGCGCCTGCGCCGTGCTGATGAATTATCTGCTGCTGCGCGATATAGTCGAAGCCGTGGAACAGGAAGCGATCACGGGCCTGGCCGCCGTGCCGCCCCTGTGGGTGCAGCTGTCGCAGCTGAGCTGGCCCTTGTCCACGCCTTTGCGCTACATCACCAATTCGGGCGGCGTGATGCAGCGTTCCACGCTCGACAGGCTGCGCCAGTCGCTGCCGCGCACGCAGGTCTACCTGATGTATGGCTTGACGGAAGCATTCCGTTCCACCTACCTGGCGCCGGAACAGCTGGAGCGGCGTCCCGATTCCATCGGGCAAGCGATCCCCAATGCGGAAGTGCTGGTGCTGCGGCCCGACGGCAGCGTGTGCGAGGCCGACGAGCCGGGCGAACTCGTGCACCGCGGCGCGCTGGTGGCGCTCGGCTACTGGAACGATGCGGCGCGCACGGCCGAGCGCTTCAAGCCGCTGCCGCCGCAGGCGAGCGGCCTGGTGCTGCCGGAACTGGCCGTCTGGTCGGGCGACACGGTGCGCCGCGATGCGGACGGCTATCTGTATTTTGTGGGGCGCAGCGACGACATGATCAAGACGTCCGGCTACCGGGTCAGCCCGGCCGAGATCGAGGAAGTTGCGTATGCGAGCGGCCTGGTGGGCGAGGCGGCCGCGCTGGGCCTGCCCCATGCCGTGCTGGGCCAGGCCATCGCCTTGCTCGTCACGCCCGCGCCCGGCGTCGAATTGCTGCGCGACAGCGTGCTGGCCGCCTGCCGCGCGCGTCTGCCTAGTTATATGGTGCCCCAGTGGATAGAAATCCGCGACGGCGTGTTGCCGCGCAACCCGAACGGCAAGATCGACCGCCCCTTGCTGGCCAGGGAACTGGCGCGTGCCTATGCGGTCCAATCAGGAGATGCGGCATGAACGGTCCCGGCCTCAAAAACTTGAAGCACGACGTGAAGCGGGCGGACAGCCAGGAGCTGCCATCGCATGCGCCCCTGGGCCAGTTTGCCGTGGCTGGCGACATGCTGCAGGTGGGCGGCATGTCCTTGCGCCAACTGGCGCAGCGCGTCGGCAGCACGCCGTTCTATGCGTATGAACGCGCGCACATCACGCGCCGCATGGCGCAATTGCGCGCTGCCTTGCCGTCCGGCGTGCTCGTGCATTACGCCATGAAGGCCAATCCCATGCCGGCCGTGGTGCAGTGGCTGGCGGGCCTGGTCGACGGCATCGACGTGGCGTCGGGCGGCGAACTGGCGACGGCGCTCGATACGCCCATGGCGCCGGAACGCATCAGTTTTGCGGGACCGGGCAAGAGCGATGGCGAACTGGCGCGGGCCGTGGCCGCAGGCGTGCTGATCAACGTGGAGTCGGGCGCCCAGCTGGAACGCCTGGCCTTGGCCGGTGAACGGCTGGGCTTGACGGCCAGGGTGGCCGTGCGCGTCAATCCAGATTTCGCCCTGCGCCGCACGGGCATGCGCATGGGCGGCGGCGCGCAGCCGTTTGGCGTCGATGCAGCCCTGGTGCCGGCGCTGCTGGCCCGCATCGGCCAGCTGGGGCTCGATTTTCACGGTTTTCACCTGTATGCGGGTTCGCAAAACCTGTCGGCCGCTGCGCTGGCCGAAGCGCAGGCGCTGAGTGTGCAGCTGGCCCTGCAGCTGGCCGACAGCGCGCCGTCGCCCTTGCGCACCCTGAATATCGGCGGCGGCTTCGGCGTGCCGTATTTTCCCGGCGACCAGGCCCTGGACCTGGGGCCCGTGGCCGCAGGCTTGCAGCGGCAACTGGAACTGCTGGACCAGGCGGCGCCCGGCGCGCGCCTGAACCTGGAACTGGGCCGCTATCTGGTGGCCGAGGCGGGTCTGTATGTGTGCAAGGTGATCGAACGCAAGGTGTCGCATGGACAAGTATTTCTCGTGACGGATGGCGGCTTGCACCACCACTTGGCTGCCTCGGGCAATTTTGGCCAGCTGATCCGCAAGAATTACCCGGTCGCCATCGGCAACCGCCTGCACGGCGGGCCGCGCGAAGTGGCGTCGGTCGTGGGCCCCTTGTGCACGCCGCTGGACTTGCTGGCCGACCAGATGGAGATGGCGCGCGCCGAGGAGGGCGACCTCGTGGTGGTGTTCCAGTCGGGCGCGTATGGCTTGACGGCCAGCCCGACGGCGTTTCTCGGCCATCCGCTGCCGGCCGAGGTGCTCGTATGAGCGGCCTGTGCGGTTGGCTGGCGGCGGCCGGCACGCCGGCGGGCGGGGCTTGCGGCGCGGCCGCCGTGG
>NZ_WFLI01000076.1 GCF_009208555.1 Janthinobacterium violaceinigrum | reverse complement strand
AGGCGGGATCCAGCGCCTGCCACACTTGCCCCAGCTCGCGCCAGGCGCGCGCATGCGCGGGGCTGCGCGCGCACCAGGCGCGCAAGGCGTCGGCGTCGGCCTGCGTGAAATCGTCGGCACGCAGCCGCGCCCACCAGACGGCGGCTTGCTGGCCGATGGCGGCATCGCCGTCGGCGGTTTCGGTAGGGGCGCGTGGATCGCGGTCAGGAGCAGTCATGAGATTCATCAATATTTACGACGGCCCGACACATCGCTGCGCTGGGCGGCCTCGGCGTCGGCCATGCACGTTTTACAGTGTTGCATGGCGGCCTGCAATTCTTTCTTCACCATCGCCACGGAAATGCCGAAGCGCTCGGCGATCTCCGCGTTGAGCAAGCCATCGACCCTGGCGGCCGTCAGGATGGCGCGGCGGCGCGGCGACAGGTCCGCCAAGGCCGCGTCGAGCGCCTGCACGTCGAGGCGCGCCGAGACGATGCGGGCGGGGTCGCTGATGTCGTCGCCCGTTTCGTCGGCCATGTGCATCAGTTCTTCGCGTTCGCGTTCCGTGACGATGATGCGGTCGCGGCGGTAGGCATCGGTGGCGATATTGGCAGCCATGCGCAGCAGATAGGCGTCGGGATTATGGACGGGCGCGGCGGCGGGGCCCGGCGCCACCATCGCTTCGAGGCGCAGCCACGTTTCCTGCAGCGCATCGGCAGCATTGTGCTTGCAGCCGACCACCCGTTCGAGGCGCCAGCGCAGCACGGCGTAACGCGAACTGAGGTGGCGTTTCAGCTTGGTGCGCAGGTCGGGCATGCTCATGGCGCCGCCCCTCCCGGCGCGCTGGCGGCGCAATCGACTTCGCTGCCAGGTCCTTGCGGCAGCAGCAGGATGGAAACGGGCTGCGGCATCGATGGCAGCGGCGCCGCGCCCACGCGCATGCCCAGCACCAGGCGCGCAATGGCCGTGTCGCGCGCGCGCAGCCCCGTGCTGTCGAGCAAGTGCACGCGGTCCACCACGCCGGCGCGGTTCAGGTATAGCTGCAGCGCCAGCCGGTAGCCGCCGGGACGCGTCTGCGCCGCGCGGCACAACAATCCCAGCAGCACGTGCTGCAAGCGGCTCACATAGGCCGCATGGTCGCCGCCGTTCTGCACGGCGCCCGGGATGTCGGCGGCGGCCACGACGGCGGCCGGCGGCAGCTCCGCGGCGGCGGCGGCTGTGCCTGCCGGTGCGTACACGATGACGGCTTGCGCGTCGGACAGGCGCGATTGCAGCCCCGTGCCCGCCAGCAAGACTTGCAGGGCCGCGCCGGCCCCGTACGCGCCGCGCACGGCGGCCGACTGGCGCTGCGCGTAGCGCTGGTCCATCAGCACGGCGATGCCCGTGCGGCGGCTGTACAGGTCCAGCGCGTCGCCCAGGTTTTGCGCGGCAATATCGAACTGCAGCACGGGGCCGTCGGCCGGCTGCGCCCGCACGGGCCCCACCGCGGTCAGGAAGCCCAGCAGAACCAGGTATCCCGCCAGCGCAAGCACATGGACGGATGCCGGGCTGCCTGTCATATCGCTATCGTGTCGCTATCGTGTGAGGGTGGAACTGCGTGGAAACGAGGTATTGCCAAGTAACAATTCTTGCTTCAACTGCAATAGCCTACACAGCAAAAATGACGGCTTCGTGACATGCTTGCGGTCAATAAATTTCGCCATGCGAGACGTCTGCCCCAGCAACGATTTCGGCTACACTGGCTGTCACATTCCCATTCAGACGCCTGATGATCGAAAAGAATCTGCCCGAGCTGGTCATGCTGAAGCGCCTCATCGACGAGGGCGGCAGCCACCTGGAAGTGGCTGCGCCCTGCAGCATCGCCATGGATGGGCGCGAGTTTCCCGTGTACACGATTGCCATGGGCAATTCCGGCCCCGACGTGCCCGTGCTGGGCTTTTTTGGCGGCATCCACGGCCTCGAGCGCATCGGCACGCAAGTGCTGCTGTCCTTCCTGGAAAGCCTGGTCGCGCGCCTGCGCTGGGACGCCACCCTGCACCAGCAGCTGGAAACCATGCGCCTCGTATTCATGCCGCTGGTCAATCCGGGCGGCATGTGGCAAGCCACGCGCAGCAATCCCCGCGGCGTGGACCTGATGCGCAATGCGCCCCTGAGCGCGCGCGAAAAAGTGCCGTTCATGCTGGGCGGACAGCGCTACAGCGCCCGCCTGCCTTGGTACCGGGGCGCGGCGCACGGCCCCATGGAGCTGGAAAGCCAGGCCGTGTGCGACCTCGTCGAGCGCGAACTGCTGTCGCGCCAGTTCAGCATCGCCCTCGATTGCCATTCCGGTTTCGGCTTGCGCGACCGCATCTGGTTTCCCCATGCGCATACCAAGGTACCCATCGAACACCTGGCCGAGATCGGCGCGCTGGAAGAGCTGTTCAGCCAGAGCTACCCCAACCACAACTACGTATTCGAGCCGCAAAGCCGGCAATACCGCACGCATGGCGACCTGTGGGATTATCTGTACCTGAACGGCACCAGCCATACGGGCCGCGTATTCCTGCCGCTGACCCTGGAAATGGGTTCCTGGCTGTGGGTCAAGAAAAACCCGCGCCAGCTGTTCAACCGGGTCAGCATGTTCAATCCCACGGCCGCGCACCGGCTGCAGCGCGTGCTGCGCCGCCACCTCGTGTGGTTCGATTTCCTCATGCGCGCCGCCAGCAGCCACGGCCGCTGGGTGCCGGAAGGCTTGCTGCGCAAGGCGCAGCGCCGGCGCGCCCTGGCGCAATGGTATGAATCATGAGCGGGCCGCCCACCTGGGTCCTGCTGCGCGGCCTGATGCGCGAACAGCGCCACTGGGGCCACTTTCCCGCCACCCTCGCGCACGCCTTGCCCGGCGCGCGCATCGTCACGCCCGACCTGCCCGGCAATGGCACGCGCCACCGGCAAACGAGCGCCACGCGCGTGGCGGACATGGTGGAAGACTGCCGCCGGCAGCTGCTGGAACGGGGCATCCCCGCGCCCTACCACTTGCTGGCCCTGTCGCTGGGCGGCATGGTGGCCGTGGAATGGGCGAGCCGCTACCCGCAGGAAATCGCCCGCTGCGTGCTGGTCAACACCAGCATGCGGCCCTACAGCCCGTTCTACCGGCGGCTGCGCTGGCAAAACTACGGCGCCCTGCTGCGCCAGCTGCTGCTGGGCGACCCGCGCAGCCAGGAAGCGCTGATCCTGCGCCTGACGAGCCGCCGCCATGGCGCCGGCAATGCGGCCTTGCTGGACAGCTGGCTGAGTTACCAGCAGCAATACCCCGTCAGCCGGCGCAATGCGCTGCGCCAGCTGCTGTCGGCCGCCCGCTACCGCGCCCCCGCCAGCCGGCCCGCCATGCCCGTGCTGGTGATGGCGGGCGCGCAAGACCGGCTGGTCGACCACCGCTGTTCGCAGCGCCTGGCGCGCGCCTGGCAGGCGGACTGCCTGATCCACGGCGACGGGGGCCACGACCTGCCGCTCGACGAGGGTGAATGGCTGGCGCAATCGGTGGCGCGCTGGATCGGGGTGGCAATGACGGATAATGGCGAACAAAAAACAGTACAGTCAACATGCGGATAACGGAACGTGAAAACCACCTGGCGGCGCTGGCGCAGGCCGGCGTGCAGAATGGCATTTTTCCAGGCGCGGCCTGGGCCTTTGGAACAGTCGGCCACGATATGCACGACGGCGTGGCGGGCGCGGCCGGGCGGCTCACGCCGGAGCCCGCCAGCGCCGCCATGCAGGTCGACACCCTGTTCGACATCGCTTCGCTGACCAAGGTCGTCAGCGTCTGGCCGCTGGTGGGCTGGCTGCTGAAACGCCGGCGCCTGCGCCTGGACGACCGCCTGGCCGACCTGCTGCCCGGCACGGTCGGCTACGCGCTGGCGCCCATCACGGTCTTCCAGCTGCTCACCCATACGGCCGGCTTGCCGCTGCGCGCCCGCCTGCGCGCCAGCTATGGCGAGGTGTACGACGATATCGTGCGCGGCGTGCTGCGCGAGCCGCTGGAAGGCATGCCGGGCCAGGCCGTGGAATACACGGACCGCGCAGCCCTGATCCTCGGCTTTGTCATCGAGCGCTTGCTGGGCATGCCCCTGGACCAGGCGCTCGACGAGCACGTGCTGCGGCCGCTGGGCATGGCCGCCACGGGCTTCGGCCCCCTGCCCGCCGCGCTTGGCGCGCTGGTCGCGCCCACCGAGTATTGCGAGCAGGCGGGCGCGCACCTGTCCGGCGTCGTGCATGATTTTTCCACCCGGCTGCTGGGCGGCGTGTGCGGCATCTCCGGGCTGTTTTCCAACGTGCCCGACCTGCAGCGCTTCCTGGGAGCGATGCTGGCGCCGCAGGCGGGCCGCCACGGCGAAGTGTTTGACGCCGGCTGGGTGCGCGACTCGCTGACGGTGCAGACGGGCGCCCTGACACCGTCGCGGGGCCTGTTCTGGCACCCGGCGGCAGGCACGCTGGCGCAGGACGACGTCTGGTGCCATCTGGGTTTCACGGGCACGGCCATGTGGCTCAGTCCCCGGCGCGGCCGCTATGCGGTGCTGCTGACGAACAAGCTGTACTACACGCGCGATTCCGCCAGGGTCAACGCGCTGCGCAGCGACTTCATGCGCAGCGCATTCGACCTCTGACGCCGGCAGCTTACAGCCGCAGGCTCACGGCGATGGCCAGCAGCAGCGCGCCGGCGGCCGCCAGTAGTGCGCTATTGAAACTGTGCGACTGCGCATACAGGCTGCCGGCCAGCACGGGGCCGATGATCTGGCCCACGCCATACACGATCGTCATGATGGCCATCATGTTGGCGCCCGCCTTGCCCGCAGCCCGCTGCGCGGCCGGCATGGCGATGGTCACCGTGCCTACAAACGTGCCGCCGACGAGGATGGCGCTGAGCAGGTAGCCGGCGGCCGACGGCGCCAGCACGGGCAGCGCCACGCCCAGCGCCTGCAGCAGCAAGTTCAGCCGCAGCGCCCGGCGCGTGCCCAGCCGCTCGTGCAGCCGGTGCCACAGGAAACACGAGGGCGCCGCGCCCAGGCCGAACACGGCCCACACGTGGGCGGAATTGAGATTGGGCAAGGCCGCGCCCACCAGCACGGGCAGATACGTGGCCGTGACGATATAGCCGAGCCCTGCCAGTCCGTAGATCAGCACGAGCGGCCACGGTGCCACGGGCGCCAGCGCCGGCGCGGAAGCGTGCGCCGGCGGCGCGTCCGGACTCGCCTGGCCGCC
>NZ_WFLI01000075.1 GCF_009208555.1 Janthinobacterium violaceinigrum | reverse complement strand
CCCATCATCGCCGCCCTGCTGCTGACCAACGTGGCGCTGGGTATCCTGACGCGGGCCGCAAGGGATTGGGCGGCGCGGGCGGGGGCGGCCGGTCGCGCGTGGCAAAGCCGCGCGGCAGCAGGCGCGCCGTTTCTATGCCGCGCAGGAACATGTTCTGGAACGGCGTGGCCAGGTAGGGCAGGACCATGCTGATCACCAGCAAGCCCACGCCCAGGGTGACGGGGAAGCCGATACCGAAAATGTTCAGCTGCGGCGCGGCCCGCGTCAGGATACCCAGCGCCACGTTGGTCAGCAGCAGGGCGGCGATGATGGGCAGCGATATTTGCAGGCCGGAACGGAAGATCTCGCCGCCCCACGCCGCCAATTGCTGGAAGCCGCCGCTGCTGATGGGGCTTGATGAAATCGGCAGGCTGACAAAGCTTTCCGCCAGCGCTGCCAGCAAGACCAGGTGTCCGTTGACTGTCAAAAACATCAACGTGGCCAGCATGACGAGGAACTGGCTGATGGCGGAAGACCTGCCCTTGGTTTGCGGGTCGAAGAACGAGGCGAAGCCCAGGCCCATGGTCAGGCTGCTGATCTCGCCCGCCATTTCAATGGCGGAAAACACGATGCGTATGGAAAAGCCCATGGCCAGGCCCACCAGCATCTCTTGCGTGAGGATCAGCAAGCCGGGCAAGGACATCGGATTGACGGCAGGCAAGGCCGGCACGGTGGGGGCGATGATCATGGCCAGCAGCGCGCCCAGCGCCACCTTCACGCTGGCCGGCACGGCCGCGTTGCCGAACAGGGGGGCGGCCGCAATCAGGCCGAGGATGCGGCTAAGCGGCCACAGCAATGCTGCGATCCACGTGTTCAGTTCAATGCTGGACAGGGTCAGCATGGCAACGGTTGCGGCACTAGCCCACCAGGTTCGGGATGCCCGTGAAGACCTGGCGCATGTAGTCGAGCATGACGGACAGCATCCAGGGGCCCGCCACGACGATGGCGACAAAGATGCCGACCAGCTTGGGGATGAAGGACAGGGTCGCCTCGTTGATCTGCGTGGCCGCCTGGAAAATACTGACGATCAAGCCGATGATGAGGGCGACCAGCAGCATGGGCGCGGCCACCATCAAGGTGATTTCCATCGCATGGCGGCCCAGGGTCATGACGCTTTCGGGTGTCATCTATTTCCCCTAGTAAAAACTCTGTGACAATGAGCCCAGCAGCAATTGCCAGCCATCGACGAGCACGAACAGCATCAGCTTGAACGGCAGCGAGATGGTAGCCGGCGACATCATCATCATCCCCATCGACATCAGCACGCTGGCGACCACCATGTCGATGATCAGAAACGGGATGAAGATGGCAAAGCCGATCTGGAACGCCGTCTTCAGTTCGCTGGTGACGAAGGCGGGCACGAGGATGCGCAGCGGCACGTCTTCCGGGCCTTGCAGGGCCGGCGAGCGCGACATCTTGGCGAACAGGGCCAGGTCGGCCTGGCGCGTCTGCTTGAGCATGAAGGTTTTCAGGGGATCGACGCCCTTGTCCATCGCCTGCTGCATGCTGATCTTGTTTTCCTGGTAAGGCAGGTAGGCATCCGTGTAGATCTTGTCGAACACGGGGCCCATGACGAACAGGGTCAGGAACAGGGCCAGCCCCACCAGCACCTGGTTGGGCGGCGCCGACTGCGTGCCGATGGCCTGGCGCAGCAGGGACAGCACGATGATGATGCGCGTAAAGCAGGTCATCATCAGGAGGGCCGCCGGCAGGAAAGTCAGCGACGTCATCAGGATGAGCGTCTGCACGGGCAGCGAGTAATTCTGGCCGCCGCCCGGCGCCGGCGTGCTGGTGAAGGCCGGGATGCCCGGCTGCGCCAGCGCCCACAGCGGCAAGGCCAGGGCGGCGATGGCCAGCAGCCAGGTCAGGGGAGTCTTGATATTGCTCAATGCCATCGTCCGCTGCGTCATTGCCGGCTTATTTCCCATTGCGTTTTTCGATGGTCTGTTTCAGCCATTCGGAAAAATTGGCGGCCGCGGGGCCGTTTTGCGCCGTGGCCAGTTGCGGCAGTTCGCTTTCCTGGCGCGGCAGGGTGGCCAGCGCGTTCACGCGGCCGGGCGAAGCGCCGACGACGATCCACTGGTCCGCCACTTCGACGAGGACGATGCGTTCGCGTCCGCCCAGGCTGAGCGAGCTGACGACGCGCATTTTGCTGTTGCCGCCCATGACCTTGGGGCCATAGCGCTTCATGAACCAGGCCAGGCCGATCAGCAGGGCCAGCACGAAGACGAGCGCGAAGATGGTCTGCAGCAAGCTGCCGGCCGACGTCGTCGGCGCCATCGTCATGGGCGCGCCGGGCGGCATGGCGGGCAGGGCGGCGGCAGGGGCCGGCGCTGGTGCTTGCACC
Organism: Janthinobacterium violaceinigrum; assembly: GCF_009208555.1. Taxonomy (GTDB): domain Bacteria; phylum Pseudomonadota; class Gammaproteobacteria; order Burkholderiales; family Burkholderiaceae_D; genus Janthinobacterium; species Janthinobacterium violaceinigrum. Next base: position 3,111 of record NZ_WFLI01000075.1, on the reverse strand, counting down.
GCTTCGGCGGTTGCCGCGGGTTTTTCGGTGACTACTTCGGCCGGCGCGGATGCCGGCGCGGACGCCGTGACGGCAGCCGATGCCGTTGCAGGAGCCGCCGCTGCCGGCGCCGCCTGGGCGATGCAGCAGGCTGCCGCCAGCGGCAGCAGGGTGGAAATCAACAGGCCAGGCTTCATTTATTCAATTTTCGGATGCGTTCGGAAGGCGTGATGATGTCCGTCAGGCGGATACCGAACTTGTCATTGACCACCACCACTTCGCCCTGGGCGATCAGGCAGCCGTTGACCAGCACGTCCATCGGCTCGCCGGCCAGGCCGTCGAGCTCGACCACGGAACCCTGCGCCAGTTGCAGCAGGTTCTTGATGGCGATCTTGGTACGGCCCAGTTCGACCGTCAGCTGCACGGGGATATCGAGGATGAAATCGATATCGTTGTGCGTTTCCGACTTCGACGCCTGCTTGGAAAAGTCCTTGAACACGGCGGCGCTGGCCGCGCTGGCCGTATTGGCGGCCTGGTTCTGCAGCGCTTCCGCTTCCGCCTTGGCCTGCTCGGCAATGGCCGCGCCCCAATCGTCTTCCGCGCTTTGGTCGTCTTGGTTGTCAGACATGTGTTTCTCCTGTTGTACAGATGCGGGCCGCAGCGCGGCCCGTATATTTCTTAATGGTTGTTCATGTTATCGGCATTGGCGAGGAGTTTCTCCACCTTCAATGCATATTGTCCGTTCAATACGCCGTACGTGCAATCCATCACGGGCACGCCGTCGACGGTGGCGGCGATCAGTTCCGGGATGTTCAGCGGGATGATGTCGCCCACCTTCATGTTCAGGATTTCATCGAACGACACGCGGGCCGTGCCCAGCGAGGCCACCAGCTCCACTTCGGCGATCTGGATCTGCTGCGTCATCAGGCGGATCCAGCGCTTGTCCACTTCCAGCGCCTCGCCCTGCAGGCTCGAGGTCAGCGAATCGCGGATCGGCTCGATCATCGAATACGGCATGCAGAAGTGGATTTGTCCGGAAACGGAGCCCAGTTCCACCGTAAACGTGGAGGCGACCACCACTTCGTTGGGCGTGGCGATATTGGCGAACTGCGTGTTCATTTCTGAACGGATATATTCAAACTCGACGGGGAAGACTGGTTCCCACGACTTGGTATAGGCTTCAAAGACGATATCGAGGATGCGCAGGATGATGCGCTGCTCCGTCTGCGTAAAGTCGCGCCCTTCGACGCGCGTGTGGAAACGTCCGTCGCCGCCGAACAGGTTGTCGACCAGCAGGAAGACGAGGCCCGGATCGAAGACCATCAGGGCCGTGCCGCGCAGCGGTTTCATGTGCACCAGGTTCAGATTGGTCGGCACCACCAGGTTGCGGATGAATTCGCTGTATTTCGAGACGCGCACGGAGCCGACGGACACTTCGGCGCTGCGGCGCAGGAAGTTGAACAGGCCTACGCGCAGCAGCCGGGCGAAGCGCTCGTTGATAATTTCCAACGTTGGCATCCGGCCGCGCACGATGCGCTCCTGGGTTGCCAGGTTGTAGGTACGAACTCCCGTGACATCTTCCGGCGCCTGCGCGTCGTCCTGGTCTCCGTTGACGCCCTTCAGAAGGGCATCGACTTCTTCCTGGGAGAGGAAATTATCGGCCATGGCTGCTTATTGAATGATGAATGCGGTAAATAATACGTCCGTCACGTCCTGCTCCGGCCCTTTGTCCTCGAACGGCTGGTTCACCTGATTGATGATTTCGGCCGCCAGTTGCTGCTTGCCTTCCACGGTGTTGAGTTCCGATGCTTTCTTGCCGGACAACAGCAGCAGCAAGCGGCTGCGCACCTTCGGCATGTTGAGCTTGATGCTATCCATTTCTTCGGGGCTGCTCACCTGCAGGGTGAATGCGATCTGCAGGTATTGTTCGCCATTTTCCGGCTGCAAGTTGACGGTGAAGGCATCGACAGGCACGAAGACGGGCGGACCGGCCTTCGAGGCAGCATGTTTTTTCTTGCTGGGCGCCGATTCTTCTTTATCGGCCTTGCCATGCAAGAAATACCAGGCGGCACCGCCGCCGACGCCGCCAGCCACCAGCACCGAGGCCAGCACTATGATCAGAAGCTTCTTTTTCGAGGCGCCGGCGGGGGCCAGGCCTGCATCTGCTTTCGGATCTGCTTTCATTTTTGGATTTGCTTTCAATGGTACTCGAGTGCATGGAAGTGGATCACGACGCCATTATGTCATTATCGGCAAATTCTGCGCAGAAGGATGCAGTGAAAAGAGGGCGGAAGCGCCCTCAACTCGCTGTTTTTATACGAAAAGTTACGCTGCGGGGCGCGCCTGTGGCCTGAGGACGACGATTTGGCCTCAGGCAAAGGTATCCACGGCGCTCAGGCTGGCCCGGCTGCGTCCGCCTGCTGCCGGCGCGATGGCGATCTCGCCGCCCGCTACGCCGCCGCCCTGGCTATTGCCGCGGCGTTCGCCCGAGGCGGCACGCTCGCCATTGTTTTGCTGTTCCGGCGTGCCGGCCGAGACGGTGGCGCTGCCGAAGGCGATGCCCGCTTCGCTCATCATTTCGCGCAGGCGGGGCATGGCCGCTTCCAGCGCCTGGCGTACTTCCGGCTGGGCCGACATGAAGGCGGCATCGGCCTGGTCATTGGTAACCGTCAGGACCACTTGCAAGGGGCCCAGGTCCGGCGGATTCAGGGTCAGGGTGGCGCTCTGGTCGCCGCCGGCCGCCATCCACACGACTTTCTGTCCCAGTTGCTGGTCCCAGGCAGGCGTGCCCACCCGGCCAGCCAGCTTGTCTGCCGGCACGGCTGCGGCAGCGGCCGCCTGCTGCAGCGCGCCCGGCTGCAACTGGGCTGCCAGGCGGCTCAGGTCGGCAGGTGCCTCCTTGAGGATCGGTTCGGCCACGGCCGTGCCCGCCTTGGCGGTGGCGGCCAGCTGCGCATCGATGGCCAGCTTGCCCGGTTCGGCCTTGCCGGCTGGCAAGCTGGCGCCTGGCGTGGCGCTTGTCTTGCCCTGGGCCTGGCCCAGGCTGTCGGCAAAGTCGCCGCTGTCCGCTTGCGCGGCGACCGTGGCGGCGCTGGCCTTGCCGCCGCCCTGGGCGGCTGCCAGCAAGGGGCC
>NZ_WFLI01000074.1 GCF_009208555.1 Janthinobacterium violaceinigrum | reverse complement strand
GCCTGGGCCAGCGCCTGCGCGCGCGGCGGGTCGCGCAGCAGCGCCACGATGGCCTGCGCCATGGCGGCTGGATGGCCGGGCGGCACCAGCAGCGCCGTCACGCCGTCCTGCAGCAGGGCGGGGATGCCGCCCACATCGGTGCTGACGACGGGCACGCCGCAGGCCAGCGCTTCGAGCACGGAAATGGGCATGTTGTCGGCCAGGCTGGGATTGAGGACGATGTCGCTGGCCTGGTACAGGGCCGGCATGGCGGCGTTGTCGACGGGGCCGGTGAAGCGCACGGAATCGAGAACGCCCAGCGACCTGGCCAGGCGCGCCAGCGCCGCGCGCTGCGGCCCGCCGCCGGCCAGCACCAGGCGCGCCGCGGGATAGGCCTGGCGCACGATGGCAAGCGCGCGCACGGCGCTGGCGTTGTCGTACAGGCTTTCCAGGTGGCGCGCCACGAGGATGCAGGGCGCCTCGGCCGCTGACGCGCGCGGTGCGGCCGGCGTAAAGCGCTGCAAGTCCACCACGTTGGGCACGACGTGGGCCGTATGGCCATATTGCTCGAAGATGGCGGCCAGGTAGGCGGAAGGCACGACGATGGCGCTGGCGCGGCGCAGGCTGAACGCCACCAGGCGGGGCGCGCGGGCGAAAAAAACGGCTGCTTCGCCGCCCCGGTAGTTGAGCAGGGCCGGCTTGCCTTTCAGGCTGGCGATCCACAGCGCGGGCGCCGCGTGCAGGTGCCAGGACCAGCCGGAATTGGCCATGATGTGGAACAGGTCGACCGTATTGGCCGTGCGCCACAGCCGCCACAGGTACATGGGCAGGCGCAGCGCGGCGCGCAGGTAGCGGATGCGCGCCAGCCAGGGCGGCAGCACGGGGCCGTTGACGGCCAGCAGCTGCACTTGCGCGCCGTCGTCGCGCAGCAAGCGCGCCAGCTGCGCCGTTTGATTCGCCATGCCGCCGGCCGGCGGCGGCAGCGGGCCGACCAGTGCGATGCGCAGGCCCGTAAAGATCATGGCGCCACTTCCGCAGTCCTGCGCGCCGCCATGCGCGCATACACGGGCGCATAGCGGGCCACGCTGGCGTCCCAGCTGCGCTCCGTCTCGACGAACGCGCGCGCCTGGCGCCGCAGCGCGGGCCAGCTGGCGGGCGCCAGCAGCAGGGCCAGTATGGCCTGCGCCAGCGATTCGGCGTCGCCGGCGCGAAACAGCATGCCCGTCTTGCCATGTTCGATCAGTTCGCGGTGGCCGCCCACGTCGGACGCCACCACGAGGCGGCCCTGCGCCATCGCTTCGAGCGGTTTCAAGGGCGTCACCAGCTCCGTCAGGCGCATGGGCAGGCGCGGATATACGCAGATGTCGACCAGCTGATAATAGGCGGCTACCTGCGCATGTGGCACCCTGCCGGCGAACACCACGGCGCGGGCGATGCCCAGTTGCGCCGCCAGCGCACGCAGCGCCGCTTCCTGCGGACCGCCGCCGGCCAGCAGCAGCCGCAGCGCCGGCTGCGCGGCCAGCATGCGCGGCATGGCGCGCAGCAGCAGGGCCAGTCCTTCGTAGGCATAGAACGAGCCGATGAAACCGATGACCAGATGGCCATGCAGACCCAGTTTGTGCGCCAGCCACAGGTCGCCGGGCGCGGTGACGCTGAAGGCGCCCGCATCGACGGCGTTCGGAATCACGGTGATCTTATGCGCGGGCACGCCGCGCGCGCACAGCTCGCGCCGCAAGCCGTCGCAGATGGTGGTGACGGCGTCGGCGCGGCGCAGCGCGTAGCTTTCCAGCGCCCGCGTGAGCCGGTAGCGCAGGCCGCCGGGCCGGCTGCTGCCATGGTCGGCGGCCGCGTCTTCCCAGAAGGCGCGCACTTCATACACGACGGGGATGCCCAGAGCGCGCCCCGCGTTCAGGGCGGCGATGGCGTTCAGCGCGGGCGAATGCGCATGCAGGATGTCGGGCTGGAGGCGCTGCGCTAGCCCGCGCAGGCGCACGGCCAGGCCGATGACGACGGCCACCTGGCGCAGCACGGGCAGGCGCGCCCACCAGCGCGCAGCGGGCGCCGTGCGGTAGAAATGCCAGCCATCGACCAGTTGCTGGGCGCCGTCGGCCGGCCCTTGCTTGGCACTGGTGAGCTGCATGGTGTGCCAGCCCAGCGCCCGCTGCTGCCGCAGGATGGCCAGGGTGCGGAAGCTGTAGCCGCTGTGCAGGGGCAGCGAGTGGTCGAGGATGTGCAGGATGCGCATGGATTTACTCCATTGCCATGGCCGGTGAGGGCACCGGCGACTGGCGGCCATCGACGGGCAGCACCTGGCGCAGAAAGGCTTCGAACATCAGCAGCGACCACAGGGGCGCGCTGTAGTCGCGCCGTCCGCTCGCGTGCTGCTCCAGCAGCAGACGCACGTAATCCATGTCGAACAGGCCGCACTGCGCCAGGATGGGGCCCAGCAGGCGCTGTTGCAGGCGCTGGCGCAGCGGGCCCCGCAGCCAGTCGGCCAGCGGGACCGAAAATCCCATCTTCTGGCGGTACAGCACGGAGTCCGGCAGCAGCGGGCGCAGGGCTTTTTTCAGCAGGTACTTGCCTTCGCCGCGCCGCAGCTTGAACTGCGGCGGCAGGCCGGACATCCACGCCACCAGTTCATGGTCGAGCAGCGGCGAGCGCACTTCCAGCGCATGCGCCATGCTGGCCCGGTCCACTTTCGTGAGGATGTCGCCGGGCAGATAGGTTTTCAGGTCCAGGTACTGCACCTGCGACAGGGGATCCTGCGCGGGGCTGGCCAGCGCGTGGCGGCGCAGCACTTCCACAGCGCGGTAGCCCTGCAGGCTGCGGCGCAGCTCAGGGCTGAACAGGCGCGCGCGCATGGCATCGCCCAGCAGGCTGACGCCGTGAAAATACGCGTCCGTCGTGTCGCGCGCCAGGCCCTCGAACGTGGTCTTGGCGCGCAGGAAGCGGGGCGCCCAGTCGGCCTTCGGATACAGCCGCCCCAGGGTGCCGAACAGCGACTGGCGCAGGCCCGCCGGCAGCAAGGGGGCCATGGCCTTGCGCACCTTTTCCTCGCGCGTGTGCAGGCGGTAGCGCCGGTAGCCGGCCAGGCTTTCATCGCCGCCGTCGCCCGACAGGGCCACCGTGACCCGCTGGCGCGCCAGCTGGCAAACGCGGTACGTGGGCATGGCGGAGCTGTCGGCGAACGGTTCGTCGTACATATTGGCCAGCAGGTCGATCAGCTCGAAGTCGTCCTGCTCCACCTGGCGCGCATGGTGCGCCGTGCCGTAGCGGCGCGCCACCAGGTCGGCGTAGCGCGCTTCGTTGTAGGCCGGGTCGCCGAACGAGATGGAGCAGGTGTTGACGGGCGTGCTGCTGGCCCCGGCCATCAGCGCCACGACGGCGCTGGAATCGACGCCGCCCGACAGGAAGGCTCCCAGCGGCACTTCGGCCACCATGCGGATGCGCACCGCTTCGCGCAGGCGCGCCAGCAGTTCGTCGGCCGCCTGCGCCTCGCTGGCGGGCGGGTTCGGCGTGAACGGAACGTCCCAGTAGGACTGCGGCGCGGGCAGCGGCTGGCCGGCGCGGATGGACAGCGTGTGCCCGGGCGGCAGCTTGCGCGCGTGCTGGAAGATGCTGCGCGGCTCGGGCACGTAGCCGTACGCGAAATACTCTTCCACGGCCAGCGGGTCGAGCACGCGCGGCATGGCCGGATGCGCGAGCAGCGCTTTCAGTTCGGAGCCGAACAGCAGGGTGCCGTCCTGCGCCTCGCCGTAATACAGGGGTTTCACGCCCAGGCGGTCGCGCGCCAGGAACAGCACATGGCGGCGCCGGTCCCACAGGGCGAAGGCAAACATGCCGCGCAGGTGCCGCACGCAGTGTTCGCCCCATTGTTCCCAGGCGTGGACGATGACTTCCGTGTCGCTGCTGGTGCGGAACGGGTGGCCGAACTGGCGCAGTTCCGCCATCAGGCTGCGGTAATTGTAGATTTCGCCATTGAAGACGATGGCGATGCTGCGGTCGGCGTTGAACAGCGGCTGCTGACCGCTGGCCAGGTCGATCACGGACAGGCGCCGGTGCGCCAGGCCCAGTCCCGGCTCGCGGTGCAAGCCCCCTTCGTCCGGCCCGCGGTGGCGCAGGCTGTGGTTCATGCGCGCCAGCAGCAGCACGTCGATGTCGCGCTGGCCCTGCAAATCAAAGATGCCGCTGATGCCGCACATGGGTGGCCTTTCAGGGATAGGTGGACAGGGGGGACGGCTGGCGGGCGCCCGTCAGGCGGTCGTACACGGCCAGGTAGGCGCCGGCCATGGCGGGCAGGCTGTGTTCGGCCAGCACCTGGCGCCGGCCCCGCGCGCCGTGGCGGGGCCCCAGTTCGGGCATGCTGTAGTAGTCAAGCATGGCGTCGGCCAGCATCTCGGGCGAACCGGGTGGCACCAAAGTGCCGCTCCAGCCCGACTGCACCAGTTCCGCGTTGCCGCCCACCTGCGTGGCGACGATGGGCAGCCCCGTGGCCATCGCTTCGAGGATGGTGTTCGAGCTGCCTTCGGCCAGCGAGGGCAGCACGAACAGGTCCATGGCGCGCAGCAGCTGGGCCACGTCGTCGCGCGTGCCGGGCAGCCAGGCAAGATGGGCGGCGCCCGCCTGCTGCAGCAGTTCCAGGCAAGCCTGGCGGCACGGTCCGTCGCCCACGATGATCAGGCGCAGGCGTGCGCGGGCGCCCGGCTGCGCCAGCAGCAGCAGGAAGGCCTGCACCAGCGAGGCATGGTCCTTGACGGCCGCCATGCGGCCCACGCTGCCGATGACGAAGGCGCCGTTGCACAGGAAACCGGGCGGGCCCACGGCGGCAGGCGGCCCCAGGCGCGGATGGAACTGCACGCTGTCGACGCCATTGCCGATGTGCGACACCTGCGTGGGCGCCGCGCCGATGGCGTTCACCAGCCATTCGCCCAGGTCGGCGCTGACGGCGATGAAGTGCTGCACCAGCGGCAGCATGCATTTGCGCAGCAGCCGGTATTTGCGGCGGGTGCCGTGCAAGTCGCTCATGTCGCGCCCGTGTTCGCCATGCACGCGCAGGCGCACGCCCGCCAGGCAGGCCAGCAGCTGGGCTTCCAGGCAGCCCAGGTTGCGCGTGTGTACCAGCGCGGGGCGCAGCTGTCTGAGCACGCGGTACAGGTGCAGATAATGGCGCCAGTCCTTGCCTTCGCGCTTGTCCAGGCTGATGACGTCGACACCGGGCGTGGTCAGGCGCTGGCGAAACGCGGTGGCGTTCTTCAGGCAGACGATGGCGTGCCGGTAGCGCTCGGGCGGCAAATGGTTGATCAGGTTGACCAGGCCGTTTTCCAGCCCGCCCACGTCGAGCTGGTGGATCACGTGCACGATCAGGGGGGCGGCATTGGCCGCGCCGCCAGCCTGCCGTGTGGGGCCCGTCTCGGTGTCAAGGGCCATGCGGCAACTCCTGCAGGCGTTGTTCGATGACGGGCAGCGCCGCCCGCAGGAATGCTTGCAGGCGTGCGCGCGGCGGCGGCGCCAGTTCGTCGTAGGCGGCAAAGACGATGATGTCGGCCCCATCCTGGCGCGTGCCCAGCAGCTTGGCTTGCGCCAGCAGCAGTTTGACCAGCACGGGCCGGGCCGTGACGACGCCGCCCTGGCGGTAGACGCGCCACACCAGCAGGCGTTCGCCGCCGCGCGCCAGCACGGCTTCGCGCACACTTACCGTGCCGCTAGCCACGGCGACGTGCTGCACGCGCTGCGCCAGCGGCATCCAGCGCGCGCCGTATGGCAAGGCCTGGTGCGTCAGCAGCTCGGCATCGCGCGCCTGGCGCGCATACCAGTGCAGCTGCAAGCCCACCTGCGCGCCGTCGCCGTTCCGGCGCGCATACGTGGCGGCAAACAGCGCGGGCGCGCCCGCATACGGCGCCTGCCATGCCGAAGCCGCATCGTGCAAACGCTGCCAGGCGGGCGGATCGGGCAAGGCCAGCACGCTGGACGAAGCGGGCGGCGCGGCGCCGTCGCCGCGGTGGCTGGCCAGGGCCAGCGCGGG
>NZ_WFLI01000073.1 GCF_009208555.1 Janthinobacterium violaceinigrum | reverse complement strand
CGCGGGCGGCCCGTAGCGCTGCGCGTCGAGCTGGGCGCGCTGTTCGGGCGACAGGAACAAGCGTCCCAGCTGGGGCCGCTGTGCCTGGGCCTGGGCCGCGAACGCGGCGCCGGCCAGCAGCGCGCCCAGGACGAAGGCGCGCTTCATGGCCGCCCCAGCACGGGTACGCTGCCCAGGGTCAGCCACAGCAGCTCGCATTCGGCGCCCAGGGTGGGCGTTGCGCCGCTGCCGGCCCCGGCCGATGCCTGGCGCTTGAGCGTGCAATCCTGCACGGCGAAATAGCCGGCCTGGCGCAAATCGTCAAACAGGTTCAGCAAATCCATCTCGTGCAGCATATCCATCTGCAGGCGCATGCGGCTGCCGCGCAGGTGATATTGCCCCATCACCATGGGCAGCGGTACTTGCAGCACTTGCTGGGGGCTGATGTCATAGCTGATCGGCAATAATTTGCGCTGTTCCTGGCTGCGGCGGATGGCGTCGATCCAGGCCAGGCGGTTTTCCTCGCCGATCAGGCCGCGCTGGCGCAGGGCCAGGAATTGCGGTTCGTAGGCGCGGATTTCCTGCTTTTCCGCTTCCGCGTGGTTGAACAGGGTGGCCGCCGCCGCGCGCGTGTGCTGGGCCAGGTCCAGCTGCTGCGCTGCGCGCATGCGGTAGGCGGCGGTCAAGCTCAGCAGCACCAGGCTGGCCAGCAGGGTCAGCGCAAAGCACAGCAGGGCGCCGCGCACCAGGTGCAGCTCGCCCAGCCAGGCGGGCAGGGTGCGCGTGGGTGTGCCGGCCCGCTTCATGCCGGGCAGGGGCGGCTGCTTGACGGGGCCGCTCATGGCTGCCACGCGAGCAAGAGGGTAAAGCGGGCATGGCTGTCCGGCGCGGGCGCGGCACTTTTGCCCGACAGGGCCACGCTGGAGCGTAAATCCAGCGGTGTCTCTTCGATGGTCACCTGCATGCCGGGCTGGCGCACCAGGGTTTGCGCGAAGGCCGTGATGGCGGCCAGTGCCGCGCGGTAGTCATTGTTCGGCATGGCCACGTCCGCTTCCAGGCGCAGTGCCTGCGGCGGCGCGAGGGGAATGCCGGCCAGGGCGCTGCCGGGCGGCCCGCCTTGCTGCTGCTGCTGCTGCTGCTGCTGCTGCTGCGCTGGCTGGCTGCCGGCCGCGCGCGCGGCTGCCTGGCCCGCATGCCAGTGCAGCTGGCTGAGCGCAACTTGCGGCGCCTGGTCCAGCGCGGCGCTCAGCAGGCCCAGCAGCCGGCCCGGTTCCGGCGCCTGACTGGCGATCATCTGGCCCAGGGTGACGGCCACCTTCATGTTCTGCGTCTTGGCCGGCGCGGGCGGCTGCGTCGACATGACGCTGCGGTAGCGCTCCTGGTACGACGCCGTTTCCTGCGCCAGGCGCTGCGTGGCGCCGTCGTCGGTGATGCCACCGAGCAAGTTAATCGCGCACCACAGGGCTGCCGACGCGCCGATCAGTGCGCTGGCGCCATACAGCGTCTTGCGCGCGCGCTGGAAGTGGTAGTAGCGGGCCAGCGCGCCGGGCGGGTAGTGGCTGGGCGGCGGCTGCTTGCCCAGCAAGGTCAGCAGCAATTCGTCGGCCAAGGCGGGCGTCTGGCGCAAGCCCACCCGCGCGCCGGCCAGCTGCAGGTCGATGAAGTGGTAAGCCACTTCCACGCCGTTGTCGCACAGCAGTTCGAGCTTGGCGATCTGCGCGGCCGGCGCCAGGATGACGGTATTCAAGACGTCGCCGCGCGCCAGCATGCGTGTGCTGGTGAGAAATTGCCGCGTTTTTTCCGTTTCCAGCGCGATATTCACGGCCACGCCGTCGAGTGCGATGGTGGCCGTCTGGCGCGAAAAGCGCAGCTGGCCATTTTCGTAATAGCTTTGCCGCAAGCCGCCCGATTGCTGCGTCACCAGCAGCAGGTGTTCGTGCGCGATCGACAGTTTTTTTACGAGGGCGATGCTGAGCAGGCTGGTCGAATAGATGCCGGCCACGGGGACGCGCAAGTGTTCGAGCGCTTCCGTCCACGGCTGCAGCAGCGACGGGTTGGTCAGCGCGAAGAACAGCACCTGGTCGTCATGGCGGCCCGTGCTTTCGCGGCCCAGCAGGGTGCTGCCCCGGTAGGGCGTGTCGCGGTGCAATTGCTGCTTGCGCCGTTCCAGCAGGGCGCGCCCCGCCTTGCCGCGCACGTGGGGCAGCAGCTGGCGCTGGAAATCTTCCTCGATCAAGTCCGTCAGCAGGTAGGCGGGCACGCCTGAGCGTTGAGCCTGCGGATCTTCCAGCCACGCGGCGAAGCCGTCCAGTCCGGCCGCGCTGGCGGGAAAGACGTGGCCGGGCCCCAGCACGCCATGGTTCCAGTCGTAGGCGCACAGGGCGTCGCTGGTGATGTAGAGTAATTGTTTGCGGAACACGGCGGTCTCAGGCCTCGAATCTCAAGTTTTTATCGTGCTGATGGTGTCGTAAATCGGCCCCAGCACGGACAGCATGATCCAGCCCAGCAGCAGGCCCAGGATCACCGTCATGGCGGGCTCGATCATGGCCTGCACTTTTTCGATCAATTCCTTCACTTCGCGGTTGTAGAAATAGCTGACATTGCGCAAGGCCGTGTCCAGCGAGCCCGTCGCTTCACCCACTTTCAGCATGCGGATCACCAGCGGCGGGAAGATGCCCGTGTGCTGGAAGGCGGCGGTAACGCCGTAGCCTTCGCTGATCAGCTGCGCCGCGCGGCGCAGGCCGGCCGCCACCACCTGGTTGCCGGCGATGCCTTCGGACAGGCGGATGCATTCGAGGATCGTGATGCCGGACGCATACATGAGGGCAAAAAACGTGGCGAAGCGGGCCAGGATGATCTTGTGCAGCACGGGGCCGACCAGCCACAGCCGCAGTTTCAGGCCATCCCACGCATGGCGTGCCCTGTCGCTGCGGCGGATGAGCGCGCGCAGGCCGAAGAACAGCAGCACGGGTAAGCTCAGCAGCAAATACCAGTAATCGATGAACACATTCGATACGGCAATGAGCACGCGCGTATGCAGCGGCAGTTCGCCGCCCATGTTGCGGATGAACGCCGTCAGCTGGGGCACCAGATAGATCATCAGGAAAAACGTCACGGCCGCCACGACGATGGCCACGATGACGGGGTACATGACGATCTTGTGCGTCTGCGAGGCCAGCTCATCCTGCCACTTCAGGCTTTCCGACAGGTTCTTGAACACGTCGGCGATCCTGCCGCTCTGTTCGCCCGCCAGTATCAGGCTGGTAAACGTGGCGTCGAAGATGTCGCCATGCTGGGCCAGCGCGCCCGACAGGGGCAGGCCGCCCTCGATGCTTTCAATCAGATCCGTGACGACTTCGCGCAGGCGCGGATGGTCCGTGCTTTCGCGCAAGTCGTTCAAGCCTTCCAGGATGGGCACGCCCGCACCCGTCAATTGCTCCATGTGGAAGCAGAAATTGATGAGGTCGCGGCGGTGGATGATGCGTTTGCCCAGCAGCACCAGATACTGGCCCGTGATCTTGCAGTCGATCAAGTCGAGCTGCATGCGGTGCAGGCGCGCTTCCAGGTCCGGCACGTTGGCCGCCTCCATGCTGCCGGGAATCAGGGCGCCGGCGGCATCCATGGCGCGGTAGACATATTGCGCCATCAGAGCAGCCTTTCCGTCAGGTCGACCACGCGGCCCACTTCTTCCAGGGTAGTCACGCCTTCCCGCACGCGGCGCATGCCGTCGTCGACGATGCCCTTGAAGCCGGCCGCGCGCGCGGCGGCCTTGAGCTCGCGCAAACTGGCGCGGCGCGCCGTCAATTCATCGAGTTCGGCCGTCATCTTGAGGATTTCCATGATGGCCAGGCGGCCCTTGTAGCCGTGGTGCGCGCAGCGCTCGCAGCCCGCGGCGCGGCAGATGGACACGGGCGCCTCGTCCTTGGCCAGGCCCAGCAGGCGGCGCTCGACGTCGTCGGCGATCACCGTTTCCTTGCAATGCGGACACAGCCGGCGCACCAGGCGCTGCGCCACGATGCCGATGATGTTGCCCGCCATGATGTCGGGCAAGATGCCGATGTCGAGCAGGCGGGCCACGGAACCGATGGCCGAGCTCGTGTGCAGGGTGGAATACACCTGGTGGCCCGTCATGGCGGCCGCGAAGGCCATTTCCGCCGTTTCGCGGTCGCGGATCTCGCCCACGAGGATGATGTCCGGGTCTTGCCGCATCATCGAGCGGATGCCGTCGGCAAAGCCCAGCTTGACGGATTCGTTGACGGAGGTCTGGCGTATCATGTTCATCGGATACTCGACCGGGTCCTCCAGGGTCATGATGTTGACGCTTTCCGTATTGATATGGTTGAGTATCGAATACAGGGTGGTGGTCTTGCCGCTGCCCGTCGGGCCCGTCACGAGGATCACGCCGTCGGGGCGCGCGATCATCAGTTTCAACAGGTTCAGTTCCGGCTCGGCCAGGCCCAGCGCGTCCAGCGGCACGATGCCTTTTTGCCGGTCCAGCACGCGCAGCACGACGTTTTCGCCATGCGTGGTGGGCTGCGCGGATGCGCGGAAGTCGATTTGCCGCCCGGAAAACTTGATGCTGATGCGCCCATCCTGCGGCGCGCGCGCCTCGGCGATATTCATGTTCGACATCACCTTCAGGCGCACGGCCATGGCGGGCCAGTACGATTTGTGCAGGCTGCGGATCTGCCGCAAAATGCCGTCGATGCGGTAGCGGATGCGCAGGAACGACTGTTCCGGCTCGAAATGGATGTCCGAAGCGCCATTCTGCACGGCGTCGGCCAGCAGCGCGTCGATCAGGCGCACCATGGGCTGGCTGTATTCGTCCGAGGGCGAGGCCATGCTCTGGTAGCTGACTTCGCCCGTCTCGATTTCATGCAGGATGCCGTCGATCGACAGCTCGAAGCCGTAGTACTGGTCGATGGCGCGCGAAATGTCCGATTCGTTGACGAGCACCGTGGAAATCGTGATGCCCTTGACCAGCATGGCGCTGATCTGGTCGAGCGCAACGATGTTGCTGGTGTCGGCCATGGCCAGGATCAGGTTGTCCGCCTGCCGCTCGTAGACGATGGGAAAGACACGGTAGCGCTTGGCCACGTCTTTCGGGATCAGTTTCAGGGCGATGGCGTCGACCACCAGGCTGGACAGGTCCGCGCTCACCTGTTTCAGGTTTTCGCTGAGCGCCTCGCGCACGGTGGCTTCCGTGACGAAGCCCAAAGTGATCAGCAGCTTGCCCAGCGGTTCGCTGCTGCGCCGCTGTTCGATCAGGGCGATGCGCAGCTGGTCTTCGCTGATCACGCCTTTCTGGATCAGCAACTTGCCCAGTGGAAGTTTTGCCTGTTCTGCCATGTAGCGCTTATTCCTGACGGGTGATGATGATGGCCGGGTCGGCCGGGGCCGGGCCCGTGCTTGCGCCTGCCGCCGGCGCGGGGGCCGCGAGTTCGCGCAAGCGCGTTTGCACCACGGCCTGGTCGAAGGCGGCAGGCGTGGTTTGCGCCAGGGTCAATGCGCGCTGGTAATAGGTGGCGGCCAGCCTGGGCTGGTTCAACCGGTCCAGGCCCACGGCCAGGTTGAAGGCATAGTCGGGATTGCCGGGCGCGGCGCCGTAGGCGCGGAAAAATTGCTGCTGCGCCTCATTCCAGCGGCGCTGCTTGGCGTACACATTACCCAGTGCAAACAGCACGGGAGCGCTGTCGGGGCTGCGTGCCAGGATGGCTTTCAGCTTGGCCTCGCTTTGTACCACGTCGCCCTGGCGCAGGCCGATCAGCCCGGCCAGCGCTTCGCCATCGTCGGGATTGATTTCCAGCAAACGCACGTACAAGGCTGCCGCCTGCGCGCCCTGGTTCTCGCGCAGGGCCACGGCCGCCAGGCCCAGCAGCGCGTCGCGGTTGTTGGCATCCTGCCGCAGCACCGTTTCATACTGTTGGCGAGCAAGGCCCAGCTGGCCCCCGTTGAAGGCCTGGTAGGCTTGCTGCACGCCGGGATTGATTTGCGGCGCGGCCACGCTGCGTTGCACCTGGATCTGGCTGTTGTCGGGCGCGGCCACCGGCGGCAGGCTGGGTGCTGCGGGCGGCGTCATGTGCGCCAGCTGCGCTGCCACGGCGGCCTGGGCCGCCGCCTGTATCATCGCTTGCTGGCTCATCGCCGGCTGGTCCGCCGCACCGGCTGGCTGGCGTGCGTCGCGCGGGTAGTCCGGCGGCAAGGTCGCGGGCGAGG
>NZ_WFLI01000072.1 GCF_009208555.1 Janthinobacterium violaceinigrum | reverse complement strand
CCAACCTTGCACTAGTCGCACCACGATACCGGGAGGAGCATCCTCCCTTTGGCCTACTTGACATCCTACAGCACGCCGATGCACAGGAACATGGCGCCGGAGATGAAGCCGTGCGACACCGGCAGCGGCAGCGGCGCCGGCGGCCATCGAGGAGCCGGTGGCCAATGCCGAAGGCATCCTGCGCGACGATTACCTCGACGGTTCGGGCCAGGGACCGGAACTGGTGCTCATTCCCAGCGGCCGCTTCCAGATGGGCGCGCACGAGACGGAGCACAAGGCCGCTATCCAGGCCGGCTCGCAACAGGCGTGGCTGGAGCGCGAGACACCGCAGCACTGGGTCGGCATCGAGCGCCCGTTCGCCTTGGCGCGCCATCCCGTCAGCGTGGGCGAATGGCGGGCGTTCGTGCAGGCGACGCAATGGGCGGGCGGTTCGGAAACGGACTGGGACAATCCCGGCTTCGTGCAGAACGACCAGCACCCGGTGGTGGGCGTGAGCTGGAATGACGCGCAGCTGTACCTGTCATGGCTGAGCGAACGCACGGGCCGGCATTACCGCCTGCCCAGCGAAGCGGAGTGGGAATACGCGTGCCGCGCCGGCACGCGCACGGCCTTCAACGTGGGCGACACGATCAGCACGGAACAGGCGAACTACGACGGCCTGTATGTGTACAACGGCGGCCCGCGCGGCGTGTACCGGGGCGGCACCAGCCCGCTGGGCACCTTCGCGCCGAATCCCTGGGGCCTGTTCGACATGCATGGCAATGTGTGGGAATGGGTGCAGGACGTGGTGCACGACAATTACGAGGGCGCGCCCGTCGATGGCAGCGCCTGGGAAGAGGGCAGCGACAGCAGCCGGCGCATCCTGCGCGGCGGCTGCTGGCTGTACCACCCGCGCTACCTGCGCTCGGCCCTGCGCAACGGCTTTTCCACCGTGCTGTCGAACGATATCGTGGGTTTTCGCGTGGCGCGCACGCTCGATTAGTCTGTTGTCAAATCGGTCATCTTGGCGGATACTTCATGCACCTTAACCGTGCCGGAGTATCCGTGTTCAAACGCCGCTTGCTGTCCATCGTGTTCGCCTGCCTGCCCATCGCCGCCCTGGCCGGCGATCTGCCCTCCTATCCCTTCATCCATGCGACGGGCACGGCCTACAGCTTCGTCACGCCGGACCTGGGCGAGATCGATTTCGACGTCAGCGCCTTCGACCCGGCGCCGGAGGTCGCCACTGCGCTGGTCCAGACGCGCATCGCGGAAATCAAGGCGCTGCTGGTGGAGCAGGGCTTGTCCGAGGCGGCCGCCGGCATCGAGGTGCGCGACGTGCGCAAGGAAATCCGCAAGGGCGCCGAGCAGGACCCCGCCAATCCGCAATACCAGATCAAGGCGAGCGTGCATATCAACGTGGCCGACCTGTCGAAATGGCCCGCCGTCATGCGTCCGCTGCTGGCCATGCCCAACCTCGATGCGTTTGCCGTCACCTTCGGCGCCACGCAGCGCATCCGCCTGGAAGAGGAACTGATGGGCGAAGCCGTCAAGGATGCGCAGCGCAAGGCCGATTCCATGGCGCGCGGCTTCGGCAAGCGCGCGGGCGCCGTGGCCGGCATCTCGTCGGACCAGCTGAAAAACCTGGGCAATGCGGTGGGCCTGGTGCCATCGGACCGCTACAATCGCGCGAATAGCCGCCAGCGGCAAAATCCCGACGACATGCTGACGGTCACCAGCCTCAAAATGGCGCAGACGGTCGATGCCCTGTTCCGCATCAAATGACCAGATAGCCGGGGAGCAGGCTGCGCAAAGCGGGCAAACGGTGTAAATTGTGGCTTTCCAAACGCACCAAGGAACGCCATGACCATCAAAGCCATCCGCGACCAGTCGCAACCCATGCGCCATATCGTGCACGTGCGCGATCACATCATTTCCGCCGACGCCTCGGTGGAGGAGGGCGGCGGCGATGCCGGCCCTTCGCCGCACGACCTGTACGACGCGGCGCTGTCGGCCTGCAAGGCGCTCACGGTGGTCTGGTACGCCAGGCACAAGGGCATTCCCCTCGAGCACGTGGAAGTGAGTACGGAACGCGATGCCAGCGAAGAGCGCAAGGGCGTGTACCGCCTGGCCGCCACCCTGCACCTGACGGGCGACCTGACGGATGCGCAGCGTCAGGAATTGCTGTCCGCCGCGGGCAAATGCCCGCTGCACAAATTGATGACAGCGGTCACCACCGAAGTGACGACGGTGCTGGCATGAGCACGGCCATCCTGAAAAGCCACGAAAAGGACCTCGGTGGCGGCTTCGTCGTGCGGCGCCTGCTGCCTTCCGCGGTAAAACAGGCCGTCGGCCCTTTCATCTTCTTCGACCATTTCGGCCCCATCGACGTGGCGCCCGACGCCAACCACGACGTGCGCCCCCATCCGCATATCGGCCTGGCCACCGTCACCTATCTGTTCGAAGGTGCGATCGACCACCGCGACAGCATCGGGTCGTACCAGCGCATCGAACCGGGCGCCATCAACTGGATGACGGCCGGGCGCGGCATCGTGCATTCGGAACGCACGCCGCACGACCTGGCCGGCCAGCCGCACCGCACGCACGGCTTGCAGCTGTGGGCCGCGCTGCCGAAGGCGCACGAGGAAGACGAACCGAGTTTCACGCATACGCCGCAAGCCGACATTCCCGTCGTGCCGCTCGATGGCGCCGTGGTGAAGGTCCTGATCGGCACGGCCTTTGGGCAAACCTCGCCCGTGCGCACCTACATGCAGACCGTGTACCTGGACGTGGCGCTGGAGGCAGGCAAGGAGCTGCGCCTGGACGGCTTGCCGGCGGAAGCGGCGGTTTACCCGATCAGCGGGGAGGTGCGCGTCGACGGCGTGGCGCTGGCGCCGCACACCATGGCCTTGCTGGAGGCGGGCACCGTGCCTGTCGTGACGGCGGGCAGCGGTCCCGTGCAGTTTGTCGTCATCGGCGGCGAGCCGCTGGACGGCCACCGTTTCCTGTTCTGGAATTTCGTCTCGTCCAGCAAGGAGCGCCTGTCGCAGGCGGCCGACGACTGGAGCGCCCAGCGCATGGGACAGGTGCCGGGCGAGACGGAATTCATCCCGCTGCCGAAGGCGCCCCTGCGTCCGGCAACCTAGGCGTCGTTTAGAAGCGGGCGCGCAAGGTCAGTTGCGCCTTGCGCGGCTCGCCATAGAAATTGCCCCACGCAGGCGCGCCCACCGTCTGGTAGTAGCGCTTGTCGAGCAGATTCGTCACGGACAGCGCGGCCGTCCAGTTGCGGTCGATCTGGTAGGCGGCGCGCGCACTCCACAACGCGTATGCGCCCTGCGCCACGGTCACGTCGCGCGTGACGCGCGAGCTCTCCGTCTGGAAGTTCACGCCGCCGCCCACGCTCCACTTCTGCAGGGCGCCGGGCAGGCGGTAGTCGCTCCACGCGCGCAGCATGTGGCGCGGCGAGTAGGTGCTGGCAAACATCACGCCCGCATTCGACGTCTGGTCCAGGTACTTGAAATTGTTCAGGGTGTAGCCGGCGAACAGCTGCCAGCCGCGCGCCACTTCGCCGCTGATCTCCGCATCGAGCCCTTCGCTGCGCACCTTGCCCGTCGAGAAATAGCATTCCGTGCCGCTGGAGCAGGTATTGACCAGGTCGAGTTCGGCGCGGTTGCGCTGCTCGATGCGGAACAGCGCCAGCGACGCATTGACCTTGCCGTCGAACAGTTCCCCTTTCACGCCCGCTTCCAGGTTGCGGCCTTTCAGCGGGTCGAGCAGGGCGCCGTCCGCCGTGCGCTGGTTCTGCGGCTGGAAGATGTCGGAGATGCTGGCATAGCCGGACCAGCGGGGATCGAAGGCGTAGATCACGCCGCCATATGGGGTGAGCACGCCGTTTTCGCGATACGGGTCGATGTACACGTCGCCCGTGTCGCGGTACACGCTGCTGGACTTGTAGTTCGACACGCGCGCGCCCGCCACCACGGTGAGCGGATCGCTGACGCTGAAGCGGGCCACGCCATATGCGCCCGTCTGCGTCATGGTCGTCACGCTGGGGTCTCCCCGGTAGCTGTTTTGACGGAACCAGGCGTCGCTCGGTTCGGCCACGCCGTGGTTCGGCTGCAGCGGGTTGTTCGGCTGCTGCAGCAGGGCCAGATTGTAGTCGCTGTCGCTTTCCAGGCGGTTCGTGCTGATGCCGGCGCTGAAGCCGTGACGCCGGCCGAAGGCGTTGAATTTGCCGTCGAGCGACAGGTCGATGCCCTTGTTGGTGCTGCCGTAGTCGAACACGCCGCCGTACATCATCATGCCGGCCAGGGTGACGGGATTGATCGCGCCCTGGCTGAACATGTATTTCACGTCGTGCCGTTCGCGCGTGTAGTTGGCGCTGGCCTTGAGCGACCAGTCCGCGTCGAAGCGGTGTTCGAATTCGGCGAAGACGGCCGTCTGTCTGCTATTCCAGCGGTTCCAGTCGGCGCCCAGGAAGGTCGAACGGGGCAGCTTCGGATCGCTGCCATCGAGGTAACGGGGCATGCCGGAGAAAAACGGCGTCGATTTCAGCTTTTCGTAGCTGGCGCCCGTCGTCAGCTTGCTGCCCGGCGCCAGGTCGAATTCCAGCACGCCGTACAGCACGTCCGTGCGGCTGTCGGCCACGTCATAGAAATAATCGCGCTGGTCATGCGCGGCCACGGCGCGGCCGCGGATGCTGCCCGATGCGTTCAATGGGCCCGTGACGTCGACTTCGCCGCGCACGTCGTTCCAGCGGCCCGCGCCCAGCGCCAGCTGCACCTGCTTTTCCGCCAGCGGACGCTTGCGCACCATGTTGATGGCCGCGCCAGGCGAGCCTGTGCCCTGCAGCAGGCCCGTCGCGCCGCGCACGATTTCCACGCGGTCCAGCATGGCCGTATTGCTGGTGAAGCTGTTCGCCTGCGGGTAGTACATGGCGCGGTTCACGCCATCGAACTGGTACGTCTCTACCATGAAGCCGCGCGAATACACATAGCGCCCGCCCATGGGGCTGTCGTACATGGTGATGCCGGTGGTGTTGGCCAGCACGGCGTCGATGGTGTTGAGGTTCTGGTCATCCATCTTCTGCCGCGTGACCACGCTGACGGACTGGGGAATCTCGCGCAGGGTTTGCACGCCCTTGCCGACGGTGACGGCGCGCGCCGCATACGAGTTGCTGTGTTCACTGACGGGGTCGCGCTCCATGCTGGCGCTGACCGTCACGGGGGCCATGGTCTTTTCCACGCCGGCCGCCGAGGTGGAAGGTGCGGCCGCCTGGCGCAGCACGTAGGCGCCGTTCGGCAGCTGCACGGCTTCCAGGCCGCTGCCGGCCAGCACCTGGGCAAAGCCCTGGGCGACGCCAAAGCTGCCGCGCACGCCGGGCGAGCGCAGGCCCCGCGTCTGCGCGGGGTCCGTCGACAGGCTGACGCCGGCGGCCACGGCAAAATCGTTGAGGGCGGTGGCCAGCGGGCCCGCGCCGATGGCGTAGCTTTGCGGCGCGGCGGCAGCCTGGCCTTGCGCCAATGCGGGCGCGGCGATGAAGGCGGCGGGGGCGGCGCAAGCCATGGCGATGAGGGCCAGGCGGATGGCGCGCGCGGCGGGATGGAGGACGGGGGTGGTCAATTGCATGTTCGGTCTTTCTGCTCGGAGGGATAGGAAAAGGGCCTGTGAATCGGCTTCTTGACTAGGAAGCCGAAGCAGCGCAGCGAAACACCAACCCCTGGCGCAAAAAAAAAACGAAAAATATCAGGCAGCGCGGGCCGACACCGTGGCCCAGTAGCGCGTGAAGTACGTCACTTGCAGCCCGTGCGAGGCGCACAGGCTTTCCAGCACGGCGTCGATATCGTCGAGGCGGTAGGTGCCCGTGACGGGGCGCTGCGCCACGCCGGCGTCGCATGCCAGGCGCCCGCGCCGGTAGCGCGCCAGTTCCTGCACCAGTTGCTGCAGGGGCCAGTCGGCGGCCACCAGCATGCCGCGCAGCCAGCTGTCCTGGTGCGCGGGCATGGCTTGCGCGTTTTCGGCGCCGCTCGCCGTGAAGCGCAGCTGCTGGCCCGCTTCCACGCGGCGCACGGCGTCAAGGCGCGCCGCGCAGCGCACTTCCACCGCGTGCTCGAACACGCTGACGCTGCTGCCGCCTTGCGTGCAGCGTATGCCGAAGCGCGTGCCCAGCGCGCGGATCACGCCGTGCGGGGTCTCGACCAGGAAGGGGCGCGGGTCGGATGCCGTCGTGATCATGATCTCGCCCTGGTGCAGGCGGATGCGGCGATGGCTGGCGCTGTAATCGACGTCGGCGGCGCTGTCCGTATTCAGCTCCATGCGCCCGCCGTCGGCCAGCGCCACGTGGCGGCGCTGGCCCGGCACCGTGCGCAAGGACGCCGTCCAGGCTTGCCACGGCGCGGACTGCAGGCCCGCCTGGCCCAGCGCGATGCCGCCGCCGGCCGCGTCCCAGTTCCTGCATGCGGGCATGGTCATCGTGGCCGACGGCAGCGAAGCGGCGGCGAAACGCCTGGCGCGC
>NZ_WFLI01000071.1 GCF_009208555.1 Janthinobacterium violaceinigrum | reverse complement strand
CCCGTGCACCACGCCAGGCCCGTGCCGGAACCGCAGCAGGAGACGCCGGGCCAGGCCGCGCCGCCCGTTTCCGCTCAGGCTCCCGCGCCTGCCGTGCCCGCGCCCGCGCCTGGCGCCGAGGACAACGTGCCCGGCATGCGCGACTTGCCCGAGCCGATACAGCGGCAGATCCCGCCCGTCGCCATCGGCGGCTATATCTATTCGAAGAATCCGGCCGACCGCCTGTTGTTGATCGACAAAGTCCTGCGCCACGAGGGCGAGGAACTGGCTCCCGGCCTGGTGCTGGAAAAGCTGCAGCCGAAGGCCGCCATCTTCAGTTTCAAGGGCTACCGCTACCGCGTGCCGTACTGAGTTGTTGCACATCAAGGCCGGGCCGTAGCAGCTGAACGATACTGGCCTGGCCTGGTCGAACCAGAATTGCTGCGCCCGTGCGCGTGGCCGGGGAGTTCCGATGATCGCTGCCGTAGCTGCTGCCGAGGATGCGTTGGATGCGGATGTGCCGGGAAACCTGGCGCGCATCGACCACATCGTCGTGCTGATGATGGAAAACCGCTCGTTCGACCACATGCTCGGCTACCTGAGCCTGGAAGGCGGGCGCGCCGACATCGACGGCTTGCAAGCCGGCCATGCCAACCTGCATGCTGGCAAGACGTATCGCGTGCACCATTTGCAGCGCACGGCCTTCGGCCCGCAGCAAGACCCGTCGCATACGGGCACGTCGGTAGCGCAGCAATTGCAAAACAATAACGGCGGCTTCGTCGACGACTATGCGCAAACGCATCCGGGCGACCCCGACATCGACCTGGTGATGGGCTACTACAATGGGGCCGACTTGCCCATGTACGATTTCCTGGCGCAGCAGTTCTGCGTCTGCGACCGCTGCTACAGCTCCGTGCCGGGCGCCACCTGGCCCAACCGCCTGTATGCGATCAGCGGCAAGGCAGCCGGCAGCAAGGACAGCAAGCGCGTGCCCCTGTACGTAAACAAGTCCTTCGTGCGCCACCTGGACCGGGCCCAGGTCAGCTGGAAGTTTTATTCCGCCTGGAAACCCTGGAGCCTGGCCTTCAGCGACGACCACTACCGCTCGTCCGAATGCTACGAGCCCTTCGGCTCCAGCGCGCGCCGCTATGGCTTCATCGGCGATGCGCTGGCGGGCACCTTGCCGTCGGTCAGCTGGATCGATCCCCATTTCTTCGACAATGACGACCACCCGCCGGCCGATATCCGCGCCGGCCAGGCGCTGGTGGCGCAGGTCTACCAGGCCCTGTCGCGTGGTCCGGCCTGGCCGCGGACCTTGCTGATCCTCAGCTATGACGAACACGGCGGCTTTTTCGACCATGTGCCGCCGCCCGCCGCCGTGGATGACGACCCGGCGTTTCGTCAGTACGGCGTGCGCGTGCCCATGCTGCTCGTGTCGCCGCTGATTGCGTCCGGCAGCGTCAGCCACCAGGTGTACGACCACACGTCGATTATCAAAACCATCCTGCAGCGCTTTTGCCGCGCTGCCGACGGCGCCTTGCCCCAGATGGGCGCGCGCGTGGCGGCCGCCAGCGGCTTTGGTGCCGTGCTGGACCTGACGCAGCCCCGCGTGGCGCCTGCCGCGCCCGCCACGGTGCTGGCGCAGCGCGCCGCCTGGGAAGCGGATGTGCGGGCGCAGGATTTCGCCCCGCCCGCATCGGCCGGCCAGCTGGATACGGACCTGGCGCCCGCTGGCGAGCGGGCCGCTGTGCGCCCCGTGCCCGGGCAATCCGACGCCGAGGCGGGCGCAATCGCTGCGCATCGGCAATTGGCGCGCACGGCCAGGAATGCGCAGGCGGCGAATGGCAAGACAGCGCCGAAGTCGGCAGGCCGGCGCCGGCGGCCGGCGGACGAGGCCGGCACGCAGCAGCAGGGCGAGTCCCGCGAGGGACGGCGCGGCAAGGGGATGCCCGCCGGCGCGAGGCGCGCGAAGGGCACGGTGGATGGGGGCGGCCGCTGAGCCCGGACACCGTCCGCAGGTGTTATGCCCAGCGGAAATTGTTGCGGCGCTTGACCTGGGCGAGGCAGGGCGCTTGCGCCACGCGGCGGCGCGGGTGGGGCTGCGTATAATCATTCCTTCTCAATCAAGGAGTGACCATGCACGATGCGATGCCCGCACACCCGGTACTCGGGGTGATCGGCCGTTCCGGTAGCGGCAAGACGACCCTGCTGGAATTTGTGGTGAAGGAACTGGCGGCGCGCGGCTTGCGCGTCAACCTGGTCAAGCACAGCCACCATGACCTGGCGCTGGAACCGCCGCAAAAGGACAGCGCCCGCCTGCGCCTGGCTGGCGCGGCGGAAGTGCTGGTGGCATCGCCGTACCGTTTTGCCATCGTGCATGAGCTGCGCGGTGCGCCCGAGCCCAGCCTGGCGCAGCAGTTGGCCCGCATGGGGCCGGCAGACCTGACCCTGGTGGAGGGTTTCAAGACGGATCCCATTCCCAAGCTGGAAGTGTTCCGTCCGGAAGTGGGGCAGGCACCCCTGTATCCGCATGACCCGCATGTGATCGCCGTGGCGTCGGACAGCCCCGCGCCAGCGGACTTGCGCGAAGGCGTGCAATGGCTGGACTTGAATGCGCGCGAGCACGTGCTGGCCTGGCTGCTGCACAGACTGGAAAAATAAGCTAAAGGTTTGCCGGCGGCATCCGTTAACAGGGGTAGAACCTCATTGGAGAAACGTATGGACGTCGGAAGCATTGCTCAACTGTCAACCACGATGGCGGAGACAGGTACGCGGCAAGCCGTCGGCTTGACTGTCCTGAAAAAAGCCCAGGATATTCAAAGTTCGACTGCCACGGCCTTGCTGGAAGCGTTGCCACCGATACAGTCGGCGCCGAATCTGCCGGCTCACCTCGGTAACCGCATCAACACGACCGCCTGAGCGTAGTCACGCGGCGCCAGCCTGGCGCTCGCCGTACCCATGCCCACACCACCGTCGCCGACGGTGGCGCGTGGGCGTGTTTGTTTTTTCTTCCCTGTTTTTTCTATGCCGTATCCGGCATCGCCGCCCCTCCCTGTCTGCCCTGTTTTGTTGACTAATTGACCATAGTTCGCCATGGCACGGCCGATTCAGTAAAATGACGTCCACGGCCGCGCCTTGCCCATGGCGCAGCCCGAGGCGCGCCATGGCGTAGCGCTTGTTTATCGCTTACCGCTTACCGATTACTTTGACCCATGCAAGAGGATTCCCCATGAACAAACGTCAAGCTCTCATCGCCGCCGCCCTCGCGGGCATCTGTGCCGGCACCACCGTCAACGCGGCTGCGCACGATGGTCCCGCCCCCGGCGACAAGGAAAAATGCTACGGCGTGGCCAAGGCCGGGCAGAACGATTGCGCCTCGTCCGATGGCGCGCATTCCTGCGCGGGCCAGGCGGAGGCGGACAACCTGCCCACGGAATGGACGTATGTTGCCAAGGGCACGTGCGAACAGGCGGGCGGCTCCGTCAAGCCCATCAAGGCCAGCAAGGCTGCCAAGCCGGCCACGCAACCCTAAAGCGTCCGCCAGCCTTCCATGCCGCAGCCCATCCAGGCGCTTGCCGGCGTCGGCCTGCGCGCCGCGCACTACCGCGATTTCCTGGAACGTCGGCCCCCCGTGGGCTGGCTGGAAGTGCATACCGAAAATTATCTGCAACCGTCGGGCTGGGATAGTCATGTATTGGATACCCTGCGCCAGGATTACCCGCTCAGCCTGCATGGCGTGGGGCTGGGGCTGGGTTCCGCGGGCGGCTTTTCCGACAGCCATTTGCGGCGCGTGCGCGCCGTGGTGGAGCGCGTCGAGCCGGTCCTCGTGTCGGAACACCTGTGCTGGGGCGCCGTGGCGCAGCAGCAACTCAATGATTTGCTGCCGCTGGCCTTGAATGGCGCCGCCCTCGATTTGCTGTGCGCCAGGGTGGGGCGCGTGCAGGATGCGCTGAAAAGGCCGATCTTGCTGGAGAATGTCTCCACTTACCTGCGCTTTGCCGACGACGCCATGAGCGAAGCGCAATTCCTGGCGGAGCTGGCGCGCCGCAGCGGCTGCGGGCTGCTGCTCGATATCAATAATCTGTATGTGAACCAGTGCAATCACGGTGAAGATGCCTTGACGGCCATGCAGTCCATCGCGCCCGGCAGCGTGGGCGAGCTGCACCTGGGCGGCCATCTGGTAACGCCGCATGCCGTGATCGACCACCATGGCGCTGTCGTGGCCGCTCCTGTCTGGGACTTGTATGCGGCCGCCTTGCTGCGCTTTGGCGCCGTGCCCACCCTGGTCGAATGGGATACGGACTTGCCCGCCCTCGATATCCTGCTGGGCGAGGCGGGCAAGGCGCAAGCCATGCTGGCGCGCCATGCGCCGCAGGCGCCATGGCAGGGAGCGCTGCTGCCACCGCCGCCGCCCGTGTCGGAGAGCGATGCGCTGGCGGCCGGCCAGCAGGCGTTTGCCACGGCCTTGCTCGATACGGCGGCAGTCTTGCCACCGTTCGCGGGAGCGGCGGTACCGCAGCGTTTCGCACTGTATCGCGGCAATATGAGCGCCACCTGGCGCCGCACCCTGGGCCAGGCTTATCCCGTCGTGCTGGCGCTGGTGGGCGAGGAATTCCTTGGCGGCCTGGCGCGCGCGTATGGCCGGCAGATGCCATCCGATAACGCGGATTTGAACCAGTTTGGCGCCCGTTTCGCCGATTTTCTGGCCACTTTCCCGCATGTGGCCGCCTTGCCCTATCTGCCCGACATGGCGCGCCTGGAATGGGCCGTGCACCGGGCCCATTACGCGCCCGCTGCGCCGGCACTGGCGCCCGAGGCCTTGACCGCCCTGCCTCCCGATCAGCTGGAAGCGCGCCGTTTTGCCTTGCATCCCGCCTGCGCCTTGCTGGAATCGGACTGGCAAGTGGGGGCCTTGTGGCAGGCTCATCAGGAAGGGGACGGGCAGGGAATGTTTCCGCAGGAGATGCAGGCGGCCAGCCATGCACTGGTCTGCCGGACGCGCTGGAAGGTGCAGGTGCTGCTACTGGATGGGGCTGCGCATGCCGCCTTGCTGGCCTTGCAGCAGGGGCAGGCGTTTGGCGCCGCGCTTGATGCGGCGTTCGAGCTGGACCCCGCATTCGACCTGGCGGCGCACTTGCGTCAGTGGCTGGCGCATGCGGTGTTGATGGCGTGAGGGTTTACTCGAAGGCCCGCAGCAGGCGCGCTTCGCCCGTCTGATCGCGGTACAGGGCATTCGCGGCCAGGGTGGCGTCCATCATGCGCGTGACTTGCTCCTCTTCGAAGCGGGCAAGCTCGGCAGTGGCTGCGACGAGGGCCAGTTCCAGCCTGGCGCGGGCGCTCTGGTACAGGCTGCTGGTGTATTTGTCTGTGTTACGCAGCAATTCTTCCGCGTTTTCTATTACCTGGCGCAAGTCGCCGATCAGGCGTTCCTGGCTGCGCGTACCTTGTTCGGGATGGTCCATGGCGCTTCCCCTCTGCAATCGATATTTATCTGACAATAGCGACGTGGTGCAGCTTGATCCAGGCAGCCGGGCTGGCAGCGGTGCAGGCTCGATGCATGGGGCTGCTTTCGCGCCCCATGCCGGGGTCAGACAGGAGCGACGACCGTGATACGGATATCGCCCACGCTGACGACCTGGCCGGCGCGGATCTTGGCGGTCTTGCGCAATTCCTTCTTGCCATCGACCTTCACCACGCCGCTATCGACCATGACCTTGCCTGCGCCACCACTGTCGCACAGGCCGACCAGCTTCAGCAGCTGGTTCAGCTCGACGAACTCGGATGTTAAATCAAAGCTTACTTTTTGCATTGTATCCCTTATTGCAATGATGTGTTTTAAACACTTGATGACGACCTCAACTAAGTCATAGTTTACCTGAAGCCGCCAGCAATGCAGGGTGGACGTCAGCTTTTGTTGGGGCGCGTCATTTCCAATGGCACGATCCAGGCACCGAATTGCTCTTCCGTCACAAAGCCCAGGGCCAGCGCCGCTTCCTTCAAGGTCGTGCCTTCGTGCTGGGCCTGCTTGGCGATTTGCGCTGCTTTGTCGTAGCCGATGTGGGGCGCCAGGGCCGTGACCAGCATCAGGGAGCGCTCCATCAGTTCGGCGATGCGGTCACGGTTCGGTGCGATGCCGTGGGCGCAATGCTCGTCGAAGCTGCGCATGCCGTCGCCCAGCAGGCGCGCGCTTTGCAGGAAGTTGTGCGCAATCAAGGGCTTGAACACGTTCAGCTCGAAATTGCCCGAGGCGCCGCCCACCGTGATGGCCACGTCGTTGCCGAATACCTGGCAGCACAGCATGGTCAGCGCTTCGCACTGCGTGGGGTTGACCTTGCCCGGCATGATGGAGCTGCCCGGCTCGTTCTCGGGAATGGTGATTTCGCCGAGGCCGGAACGGGGGCCGGACGCCATCCAGCGCACGTCGTTGGCGATCTTCATCAGGGCCGTGGCCAGGGTTTTCAGCGCGCCATGGGCGGCGACCAGGGCGTCGTGGGCGGCCAGTGCGGCAAACTTGTTGCTGGCCGTCTCGAACGGCTGCCCCGTCAGGCGCGCCAGTTCTGCCGCGATGCGGCTGGCAAATTCCACGTGGGCATTCAAGCCCGTACCCACGGCCGTGCCGCCGGCGGCCAGCTGCAGCAGCGGCGGCAGCGATGCCGTGATGATGTGCTCGGCAAAGTCCAGTTGCGCCACGTAGCCGGAAAATTCCTGGCCCAGGGTCAGCGGGGTCGCATCCTGCAAATGGGTGCGGCCGATCTTGACGATGTCGGCAAATTCCGTCGCTTTCGCGTCCAGGGTGGCGCGCAGCTGGCGCAAGGGCGGCAAGACGGTGTTGGCGACGGCCAGCGCGGCCGCCACGTGGATGGCGGTGGGGAAGATGTCGTTCGAGGACTGGCCCAGGTTGACATCGTCGTTCGGGTGCAGAAGGCGCTCGGCGCCCCGCAAACCACCGATCAGCTCGGAGCCGCGGTTGGCCAGCACTTCATTCATGTTCATATTGCTTTGCGTGCCAGACCCCGTCTGCCAGACGGCCAGCGGGAATTCCGCGTCATGCTTGCCGGCCAGCACTTCGTCGGCTGCCTGTGTGATGGCGATGGCTTTCTTGCCATCCAACAGGCCCAGGTCCAGGTTGACGTGGGCGGCCGCGCGCTTGACGGTGGCCAGGGCGGCGATCAGTTCGGGCGGCATCTTTTCCGTGGAGATATGGAAGTGCTCGAGCGAGCGCTGCGTTTGCGCTCCCCAAAGCCGGTCGGCGGGTACGTCGATCGGGCCGAAACTGTCGCGTTCGATTCTGCTACTCATGGCATCCCTTTCATCGATGGAGGTGGATCGAGTGTACTCCAGACGTCAAAAAGGCACAGGATGATGCTGTATTGCATCATTTTTGCCCTGGCCCATCTATATTTTTGCGATTTCCTGCCGTTAAAGAGAGGCGAGTAGCCCTTATTTATCCTGTTATCAAAGCGATCAGTCCATGCAGAGCAGCATCCTTCCCCGTTGGTCCCTGATCGCGTGCGCCGCCGCCAGCCTGGCCTTGCCGCCCGCCATGGCGGCCGAGCTGGGTGACATGGTCGTGCTGTCGCATGTGGGCCAGCCCTTGCTGGCCGAGATCGAACTGACGGCCCTGGCGCCCGAGGAAGCCAATGGCGTGACCGTGCGCCTGGCGTCGCCCGATGTGTACCGGGGCGGCGGCATCGGCATGGATCCGGCCCTGCAGACCTTGACGATCAGCCCGCTGGAGCGCGCTGGGCGTCACTATGTGCGCGTGAGCACGCGGCAAGCGATCCAGGCAGGCCATGTGCACCTGTATTTATTGCTGGGCAATGGCAGTGGCGCCATCGTGCGCCTGGGCACCTTGTGGCTGACGCCGGCACCGCCCGCCGCCATCGTCGCGGCCAGCGCGCCAGCCAGGCCTGCCGTTCCGGCGCCTGTGTCTGTCCCCGTGCCATTGCCGCGTACCGCGTCCGCCGCGCCGGCGCCCGATGCCGCCGCGCGCGAACGCTTTCCTGAAATCACCCTGCAGCTGACGGAAGAAATCACGGGCAACCTGAACGAACA
>NZ_WFLI01000070.1 GCF_009208555.1 Janthinobacterium violaceinigrum | reverse complement strand
GGACCGTGAAACAACTTTGCGCCGATGATAGTGCTGCAACCAGTGTGAAAGTAGGTTATCGTCAGGCTTGTTATTCGCAGTAGAGAAAAACCCCGTCAGCAATGGCGGGGTTTTTTTTCGTCTGGCGCTTTGTTGGTAACCGTCTTTGTTGGTAACCGTTGATGGTGCTGTCGGATTCACGCCGGCCTATGTAAAATTCCCACGCAACAGGCGAAAAAAAGGCAGCGCTGCGCGCTGCCTTTGTGCCTCCTGCCATCAGCAACTATTCGGTGCCGCCGATAACGTTAATGCCTGCCTGCGCAGCCCATTGCGCCATATCGTTGCGCTTGATGGCCGAGGCCATGAGATCCGGAAACAGATCGGGAGTGCAGGCGAAGCAGGGAGCGCCCATGGCTGCGAGCCGGGCCGCGTTGTGATGGTCATACGAGGGTGCGCCATTGTCATCCAGGGCCAGCAAGACGATGACTTGCACCCCGCTGGCCAGCAGGCTGGCTGCCCGCGCCAGCATTTCCTTGTTATTCCCTCCTTCATACAGATCACTGATCAGCACAAAAATCGTCTCTTGCGGACGCGTCACCAAACCCTGGCAATACGCGAGCGCACGATTGATGTCCGTGCCGCCGCCCAACTGCGTGCCGAACAGCACGTCGACGGGATCGGCCAGCAAGGGCGTCAGGTCGACCACTGCCGTATCAAACACTACCACCGACGTGGAGACAGCTTTGATGCTGGCTAATACCGCGGCAAATACGCTGGCATATACGACGGATGGAGCCATCGAGCCACTCTGATCGATACACAGCACGATGTCGCGCAGCGATTGTCCCTTGCGACCGAAGCCGATGCGGGTAGCCGGTATGATCGTGCGATATTCCGGCTGGTAATGTTTCAGGTTGGCACGTATCGTGCGCAGCCAGTCGATTTCATTGTGGCGCGGCCGCATATTGCGTACGGCACGGCTCAGGCTACCCGCCACGGCCTGGCGCAGCGGCGCGGCCAGCTTGTGTTCCAGTTCTTGCACGACGCGGCTGACCACTTGCCGCGCCGTGGCCTTGGTCTTGTTCGGCATGATGCGGTTCAGACTGAGCAGGGTGGCGACCAGATGCACGTCCGCTTCCACCGCTTGCAGCATTTCCGGTTCCAGCAGCATTTGCTGCAAGCCCAGGCGTTCGAGCGCATCTTTCTGCATGACTTGCACGACTGAGGCAGGGAAATACTGGCGGATGTCGCCAAGCCAACGCGCCACCTTCGGCGCCGAGGCGGACAAGTCTCCGCCGCGTCCACCCGCCGCTCCCTGGCCGTAGACGGATTCCAGCGTGCGATCCATGTCCAGGTCCGTCTGGTTCAAGGCGATCTCGTCCTGTTGATCAGTCTTGCCCAATACCATGCGCCAGCGGCGCGCGGCTTCACCGGTCTTGATTGCATCGTTCATGCATGCTCCTGCGCCGGCGTGGAATCCAGCAATAATCGTAAGGTGGGCAAGATGCGCCGCGCCCGTGTTTCGTCCAGTGGCATGCTTGCCGATAGCGGGACATGCGTGCCGCTGCCCTGGCTGGCGCGTTCAGATAACTGGCGCTTCTCGGGTGCGGCAAAGTTGCCGAAAGTGCGGCGCAGCAAGGGCAGCAGTTCGATGAAGGTATCGGCCGGCAGGCCGGCCAGCCAGGTATCGATCAGGCGCCACAATTCGTCATTGTGTATCAGCAAGGTGCCGCTGCCATGCAAAAAGCCTTCCAGCCAATGGGCGCTGCTCAAGGGCGACAGCGCATGGGAGCAGCGCAAGGCCAACTGGCTTGCCGTCCGCTCCATGCTCCAGTGACCCTGCTCATTGAGGGCGCGCGTGCAGCGCCCAGCCAGCAGTGCGTGCGTGGCGTCGTGCAAGGCCGCCTGTTCCAGCGCCGTGAACCAGCTGGCCTGGTAATCGGCCCGTTGCGCCAGGCGGATGGCCTGGTCGGCGCCGACCAGCGCTTGCATGAGTTCCGCCGCCGCCTCGTCTGCCAGGGCGCGCATGCCGGCAGGCAGGGCAATGCAGGCGCGCATGACCAGACCGTCGAGGATGCTGGACAGGGCACGGGTATCGGCACCGCGTACGCTGCCGTAGCGCATGACGTTGACCAGTGGCGGCAGGGCCGCCAGCATATAGCCGAGGTCCGGCGTCGTCGCGCTCACTTCCTGCATGCGCCGCATGACGCCATCGATGGCGCCTTGCAAATCGGCGAGCAGGATCTCTTCCACCAGCGCAGTCAATTGCGGCAAGGTTTCGGCGCTGGCCGCGCGGCTGAGTGCGCATGCAGTGGCGGCATCGGCCACTGTACTGCCCCACAGGCTTGCTTCGATCAGCTTGACGGCAAATTCCGGTTCCCACGCCAGTTGCCACTGTTCGTGGAAGGTGCCGCTTTTCCCATGTACGCGCAGGCGGCGGCCCCAGCTGATGTCCAGCAGGGCCAGGCGGTGCAGCAAGACGCTCTTTTCCAGGTGTGTCGTTTCACGCAGATCCAGGGCGAGTTCGCTGGCATCGGCGCGCACCGGCAGGCGCAAGCGTTTCTGCAACGCCTGCACATCCTGCACCAGGGGCAGGGTTGGCACGCTGGCCGGCACCTGGCCCAGGCGTTCGTTGATCAGCAGCGCCGAGGCGATCAGGCGCAGCGGCAGTTCGCTGTCGTAGCAATAGACGGAGCGCACGGCGTCTTGCAATTCGCCCAGGCCCGCACGCGAACGCTCGCGCATGGCGGCCAGCGTATCGGCGAGGCGCAAGGCTTCAATGGTGTGGGCCGGCGACGCATCGAGATCATGCTTGCGCAACAGCGTGGCGACATCGGTCAACCAGTACAGTCCCGCCTGCTCAGGCCGTTGCCACAGATGGTGATACCAGCCTGGCGCTTCGACCCCGGCGCCATAGCCGCTGCGAAACGTCAGCCGGCCATAGCTCCACGGCGTCCAGGTGGCTGCCAGTTTGATTTTTGGCAAACCCTTGAGCAGTTCCGCATCGCTCTTGGCGCTGGGCATCTGCTTGAGCGCGGGAACGTGGTAAGCGCCGCAAACGACGGCAATGCGCTGGTGTCCCTGTTTTTCCGCCTGGCGTATCATGCTGCGCATATAGGCTTCGCGCCGGCTTTCCAGCGCATTCGGCGGCAGTGCGATTTCGCTGCGTACCACGTCCATCATCTCGGCAATGGCGGCAAACAAGTCCAGGCTGTCGCCGCGCTGCTCGACCAGGTGATCCCACCAGGTTTCGGTGTCGCCAAAGCCGGCTGCACCGGCCAGCCAGCGCAGCGGGTCCGCATGCATGGCGTCGTCCCTTGCGGGCGTCTCGGCTTCAGCGTCTTTTTCGCTCGCGGTCTCGGCCAGGCGATGCGTTTGCGGCAGATCGCAAAAGCGCACGGGAATACCCTGCGCCTGGGCAAAGCGCATGGCTTGCCATTCCGGCGAGAATTCCGCAAACGGATACATGACGGCGCGCTGCGGCTCGGCCGGTGCATACACGAGCAGCGCCACGGGCGGGCACAGGCCCGCGTCGCCCGCGTAGCGTATCAGCTCGTCCGCTTCGGGCGGTCCCTCGATCAGGATGCAGTCCGGCTGCAAGGCTTCCAGCGCCCGGACCAGGCTGCGTGCGCAGCCGGGACCATGGTGGCGGATGCCGAAAAGGTGAATGCTCATCGCTGCCTGTCCGGATTCAATTCATGACGTCGCGGCAAGCGCGATAAAGGTCTTTCCAGCCATTGCGCTCCTTGACCACGGTTTCCAGGTATTCCAGCATGACGATGCGGTCTTGCACCGGGTCCTTGACGATGGCGCCCACCATGCCGGCCGCCAGGTCGGCACCGCGCAGCACGCCATCGCCAAAGTGGGCCGCCAGCGACATGCCGTGCGTGATCACGGAAATTGCTTCGGCCGTGCTCATGCTGGCACTGGAACCCTTCAGCTTGGTCTTGCCATCGGTCGTCACGCCTTCGCGCAATTCGCGGAAGACGGTCACGATGCGGCGTATTTCTTCCAGAGCCGGCCCTTCGCCGGGCAATTCCAGGGCGCGCCCCAGGCTGGCAACGCGGGTTTCCACGATACGCACTTCTTCATCGGCCGTGCGGGGTGAAGGCAGCACGACGGTGTTGAAGCGCCGTTTCAGTGCGCTCGACAATTCATTCACGCCGCGGTCGCGGTCATTCGCGGTGGCGATCACGTTGAAGCCTTTTTGCGCCAGCACTTCTTCGTCGAGTTCGGCGATCGGCAGCATTTTCTCCGACAGGATGGTAATCAGGCTGTCTTGCACTTCGCCGGGGATGCGCGTGAGTTCTTCGATCCGGGCAATTTTTCCTTCGCGCATGGCGCGCATGAGCGGGCTGGGCACGACCGCATCGAGCGATGGCCCCTTCGCCAGCAGGTGCGCGTAATTCCAGCCATAACGCAGTGCCTCTTCGCTGGTGCCGGCCGTACCCTGCACGATCATGGTCGAGTCGCCGCTGATGGCGGCGGCCAGGTGTTCCGAGACCCAGGACTTGGCCGTGCCCGGCACGCCCAGCAGTAGCAGGGCGCGATCCGTGGCCAGGGTGGCGACGGCGATTTCGATCACGCGCGCATTGCCGATGTACTTGGGGGTGATCTCGACGCCATTGTCGAGCTTGCCGCCCAGCAAATACTTGGAGACTGCCCATGGCGACATCTTCCAGCGCGGCGGGCGCTGCCGGGTGTCGGCGGCGATCAAGGCTTCCAGTTCCGTGGCGAACTGGTTTTCAGCATGCTGGCGAAGAATGTTGGTAATGCTGGACATCAAAATTGCTCCTGAAAAGAGAGGGATAAGGCATGCCTGAAACGGATCACGCTGAACATGTCGTCGACGGGGCCCTGCCAGCTGGCCCATGCCGGCGATCCGGTGGGCCAGCCTGCTTCGCAGGCAGCCATGGCGGCCGGATCGAGTACTTGCGCAAATGCTTCGAGCGTCGGCTTGAAGTGCCAGGCAGGCACTGAAAATGCAGGCAGGCCGGTGCGCAGGCGCTGCATCACGGCCAGCGACAGGGCGGCTGGCCAGGGCGTGGACGAGGCGCGCGCGGCGTCGGCCAGCACGCCCAGCAGTGGCAATTGCTGGTCGCTCCACGTGGGGCCGCAGGCGTCAACCAGCTGAGCAAGCCGGGAATGTGCGTCGGCGGCGGGCAATGCGCCATAGGCGGAGAAAAAATCGCGCACATAGTATACGCGCACGCCATCCGTCGCCAGCCAGAGCAAGGTCAGCGCCTGCAGCCAGTCGCCCAGTGCCGCGGCTGCGGCCGGCGTGGCCGTGCCGGCGTCCATGTGCCACAGCAGGGCGCTGCTCCATCCCTGCACCAGGGCGCCGTGGAAATCGTTGTTGAGGGCCAACTTCAGGCACTGTGCGGGAGACTTGTCAAACAGCTCAGTCCAGTGCAGCGGCGACAGCGATGCCAGCATGTCGGCCAGCCAGCCTGCCTTCTCGCCCAGTTGCGGCCGGCCTTGTGCACCGATGCCATCGCGCAGCATGGATTTATCGCTGGCGGCGGGCAGCGCGACGTCGAGGCTGTCAGGGAACAGTTTGCGCCGTTGCAGATGGAGCAATGGCGCCAGCCGTTCCAGCATGCGCTGTTGCAGCGCGCAGCCGGGCAAGGTGCGCAACAGCTGCTGCGCCTGCAGCCGGACATCCTTGCGGCGGTCGTCGAGCGCCGCCTCCAGGAACGCTTCATCGGCCAGGCTCAGCGATACGCTCAGGCAGGGCAGGAGCATTGCGCGGTCTTCGGGCGATTCCTGGCTCCAGCTTGCCTGCAGGCGCTGCAAGGCCGCGACGGGATCGCGTGCCCGCAACTGGCGCAAGGCGAGCACGCGTTGTGTAAGCGTGCCCGCTTCCCACTGCGCCGCGCTGTCGCCATCGTCATTGCCAGGCGTGCTGCTCGCCCACGTCCATTGCGCATGTTGCCGGGCCAGCCAGTGGCCGCGCGCACCCAGCACGGTCACGATGGCAGACCGTAGCGCCTGCTGGCTGCTGCCCACTTCCAGCATCCTGGGCAGCAGGCGGGCCGGAATGCGACAACGGTGCAAAGCGGCAAGGCGCAGCCATTCGCCACGCAATGGCGGATGGGTATCCCGCAGCAGGTGCGCCAACATGGCTTCCGCACGCGGCGGGCAAGCCTGCAACGCATCTTCTTGCGTATCGGTACTGGAGATCGCGGTGGCTGGCACGGCAGCGGGCGGGAGGTAGCCGGCGCGCGTCCACAGTTCGAGTGCGCCGATGGCGCGCCAGAGCCTGCTTTCGCCGGCATAATCCGCAACCATGCTGCGCAAGTCTTCCGGCAATTCTTCTTCGAAGGCAATCCGGGCCCGGGAACTGCCCATCTGCAGGGCGGCGTCGAGTTTGCTCATGCGCAGAAATCGCTTTCAAAGTTGTACAGGCGGCCGTCGACGCACACGCTCCAGGGGGCGAAGGCGTGGCCATCCCATTCGCCCGCCAAGGTGACGGGGTGGCCGCCGCTGACTGCCAGCAAGTGCCAGGCGTGGCGGAACGATGCGCTCACGGGCAGGGGGTGTCCATCGGGACAGAGCAGCAGCAAGCCGGCGTCTTCCATGCGTGCCGTCATGCCGGACAATGCCAGCGGATAGCGCTCGAGGAATGGCTGCGCCGCCAGAGCGTCGGCATAGGACTCCATTGCGGCCAGGAAGGACGGCTGCTCTGTCGGGAACGTCGATAGTGGCAGCGTCGTACCTGATTCACGGATCAGCGCGCGCAGCGGATAGGCGCCGGGGTAGAAGCAGAGTTCGCCTTCAAATTGCGTGCCGACGCTGATCGCCTGTTCAAAGCCCTGCGGGCCGACAGCAAAATGCAGCAGCAGTGCCCAGCGGCCGCTGCGTGCGCCGCGCAGCCACGTGGCGCGCGTGCGTATGCGGTCTTCCTCGCTGTGCTGTTGTGAAAGTACTTGCCAGCAATCGGTGACGCCGGCCAGGGCCAGCACATCGTCGGTGCTGGTGGTCCAGCCGATGTGGGTCCGCACATCGTGTTGCAGATCGGGTGGGAGCGTTTCCAGCCTGGCGTAGGCATCGCCGAGCATATATATAGCGGCCAGTTCCCGTCCCAGTTGCTGGCTCCAGTCTTGCATGCCGCTTTGAAAGCACAGCCTGCCGGCGCGCCGGATGCGGCCGGCCAGGCCGGCGGCCTGGGCGTCGACCAGGCGGGCAGCCATGGCTTCCCAGTATGCGGGGCCGCGGTCGCGCACGGTGGCCAGGCCCTCGCGTTCCAGGTCATGCAACCAGGTGTGCAGTGCAGCCAGGCCGCTGGCCACCTTGTTTTCGCGCTTTTCCGCGCGCTTCCGGTTGGTAGTGGCGCTTGCGGCGGATTGCTCTTCAGTTTGCGCGGCCGGCTGCTCCGATGCGCCAGAGCGTTTTTTGTCGGCCCGCTGCTGGCGGTCGCGTAGCCAATCGCTTACCCATGCGGGCGCTTCCGTTGCTGCAAATAAGGTGTTGTCTTGCGCCAGGAGCAGATACAAGGCAAGTCCATGCTTGCATGGAAACTTACGGCTGGGGCAGGAGCATTTGAAGGCGGGTTCGCCCAAGTCGATCTGGGTGCGGTAGGGATCCTTTCCGCTTCCCTTGCATTCGCCCCAGATGGCGGCCTCCGAGCGGCCCAGCTTATCCCATTTGGCGGGGAAGGCCAGTTGGCTACCTGCCTTGGCGGAACTGGCATCGGGTGCCAGGGAGAGAATTTGATCGGTATTCAAGAGCACGAAGCGAACCTACAGGTAAATTGTCAAATGATCAGGGTGATGTATTTAATCATGAATGAGGTGTTGTACGGTTGAAAGCTGACTTTTATATTAAGCACTGCCGGGGAAATGAAAATGATTGCATATATTGCGGAGAAACTCTTGCTTCCAGTGGGGCGCTTTGCTATAGTTCGCCTCCCCAATGAGACGCAGTCAAATGCGGCACTTGAGGATCACCGGAAACGGCGATGCAGTAAAAAGAAGGTGTTGACGGATTTAGCGAAATGCTTCATACTCTTCTTTCTTCGCAGCTGGCAAACACAACGCTTTGTCGATATAGCGCGAAAGCAGTAACCGAATACAGTTCTTTAACAATTAACAGTCGATAAGTGTGGGCATTTGATGTAGTGCAGCGCCGATCTTCGGATTGGCGTAATACTTAAAATATCAAATGTTCACAAGAAATAATGAAATAGGCGCTACGCAAGTAGTGGCCTGTCAGTTTTTTGAGTGAGCGACCCATCAGAAATGATGGTGCCGGTAAAACGGCAAAGTAACAGAGATTAAACTGAAGAGTTTGATCCTGGCTCAGATTGAACGCTGGCGGCATGCCTTACACATGCAAGTCGAACGGCAGCACGGAGCTTGCTCTGG
>NZ_WFLI01000006.1 GCF_009208555.1 Janthinobacterium violaceinigrum | reverse complement strand
CTGCCGCCAGCGGGCGCCATGCCGGCACGGCGGCGGGCGCGCCCGCTGCGGACGGCAAGGCCGCTTGCGCCGCCCGTTCCCCCGCGTCGGGCAAGCGATACGCTTGCAGCACGGCATCGAGCGTCAGCAAGCGGTCCTTGCCGATGTTCAAAGCCAGCTCATGCACCGTGACGATGCGCGGCAGGTGCGCCAGGTCCGCCAGCAGCGCACCCATGGCGTGGTAGCCGCCGCGCAGCTGCACGGCGATCGGCAAGGCGACATAGGGCGCTTGCGGCCGGGCCGCGCCCGGCTTGAACAGCGAAAATTGCAAGCCGCGGGACTGGCCTGCGGCGTCGATGTCCGTCAGCAGCGCCGCCATCGCTTGCGGATCGGGCAGTTGCTGCTCCAGGAGGGCAAGCTCGGCGCCAGCCTGGCGCTGCTGCGCCCGCCACTGCGGCAATAGTTTCGCCCCGGCTTGCGCCGACAGATAAGCGGCGCGCAAGCGGTCCCCCTCTCCCTGCGCCACTTGCACGGCAGCCATCAAGCCAGCGAGCCACGCGGCGTACAGCAGCACGGCCGCCAGCGTCGCGGCCAGGGCTGCGCAAGCGAGGCGCACGGGCAAGGGCCACAGCGATGCGGTTTTCAAGCTCAGCATGATCAACCTCCAGGGCCAGGCTTAGGGGACAGGCGCCCGGCGCTTGCCAAAGCCAGCCGTATCGTCCATTCCACGGTGCCGTCGGCCGCACTGCGCACTTCCAGCACTTCCGGCCGTGACCAGGGCGCGGCCTGCTCCAGCGCCAGCAGCAATGCCGCGACCTTGTCCTGCGAAACGGCCTGCCCTTGCAAGCGCACCAGCGCCGTTTCCTGGCGCACACTGTGCAAGGCCGCACCGGCCGGCATCGCCTGGGCCAGGGCCGCCAGCATGCGCACCCAGGCATGGCGTTGCTCTTGCAGGCCGGCAATGGCCTGCTGGCGCAGCACCAGCGCCGCCGTCTCGCCCTGCACCCGCTTGCCGGCGAGCAAGACGGCATCGAGCTGCTGCATGGCATTGCGCCAGTCCTGCTGGCGGCGCAGCTGCGCATCGAGCCGGTGCTGCAGCCAGGCGCCTGCCGCCAGCCCCAGCAGCAATCCCAGCAGCGCCCCGCCGGCCAGTTGCCACAGCAGGAGCTGTATACGCCTGCGCCGTGCTGCCGGGCGGTACGGCAAGAGGTTGATGCATGACACTTCCGCCACGGTCTTCATCGGGCGTACCGGTGCAGCGCCAGCCCCCAGGCCAGCTGATAGGCGAGGCCGCCATCGGGCAAGGCTTGCCAGCCGTCCTGTCCGACGGCCGCCTGCAGCGCCAGCGCCTCGCTATCCATGACGACGGGGGTCAGGCCGGCCGCTGCGGCCGCGTCCAGGCGGCGCTGCACGCTGGCGCGCCGCGCCGCCACCAGCAGCACCTCGATCTCCCGCGCTGTCTGGCCGGCAAGCGGCGGCGCGGGACCGAGTATGACAAAGTCCAGGCTGGCGTCTTCCAGCGCAAACGGCATGTATTGGGCAGCCTCCAGTTCGACCAGGATTTCCAGCTGCTCCTCCGGCAAGCCCGCCTGCAGGCGGATCACATGCGTGATCAGGGACGTGGCCGGCATGGCCAGCGCCACGCGGGTGCAGCCGCTGCCACTGTTGCGGCATGCCAGGCGCACGGCACTGGCCAGGCCCTGCAAATCTTCGACATTGCCTTCCAGCATCACCCCTGCCGCCAGCGCGGCGCTGCCGCAATGCCGGCATGCCAGTTGGCCCCGCCGGCGTATCAACTCGACCACATGCACGGCGTCGTCCGCCATGTCGACGCCCAGCAAGCCGAGGCCAAGAAAACTGCGGATGGACATGTTTTTCATAGAGAAACGTCAGCGTGGGAGGAGGTCCTGCCATCCGAAAGCCTAGTCCCGGCAGCGCTGGCTTGTAAACGGATTTCACGCTGCGGTCTGCGGCGCGCGGCGCCTATCTGGCCCGGCCGTGATCTGGCGCAGAATAATTGTTACCAAATCCTGGTTGCCAGCGGGCCAATACACGCTTATATAGAGTATCGACAAGTTCCAACTGTCCGCCCGGCAAGCGCCACAGCGCGCTGCCACCCCGGCAAGCTCGCTTATAATTGGCCGGCATAATTAACCGAAAGACATACGACGCATGACATCTTCAAATTCCGCTGGCTCCGCTGGCTCGAAGCCGCCCACCAAGGGCAGCAAACCCAAACGTTTTCTGCTGATGGCCCTGGTATCGCTGCTGGGCCTGGGCATCGTCGGCGTCTTGCTGGTGGTCTTTGGCCTGGCCATGGCATATCCGAACCTGCCGGCGCTCGATACCTTGACCGATTACAAGCCGAAAATGCCGCTGCGCGTGTTCACGTCCGACAGTGTGCTGATCGGCGAGTTCGGTGAAGAACGGCGCAACATGGTGCATATCAAGGATATCCCCGATGTCATGAAGAAAGCCGTGCTGGCCATCGAAGATGACCGCTTCTATGAACATGGCGGCGTCGATTACCTGGGCATCACCCGCGCGGCCCTGCACAACCTGACGGGCGGCGCCAAGCAAGGCGCGTCGACCATCACGCAGCAGGTGGCGCGCAACTTCTTCCTGTCCAGCGAACAGACCTTGAAACGCAAGGCGTATGAAGTCTTGCTGGCCTGGAAGATCGAGAAAAACCTCAGTAAGGACCAGATCCTCGAGGTCTACATGAACCAGATTTATCTGGGACAGCGCGCCTACGGTTTCGCCTCGGCCGCGCAAATCTATTTCGGCAAGAATATCCAGGACCTGACCGTGGCCGAAGCGGCCATGCTGGCCGGCTTGCCGAAGGCGCCGTCGGCCTACAACCCCGTCGTCAATCCGAAACGCGCGCGCATGCGCCAGCAATACATCCTGCAGCGCATGGCGCAGCTGGGCTACATCACGCCGGCACAGTACGAAGAAGCGAAAAATGAAGAGCTGAAAGTAAAAACCGACAGCAGCGCCTTTGGCGTGCATGCGGAATACGTCTCGGAAATGGCGCGCCAGCTCGTCTACGAGCAATTCAAGGAAGATACGTACACGCGCGGCCTGAACGTCTACACCACCATCACCAAGGCCGACCAGGATGCCGCCTACATCGCCTTGCGCAAGGGCGTGATGGATTACGAGAAACGCCACGGCTACCGCGGCCCGGAAGCGTATATCGAAATTCCGAAAACCAAGGCCGAAGCGGACGACGCGATCGAGACGGAGCTGGCCGACCACCCGGACAGCGACGACATCATCGCCGCCATGGTGCTGCAAGCGTCGCCCAAATCGTTGCAGGCCGTCACCTCGGCCGGCGAGGAAATCACCATTACCGGTCCCGGCCTGACGTTTGGCGCGGCCTGGCTGTCGGAAAAAGCGGCGCCAAACCGCCGCATCAAGCGGGGTGCCGTGATCCGCGTCATGCAAGAAGGCGGCAACTGGGTCTTGACGCAGATGCCGGAAGTGCAGTCGGCGTTCGTCTCGGCCAGTACCACCGACGGCGCCATCCGCGCCATGGTGGGCGGCTTCGATTACAACCGCAACAAGTTCAACCACGTCACGCAGGCATGGCGCCAGCCCGGCTCCGCCTTCAAGCCCTTCATCTATTCCGCCTCGCTGGAACGGGGCCTGTCGCCGGCCACCATCATCAACGATGCGCCGATTTCATTCGATGCGGGCCAGACGGGCGGCCAGGCGTGGGAACCGAAGAACTACGACAGCAAATACGATGGTCCGATGACCATGCGCAAGGGCCTGATGAAATCGAAGAACATGATTTCCATCCGCATCTTGCACAAGATCGGCGCCAAGTATGGCCAGGAATACGCGACGCGCTTCGGCTTTGACGCAGACAAGAACCCGCCGTACCTGACCCTGGCCCTGGGCGCCGGCAACGTGACGCCGCTGCAGATGGCAGGCGCCTACGCCGTGTTCGCCAATGGCGGCTACAAGATCAACCCGTACCTGATCGCCAAGGTGACCGATAGCGACGGCAATATCCTGTCGCAAGCCAAGCCGGACCTGGCGGGCGAGGAAGCCAACCGCGTCATCGACGAGCGCAATGCCTTCATGATGAACAGCATGCTCAACGACGTCGTGCGCTTCGGCACGGCAAATAAAGCCATGGCCTTGAAGCGCCCCGACCTGGCCGGCAAGACGGGGACCACCAACGATTCCATCGACGCATGGTTCGCCGGCTACCAGGCCAAGCTGGTGGGCATCGCCTGGATCGGCTACGACCAGCCGCGCAACCTGGGCAACCGGGAAACAGGCGGCGGCCTGGCCCTGCCGATCTGGATCAGCTACATGGCGAAAGCCCTGAAAAGCATCCCCGTCGAGGAACGCGCCGTGCCGGAAGGCCTGATCCACGTGGGCGACGAGTATTACTATGCGGAAAATCCGCCGGGCACAGGGGTCGGCAGCCTGGAAGGCGCGGCACGCGGCACGCCGGAGGAAGAAAAGGCGAAAGAGGCTGTGAAGAACGAGCTATTTTAAACACGTAGGCCGGGTAGGTCGGATTAGCGCGCAAGCGCATAATCCGACAACATCGTTGGCGCCGGTGGTGGTGTCGGGTTACGGCCTGCGGCCTAACCCGACCTACCCGACATTGGACCAAAAAAATGGGCAGCCCGCAAAGGCTGCCCATTTTTCATGCATCACTTCAAACACTTACTTCAATACGACTGGCGCGCCCGCCTGCTCGCTGGCCATGGCCGACAGGGCCGCAAACAGCTCGGAGTCGTCGCGCGTGTTGCGCCACTCGTCACCCACGCGCTTGTAATGAAAACCGCCCGAGCGGGCCGCCACCCACATCTCGCGCATGGGAGCCTGGCTGTTGACGATGATTTTCGTGCCGTTATCGATGAACTCGATCTCCAGCACATTGCCGCTGCGGCTGCATTCGACGTCGAGCACGTCTTCATCGTTCAGCCGGTCCAGCGCCGCCTCGATCTGGGTCAGGGTGGCTTCGGCCAAGGCCAGGAATTCCGATTCGCTCATGCTACACTCCAAAGATCTTAATCAAACCGTGATTCTAATCGTGAAGTCATCCTCAGCGTTTTATATCGGCATCGCCATTGTGGTTTCTAGCGTCCTGGCCGGCTGCGGCCAGCCCGGTCCCCTGTACCTGCCCAAGCCGCCCGCGGCCAAAGGCGCACCGGCCAAAGGCCCCGTCGAACCGGCCCCCGTGCCGCCACCGCCCGTCATCGTGCCCGCCACCTAAACGGAACGCGCAGGGGTGGCGGCATTCGCCGCCCTGGCGCTTTTTACGCGCTTGCTCCAGGCGAAATACACGCGCGTTGCCAGCAGTAGCGCGACGATGGAGCCGAACAGGATAGGTTGCGCGAAATTGTGCTTGCCCGCCTTCATCCACCAGAAATGCAGGATACCCAGCGGCGCGATGATGTAGATCAGCCGGTGCAGCCACTGCCAGCGCTTGCCCCCCAGGCGCTTGACCATGCCGTTCGTGCTTGTCACGGCCAGCGGGATCAGCAGTACGAAAGCGATGAAACCCACCGTGATGAACGGCCGCTTGAGCACATCCTTCCACAT
The DNA here is from genome assembly GCF_009208555.1 of Janthinobacterium violaceinigrum. GTDB lineage: Bacteria > Pseudomonadota > Gammaproteobacteria > Burkholderiales > Burkholderiaceae_D > Janthinobacterium > Janthinobacterium violaceinigrum. The sequence goes on along the minus strand of NZ_WFLI01000006.1, from coordinate 228,924 downwards.
TTCCTGCACATCAAAAAAGTGATCGAACCATAAAAAGGTGGTGAAGTGCAGTGCCGCGTAGAAAAACGCGAACAGGCCCAGCATGCGCCGCAGCTTGATCAGCCAATTCCATTGCGTGATGCGCCGCAAGGGCGTGACGGCCAGGCTGATACAGAGAAAATACAGGGTCCAGTCGCCCGTGCCCCGCGTGATGAATTCCAGCGGTTCCACCAGTTGCCCCGTGTACGTCAGCCAGACCATGCGCACGAATGGTATCAGCGCCAGCAGAAAGATCAGGCTTTTCAGCAGCGACAGCTGTTTGCCCGTGGGGTTGATGGCCATGGTATTTCCTTAAAAGAATTTCTTCAGATCCATGCCCGCGTACAGCGAGGCCACATCGTTATAGCCGTTGAACATCAGGGTCTTGCGCTTGCGCGTGAGGAAACCGTCTTCGCCGATGCGACGCTCGGAAGCCTGCGACCAGCGCGGATGATCGACGTTCGGGTTCACGTTCGAGTAAAAACCGTATTCGGACGGCGCCGACAGGTTCCAGGACGTGCGCGGCTGTTCTTTGACGAAACGGATCTTGACGATGGATTTGGCTGACTTGAAACCATATTTCCACGGCAACACCATGCGTACGGGCGCGCCATTCTGGTTCGGCAAGGTTTCCCCATACATGCCCAGGGTCAGCAGTGCCAGCGGATGGTTCGCTTCGTCGATGCGCAAGCCTTCCGTATACGGCCACTGCAGCACGCGGCTGCCCACGCCCGGCATCTGTTTCTTGTCCGCCAGGGTGATGAATTCCACATACTTGGCATTGCCCGTCGGCTCGACCTTCTTGATAATTTCCGAGAAGGAATAACCGACCCACGGGATCACCATCGACCAGCCTTCCACGCAGCGCAGCCGGTACACGCGCTCTTCCAGCGGCGCCAGCTTCAGCAGCGCATCGAGGTCCAGGGTCATGGGTTTCTTGACTTCGCCTTCGATGCTGACCGTCCACGGGCGCGTGCGCAGGGTGCCCGCGTTTTGCGCAGGCTCGCTCTTGTCCGTGCCGAACTCGTAGAAATTATTGTAGGTGGTGGCGTCTTTATAGGCCGTTTGCTTTTCCAGCGCCGAATAGGCGGGATTGAGCTTGGCAGCCAGCTTGGGATTGGTGCCCTGCGCGAACGCTTCGCGGCTGGCCATTTCCAGCAAGGCCGCGCTGGACATCGAACCCAGCGCCACTTGCTTGATGAAACTGCGACGCGACTCGAACACGGCGCGCGGCGTAATTTCGGAAGAATACGGCAACTCAATGCCGTTGGGACTGCGCTTGATCAACATGGCGGCTCCGGGAAAAGGTGATTGTTTGTACCTTACACCAGTTTTCCCGGGCCGTTCATGACGCTTCTGTCATGCAAAAAAACGTTACTAAAGTGCCCGAAAAAAGTTCAGGGCAAGGCGCCTTGCCGCAGGCAGTACGCATAGTACGACAAGGCAAGGCAACGCCGCCATGGGCTTTTTCTCGGGTACTTTTACAGTTTTCCGTAAGAATGGAGGCCGGAGAGGAACATATTCACGCCCAAAAACGCGAACGTCGTCACCAGCAAGCCCACCAGCGCCCACCACGAGGCGACGCGGCCGCGCAAGCCCGTCATCAGGCGCATGTGCAGCCAGGCTGCATAATTGAGCCAAACGATCAGCGCCCACGTTTCTTTCGGGTCCCACGACCAGTAGCCGCCCCATGCTTCGGCCGCCCACAGGGCGCCCAGGATGGTCGCTACCGTGAAGAAAGCAAAGCCCACGGAAATGGCCTTGTACATGACGTCGTCGAGCACTTCCAGCGACGGCAGGCGGTCGACCAGGTAACCGCTGGATTTGAGCAAATATGCCGCCGCCACCATGGCCGACAGGGCGAAGGTACCGTAGCCGATGAAGTTGGCCGGTACGTGGATCTTCATCCACCAGCTTTGCAGGGCCGGCACCAGCGGCTGGATTTCGGCCGCGTCGCGCGTGACCGTGTACCACATCAGGAACACGACGGCCGCCGAAATGACCAGCATGACGAAGGCGCCCAGCTGGCGCGTCGCATAATGCTGCTCGTAATACAGGTAGAACATGGCCGTGATCAACGAGAACAGGATGAACACTTCATACAGGTTCGACACGGGGATGTGGCCCACGTCGGCGCCGATCAGGTAAGACTCGTACCAGCGCACCAGCATGCCCGTCAGGCCCAGCACCACGCCAGCCCAGCACAGCAGGGAGCCGACGGACGAGCCGAATTCCGAGCGCGCCACCAGGCCGATCCAGTAGAACAGGGTCGACAGCACGAACAACGTGCCCATCCACAGGATGGCGGATTGGCTGGACAAGATATATTTCAGGAAGAATTTCTGGTTCGCCATCTCCAGATGGCCCGCATACAGCTCGATGGCAAACAGCGACAGCACGGCGGCCACGGGGATCAGCCAGCGCACGGGCTTCCAGTACCAGCCCAGCCACGCGAACGTGGGCGCCGCGGCCAGCAGGATGGCTTTTTCATAGATATCCATGAAGGCGCCAAAGCGCACCAGGCCGAACAGGGAGGCCGCCAGCAAGCCGGCGCCGTACAGCCAATCGATCAGGCTCAGGCGCTTGAAAAATCCTGGTTCCTGCGTATATATTTGCTTGTTTGCCAATTCCATCATTTTCTCCATTCCCGGCGACGCGCAAGCGTCCCAGACACAGCGCAGCTTACGCCGATTGCGGCAGCTTTGCCTTCAAAGTCTCAAATTCTTTTTCAAAATCCAGCGTCTTGCGCTGCGTGCTCATGGCCATCAGGGCTTCGCTGCCGCCCTCGCCATCCTTGATCCACACCCACAGGCGGCGCTCGCGGATATAAAACATGGAAAATACGCCGATCACGAGGAACAGGCAACCGAGGTACACGACGCTCTTGCCCGGCGAACGCGTCACTTGCAGCACGGACGCCTTGATTTCCGTGAAGTCATCGAGTTGCAGATACACGGGCGCGCCATAGAAGAAGCTGTCGGACAGCGCATTCGTGGCCAGTTGCAGGAAGCGGCCGTGCTTGTCATCGGCCTCGATGGCTTTCAAGCCATCCTGGGCGCGCGCCGCCTGCCACAAGTCCCACAGGCTGCCATTGAGAATCTTCATGAAAATATCGGCCGCTTTTTCTTGCTCGGCAGCAGGGATTTTCTCCAGGAAACGCGAAATGGCCAGGAAACCGCCCTCTTGCCCATTGCCGGCAAAGATGCCCAGGCTTTTCGCCGCCGATTCCTGCAGCTGGCCCCGCAAGGCTTCCGCCCCCGCCTGCGGCATGGCGCGCGCCGCATAGCGCGCGGCAGCCTGCTGGCGCAGCGCAGGATCTTGCAGCGCGGCACGCAGACGCATCCACTCGTTCACGCTGTAATTATCGTCGGCGGGAATGCGCAGATAGCTGAACGGGTCGCTGGGGTTGACGCGCATGCCGGCCAGGAACACCGTCGTGCCATCCACGGTCACGGGCTGCATGTAGTTCTGGTACTCGCGCGCCTGGCCCGTCTTGTCGCGCAATTTGTATTGCACCGAGGGGCCCACGTTCTTAAGATCCTTGTTATGCGCGTTCTTCGCGGCCGAACCGAGGCGCTTGTCCAGGCCCACGGCAAATTTATCGTTGAAGCTTTCCGCCTTGTTGACGGCACGCACATCCTGGCCGGCGCTGAGGTTTTCCACGTTGAAGGGACGGAAACCCGACCATTCCACCGTGTAGGAATTGCCATCGCTGCGTTCGAGCGGCGTGCTACCGCCCACTTCGCCGCCGATATCGAAGCGTTTCGTCGTCTTGCCCGTCATGGGATAACCCGTCAACTTGAGCTTGCTGCCGCCATCTTCAAAGCTGGACTGGTACAGGGCCAGTCCCTTGTACAGCAGCGGCTGGTTGACTTTGATGGTCGCTGGGAAACTTTCCCCCGTCGCATGGTCGGTGACGACCACGTCGCTGGCAAACAGCTTGGGCATGCCCGTGCTGTAGAAATCGATATGGAATTTCTTCAACAAGATCGTGATGGGCAGATCCTGGATCAGCACGCCATCGGCCTGGGGAATGATGGCCGTGTTGCTCGACGAGCCTTCCGGGATCATGGTGTTACCGCGGAACGTAGGATTCGACAGGCTCAGGCGGTGCTGGGCGGGAATGTCGGCGATCACGCCGCTGCCGGCAAACGGCGTCTTGCCAAAGAACCATTGCTGCACGCGAATCGGCATTTCCGAATCGAGCAAGCCGCCCACGCAGATGATGACGATGGCGCCGTGGGCAAAGATATAGCCCCATTTATTGGCGGCGCCCCGCTTGGCCGCCACCAGGGTGGCGTTGTCCTTCTCGACCACCTTGGCCCCGTAGCCGGCGTCTTTCAGGCGCATCACCATCTGCTGCGCCAGCACGGCGCGCGGCAGCGGCGCCGCCCATTCCAGCTTGTGGTGGAAGTTGCGCAAGGATTGCTCGCGCACATTGTCGCGCCAGCTGCGCATGTCCTTGAGCATCTTCGGCGCATTGCGCACGATGCACAGCGAGGTCGAAGCGACGAGGAAACCCATGATCACCAGGAACCACCAGGCCGAATACACGGAATACAGGCTCAGCTTGTCAAAGACGGCAAACCAGAACGGCCCGAACTGGTTCACATAATTGGGCATGGGCTCGTTCTGCTTGAGCACGGTGCCGATGATGGAGGCGACGGCGATCAGGGTCAGCAGGCTGATGGCAAAGCGCATCGACGAGACCAGCTCGACGAATTCAGCCAGGCTGCGGCGTTGGGTCTTTAACTCGATTCCGGTCGTGCCTGTGCTCATACGTTGATACTCATACGGGATATGCAATCTTCAAGAAAATGTGGCATGGAGCAAAGATAGTCTCTCCGCGCAAGGCGGCAGCATACTCCTGTTTGGCCCCTGCTATAAAAAAGGGCAGCCCGTCGAAACGGCCGCCCTTGTTCATGTGCGTTGAAACGCGTGGCAATCTCTTGCCACTATGAAAACTTACTTCAGGCCGGCGATGTAATCGGCAACGGCGGCGATTTCGTCATCCGACATGCGGGCGGCGATGGTGTGCATTTGCGCGCTGTTCTTGCGGGCGTCGGCCTTGGTGCTGCGGAACATGGCCAGCTGGGCCACCGTGTAATCCTGGTGCTGGCCGGCAATGCGCGGGTACTGGACGGGAATGCCATTGCCCGTCGCGCCATGACAGCTGGCGCAGGCGGCTACTTGCTTGGAAGCAATGCCACCACGGTAGATCTTCTTGCCCAGGTCGATGGTGTCCTTGTTTTTCGCGGCGCCCGGCTTGGACAGCTGCGCGCCCAGGTAGGCGGCGATATTCTTCTTGTCGGCGTCGCTGAGCATCTTGGCATAGGTCGTCATGACGGGCTGGTTGCGCTCCGGCGTCGTGAAATCGACCAGTTGCTTGTAGATATAGCTTTCATGCTGGCCGGCCAGCTTCGGGTTGACCGTGATGGTCGAATTGCCGGCCGCGCCATGGCAGGAGACGCAGGCAGGCAAGCCGCGTGCCGCATCGCCATCGGCGTACAGGGTAGCGCCCTTGGCAGCGTCGGCCTTGACGGCGACGGCTGGCGCATGGGCCGGTTTCGGTTCTTCGACCGCGGAAGCAGTTGCCGATACAGCCAGCAAAGCGAGCAGCATGGATTGGACAAACGGTGAAAACGCACGATTCATTCAGGCACCCTGAGACAGTGAGAAATTAGTGGTGGACATTGCCGCGCCCTGGGGATTTTTGCTTTATTTTCAGGGCCGCAAGCCGCATCGCTGCTACGCCGGCAACAATAAACAACCCCTTATTGTACAATAGCTTCTTGGCGTTATCGCTCCCTTATCGCTCCCTTTTGTTGCTTTACTATTCCCATGTCAAAACTCTGGCAAGCCCGTTTCTTTACGACCGTCAACCAATTGCGTGACCTGCCCGATACCACGGTGCCGGAAATCGCTTTTGCCGGCCGCTCCAATGCCGGTAAATCGACCGCCATCAACATCTTGTGTAATCAGAAAGGCTTGGCGTTCGCCTCCAAGACACCTGGCCGTACCCAGCACATCAATTACTTCTCCATCGGCGGCGCCCACGTGGCGCAGCACCGCAAGGATGCCACCATCGTCGAAGAGATCGAATGCCTGCTGGTCGACTTGCCGGGCTACGGCTATGCGGAAGTCTCGGGTTCGGCGAAATTGCACTGGCAGCGCCTGCTGGGCGACTATGTGCAGCGCCGCGAGCAATTGGCCGGTTTGATCCTGATCATGGATTCGCGCCGCCCGTTCACCGACCTGGACATTCAAATGCTGGAATGGTTCGCCCCGACGGGCAAGCCGATCCACTGCATCCTGACGAAAGTCGATAAGCTCAACCGCAATGAATCGGTCAACGCGCTGCGCCAGGCAAAAGCCAAGCTCGACAGCTATGTGGATGAAGACGGCATCGGCTTCCCGTTCACCGTGCAACTGTTCTCCGCACTCAAGCGCGTCGGCATCGAAGAAGCCAACGACAAGATCATGGAACTGGCCGGCATCAGCGAAGACGGCGCCGCCCAGATGGTCGAGCTGATCGAGATGGAAGACGACGTCGAGCCGGAAGCAGGAACCGACAAGCCCGCCTGATCCGCCTCAGCGCGCTGACAAAAAAGGCTGCCCGTTCACACGGTGCAGCCTTTTTTATTGCACGGGGGCCGGTTGCCTAGCGCCTTCCCGGTCCCGGACGCTTCTCGGAAAAGAATTCCTGGCGCAGGAAGGCCATCAGTTCGGCCGTGTCTTCCACGCGGGCGCTGAGGTTGACGTTGCGGCCCAAGCGCCGCGATTCCCACACGAAGTCGCCTGGCTTCTCGGCACGGATCAGCTGGATCATCTTCTTCAGGATGGCCGTTTCGATGTCGGGCTCGTTGCCCAGTTCCACTTTTTCCTGCTTCAGCCAATTGCGCTTGAAGTTGCCATTCCAGCCCTTGAACTTGACTTCGGCACTGAACGAGGTCTGATTGACGATGGAAAACACGCCGCCCGAATCTTCGCGGTCGCTGCCGGAATTGCGACCTTGCGCACCGGCGATATTCGCCTTGGCCACGCGCATGGCGCGGTCGTTTTCGCTTTCCTCGGCCGGCGGCGCGGGATTCTGCGCCTCGCGCTGCTTGCGGCGCTGTTCGATCATCGAACTCATGTCTTCGGCCGGCGGCGGCGGCAACGGCACTTTCGACACCAGCGGCGGCGTGAACGTTTCCAGCTTCGGCTTGTCGCGCGGCACATCCTTCGTCACCACGCGCTTGCTGGGCGCCGGCGGCGGTTTCACCTTGGCAACTTTCGTGTCTTTCGGTTTCGGCGTGGGTTTTGGCTGCGGCTTCGGTTGCGGCTTGTCCTTCAGCGGCGCGATATACACCATCGCGCTTTCCTTCTTCGGCGGCGGAATCTTTTCGATCTTGTCACTGCGAAACAGGGCATACGCGGCCAGCAGCACGTGCAACAAGACGGACACGCCCAGCGCAACCTTGCGCGTGGTGCTGGTCTTGGACCCGTAGGCCGGTGGTGGCTGGATCAATTGACCGCACGTGGGGCAATAATCGGAGTCTGCAGCCATCAAATGGGTCGTGTCATGCAAAATGAATCGTGCTTTCTGTGTAGCGACAAAAGTAATCTTACAGGGCAGCCATAGTGCCAGAGTCCCTTGCTTTTGGGAACACTTCCTGTACATTTCCAACCCGAAGCGTACAGGATAGCGGCATTCCTTGCAGCCCAAGCTAGGGTACCCGAGCCGCCTCTTGACGGTTGTTACCGTATGTATCACTCCCCATACAAAACCGGCGCCGCATTCACGCAGGAATGGGGCGCCGGTCACGGGTCAGCCAGGTGTTCAAGCCTTGCCGTCGAGTGCAACCAGTTGTTCGTCCGTCAATGGCCCCGTACCGCTGTACTTGTCCAGGAATAAATAGATGACGGGCGTGATAAACAGGGTAATCACTTGCGAAAACAACAGTCCGCCCACCACGGCCAGGCCCAGCGGCTGGCGCAGCTCGGCGCCGGCGCCCAGGCCCAGGGCGATCGGCAAGGCGCCCATCAGGGCCGCCGCCGACGTCATCATGATGGGACGGAAACGCAGGATACACGCCTGGCGGATGGCCTCGGGCGGGCTCATGCCTTCATTGCGCTGCGCATGCAGGGCAAAGTCGATCATCATGATGGCGTTTTTCTTGACGATACCGATCAACATCAAAATACCGATGATGGCAATCATCGTCAGGTCCATGCCGAACAGGCGCAAGGTCAATAGCGCCCCCACGGCCGCCGACGGCAAGCCGGCCAGGATGGTCAGCGGGTGGATATAGCTTTCATACAGGACACCGAGCAGCACATAGATCACGGCCAGCGCGGCGATGATGAGGATGATCTGGCTCGACTGCGAATCCTGGAACACGGCCGCATCGCCGCCGTAGCGCGTGATGATGGAAGCCGGCAAGCTCATTTCCTTGCCCATCACGTCGATCTTGCCCGTGGCGATGCCCAGCGGCACGTCCGGCGCCAGGTTGAAGGCGATCGTGACGGCCTGCAGCTGCCCCTGGTGGTTGACGGCCGTGGGACCGATCGTGCGTTCCACGTAGGCAATGCTCGACAGTTTCACCAGTTCGCCCGACTTGCTGCGCACGGACACGCGCGTGAGCGCATCGTCATACTGGCGGTCCGGCGTGGCCGCTTCCAGGATCACGTAATAACTGGCTGCCGAGGAATAGATGGTCGATACTTGCCGCTCGCCAAAGGCGCTGTACAGGGCCGTGCGGATATCGGACATCTGCACGCCCAGCAAATTGGCCTTGTCGCGGTCGATCCGGAGCGATGCCTGCAAGCCCTTGATCTGCGAATCGCTGGTGACGTCGCGGAAGGCGGGGTCGGCACGCATACCGGCAATAAACTTTTCTGCCCAGTCATTCAAGGCATCGGGACTGACGCTTTGCAAGGTGTACTGGTAACGGCTCTTGCTCTGGCGCCCGCCCAGCTGCAAGTTTTGCACGGGACGGAAATACACGGCCATGCCGGGCACGGCGCTCGTTGCACGGCGCAGGTTTTCCAGCACCACGGGCATTTTCGGCCGTTCGCTGCGCGGTTTCAGCACCATGAACATGCGGCCCGTGTTGCCGCCGCCGACGAACGAGGTCACATCCTGCACGCTGGGGTCCGCCTTGAGCACGGCCGCCACGCGGGCTTGCAAATCCTGCAATGCCGCCGAGGAGATATCTTCCGACGCTTCCGTATTCACCTGGATCTGGCCCAGGTCTTCCTCGGGGAAGAAGCCTTTCGGTATCGTCGCGTACAGCAACACCGTCAGCGCGAAAGTACACACGGCGATGAACAGCACCACGTTGCGGTGCGCCAGGGCCTTATCGAGCAAATGCACGTAGCCGTTGCGCAATTTCGTGAAACCCGCCTCGAAGTGGCGGCCGATGAAGGACTTTTCGCCATGCGTGGGGTCGTTGTCATTGTGCTCGCGCGAATCGGCCGGCAGGAAGCGGCTGGCCAGCATCGGCACCAGGGTCAGCGACACGATGGCCGACACCAGGATAGAGAGCGAGACGACGACGGCAAATTCGTGGAACAGCAAGCCGATCACGCCCGGCATGAAGAAGATGGGGATGAACACGGCCACCAGCGAGACGGAAATCGAGATGATGGTAAAGCCCATTTCCTTGGCCCCCACCAGGGCCGCCTGGATCGGCTTCTTGCCCATTTCGATATGCCGCACGATGTTTTCCAGCACCACGATGGCATCGTCGACCACCAGGCCCACGGCCAGGGTGATGCCCAGCAGGGAAACGTTGTCGAGGCTATAGCCGAGCCAGTACAGCAGGGCCAGCGCGCCGAGCAGGGAAATGGGCATGGTGACGGCCGGAATGAAGGTGGCCGCCGCGCGGTGCAGGAACAGGAAGATCACCAGCACCACGAGAATCACGGTCAGGGCCAGGGTCAGGTTGACGTCGTGAATGGCTTCGCGGATCGAGACGGAACGGTCGTTGACCAGGCTGATCTGGATGGAAGCAGGCAATTGCGCCTTGAAACCGGGCAAGAGTTTGCGCACGGCGTCGACCACTTGCACCGTGTTCGCATCCGGTTGGCGCTGCACCAGCAAGGTGATCGAGCGCTCGCCATTGAAACTGCCGGCCGTCTTGGTCGACTGGAAACTGTCTTCCACCTGGGCCACTTCCTTCAGGCGCACGGGCTGGCCATTGCGCGTGGCGACGATGAGCTCGGCAAAATCGGCCGCCTTCATCATTTGCGGGTTGCCCTGGATGGTCAGAGTCTGGCTGGGGCCGTCGAGGATGCCCAGCGGCGAATTCGTGTTCGACGCGCGCAGCGCGGTGGCCAGTTCGTCCATGGTCAGGTTGCGCGCGTTCATCAGGTCGGCACGGGCACGCACGCGCACGGCGAAGCGTTTCTGGCCATTCACGCTGACCTGGGCCACGCCAGGCAAGGTCGACAGGCTGGGCGCAATCAGGTTTTCCGCATAATCATTCAGATCCGACAAGTTCAGCGATGGCGAAGTCATCTGGATGAACAGCACGGGCGCATCGGCCGGATTGACTTTGCGGTAGGACGGCAAGTCCGTCATTTCCGTGGGCAACTGGCGCTGCGCACGCAGCAGCGCCGCCTGCACGTCGACGGCTGCCTCGTTGACATTGATGCTGGCGTCAAACTCCAGGGTCAGCGAAGTATTGCCCAGCGTACTCGTGGAGGTGATCAGGCTCAGGCCAGCGATGGTGGAAAACTGCTTTTCCAGCGGCAAGGCAACGGAGGACGCCATGGTATCGGGGCTGGCGCCGGCCAGGTCGGCGCTGACGTTGATGACGGGCGTGTTATAGCTCGGCAAGGCTGCCACGGGAATGTGGCCATACGCCAGCACGCCGGCCAGGATGATGCTCAAGGACAACAGCACCACCATGACGGGGCGGCGAATGCTCAGTTCGGACAGGTTCATGCTGGCTTGCCTTGCGGTGCGACGGCGCCATCGGCAGCCTTGTGTTTGTCCGCCAGGCGCACCTTGCCGCCCGGACGCAGGTTCTGCTTGCCATCGACGATGACTTTTTCATCGCCGTTCAAACCCGTGACGACGGCATTCGGACCGAACGCATACACGCGGGCAATCTTGCGCACCTTGGCCGTGTTGTCGGATTCCATCGAATACACGAAGATGCCCGTGGTATTGGTGATAATGGCGTTTTGCGGGATGACCAGCGCATCCTTGAGCGTGCGCACGGTCAGCTGCGTATTCACATACTGGCCGGGCCACAGGTCGGTGCTGCCGTTATTGAAACGGGCTTTGACCTTGATCACGCCCGTGGCGGGATCGACGGCATTGTCGATGAAGTTCAGTTTGCCATCGAGCTGCTTGCCGCCCGCATCGGACAGCAAGGCCGTGACGGGCACGTCGCCCGCCTTTTGCGCCGCCAGCAAGCCTGACAGACTGCTTTCAGGCAAGGTGAACGACACGTCGATGGGATCGAGCTGGGTAATGCTGGTCAGGGACGTGGTCGGCTGCACCAGGCTGCCCGCGTAGACATTGATGGCGCCCACGCGGCCGCCCTGGGGGGCGCGCAGGACCGTGTAGCTGGAGTCGACCTGGGCGGCGCGCAAGGCGGCCTGATCGGCGGCCAGCAAGGCGCGTGCCGCGTCGAGCTGGCTTTGCAGGGTATCGACGGCGCCCTGGGCGATGAAATTCTTGCTCAGCAAATCTTGGCTGCGCTTGAGCTGGCGCTCGAAGTCCTGCACCGAGGCACGGTCGCGCAAGACCTGCGCCTGCGCCTTGTCCACATTCGCGTGCTCGCTGCGCGCATCGAGCGTAAACATCAGCTCGCCCTGCTTGACGAACTGGCCTTCGCGGATATGCACCTTGGTAATCGTGCTGGTCGTCTGCGGATGCAGGTCGACGCTGCTGATCGGCATCACGCTGCCGTTGGCTTGCAGCACCATCGGCACATCCTGGCGTAGCGGCGCAACCACGCTCACCGTGGTCGGCGCCTGTCCGCCCTTGCCCCCTTTGCCGTCCTGGCCGCCGGCAGCTGCGCCGGACTGATGGTTGAAATACCAGATGCCGCCACCGATACACAGGGCCGCACCCACGAGGATTGCCAGACTAGTCTTTTTCATTGTTCTGTCACGCTGTTGCAGCGCAGGGCTGCAGGTTGAATGTAGTTGCCAGGGGGCATAAAAGCACAATATTGTCGCACGGAAATGCTCACTTTCCAGCGTAATACTCTGGCACGATGAGGGTGACTTCCAGTCCGCCGTCGGCATGATTGGCCAGCAAGACCGTGGCGCCATGCTGCTCGGCAATATTGCGCGCGATGGTCAGGCCCAGGCCCGTGCCGCCCGATTCGCGCGAACGCGATGTCTCGATGCGGTAAAACGGTTCAAACACTTTCGCCAGTTGATCCGGCGCAATACCCGGCCCGCCATCGCGGATGCGGATGCGTGCCGCGCCCGCGATGCGCTCGACCGTCACCTGCGCATACAGGCCATATTTGACGGCATTGTCGATCAGGTTCACGAGGCAACGCCGCATGGCGATGGGACGGGCCATCAAGGCCATGCTCGCCTGCCCGCCCAGGGTAACTTTCTGGCCGGCATCGGCCGCGTCGGAGCAGACGCTGTCGAGCAGGGAATCGAGATCGAGCGCCTGCATCGCCTCCGTGCTATCCATCGAACGGGCCAGATCCAGTCCTTCCTTGACCATGCTCTGCATGGCCGACAAATCGCCCACCAGGCGGTCATACAATTCCGTGTCAGCCACTTTTTCCAGGCGCAAGCGCAAACGCGTCAGCGGCGTTTGCAGGTCGTGCGTGATGGCGGCCAGCATTTGCGTGCGCTGGGAAATATGCTGGCGGATGCGCGCCTGCATGGCATTGAAGGCGGCGCTGGCCTGGCGGATCTCGCTGGCCCCGGACAGGGTCAGCGGCGGATGGTTGATGTCATTGCCCAGGTCTTTCGCCGCCTGCGCCAGCTGCTTGAGCGGGCGCATGGTCATGCGCGTGACCAGGTAGGCGAGGATGGCAATGCTGATCAGGAAAGGCAGCAGGGTCATCCAGTCGTTGTGTTCGTTGAACGGGGGCTGCTGGCGTGGCGGCAAGACCATCAGGCGCAGCACGTGGCCGTCCTGCATGCGCACGTCGAGGTTTTCGCACGTACCGCCCCATGGCTTGGCGGCAAACATGCCCGGCGACTGGCGCGGCTTGACGCAGGCGGCGGGACGCTCGGCCACCGCGCTGACCTTGAAACCTTCGCCCAGCTTGGCTTGCAGGGCCGTGGAAAACTCCGTCGGTGCGCCGGGCGTATGTTCCGTCTCGGGACGCAGCTCCAGGCGCACGCTGCCCTTGTTGGCCACTTTCAAGTAGGCGGCGCGCGAGGCCAGCGGCACCACGTCGGCCGCCATCACCAGCTGCTCGGCCCGCTCTACGGCATGGTAGTCGCGGTATTGCTCGATGGCGCGCTGGCGTTCGCCCACGGCCAGCCACTGCGTCAGCGCTGCCGAAGCAACGATGCCAATCAGCAAAAACATGAACACGCGGCCCGTCATCGACCCCAGGAAGGCCTTCACGCGTGGGGCTCCACATTGACCTGGCCGGCCAGCACGTAGCCGCCGTTGCGCACGGTCTTGATGATTTGCGGCAAGCGCGCATCTTCACCGAGCTTTTGCCGCAGGCGGCTGATCTGGATATCGATCGAGCGGTCGAACGGGTCGGCGTCGCGCCCCTGCGTCAGGTTCAGCAGCTGGTCGCGGTTGAGCACGCGGTTCGGGTGTTCCAGGAACACGCGCAGCAAGCGGAATTCCGCCCCCGACAGCATGATCACCAGGCCGCTGGGATTGAGCAGATGGCGCGCCGTCAAGTCCAGGGTCCAGCCGGAAAAGCGGATTTGCTGCGCCTTGTCCGACGGCACGTTCGATGGCATGGCATGGCTGCGGCGCAAGACACTGCGTATGCGCGCCAGCAATTCGCGGGGCTCGAACGGTTTCGGCAAATAATCGTCGGCGCCCATTTCCAGGCCCAGGATGCGGTCCAGCGGCTCATTGCGCGCCGTCAGCATGATCACGGGCACCGTCGATTGGGCGCGCAGCTTGCGGCACAAGGTCAGGCCGTCGTCGCCAGGCAGGTTCAAATCGAGCACGATCAGGTCGGGCCGCGTTTCATCGAGGATTTTCCACATGGCCGTGCCATCTGCCGCGCCCAGGGTGCGGTAGGCGTTCGTTTCCAGGTAATCCGCCAGCAAGCTGCGGATATCGCGGTCATCGTCGACGATGAGAATTGTAGAAGTGGGTTCCATGGTACGAATTATCCCCACTTCCCCCGCCCTTGCACAACGCATTTGTATCGTCTTGTATATAGGAGACCCGAAGAAACATATAGATACAAACTGTCTGGCAGCGGACACTTCGGGGAAACATGGCGCGTCCAACATGGATTCATGTGCAGCAACATGTACATCCCTCATCTTTTACAAAGGAATCCAGATGAACGCCTCAATGACAACCTTGCGCAAGAATTTGATCATCGCCATGAGCGTACTCGGCATGGGTGCGGCATCGCTGACCGTCCACGCCCAGGAAGCGGCCGCCAGCGCGCCTGCCGCCAGTACCAAGATGCAACACGATGGCCAGCACCGCGGCGGCACCCCTGCCGAACGCATGGCCAAGTACCAGGCCCGCCTGCACGACAAGCTGAAGCTGACCGCCGCACAGGAACCGGCCTGGGCCACGTTCACGGCCGCCAACGCGCCGAAAAAGCCCATGGGCGACTGGAAAGCCAAGCGCGAAGCGTTTGCCAAGCTGTCGGCGCCGGAACGCATGGAACAATGGATCGCCATGTCGAAGGAACGTATTGCCAGCCAGGAAAGCCGTCTGGCCTCGCTGAAAACGTTCTATGCCGTGCTGACGCCGGAGCAAAAGAAAGTGTTTGACGACAGCGTTCCTGGCGGCAAACACGGCGGTATGCGCGGCCACCACGGCGGCCACCACGGCATGCAGCAGCAGCCGAAAGCCGGCTAAGTTGTCGCTGGCGTAGAAACAGAAAAAGCCTGCAATGCAGGCTTTTTCTTATTGACGAGACAAGTGACCGCTTACTGCCCGTCGAGCTTGTGCAAGGAGGCCAGGAACGTCGCGGCATTCTGGAAGCCGATCACGCGCGACTGGGGGATTTCCTGCCCTTGCTGGTTGAACATGATGATGCCCGGCGGGCCGAACAGCTGA
The DNA here is from genome assembly GCF_009208555.1 of Janthinobacterium violaceinigrum. Classification (GTDB taxonomy): domain Bacteria; phylum Pseudomonadota; class Gammaproteobacteria; order Burkholderiales; family Burkholderiaceae_D; genus Janthinobacterium; species Janthinobacterium violaceinigrum. Next base: position 213,710 of record NZ_WFLI01000006.1, on the reverse strand, counting down.
AAACGTTTCAGCATGGCCTTGTCGTCCGCGTCATTGGCCGTCACGTCCACTTGCAGCAGCACGGCTTGCCCCATCTTCTCGCGCACGGCAGGGTCGACAAAGGTCAGCTTTTCCATTTCGATGCAGGACACGCACCAGTCCGCGTAAAAGTCCAGCAAGGCGGGCTTGCCATTGAGCTGCGCCAGCGCCACATCAAGCTGCGCCACGGTCTTGATGCGCGTAAACGCTTGCGCATGCACCTGGCCACCGCCCAGGTGCGCCAGCGGCGCCAGCGGGTCGCGACCACCGCTGGCCACGCCGACCAGCTGCAGCACGCCCAGCACGGCAAACACGAGGCCGAAGGCCTTGGCGACCCAGGCGCTCTTCGCGCCGCTCTTGCCCACCAGCAGATACATGCCGTAGCCGACGAACAGGACCGTCCAGCCCAGCATCTGCACGGCGCCCGGCAGCACGGGCGAGACCAGCCACCAGGCCACGCCCAGCAGCAGCACGCCGAAGAAGCGCTTGACGGCATCCATCCAGGCGCCCGCGCGCGGCAGCAAGGTGCCGGCCGACACGCCCACCAGGATCAGGGGCACGCTCATGCCCACGGCCATGGCGAACAGGGCGCTGCCGCCGATGACGACGTCGCGCGTCTGGCTGATGTACAGCAAGGCGCCGGCCAGTGGCGCGGCCACGCACGGTCCCACGATCAGGGCGGAAATGGCGCCCATGACGAACACGCCCGCCAGGCGGCCCGACGATTGCTGGTTCGACACGGACGTCAGCTTGCCTTGCAGGAAGGCCGGCACTTGCAGCTCATAAAAGCCGAACATCGACAGCGACAGGCCCGCCATCAGCAGGGCAAAGAAACCCAGCACCCACGGATTTTGCAGCTTGGCCGCCAGGCCTTCGCCCGCCAGGCCGGCCGCCACGCCCAGCGCCGTGTAGACGATGGCCATGCCCAGCGCATACGTCAGCGACAGCAGCAAGCCGCGCGAGCGGCTGACCTTGGCGCCATCGCCGACGATGATCGACGACAGGATAGGCACCATCGGCAGCACGCACGGCGTGAATGCCAGCCCCAGGCCCAGCAGCATGAACAGGGGCACGATGACGAGCAGCTTGCCGCCTTTCAGCGCCGATTCGATCTTGCCCATCTCGTTTTGCGCCGGCGCCGGCTTGGCCGCCACGGGGGCCGCGGCGACAGGATCGGGCGTACTGGTGATATCGGCACTGGCAATGCTCATCACGGACACGCCAGGCGATGCCTGCGCCTGCGGGCCGTTGACGGCCGCCGTGTCGACTGCCGGCGCAGCCGGCAAGGCGAACTTCGATGGCAGGCCGGCACCGGGCGCCACGCTCTGGCCGCCGCCACCGCCCACCAGCTGGGCCGTGGCATCCTGCGGCGCATAGCACAGGCCCTTGTCGGAACAGCCCTGGCCCGTCGCCTTCAGGGTAAAGGCGCCGGCCGCCTCCACGGGAATCGTGATGGTCAGGGTCTTGCGGAACGTTTCCACATTCTTCTGGAAGGTGTCGTCGAACTTGACCTTGCCAGCCGGATATACGGGGGTGCCCAGCCTGGCGCCCACGGCCTCGAACTTGAAGCGCTCGTGGTACATATAGTAGCCATCGGCGATCACATAGGTGACGGCGATGGTGGACGGGTCCTGCATGCGGGCGGAAAATTTAAAAGCCAGCTCGGGATCGAGGAATTCATCGTCGGCGCGGGCATGGCCGGCGCCAAAAATGGCAATCAACAGGAAGCAGCAGGCAGCAAACCAGGTGAGCAAGGGATGGCGTGGCGCGGCGCGCGCGGTGGCGCTGGAGGGGAAACGGGACATGAACTACCTTTTCGACCATTCGACAGAGGACGCGCGGAGCAGGCAGCGCTTGTGCCGGGCCGGCGCGAAAGGAGAATAGTACACTGCAGTAAGAATAGCTGCAGCAGAAAACAAAAAAGCCAGGCTAGGCCTGGCTTTCCTTGATACGGATGCCGCTACTGGGATTACTCGCCAGCAACTTCAACTGCTTCGGTCGTATCTGGACGATCCATCAGTTCAACGAACGCCATAGGAGCGTTATCGCCGACGCGGAAACCCATTTTCAGGATACGCACATAACCACCGTTACGGTTGGCGAAACGTGGGCCCAGTTCAGCGAACAGTTTGACGACCATTTCACGGTCGCGCAGGCGGTTGAAGGCCAGACGCTTGTTTGCCAGGGAGTCGGTTTTGCCCAGGGTCAGAATTGGCTCGACAACGCGGCGCAGTTCTTTTGCTTTTGGCAGGGTGGTTTTGATCGCTTCGTGACGCAGCAGCGATACTGTCATGTTGCGCAGCATTGCCAGACGGTGGGACGAGGTACGATTCAGTTTACGGAGGCCGTGACCGTGACGCATGATAAATCCTTTCGGTGAGTGTTTAAATTCCAGTTCTTCGATCAGCTGATCGGGAAACCCCTGACAGCCGCGGACCGGTTTGGTACGACAAAATAAAAGCCTGGGACACCTGTCCCAGGCAGTTTGCTACAACTACGAATTACTTTTCCAGGCCGGCAGGCGGCCAGTTTTCCAGCTTCATGCCCAAGGTCAAGCCGCGCGATGCCAGCACTTCCTTGATTTCGTTCAGGGACTTGCGGCCCAGGTTTGGCGTTTTCAGCAGTTCGTTTTCCGAACGTTGGATCAGGTCGCCGATGTAGTAGATGTTTTCCGCTTTCAGGCAGTTCGCCGAACGCACGGTCAACTCCAGGTCGTCGACTGGACGCAACAGGATAGGATCGACCAGCGGAGCGCGCGATGGCGCTTCGGCGGCAGCTTCCGTGCCTTCCAGAGCAGCGAACACATTCAACTGGTCCACCAGGACGCGGGCCGACTGGCGGATCGCTTCTTCCGGCGAGATCACGCCGTTGGTTTCGATGTTGATGATCAGCTTGTCCAGGTCGGTACGTTGTTCGACGCGGGCCGATTCAACGAAGTACGATACACGGCGCACTGGCGAGAACGACGCATCCAGGATGATGCGGCCGATGGTCTTGTTCGTGTCTTCCGACAGGCGACGCACGTTACCAGGAACGTAGCCGCGGCCTTTTTCAACCTTGATCTGCATGTCCAGCTTGCCACCAGCGGTCAGGTGGGCGATCACGTGGTCAGGGTTGATCAGTTCGACGTCATGCGGCAGGTCGATGTCGGAGGCCAGGATCGCGCCTTCGCCTTCTTTTTTCAGGGTCAGGGTTACCGAATCGCGGTTGTGGACTTTGAAAACCACACCCTTCAAGTTCAGCAACAGATCGACGACGTCTTCTTGCACGCCATCGAGGGAGGAATATTCGTGGACGACGCCAGCGATCGTCACTTCGGTCGGCGCGTAGCCCACCATCGACGACAGCAGAACGCGGCGCAACGCGTTACCCAATGTGTGGCCATAGCCGCGCTCGAACGGTTCCATCACGACCTTGGCGTGACCTGCACCGAGAGCTTCAACATCGATAATACGTGGCTTCAACAAACTGTTTTGCATGAAATGTCCTTTTCAATACCCTCGGCTCATTACACCGATAAGGCTGATGGCATTAGTAAAACGCCCACCCGAAAGAAAACGAGTGGGCGGTGATGGTGCTAACTGCTATTAACGCGAGTACAGCTCGACGATCAGCGATTCGTTGACGTCGTTAGCGATTTCGTTACGCTCTGGCAGGGACTTGAAGGTACCTTCCATTTTCTTGGCATCAACCGAAACCCAGCTAGGCATACCAACTTGTTCAGCCAGCGACAGTGCTTCAACGATACGCACTTGCTTTTTCGATTTTTCACGAACAGCGATGATGTCACCAACTTTAACTGCGTACGAAGCGATGTTCACAACGATACCGTTCACGGTGAACGCTTTGTGGCTGACCAGTTGACGCGCTTCAGCGCGGGTCGAGCCAAAGCCCATGCGGTAGCAAACGTTGTCCAGACGCGTTTCCAGCAACTTCAACAGCGTTTCGCCGGTGTTGCCTTTACGACGGTCTGCTTCAGCGAAGTAGCGGCGGAATTGACGTTCCAGCACGCCGTACATGCGCTTGACTTTTTGCTTTTCGCGCAGTTGGTTACCGTAGTCCGAGGTGCGGGCGCCGGATTTGACACCGTGCTGGCCTGGTTTGACGTCCAGTTTGCACTTGCTGTCCAGCGAGCGACGTGCGCTCTTCAGGAACAGGTCTGTACCTTCACGGCGGGAAAGTTTTGCTTTAGGTCCGATATAACGTGCCACGATACTTCCTTTTTTTAAATGATAACGCCCCAGCCACATGCATGATCAAACACACAGATGCGGTTAGGCGCTAGTCTGATTTGGTTTCAATCAGACGGTGGCTGAAAACGAAAAACCCGTCAAACAGGATTTGACAGGCAAGAACAGCCGGGCAGTATAACCGTTTCCGGCTCCCTGCTCCAGCGTTTTCACACAACTGTACTGAGTTACAACAGACAGCAAAGCAGCTGGCGCCGAAGCGCCCTCTGCAACACTATCTTAGATACGACGACGTTTCGGTGGACGGCAACCGTTGTGCGGTACCGGCGTCACGTCCTGGATCTCGGTGATCTTGATGCCCAGGTTGTTCAGCGCGCGAACGGCGGATTCACGACCAGGACCTGGGCCCTTGATACGTACTTCCAGGTTCTTTACGCCACACTCAACAGCCACTTTACCAGCGGCTTCCGCGGCGACCTGCGCTGCGAATGGGGTCGATTTACGCGAACCCTTGAAGCCTGCACCGCCGGAGGTAGCCCACGACAAGGCATTGCCTTGACGATCGGTGATGGTAATGATGGTGTTATTGAACGAAGCGTGGACATGTGCGATGCCTTCAGCGACGTTCTTTTTAACTTTTTTACGCACGCGTGCTGATGCGGCGTTATTTTGCGACTTAGCCATAATTATTCCCTAGCGGATTATTTTTTCAGCGATTGAGCGGCTTTACGCGGTCCCTTGCGGGTACGTGCGTTCGTACGCGTACGCTGGCCACGGCAAGGCAGACCCTTACGATGACGCATGCCGCGGTAGCAACCCAGATCCATCAAACGCTTGATGTTCATGGACAGTTCACGACGCAGATCGCCTTCGACGATGAATTTACCTACTTCATCGCGCAGCTTTTCCAGTTCGCTGTCATCCAGATCTTTGATCTTTTTGTTGGTTGCTACACCGGTCGATGCACAGATTTTCTCTGCGCGTGGACGGCCCACACCGTAGATGGCTGTCAGGCCGATAACGGTATGCTGATGATTTGGGATATTAACCCCTGCAATACGTGCCATTTGTTATTCCTCGATTAACCTTGACGCTGCTTGTGACGTGGTTCCACGCAGATTACGCGGACTACGCCTTTGCGCTTGATGATCTTGCAGTTGCGGCAGATCCGCTTGACTGATGCGAGAACTTTCATTTTGGGGCTCTTTCTTTCGCTTCTTTGGTTTGATTCACTGTGTTACTTGGTACGGAACACAATGCGGGCTCGGCTCAGGTCGTACGGCGTTAACTCCACCGTCACCTTGTCTCCAGGGAGAATGCGAATATAGTTCATCCGCATTTTACCTGAAATATGCCCGAGCACCACGTGTCCGTTCTCCAGCTTCACTCGAAATGTTGCATTTGGGAGATTCTCAAGAATCTCGCCCTGCATCTGTATGACGTCGTCTTTTGCCATTCGGTATGTTTACCGCGCTTAACGCGTCGGAATTCCGCCCTTGAAATTTGCTTTGCGCAGCAGCGAATCATATTGCTGCGACATCACGTAGTTCTGTACTTGCGCCATGAAATCCATGGTGACAACTACAATAATCAATAAAGAAGTACCGCCGAAATAGAATGGTACTTTCCACTGGGCTTGCATAAATTCCGGCAATAAACACACCAGGGTGATGTAGACTGCGCCGGCAAGTGTCAAGCGTGTCAGGATCTTGTCGATGTAACGGGCTGTCTGTTCGCCTGGACGGATCCCGGGAATGAACGCACCGCTTTTCTTCAAGTTATCCGCTGTTTCCTTGCTGTTAAATACCAGCGCTGTATAGAAGAAACAGAAAAACACGATCGCCACTGCGTACAACAGCGCATGGATAGGCTCACCAGGCCCCATCGATGCTGCCAAATCTTTCAAGAACCGCACCGCAGGGTTAGCGTTGTCGGCGCCCTTTGAAAACCAGTCCACGATAGTGGCCGGGAACAAGATGATCGAAGAAGCAAAGATCGGCGGGATCACGCCGGCCATGTTCAGCTTCAACGGCAAATGGCTGGTTTGACCGCCATAAATCTTGTTGCCTACCTGGCGCTTCGCGTAGTTGACCAATATTTTGCGCTGACCACGTTCGACGAATACGACGAAGTACGTTACCAGTGCTACCAGGATCACGATGAAAATCGCGCTGAAGCTGCCGATCGAACCATTCGACACCTGAGTGAACAAACCACCCAACGCCGACGGCAGACCTGCTGCAATCCCGGCAAAAATGATGATCGAGATGCCATTACCCAAACCACGCTCGGTAATTTGCTCACCCAACCACATCAAAAACATTGTTCCGGTCAACAAAGTGACGACCGTCACGAAGCGGAATGCAAGACCAGGTTCCAACACCAGACCAGCTTGCGACTCCAGTGCGACTGCAATGCCTAACGCTTGGAACAGTGCCAGGGCAACCGTGAAATACCGGGTGTACTGGGTGATCTTGCGACGACCTGCTTCGCCTTCTTTTTTCAACGCTTCCATCTGCGGTGACACGATCGACAGCAATTGCATGATGATCGAGGCCGAGATATAAGGCATGATACCCAGCGCAAACACTGTAAAACGAGACAAGGCACCGCCCGAGAACATGTTGAACATGCCCAGGACGCCGCCTTCGTGCTCCTTGAACAGCGAGGCTAATTGTGTCGGGTCAATCCCGGGAACCGGGACGTGAGCACCGATACGATAAACCACCAATGCGCCAAGCAAAAACCAGAGCCGTCCCCAAGGGAAACCGGCCGCTGCACTTTTAGCAAGTTGTGGATTAGTCGCCAATTTTCGCTCCGATCAAGCTGTTAGCGGTCAACTCAGGCTACCGAGCCGCCGGCTGCTTCGATGGCTGCTTTCGCGCCAGCGGACACTTTCAAGCCCTTCAAATTCACCGCTTTGGTGATTTCGCCGGACAAGATCACGCGCACGTCACGGGCCAACACGCCCAGAACGCCAGCTTGCTTCAAGACCAGAATGTCGACATCGCCAACAGCCAGGTTGTTCAGATCGGACAGGCGCACTTCAGCTTTGAAGGTTGCGTGCATCGATTTGAAACCGCGCTTAGGCAGACGGCGTTGCAGAGGCATCTGACCGCCTTCGAAACCGACTTTATGAAAGCCGCCCGAACGCGATTTCTGACCTTTGTGACCACGACCCGAGGTTTTACCCAGGCCGGAGCCGATACCGCGACCGACGCGACGCTTGTAGTGCTTAGCGCCTTCGGCTGGTGCAATAGTATTCAATTCCATGATTTGCTCCGTTCGTGTAAGCCCGAAGGCTTACCCGACAACTTTAACGAGATACGATACTTTATTGATCATGCCGCGTACGGATGGGGTGTCTTGCAATTCGGAAACCGAATTTACACGACGCAGACCCAGACCGCGCACGGTAGCGCGATGCGATTCGCGCGTACCGATCAAGCCCTTGACCAATTGCACTTTGACTGTGTTTGTCATTTTGTCCACCTTAAGCCAGAATGTCTTCGACCGACTTGCCGCGCTTGGCAGCGATATCGGAAGCAGTGCTCATTTTCGACAGGCCGTCCAGCGTAGCGCGTACCAGGTTGTATGGGTTGTTCGAACCGGTGGATTTCGCCACCACGTCCGTCACGCCCATCACTTCGAAGATAGCGCGCATTGCGCCACCAGCGATAACGCCAGTACCAGGCTTAGCTGGGTTCATCAGGACCTTGGAGGCGCCGTGACGACCAACAACCGTGTGATGCAAGGTACCGTTTTTGAGCGGTACTTTGATCAGGTTGCGACGGGCTTCTTCCATTGCCTTCTGCACGCCAACTGGCACTTCTTTCGATTTGCCCTTGCCCATGCCGACGCGGCCATCGCCATCACCAACTACGGTCAGCGCGGCGAAACCCATGATACGACCACCCTTGACCACTTTGGTCACGCGGTTGATCGCGATCATTTTTTCGCGCATGCCATCATCCGGCTTGTCGCTTTGCATTTTTGCTTGCATTTTTGCCATGATTGATCCTTAGAACTTCAGACCGGCTTCGCGTGCGGCTTCTGCCAACGCTTTCACACGGCCGTGGTAACGGAAACCGGAGCGGTCGAACGCAACTTCGGTAATCCCTGCTTTCAACGCTTTTTCAGCGACGCGCTTGCCGATCAAGGCTGCAGCAGCGGCATTGCCGCCTTTGCCGGATTGGCCTGCCAGTTCAGCGCGAACTTCCGCTTCAGCCGTCGAGGCCGAAACCAGGACTTTAGCGTCCGGGCTGATCAGGTTGGCGTAAATGTGCAGGTTGGTGCGATGCACCGACAAGCGATTTACTTTCAATTCCGCAATCTTGATGCGGGTTTGGCGTCCGCGGCGAAGCCGTGATTCTTTCTTATCCATCGTCAGCCCCTAATTACTTCTTCTTGGTTTCTTTAAGCTTAACCACTTCGTCCGCATAGCGAACGCCCTTGCCTTTATAAGGCTCAGGAGCGCGGTAAGCACGAACTTCAGCGGCTACCTGGCCAACCTGTTGACGGTCGATACCTTTAATCAGGATCTCGGTCGGGGTTGGTGTTGCGCAGGTAACGCCGGCTGGCATGTCATGCACTACAGGGTGCGAGAAACCCAGGGACAGATTCAGCTTGTCGCCTTGAGCTTGCGCCTTGTAACCCACGCCTACCAGGTTCAGCTTTTTCTCGAAACCCTTGGTGACGCCAACAACCATGTTGTTGACCAGTGCGCGCAGCGTGCCGGACATGGCATTGGCTTCGCGGCTGTCGTTCGCCACGTCGAAACTCAGGGTTCCTGCATTGTTTTCTACTTTGACCAGGCCGGTGAGGGCTTGGGAAAGCACGCCCAGCGGGCCTTTTACGGTGATCGCTTGTGCGGAGATGGCGACTTCGGCGCCAGCTGGCACTACGATAGGCATTTTAGCTACTCGAGACATGTGTAACTCCTTAAGCCACGTAGCAAATAACTTCGCCGCCGACACCGGTAGCGCGTGCTTTGCGGTCAGTCATGACGCCTTGCGGAGTCGACACGATCGCCACACCCAAGCCATTCATCACAACAGGGATCTCGTCTTTACCCTTGTAGACGCGCAGACCCGGACGGGACACGCGCTCCAAGCGCTCAATAACGGGACGGCCAACATAATACTTCAAACCGATCTTCAGTTCCGCCTTGCCACCAGCTTCGGCAACAGCGAAATCTTCAATGTAACCCTCGTCCTTCAGGACGCTGGCAATCGCAATTTTGACTTTCGACGATGGCATGGCCACGGTCGTCTTTTGCACGCCTTGTGCATTGCGAATGCGGGTCAGCATATCGGCGATAGGATCGCTCATACTCATTGCATATTCTCCTATTACCAGCTTGCTTTTGTCATACCCGGAATTTCACCACGCATGGCGAATTCACGGAGCTTGATACGACCCAGACCGAATTTACGGAATGTGCCGCGCGGACGACCGGTGATTGCGCAACGGTTACGTTGACGCGTCGGATTCGAGTTACGTGGCAGCGCTTGCAGTTTCAAGCGCGCTTCGTAACGCTCTTCTTCCGATTTCGACTGGTCATCAACGATGGCCTTCAGCGCAGCGCGTTTGACGGCGAATTTCGCAGCCAGGTCTACACGCTTTTGCTCACGGTTAATCAGTGCCAATTTTGCCATGATCTCAGTTTCTGAACGGGAATTTAAAGGCGGCGAGGAGCGCTTTGGCTTCATCGTCGGTCTTAGCGGTTGTCGTGATGCTGATATTCATACCGCGCAACGCGTCAATCTTGTCGTACTCGATCTCAGGGAAGATGATCTGTTCCTTGACACCGATGTTGTAGTTACCACGACCATCAAATGCACGGCCGTTCACACCACGGAAATCGCGTACGCGCGGCAGAGCCACGGTAATGAAGCGATCCAGGAACTCGTACATGCGAGCGCCGCGCAGGGTGACCATCGTACCGATCGGATAACCTTCACGGATTTTGAAGCCTGCGATAGCTTTGCGGGACTTGGTGGTCACTGGCTTCTGGCCGGCGATCTTGGTCAAGTCAGCAACAGCGTGCTCGAGAACTTTTTTATCCGCGATAGCCTCACCAACACCCATGTTCAGGGTGATCTTGGTCAGGCGTGGAACTTCCATTACCGACTTGTAACCAAACTTGCTGGTCAGGTCGGCAACGACTTTTTCTTTATAGAATTCTTGGAGACGTGCCATGATTTCTTAAGCCTTCACTACTTCGCCGGAGGATTTAAAGATGCGGACTTTTTTGCCGTCCACTTCTTTGAAACCCACGCGATCTGCCTTGCCAGTCGCTGCATTAAACAATGCAACGTTGGACACGTGAATTGGCATGGTCTTATCGACGATACCACCAGTTACGCCAGTCATCGGGTTTGGCTTAGTCGCTTTTTTAGCGATGTTAATGCCGTCAACCACGATATGTTCAGCATCGATACGCTGCTGTACCACACCACGTTTGCCCTTGTCTTTCCCGGTCAGAACGATGACTTCGTCGTTTTTACGAATCTTATCCATTACGACTCCTTACAGGACTTCCGGTGCCAGGGACACGATTTTCATGAACTTCTCAGTGCGCAGTTCGCGCGTGACAGGTCCAAAAATACGGGTACCGATCGGTTCCAGCTTGGCGTTCAACAGAACGGCGGCGTTGCCGTCGAACTTCACCAGGGAACCGTCTTGGCGGCGAACACCTTTAGCGGTGCGCACAACCACGGCGTTATAAATTTCACCTTTTTTGACACGGCCACGTGGCGCAGCAACCTTAACGGTTACCTTGATCACATCGCCAATGCCAGCATAACGGCGCTTGGAGCCGCCCAATACCTTGATGCACATTACTTCTTTGGCACCGGTATTGTCAGCCACTTCGAGCCGGCTTTCAGTTTGAATCATAGTATTCTCTTTCCCAACTTAAGCCGAAGAATCCACACAATGTAGACCCACGGTCAGTCTTGGTCCCGCCAGAGCCGCCCTGCTGGGCTTCACTGTTTGGGTGCATGACCTTCATACATCAACTGACCGCGAATGCTACTGTCTGTGGCCAGACACTTTGCGGCGTTACATGAACGAAGCCCGCAAGTATTACATACAATTTGCGGGCCTGCAAGTACTAATTAAAACCCACCGCCGAAACGGTGGTTTTTATTTAAACGGTTGGTGCGGCTTGAACCACACGTGTCACCGTCCATGCCTTCGTTTTGGAGATCGGGCGACCTTCCTGGATCTCGACCGTGTCACCGGCCTTGACTTGGTTGGTCTCGTCATGCGCGTGATACTTGTTCGAACGCATGATGATCTTGCCATACAAAGGATGTTTTACGTGGCGCTCGATCAGAACGGTAACGGTCTTGTCCATCTTGTCCGAAACCACTTTACCGATCAGCGTGCGCTTGAGCGACTGTTTCACTGGTTCGTTCATTTGGCTTCCTTCAGATTCATTACCGTCTTCACACGCGCGATATCGCGGCGTACCTTCTTGAGCTGCGAAGTGTTGCTCAGCTGCTGCGTAGCGATTTGCATGCGCAGGCCGAACTGTGCCTTCAACAGGTCATTCAGCTCTTTTTGCAGAGCTGGCTGGTCCTTGCCGCGGAGTTCAGATGCTTTCATATACAACTCCAATTATTGGCCGACTTGACGTACGACAAACGTCGTAGCCAGTGGCAGTTTAGCGGCGGCAAGACGGAATGCTTCCCGTGCCAGCGCTTCATCAACGCCATCCATTTCGTACAGTACTTTGCCTGGCTGAATTTCAGCGACGTAGTACTCAGGATTACCTTTACCGTTACCCATACGGACTTCAGCCGGTTTGTTCGAAATCGGTTTGTCCGGGAAAATACGGATCCAGATACGGCCACCGCGCTTGATGTGACGCGTCATTGCACGACGCGCCGCTTCAATTTGACGCGCAGTGATACGACCGCGCGCAACTGCCTTCAGACCGAATTCGCCAAACGACACGGCGGTGCCGCGGCTGTGCGAAATACCGGTATTACGGCCTTTCTGCTCTTTACGATACTTTCTGCGTGCTGGTTGCAGCATGATTATTCTCCTGCTTTCTCAGCTGGTGCTGCTGCGGCGGCCGGTTTAGCGGCGGTACGCACACGTGCACCTGGTGCTGTGGATGGTTTCGCACCGGCACCGGCTGGACGTGGACGGCCAGCTGGCTTGCCATCGTCACGGCGTGGGCCGCGGCTTTTCTTCTCGTCAGCTGGGGTATCGATGACTGGTGCATCGCCGTTAGGCGCGCGGTCACCTTTGTATACCCACACCTTGACACCGATGATGCCGTAGGTGGTCGACGCTTCGCTGGTACCGTAGTCGATATCGGCGCGCAGGGTATGCAGAGGCACGCGGCCTTCGCGGTACCACTCTTTACGTGCGATTTCGATACCGTTCAGACGGCCGGACGACATGATCTTGATACCGAGAGCACCCAGGCGCATTGCATTTTGCATTGCGCGCTTCATGGCGCGGCGGAACATGATCCGTTTTTCCAGCTGCTGAGCGATCGAATCGGCGATCAGTTGCGAGTCGATTTCTGGCTTGCGAATTTCTTCGATGTTCACGTGAACAGGTACGCCCATGATCTTGGTCAGCGCCGACTTCAGTACTTCGATGTCTTCGCCTTTTTTACCAATGACCACGCCTGGACGCGAGCTGTAGATCGTGAAGCGCGCGTTCTTGGCTGGGCGCTCGATAACGATGCGGCCAACGGAAGCGTTCTTCAGTTTCTTTTTCAGGTAAGCACGTGCTTTCAAGTCTTCGTTCAGCATGGCAGCGAAATTACCGTTGCCTGCATACCAGCGCGAAGCCCAGTTACGGGTGACCGCCAGACGGAAACCGGTTGGATGAATTTTCTGACCCATCGTGGCTCCTTAGTTACCGACAGTCACGTAAACGTGACAGGATTGTTTCGAAATACGGTCGCCACGGCCTTTTGCACGCGCGGTGAAGCGCTTCAGGACGGGGCCCTTTTCGACGTAGATCGTTTTCACGAACAATTCGTCGATGTCCGCGCCATCATTGTGCTCGGCATTCGCAATAGCGGATTCCAGAACGCGTTTGATGATCGCAGCACCTTTTTTCGGGCTGAATTGCAAGATGTTGAGTGCAGCGTCAACTTTCTTGCCACGGATCAGGTCAGCAACCAGGCGGCCCTTTTGGTCCGACAGGCGCACACCTTTGAGGATAGCTTTAGTTTCCATTATTTCTTAGCCTTTTTGTCAGCTGCATGGCCCTTGAACGTACGGGTCAGTGCGAATTCGCCGAGCTTGTGACCAACCATGTTTTCGGAAACATAAACCGGCACGTGCAGCTTGCCGTTATGCACCGCGATCGTCAGGCCGATGAAGTCAGGCATGATTGTCGAACGACGCGACCAGGTTTTGATTGGCTTTTTGTCTTTGGCAGCTTGCGCGGCTTCAACTTTTTTCACCAGGTGGGCGTCACAGAACGGCCCTTTTTTCAATGAACGTGTCATGTGCTACCCCTTATTTCTTGCCGCGGCGCGAGACGATCATGGAAGTAGTACGCTTGTTGCTGCGTGTCTTCTTACCCTTAGTCTGTTGGCCCCAAGGCGAAACTGGATGACGACCAGCTGCTGTTTTACCTTCACCACCACCGTGCGGGTGATCGACCGGGTTCATGACCACACCGCGAACGGTAGGACGAACACCGCGCCAGCGCATCGCGCCAGCTTTACCGATTTTACGCAGGCTGTGCTCGGCATTGCCGACTTCACCAACCGTTGCACGGCACTCGATGTGCACGCGACGTACTTCACCCGAGCGCAGACGCACTTGAGCGTAGGTACCTTCACGTGCCATCAGCACGACGCCAGCGCCGGCGGTACGTGCCATTTGGGCACCTTTACCTGGCAGCATTTCGACGCAATGCATCACGGTACCGACTGGGATGTTACGGATTGGCAAGCAGTTACCCGATTTGATCGGTGCTTCCGAACCGTTCATCACGCTGTCGCCAACGGCCATGCCTTTGGTTGCGATGATGTAGTGACGTTCGCCGTCGGCGTAGCACAACAGAGCGATATTCGCGGTGCGGTTTGGATCGTATTCGATACGTTCCACTTTCGCTGGAATACCATCTTTGGTGCGCTTGAAGTCGATCAAGCGATAGTGTTGCTTATGACCACCACCGATATGACGGGTGGTGATGTGACCGTTGTTGTTACGACCAGCGGTCTTGGATTTCTTTTCAACCAGGGCAGCGAACGGACGACCTTTGTACAGGTCGGCATTCACCACCTTCACCATGCCGCGACGGCCTGGCGAGGTTGGTTTCATCTTAACGAGTGCCATTATGCAGCCTCCTCGGAGAAGTTGATTTCCTGGCCAGGCTTCAGGCACACGAAAGCACGCTTGGTATGGTTACGACGACCGTTGAACTTGCCGGTGCGTTTTTGCTTACCTTCGCGGTTTGCAGTTTGCACGGACAGAACTTCAACCTTGAACAGCAGTTCGACCGCTGCCTTGATTTCAGGCTTGGTTGCATCCGGCAGTACGCGGAATACAATTTGCTCGTTCTTTTCCGCGACCATGGTGGCCTTTTCGGAAATCACGGGCGCCAACAGCACCTTCATCAAGCGTTCTTCGCTATGTTTCAAAATCGCGCTCATGCCAGCATCTCCTCAATCTTGGCCAATGCAGCTTTGGTGACCAGGATCTTCTTGTAGAACACCAGGGACATCGGGTCTGCGTGACGTGGCTCAACGACGAGTACGTTAGGCAGGTTGCGCGATGCCAGTTCCAGGTTTTCGTTCAGAACGTCGGTGATGATCAGAACCGAATCAAAGCCCAGGCCGTTCAATTTTTGCGACAGCAGCTTGGTTTTTGGCGCGTCGATCGTCAGATCGTCGATGACGATCAGGCGCTCTTCGCGAGCCAGCTGCGACAGGATCGAGCAGATACCTGCGCGATACATTTTTTTGTTCACTTTGTGGGTGAAGTTTTCGTCAGGCGAGTTCGGGAAAATCCGACCACCGCCGCGCCACAGTGGCGACGACGACATACCAGCACGAGCGCGGCCGGTACCTTTTTGGCGCCATGGCTTTTTCGTCGTGTGGTGAACTTCTTCACGGTCTTTTTGCTTGCGGTTACCACTACGTGCATTCGCTTGATAAGCGATGACGACTTGGTGGATCAGCGCTTCATTGTAGTCACGGCCGAAAATCGTATCGGCTGCAGCAACGTTCGAGGCGGCTTGACCTTGCGCATTCAGAAGCTTGAGTTCCATCGTTTAAGCTCCCTTCTTGGCTTTGGTTTTGATGGCTGGCGAGACAACTACCTGGCCATTTTTCGCACCTGGAATCGCGCCTTTGACCAGCAACAGCTGACGGTCGGCATCGATACGGGCGATCACGAGGTTCTGGATCGTACGGTTAACGTCACCCAGATGACCGGTCATGCGCTTACCAGGGAAAACGCGACCTGGATCTTGCGCCATACCGATGGAGCCTGGAACGTTATGCGAACGCGAGTTACCGTGCGTTTGACGGCCGGAAGCGAAGTGGTAACGTTTGATAACGCCTGCATAGCCTTTACCGATGGTAACGCCTTGCACGTCGATCTTTTGACCGACTTCGAACAGGGAAGCAGCGACAACATCGCCAGCTTTCAGTTCAGCGGCTTTAGCAGCGTCAACGCGGAACTCTTTCAACAGAGTACCGGCTTCAACACCAGCTTTAGCGTGATGACCAGCAACAGCTTTGGTCACGCGGGATGCGCGACGTTGACCGAATGCGACCTGAACAGCGGAGTAGCCATCTGTTTCAGGGGTTTTGATTTGCGCAACACGGTTGTTCGATACGTCCAACACGGTGACCGGGATCGAATCCCCTTCATCCGTGAAAATGCGCATCATACCAACCTTGCGACCGAGAAGGCCTAGGCTCATTTTTTCTCCATTCCCACCTGCGATTGGGCGGGGCTTGTTTAACTACAAAGTAACGTAGGACTCAAAAAAGACGAATCCATACCGAAGCCGGCTAGTATATAGCACAAAAACCCTTGACGCAACAAGTTAACACGAGGTATGTCAAAGTGTTGCGCGACGCCCCTGCGGGAGTTGTCGGACACCCCGAAAAATACCCCCTTCTCCAGCGCAAAGCGGCCATCCATGCGCCCTGGCGCCCCAAAAAAAGAAAGGCGCGGACCGGACTTGTCGCCCGGCTCGCGCCCAATGCTTTCACGCCGTCATGCCCCGCCCGCGTACCGGACGGGCATGCCGCCTTAACCGCCGTGCGTGCGGTCGCAGTTGGCGGTGCAGGTGTCGAGGATCATTTGGCAGATGGGGCTGCTGCCAGCCAGGCCGCCACCGCCCGTGCAGCTGGCGACCTTTTGCCAGCAACCGGAATAGCATTGCTGCAATTCAATGCTCGTGGCATAGGCATAGCTGCCGCTCAGGCTGCAGGCGAAAAGGAAAAAAGCCAGTTTCTTGATCATGGTGCTGTCTCCAGGTTGTTATGAGTGAGGATGAAAGGCACTGCCTGGCGGCACCAGGCCATCCTGCCTGACGCCGCCCTACTGCTCCGGTACGCTGCGCACGTCGTTGCGCGCGCTGCAAAGATCAATACCAAAGAGTACCGTAAACAATACCAACTTAACACCACTTATTTACCAAATCAGCAATGCTTATATCGCATCGCCGGACAGCTCCTGGCGCTATTGCCCGCCCTTGCCTACCTGGTACCAGTCCACCTTGCGCGTGGCCACCATGATGGCTGCCAGCACGGCAAACAACAGGATGCTGCCCATTACCAGCGCATTGTTTTCCGAGCTCAGCAAACCGTACAGCGCGCCGTACAGCACCGTCAGCGCCACGCCGAAGCCGATGGCGCGCCACGCGTTATGCAGTACGTGCACCAGATAAAAGCTGGTCAGCACGATGCAGGCGGCGCTGGCGATCAGGTAGGCGGCCAGGAAGGCGATGTGCTCGGCCAGGCCCACCAGCAGCAGGAAGAAGATCACCAGCGACAAGCCCACCAGCAAATACTGCACCGGATGGATGGGCAGGCTTTTCAGGATCTCGAAGATGAAGAAGGCGGCAAAGGTCAGCGCCACGAACAGCAAGCCGTACTTGGTAGCGCGGTCCGATTGCGAATACACGTTGATCGGCTCGATGAAGCCCACGTTGAAGCGGTCCACCTGGCCCAGCGGGGCGCTGTCGGGCACCTTGAACTCGCCCTCGATCGTGCTCAGCTGGGTTTGCGCATTGGTGGCCAGCGAAGAGATGTTCCACTCGACCTGGAAGCCATCGGCGTTGATCTGGCGGTGTTTCGGCGACGGCAGGAAGCGCCCGCCAAATTGCGGATGGGGCCAGTTCGACTTGATGGTGACCTGGTTGTTTTTCGCCACCGGCACGACATGCAGGCGTTCGATGCCGTCCAGGCCCAGGTCGAACGCAAAGGGCACCTGCTGCGGCGCGGCCAGGGGCATGGCGCCGAGGGGCGCATGCAGGCCGCTGCGGAAGGCAAACAGGTCCGTTCCCTGCTCGAATTCGATCCCCCGTCCGCCCCAGTTGATTTTCGGAATATTGCGGATGCCGCGCACGTCCTCGATCGACAGGGCCACGAAAGGCTCGCCCAGGGTCACGCGCGAGTCGGGCGACTTGCGCGGCAGCTGCGTGCTGGCCGGTACCGTAAAGTCGCCCTTGAACGCATGCTGGCCACTATAGACGAGCACCTGGTGGATGCCGCGGTAGCGGCGGTCCGCCTCGATGTTGCCACTGATTAACAGACTGTTCGGATAGACGAGCAGACGGCGCTGCACCGTGCGGCGCAACAACTCCGTGCGCACAGGCAACTTCACTTCCTGTGACTTGTCATCGCCCTTGGCCACTTCCACGCGCTCTTCATACTGCTCCGTGTAGGGGACCACCAGGATGGGGCCGATGATGGTTTGTTCGCGCACGGAATCGGCGGCGATGCTGTTGACGGCTTCCTGGCGGAATTCCATCCGCTCCTTGATCGTTTCCTGGATCATCAGCAGAGGCAGGCCGATCAGCAGCATCAGGCCGAACACGATCAGCGCTTTGACGAGTAAAGTTTTTTGCATGGCGCATCCTTGAAGTAAGGCGGCCAGTGTAAAAAAGCTGTATGCGCTGACGATGCAGTCCGTGTGAAGCCGGCAAATAAAGGGCGCTCACGCCAGCGGCAGGCACAGGCGCGCGCAGGCGCCGCCCTCCGCATGATTGATGACCTCGACCGTGCCGCCATGCAGGGACGCCACTTCACGCACGAAGGGCAGGCCCAGCCCGGTGCTCTTGCCGGCGCTGGGGCGCGGCAAGGAATAAAAGCGCTCGAAGACGCGCTCGAGCGCATACGCGGGTATGCCCGCACCCCGGTCGCGCACGGTAATTTCCACCTGCATGCCCTCGCGCCGCGCCGTCAGGTCGATGCAACTGCCGGGCGGCGCAAAGCCGGCCGCGTTGTCGAGCAGATTGCCCAGCGCCTGGCGCAGCAGCAGGGGGTCGCCCGCCACGCTGCCCTCCTCCGCCTGCACCTGCAGGCGCACGCCGCGCGCCGCCAGGGCGGCGGCGCCATCCTGCGCCACTTGCGCCAGCAGCGGCCCCAGCGCGATGCGCTCGGGATGCTCCAGGCGCTGCTGCTTTTCCACGCGCACCAGGGCCAGCAGCTTGTCGATCAATTGGCGCTGGCGCGCATTCTGTTCCAGGATGCTAGCGAGGAACTGGCGCCGCTCGGCCGGCGGCATGTCTTCCTGCAGCAGTTCGGCCGACGCCTGGATGGCGGCGATCGGGCTTTTCAATTCATGCGCCAGCGTGTGCATCAGCTGCTCCACATATTCCTTGCCTTCCAGGCGCGTGCGCATCGCCTCCAGCGCCCGCCCCAAGGTGCCGATCTCGTTCCGACCCAGCGCCGGCAGCGCCACCTTGCGCCCCGCTTCCACGTCGCCGATGTAATGCATCAGCTTGCCCAAGGCATGGTGCAGCCACCAGGCAAATGCCAGGCCGATCAGCAGCGACAGCAGCAACAGCACGGCGCCGCGCTGCAGGATCTTGCGCTGGCTGCGCTCGACAAACGCCTGCACGCTGGCATTCGGCTTGGCCACTGTCAGCACGCCGATCACCTCGTTGCCATCGCGGATCGGGGCAGCCACGTGCATGACGGTCGACATCTCGTCATCGGGCCGGCTGCGCGTGCTGCGCGCGCCATACTTGCCCTGCAAGGTGAGATACACATCATTCCAGCGCGAATAGTCGCGGCCCACGTCGCGCCCGCTGGAATCGAACAGCACGATGCCGCGCCGGTCCGTGATGGTGATGCGGTAATCGAGCGTACGCTTGCGCACGCCATTGATATTGATGTCCACGCCATGGCGCGCGTAATCCTGCATGCGTTCGGTCAAGGCCGACTGCGCCAGCTTGCCCTCCTTCAGGTCCGGCGCCACCAGGCTGGCCAGCAGCTGCGAGGTATCGACCAGCGTGTCCTCGAGGGTGGAACGCACGCCCGGCTTGACCTGTTCCATGAAGACATTCAGCAGGAACCACGCAGCCAGGCCCACGATCAGGAAGTAGCCGAGCAGAATGCGTAGGCCGATCTTCATGCGCCGGCCAGGCTGTAGCCGAGGCCACGGTGGGTGTGGATGGGGTCGGCTTGCGCATCGACGGCACGCAGCTTGGCGCGCAGCGATTTGACGTGCGCATCGACGGTACGGTCGAGCGTGTCGGGCGCGCCGCTCCACACGCGCTCCATCAGCTGCGCGCGCGACAGGACGTGGCCCGGATGCTCGAGCAAGGCCTTCAGCAGCAGATATTCGTAGCGGGTCAGCTCCAGCGGCTGGCCCTGGAACAGCACGCGCGCCTCGAGCGCGCGCAGCTCGAAGCGCGCCGGCGCCGGCACCGCTGGCGCGACACCAGCAGCTATCGTCATGCCAGTCTCGCGCGGGGCTGGCGCGGCGCCGGCGCGGCGCAAAATGACGCGGATGCGGGCCACCAGTTCGCGCGGCGAAAACGGTTTCGTGACGTAGTCGTCGGCGCCGATTTCCAGGCCGACGATGCGGTCGATCTCATCGCTGCGGGCCGTCAGGAAGATCACCGGCACGTCGGAAAACTGGCGCAGCCGGCGGCACACTTCCAGCCCGTTCATGTCGGGCAGCCCCACGTCGAGCACCACGAGCACGGGCATGCATGCGGCTTCCGCGGGCACCGGACGCAGCGCGGCCAGCGCTTGCTCGCCCAACATCACATGGCGCGGCGTAAAGCCATCCGTGCGCAAGGCATAGGCGATGCTGTCGGCAATCGCCTGTTCATCTTCCACGATCAGGACAGTCTTGGACATGGCGGCGGCACGCAGTAATGGACAAGCCCGGAGTATCCCTGAAGCGGGCAAGCGGCGTCAATCGCGCGCCTTGCCGTGCGCCGGCGAAAAGCCGCCCATGCCAAAAAAACTTATAGTATATTTATCACAGCATGACTCCACCGATACACCGTGTCCAACACCCGTCCGAGGAGACTATGAAGACCCATACCATCAGCCTGCTATGCGCTGTCAGCCTGCTGGCCGCCTGCGCGGCGCCCGCGACACTCGCCACCTCCAACGCACAACACGACGCCTGCAACGCGGCCGAGCTCAAAGGCCAGCTGGGCGAAGCAGAACTGGCCTGCGTACAGGCGCTGCGCAGCGCCGAGCAGGCCGGGGCCAGCGCGGACATCCTCTCGCAGCGCCAGTACAACCTGGGCCGCATCAAGCGCTTGCAGGGCAAGAATACGGAAGCGGAGCAGCTGTTCCGGCAGGCGCTGGCCACGGAAGAAGCGGCGCAGCCGCGCAGCGATGCGCGCGTCGGCCGCCGCATGGTGGAGCTGGCGTCGGCGCTGGCGGCGCAAGGCAAGTGGCAGGAAGGCACGGGCTACCTGGAACGCGTGCTGCCGCTGCTGCCGAAACTGTCGCCAGCCTCGCGCACCTATTCGGCAGAGGTGCTGCGCCAGTACGCCAGGCAGCTGCAGGGCGGCCCGCAAGCGGGACTGGGCGCGCGCTTCGACGCCGTGGCGGCCAGCCTGCAATAAGGCGTGCCGGCGCCCGGCCTATGGCTGGGCGACGTGGATGCTGGCCTTGATGTGCTTGAGGTGGGCCACGATGGTGAACGTCATCACCACCAGCAGCGACCACGAGCTCCATTTGCTGACATGCACGGCCGACCAGGCGCCAAGCTGGTTCGGATAGCGCCACACGCCCCAGAAGGTGCTGATGTTTTCGGCCAGCCAGATAAAGAAGCCGACCAGCACGAAACCGAGCAGCAAGGGCATGCTGCGGTCGCGGTCGAGCGGACGGAACACCACGGTGGTGCGCGCGTACAGGCCCAGCGCGCAGGCGGCCAGGTACCAGCGATAGTCGCCGATGTAGTGGTGGGTGAAGAAGTTGGCGTAGATCAGCACTGCGATCAGCACCGCCATCCAGTACGGCGGATGGTGGCGTATCCGCATATCGAGCAGGCGCCAGGTCTGGATGATGTAGCTGCCGACGGCCGCGTACATGAAGCCGGAAAACAGGGGGACGCCAAGCACCTTGCTGTAGGCGAAGTCGGGATAGCTCCACGACTGGATCGTCCCCGATACCTTGAACACTTCCAGCGCGAAACCCACCGCATGAAACAGGCAGATGGCCTTCAGCTCATCCCACGTTTCCAGTCCGCTCCAGACCATCGCGGCCTGGATCGCCAGCGCCACCAGCAGCAGCACGTCATAGCGCGGCAAGCCGAACAGGCCGGCGCGGGGCACCAGGAACACGGCGGCAAAAAACAGCCCCACGAACAGGCACGACCTCGCCTCCTTGATGCCGAAATACAGGAATTCGGTCAGGAAGCGGGGCCAGCCGCGCAAGCGCTGGCGTGGAGTCGCATTTAACAGGTGGGTATCGAGGGCATTGAGCATGCAGCAACTTTATCGGCGGGCTGCCGCACTGTAAAGCGGTTTTGCACGCGCACGCCCGTGTCGGCCATGCGCCAATGGCAATGGGGCCGGGCGCACTCACGATCGTGAGCAGGCCCGGCCCCATCATCAGGCAGCGGGACACCCCGCCAGCCTGGAACAGCTGTCAACGCCCGGTACTACGGCGCGGACAACTGCCCTGGAAACTCTTATTGCAGTTTGATTTCGACATCAACACCAGCTGGCAGGTCCAGCTTCATCAGCGCGTCAACGGTTTTGTCCGTTGGGTCAACGATGTCCATCAGGCGTTGGTGCGTACGGATCTCGAACTGATCGCGCGAAGTTTTGTTGACGTGCGGGGAACGCAGCACATCGAAACGTTGAATACGGGTAGGCAGTGGTACTGGGCCTTTGACGACAGCGCCGGTGCGCTTCGCGGTTTCAACGATTTCCAGAGCGGACTGGTCGATCAGTTTGTAATCGAAAGCCTTCAGGCGGATACGGATTTTTTGGTTTGGTGCCGACATGATATTTCCTTAAAAGAACGAACCGCGCGGTGTGCACGGCAATGAGGTCATACGGGGAATTTCTGACGCAACAACCGTCAGGGTCGACATGATAGCACCAAAATGCTTGCCAACCCCGGCAGTTGAATAAAAAGAAGGGCGCCGGGCGACGACGCGTCTTCTTTTCAAGTCGCTTGGTAATTAAGCGATGATTTTTGCAACAACACCAGCGCCGACGGTACGGCCGCCTTCGCGGATAGCGAAGCGCAGACCTTCTTCCATCGCGATCGGGTTGATCAGCTTGACGGTGATCGACACGTTATCGCCTGGCATAACCATTTCTTTGTCTGCTGGCAACTCGATCGAACCGGTTACGTCCGTCGTACGGAAGTAGAACTGTGGACGATAGTTGTTGAAGAATGGCGTATGACGGCCGCCTTCGTCTTTCGACAGAACATAGATCTCGCCGGTGAAGTGGGCGTGTGGCTTGATCGAGCCTGGTTTTGCCAGAACTTGACCACGTTGCACGTCTTCACGCTTGGTGCCGCGCAGCAGCAGACCAACGTTGTCGCCTGCTTGACCCTGGTCCAGCAATTTGCGGAACATTTCCACGCCGGTGCAAGTCGTTTTGACGGTATCGGTGATACCAACGATTTCGATCTCTTCGCCGACTTTAACAATGCCGCGCTCGATACGACCGGTCACAACGGTACCGCGACCCGAGATCGAGAACACGTCTTCTACTGGCATCAGGAATGCACCGTCAACAGCGCGCTCTGGCGTTGGGATGTAGGCATCCAGCGCATCGGCCAGACGCAGCACTGCGTCAACGCCCATTTCGCCTTCTTTGCCTTCCAGCGCCATACGTGCCGAACCTTTGATGATTGGCAGGTCGTCGCCTGGGAATTCGTACTTCGACAACAGCTCGCGCACTTCCATTTCAACCAGTTCCAGCAGCTCTGCGTCGTCGACCAGGTCGCACTTGTTCAGGAACACGATGATGTATGGAACGCCAACTTGGCGGGCCAGCAGGATGTGTTCGCGGGTCTGTGGCATTGGGCCGTCAGCTGCGGAGCACACCAGAATCGCGCCGTCCATCTGGGCAGCACCGGTAATCATGTTTTTGATGTAATCGGCGTGGCCTGGGCAGTCAACGTGCGCGTAGTGACGCGTTTCCGTTTCGTACTCGACGTGGGCGGTGTTAATCGTGATACCGCGCGCTTTTTCTTCTGGAGCCGCATCGATCTGGTCGTATGCTTTAGCTTCGCCGCCGAATTTCTTCGACAGAACCGTTGCGATTGCAGCGGTCAGCGTGGTTTTACCGTGGTCGACGTGGCCGATGGTGCCGACGTTGACGTGCGGCTTGGTCCGTTCGAATTTACCTTTTGCCATTTTATTCTTCCTTAGAACAATGATTTAAATGTAGGGACCGGCATTCTCGTGAAAGCCGGCCCGGAACTTCTATTACTTAGCTTTCGAGCTTACGATTGCTTCAGTCACATGCTTAGGTGCTTCAGCATAGTGCTTGAATTCCATCGTGTAAGTCGCACGACCTTGGGTCGACGAACGCAACGACGTGGCGTAACCGAACATTTCCGACAGAGGTACTTCGGCCTTGATGATCTTGCCGCCACCGCCAGCAATTTCATCCATACCTTGCACCATGCCGCGACGCGACGACAGATCGCCCATCACGGTACCGGCGTAATCTTCCGGCGTTTCCACTTCCACGGCCATCATCGGCTCCAGGATGACTGGCGATGCTTTGCGGCAGCCATCTTTGAATGCCATCGAAGCGGCCATGCGGAATGCATTTTCGTTCGAGTCAACATCATGGTACGAACCGAAGAACAGCGTGACTTTAACGTCAACGACTGGGTAGCCAGCCATCACGCCCGAAGTCAGCGTGTCGCGCACACCTTTTTCAACTGCAGGGATGTATTCGCGAGGAACGGTACCGCCCTTGATCGCGTCAACGAATTCGAAGCCCTTGCCCGGTTCTTGCGGTTCGATCTTCAGAACCACGTGACCGTATTGACCACGACCACCCGATTGCTTGACGAATTTGCCTTCCGACTCTTCGCACACTTTACGGATCGTTTCGCGGTAAGCCACTTGTGGCTTGCCGACGGTCGCTTCAACGTTGAATTCGCGCTTCATGCGGTCAACGATGATGTCCAGATGCAACTCGCCCATACCGGCGATGATGGTCTGGCCCGATTCTTCATCGGTACGCACGCGGAACGATGGATCTTCTGCTGCCAGACGGTTCAGCGCCAAGCCCATTTTTTCCTGGTCGGCCTTGGTTTTTGGCTCAACTGCCTGGGAAATCACTGGCTCAGGGAAGACCATGCGCTCCAGAACAACGCTTGCCTTTTCGTCGCAAAGCGTATCGCCGGTGGTGGTGTCTTTCAGACCCACAACGGCGGCGATGTCGCCAGCGCGCATTTCCTTGATTTCTTCGCGTTCGTTCGCTTGCATCTGCACGATACGGCCGATACGCTCTTTCTTCTGCTTCACGGAGTTCAACACCGAGTCGCCCGAATTCAGGGTACCCGAGTAGCAACGGATGAAGCACAGCTGACCCACGAACGGATCGGTTGCGATCTTGAACGCCAATGCCGAGAACTTCTCATTGTCGTCGGCTGCGCGCTCGACTGGCTGCTCGTCGTCATCCAGACCTGGAACAGGTGGAATGTCGATAGGCGATGGCAGGTACTCGATGACCGCGTCCAACATCGCTTGTACGCCCTTGTTTTTAAAGGCGGTACCGCACAACATTGGAACGATTTCGCTGGCGATCGTACGCTGACGCAAGGCAGCCTTGATCTCGGCTTCCGACAGGTCGCCTTCTTCCAGGTACTTGTTCATCAGCTCTTCCGATGCTTCAGCAGCGGCTTCGACCATGTTCTCGCGCCACTTGGCAGCATCAGCGGCCAGGTGGGCAGGAATGTCGCCGTATTCAAACTTCATGCCTTGCGAAGCGTCGTCCCAAATGACGGCCTTCATCTTGACCAGATCGATAACACCGGTGAAGACATCTTCAGCGCCGATAGGCATCTGAATTGGCACTGGGTTTGCTTTCAGACGCGAACGCATCTGATCGTAGACCTTGAAGAAGTTGGCGCCGGTACGGTCCATCTTGTTCACGAAGGCCAGACGTGGCACTTTGTACTTGTTAGCCTGACGCCATACCGTTTCCGATTGTGGCTGCACGCCGCCGACTGCACAGTAAACCATGCAGGCGCCATCCAGCACGCGCATCGAACGTTCCACTTCAATGGTGAAGTCAACGTGGCCTGGGGTGTCGATGATGTTGATGTGGTGAGCTGGGAAGTTGTTAGCCATGCCTTTCCAGAAGCACGTAACAGCAGCCGAGGTAATCGTGATACCGCGCTCTTGCTCTTGTGCCATCCAGTCGGTGGTGGCAGCGCCATCATGGACTTCGCCCAGCTTGTGGTTCACGCCTGTGTAGAACAGGACGCGCTCGGTCGTGGTCGTCTTACCTGCATCGATGTGAGCGGAGATACCGATATTACGATAGCGCTCAATGGGGGTCTTGCGGGCCATAATTAATCCTAAATGAATGGACAAAACCGAGCAGCATTTTTTTGCAAAAATGAGCCCGGCCTCGAACAACAGATGCTTGACAGCCGCCTTGCGGTAGCTGGCTTTATATTAGAAGCGGAAATGCGAGAACGCTTTGTTCGCTTCAGCCATACGATGGACTTCGTCGCGTTTTTTCATCGCGCCGCCGCGGCTTTCAGCCGCTTCCATCAGCTCACCGCCGAGGCGTTGTGGCATCGATTTTTCGCTGCGCTTGTTAGCAGCTTCACGCAACCAACGCATGGAAAGAGCCATACGACGGACTGGGCGAACTTCGACCGGCACCTGGTAGTTTGCACCACCGACGCGACGGGATTTCACCTCAACCAACGGCTTGGCGTTGTTGATTGCGGTAGCAAAAACTTCGAGCGGATCTTTGCCCGATTTTGCTGCGATGTGCTCGAAAGCACCGTAGATGATGTTTTCTGCAACCGATTTCTTACCGGACAGCATCAGCACGTTTACAAATTTAGCGACATCAGTGTTGCCGAATTTTGGATCTGGCAAAATTTCGCGCTTGGGTACTTCACGACGACGTGGCATATCAATTCCTTTCAATCTTCAGTTGAGCGCGCGTTCTTCGCACACTCGCGGACGACCATCATAGTCTTCCACTTACTCGACCAGATGCGGTCGACTACATTCACTTAGCTAGTTGCCACTGAGCGAAACTTGGGTTTGCTGCGTACAACTTATTACTTCTTGCCTGCTTTAGCGCGCTTGGTACCGTACTTCGAACGCGATTGCTTACGGTCTTTAACGCCTTGGGTATCCAGGGCACCGCGAACCATGTGGTAACGCACACCCGGCAAATCCTTAACGCGACCGCCGCGCAGCAGCACAACACTATGCTCTTGCAGGTTATGGCCTTCACCGCCAATGTACGAAATCACTTCGAAACCATTGGTCAGACGAACTTTAGCGACTTTACGCAGAGCCGAGTTAGGCTTCTTTGGAGTCGTGGTGTAAACACGTGTGCAGACGCCACGTTTTTGCGGGCTGTTTTCCAGCGCCGGCGATTTGCTCTTCACGGTCAAAGCGACGCGTGGATTGCGAATCAATTGATTGATGGTTGGCATCGTTATAAATCCAACAAAAAACTACGATTAATAACCCGGGCAAGATGCCCGGCGACTAAAACCTCGTCCCGCTTTCATCTACTGCGCACCGGAGGCGCCCGCAGCCACTCGATAAGGAGCGGCCATGAAATGCCAAGCAATACGTAAACGATGAGCAGAATAAAATCGAGAACTCGCTAGTTTAGACCTTGTGTTACAGGGGGTCAATCAGTTTACCGCTTTTTGCTATAAAAAAAGGCAAAAAAGCCGCTTGTTTGTGGCATTTTGACTAATCTTTGGCGCCCGGGCGCGCACGCCGGCACCGCGCGGCAATTGATGATTTGACATTCTTTCTCTGCAGCAAAGCCTCGCACGGACGCATTCTTGTATGACCGCAACACAACAAAAGGATTGATAATAGCGGACATTTTTCGCTGCGTTCCCGCCCCCTTTATGCACCCCTTGCTTCGCCCCGCCAATCTGTTCCTGCTCCTGACCTATGCCTTGCTGACGGCCGTGCCCTTCATCCCCGCGCTGCTGGGACGTCCGCTCGAGCATCCCTGGCAGATGCTCACGTTCGAGCTGCTGGCCTGGCTGGCCGTCTGGAGCATCTTCAAGCGTCCCGCGTACTTCCACTGGCTGCTGGTGCCCGCCTTCCTCGCCCTGCCGACGGAAATCTACCTGTTCATCTTCTATGGCCAGGGCATTTCCACGCACCACCTGGGCATCATCTTTGAAACCAGCCCCAAGGAAGCGATGGAATTCCTGGGACAAAAAGTGTGGCTGATGGGCGCCGTCATGCTGGGCGTGATCGCCTGGTGCGCTGCCAGCTGGCTGGCGGCCGCGCGCACGCGCGCGCTCGACTGGCGCGGCAAGACGCGCCCGGCCGCCTTCGTGCTGCTGGTCCTGCTGGGCGGCTTCTGGTGGTATGGCTACGAATTCGGTTTTGAGGCCAAGGTCCTGCATAGCGCTGCCGCGTCCGCCAAAGCCGGCAAGCCGTCGGCGAGCGGCAAGGCGGGCGCCTCCGGTTTCGGCGACGCCAGCTCGGCCGACGACGAGGCGGCCGAGGAAGACGAGGAAAGCAGCAAGCCGGAGAACGCCAGCGTCGCCGGCGCCGATGAAACGGGACTGGGCTGGCCCAGCCTGCCCCACTGGGCGCGCCTGCCCTACGCCTTCGACACCGTCAGCAATTCCTGGCCCTTCGGCCTGGCCGCACGCGGCTTCGATTTCTACAAGGAGCGCAAATACCTGGCCGAACTGGGTCAGAAAAGCAGCAGCTTCCGTTTCGGCGCGCACCAGCAAAATCCCGATCCCCATCCGGAAGTGGTGGTCATGGTGATCGGCGAATCGTCGCGCTACGACCGCTGGAGCCTGAATGGCTACGAACGCGACACCAATCCCCTGCTGAAACAGGAAAGCAACCTGGTGCCGCTGGCCGACGTCATCACGGCCGTCTCCGCCACGCGCCTGTCCGTGCCCGTCATCATCTCGCGCAAGCCGGCCACGCAAAGCCTGAAGGATGGCTTCTCGGAAAAATCCTTCCTCACCGCCTACAAGGAAGCCGGCTTCAAGACCTACTGGCTGTCGAACCAGATCTCGTTCGGCCAGTTCGATACGCCCGTCTCCGTGTTTGCCAAGGAAGCGGACGTGGTGCAATTCCTGAACCTGGGCGGCTTCACCAACAATTCGAACTTCGACCAGATCCTGTTCGATCCGTTCAAGAATGCGCTGGCCGATCCGGCGCCGAAAAAACTCATCGTGCTGCATACCCTGGGCAGCCACTGGAACTACAGCCAGCGCTATCCGAAGTCCTTCGACAAGTGGCAGCCGTCGCTGTTCGGCGTCGACAAGCCCGTCTACACGGACACGGCCATCAAGCCCCAGCTGAACAACAGCTACGACAGCTCCATCCTGTACACGGACTGGTTCCTGTCGAACGTGATCGGCATGCTGAAGGACGATGGCCAGCGCACTGCCCTGCGCAGCTCGCTCGTCTACGTGGCCGACCATGGCCAGACCCTGTACGACGGCACGTGCCGCCTGGCCTTCCACGGGCATAACACGCAGTTCGAATTCCACGTGCCCGCCTTCGTCTGGTATTCGCCGCAGTTCCAGCAGCACTATCCGGACAAGGTGACGCAGCTGCAGCGCCACCAGAAGGCGCGCCTGTCGACGGAAAACATGTTCCACACCCTGCTCGACCTGGGCGATATCCGCTTTGCCGGCGAACAGCCCGAGTGGAGCATCGCCAGCCCCCGCTTCAAGCAGCACAAGCGCTACGTCGACAGCTACGGCTGGACCAACTACGACAACGCCATCATCCGCGGGGATTGCCGCGAAGTGATCGACAAGAGCACGCCGGAGCAGCAGGACAAGTAAGGACGGCCATCAGGCCCGTTCGAGCACGCCGCCGCAATCGGCCGGTTGCGCCATGTGCGTGCTGAGCCAGTCGAAGACGCGGCCCGCCTTGTCCGCGATGCGGGCGTCGAAGCCGCGCTGCGCCAGCAGGGCAATGCCATTCGTGGCTTGCAGCACGCCGGGCGCCAGCTGCAGCGCGCCCTTGTCATCGCGGCGCACGCACCACGGCGCCAGGCAGTCTTCCAGCAGCGGCCCCAGCACCAGGTTGTGCGACGAGACGATCACCAGGTGCTGCGCCGCCAGGCTGTGCAGCACGGCGGCGGCGGCCGCCACCGATTCGAGGTGGTTCGTGCCGCGGAAAATCTCGTCGATCAGGAACAGCGCCGGCGCGCCTTCCTCGGCCAGCGCCAGCAGTTCGCGCGCGCGCCGCAATTCGGCGATATAGAGACTTTCGCCGCCGTCGAGCGAGTCCTCGTTCTGCATGCTCGAATACAGGGGCAGCAGCGGCACCCGGGCCGCCTGCGCATAGCAAAAGCCGAAGGCGCGCGCGCTGACCAGATTGAGCCCCACACCGCGCAGCAAGGTACTTTTTCCCACCGCATTCTGGCCCGAAATAAAGGCGCCGCGGCCATCGAGGCGCAGCGACAACGGCTTGGCGCCATCGAGCAGCGGATGCACCATGGCGTCGAGCGACAGCTGCCGCGCATCGCTTTCCTGCGCCCAGCAGAACTGCGCGCGGCCGCGCAGGTGGCGCGCCAGGGCCAGGTCCGCCTCCAGGTCGGCCAGCAGCAGGAAACTCTGGCGCAGGAAGGCGCGTTCTCGCCGCACCACGCGCAGGCTGTGAAAGTAGCGCCGGATATTGCCCAGCATGAGCCAGTCGTCGTATTCGCTCAGCAGGGGAATCATCTTGATCCAGCGCACCGGCGTGATCTGCCGGTTGATCACGCCGGCAGCCCGCCCGCCTTCCCGCAGGTCCGCCGTGAACGCCGTGTCGAGCGCCCCCAGTCGGCCATGCACCAGCAGTATCTGCTGTAACGTCAAGACGCTGCGCTCCCACGGTTTGCAACGGTCGTGAAAACGCATCTGCAACGCCATCAGCAAGAACCAGACGGGTACCGCGACGGCCCATGCCAGCGGCGCAAACAGCCACGCGGCCAGCAGCAACGCCAGCAGCGCCAGTGTCGGCAGCAGCAACCAGCGGCTCCACCACGGCGGTGCCGGCGGCGGGGCGCCGCACAGCAAGGCGGCCACTTCCATGTCGGCCGTACGCAGCGGCAGCATGGCTTGCTCGAGCGCCGCCTGCTGGGCCGGCGCCGCCAGCAGGGCAGCGATGCGCGCGCGCGAGGCGGCGTCCGCCGTACCGCTCGCCAGGCGCTGATGCAATCGCTGCTGGCCGAGAATGCTGGCCTGCGTGGCAAGCTGCGCATGGTAGGCGTCCAGCAGCATTTCATCCCACGTCTGGTCGTCGAGCTGGGGCAAACCACCCTCGATCCTTTGCAACATGGCGATGTCGCTGGCGACAAATGGATAATCGAGTTCCGCCGGTTCGGGCAGGCTGGCAAACTGACGCAGCCAGGGGCGCAGGCGGGCAAAAAGGGAGGGCGAAGGCGACATCATGCTCCAAAGAAAGGGGCCAGCATGGCGCCGCGCGCCATCACTGCCTGGGCAGCAGTTCAGGTCGATTGCCAGAATATCAAGATCCATGCGCAAACGCCGCGGCGGTGCGCCGCACGCGGACACCGCCTGGACGGCGCGGACACGGCGGACAGCCGGACGCCGGAATTTTTTCCATCCAAATCAACGACTTAACAACTGGCACGGATCGTGCAGTGGAAAAGGCATCCTTCACGAGACCCGACCATGATCCGCGATACCTCTTCCCAAGACGCCGTACTGTCCACCCCGCCGGGCCAGCGCCACAAGAAACGCGCCCTGCTGCTGGCCGGCGCCGCCGTCATCATCGGCGCCGCCATCGCTGCCGTTGCCGGCTGGCGCAACAGCGAGCATTCCGTCAATGCCGACCGCCTGCGCATCGCCGACGTCACGCGCGGCACCCTGATCCGCGACGCCGCCGTGAACGGACGCGTGGTGGCCGCCATCAGCCCCACGCTGTATTCGACCACGGTGGCCACCGTCACGCTGAAGGCGAAGGCCGGCGACACCGTCAGGAAGGGCGACATCCTGGCCGTGCTGGAATCGCCCGACCTGTCGGACGCGCTCAAGCGCGAACAGTCGAGCGTGCAGCAGCTGGAAGCGGAAGTGGCGCGCCAGCAGATCCTGGCCAAGAAACAGAAACTGCTGGCCCGGCGCGAAGCCGATACGGCGGAAATCGAGCGCCTGTCCGCCCAGCGCACGCTGGAGCGCTATGAAAGCGTGGCGCAGGTGGGCATCATTGCCAAGATCGATTACCAGAAGGCCAAGGATGCCTTGAATTCCGCCGAGATCCGCAGCAAGCACGCTTCGCAGGCGGCGGGCCTGGAAGGCGAGGACGTGACCCTGGCGCTGAAGACCCGGGTCAACGAACTGGAACGCCAGCGCCTGAGCCGCGACAACGCCCAGCGCAGGGTCGACGAGCTGACCGTGCGCGCGCCCGTCAATGGCTTCATCGGCACGCTGTCGGTGGCCAACCGCAGCGTGGTGCAAGCCAACACGGCCCTGATGACCCTGGTCGACCTGTCGCAGCTGGAGGTGGAGCTGGAAGTGCCGGAAACGTATGTGGCCGACATCGGCCTGGGCATGAGCGCCGAGATCGAGACGGGCGCCATCCGCGCCTCCGGCAAGCTGTCGGCGCTGTCGCCCGAAGTGGTCAAGAACCAGGTGCTGGCGCGCGTGCGCTTCAACGGCGAACAGCCGGCCGGCCTGCGCCAGAACCAGCGCGTCTCGGCACGCCTGCTGATCGATGAGCGGCCCAATGTGCTGATGCTGGCGCGCGGGTCCTTCGTCGAAGCCGAAGGCGGACGCTTTGCCTACGTGGTGCGCGATGGCGTGGCGATCCGCACGCCCATCAAACTGGGCGCCACCAGCATCTCTGCCGTCGAGATTCTCGGCGGCCTGAAACTGGGCGACAAGGTGGTGGTCGCCGGCACGGAAAATTTCGCGAACGCTGCCCGCGTCGCACTCAATTAATTTCAGTCAACGAGGAGGCTTCCCATGCTGCGCATGCAAAACCTGAGCAAGATCTACCGCACCCACATGATCGAAACGCACGCGCTGCGCGGCTTCGAGATCCACGTCCGCCAGGGCGAATTCGTCACCGTCACGGGACCGTCCGGCTCCGGCAAGACGAGCTTCCTGAACATCGCCGGCCTGCTCGAGGAGTTCACCGATGGCGAATACATCCTCGACGGCGTCAACGTCAAGGGCATGGACGACAATGCCCGCTCGCGCCTGCGCAATGAAAAACTGGGCTTCATCTTCCAGGGTTTCAACCTGATTCCCGACCTGTCGCTGTTCGACAACGTCGACGTGCCGCTGCGCTACCGGGGCTTCAACAGCGCCGAGCGCCGCGAACGCATCGAGGATGCGCTGGCCAAAGTGGGACTGGCCTCGCGCATGAAGCATTATCCGGCCGAACTGTCGGGCGGGCAGCAACAGCGCGTGGCGATCGCGCGCGCGCTGGCCGGCTCGCCGAAACTGCTGCTGGCCGATGAACCGACGGGCAACCTGGACACGCAGATGGCGCGCGGCGTGATGGAACTGCTGGAGGACATCAACGCGCAAGGCACGACCATCCTGATGGTGACGCACGATCCCGAACTGGCGCTGCGTTCGCAACGCAACGTGCACATCATCGACGGCCAGGTGTCGGACCTGGTGCAGCATGGCGCCACGCTGTCGGCCAGGCCACAGCACGCGACCGCCTAGGAGCCGCCATGTTCCACTACTATTTCAAGCTGGGCCTGCGCAACCTGCGCCGCAATCCCGCCCTGACGGCATTGATGGTGCTGACCCTGGCTGTCGGCGTGGCCGCCAGCGTGGCCACCGTGACCATCCTGCACGCCATGTCGGGCGACCCCTTGCCGCACAAGAGCGACCGCCTGTTCGTGCCGATGATCGATGTGGTTCCCTTGAAAGGCTATACGCCGGGCACCAAGCCCAGCTTCGGCCAGGCGCAGCTTGCCTATACCGATGCGAAGAACTTCATGGCCAGCAAGATGGGCATCCGCCGCAGCGTCATGTACGGCGTGGCCGGCCCCGTGGAACCGGCGCGCAGGGACCTCGGCGCCTTCCGGGCCCAGGGCCTGGCGCCCACGCGCGATTTCTTCGCCATGTTTGAAGTGCCCTTCCTGTACGGCCAGCCATGGAGCGAGGCCGACGACGCCAGCGGCGCCGACGTCATCGTCCTGAGCCGCGCCCTGGCGGAAAAGCTGCTGGGCACAGTCAATCCCGTGGGCCAGCGCGTGACGGTGCTGGGACGTCCCTATCTGGTCAGCGGCGTGCTCGATCGCTGGGATCCCGTGCCGCGCGTGCACCGCATCATCGGCAGCAAGGGCGCCTTCGGCACGGAAGATGAATTCTTCATTCCGTTTGCCAGCGCCATCCGCCACGAAACGGGGCATGACGGCGGCATGGCCTGCAGCGGCGTCGAGCGCGGCCCCGGTTTCCAGGGCACCCTGGCATCGGACTGCACCTGGCTGCAATTCTGGTTCGAAATGGCCAGCGCCGGCGAACGCAGCGAGCTGCAGGCTTATCTCGACAGCTATGCGGCCGAACAGCGCAAGCTGGGCCGCATGCCGCGCCATGCGCCCAACATGCTGTACGACGTCAGGCAGTGGCTCGATTTCCTGAACGTGGTCGACAACGACAACAAGCTGGCCGCCTGGCTGGCCTTCGGCTTCCTGCTGCTCTGCCTGGTCAACACCATCGGCCTGCTGCTGGCCAAGTTCTCCGTGCGGGCGGCGGAAGTCGGCATCCGCCGCGCACTGGGCGCCACGCAGCGCGACATCTTCCGCCAGTTCCTGATCGAGACCGGCGTCATCGGCCTGGCCGGCGGCGTGCTGGGCCTGTTGCTGGCCTATGCCGCCCTGGCCGTGGTGAGTTCGCAGTCGAAAGAGCTGGGCACCGTGGCGCACCTCGATGTCCCGATGCTGCTGCTGACGTTTGCCGTTTCCGTACTGGCGGCCTTGCTCGCAGGGCTGCTGCCCACCTGGCGCGCCTGCCAGGTCACGCCGGCCATGCAGCTCAAATCCCAATGACACCCACCTTTTCACAATGAGGCCCCACATGGAAATCCGCCCCATCCTGTCGGCGCTGATGCGCAACAAGACCGGCGCCGTGCTCGTCGCCGTGCAAGTGGCCATCAGCCTGGCCATCCTGGCCAACGCCTTGTACATCGTCAACCTGCGCCAGGCCATCGCCGCCCGTCCCACCGGCGTGGCGGCCGAAAACGACATCTTCTATGTCAAAGTCCAGAGCATGGAGAAAGGCAGCCCGCAGCGCCAGATAGCCGAGCAGAAGCGTCAGGCCGCGATACTGCGCGCCGTGCCGGGCGTGCTCTCCGTGGCGCAAACCACGCAGGCGGTGCTGTCGCGTTCCGGCAGCAGCACCAACGTCGCGGCCAAACGGGGACAGGCCGCAGCCAGCGCCGGCACCTCGATGTACGTCACGCCCGATTCGCTGGTCACAACGTATGGCCTGAAGCTGGTGGAAGGCCGCGATTTCCATCCCGACGAAGTCCTGGAAATCAATGAAGACGTCGATCAAAGCTTCCCCAAGGTGGTGATCGTGACGCGCGCTGCGGCGCAAAAGATCTGGCCCGGCGAAACCAGCTTTGTCGGCAAGCCCCTGTTCAATGGCACCGGCGACAACGATGACGAGATGCGCGTGATCGGCGTGGTGGAACGGCTGCAGACGCAAACCGGCCAGGTCAGCGCCCAGGGCGAGTATTCGATCATCCTGCCGGCGCGCCTGACGGGCGGACGCGATTCGCTGCTGTTTGCCGTGCGGGCGGAGCCAGGCCAGCGCGACCGCCTGATGAAGGAGGCGGAACAGGCGATCCGCACGTCCAGCAGCGAGCGCCTG
This sequence comes from Janthinobacterium violaceinigrum, assembly GCF_009208555.1. GTDB lineage: Bacteria > Pseudomonadota > Gammaproteobacteria > Burkholderiales > Burkholderiaceae_D > Janthinobacterium > Janthinobacterium violaceinigrum. The sequence continues at coordinate 178,046 of NZ_WFLI01000006.1, read as the reverse complement.
CTGGTGCGCACGGATACCCTGGAGCAGCACCGCAAGACACGCTATCTGGCCGACCAGGGCTTGTCCTGGATGCTCATCGCCGTCAGCACCCTGCTGCTGCTGGTGACGGCCAGCGGCATCGTCGGCATCGCCAGCCTGTGGGTCTCGCAGCGGCGCAAGCAGATCGGCGTGCGGCGCGCGCTCGGTGCCCGCCGCATCGACATCCTGCGCTACTTCCTGACGGAGAATTTCATGATCACCAGCGTCGGCGTGGCGGCTGGCGTGCTGCTGGCCCTGGGCCTGAATCAGCTGCTGGTAAGCCAGCTGGAAATGGCGCGCCTGCCGCCCGGCTACCTGCTGGCCGGCGCGCTGGTGTTCTGGCTGCTGGGCGTGGGCGCCGTGTACGGCCCGGCGTGGCGCGCGGCCAGTATTTCGCCGGCCACGGCCACCCGCAGTACCTGAGCCGGCACCTGAGTGATATGCTGCACGCATGCCTACCGTACTGATTATTGACGACAATGCCGCCGTGGCCATCGCGCTCGACGTGCTGTTTTCGCTGCACGAGATCGATGCGCTGCGCGCCGCCTCGCCCGAGGAGGGCCTGCAGCTGCTCGAGCGCCACGCCATCGACCTGGTGGTGCAGGACATGAACTTCACGGCCGACACCACCTCGGGCGAGGAAGGCAGCGCGCTGTTCCACGCCATCCGCGCGCGCTACCCGGACCTGCCCGTGGTCCTGCTGACGGCCTGGACGCAGCTCGACGCGGCCGTCGACCTGATCAAGTCCGGCGCGGCCGACTACCTGGCCAAGCCATGGGACGACCGGCGCCTGATCGCCAGCGTGCAGAACCTGCTGGAGCTGGGGCAGGCCAGCCGCGCGCTGCGCCAGCGCGTGGTGGCCGAGCAGCGCCAGCGCCATGCTCTGGAACACGACTTCGACCTGCGCGGCATGGTGTGGCAAGACCCGGCCACCGAACGCGTGGTGCACCTGGCGTGCCAGGTGGCGCGCGCCGACGTGCCCGTGCTCATTTCGGGGCCGAACGGCAGCGGCAAGGAACGCATCGCCGCCATCGTGCAAGCCAATTCCCAGGTCGCCAGCGGTCCTTTCGTGGTGCTCAATTGCGGCGCCGTGCCGGTGGACCTGATCGAGGCGGAACTGTTCGGCGCCGAGGCCGGCGCGTACACGGGCATCACCCGCGCGCGCGACGGCAAGTTCGATGCGGCCGACGGCGGCACCCTGTTTCTCGACGAGATAGGCAACCTGCCGCTGGCCGGGCAAATGAAGCTGCTGCGCGTGCTGGAAACGGGACGCTTCGAGCGCCTCGGCTCGAACCGCGAGCGGCAGGTGAAAGTGCGCGTCATCAGCGCCAGCAACGCCGACCTGCCGGCGATGATCAAGGCCGGCACGTTTCGCGAAGACCTGTTTTACCGCCTGAACGTGATCGAACTGCGCCTGCCGCCGCTGGCCCAGCGCCCGCTCGACATCCTGGTACTGGCGCGGCATTTCCTGGGCAGCGAGAAAACGCTCGATGCGCAGGCGCAAACGACCCTGCTGGCGCATGGCTGGCCGGGCAATGTGCGCGAACTGAAAAACGTCATGCAGCGCGCCAGCCTGCTGACGGCAGGTCCCGTGATCCGCGCGCAGGAAACGGGCTTGCCGCTGGCAGGCGTGCCTGCGCCGCGCACGCCGCAGGATGGCGCCGCGACGGAACCGGACCGCGACAGCGTCACCGCCGCCCTGGCGCGCGCGCAGGGCGTGGTGGCGCAGGCGGCGCAGGAACTGGGACTGTCGCGCCAGGCGCTGTACCGGCGCATGGAACGCCTGGGCATCGCGCGCGGCTGATGGCAAACCGCCCCATACGCCTCTCCCTGCTCACGCGCTGGACGGCGCTGATCGTCACCTTGCTGGTGCTGGGCATCGTCATCGCCCTGCTGCTCGCGCATTTTCTACCAGGCCAGCCGCTGCTGGTGCTGGCGGGCACCCTGCTGTGCGTGCTGCCGGTGGCCATCATTACCATCCGCGCGCAGCTGCAGGCGATGCTGTCGCTGTTCCGCGCCCTGAGCGGCACGGTCGCCAGCTACCAGGACGGCGACTTCGGCTTCAGCTTGCGCTGGCAGCAGAACGATGAACTGGCCGACCTGGTGGCGGCCCACAATGCGCTGGGCGACGTGCTGCGCAAGCAGCGGCTGGACCTGGTGCAGCGCGAACTGCTGCTCGACACCATGGTGCAAAACACGCCGGTGGCCATGCTGCTGGTAGCCGAGGGCAGCGCCATCGTCTACGCCAACCTGGCCGCGCGCCAGCTGCTGCATCACGGCCGCCGGCTCGAAGGGCGCCACCTGGCGGACATCGTGCGCGAAGCGGCGCCGGCCCTGGCCGAGGCGCTGGCGCGCCGCAACGACGGCCTGTTCACCAGCGGCGAAGGGGAACAGGAAGAGGTGTACCACCTGGCGCGGCGCAGCTTCAGCTTGAACGGGCGCAAGCATGAACTGCTGCTGCTGCGCCAGCTGACCCTGGAACTGCGGCGCCAGGAAGTGCAGACGTGGAAAAAAGTCATCCGCGTCATCAGCCATGAGCTCAACAACTCGCTGGCGCCGCTGGCCTCGCTGGCCCATTCGGGCGCCGAGCTGGTGCGCCGCGGCCAGACCGAACGCCTGCCGCAAATCCTCGCCACGATCGAGGAGCGCACGCGTCACCTGGAAACCTTCATCCTCGGCTATGCGCGCTTTGCCAAGCTGCCCGCGCCGCGCCTGGCGCCATGCGAGTGGCAACCGTTTCTCGACAGCCTGGCCTCGCAAGCGGCCTTCACGCTCGACGGCACGCCGCCCGCCCAGGCCGCCGTGTTCGACGCGGCGCAGATGCAGCAGGCGCTGCTCAACCTGCTCAAGAATGCGCTGGAATCGGGCTCGCGGGAAGAGCATATCGGCCTGCAGGTCAGCGAGGCGCAAGGGCAGCTGCGCATCGAAGTGCGCGACCGCGGGCCGGGCATGAACGGCGCCGTGCTGGAAAACGCGCTGGTGCCGTTTTATTCCACCAAGCGCAGCGGCACGGGCCTCGGCCTGGCCCTGGCGCGCGAAATCGCCGAAGCCCATGGCGGGCGCATCACGCTGGCCAACCGCGAGGGCGGCGGCCTGGCGGTGACATTGATTCTTCCTTTGCCGGACAGAAACTAGTTACCACCGTAACGATTTTTCCAATCACCGTCTGTGCGATTATTTTTCAATATTATATTGACAATTAGAGTTTTAAATATTGCAACAGTTCGAGCGCCATGCCCGTATGTTAGAAATAAGCTATTTAAGTTTGCATAATGATATAAAAATAGCTCATTGACAATGAAATGTCTTGGCGATAATTTATCTGAGCGGCACGGTTTTTTTGAAACATCAATCGTTTTTTCGCGGGGATAAATATGAAACTGAAATCACTCATCGCAGTAGCGCTCCTGAGCGCAGCTTCCATCGGTGCAGCGCAGGCGACAGCGTACAACGTGGACCTGAGCAACACTACGGGCAACCTGTGGACAGGCGGCTTCAACGCCACGCCCAGCCCGCTCGGCGCCTTTACCGATACCTTCACCTTCACTCCCGACGCAACTTTCGGTTCGACCGCGCAAGCCTTCCTGGCCAACCTGTCGGTCACAGGCAGCGACGCTTCGTCCATCAACTTCAGCGGTGCCAACCTGAACGGCATCGCCCTGACTGGCTTTGGCGGTCCCACCGTCTTCGGCTATGCCCAGGGCGAGGTGCTGGCGCAAACCAGCCTGCTATTCAACGGCCCCATGGTCCTCACCGTCATGGGCAACAGCAATGGCGGCAGCTATGGCGGCACCTTCAACCTGAACCTGGCCCCGGTCCCCGAACCGGAAACGTATGGCATGCTGCTGGCCGGCCTCGGCGTACTGGGCTTCCTGGCGCGACGCCGCAAGCAATCTTGAGCTCCCCACCCAAAAGACGCTGCGGCGTCTTTTTTGCGTCCGGCTGCTAAACTGCCGCCATGACGACCGACTTTACCTCCACCAGCCATACCGCTTTCAGCCACCCGGGCCATCCGCCTGCCACCACCACCGAACACCGCGGCATCCGCTACCTGCACCTGGGGACCAAGTGGGTGCAGGGCGCCATGCGCCTGGACAAACCCGACGCCATCGAGCTCGAATACGTGCAGATGATGATGATGTGGATGCTGTTCAAGACGCAGCCCAAACGCATCGTGCAGCTGGGCCTGGGCAGCGCCGCGCTGACCAAATTCAGCTACCGCCGCTTTCCCGACGCCGCGGTCACGGCCATCGAACTCAATCCGAACGTGATCGCCATCTGCGGCGCCCAGTTCGCGCTGCCGCCGAACGACGCGCGCCTCGACGTGCGCGAAATGAATGCGCTCGACTTCGTGCTCGACCCTGCCAACCATGGCACCGTCGACGCGCTGCAAGTGGACCTGTACGACGAAGAGGCGCGCGGTCCCGTGCTCGACACGCCCGAGTTCTACCAGGCCTGCTTCGACTGCCTGACGGACGACGGCATCATGTGCACGAATGTCTTCGGCGACTTCCCCAACTACGACAAGAATTTGCAGGCGATGGAACTGGTCTTCGACGCCGTCGTCTGGGTGCCGGAAATGGAAGATGAAAACATCGTCGTGCTGGCCTTCAAAAAATCGCCATCGCTCGACTTCAGCGACTTGTACGAGCGCGCCGCCGCCATCAAGAAGCAGTTCAACCTGCCTGCCAAGAACTGGGTCAACGGCTTGAAGCAGTGGATGCTGGACCAGCAGTAAGGCGCCAGCCTCACGCCGGCAGCAGCGCACCCAAACGGCGCGCCAGGCCATCCATGTTCTCGGCCGGCACCTGCGCATACCCGAGCAGGAAACCGTTCCAGCCTGCGCCCTCGTCCATCCTGTTGCCCGTGCCATGCGCGGACAGCGCCAGCGCCACGATGCCATCCTGCGCAGCGCGGCGGCTCAGGGCCAGGTCATCCCACGCCGCATCGTGAAAACGCAGCGCCAGGTGCATGCCGGCCGTGCCGCCATGGATGGCCGCGCCCGCGCACGCATGGCGCTGTAGCGCCTCGCTCAAGGCATCGCGACGCTGGCGGTACAGGCGGCGCATGCGCCGCACATGGCGCGCAAACAGGCCGCTGCGCAGGAACTCGGCCAGCGCCAGCTGTTCCGCCACCCGCCCCCGGGCGGCGCCCTGCGCCTGCATCTGCGCAAAGGCTCCGGCCAGCGGGGCCGGCACGACGATAAAGGCCAGGCGCAAGGCGGGAAACATGGTCTTGCTGAACGTGCCCAGATACACGACGGGCGCATCGGCCACCAGTCCCTGCATGGCCGCCAGGGGCGGGCCGCCATGGCGAAACTCGCTGTCGTAATCGTCCTCGATGATCAGGGCGCCAGCGGCACGGGCGCGCTCCAGCAGCGCCATGCGGCGCGCGGGACTGAGCACGCTACCCGTCGGGTACTGGTGCGACGGCGTCGTGTAGATCAGGCGCGGCGGCGCCGCGTGCCAGTCCTCGTCCGTGGGCGCGATGCCATCCATGTCGACGGCAATGCCCGTCACCTGCAGGCCGGCGCCGCGGCCTGCCGCCAGCGCGCCGCCATAAGCGGGATGCTCGATCCACAGGGTGTCGCCCTGGTCGGCAAAGGCGCGCAGGCACACATCGAGGCTGCTCTGCGTGCCGTCCGTGATGAACACCTGGCCCGCATCGCACACGACGCCGCGCGCGGCGCGCAAATGGTCGGCAATGGCCATGCGCAACTGCGGCTCGCCGGCAGGATCGCCGTAATTGAGCTGGCGCGGCGTCAGCGCGCGCCACGCGCGGTCCAGCATGCGCCGCCATTGCGCCAGCGGGAATTCATCAAGCGCCGGCACGCCGGGGGCAAACGCGCCCATCGCGTCGGCGGGAAACACCACCGACGCATTCACATCCTGTCCCGCCACGCCGCGCAAATGCTGCACGCGGCGCGACAAGCCACCGTTGCCACCGGCCGCAGGCGCAGCCGCCGGCACGCCAGCGCTGCCGGCGACCACGGTGCCGCGCCGGTCCGGCAAGACAAAGCCCTCGCTGGCCAGTTGCTCGTAGGCGTACAGCACGGTATTGCGCGCCAGTCCCAGTTCGGCCGCCAGCACGCGCGTGGCGGCCAGACGCGTGCCCGGCGCCAGCTGGCCGCCGCGGATCGCCGCGCGCAGGCATTCATGCAGCAGGCGCTGGCGCGACCAGCCCCGCCCGCGGTGCGTGCGCTCGAACGCGTTCAGCAGCAAAGCGAAGTCCATGCGCCCCCTTCATTGTGGCTCTAAATTATTTGTCGGTTCTGGATCTTTTTTCAGGGCCAGATGCCGATTATAGTGCGGCCTGCTTCTTCAACCAACGGGACTTCCACCATGACCGCTACCGCCCTGCCCCCCAGCCTCCGTACCCGCGTGCGCCGCGTCGCCGAACTGGCCAGCTATGAACAGGCCGCCCTGCACGCCATCCTCGATGCCGCCTACCTGTGCCATATCGCCTTCCGCGACGACAAGGGCAGCCATTGCATCCCGACCGCCTGCTGGCGCATCGGTGACCACCTGTACATCCATGGTTCGAACGGCAGCCGCATGCTCAAGCAGCTCCTGCTCGACGGCGACGCGTGCGTGACGGTCAGCCATCTCGACGGCCTGGTGCTGGCGCGCTCCGCCTTCAATCACACCATGAACTACCGCTCGGCGATGGTATACGGGCAGTTTGAAAAAGTCAGCGACATCGGCCAGCAGCATGCGGCCATGGACGCGCTGATGGAGAAGCTGGCGCCGGGCCGCCTGGCACAGGTGCGCGGCGGCAGCGCCAAGGAATACGCGGCCACCACCGTGCTGCGCATCGCGCTCGACGAATGCGCCGTCAAGCAGCGCACGGGCGGGCCGCTCGACGATGCGGGCGACATGGCGCATGCCGTCTGGACGGGCGAACTGCCCTTTACGCACGGCCGTGGCGCGGCCATCGCCGATGCGCTCAACACCTGCGAATTGCCCCCGTATGCCGCCGCCTGGGGGACGGAATCCGCTTGACCGGCCAGCGTGCTTGCCCGATGATCGGCATTGATGGCGATCGCCACCAATTTACCAACCGATCCAATCACGCATGGAGCATATGATGATGAAGCGAGTATCCCTGGCTGCGGCCTTGACGGTCATGCTGGCCTGTGGCGGCAGCGGCGCGGCACTGGCCGCCGATGCGGGTGACACGGCCCTGAAGGCGGCCATCGCCGGCAGTGCGCGCACGCCGGCCAACGCGCTGCGCGACAGCGCCCGCCACCCGTATGAAACGCTGACGTTCTTCGGCATCAAGCCGAACATGACGGTGGTGGAACTGGCGCCCGGGGGCGGCTGGTACACGGAGATCCTGGCGCCCTACCTGCGCGACAACGGCAAGCTGATCGCCGCCGGCAACGACCCGCAGTCCGCCAGCGAAGGCGCACGCCGCGGCGCGGCGCGCTTCCAGCAAAAACTCGACGCCAACCCGGCCGCTTTCGGCAAGGTAGCCATCGGCGCCTTCGCGCCGCCCACCACCTACCGCATCGCCCCCAAGGGCACGGCCGACATGGTGCTCACCTTCCGCAATATCCACAACTGGATACCGATCGGCGACGAGGGCATGAAAACCCTGTTCAAGGAGGTGTATGACAGCCTCAAACCGGGCGGCGTGTTCGGCGTCGTCGAACACCGCCTGCCGGCGAACAAGGCGCAGGACGCCACGGCCAGCAGCGGCTACATGCACGAGGCGTATGTGATCAAGCTGGCCGAGAACGCCGGTTTCAAACTGGCGGCCAAGTCGGAAATCAACGCCAATCCCAAGGATACGGCGGACCATGAAGGCGGCGTCTGGGCACTGCCGCCCACCTACGCCAACAAGGACGTGGAACGGGCCAAATACATGGCCATCGGCGAGAGCGACCGCATGACCCTGAAGTTCGTCAAGCCGTAAAAAAATGGCGGCGCGCCGTCCTGGCGCGCCGCCTGTGCTGCTTCAAACGCTACCCTAGATATACATGCCATATACCGCGCAATAGCGCGATACGAATGTGCACTGGTTTGCATTCGCGTCCACGGTGCACTCAATCAACGCTTTCGAGCACTCACGGAATGTCGGTTGCGCGTACGCAGTGTTCAAGACACCAGCGAGGCCACAGGCGGCACCGAAGAGAAAGACGGCTTTTTTTACATTGATCATGTTTATCTCGTTCCCAAAGAATTGAGCCAAAAACAACTGGTGGCGCACGCATGTTCTGGCGCGTGCCACCGCATGCTTACAGGTAGATGCCGTACACGCCGCACAGGCGCTTGACCAGCGTGCAGGCGCTGGCATCGCCGTCCGTCACGCACGCGGTATAGGCTTCCTCGCAGGTTTCGCGCGTTGGCAGCGCATACGCGGAAGAGCTGATGGCGCCGGCAAAACCGACGGCGGCGCAAAAGACAAAGACGGCTTTTTTCACATTGATCATTTTTATCCCATTCCCAAGAGTTGAGTCGTTATAAAAACCACTGAAGACACAGGCTTCAGCCGCCGGAAACCGCCTGTCGGCAGACGAATTTCGTGGCGCATGGAAATAATAGCACCCTAAAAAGTTAATAAATACGCAAACAAGAAAACAAGATAACGTTTCTTTTTCTGCCTGTTTCATGAAATAAAAACCGGCCTGCTACCATTCTGCCGCGCACTTGCATGGAAACAGGCGAAAAAAAACCGCAGGCGACGCTGCGGTTTTTGTATCGACACCTTATTTCTTCGCTTCCTTCGGTTTCACCGGCACCAGGCTCAGGTCCTGGAAGTCATAGCTGAAATCCGTCTCGGCCGACACGGGCGCCATCTTCACCCTGTCGATGCTGCCATCGGGATTGAGCGAGAACGTCACGTAGGCGTCGGCGTTGAAGTTGCGCTCTTTCCAGCGCACGATGAAGGTATCGTGCTGCCAGTGTTCCAGCTCGCCCGTCAGGTCCGGCGTGCGCGTAAAACTGAGGATGTGCTTCTTGCCCTCGGGCTTGATCACGACCTTGCCATACCAGGCATCCTCGTACTCGCCATCATACGCCGCCAGCGGCAGCGACGGCTGCGATTTGGCCGCGCGCGCGCTCGACGCCTTGCCCTGCTTCTTGACTTCCTCCGCATGCTGGTCCTGCTCCACCTTGGCCACCAGCGCGAGCCAGTCCGACGGCGCCGCCTGCAGGTAATGGTCGAGAATGCGCCATTGCAGCGCCGTCATGGAACCGCCGTTTTCCGCATTGGTCAGAATGGCCACGCCCAGTTTTGCTTCCGGCACCATCACCACGCGCGAATAAAATCCCTGCAGCGCGCCGCCGTGCATGGCCACCTTCATGCCCTTGTAGTCGCGCAGCTGGAAGCCCAGGCCATACGCGCTGAAATTCGGCTTGGTCGCCGCCAGCGCCGGTTTCGGTTCGGGAATCTTGATCGGCGTTTGCGCCGTCCACATTTCGCGGCCCTGCTTTTCGCTGAACAGGCGCGCTTCCTTGCCGTCCTTGTCCTTCACGCCGGCGATCTTGCCGCCGTCGAGCAGCACCATCATCCACTTGGCGATATCTTCCGCATTCGTGTTGATGCCGACGGCGCCCACGGCGTTCGGCACGGGCATCGACTTGACGGCGGCGATCTTGCCGTCGATCTTGCTGTGCGCATTGGCGACATCGGGATTGCCCGCGTTTTCAAGCAGGCTCGTAGTCGTGCCCGTCATGCCCAGCGGCGCCAGGATGCGCTCATGCATGGCCTCGCCCCAGCTCTTGCCCGCCTTGTCGGCGATGATCTTGCCGGCCACGATGTACAGCAGGTTATCGTAGGCATAGCTGTTGCGAAAACTCGTGGCGGGACGGATGTAGCGCAGCTTCTCGATGATCTCGTCCGTGCTGAACGTGGTGGTGGGCCACCACAGCAAGTCGCCCGCGCCCAGGCCCAGGCCACTGCGGTGCGTCAGCAAATCGCGGATGGTCATGGCGCCCGTCACGTAGGAATCGTGCATCTGGAAGCCGGGCAAGTGCTTGGTGACGGGATCGTCCCAGGCCAGCTTGCCTTCGTCGACCAGCATGGCCAGCGCGGCGGCCGTGAAGCCCTTCGAGTTCGATGCCACTTCGAACAGCGTCTTCGCATCGACGGCCGCCGGCTCGCCCAGCTTGCGCACGCCAAAGCCCCTGGCGGTGACGACCTTGCCATCCTTGACGATGGCGATCGCCATGCCGGGCACGTCGAACACTTTCAGGGCGGTGGCGACGTCGCGGTCAAGATCGAAGGCCGGCGCAGGCGCGGATGCGGCGGCTGCGACGGGTGCGGCGTCAAGAGCCAACGCCGGCACGGCGATGCTGGAAAACGCCAGCACGATGGCGGCGGCAAGACGGTTCATGGAATGCATGGTCAGGATGTCCAAAAAAGGTTTAATGCGCTTGCGCGGCCATCAATTTGTCGACGCTTTCCTGCGTCACCGGGTGGTAGCGTTCGCGCGCCTGCGCATACACGTCCTTGGCCCAGGCATGGCCTTGCGGCGTCTTCATCAAGGCGCCGTACAGGGGCACGACGAACTTCTGGCGGCCCACGCTCATCAGGAACGCTTGCAGCGGCTGGCGCACATCGTAGCCGGCGTTCACGGAGGCCAGGTAGAAGCGGTACGCCACTTCATTGTTGCCGCTCTTGCCCACGCCGTAGACCTGGTCCAGCTCACGCAATTGCGCCGCGCTGGTCTTGTTGTTGATATCGTTCAGGAAGTGCATCGATTCGATGGCGATCCACTTGTCCATGCCCAGGTCCTTCGTCGCCAGCTCGCCTTTCAGCCAGGCGTCGCGGTGCTGGTCCAGCAGCGCCAGGCGCGGCGACACGACGCGCTGCGCGCTGGCCGGCACGCCCGTGCCATACAGCCACTCCTGGAGTTCCGCTTCCGGCATCACGTCCGGATGCTGCGCCAGCAGGTTCTTGCGCAGGTAGGCAACGAACTGGTCCGTCGTCACGCTCTGGAACGCATGCTGGTCGAACCAGCCGCGCAGGAAAGGATCGAACACGGCACGGCCCGCGCGGCGTTCCATGGTGGCCAGGAACCAGGCGCCCTTCGGATAGATGATGCCGTCGTCCGTGTACGTTTCCGCGGGATTGGCGTCCGCATCGCGCGTGACCAGCGCCGTTTTCGCCGCCGGCAGTTCCTTGATCGAGGCGGCCAGTTCTTCCTGGTCGACCTGCACGCCCATCTGCGCCACTTCGCTGCCATACAGCTGCTCGACGATGCGCGTGGTGACGTAGGTGGTAAAGCCTTCGTTGAGCCACATGTGCTTCCACGACGCGTTGGTGACCAGGTTGCCCGACCACGAGTGGGCCAGTTCATGCGCGATCAGGTCGACCAGGCTGCGGTCGCCCGCGATCATGGTCGGCGTGAGGAAGGTCAGGCGCGGGTTTTCCATGCCGCCGTAGGGGAACGATGGCGGCAGCACGATCATGTCGTAGCGGCCCCAGCCATACGGGCCATACAGGGCCTCGGCGGCCTGGATCATCTTTTCCGTGTCGGCCAGCTCGTATTCGGCGGCCTTGATGCGCGGCGGTTCCGCATACACGGCGGAGCGGGGGCCGAGTTTACGCACTTCCAGTTCGCCGATGGCGATGGCCAGCAGGTAGGAAGGAATCGGCTGCGGCATCCTGAATTTCCAGCCGCCCTTGCCCGTCGCCTTTTCGTCGTTCTCGGCACTCATCACGACGCGCATGCCGCTCGGCGCCTCGATGCGCGCGCCATAGGTAAAGCGCACGGCCGGCGTATCCTGCGACGGCACCCACGAGCGGGCGTTGATGCTTTGCGACTGGCTGAACATGAAAGGCAGCTTGCCCGACATGGTCTGCTGCGGCGTGAGCCACTGCAGCGCGATGGCGTTGGGCGCCGTGTGATAGTAGACGCGCACCTTGCCCGGCTGGCCCGTGGTCGTGATGCGCAGCGCCTGGCCCTTTTCCGGGTCGGCCTTGTCCAGCTGGTACGGCGCCATCTGCCATGCGCCGCGCTTGTCCTGTACCTGCACTTTCGCAATCGACAGGTCGCGCGTATCGAGCACCAGGGTGCGCGCCGCCGGGTCGATCCAGTTCAACGACAGCTCGGCATAGCCGCTCAAGGTCTTTTGCTTGAAGTCGGCTTTCAGGTCCAGCTGCAGGTCGCGCGTGCGCACCTGGTCGTAACGCGCGTAGCTGAGGGGATCGGCGTGCGCGGCCAGGGTTACCTGGCAGAGTAGCGCACAGCCCAGCGCGCGCAGGAAGGTCAAAGTTTGCATGGTCGTCTTTTGAATGATTTGCGAAAGCCCCGGTCCGTGTGCGCCGGGGCGTCGCGCAGAATAGCACTTCCGGCGCAGGCCGGCAGAAAAAAAGCGCCGGAGCGGCCGGCGCCCCCGGCCTATTTCGCCTCGGGCCTGGCCTCGGCCTTGAGCTCCGGCGCCTTGAGCGGCGTATTCAAATCCTTCATCAGGTTATTCTTGTCGCGATCCAGCTTGAACAGCTCCAGGCGCGATGGCGTGATTTTTCTCGGCCAGGCGTTATTGCTGGTATCGATATCGGCCGTCTCCCAATACGGGTCCTGCACCAGCCCCACCATCGGCTCGTCCGTGATGATGACCTTGCTGATCTTGTGCGGAGAGTAACGCCACACTTCGGCCGGCACGCGCTCGACGATCTTCTTTCCGCTTTTCAGTTCGATTTCCAGGATCAGCGGCATCACCAGGCCGCCGAGATTCGAAAAATCGACCAGGTACAGATGCTTGCCCATGTTGTGCTGTTCCAGCAGCTTTCTCTCCCATGGCTCCAGCGTTTCCTGCTCCTCCGCATAGCTGTTGCGGTCCTTGTTGGTGACCGTGAATTCATCGTGCTGGTTATAGAAATCCTTGAGCGCGGGATCGAGGTCGACCTTCTTCGGCAGCGCCTTGTTGCGCTGGTCCGAGATCGAGATCGGTTGCGCGGCCTTCTGCGCCTTCTTCCACGCTTTCTCGACTTCGGGATTCTTCGTGCTCACGCCATATTCGCTGATGCCGTCGATGCTGATGTCGACCGCGTCGGTGGTATAGAACCAGCCGCGCCAGAACCAGTCCAGGTCGGTGCCGGACGCATCTTCCATGGTGCGGAAAAAGTCGGCGGGCGTCGGGCGTTTGAATTTCCAGCGCAAGGCGTACTGCTTGAAGGCGAAGTCGAACAGCTCGCGCCCTAAAATGGTTTCGCGCAGGATGTTGAGGGCGGTGGCCGGCTTGTCGTAGGCATTCGCCGTGAACTGCAGCAGGGACTCGGAATTGGTCATGATGGGCACCTGGTTCTGGCTGCGCATGTAGTCGACGATCTTGCGCGGCTCGCCATTCCAGGAGGGGAAATGCTCTTCCCACGCCTGTTCGGCCAGGTACTGCAGGAAGGAATTGAGGCCCTCGTCCATCCACGTCCACTGGCGCTCGTCCGAGTTGACGATCATGGGAAAATAATTGTGTCCCACTTCATGGATGATCACGCCAATCAGGTCATATTTCGCCGTCTTCGAATAGGTCAGCGCGCCCGTCTTCTTGTCCTTCACGGGGCGTCCGCCATTGAACGAGATCATCGGATACTCCATGCCGCCCACGGCGCCATTGACGGACAGCGCATTCGGATACGGATAGTCGAAACTGTACTTGTTGTACTGCTCGATTGCATGCACGATGGCGCGCGTGCTGTACTGCTGCCACAGCGGATTGCCCTCGTTCGGATAGTAGGACATGGCCATCACCCGCTTGCCGCCGCTATTCAAGCCCTGTGCGTCCCAGATGAACTTGCGGCTCGATGCCCACGCCACGTCGCGCACATTGGCCGCCTTGAAGTGCCAGGTTTTCATGCCTGTGGCTTTCCCCTTTTCCGCCGCCAGCGCTTCGGCGGGCGTGATCACCAGCAGCGGCGTATCGCTGTTCTTCGCCCGCGCCAGGCGCTCGCGCTGCACCGCGCTCAGGACGGCGGCAGGATTCTGCAGTTCGCCCGTGGCGGCCACCACATGGTCGCCCGGCACCGTCAGGTACAGCTCGTAGTCGCCAAATTCCAGCGTGAATTCGCCCGAGCCGAGGAACTGCTTGTGCTGCCAGCCGACGGCGTCGTAATACGCGGCCATGCGCGGAAACCACTGCGCGACCTGGAAGATCGCGTTCTTGTCGTCTTCAAAATATTCATAGCCGGAGCGCTCGACCAGCACCTTCTGGTCATTGATACTGTAGGACCAGTCGATGCCGAAGCTGATGCTCTGGCCGGGCGCCAGCGGCACCGGCAAATCGATGCGCAGCATGGTCTGGTTGACGACATACGGCAGCGGCTTGCCGTTGGCCGCTTTCACGGCGGTGAGCTTGAAGCCGCCGTCGAATTCGCGGCCCGCATGGATGGCGCGCAAGTCCTCGAATTTCAGCGCTTCCTCTTCGCTGCCACCGAGCCAGGCCTGGCGCGACGGCGCGCTCAGGACGCGGCGCTGGTCGGCATCCTTGCGCAAGCCATTCTGGTCCAGCTGCAGCCACAGATACGCGAGGCTGTCGGGCGAGCGGTTATGGTAGGTGATCTGTTCGCTGGCCGTGATTTCGCGGCGCGCTTCGTCCAGGGTGGCGCGGATCACGTAGTCGGCGCGCTGCTGCCAGTAGGCGTGGCCCGGCGCGCCGGACGCGGTGCGGTAGGCATTCGGCGTGGGCAGCAATTCTTCGAGCTGGCGGAACTTGTCGTCGAAGGCCGCCGCGGCGCACAGGCCGGGCAAGGGAGACAACAACGTCAAACACAGGGCAAGCAAGCGGACAAGGACCGGCATGGCGCATTCCATCTGGGAGTCGTGGACAGACTGCATTCTAAGTCGAGTCTGTTTGCAAAACGGTCATTGTTGTCGAAGTCCCACACACCAGGCCGCAGCATCCCCCGGCGGCACTGGCGCGGACGCGGGCATTGGCGTATGATGCGCCTCGAACATTGGGGAGTAGTCGTCCTGCGGTCCTGCCGCGGGAACCTGTATCAACATAATTGGCCCGCAGGCCATGGTGCAGGTGGTTGCAGAACTTGACGAGACCATTGATCCAGGGCGGCCGCATGGGCCGGAGTCGCCCGTGGATCATTGGTTAATTCGTCCGGCCCGCGTACCTCTTGCAATCTCATGGAAGCATTCCTCATCTCCACCGGCATCGTCGGTCTCGCTGAAATCGGCGACAAAACCCAACTCCTGGCCTTTTTGCTGGCCGCCAAATTCCGCAAGCCCTTGCCCATCGTGCTGGCCATTTTCGTCGCCACCATCGCCAACCACGCGTTTGCCGCTGCCGTCGGCGCCTGGATCACCAGCATGCTGGGGCCGGACGTGCTGCGCTGGGTACTGGGCGTGTCCTTCCTGGCGATGGCTGCCTGGACCCTGATCCCCGACAAGCTCGATGAAGACGAAACCAGATTGGCCAAGTATGGCGTCTTCCTGACCACCCTGATCGCCTTCTTCATGGCGGAAATGGGAGACAAGACGCAGGTGGCCACGGTGGCGCTGGCGGCGCGCTACCACGACATCTACTCCGTCGTGCTGGGCACCACTTTCGGCATGATGCTGGCCAACGTGCCGGCCGTATACCTGGGCGACAGGATCGCCAACCGCGTCTCGCTGCGCCTCGTGCACGGCATCGCGGCGCTGGTCTTTGCCATATTGGGCGTGGCGACCCTGCTGGGCGCGGGCGCGGCGCTGGGCTTCTGACGCGCAGCTTTAAATAATTTCTCATTTACAATGTTCATGTTCATAATTACAATGTCGGCGACATGAACACCGGCGCGCTGGCCCCGAACGGCCAGCGCGCTTTCTTGAGGAATATATGCATTGGAATGGAAAAATGGCGGCGCTGTGCCTGGCCGCCTGCGCCTGCCAGCTCCCCGCCGCCACGGCGGCGCCGGCGAACCGCCAGACGGCAGCGCCGTCCGTGCCCGAAGTGCGCACGCGCGACCTGCTGTTGCTGGGCGCGGGCCTGATCCTGCTGCTGGGACTGCGCCGGCCCGAGCACGATACGTGGCAAGACTAAAGCAGCAGTAGCACCGCATACTCGCGGCTCTCGTCGCGCAGGGCGATGCTGTTGCCCTCCTGCGCCACGCCGTCGAGCGACAATCCTGCAGGCCGTCCCTGCGCCTGTTCCACCGTGATCGCGTAGCTGCTGGCGCCAAAGCGGTAATGCAGCTTGAAGGTGCGCCAATCGGCCGGCATGTTCGGCGCCAGGCGCAGCACGTTCGCTTCGCGCGTCAAGCCGAGCAGCGATTCGACGATCAGCCGGTACAGCCAGCCCGACGACCCCGTGTACCAGCTCCAGCCGCCGCGTCCCACGTGCGGCGCCACGGCATACACGTCGGCCGTCACCACGTAAGGCTCCACCTTGTAGCGCGCCACCGCCTGCGCATCGACACCGTGGCGCACGGGGTTGATCATGCGCAGCAGTTCCCACGCCTTTTCACCATCGCCCAGGCGGGCAAACGCCATCGCCGTCCAGATGGCCGCATGCGTGTACTGGCCGCCGTTCTCGCGCACGCCCGGCACATAGCCGCGGATATAACCGGGGTTGAGGCTGGATTTGTCGAACGGCGGATCGAGCAGCTGGATCACGCCGAGGTCTGTGCCCGGCCAGCGCCGCACCAAGCGCGCATCGACCTGGCGCATGGCGCCGGCGACCCGCTCCTTGTTGGCCGCGCCCGACAGCACGCCCCAGCTTTGCGAAATCGAATCGATCTGGCATTCCTCGTTCGTATGCGATCCCAATGGCGTGCCGTCGTCGAAATATGCGCGCCGGTACCACTCGCCATCCCACGCATGTTCCTCGACATTGGCCGCCAGCTTGACGGCTTCGTCGCGGCAGAACTGGGCAAACGCCGCGTCGCCGCGCAGCACGGCCACTTCCGCGAAGCGCTGCAGCACCTCGTACAGGAAGAAGGCCAGCCACACGCTCTCGCCCTTGCCATGCTCGCCCACCTTGTCCATGCCGTCGTTCCAGTCGCAGGAACCCATCAGGGGCAAGCCGTGCACGCCCAGGCGCAGGCCGTGGCGGATGGCGCGCACGCAGTGCTCGTACAGGTCGGCCGATTCGCCCGAACGCACGGGCAGGTCGTAATACGAATCCTCTTCCGGCTTGACGGCGCGCCCCTCGATGAACGGCGCCACTTCCGACAGCACGTTGACGTCGCCCGTGGCGATCACGTAGCGGCAGGCGGCCAGCGGCAGCCACAGGTAGTCGTCGGAGCAGTGCGTGCGCACGCCCCGGTCCGACGGCGGATGCCACCAGTGCTGCACGTCGCCTTCGACAAACTGGTGCGCCGCGCACAGCAGCAAATGGCCGCGCAGCAGCTGCGGCGCCGTGTGGATCATGGCCATCGCATCCTGCAGCTGGTCGCGGAAACCGTAGGCGCCGCCCGACTGGTAATAGCCGCTGCGCGCCCACAGGCGGCAGGCGATGGTCTGGTACATCAGCCAGCCATTGGCGATCACGTCCAGCGACGGATCGGGCGTCTCGATGCGCACGGCGCCCAGGGTGCTGTCCCAGTGCGCGCGCACCGCGTCGAGCGCACTGCGGGCCGCCTCCTTGCCCGCATGGCGCTGCACCATGGTGCTGGCATCCGCATTGCGGCGCCCGCCCACGCCGAGCAGGAAGACGATTTCGCGTTCCTGCCCCGGCTGCAGCTCGAACGGCACCTGGATGGCCGCGCACGGGTCCAGCCCCGTGCCCGCCTTGCCCGACAAACGCACGCGGCGCAGCGCCGCCGGCTGCGCCAGGCTGCCGTTGCGGCCGATGAATTCATTGCGGTCGCAAGTGATGGAGCGGATGCTGGCGTCCGTATTGAAAAAGCCCACGCGGCCTGAAAACTCCGTGTTGTAGTTATTGCGCGCAAACAGGGCGCCGCTGATGGTGTCCACTTCGGTGGCCACGTGCATGCCGGACTTGGCGCGCAGGTCGGCCATCACCCATTCCACATAGCCCGTGACGGACAGGCGGCGCGGCACGCCGCTGTCGTTGCGCACCTTGATGACGGAGTATTTGACGGCCGCGTCCAGCGCCACATAGGTGCACAATTCGGTGGCGATGCCCCCTTCGCTGTGCTCGAACACGCTGTAGCCGAAACCGTGGCGCGTGACGTAGTCGCCGCTGCCGCGCGCGGGCAACGATGACGGCGACCAGAACTGGCCGCTCTGCTCGTCGCGCACATAGAACGCTTCGCCGGACAGGTCGGACACGGGGTCGTTCTGCCATGGGGTGAGGCGGAATTCATGCGCATTCTCGCTCCAGGTATACGCCTGGCCGCCTTCGGACACCACGGTGCCAAATTGCGCATTGGCCAGCACGTTCGACCAGGGCGCCGGCGTCTGTTTATCCTCGCCCGTGGTGATCACGTATTCGCGGCCATCGGGCGTGAAGCCGCCCAGGCCATTTTCCAGTATCAGCTCGCGCTGTGGCGCCCGGTGCGGCACGCCGCCATGCTCGCGCGCGGGCTCTTGCAGCAGCGGCGGCATGCGCAGCACGGGACTGGCCGGGCGCTTGACCTGCTCGGCCAGGGTGCCGCGCAGGTCGCTGATGATGGCGCGCGCCACCGACTGCAGCAGGATGCGGTCTTCATTGGCGATCTGCTCGGCCAGGCGCACGAAGATGCCGCCCGGGCGGTCGATCGCCTGCGCATCGATGCCCGAGGCGATCAGGCCCATGATCTGGTCGTGCAGCAGCTGGCGGTAGCCCGACTGTTCCTCGTACCAGATCACCAGGTCCACCACCAGCCCTTTCAGGCGCCAATAGGCATGCGCCTGCACCATCTGGCGCGCCAGTTCGATATTGGCCGAATCGCGTATCTGCAGCAGCACGATGGGCAGGTCGCCCGAGATGGCATATGCCCACAGGCCGGACTGGCCGCGCTGGTTCTTGATCAGGATGCTGGCCTCGGCACGCAAGGCCGCATTCGGATAGATCACGGCATTGGCCAGGCGCGCATACAGCTGCGCATCGGCTTCGCTGGCATTCAGCTGGCGCAGCACCACTTGGCTGTGCGTCCAGGCCAGTTCGAACACGCGGTCGGCCAGATGGCGGTCCTGGTATTTGTCGATCAGGTGCAGCGCCGCCTCGCGCTGCTCCACCATGCCGGTCACGCTGTCGACCGTCACGGCCTGGTCGGGGGCCAGCGTGATGACGTAGCGGATCGCCACGATGGGGTCAAGCACGGAGCCGTGGCCGCCGCTCAAGGGGCCGCTTTCCTGCAGCGCCAGCGGTAATTGCGCCGTGTTGCCGCGGCCGATGAAGCGCGCGCGGTCCGTCTCGAACGAGACCTCGTAGCGCTCCGCGTCATGCACCGTCATCACGTGCAGCAGCCACGGCATCTGCTCGTCTTTCGAGCGGGGACGGCGCGTGCACAAAATCGCATTTTCCTGCGCCAGGATTTCCGTCTGCACGAACAGCTTGCTGAACGCGGGATGGGCCGCGTCGGCCGCCGCCGGCGCCATCACCACTTCGGCAAAGCTGGTGATCTCGATGCGCCGCTGGCGGTTCGAATTGTTGCTGATGCGGGTGCGGCGGATTTCGATGTCGTCCTCGGGCGAGACGACGATTTCCGTGTACAGATCCAGGCCGTGGTCGGCGCGGCGGAACTCCGCGCGTCCCTCGGAAAAGATCACCTCGTATTTCTTCGGCTCGGCCAGGGTGGGCTGGTACATGGTGGACCAGACGGTACCGTCGTCGAGGTCGCGCAGGTAGCAGAAATTGCCCCAGTTGTCGCGCGTGCTGTCCTCGCGCCAGCGCGTCACGGACAAGTCTTTCCAGCGGCTGTAGCTGCCGCCCGCATTGCTCACCATGACGTGGTAGCGGCCATTCGACAGCAGCTGCGTTTCGGGCACGGCGCTGTTGGCCTGCGTGAGGATACGCATCGGCATGGCCTGCTCGGGCGCGCCGCTGCGCAGCACCGCCAGTTCAGCCGTGTTCGAGTAAAAGGCGCCCGCCTGCGGCGTGCGCTCCTGCAGCACCAGCAAGGCCGATTGCAGCAGCGGATCGGATTCGAAACGGCGCTGCATGGGGCGGTCGTGCAGCAGGTAGCTGAGGGCCAGGAAACCCATGCCCTGGTGGTGCACCATGAAGGAACGGATGACGGCGCTGCCCTGCCCGCGCGGCAGGCGCGCCGTGGTAAAGTCGATCGCCTCGAAGAAGCCGTAGCGGCCCATGTAGCCGGCCGCCTGCATGCGCTGCAGGTTCTGGCACGCCGCTTCCGGCTGCACCATCAGACCCATCATGCTGGCGTACGGCGCCACCACCAGGTCGTCGGCCAGGCCCCGCTTCAAGCCCAGTCCCGGCACGCCGAAGGCGCGGTACTGGTAGTTCAGGCTGGCGTCGACCGTGTTGTAGCCGGACTCGGAAACGCCCCACGGCACATCGCGCTGGCGGCCATAGTCGATCTGCGCCTCGATGACGGAGTGATACGTCTGGTCGAGCAGGGTGTTCGGATAATTCGGCATCACCAGCAGTGGCATCAGGTATTCGAACATCGAGCCGCTCCACGACAGCAGCACGGGCTGGCCAGCCACCATGCACAGCTGGCGCCCCAGCGCGAACCAGTGCTCCTGCGGCAGCTGTCCCTGGGCGATGGCGATGAAGCTGGCCAGGCGCACTTCGGAAGCGAGCAAATCGTAGTAGCTGGGGTCGAGGCGCCGCTCGCTCACGTTGTAGCCGATGGCCAGCAGTTTTGTCGACGGGTTGTACAGGAATGCGTATTCGACCTGCGCAAAGTCGCGCGCCTGGCCCGCCGCATGGGCGATGTCGCGCATGTGGCGGCCCGCCTGTTCGCTGCCCTGGACCAGCAGCGCCGCCAGCTCGGGCGGCGTGCCTTCCATGAGCGTCAGGTTGGCCAGTTCGCGCAGGGTCGGCACCCGCTGCCACGCCGCATCGAGGTCCGCTTGCGCCGCCCACGGCGCCAGTTGCAGCAGCTCGGCCAGCGCCGCGCGGCACTGGCGCGCCAGCGCGCCGCTCCACATGGACAGCTCGCCATCCTCGCTTTGCAGGGTCAGCGACAGCAGCGCGTCGGCCGCGCCATTCGCCGCATGCAGGTAGGCATGCCATTCGGGCAGGCTGGCCGGCGCGGCCGGCGCCTGCAGCAGCGCCAGCGACGCGCGCATTTCCTTGCCTTCGCCTTCGGCGGCGATGAACTCCTGCAGCACCTGCGCCGTCGTGCGGATGCCCTGTACCACCTGCGCGCCGATGATGGGCGCGTCGTACAGTTCCACCAGTCCCGGCTGCAAGGTCAGCAGATGGCCGGCCAGGTTGCCGCTGTCGACCGTCGAGATATACATGGGCTGCAAGGCCTTCAGCGTTTGCGTATCGTACCAGTTGTAGAAATGGCCCTGGAAGCGCTCCAGCTCACCCATGCTGCGCAAGGTGGCGCGGCTGCGCTCGATCAGCTGGCCCATGGTGAGGTAGCCGAAATCATAGGCCGTCAGGTTGGCCAGCAGCGCCAGGCCGATATTCGTCGGCGAAGTGCGGTGCGCCACCACCAGGTTCGGATGCTCCTGCATGTTATCGGGCGGCAGCCAGTGATCATCGGGGCCGACAAACGTATCGAAATATGCCCAGGTCTTGCGCGCCACGCCATGCAGGAAGCGTCCCTGCTCGGCCGACAGGCGCGCCACGGCCCGTTCGATGGGACGGCTGATCCACCAGGCGATGGCGGGAGCGGCCAGCCATAGCAGCAGCACCACGGCCGCTGCCGGCAAGGCGGCGGGGCGCCAGGCCAGCAAGGCAGCAAAGGTGGCCAGCGCCAGCGCGGGCGAACACCACATGGCGCGCCAGCTATCGGCCTGCGAGCCGGAAGAGCTGTGCAGGTTCGAGGCGCGCCAGTCGAGCAAATGTTTGTGCGACACGCCCAGGCGCCACAAGGTGCGGGCGATGGCGTCCAGGCTGATCCAGGCTTCGTACGGCAGGAAGACGAGCGTCAGCATGGCGTGCGAAAACTGCACGCCGCAGCGCCGCTCGAACGCGGCCAGGTGCTGGCGCCACAGGGTGTCGCGCGGTTTGCGCAGCAGGTCGTACAGGGCCGAAAACACGGGCGGCAGGAAGATGATGGCCAGCACGGCCGCGCTCCAGAACGCCACGTGCGGCAAAAAGCCCCACACCAGCAGCAGCGACAATGTCGTGGCGGGCGCCACGACGCTGCGGCGCAGGTTGTCGAATAGCTTCCAGCGCGACAGCATCGACAGGGGATTGCGTTCGCGCTTGCCCGCGCGGCCCGGCACGCGGCCCAGCAGCCAGCCGACCAGCTGCCAGTCGCCGCGTATCCAGCGCTGGCGCCGGCTCACGTCGGCGTCATAGCGGGCCGGGTATTCTTCATACAGCTGCGAATCGCTGAGCAGGCCGGCGCGCAGGTAGCAGCCTTCGAGCAGATCGTGGCTGAGGATTTTATTGTCGGGCAGACGCTGGCCCAGCACGCGCTCGAACATGTCGAGGTCATAGATGCCTTTGCCGATGAAGGAGCCTTCATAGAACACGTCCTGGTACAGGTCGGAGACGGTGCGCGTGTACGGGTCGATGCCCGGTTCGCCGCCGCACAGCAGCTCGTAGCGCGACGCGTTCGCGCTGGGCAGCGCGACGGCCACGCGCGGCTGCAGGATGCCGTAGCCGGCCACCACGCGCGTGCCGGCCGCATCCAGCACGGGGCGGTTCAGCGGGTGCATCATGGTGGCGATGAATTCGCGCGCCGCGTCGCGCGGCAGCTGCGTATCCGTGTCGAGCGTGATCACGTATTTGATCGTGCGCAGGCCGCGCAACTCGCCTTCCACCAGCGCGAATCTGTCGCGCGCGCCGCCGCGCAGGAACGCGTGCAGGTCGGACAATTTTCCCCGCTTGCGCTCCTGCCCCATCCACGCATTCTGCTGCGAATTCCACAGGCGCGGACGGTGCAGCAGCAGGAACGGTCCCACGTGGCCCAGCTCTTCGCGTTCGGCCGGGTCGCCATTGTCCTTGAACTCGATGCCTTCCACGCGGTATTTGTCGTTCAGGCCACGGATGGTGTCCTGCGCCTGGCGCAGCAAGGCCTCGTCACCGGGCAGCGTTTGCGCCTCCGCATCGACAAAGTCCGTCAGCAGGCAAAAGCGCAGGTTCGGATCGCGGTTGGCCAGATAGCGCACTTCCAGCGCCTCGCACAGGGCCGCCACGTTGTCCTGGCTGTAGATCAGGGTCGGCACCACCACGATGCCGCGCGCGTCCGACGGAATGCCGGCCTGGTAATCCATGCGCGGCAGCGGGTGCGGCGACGTCATCAGGGTCGCCAGCCAGTTCACCACGGCCACGGCCAGCTGGCTGCTGCCCAGCAGCGCCAGCACGCCCAGCGCCGCCAGGGACCAGCCCTGCACGCCATGGCGCACGGCACGCTCGAGCAGCAAGGCGCTCGTCGCCAGGCTCAGGAAACAGATGGCCCCAAGGTAGACGGCCAGCGGCGCGGCGCGCGCCGTCTGCTGCAGCGCCTCGACAAACGGCAGCCTGGCGCCAGCCTGCTTTTCCAGCACCAGCACGCCGCGTCCCACCAGGTAAAAGCCGATGTGGCCGCGGCGCGCATCGTTGCCGTTGCCATGCGTGTGCGCCAGCTGCACCACCATCTCGGCCACCTCCACCTCGCTGCGCGCGCTGCGCCTGGCGATGCGCTCGATGGCGTGGCGGTAGCTGTCGCGCGTGGCGAAATCCATCAAGCCGTACGTGCCGGCCGGGTCCAGGCGCAGGGTCTGCTCGACGACGCTCATGGTCTCGACGAATTCCTGCCAATCCATGGTGCCCAGAAAACGCAGGCTGCCGATGCTGTTGGCGATCGACACCTGATCGGCCGCCTGCTGCCCGATCTCGGACTGGATCTGCTGCTCGATGGTGAGGCCCGATTCGGCCAGCTTGTGCGTCAGCCACGACAGCGCCAGGGTCAGCGACGAACTTTGCCCCTGCAGGCGGCGCGACAGCTCCGCCACGAAGGCGCTGGTCATCGGCGGATTCGAGCGCGCCATGTCGGCCACCAGCAGGATCAAGCCGCTGGGATTGCGCTCGGCGATCTCCGTCATCTGGTCGGCCCAGGTATTGGCCAGGTCGCGCTGCATGCGGTCATCGGCCACGCGCACGGCGACGCGCCGCAGGTTTTCGATCAGGGCCAGGCGCAGCATGATGGGCACGGCCCACAGTTCGCCCAGGGTCAGGGTGGCCACATCCTGATAGGCCTCGATGAAGTGGCACAGGTTTTCCAGGTCGACCCGGCCGTCGCCATGCGAGATGATTTCCAGCGCGATCTTGTACACGCGCGGACAGCCCGCATCCACGCCGGCAGTCAGCCGTGGCAGCTCCTTGCTGTAGTTCTTCGGCAAATGGCGCCGCGTGGTGCGGATCTGCTCTTCGATCAGATAAAAATTATCGAGCAGCCATTCCGACGCGGGCGTGACCTGGCGCCCGCTTTTCACCGTGGCCGTCAGCTCGTTGACGGTGGCCGTGATCAGGGCCGCATTGTCGGCCAGGCGCGCCAACAGGCGGTCACGGCCATGGTGCCGTCCCACCGCATGGCCGGCAGCCACGTGCTTGCCGTGGGCCGCCATCTGCATGGCGCTGAACAGCTCGGAACGCAGGGGCAAGGCATCGTCGCGCGCGGCGTCGAAACTGTCCGGTGCGAGGGCATGGTCGCGGAAGATTTCTTTAAACTTGGAAATCTGTTGCTGGATCTGCTGCGTGACTACTGCGGTGTACTCTTTCAACTTGGCCTCGCTAGGTGCGCGCAGGCAGCCAGCGGCCACCGTCACGCTGGCCCAGTCTGGAAGAACACGATCGGACACTGGCGAAGACGGAAAGCGAAGCGCCGGAGCGTTGCGACGAATCTCAGGGTATAGGGAGATTTTCTGAACTTCATCGTAGGTGCGCCCTGCACGCAAGACCGTGCGCTAGCGTACATACCCGCAGTTTTAGGGACGTGCCGGCAAAGAAATCAGCCAGTTGTAAGGAGGAAAAATGCCAGGAGGAAATTAACAGGGGAAATGCGCCAGCGGCACCGTGCCAATGATGGCACGGTGCAATATTTCAACTAGGAAACTTCAACCTCGTCAGGCCGCGATGGCCAGCGGGTGGCGCGTCGCTTCCGCCATCGCCATGCCGCCGTTGAGCTGCCACGCCGCGCCATGGCCCAGGCGGCGCAGGCAGGCGGCGGCGCGCGCGCTGCGGTTGCCGCTGCGGCAGAAAAAGACCAGCGGGCGCTGCGGCTGCTGCAGCCAGGCAGCCACCTGTCCGGCCAGGCGGCTCAGCGGGACGCTATGCACGGCACAGCCCTCGAACACCGTGCCGGCGCAGGCCGCGTGTTCATATGCTTCGCGCACATCGACGAGGATGGCGTCGGGGTGCTGGCGCAGGAAAGCGGGCAAGCCGGCCGCATCGAGCTGCAGTTCGCTCGTGGACGCTTCGCCTTCGCCTGCGGCGCGCACGGTGCTGCAGAGGCGGCCGTCATCGCTTGAGCTGCACAGCACGGTGTCCGGCGTCACCAGCCCCGCCTCAAGCAAGGGTGCCAGCGCCTCGGGCGCCAGGGCGCCGGTGAAGGCGAAGCGCTGTCCCAGCAGGTACACATGCGTTTCGCCGCACTCGATCCGGCGCAGGCGCTGCTGGCCCAGTGCCAGCTCACCGTCGATATCGACGCGGCCCACCTGTTCGATGGCGAGCTCCTGCAGCAGCGCCAGGCGCGCCGCGCCGTGGTCGGACGGCGCCGTCGTGTGCACGATGGCGCGCAAGGCCAGGTGCTGGCAGCGGATGAAAGCGGCCAGGCGCGGCACGAGCGCGGCGGCGGGATCGATGACGACGCAACTGGCGCTGGCCGCATCGCTGAGCAGCCAGGTGCACTGGCCATCGACGCCCAGCTGGATTATGCCCTCCTGCGCGCCGTCCTGCGACGATGGCGCCAGCACGGACGGCAGCAAACAGCTGCTGCGCAGTGCTTCGCCGCAGCGCTCGATGCGCGCGCAGGCAGCCGCGATGGTTGCCGCATCGATCAGGGGGCCGAACGACAGGCGGATGGCCGAACTGGCGCGCCATTGCGGCACGTGCATCGCTTCCAGCACGTAGCTGGGCAAGGCCTTGGCGGCGGAACAGGCGCTGCCCGAGCTGACGCGCACGCGCGCCGCATCGAACAGGTCCAGCAATTCCTTCGAAGACAGGCCCGGCACGGAAAAATTGAGCGTCGTCGGCAGGGACAGCTCGAACGGCATATTGAAGACGATGCCGGGGAACGCGTGCTCCAGGCTGGCCACCAGGCTGTCGCGGAAAGCGGCCAGGTCGGCGTGGCTGCGGAAAGTCTTGCCATCTTCCAGGGCAGCCAACACGGCGCCCAGCGCGGCGATGCCGGCCATGTTTTCCGTGCCGGAGCGCAGGCCCGCTTCCTGGCCGCCGCCCATCATCAGGGGCGTAAACGGCGCGCCGGCGCGCACGTACAGCATGCCGATGCCCTTGGGCGCATACAGCTTGTGGCCGGAAAACGGCGCGTAATCGATGCGCGTGGCGGCCAGGTTCAGCTTCAGCTTGCCCAGCGCCTGCACGCAATCGACCATCCAGTAGGCATCGGCGCCCCGTTCCTGCAGAAGCTGCGCGATGGCGGACAGGTCGCTGACGACGCCCGTTTCATTGTTGGCCGCCATCGTGCACAGCATGGCCGCATCGCCGATCAGCGCATCGAGCGCCTGCAGATCGTGGCGCCCCTGCGCATCGACGGGCAGCTTGCGCACTTCCAGGTTCAGGCCCAGCAAGCGGTTCCAGTGGGCCAGGCTTTCCGGCACGGCCTTGTGCTCGGTCGCGCCATACAGCAGCAGGCTGCCGATGCGCTTGCCCGCGTCGCGCCGTTCGCGCAGCGCGCACAGGGCCGACAGCACGGCCGTCTGGATGCCTTCGGTGGCGCCGCTGTTGAACATCAGGCGGCCGTCGCCCACGCCCAGCAAGCGGCTGGCGCGCTGGCGTACGCCATCCATCATGGCCTTGGCCTGCAATCCCGTGGCGTGGGTACTGCTGGGATTGCCATAGCCGTGTTCCATCGCCTGCCTGGCGGCGGCAACGGCGGCGGGCAGCACGCAAGTGGTGGCATTGCTGTCGAGGTAGATTTCTTTCATGATGGCAGTCCGAGTATTCGATGAAAAGGGCGCAGCGCAAGCGGCTGGAACGTCTCGATAGTCTACCGGCAGCCCCCCGTGAAGATATGCCAAAAGTCACTGCACATGGCGTAATATGTAGCATGCTCATGCTACAAAACAGAGAATCACAAAATGAATTCACCAAACACATCGCTCGACAAATTCGACTGCGCCATCCTGGCCGCCCTGCAGCAGGATGGCACCCTGTCGATCGCCGCCCTCAGCGAGAAGATCGGCCTGTCCAGCACGCCATGCTGGAAGCGCGTCAAGCGCCTGGAGGAGGACGGCTACATCGAGAGCCGCGTGGCCATCGTCAACCGGCAAAAAGTGGGCTTGCCCGTGACCGTGTTTGTCAGCGTGCGCACGGGACAGCACGATGAAAAATGGCTGCGCCGCTTTGCCGCCGCCGTCATCGTCTTGCCCGAAGTACAGGAATTTCACCGCATGAGCGGCGACATCGACTACCTGCTGAAAGTCGTCACCACCGACATCAAGGGCTACGACACCTTCTATAAAAAGCTCATCAAGGCCGTGCAGCTGACGGGTGTGTCGTCCGCCTTCTCCATGGAGCAAATCAAGTGCAGCACGGAATTGCCGCTGGAATTGATCGCCCACGGCTTGCCTGCCTGACCCATTTTCCCCGCATGGCGAACAAGCATGAAAAATCGGCATGATTGCGTGGCCTTGCGTTGCTGCATCGCAACATAAATAGCCTGAAAGCAGCAATGGCGCAGTGAAATGCGGGGCCTGCCCGGTATACTGGCGGCTCGCCTGCCCGCTTTTCTGCCGATTGTGCAGGCCATCACTCAAGGTTTCCATGTCTCTGCTCCGCCGCCTCTCCATCCAGAAAAAACTGCTGTTCAGCATGGGCCTGTGCCTGCTGCTCTTCATGGCGATTTCCTCGTTCCTCAGCGTGCGCATGAGCAGCGATTACGTGCGCGAGCGCGTCGTCGGCCAGGAATTGCCGGCGCAGGTGGGCGAGATCCGCAACGATGTGCTGCGCCAGATCAGCCAGCCCCTGTCCGTGGTGCAAACCATGGCCAACGATGTCTATCTGCAGGATTGGGAAGATGCGGGCTTGCCCGACAGCGGCATCGCCACCTTCCAGCGCTATGCCGCCGTGGTCAAGGACAAGAACAAGGCTGCCTCGATCAACTGGGCTTCCGCCAGCACGGGCAAATATTTCACCACGGAGGGCTTGCTGCGCACCCTGGACAAGAACCTGGCGGCCGACCAGTGGTTTTATCGCTTGCTGGCCGGCGACAAGGCTTACACGCTCGACATCGACAAGGCGGAAAACTCCAGCGACCTGATGCTGTATCTGAATGCGCGCGGCCAGACGGCGGGCGGCAAGCAGATCGCCGCCGGACTGGGCCTGTCCATCAATGCGCTGGCCGACACCATCCGCAGCTACAAAATCGGCCAGACGGGCCATGTCTACCTGGCGCGCGCCAATGGCATCGTGCTGGTGCACCGCGACACGGCCCTGGCCGACGGCAAGCACCAGCTCAAGGATTTGCCCGGCTTTAGCGATGCCTTGAGCAAGCGTCTTCTCACCGGCAACAAGTACGCGTACGCCATCTATGACGCGCCTGCCGGACGCCAGTTCGTGGCCGCTTCCTTCGTGCCGGAACTCAATCTGTATGTGATGGCGGAAGTGCCGGAAACGGAAGTGCTGGGCAATGTCACGCGTTCGGCCCTGATCGCCGCGCTGATCGCCGGCCTCGTCGGTGGCGGCATCGCCCTACTGATCATTTATGTGATTAGCCGCGCCATCGCCGCCCCCGTCGCGCGGGCGGCCGACATGCTCAGCGAGATCGCCAGCGGGAATGGCGACCTGAGCCGCCGCATGCCCGTCGAATCGGAAGACGAGGTGGGTGCGCTGGCTGCCGCCTTCAACCGCTTCGTCGCATCGCTGAACGTGACGATACGCGAAGTTCGCGACAGTACCGGGGCCATTTCCAGCGCATCGAGCCAGATCGCGTCGGGCAACCTGGACCTGTCGGCGCGCACGGAAGCCCAGGCGTCGAGCCTGGAAGAAACGGCTGCCGCCATGGAAGAGCTGACGTCGACCGTGAAACAGAATGCGGATAATGCGCGCCAGGCCAACCAGCTGGTGGTGTCGGCCTCGGGCCACGCCGTCAAGGGCGGTGACGTGGTGGGGCAAGTCGTGCAGACGATGGGCGCGATTACGGAAAGTTCACGCAAGATCGCAGACATTATCGGCGTGATCGACGGCATTGCCTTCCAAACCAATATCCTCGCCCTGAATGCGGCGGTCGAGGCGGCCCGTGCGGGCGAACAGGGCCGCGGCTTTGCCGTAGTGGCAACGGAAGTGCGCAACCTGGCGCAACGCTCGGCGGCGGCGGCCAAGGAAATCAAGGACTTGATCGTCGACTCGGGCAGCAAGGTGGAAGCGGGCAGCAAGCTGGTCGATTCCGCTGGCGCCACCATGCAGGACATCGTCGTATCCGTCCAGAGAGTCGCCGACCTGATGGGGGAAATCGCGTCGGCCAGCCAGGAACAAAGCCAGGGCATCGCGCAAGTCAATGCCACGGTCACGCAGATGGATGACGCCACCCAGCAAAATGCGGCATTGGTGGAAGAAGCGGCCGCGGCGGCCCAGTCCTTGCAGGATCAGGCCGGCCGGCTGGCGCAGGTGGTCAGCGTGTTCAAGCTCGAGGAAACGGGGCAGGCACCGCAGCAGGCTATCGCCCGGCCCGCGCTACCCAAGGCTGTGCGCCCGGCAATCGCCGCAGCACCGGCCGCGCGCCCGAAAGCGCCAGCCAGCGATGCGTGGGAAGAGTTTTAAGGCAATTATTTCACCATCATCACAGCGCCGGCGTCTTCACGCCGGCCGCTTGCTTGAAGAAATCATAAATGCCGCTTTCGCTCATGCGGCGCGCATTCGCCAGTTCACCGCCCTTGGTGGCGTACAGCACCTGGTTGTTGTCGCTGGAGACGAGCACGGCAGCGGGAATCCCCTTTTTGAGGGGATTGCCATAGGTTTGCGCCACATCGAGGTTATGGTCGAAGTTCCCCACGTCGACCTTGACGACCTTGAACTGCTGTTGCATCAGCTCTGCATTCTTGCCTTCCTTCAAGGCCTTGTCGAGCGCACGGCAATCCTCGCACCAGTTGGCGCCAAAGATCAGCAGTACGGGCACATGCGCCGCCTTGGCCTCGGCCAAGGCGCGGGCCACGTCGGCCTTGGCGTCGGCTGCCGCGTTGTACGGCAGGTGCGGCGTGGCGACGGGGTTGCTCGGCGTCGGGGCGGCGGCAACGGCGGTGCCGGCAAGCAGCAGGCTGGCAAGAAGAAGGGAAAGGCGCATGCGGGGCTCCTGAGAAAAATCGTAAGGCCAGCTGAACGGATGCCAGCGGACGTGATTGTCTAGAATATGCCTGCTTGTGGGAAATATCCACCATTTAATTGCACTGTGCTTATGCGAAAAACGTATAAGCAGCCCCAAGGAGTAACCGCTTGAGCATGCAAGATGTCCTGCCTCCCGCCCTGTCCGGCGCCGCGCGCATGCTGCGCAGCGCCTATCCCGGCGGCATGCCCGACACGGCGTACCGGGCGGTATTGGCCCTGCTGTATGAACACTTTTCCGACCGCAACCTGACGGCAGTGATAGCGGCCGTCACGGGCAGGGATGCAGCGACGATTCTCAACGACATCCATGCCTGCGCCAGCAGCAAGCAGGAGCCATCCGCCACCGGGGCCGTCCGGCGCCTGCTGGAGCAGCACGGCTTGCAGGCGGTCCGTGCCGAAGACTAGCGCCCGCGGGCAGCGAAATCCCACGCATGGGATAATATCGGGCTCACACTGAGCAACGCGGCCTGAACGCGCCCTCCCCATGACGACTTCTTTCCTGGCACGCTGGCTGCCGCAACCGAACAACGGCAGCCGCCGCGAACAATTGCGCGCCTGCGCAGGCGCCATCTGCGGCTTGCTGCTCACCGGTCTCATCTGCCATTTCCTGCTGGCCCCCGACAGCGCCAGCGTGTACCTGATCGCCCCCATGGGCGCCTCGGCCGTGTTGCTGTTCTGCCTGCCCGCCAGCCCGCTGGCGCAACCGTGGTCCGTGGTGGGCGGCAATGTCGTCTCGGGTCTGGTGGGCATGGCCTGCGTGAAATGGCTGGGGCCCAGCGTGGGCGTGGCGGCGCTGGCCGCCTGCCTGGCCATCGGCGCCATGTTTGCCCTGCGCTGCCTGCATCCGCCTGGCGGGGCCGTCGCGCTGACCACCGTGGTCGGCGGCGCCAGCGTGCATGCGGCCGGCTTTGAATTCGTCTTCATCACCGTGCTGTTCAATTCAGCCGTACTGGTCGCCTGCGCCGTGCTGTACAACAACCTGACGGGACGCCGCTACCCGCACATCCAGCAACTGGCCGCGCCCCATCCGCACGCCACGAGGGACGACGTGCCCAGCAACCGCCTGGGCTTTTCGCCGGACGACCTCGATGCCGTCCTGCGCCAGCACAGCGAAGTGCTCGATATCAGCCGCGACGATTTGCAAGCCATCTTCCTGCAAACGGAAATGCGCGCCTATCAGCGCCGCTTCGGCGTCGTCACCTGCGCCGACATCATGTCGAAGGATGTGCTCAGCGTGGAATTCGGCACGCCGCTCGATGTTGCCTGGCGCACCATGCGCGAACACGAGGTGGGCGCCTTGCCCGTCATCAACCGGGCGCGACGCGTCATCGGCATCATCACGCAGACGGATTTCCTGCGTCATGGCGGACTCGACGATTATCAGGGCGTGCGCCAGCGCCTGCGCAGCCTGCTGCAGCGCAGCGGCCTGTCCCACGGCGACAAGCCGGAAGTGGTGGGGCAGCTGATGACGCCGTCGCCGCACACGGCCCGCCTGGGCACGCCCATCATCGATCTGGTGCCCCTGATGGCGGACGCCGGCTATCACCATATTCCCATCCTCGACGATGCAGAACGCCTGGCCGGCATCATCAGCCAGTCCGACCTGATGGCGGCCCTGTACGAGAGCCGCTTTGCCGAGGCCGCCGCATGACGCCATTCCAGGCAGTGCTGACTGGCCCCGATGGCGGGCCGTCCGGCACGCCCGTCAGCGCGCATTTCTTCGGTGCCCAACTGGCCATCGACGCGCCCGGCCACAGCATCGACGTGGCGCAACTGGTCGTCAGCGTGGGCGGCATCGACGGGCCGGAACTGTTCCTGAACTGGCTCGATGCGCAAGGCCGGCAGGCCTCGCTCAAGCCGCAGACGGCTGCCGACATCGCCATCGTGTTGACGGAAGCGCCGGCGGCGCTGCAGCCGCAACTGCAGCGCCTGTGGAGCGAACGCCAGCGCAACCGACGCCAAGTGTCGGGCTGGCTGGCCAGTTTGACGGGCGCGGCCGTCGTTGCCTCTGCCCTGCTGTGGTGGCAGGGCGGCAATGCCATCGGCGCGCTGGCGGGCTTCATTCCCTTGTCGGCGGAAAAACAGCTGGGCGAACTGGCGCTGTCGCAAGTGCGCGCACAAGGCGGCATCGCCGACAGTGGCGCGGCGCAGCAAACGGTGCAGGATATCGGCCGCAAGCTGACGGCCGGCTCGCGCTATTCCTACCGCTGGCTGGTCAAGCAGGACGACAGCGTCAACGCCTTTGCCATGCCCGGCGGCATCATCGTCGTGCACACGGGATTGCTGCGGCAGGCGGCCGACCCGGGCGAACTGGCCGGCGTGCTCGCGCATGAAGTGCAGCATGTGGAGCAGCGCCATTCGCTGCGGCAAATAATCAGCAGCCTGGGATGGGGCGCCCTCGTCGGCGTGACCATCGGCGACATCAGCGCCGTGGCCGCCATGCTGGCGCACCAGGCCGGCACCCTGTATTTCAGCCGCGACATGGAAGAGGAAGCGGACCGCGGGGGTTTGCTTGCCTTGCAGCGCACACACATCCAGCCCGACGGCATGCTGCGCTTTTTCCAGAAACTGGGCAAGACGGATGACGCAACGCCGCCAGGCTGGCTGTCCTCGCACCCGCAAACGGCCGCGCGCGCCCAGCAGATCCGCAGCCTGATGGCGGTCACGCCCTGTCCCGCCTGCACCCCATTGACCAGCCAGCACTGGCAGGCGATGAAAGCCGCCCTGCCGCCTACGGCAAAATAGCAACATTCCCCCCGCACAATTTATCCAAACGCACGGGGCAATGGCGTATGCTTACGCCCCGGCCGTTCCATCTTGACCGGCCACCCCGACCTCGCTACGCCTCCGTTCATTCCCTTCCTTACAAAGGACATCGCGCATGAAGCATCGTTTTGCCGCCGGCACCCTCGGCACCCTGGCCATCTCCCTGTTGCTCGCCTACGCGCCCATGGCGCAAGCGGCCCAGCCCACCGCCAAAACCGTGGCCGTCAGCGCGCCCAAAGCGAAGCAGCAGCTGCAGGTGCTGGCCGACCAGTATTACGATGCGCTGGCCCGTTTCGAGCCGATCAATGCCACCGAGAGCGGCGACAACCGTTTTGACGACCAGCTCGGTTCTGCCATCGTGCCTGCCGCGCGCGCGAAACAGTTTGCCCTGTACCGCCAGTACCAGAAGACCTTGCGCAACATTGCCCGCGCACAGCTGTCGCACCAGGACCAGATCAACTACGATATCCTCGACTATGAACTGGCCACGGCACTGAGCTTCGAGCGCTTCCCCGAATACCTGCTGCCACTGAACCAGATGGACAGCATGCCCGTCACCCTGGCCAATTATGCGGGCGGCGAGGCATCGCAGCCTTTGACCACGGTCAAGGAGTACGACGCTTACCTGAGCCGTATCGGCCAATTGCCGGGCTGGATAGACCAGGCCATCGCCAACATGAAGGTCGGCATGCAAAAGGGCATCGTGCTGCCCAGGGCGCTGACGGAATCGGCCCTGCCGCAATTCAAGAAACTCGTCAGCGCCACGCCGCAGGACAGCGTCTATTACACGCCCGTCAAGAACCTGCCCGCCAGCTTTTCCGAGGCGGACAAGGCGCGCCTGACGCAAACCTACACCGTCGTCATCCAGGCCAAGCTGATGCCCGCGCTGCAGCGCCTGGCCACGTTCATGGAACAGGATTATCTGCCAGCCGGCCGTACGAGCAGCGGCTGGAGCGCGCTGCCCGACGGTGCAGCCTGGTACCAGGCGCGCGTGGCCAGCAGCACCACCACGGATTTGAAACCGGAGCAGATCCACGCCATCGGCTTGAAAGAAGTGGCGCGCATCCAGGAGCAATATGCGATCGTGGGCCCGAAGATGGGCTACAACGGTCCGGCCGCCGGCTTGCCCGTATGGGTGTCGGAACAGGCGAAATACCGCCCGTTCAAGACGGAGCAGGAAGTGCTCGACGTCTACCGCAAGCTGAACGTGCTGCTCGACAGCAAATTGCCGGCCCTGTTCACCCTGGTGCCGAAGGCGCCGCTGGACTTGCGCCTGGAGCCTGAACTGAGCCGCGACACGGCCGCCGACCACTACACGGCGCCGGCCGCCGACGGTTCGCGCCCTGGCGTGTTCTGGTCCGTCGTCACCGATCCGAAACTGTACGGCGATACGGGCATGACCACCTTGTTCCTGCACGAAGGCAAGCCTGGCCACCATTTCCACCTGGCGCTGGTACAGGAAATGGACTTGCCGAACTTCCGCCGTTTCGGCGGCAACAATGCCTTCACGGAAGGCTGGGCCCTGTACGCGGAAACCCTGGGCAAGGAAATGGGCCTGTTCGACGATCCGGCCCAGTACTTCGGCCATCTGAACGACGAGATGCTGCGCGCCGTGCGCCTGGTGGTCGATACGGGCTTGCACACCAAGGGCTGGACGCGCGAGCAGACGATCAAGTACATGCGCGACACCCTCGGTTACGATGCCGTGGCGAAAAGCGAAACGGAGCGCTACATGGCATGGCCGGGCCAGGCGCTGGGCTACAAGATCGGCTCGCTGAAGATCGTCGAACTGCGCCAGCGCGCGCAACTGGCGCTGGGCGACAAGTTCAGCCTGCCGAAATTCCACGAAGTCGTGCTCAGCGACGGCACCCTGCCCCTGAAACTGCTGGAAGCCAAGGTCGACCGGTGGATCGCGCAGCAGAAATAAGACGCAGCGCCTGAAAGCAAAACGGCAGCGCCTCCATGGCGCTGCCGTTTTTTTTGCCCGCAGCGTATTACCCTACACCAGCAGCGCAGCACTCATGGAACGCACTTCCTCGGCCGATTCGGCCAGGATGCTTTGCAGGGTCTCGTTGTCGATAATGAAATCGATGACGGAATCGGAGGGCGTGAGCATTTCCACGTATGTCACCTGCAAGGGCGACGGCACGGGCGACAATTGCTTGGCCAACAATAAGGTGTCGAGCAGGGAGTCGGGCGGAATCGACAGCAAGCCGTCGCGCAAGCCTTCGATGGCTTCGCTGACGGCCAGCGGGATCAGCAGCTTCTTCATGACTTCGCGGGAAATGATTTCTTCGGCGGACTCCATCCAGTGATCGGCATCGTCGTCGAGCAGGCCGGGGAATTCATCGGCACGCGACAGCAGGTAAAAGCCGCCCACTTCATGCACGATACCGGCGAACAGGGCCGTGTCCGCATCGACGTGCGTCACGCGGCGGGCCAACACGTGCGCCAGCGCCGCCACGTGCGCCG
This sequence comes from Janthinobacterium violaceinigrum, assembly GCF_009208555.1. GTDB lineage: Bacteria > Pseudomonadota > Gammaproteobacteria > Burkholderiales > Burkholderiaceae_D > Janthinobacterium > Janthinobacterium violaceinigrum. The sequence continues at coordinate 142,341 of NZ_WFLI01000006.1, read as the reverse complement.
TGTGCTCCCACAGCTGGGTCGCCTTCTGGCGCAGGGCGGGGTCGATGATCTTGCTGCCGAACTGGCGCACCACCATGGCCGCCACCAGCGCATACAGATTGCGGTATCCCATGCGCATGACGGCGGCGCGCACGCTGGTCACGGGCGCTCCCTCGCCACGGCTGTACACGGCCGAATTGGCCAGCGCGACCGTGCGCGCCGCCAGCAAGGGCTCGGCCAGCACCAGCTTGATCGCATGATCGATATGGCAATCCGGTTCGGCCAGGGCCAGTTGCAATTGCAAAGCGGAATTAACACTGGTGGGGAAAGTTAATTCTCCGCGTACCGCTTGGGAAACAATTAAACCGAAAGCCTGTAATTTATTCATCATACGTTCAATCCGCCTTAAATATTTTTCCAGCATCAATTTCATGCAGTAGAAATTAAATGCCAGACCCGGCCTTTAGAATATAGATGGCACGTCATTCGCTTGCAAGTGGGAATCTGGCAATGCCAGCGCATGCAATAGCGATTCATCGCCGATGACAAACAATTTCGGCTGCTGCAATACCTGCAGCAGGAATGGCTGGCCTTCACGCAGACGTCGGCGATAATCGGCCAGCGTATATAAGTTGGGATTGATTTTACGCCTCAAGGTTCGCTCGGCCGGGGCCAATCCCGTCAACAGATCGCCATAATTGGCTTCTTCGCCCACCAGCAGCAAATCGATGGCGCTGCCGGGCATGTCCTGTCCCTTCGCCGTGGCGCCCGACACGAAGGCCAGGTGCAACTGGGCACGCAAGGGCGCCAGGGTTGCGCTGAGCACGCCGACGATGCCGAAGGTTTTCTGCACCAGCCCGCTCAACTCGGGATACACGAGGCTTTCCTTGTTGGGCCAGAAGCGCCGCACATTGCCGATCCGCTCCGACGTGATCAGGCCGGAATCATGCAGGCGGCGCAGTTCCCGCTGCGCCGATGCGCTGCCCAGGCCCGTCAAGCGCATGATCTCGTTCAAGTGAAAGCCTTCATTCACGCGGACAAAGAGCAAACCCAGCAGTTTCTGCTGGGCGGGAGTAAACAGGGCTTGGGCAATCATGCGCCAAATCTTAGCATGAATGAACTGGAAACTAGCGTGGCGGGGGCAATAGTGCGTGATGGCGCAACAACGCGGCGATGCGCCGCCATGAGCCCGTTGCGCGCCCGGATGCAGCGAAGCGGCGATGCCCGGGCAAGCGACAGCCGGCAATCAGCCCTCCTTGTGAGCGCTCACTTCCCACTCCTTTGCGCAATGAGCAGATGGCCTGCCGTATCCGCCAACTGTCTGCCCACGGCAGCGTCGCTTATGCAATCCGTCCATTCCAGCTTGCCCCATATCGCACTCATTCACTGGGGCATATTGATTCACAGGCTAGCCAGAGAAAATACCAGCGCACCGGTTTGATTATGCATTCCCGCCATGAATAACAGCATGGCGGACTGGACTTTCAATCCATGTTTCATTTATCCATGCTGTCTCTATAAACACCATGCGCGCATGGGCAATTCCCGGAAAGGAGAGATTCTTTTAATGCGCTGCATACGCCTGGCAATAGCGGTGCTGCCGCATAAATACGGAGCGCCACGCTATACCGTATTGCGCGCTGTTTCTCCGCCAGTCCTGGAAAAAGCACGCAGGCATAAAAAAACGGCACCCGAAGGTGCCGTTCTTGTCAGCTAGCAGCGTCGATTACGCTTCGTCGCCGTGGTGTTGCTGGGTCTCGATATCCTGCAGCGCTTCGGCAGCTTCGCCGGCCATCGAGGCTTTCTCGGCCAGCAGCAGTGCTTGACGCTCTTCCACTTCCCACGCTTCTTTCTCTTTGCGTGCGCGGTGGAAGGCCAGGCCCGTACCGCCAGGAATCAGACGGCCGACGATGACGTTCTCTTTCAGGCCGCGCAGACCATCGCGCTTGCCCATGATCGCCGCTTCGGTCAGCACGCGGGTGGTTTCCTGGAACGATGCGGCCGAGATGAACGAATCGGTCGACAGCGATGCCTTGGTAATACCCAACAAGACGTTTTCGTAGGTCGCTGGAATCTTGTTCTCAACGGCCATGCGATCGTTCTCGTCCAGCAGTTCCGAACGCTCTACCTGCTCGCCAACGATGTAGTTGGTGTCGCCGGCATTGACGATCTGAACGCGACGCAGCATCTGACGCACGATCACTTCGATGTGCTTGTCATTGATCTTCACGCCTTGCAGACGGTACACGTCTTGCACTTCGTCAACGATGTAACGTGCCAGCGCTTCGATACCCAGCAGACGCAGGATGTCTTGCGGATCGGCCGGGCCGTCCACGATCATCTCGCCCTTGTTCACGACTTGGCCGTCATGCACCAGCACTTGTTTGTCCTTGGTGATCAAGAACTCATGCTTGTTGCCGTCCATGTCCGTGATTTCCAGACGCTGCTTGCCCTTGGTTTCTTTACCGAACGCAACCGTACCCGTGACTTCCGCCAGCATACCGGCATCTTTCGGCGAGCGCGCTTCGAACAGTTCCGCAACGCGTGGCAGACCACCGGTAATATCGCGCGTTTTTTGCGATTCGGTAGGAATACGTGCCAGCACTTCACCCACCGATACCTGTTGACCGTCCTTGACCATGATCAGCGCGCCGACCTGGAAGCCGATCGCCACCGAGTGTTCGGTGCCGGCGATCTTGACTTCTTCGTTCGCGTCGTTGATCAGCTTGACTTGCGGACGCAGGGTCTTGGTCAGCGAACCGCGACGTTTCGCATCGATCGCCACCAGGGTGGACAGACCGGTCACTTCGTCGACCTGACGGGCTACGGTGACGCCTTCTTCGACGTTCTCGAAACGCACTTGACCGGCGTATTCGGTAATGATCGGACGGGTCAGCGGATCCCACGTTGCCAGGGCCGTACCGGCCTTGATGACCATGCCGTCCTTGACGATCAGGGTCGCACCGTACGGCACTTTATGACGCTCACGCTCACGGCCATGGTCGTCGGTAATCAGCACTTCGCCGGAACGGGAAATGACGATTTGCGCGCCCTTGCCGTTCGTCACGTAACGCATGGTTGCCGTGAAGCGGATGGTACCGTTCGACTTGGCTTCCACCGACGATGCCACTGCTGCACGCGATGCCGCACCACCAATGTGGAACGTACGCATGGTCAGCTGGGTACCCGGCTCACCAATCGACTGCGCTGCCACCACACCGACGGCTTCGCCGGCGTTGACCAGCATGCCGCGGCCCAGGTCGCGGCCATAGCACTTGGCGCACAGGCCGAAGCGCGTGTCGCAAGTCAGTGGCGTGCGAACCTTGACTTCATCGATGGACAGACGCTCGATCTCTTCGACCATGTCTTCGTCCATCAAGGTGCCGGCTTCATACAGCGTTTCCTGGGTTTCAGGATTGACGACGTCATGCACCACCACGCGGCCGAGGATACGGTCACGCAACGGTTCGATGACTTCACCACCTTCGACCAGTGCCTTCATGACGGCGCCGTTCATGGTGCCGCAATCGTCCTCGATCACCACCAGATCTTGCGTCACGTCAACCAGACGACGCGTCAGGTAACCGGAGTTAGCCGTTTTCAGCGCCGTATCGGCCAGACCTTTACGCGCACCGTGGGTCGAAATGAAGTACTGCAAAACGTTCAGACCTTCGCGGAAGTTCGCGGTAATCGGCGTTTCGATAATCGAGCCATCCGGTTTGGCCATCAGACCACGCATACCGGCCAACTGGCGAATCTGGGCTGCGGAACCGCGCGCGCCGGAGTCGGCCATCATGTAAATGGCGTTGAACGATTCTTGCGTCGACTTGGTGCCGTCGCGGCGGATCACGTCTTCGACTTTGAGCTGGTCCATCATGGCCTTGCCGACTTCATCCGAGGTTTTGCCCCAGATATCGACGACCTTGTTGTAACGCTCGCCGGCGGTCACGAGACCCGAGGCGTATTGCTGTTCGATCTGCTTGACTTCCGATTCGGCCGTCGCGATCAGGGTGACTTTTTGAGGCGGTACCAGCATGTCGTCGACGCAGATCGAGATACCGGCGCGTGTCGCCAGGCGGAAACCCGATTGCATCAGTTTGTCTGCGAACACCACGGTGGCGCGCAGGCCGCACTTGCGGAACGACGTGTTGATCAGCTTGGAAATTTCTTTCTTTTTCAGCGCGCGGTTCAGGACGGAGAACGGCAGGCCTTTAGGCAGAATTTCCGACAGGATCGCACGGCCGATCGTCGTTTCGTAGCGGGTAACCGTTTTCTCGAATTCGCCCGTTTCGGCGTTTTTCGGGTATTCGGTAATACGCACGGTCACGCGGGTCGTCAGTTCGACTTCCTTGTTGTCGTAGGCGCGGATCACTTCCGACACGTCAGGGAACATCATCCCTTCGTTCTTCGCATTGATCGCTTCGCGGGTCGCGTAGTACAGACCCAACACGATATCCTGGGAAGGAACGATCGATGGTTCGCCGTTCGATGGGAACAGGATGTTGTTCGATGCCAGCATCAAAGTGCGTGCTTCCATCTGCGCTTCGATCGACAGAGGAACGTGGACCGCCATTTGGTCACCGTCAAAGTCGGCGTTGAATGCGGCGCAGACGAGCGGGTGCAACTGGATGGCCTTGCCTTCAATCAGGACTGGCTCGAACGCCTGGATACCCAGACGGTGCAACGTTGGTGCACGGTTCAACATGATCGGATGTTCACGGATCACGTCTTCCAGGATGTCCCACACGACCGGTTCTTGAATCTCGACCAGTTTTTTCGCGGCCTTGATCGTGGTCGCCAGACCCATCAGTTCCAGTTTATTGAAAATGAATGGCTTGAACAGTTCCAGCGCCATCAGTTTCGGCAAGCCGCACTGATGCAGTTTCAATTGCGGGCCCACGACGATGACCGAACGACCGGAGTAATCGACGCGTTTGCCCAGCAAGTTTTGACGGAAACGGCCGCCCTTGCCCTTGATCATCTCTGCCAGCGATTTCAGCGGACGCTTGTTGGCGCCGGTCATCGCTTTGCCGCGACGGCCGTTGTCCAGCAGCGAATCGACCGCTTCTTGCAGCATGCGCTTTTCGTTGCGCGTGATGATCTCTGGAGCGCGCAGCTCCATCAGGCGTTTCAGACGGTTGTTACGGTTGATGACGCGGCGATACAGATCGTTCAGATCCGAGGTCGCGAAACGGCCGCCATCCAGCGGTACCAGCGGACGCAGTTCCGGCGGCAGCACTGGCAGCACTTCCATGATCATCCAGTCCGGCTTGATGCCCGAACGTTGGAACGCTTCCAGCACTTTCAGGCGCTTCGCGTATTTCTTGATCTTGGCTTCGGATTTCGATTCCTTCAGTTCCACGCGCAGGGTTTCGGCATCGCGGTGGATGTCGATCGAGCGCAGCAGTTCACGGATACCTTCGGCGCCCATGAAGGCGGTGAAGTCGTCGCCGTATTCTTCGTACTTGGCGGCGTAGTCGTCTTCCGACATGATCTGGCACTTCTTCAGCGGGGTCATGCCTGGATCGGTCACGACGTATGCTTCAAAGTACAGCACGCGTTCGATGTCCCGCAGGGTCATGTCCAGGACCATGCCCAGACGCGACGGCAGCGACTTCAGGAACCAGATGTGCGCGGTTGGCGACGCCAGCTCGATGTGGCCCATGCGCTCGCGGCGCACTTTGGCCAGCGTAACTTCGACGCCGCACTTTTCGCAGATCACGCCGCGGTGTTTCAGGCGCTTGTACTTGCCGCACAGGCATTCGTAATCCTTGATCGGGCCAAAGATCTTGGCGCAGAACAGGCCGTCGCGCTCAGGCTTGAAGGTACGGTAGTTGATGGTTTCCGGCTTCTTGACTTCGCCGTAGGACCACGAACGGATTTTCTCAGGCGAAGCGAGACCGATCTTGATTGCATCGAAGGTCTCGTTGGTCTGTACTTGCTTGAATAGATCGAGCAGTGCTTTCATGTATCACTCCAGAGGTGATTAAATTTCTATATTCCTGAGACTACATTGCCCGGCGTGGTTTCCCAGCCGGGCTTTGTGTTTCCCAAACCAAATGACAGGTGGCTGTCTTTTAGTTGCGTTCGAGGTCGATATCGATACCCAGCGAACGGATTTCCTTGACCAGCACGTTGAACGATTCCGGCATGCCGGCGTCGATCACGTGGTCGCCCTTGACGAGGTTCTCGTACACTTTGGTACGGCCATTCACGTCATCGGACTTGACGGTCAACATCTCTTGCAAGACATACGACGCGCCATACGCTTCCAGTGCCCAGACTTCCATCTCACCGAAACGCTGACCACCGAACTGGGCTTTACCACCCAGCGGCTGCTGCGTTACCAGCGAGTAAGGACCGGTCGAACGCGCATGCATCTTGTCATCGACCAAGTGATGCAGTTTCAGCATGTGCATGACGCCGACAGTAACCTTGCGCTCGAACGCTTCACCGGTGCGACCGTCATACATGGTCACCTGGTTTTTCGAAGCGGTCATGCCCAGGTTCTTGGCGATGTCGTCCGGATACGCCAGGTCCAGCATGCGGCGGATCTCTTCTTCATTGGCGCCGTCGAACACTGGCGTGGCGAATGGAACACCTTTTTTCAGGTTTTCCGCCAGCTTCATGATCTCTTCGTCGTCGAAGTCGTTCAACTCTTCGGCACGGCCGTTGTCGTTGTAGATCGTCGTCAGGTACTTGCGCACTTGCTCGACCTTGGTTTGCGCCTTCAGCATTTCGCCGATGCGGATACCCAGACCCTTGGCAGCCCAGCCCAAGTGAGTCTCGAGAATCTGACCAACGTTCATCCGCGAAGGAACGCCCAGCGGGTTCAGCACAACGTCGGCTGGCGTGCCGTCGGCCATGTATGGCATATCTTCCACAGGAACAATACGGGAAACCACACCCTTGTTACCGTGGCGACCTGCCATCTTGTCGCCCGACTGCAGGCGGCGTTTCACGGCCAGGTACACCTTGACCATTTTTTGCACGCCTGGCTGCAGCTCATCGCCTTGCGTCAGTTTCTTGCGCTTCTCTTCGAAGGCCAGATCGAACTGGTGACGCTTCTCGTTGATCGATTCCTTGATCGCTTCCAGCGCTACCGCGGCATCGTCGTCCGCAGGGCGGATGTCGAACCAGTGGTATTTGTCCAGATCGGCCAGGTATTCCTTGGTGATCTTGGCGCCTTTGGCCAGCTTTTTCGGGCCGCCGTTGACAACTTTGCCGATCAGCATCTTTTCCAGACGCTGGAAGGCATCGCCTTCCACGATACGCATCTGGTCGTTCAAGTCCAGACGGAAACGCTTCAGCTCGTCATCGATAATTTGCTGGGCACGCTTGTCGCGCACGATGCCTTCACGGGTGAAGACTTGCACGTCGATCACGGTACCGATCATGCCCGAAGGCACGCGCAGCGAGGTATCTTTCACGTCCGAGGCTTTTTCGCCGAAAATCGCGCGCAGCAGCTTCTCTTCCGGGGTCAGCTGGGTTTCGCCTTTAGGCGTTACCTTACCGACCAGGGTGTCACCGGCTTGTACTTCCGCGCCGATGTAGACGATACCGGATTCATCCAGACGAGCCAGCTGGTTTTCAGCCAGGTTCGAGATGTCGCGCGTAATTTCTTCCGCGCCCAGTTTCGTGTCACGGGCCACCACCGACAACTCTTCGATATGAATCGAGGTGTAGCGGTCGTCCTTGACGACGTTTTCCGAGATCAGGATCGAATCTTCGAAGTTCAGACCATTCCATGGCATGAAGGCCACGGTCATGTTCTGGCCCAGCGCCAATTCACCCAGGTCGGTCGATGCGCCGTCGGCGATCACGTCGCGCTTGGCAACACGATCGCCCACTTGCACGATAGGACGCTGGTTGATGTTGGTGTTCTGGTTCGAACGGGTGTACTTGATCAGGTTGTAGATGTCGACGCCCACTTCACCAGCTTGCGCTTCGTCATCGTTCACGCGAATCACGACACGGCCCGCATCGATGTAATCGACGATACCGCCACGCAGCGCTTGCACGGTGGTGCCCGAGTCGACCGCAACGGTGCGTTCGATACCGGTACCGACCAGCGCTTTTTCCGGACGCAAGCAAGGCACAGCCTGGCGTTGCATGTTGGCGCCCATCAATGCACGGTTCGCATCATCGTGTTCGAGGAACGGAATCAGCGAGGCAGCGACGGAAACGATCTGGCCTGGCGCCACGTCCATGTACTGGATGCGCTCCGGGGAGACCAGGATGGTTTCGCCAGCTTCACGGGCCGAGACCAGTTCATCGGACAGCATGCCTTCGTCGTTGATGGTCGCATTCGCCTGAGCGATGATGTAGCGGCCTTCTTCGATGGCGGACAGGTAGTCGATCTGATCGGTAATCTTGGAGCCTTCGACCTTGCGGTATGGGGTTTCCAGGAAGCCGTATTCATTCAGGCGGGCATACAGAGCCAGCGAGTTGATCAGACCAATGTTCGGACCTTCCGGTGTCTCGATCGGGCAGACGCGGCCGTAGTGGGTCGGATGCACGTCGCGCACTTCAAAGCCGGCGCGTTCGCGTGTCAGACCGCCGGGTCCCAGAGCCGATACGCGGCGCTTGTGGGTAATTTCCGACAGAGGATTGGTTTGGTCCATGAACTGCGACAGCTGGGATGAACCGAAGAACTCGCGAATCGCGGCCGAAATCGGCTTCGAGTTGATCAGGTCGTGCGGCATCAGGTTGTCCGCTTCGGCTTGGCCGAGGCGTTCCTTGACGGCGCGCTCAACACGCACCAGGCCGGCGCGGAATTGATTCTCGGCCAGTTCGCCCACGCAACGTACGCGACGGTTGCCCAGGTGATCGATATCGTCGACTTCGCCGCGGCCATTGCGCAGTTCCACCAGGATCTTGATCACGGCCAGCACGTCTTCGTTCGACAGGGTCATGGCGCCCGTCAGTTCATCGCGGCCAATGCGGCGGTTGAACTTCATGCGGCCCACGGCCGACAGGTCGTAGCGGTCCGAGTTGTAGAACAGGCCGTTGAACAGCGCTTCAACGGAATCTTCCGTTGGCGGTTCGCCTGGACGCATCATGCGGTAGATCGCCACTTTCGCAGCCATCTGGTCGGCGGTGTCGTCGATACGCAGGGTTTGCGAGATGTAGGCGCCCTGATCCAGATCGTTGGTGTACAAGGTCTGGATTTCGGAAATGTTGGCATCGCGCAGGCGGCCCAGCAGGTCTTCCGTCAGCTCATCGTTCGCGGACGCGACGACTTCGCCGGTGTCGCCATCGACGATGTTCTTCGCCAATACGCGGCCCAGCAGGTAGTCTTCCGGTACGGAAATGTGCTTGATGCCGGCAGCTTCGATATCACGCACGTGCTTGGCGTTGATACGCTTGTCTTTCAGCACCAGGGTCTTGCCCGACTTGTCGACGATGTCAAAGCGCGCCACTTCGCCGCGCAGACGCTCGGAGACGAATTCCATTTCCGCGCCTTCGGAGCGCAGGTTGAAATTGTCGAAGACGAAGAAGTTCGCAAGGATTTGCTCGTGCGACATGCCGATGGCTTTGAGCAGGATCGTGACGGGCATCTTGCGGCGGCGGTCGACGCGGAAGAACAGGATGTCTTTCGGGTCGAACTCGAAGTCCAGCCACGAACCGCGGTAAGGAATGATACGCGCAGAGAACAGCAGTTTACCGGACGAGTGGGTCTTGCCGCGGTCGTGCTCGAAGAACACGCCAGGCGAACGGTGCAGCTGGGAAACGATCACCCGCTCCGTGCCGTTGATGACGAACGAACCGGTGGTCGTCATGAGCGGCAATTCGCCCATGTAGACTTCCTGTTCTTTCATTTCCTTGACGACAGGCTTGGTTGGCGATTCCTTGTCCAGGATCACCAGGCGCACTTTCGCGCGCAGCGGCGACGCGAACGTCAGGCCACGTTGTTGACATTCTTTGACGTCAAAGGCAGGATCGCCCAGAACGTACGACAAGAATTCGAGACGCGCAAAACCATTGTGCGAAACGATAGGGAAAATCGAAGTGAAAGCCGACTGCAGGCCATCATTCTTGCGGCCGGACGGTGCTATGTCCTCTTGCAAGAAACTATGATAAGACTCGAGCTGGGTCGCCAGCAGGAACGGAACGTGGTGAACGTTGGCGCGCTTCGCGAATGATTTGCGAATGCGTTTCTTCTCAGTAAATGAGTAGTGCATGGACACTCCGTGAGTGACAGAAAGGATAGAAAATTCAGGTTTTGCAAGTGTTCGTTTGCACCGCTGCGTGTGACACAGACGAAACCTCAAGGCTCTGCTTTCCGGCTTGAATCGAACAAAACTGCTGCTACAAATACGATACAGACGACAAAGGAGCCAAAGTCGGATTTCCCCCCTTGCGAGGGGAAACCTCAGACTTTGACTCGGGCGCTAACTGACGCCGGTACAGATATTACTTCATCGAAGCGGTTGCGCCGGCTTCTACCAGTTTCTTAACTGCTGCTTCTGCATCAGCTTTCGATACTGCTTCTTTCACAGTTTTTGGTGCGCCATCGACCAGGTCTTTAGCTTCTTTCAAGCCCAGGCCGGTGATTTCGCGAACTGCTTTAATGACGCCAACTTTGTTTGCGCCGAAGGTGTCCAGAACAACGTTGAACTCGGTTTGCTCTTCAGCAGCTGCTGCTGGGCCTGCTGCAGGACCGGCCGAAGCCATTGCTGCTGCGGACACGCCGAATTTTTCTTCGAATGCTTTAACCAGGTCGTTCAGGTCCATTACGGACATGGCGCTAACTGCTTCCAGGATATCGTCTTTGCTAATTGCCATTTTGAAACTCCTAAATTTATTACGTTAGTTACATCAGATTGGTACTGAGAGAAAAAAGCGCGCGCAATTAAGCGGCTGCTGGGGCTTCTTCTGCTGCTGCTTCTGCAGGAGCTTCGGCGCCTTCGCCTTTTTTCGCTGCCAGGGCAGCCAGACCACGTGCAAAGCCCGAAACCGGAGCCAGCATAACGCCCAACAACTGCGAAATGAGAACTTCACGGCTAGGAATGCTCGCCAACGCGGTGACAGCAGCTGTATCCAGCGGCTTGCCTGCGTAGTTACCTGCTTTGATGACCAGTTTGTCGTTGGTTTTAGCGAAGTCAGCGATGACTTTAGCTGCTGCAACGGCATCGGCCGAGATCGAGTAGATCAACGGGCCGGTCATGGCATCTGCCAGGCTGGCGAATGCGGTACCTTCAACGGAGCGACGAGCCAGAGTGTTTTTCAACACACGCAGGTACACGCCTTGGGCACGCGCTTTAGCACGCAGTTGCGTCAAGTGACCAACCTGGATGCCACGATATTCGGCCACGACGATCGTTTGCGCAGCTGCTACTTGTGCGGAAACTTCGGCGACGACGGCCTTTTTGTCATTCAGATTGAGACTCACGGTCAACCTCCTTAAATGATGTTCGGCAATCACAACCGAGTGGTTGAGCGCCTTGCATCGGTTCGAACACGGCGTCCGAAGTCAAGAAGTACTAAACTGAGCGGATGGATTCACGCAGCATGAGGACTACAAAACTTGTTCGGGTACACCATCTGCGTTGGGCACTTGCCGTTGCCGGCAAGCCTATTAACCTTCTGCATGTGCAATCGCAGTCGGCCCAACGGTCTTTGATTGTCTGCCTGCCTGGTGCGAACACCGGGCAGACAGCCCAAAGATGCGCCCGCAGCGCCCGAAGGCGCTACAGGACTTGATTCTGTTACTTAAGCTGCCAGGCTAGCCTGGTCAACACGGACGCCAGCGCCCATGGTCGACGACAGCGAAACTTTGCGCAGGTACACGCCTTTGCTCGATGCTGGCTTGGCTTTGTTCAGTGCGTCGATCAGTGCGACCAGATTCGATTTCAGATCTGCGTCAGCGAACGATTTACGGCCGATGGTAGCGTGGATGATACCGGATTTGTCGGTACGGTACTGAACTTGACCGGCTTTCGCGTTTTTCACGGCGGTAGCGACGTCAGGAGTAACAGTGCCAACTTTCGGGTTAGGCATCATGCCGCGTGGGCCCAGGATCTGACCCAGGGTACCAACGATACGCATGGTATCTGGCGAAGCGATAACGATATCGAAAGGCATGTCGCCGGCTTTGATCTGCTCAGCCAGGTCTTCCATACCAACGATGTCGGCGCCAGCTGCTTTGGCAGCTTCAGCTTTTTCGCCCGACGCGAATACTGCCACGCGTACGGTTTTGCCGGTACCAGCTGGCAGCACGACGGAGCCGCGCACCACTTGGTCGGATTTCTTAGGATCAACACCCAGTTGTACCGATACGTCGATCGATTCATTGAACTTGGCCGTTGCGCACTCTTTGATCAGAGCGACAGCGTTGTCGAAAGCGTACACTTTGGTACGGTCGACTTTGGCTTTCAAAGCCTTGATACGTTTGGATAACTTAGCCATTATACAACACCTTCCACCGTGATACCAATCGAACGAGCGGAACCAGCGATGGTGCGTACAGCAGCATCCATGTCGGCAGCGGTCAGATCAGGGGTTTTCAATTTAGCGATTTCTTCAGCTTGTGCGCGGGTCAGCGTACCGACTTTGTCGGTATGTGGCTTCGGCGAACCTTTGGTGATCGCAGCAGCTTTTTTGATCAGGTAGGTTGCTGGAGGCGTCTTCATCACGAACGTGAAGGACTTGTCCGCAAACGCGGTGATCACGACTGGGATCGGCATGCCTGGTTCCATACCTTGGGTCTGCGCGTTGAACGCTTTGCAGAATTCCATGATGTTCAGACCGCGTTGACCCAGAGCTGGACCGATTGGTGGGGATGGGTTTGCTTTACCAGCTGGCACTTGCAGCTTGATAAAACCAATGATTTTCTTTGCCATGATGGCTCCTATCTTGGATTGAGTAGTAGCGCCCCGCCGATCCTACCTTGGCGGGGCTCCTCTGACCGGATTTCGCTGAGACTGCCGCGGCGCTCCTGGTGGCGCTGATACAACTTAAACTTTTTCGACCTGGCCGAATTCGAGCTCTACCGGGGTAGCGCGGCCGAAGATGGTGACCGAGACGCGTACTTTGGATTTCTCGTAATTGACTTCTTCGACATTGCCGTTGAAATCGGTAAACGGACCATCCTTGATGCGGACTTGCTCGCCCACCTCGTACAAGGTTTTTGGACGGGGCTTCTCAACACCCTCTTGCATCTGCTTCATGATGCCGTCGATTTCGCGCGCGGAGATCGGCGTCGGCTTGTTCGACTTGCCACCAATGAAACCGGTAACCTTGCTGGTGTTCTTCACCAAGTGCCAGCTCTCGTCCGTCATTTCCATTTCAACCAGCACATAGCCAGGATAGAAACGACGTTCGGTGACGGACTTGACGCCATTCTTGACTTCGACCACTTCTTCGATCGGCACCAGGATCTGGCCGAACTGGTCTTGCATGCCCGCGCGCTCGATGCGCTCGGTCAGTGCGCGCATGACGCTTTTTTCCATGCCGGAATAAGCATGCACGACATACCAGCGCTTGCTGCTCACTGGCACGCTCAGCGCTGCACCAGTGTCCGCTACCGGAGCGTCGCCCGGAACGGACTCGTCCGCCGCTTCATCATGCACATTTTCGCTCATTATTTTTTCCAACCCAGAATTACGTCATACAACAAAAACTCGAGCAATTTATCCGTGCCCCACAGGAAAATCGCCATGACCAGCACAAAGGCAAACACGATCGCAGTAATCTGCGTGGCTTCTTTGCGGGTAGGCCAAACGACTTTCTTGGTTTCGCGCACAGCTTCTTTGGCGAAATTGAGAAATTCACGGCCGGTCGTCGAGACATACAAGAGCGCAACAGCAATAACCAAACCAGCCACAAGCGCGCTTGCACGCACCAGAGCTGGTTGGCCTGCCAGGTAATAAAACCCGACTACTCCTGCAATCGCAGCCACTATTGCCAGCGCGACTTTTATCTTGTCACTCGACGTGCTAACGGTTTGCACGGATTGATTTGACATTTTTCTACTTTCGGTGCCCTGCACCTTGACGGTGGCAGGGACGGAGGGCATCGAACCCCCAACCTTCGGTTTTGGAGACCGACGCTCTGCCAATTGAGCTACGTCCCTACGTAAAACTTTCGAGGAGTGCTATTCTACCACCCAGGACGCCCCGGGTGGAAGCATAACATTTCCTTATGCGATGATTTTTGCAACCACGCCGGCGCCGACGGTACGGCCGCCTTCGCGGATAGCGAAGCGCAGACCTTCTTCCATCGCGATCGGGTTGATCAGCTTGACGGTGATCGACACGTTATCGCCTGGCATAACCATTTCTTTGTCTGCTGGCAACTCGATCGAACCGGTTACGTCCGTCGTACGGAAGTAGAACTGTGGACGATAGTTGTTGAAGAATGGCGTATGACGGCCGCCTTCGTCTTTCGACAGAACATAGATCTCGCCGGTGAAGTGGGCGTGTGGCTTGATCGAGCCTGGTTTTGCCAGAACTTGACCACGTTGCACGTCTTCACGCTTGGTGCCGCGCAGCAGCAGACCAACGTTGTCGCCTGCTTGACCTTGGTCCAGCAGTTTGCGGAACATTTCCACGCCGGTGCAAGTCGTTTTGACGGTATCGGTGATACCAACGATTTCGATCTCTTCGCCGACTTTAACAATGCCGCGCTCGATACGACCGGTCACAACGGTACCGCGACCCGAGATCGAGAACACGTCTTCCACTGGCATCAGGAATGCACCGTCAACAGCGCGCTCTGGCGTTGGGATGTAGGCATCCAGCGCATCGGCCAGACGCAGCACTGCGTCAACGCCCATTTCGCCTTCTTTGCCTTCCAGCGCCATACGTGCCGAACCTTTGATGATTGGCAGGTCGTCGCCTGGGAATTCGTACTTCGACAACAGCTCGCGCACTTCCATTTCAACCAGTTCCAGCAGCTCTGCGTCATCGACCAGGTCGCACTTATTCAGGAACACGATGATATATGGAACGCCAACTTGGCGGGCCAGCAGGATGTGTTCGCGGGTCTGTGGCATTGGGCCGTCAGCTGCGGAGCACACCAGGATCGCACCGTCCATCTGGGCAGCACCGGTAATCATGTTTTTGATGTAATCGGCGTGGCCTGGGCAGTCAACGTGCGCGTAGTGACGCGTTTCCGTTTCGTACTCGACGTGGGCGGTGTTAATCGTGATACCGCGCGCTTTTTCTTCTGGAGCCGCATCGATCTGGTCGTATGCTTTAGCTTCGCCGCCGAATTTCTTCGACAGAACCGTTGCGATTGCAGCGGTCAGCGTGGTTTTACCGTGGTCGACGTGGCCGATGGTGCCGACGTTGACGTGCGGCTTGGTCCGTTCGAATTTACCTTTTGCCATTTTGAACTCCTAATGATTTGATTAGATTGCTCAGGCACACGCCCGACGGTCTGGTTTGAATTGCTTCTGTGCTGCCTGCTGCGAATTCTGGTGCCCTTGACGTGGATCGAACACGTGGCCTCTCCCTTACCAAGGGAGTGCTCTACCACTGAGCTACAAGGGCTGTAATTTGTTGCATGCGATGCATCAAGCATCTGAACGGAAACTGGAGCGGGTGAAGGGAATCGAACCCTCGTCGTAAGCTTGGAAGGCTTCTGCTCTACCATTGAGCTACACCCGCGAGGTATCGTTCACTTTATCTTCACTTACTTTTGCTACTACCCAGTTTTCCTTGCAAAAACTTGGTGGAGGGGGCTGGATTCGAACCAGCGTACTCATAGAGAACAGATTTACAGTCTGTCGCCTTTAACCACTCGGCCACCCCTCCGCGGGAACCGCAGAGTATGAAGCATCTACTCACAACTGTCAACCTTATTTGCTGATGCCTGACTGCTGCATTTGCGTATAAAGAAGAAGTTGGCTGCTTCGGGGCGTGATTATAAGCTCCCGATTTGAGAAAGTGCAAGGGTTGGCGAGAAAAAGTCGTCTTTTTTCGCATTTTTTTTATCCCCCCTGCCGGCAAGCCGCATTTTCCCGTCATTTTTCCCTTTTACCGGGCGTCAGGCGGATGCATCCAGGTGTTGCCATGGGGCTTATATTTACGCAATAACTGCTGATGCAGGCCGGACAGCACGGGCAATTTGGGGTTGCGCGGGTCAAGGCGGCGCACGCCGGCAATAAACGTCAGCGCCTGCTGCCCCATGCGCTCATCCCAGCCTTCGTGCTCCAGGCATTTGAGCACGGCCACGGCCGCATTGAACACCACTTGCGGATTGTCGGGCAGGCGCGTGACGGCTTCGCCCATCAGATCGACGGCGCCGCGGAAATCGCCCTCGCCCGCCCTGGCGGCGCCGGCCGCCACCATGTCGGCCACTTCCTGGCGGCTTTGCCGCGCCAGCGCCTTGGCCAGCTCTTCGCGCCCCGCCTGCTCGAACACGGCCATGGCGCGCGTCATGGCCGCGCTGTCGGGCGCATTGCGCATGACTTCGCGCATCACCTCGGCTGCGCCGTCTTCGCGCCCATGGGCCAGGCAGTGGCGCGCCAGCTCCGTTTTCAGCATGTTCGAACTTCCCACGCTGTGGCGGTTGGCGGCCAGCGCCGCATCGAGCGATTGCTGCAGGCGCTCCTCGTTGCCCGTATGCGCGTGCAGCATGGCGCTGCACAGGGCGCTGCACAGCTCCGTATTCTTTTGCCCGCCCATCGACTTGTCGAGATCGCGGATCACGGCCCCCACCTGCAGCGGATCGCCCTTGCGCACCAGGGTCTGCACGAGGCGCACATGGTCTTCCGGGTCGCGGAATTCCGAATACTTGGCCTTGCTGACCACCAGCTTCAGGGATTTTTCCGCCATGTCGATATCGTCGGCCGCCAGCGCCGCCTCGCCCAGGCGGCGCAAGCGGCGCACGGCGTGCGGCGACAGGGCCACGGCCTCGCTCAGGGCCGCCTGCGCCAGTTCCGGCTTGCCTTGCGCCAAATGCGTGCGCGCCAGCCAGTCATACGCGTCGAGGAAACGCTTGTTGTTTTCCAGCAGCCCTTCCAGCATGCCCTGCGCCGCTTCGTACTCGCCCAGCAGAAATTGCGTCTTGGCCTGCCCCAGGCGCGCCCAGCCGATGGCCTTGGCGTCATACAAGGCTGCGTAGATCGGTTCGGCGTCGGCCGCCTCGCCCAGCAGCAGATGCAGCTCCGCGCGCAGGCGCAGGAAATCCGTGGCGTAGCGGGGATACAGGCTGGCGCCCTCGGCGCAGGCGGCAATCGCCGCGCGCTCGTTGCCCACGTCGATCAGCTCGTACACGGGCACGAAGGCATTGCGCTTGTCCAGCGCGCGGCCGATGCGCTCCAGCATGTTGTCAGCGGTAAATGGCTTGAGGATGTAATCGGTGGGCAGCAGCTCGACGGCACTGACCACCTTGGCGAAACTGCCTTCGCCCGTGACCATGAAAAACATGGTCGACGCGTGCATCAGTTTGTGGTGGCGTAAGTCTTCCAGCATCTGCTGGCCATCCTGCCCGCCGTCGAGATCGTATTCACACAGGATCAGGTCGTACGATTTACTGCCCAGCATGCGGATCGCCTGGCCCGAGCTGGCCGCGTCATCGATCTTCGCCAGGCCGCACAGGTTGAGCATATTGTGCAGGCTGGCGCGCATGCCCGGATGCGGCTCGATGATCAGTGCGCTAAGGCCCTTGAGTTCTTTCATGTCGTGATGTCCGAAAACTCCGCGGCGCGCCACACTGGTGCGTGGCGCCAGCCAGCATGAGGCTGCCGAGTATATGACGGCGCCGCGCGCAAGGGAATGGCGGCGTGTCGAAAAACGCGAACTCAGGCGATGGCGCGCTCCGGATGCCACAGTTGCGGCTCATGGTCGATCAGGTCCAGCAGCGCCGCCACCACTTCCGGGTCGAACTGGCTGCCGCGGCGCTGGTCGATGTATTCGCGCACCTGCGGATACGGCCACGGCTCCTTGTAAGGCCGCTCGTGCAGCAAGGCATCGAAGACGTCGACCACGGCAACGATGCGCGCGGCGAGGGGAATGTCGCGCCCCTTCAGGCCGTTCGGATAGCCGGCGCCATCGAAATGCTCGTGGTGGCCGCCGGCAATCTGCGCGCCATACGTGAGGTAGCTGACGCCGTCGACCATGTTGGCGGCCCGTTCGAGAATGGTGCGCCCGACGCTGGCATGCAGCTGCATCTGCGCCCGTTCCTCATCCGTATGCTTGCCCGGCTTGAGCAGCACGGCGTCCGGCGTGGCCACCTTGCCCACGTCGTGCAGGATGCTGGCCAGGCCGATCATGTCGAGCAGCTGCGGCGTGAGCTCGTCCGCATACACGCCGCGCTGCTGCATGCGGCGGGCGATGGCGTCGGACAATTGCTGCACGCGCCGCACGTGGCCGCCCGTGTCGCTGTCGCGGAACTCGGCCAGGTCGGCCAGCGCCACGACGGTGGCTTCCTGCGCCTTGCGCAGCTGGCCGAACATATACAGGTTGTCGAAGGCGGCAGCGATGCGCTGGCAAAACACTTCCAGCAAGTCGCGCTGGATCTGCGCCAGCGGCCACGGCGGCGTGACGGAAATGGCCAGCTCGCGGTTGCCTTCCGTATGGATGAACAGCACGTTGGCCGGATGCTCGAACTGGCTGCGCTTTTCCGCAAACGCCTTGTCGATGGTGGGCGTGAGCGCATGGTCGCTTGGCATGGCTTCGGACTCGGCCAGCACGGCATAGGTACCCGTGGCGGCCACCACTTCGGGCCGCCCCGCACCGCCCTGCATCAGGCACAGCACGCCGTCGGCGCCCACGTCGAGGATGGCGCTGACCTGGTTGAGCACGCCGGAAGCAAATTCACGCAGGGAATGGATCTGGTACAGATTGGTGGCGCCGGCCAGGATCTTGCCCAGGCCGATGCGGCTGCGCTCGAGCATCATCAGGCTCTCGTAGGCGCGCAGGGCCGAGATGACGGTCGTAAACAGCTTCTGCGTCGTCAGCTCCGTCTTGGCCTTGTAATCGTTGATGTCGTATTCGATGATGACGCGCTGCTCGGGCGCCTGGCCCGGCTGGCCCGTGCGCAGCACGACGCGCACGATAGAATTGTTCAGTTCGGCACGGATGCGCTTGGCCAGGATCAGTCCCGCATCGTCCGTCTCCATCACCACATCGAGCAGGACCAGGGCGATATCGGGCGTGTCGCGCAGGATCTCGAATGCCTCGCGGCCGCTGTAGGCGGAGAACAGTTCCAGTTCGCGGCCCTTGAAACTGACATTGCGCAGCGCCAGCCGCGTTACCGCATGCACATCCACGTCATCGTCGACGATCAGCACGCGCCACAGGCGCTGGTCGGGCGCGGCCAGCCCGGCAGGACTGGCCACCGGCTCATCCTCGTCGAGCAGCCAGTTATCATCTGCATCGGCTTTGAGGTCGGTCATGAATACTCCTAAGGGATAAGTTCGATGTGGACGCTGCGTTGACGCCTATCAAGCATAATCAGATTAGATGCTGCTTACAACAGGATTCTTCGCGCCATCGTCGCCAGCGGCTGGTGCCGACGTGGCGGCCGATGCACCGCTGCGCGTGCTGCTGCCGCAACTGTCCTGGCCGGGCCCCACGGCCTGGTAGCGCACTTCATACTTGCCCGCGCTGAGCTGCTCCACCAGCAGCTTGTCGTAAGCGAGGATGTACAGGTAGCGCACGTTCGAGCGCCGCTCCGTGTCATACAGTTTGACGAACACGGGCGCGGCATTGCTGCCGTTGTCAATGCTCACGGCCAGCTCATCGCCCTTGTTACCGATCGGGAAGCCATCGACATAGCCGGAATGCACGGGCCACGGTTCGCCATTCGGCGCCACCAGCGATGCCGACTCTGCCTTGCTTGCGCCATCGCAGGCGGGCTGGATGGCTTTCAGGCTCAGCTGGGACACGGCCAGCACGCGGATCTCGGGCGTCTTCGCTTGCTGGGGTTCCGGCGCATACGGCTTGCCTACCGCCCAGCTATCGACGGCCACGGGCTCGCCTTTCGATGGCGGCGCAGAGCTGGACGCTGGCGTGGCCGCCGGCGCATGGGGCTTGGCGCCATCGCGGGCCAGCCCGCTCCAGGCCGAGGCCAGCGCGGCAGGCATGGGCTGGGACGTGTCGAGCATCAGCAAGGCGCCCAGCCAGCCCAGCAACAGGCAGACCAGCAAACTCAGCCACCAGCGCCAGTTGCGCCAGACGGGCTGCATGCCGCGCCGCGGCTTGCCCGCCGGCGGCGGCACATCCTGCGCCCAGGCATGTTCATGCGGCTGGGCATGGCCTTTCGCGCGGCCATCGCGGCTCTTGCCCTCTTCCTGGTGGGTGCTTTCCAGCCATTCGATTTCCCACTCCTCGGCAGCGATCCACTCGTCGTGTTCCTTGCGCCGTTGCGGATCGGACAAGGTGCCATAGGCGCTGTTGAGGATCGCCATGATGCGGGCGGCCTTTTCATCGCCGGGATTCTTGTCCGGGTGGTACTTCTGGCTGAGGGCTTTGTACGCGGCACGTATGACTTCCTGCGGCGCCAGGCGCGCCACTTTCAGGTTGTCATAGTGTGTATGTATCTTTCCCATCGTTCTATCTTGAAATCGGTGCGCGGCGACGGGTTCTTGCAGGATGGAACCGTGCTGTGTCGGTCATCATATACGATATGACAAGATAATAACCACCAGCAAACAGGAAATTGCAGGGCGGGACTGCCCTGCCTTGATATTGCAGGCGCTTACAGGCGATGGCTGCGGTCAGCGGACAACAGCGCTTCCGGCAACTCCACGCGGTGGCCCACGGCCAGCACCTTGAACAATTCCCCCATCTCGGCTGGCGAGACCAGCTTTTGCACGGCGCTCGCCTGCGGCAAATAGGTCTTGACTTGCTGGGGATCGGTGCGCAGCAGCAAATCGCCGAGCCCCGAGCCCAGCAGGAAGGAAGCCTGGTTCATGTAGGCGAGCACATCGAGACCCGCATCCTGCGCCGCCACGGCCATGGCCGTGAAGTCGACGTGGGCCGTGATGTCCTGCAAGCCGGGCAGATAAAACGGTTCCGCATGCGCGTGGTGGCGGTAATGGCACATCAGGGTGCCCGTGGCGCGCAGGTCCAGGTAATACTCGTGCGCCGGGAAACCGTAGTCGAACAGCACGGCCGCACCGCCCTTGCCATTGATCAGCATGCGCGCCAGCGAGCGCATGAAGCCGCAAGCCACGCCGTGGATCTCCGTGACGTAGCCGACGGGCAAGGCGTCGGCCTCGGGCACCTGGGCGGCAATCTGCACGGCCACGTCGGCGCCGGCAGGACGCTCGACGAAGACGAATTGGCCATCGGCAATGCTGACATCGAGTTCGCACCAGCCGGCGGGCGTCTTGCTGATCAGGTTGACGGGCATGGCGTCCAGCACTTCATTGCCGAACACGGCGCCGTCGAAACTGTCGGGAAAGCCGTCAAGCCACACCACTTGCGGGAAGGCGGCCAGCGCCAGCTCCTGGCGCGCGCGCAATTCGCCGGACAATTCGACGATCGCATACTGTTCTATATGGATGCCGGCGCTGGCCGCCTCCGTCAGGATATCGAAAGCCAGCTTGCCCGTGCCGGCGCCGAATTCGAGGATGCGCGGAGCCGTTTGCGCCATAATAGCGGCTGCCACATGGGCCAGGGTGGCGCCGAACAGGGGAGAAATCTCCGGCGCGGTTGTAAAATCGCCATCTTTGCCCAGCTTGGCGGCGCCGCCGCTGTAATAGCCGAGGTCAGGCGCGTACAGCGCCAGCTCCATGAAGCGGACAAAGGGAATGGCGCCGTCATTGCGCGCGATTTCGGCGGCAATCTGGTGCTGCAAAGCATGGGACGCGGCCAGCGCGTCGCTATCGGGTGCGGGAAGAGACATTCCCGCATTGTAGCGAATCGGCGGGCCACGGCGCCAGTAGCAGCCATGGCACCGGCCGAGGCGGCCATGCGCACTTCACATACAAGCACAGTAAATAAAGACATGACTCCAGCATCGACACTGCCACACAGCACTCCCCGCGTTGCCCTCGTCACGGGCGCGGCGCGCCGCATCGGCCGCGCCATCGCGCTGGGCCTGGCGCGCGACGGCTGGGATATCGCCGTCCATTACCGCGACTCGCGCGACGAGGCGCTCAGCCTGGTGGCGGAAATCGCCGCACTGGGCCGCCGCGCCCACGCCCTGCCCTGCGACCTAGCCCAGGAAGACACCGTACGCCAGCTGCTGCCGCAGGCGCAGGCGGCGCTGGGACCGGTAACTTGCATCGTCAACAACGCATCGTTGTTTGAATACGACAATGCGGGCGATTTTTCCGTCGCCGCGCTGGACGCCCACATGCACGCCAACCTGGCCGCCCCCATCCTGCTGGCGCAAGCGCTGTACCAGGCCACGCCGCCGGGAGAACAAGCCGTGGTCATCAACTTGCTGGACCAAAAACTGTACAATCTCAATCCTGATTTTTTGTCGTACACCCTGTCCAAGGCGGCGCTGCTGTCGGCGACCACCATGCTGGCCCAGGCGCTGGCGCCGAAAGTGCGCGTGGTGGGCATTGCCCCCGGCATCACCCTGGTCTCCGGCGAGCAAACGGAAGCGAACTTTACCAAGGCACATGAAAACACGCCGCTGGGACGGTCCAGCACGCCCGAGGATGTGGCCGACAGCGTCTGTTACGTGGCCCGCGCGCGCGCGCTGACGGGCACCACCCTGCTGGTCGATGGCGGCCAGCATTTGATCGGGCTGCCGCGCGACGTCATGTTTTTGACCAAATAATCAGCAGCCCTACCGCATACGCAACAAAAACGAGTATTCCAGCATTCCCTAAAAGGTAAAACTATGTCGTCCGCCCTGTCCCACCCTCGCCTGGCCGATTGCCGCCGCCTGTTCCTGCGCAATTACGAAGTCCTCATCAACATCGGTGTCTACGACTTCGAGAAAAAGGGCGAGCAGCGCGTCCTCATCAACGTCGACCTGTACATTCCCCTGGCCCTGTCGACGCCCAAGGATGACCAGCTGGAAGAAGTGGTCGATTACGACTTCATGCGCGAAACCATCGCCAAGCGCATGGCGCAAGGCCACGTGCAGCTGCAGGAAAGCCTGGTCGACGACGTGCTGGCCGCCATGCTGGCCCACCCGCGCGTGCGCGCCGCGCGCGTGTCGTCCATGAAACCGGACGTGTATCCCGACTGCGAAGGCGTGGGCGTGGAAGTATTCAAGATCAAGGATGAAGCATGAGCAACATGAACAATGCCGCGGTGATGGAACCGATGACGGCCGCCGTGGAAATCCCGGCCAATGTGGAAGCGCAGAAACTGGCGCGCAAGAAGGCGGAAAAGATCGCCCTGGAAAACAACAAGCTGCACAAGCGCCTGTGCCGCCTGGTGGGCCAGGCCATCAGCGACTTCAATATGATCGAAGACGGCGACAAGGTGATGGTGTGCCTGTCGGGCGGCAAGGACAGCTACGCGCTGCTGGACATCCTGATGACCTTGCGCGAGCGCGCGCCGATTCACTTCGATATCGTCGCCGTCAACCTGGACCAGAAGCAGCCTAACTTCCCGCCGGAAATCCTGCCCGCCTACCTGACGGAACTGGGCGTGGCTTTCCACATCGAAAACCAGGATACCTACAGCATCGTCAAGCGCCTGATTCCAGAAGGCAAGACGACCTGCTCGCTGTGCTCGCGCCTGCGCCGCGGCATCCTGTACCGCGTGGCCGACGAGCTGGGCGCCAACAAGATCGCCCTGGGCCACCACCGCGATGACATTCTTGAAACTTTCTTCCTGAATATGTTCTTCGGCGGCAAACTGAAAGGCATGCCGGCCAAGCTGCAATCGGACGACGGCAAGCACATCGTCATCCGCCCGATGGCCTACGTGAAGGAAGAAGACACGCAGCGCTATGCGGAAGTCAAGGGCTTCCCCATCATTCCATGCGACCTGTGCGGTTCGCAGGAAAACCTGCAGCGCAAGCAGATCAAGGGCCTTATGCGAGAATGGGACAAGAAATTCCCCGGCCGCGTGGAAAGCATCTTCTCGGCCCTGTCGAACGTGGCGCCATCGCACCTGATGGACCCGAAACTGTTCGGTTTCAAGGATTTGAAGGCGGACGGCGTGGCCAACCCCATGGGCGACATCGCGTTCGACGAAGAACCGTGCTCGACGCCCACCACCTTCGGCACGATCCCGCTGCAACCGCTGTAATCGGCTGATCTCAGCCCCTGTTGTTTCGCCGCCACCGCCCAGGTGGCGGCGCCCCGCCTCTTTCCCCCTCCCCTCATTTGCTGTACCGTAGGCAACTCTGCCGGTACGCGGTGTGTCACGCGCACGTCCCTGCCCGGCGGTCAGCACGCATTCTTCCGACAACCTCACTGGAATGAACCATGACGCCATCCGCGCTCAAGCGCCCCCTGCTGTTTTCCCTGCTGGCCCTCAGCCTCGCCACCGCCTTTGCCGCTCCTGCGCCCGCCCAGACCGACAGGCAGGCCGACCGCTGGGATCTGACGGCGCTGTATCCGAACGAGGCCGCGTTCGACGCGGATGCGAAAAAGCTGTCGGCCCAGCTGCAGCAGCTGGGCGCCTGCAAGGGGCAGCTGGCATCGCCGCCCCGCCTGAAAAGCTGCCTGGACCTGTACGCCGATGCGCGCAAGCGCGTCAACATGCTGTACACGTATGCGGCGCAGTATTACGACCAGGATACGGGCGACAGCAAGGGCAACCAGCTGAACCAGCGCGCCGCCCTGCTGGGCAACGAATTCACCCAGGCAAGCACCTTCCTGCAACCGGAAATCCTCGCCCTGGGCGCCAGGCGCATCGATGCCATGCTGGCCAAGGACAAGGGTTTGCAACTGTACCGCTTTCAATTGAGCAACATGTTGCGCAGCGCACCCCATACGCTGGACGCGGCGGGCGAACAGCTGGTGGCGCAATTCGGCCTGGCGACCAGCTCGGCCGCCAGCGTCTACCGCACCCTGGCCAATGCGGAAATCCCGTGGCCGACCGTCAAATTGTCGGACGGTAAAGAGGTGCGTCTCGACCAGGCGGCCTACACCAAGTATCGCGGCGACGACCAGCGCGCCGACCGCAAGCTGGTGTTCGACGCCTTTTTCGGCAAGTGGAAAGAATATGAACGCACGTTCGGCGAAACCCTGTACGGCCAGCTGAAAACGGATGCCGCGTATGCGAAGGTGCGCCGCTATGCCGACTCGCAAAGCGCCGCGCTCGACGCCGACAATTTGCCGCCGGCCGTCTACCAGACCCTGATCGCGCAAACCAATGCCAACCTGCCCACCCTGCACCGCTACTTCAAGCTGCGCGCGCGCATGCTGGGCATCCAGGACCTCGCGTATTACGACATCTATGCGCCGCTGCTGAAAAGCGACCGCAGCTTCCCGCTGGCCGACGGCAAGCGGATGATGCTCGATTCCGTCGCGCCGCTGGGTCCCGACTACGTCAAGGCCCTTGCGTCGGCCGTGGAGGCGCGCTGGATGGATGTGTATCCGCGCCCGCGCAAGGTGGCGGGCGCCTACATGAATGGCGATGCGTACGACGTGCATCCGTTCGTGCTGCTCAACTACACGGACAATTACGAAGCCGTCAGCACCCTGACGCACGAATGGGGCCACGCCATGCACTCGGTGCTGGCCAACAAGGCGCAGTCGTCGATCTATGCGCCGTACAGCATCTTTGTCGCGGAAATCGCCTCGACGACGAACGAGGCGCTGCTGCTCGACGCGCGCCTGAAGCAGGCCAAGGATGACGACGAGCGCCTGCTGTACCTGGGCGCGGCGCTGGAAAACCTGCGCGGTACCTTCTTCCGCCAGGCCATGTTCGCCGAATTCGAAGCGGCCATCCACGGCAAGGTGGACAAGGGCGAGTCGCTGACGGGCGAAGAGATCACGGCCATCTATGCCGGCATCCTCCAGCGCTACCACGGCGCAGCGCAGGGCGTCATGACCATCGATCCCGCCTACGCGCTGGAATGGGCCTACGTGCCGCATTTCTATCACGGCTTCTATGTGTTCCAGTACGCCACCTCGATCGCGGCGGCGCAGGATTTCGCGCAGCGCATCCTCGACAAGGAACCGGGCGCCCTGGCCGCCTACCTGAAGATGCTCAGCGCGGGCGGCTCAGCCTACCCGTATGAGCTGGTGAAGGCGGCAGGCGTCGACCTGGCCTCGCCGAAACCGTATCAGGCGCTGGTGGCGCGCATGAACGGCATCATGGACCAGATCGAGGCGATTGAAACGAAGCGGGGGAAGTAAGCTTTAGCAAACCCCAAGCGAAGGCTGGGGTCAGACCCCCTCGACTGTTAGCGCAAGCCTCTGTGTTAGCGGTGTTGAGGGTCTGACCCCGAAGTTTCAGCCGCCGCAAACGCGGCCGCATCGCTCTCGAACATGTCTTCCAGCTCCTCGCGCGCCTGGCGCGTGAGCGACATGACTTTTTGCTGGTCCTGGAAGTGCGGCGCCACTTCCAGCAGGGTTTTCAGGTTATGCCGGCCAAAGATGCCGGCCGCGCGCTGCGCCCGCTCCGCGCTGTAGCCCACCTGCTGCAAGGTCTGCTCGCCCAGCAGCAAGGCGGCGGCGAAGGTCTCGCGTTCGATCAGGGTCACGCCCCGCTTCATCAATTCATAGTAATGCGTGACGTTGCGCGCGCGCGCCAGGATCGTCAGTTCGGGCAGGCGCAGGCGCACGGCGTCGACCAGGGCCAGGCTGTCGTCCACATTGTCGATGGCGATCACCAGCGCCTTCGCTTTCTCGATGCCGGCCGCCACCAGCAGATCCACGCGCGTGGCGTCGCCATAAAACACCTTGAAGCCGAACTTGCGCAGCAGGTCGATCTGGTCCGGGTCGTGGTCCAGCACCGTCACGCCGATCTTGTTCGCCGCCAGCAGGCGGCCGATGATCTGGCCGAAGCGGCCAAAGCCGGCGATGACGATGGGATTGTCCTGCGCCTCGATATGGTCGTCGGGGCGGCGCTTCTTGTCGCCTTGCAGGCGCGGCGCGACGAATTTATCGTGCAACAGCAGCAGCAAGGGCGTGGCCACCATCGACAGGGTCACCACCACGACCAGCAGCGCGGCCGTTTCCGGCGCAAACACATGCGCGGCTTCGGCGGCGGCAAACACGACGAAGGCGAACTCCCCGCCTTGCGACAGCAACAGCGCGAAGAACAGCTGCTGGCCGCGGGGAATGTCGAAAAACTTCGACAGCACATACAGCAAGGCGATCTTGACCGCCAGCAGGCCCGCCACCAGGGCCAGGATCAGCAGCGGCTGGGCGCGCAGCACGCCGAAATCGACGGACATGCCCACGGCGATGAAAAACAGGCCCAGCAACAGTCCCTTGAACGGTTCCAGGTCGCTGATCAGCTCATGCCGGTATTCGGAATCGGCCAGCAGCACGCCCGCCATGAAGGTGCCCAGCGCCATCGACAGGCCCACCGACTCCATCAGCACGCAGATGGCGATCACCAGCAGCAGGGCAAAAGCCGTGAAGATTTCGCGCAAGTCCGTCTTCGCGATGAAGCGCAGGATGGGGTTGACGAGAAAGCGTCCGCCCACCACGAGGGCGGCCAGCACGGCGGCCAGCTTGGCCACGCGCAGCCAGCCCGGCTCGCCGCTATGCGTGACCAGGCCGCCCAGCAGCGGCACCAGCGCGATCATGGGAATGGCGGCGATATCCTGGAACAGCAAGATGGAAAAGCCGGCGGAACCGGCCGGAGTACTCATCAGCTTGCGTTCGCCCAGGGTGGCCAGCACGATGGCCGTCGACGACAGCGACAGCCCCAATGCGCCCACCAGCGCCGTGCGCCAGTCCACGCCAAACGCCATGGCCACGGCGCACAGTCCCGCGCTGACGACGCCCACCTGCGCCCCGCCCCAGCCGAAAATGGGGCGGCGCAGCAGCCACAAGCGCTTCGGCTCCAGCTCCAGGCCAATCAGAAACAGCAGCAGCACCACGCCGAATTCGGAAAAGCTGAGGATCACCTCGACATTCTTGATCAGGCCCAGGCCCCAGGGACCGATGACGACGCCGGCCACCAGGTAACCCAGCACGGCCCCCATGCCCAGGCGCTTGGCCAGCGGCACCATGATGATGGCGGCCACCAGGTAAAACAGTATGTTGATGAGAAAGCTGTGGTGTTCCATGCGGATTCCGGAAAAACGTGATTGGAATCGCAATCATGCCTGAAGTGGCGCGCTGGCGGGGTATCAGGGTTGTGGCGCATCGATACGCGTGCGTAGTTCGTCGACATTCACGCGCTGGAGGTAGCTTTCGATATTCTTCCACACGGCGTGGTAGCCGTAGCCGCCATTTTTCAGCTCGTCGATCGCCTTCTCGCGCGGCCAGCCCTGGTACAGCATGCGGTACATGGCGGCCATCATGCCCGTGCGGTCGGCGCCGTGCAGGCAATGCAGCAGCACGGGGCCCTGCTGTCCGGCGGCGCGGATGGCACGCATGGTGTCGATCACATGGCGGTCGCGGATGGCCCAGGTATTGATGGGGATGCGGACGGCGCGGATGCCGCTGCCTTCCAGCACCTGCGTATCGGAGTGGAAGGAGCGCAGGCTGATCACCGTCTTCACGCCCAACGCCTGCAACTGGGCCACGTCGGCGCTATCCAGCCTGGCGCTGCGGTACAGGACGGGCGTGACCTGGTGCAGGTTCGACACCTGCGGCAGCGGCGTGGCCCAGTCCGGATGGCGTGGCGGCGAAGGTTGCGCCCCGGCCGGCGCGGCGGCCAGCCCCAGGGCGAGGGTCAACAGTATGACATGCAGCATCATGGTTTCCTGGTTATTGAAGAACGGCGCCGGCGCGCAGCACCTGCGCCAGCACGTCCAGGGCGGCGCGCGGGCGGCCCAGGGCCAGCGCCTTTGCGCGCATCGATTGCAACTGCTCGGGATGCTCGAGCAACAGGCGCACCCGGTATTCCAGGGTGACGGCATCGAATGCCTTCAGGGCCACGCCCTGCTCCAGCAGATAGTCGGCATTGCGCTCTTCCTGCCCGGGAATCGGCGAGTTGACGATCATCGGTAAGCCCAGCGCCAGGCATTCCGACGTGGTCAGCCCGCCCGGCTTGGTGATCACCAGGTCGGCGCACGCCATCAGACGCTCGACTTCGCCGGTAAAGCCTTGCGCCAGCAGGCGGCCCGGATACTGGTCGGCCAGTGCCTGCAGCGCCGCCAGCGCGGCCGCGTTTTTCCCCGCCAGCGCGATCAGCTGGAAGTCGCCCGGCAACGCCAGCAGGCGCGCGGCGACCGTTTCAAGGCTGCCGAGGCCAGCCCCGCCGCCCATCAGCAGGATCGTCGTGCGCCGCGGGTCCAGGCCACACGCCTGCGCGCACTGCACGCGGTCGGGCGCCTGCGCGAACGCGGGCATGACGGGGATGCCCGTCACGTGGATGCGGTCGGCTGGGATGCCTTCATGGCGCATGCGGAACGCCACTTCGTCGGTGGCGGCGAAATAGCCCTGCATCTGCTCGTGCACCCACATGCGGTGCAAGTCGAAATCGGTGACCTGCACCCACACGGGGCAAGCCAGCTGTTGCTGGCGCAGGGCGCGCGACAGCAGTTCGGCCGGCAGGAAATGCGTGCAGATGATGGCGTCGGGCTGGAAGGCGGCGATCCGCGCCATCAGCGCGCGCGTGTTGAGGCGCTCGACGGCGCGGCGCAGGCGCTGCATCGAGCTGTCGCGCGGCGCATCGTGGGTGGCGTGATACAGATAGCCCCACAGCGCGGGCGCCTTGTTGACCAGCTTGATATACAAATCCGTGTACAGCTTGCGGAAAGCGGGCGTAACGAACTCCATCACGTCGAGATGCAGGGCCAGCGCCGCTGGGCCGCCGCCATCGCGCGCCGCATACGCCTCGATGGCTTGCGCCGCACGCATGTGGCCGGCGCCGGCCGAGACACTCAGGAGAAGAATTTTTTGTGTCATGAAAAACCGATGCGTGAACAGGTTGCGCGCGGACGCGGAAGATGCATTGGCAGGATAACATCGCTGCAAGCTGGCCGGTTTGATCTGGCCACGTGCGCGCTAGCCAATGACGGGGACGGGCAAGGCAGACACTTTCCAGCTGCCTTTGAGCTTGCGTTCCATCAAGGCCGGCAAGGCACTGGCGTCAGGCGCGCCTTTTTTCGTGAACTTCACCGGCACCAGCAGATAGATGGTGACCTTGTCATCGTCGGCAATGTCCTCCTCCGGCTCCAGATTCCAGCGCTTGTCGATGGCCAGCAGCGCGTCGACGCCATCCGGCCAGGCCAGGTCCGCCAGGTGCGGGTCGTCGCGCCGCAACAGCTCGCCCGCCGCCAGGCTGGCCTGGTCGAGCGTGCGCCGTCCCAGGCGTGCCAGCAGCGCCACCGGAAAGCGCCAGGGGCTGTGCTGCGCGAAGCCGTGGACCGTCAGCGGCCAGCGGCCAGGCAGGCAGATGGCCAGTTCGGTCATCGGGGATTGCTGGAACAGGCCAGCCGTAAACAACAACTTGAAATCGCTCTTGCCGCCGATGCAGCTGGTCCCCAGCGAAAAGCGCGCGTCGCCGCTGTCCGGGCTGAACACGGCCGGCAATACCCAGCCGGCGCTGTTGTGCATGAAGGTGCGGATCGATTCCTGCGGCGAGGCGGCCGCCTGCTGCGGCACGTCGAGTATGCTGACGCCGCCGGCGGCAGCGAGCAATTGGGCGATCGCGGGAAAACCCCAGCCGGTGGCGATATCGACCGGCGCCTGGTTCCAGCGCGTATGCAGGCGGTTCGGATTGGCGCCCCACTGCAGCAGCATTGCCACCACGTCCTGGTGGCCGCCCACGCAGGCGCTGTCCAGCGGCGACAGTATATTGTCCGGCAAGCCGTCGACGGCAGCACCCTGCTCGAGCAGCCAGCGGCAGGTATCCAGATGGCCATGGCTTGCCGCCGCGTCCAGCGGCGTATGGTTGCGGTAGCCGGGCAAGGGCAGGTCGATGTCCAGGCCCAGCGACACTAGCAGGACGCAGACGTCGCGGCTGCCGCCGGCCGCGGCCAGATGCAGCAGCGATTCGCCGTCATCCATGTTGTAGCGGCGCAAGGTCAACAGCAGCGGTGTGGCCTCGAGCAGGCTGCGCACCTGTTCCACCTGATTTTCGCCGACGGCGTCGCAGAGGCGAAAAAACGTCTCGCGGTGCTGGTTATACAGTGTCTTGTTGCCCATCGCTGGTCTCTGCTCGTGGTGGCGGCGCCATCATCGAGCGGAGAATAACATTTTCTTTCAATTAATCTGCCTGTTTTGGCAACTCCGGTGCGCGCGCCCGCGGTGCGGCAAGAGCGGCCGGCGCGACGTCCGTGCGCAACACCGGATACAGGTTCAGGCGCTCATCCCACGAAGCGTGGCGGCGGGCGAAGAATTCCAGGCGCGCGGCCGGGCTGGCGGCAAACGCGGGATCGCTGGCCAGCTTCTGGTGAAACTGCGCGGCCAGCGCCGGGTCGGCCGCCAGCTGCGCGCGCGCCACGTCTTCGGCCACATATTCCTCCATGTATTCCTTGCGCTCGAAGGCCGTATTGAAACTGCCCCAGGCCAGCAGGGAATCGGGCGCGCGCGGCTCCAGCATGGCCACGACCAGGCGTGCCTTGGCCTGGTTGACGGGCACGTACAGCGCGCCTGCGCCGACCTCGCGTTCCTCGTGCTGCCACTCGCCCTGCACGCTTGCCGTCTGGCGCCCTTCGAACGACTGCGCGCCGAATTTCACCGTCGTGGCGCGGAAGGCTTCGACCGGCAGCTTGCCGGATGCGCCAGCCAGTACTTGGTACGCCACGCCATGCTGGCGCAGCTTGGCCGCCACCATCTGCGCCTGCGCGGCGGGCACCAGGTAGCCGGCCTTCGGCGCGGCCAGCTGCAGGTCGGGCACGATCTCGTCGCGCAGGGGCACGTTCCAGATCTGCGGCGTGGTTTCATCGTAGCGCGTCATCAGCGCGCCCGACACCTCGGATGGCGTGCGCGTGTAGGCGTAGCCGCGAAACGCGATCATGCGGCTCTTGTCCGTCGTCTTGTAGGTCAGCGGCAAGGTGGTGCCGGCCAGCTGCGTTGCGCGCTGGTCCGCCTCGAGCGCCGTCTGCCGCCACTGCGCGCCATGCTGCGCCACTTGCGACAGCAGCGAGACGATGGTGTTGCGGGTGATGCGCACGCGGGTCGGATAGTCTTTCCACGAATGGGTTTCCACCAGCATGCCGAAGCGGTTGCGCAGCTGGAAATAGCCGTGCGAAAAGCGCGGGTTCGGCGCCGAATCGACAAAGCCCGATTGCGGATTGTCGTTTTCGGCAAACGACATGTAGAACGGCTTCGGGTCCGATCCCTGGCTGGCCAGGTCGGCCAGCACCTGGTCGCGCAAGGCCGTGCCGGCCACGCGCAGGGCCGCGTCGCCCGCATGCACAGGTTCGACCTGGATCGAGATGTCCGGTTCGAACTGGGCGCCGTCGGTGACGTGCAGGTCGACATACACCAGCGGATCCCAGGCATTGACCAGCGCCAGCATGTGCTGCATCTCGGGCGTATCGGCCTTCATGTATTCGCGGTTCAGGTTGTAGTTTTGCGCCGTGCTGCGCCATCCCATCTCCACGGGACCGCGCTGGTTCGGACGGTTCCACCGGCCGAAGCGTTCATGGCCATCGACGTTGAAGACGGGGACGAACAGCAGCACCTGCTTGTCCAGCGCGCCGGGCGCCGCCTTGCCTTCCAGTGCTTCGCGCAAGGCCAGGAAGCCCGCATCCTTGCCATCGATCTCGCCCGCATGGATACCGCCCTGCACCAGCAGCACGGGCAGCTTGCGGCGCGCCGCTTCGGCCGGCGTCAGCGCGCCCGTATTCGTCACGGCCAGCGCCAGCATGGGGCGGTTTTCCGGCGTGCGGCCGAACTCCACGCAGCGCACCTGCTTCGGATAGCGCGCCTGGAACTGCCGGCACAAGGCTTCCACTTCCGCGTAGCGGCCCGTCTGCAGGAAAGCGGAGCGCTCGGCCACCGTCGTCAGGGCGGGTGCGGCTTGCGCGCTGGCGGCAAACACGGTGAACAGGGCGGTGGACAGCAGGGCGTGGCGTAGCATGGGTCAGACTCCATCGAGAGAGGACAAGCGGGCAATTATAGAGGGGCGGTCCGATAAAGAACGCGCCGGAAAATAAAAAAGCCGGAACAGCAGATGCTGTTCCGGCTGGATGCGGCCAGTACGAATTACGAACCAAAGTGGTAGTTAAACTCGATCCATCCCTGGCGGCCTTGCGGGCTGTAATTGCCGATCGGGTAGTACGGCCAGCCGTTGCTGGTGTCGCGCTTGATCTTGTCGAACACGTTGTTGACGATCAGCGAGACGGTGGCGCGGTCGTTGATGCGGTAGACGCTGCTGATATTGGCCAGCGCCGTCGGCGTCAGGTAGGCCTTGCCGGCGGCATTCGGCACCTTGCCGTAGCGGCTCACCAGCAAGGTATTCGACCAGGCGCCCGCGCCCCAGTTGACGCTCAGGTTCAGCTTGTCCGGCCAATCCATGTTCGTCATCGACTTGGTTTCATCGGTCTCTGCGTCACCGGCGAATTGCTGCGATTTCTTGCTCAGCACCCGGGCGTAGTTGGCCTTGAAGGCAAAGCGGCCATAGTCCGTCGTGCGCAGCAAATACTTCAGGCTGATATCGATGCCGCTGCTGCTTTGCTTGGCCGCGTTGATCGGATTGACGGTGATGGTCTTGATCTCGCCGGCCTTGTTCAAGGCATTGGCCGCGTAGCGCTCGATGCGGCCCAAGGTGTCGATACAGGTCGGCGAGCCGATGTCGGCCTTGCCCAGGCGGCAATCGGATTCATCGCGCAGCAGCTTGTCGGCGCTCAGGTTCGTCACCAGGTCGTCGATCTTGATGTTCCAGTAATCGACCGACACGTCGAAATTGGAACTCGGCGACCAGACGGCGCCCACGCCGAACGACTTGCCCTTCTCCGACTGCAGGTCCTTGCTGCCGTTCTGCACGTAATCGGCGCCCGGCGCCTTGTTGGCGAATTCGCAGCCGTCGATGGCCTTGCCCGCGGCGTCGCAACGGTAATAGTCGGTGGTGCTCGAATAATAGCCCTTGCCGCGTGCCTGGTAGATGTAGTTCATGTCCGGCGCGCGGAAGCTGGTGGCGTAGTTGGCGCGGAACAGCAGATCCGGCGCCGGGCGCAATTCCAGGCCGCCGTTGTAAGTGAACTTGCCTTCCTTGCGGCCGGCAAAGCTGTAGCGGTCATAGCGGCCAGCGACGGTGCCGGTCAGCTTTTCATGCAGCGGCAAGTTCAATTCCGCTCCCAGCGCATAGCGCGAACGGGTGCCGGCGGTGGTGCCCGAACCGGTGGCGAGGTTGAAATAGCCTGCGTCGATGCGCGCGTCGGGTTCGTTGCTGAAGCCCTGCTTGCTCGCTTCGGCTATCGTGGCGATCTTCGCCGTGCCGGCAGGCAGCTGGAACAGGTCGCCATTCGTGGCCAGGCTCAGCGTATTCGTCCACGCCTTGTCCTTGCTGACACTGTAGCCGCTGATGCTGTCGAATTCGGCCGGCGTCAGGCGCTGCGCCAGGCGCGCGGGGTCCGGCGCGTAGATGGCCACGCCATTTGCGTCCGTGCCCAGCTTCGGTCCCAGGAAGAAGCTGTCGATGTTCGAGCGCAGCTGCGGCCTGCGCCCTTCGCTCTTGTAGACCGACGCGTTGTAGTTGGCCTCGTACTGCCAGGCGCTGCCCGGAATGCGGCCCTTGGCGCCCAGCGAGATGGCGGTCGCCAGGTCGTCCCAGCTGCGGTTGTAGCGCTGCACGCCGCCGATTTCCTCGGGCGAGATAAAGCGCGTCCACTCTTCGTAGGCGCCGCTGTTCTGGTTCAGGAAGGAATTGCCGCTCAGCGAGGCCGAGGTCCACGACGGGCCGCGCGTATTGTTGACGGTCTTGTTTTTGCCGATCAGGACGTCGGCAAACAGCGTGGTGTCGGCATCGAGCTCGTAATTGGCGCTGCCGAACACGTTCTGGCTCTGGTTCTTGGTCTGCGTGGTCCAGAAGGTGGGACGGGCTTTCGGACTGGCGCAATAGCTGCCATTCGACGCCGTGTACTTGCTCACGCTGCCGCCGAACATGTCGCCGAACTGGTTGCAGGTATCGCCCAGGTCGACATAGCTGCCGGCCTTGCCCTTCATCAGGGTGCGGCGCGCGGCCACCGTGGTCGGCACGCCGGAGCGGCTGGTCATGAAGTCGCGCTCCATGCTCCACAACGGGTCGCGCTGGCTCAGTTCCACGCTGAACAGGGTGTGCAGCTTGTCGAAATTGCCGCCGCCCGTCAGCTGCACGCGCTGGTTGCCGGCGCCGCCGCGCGAAGTGCCGCCGACCTTGACGTTGATGTCGAAGCCTTCCGTCTGTTTTTTCAGGATCACGTTGACCACGCCGGCGATCGCGTCCGAGCCGTAGATGGCCGAGGCGCCGCCGTTGAGGATCTCGATGCGCTCGACGATGCTCGACGGGATGTTCGCCAGGTTGGTGAAGTTGACGGCGCCATCATAGGCAATGGGGAAGTCGGCCAGGCGGCGGCCGTTCAGCAGGATCAGCGTATGGTTCGGCCCCAGGCCGCGCAGGCTGATGGTATTGGCCGACGGCGTAAAGGTGTTGCCGTAGTCTTCGCCCTGCGTGAAGCCGCTGTTCTGCACCTGGTTGGTCAGCGCGTCGAAGACGTTCTTGTAGCCCTGCTTGGTGATTTCATCGCCGGTCAGGATGGTGACGGAAGACGGGCCTTCCAGGCTGGCGCGGGGAATGCGCGAACCGGTGACCACGACGGCTGGCGGGATGGCCGCTGCCTGCTGATCCGCTGCGGGCGCTTGCGTTTGCGCGTGCGCCTGCCATGCGGTGCCGCCCAGGATGGCCAGTACGCCAAGGCTGAGCGGTGTTAACTTGAACTGTTTCGACATCGTTGCGCGTTTCGAGGTGGAGAAAGGCCGCAAGATAGCAAAATGCCAGTCGTTCCAGAACGAATGGATTCATCTTTCTATATATCAAAATTGTTATATAGAAAGATTTGTGGGCAGAAAAACGTCAACCGCCATGGAGTAGCCATGGCAGAAGCATGCGCTTTAAGGCCGCATGATGGCAATTTCCTTGTAGGCTGGACGCAGCAGGCGCATGGCCGTGTCGGCCGGACTCTCCGACGAACTCAGCAGCCGGGTCGCGCCCATGGCCGGGGCACAGCTGCCGCTGCTGCGGTAGCGCAGCGCCGCCGCCAGCATGCCTTCTGCCGCGTCGCCCAGCTGATGCTGGTAATCATCGGCCACGTCGCACGTGGGCGCCATGCCATCGGCAAAGTCGCCAAAGCCCTTGGCATTGACGCCCTGGAACTGCACGGCGAAATAGGTGGTCCCGCAATTGGGCGCAGGATAAAAGCCGTAAGGCTTGCCGCACGTCGTGCCGCCGATCAGGTTGACCTGCACATCGACGCCGCGCAAGCCGTTGATGATGGCTTCGCTGGCCGAACAGGTATTGCCCGTTGTCAGCAAGGTCACGCGCTTGAGGCCCAGCGATGGCAGCGGCGTGCCCTTGGCCAGGGGATTGGGCGCGGGAAAGCCCTGGCTTTGCGCATGGAAGGGCACGGGCGCTTCCGGCTTGGTCTTGTCATTGAAGACCACCTGCTCGAAGGTCTTGCCGGTGGTCACTTGCGGACCGGCGATCATGTAGGCCAGCTCGCTGGCGACATCGAGGTAACCGCCGCCGTTGTAGCGCACGTCGAGCACCAGGTCGCTGATGCCCGCCGCCTGGAAGCGGCGCATGGTCTCGACCAGCTGGCGTTCGGCCACGTTGTTGTGCGTATTGAAGGTCAGATAGCCCACCTTGCCCGTGGGCGTATCGATGATGCGCTCGTTCTGCACGGCGCTGGTGTTCACGCTGACTGCCGTCAGGCTCACCGACATGGGCGCCCCACCGCGGCTGAATACCAGCGAGTGCGTGCCCTGCGCCTGCGGGAACAGGCCCGCGTTGAGGATGGCCACGCTGGACGCGTCGGGGGCATTGACGAAATCGACGCCATCGACGGTTAGCAGCACGTCGCCCCGCTGCAAGCCCGCCAGCGCCGCCGGCGAACCCGGTTCCACTATCGAGATCACCGCCCTGCGCGGCGGCGTGTTGCGCGTCATGGCCAGCAGCATGCCGTAACCGAGTTCCACGCCGTTGAGCGAAGCTTCCCATTCGGCCGTCGTATACGTGAAATGGAACTGGTCCTTGGGCTTGCCGGACGCCGTCGTGGCCGTCGTCTTCAGCACGTTGAAATACGCGATGGGCGTGGCAAAGCTTTGCGGCAGATACGTGGTCGGCACTTCGCGGTACCACAGATACGTTTCATCGATCCAGCTGCGCACCCACATCTGCTCATTGAGCAGGGTACCGGGCTTGTCGATGCTGCTGCCGCTGCGCGGCGCCTCGCACCGGTTCGCGACCGTGGAGGATGCGACCAGCGCCGTAGAATCGGGCGGCGTGACAGGCGGGACGACGGGCGCACTGTCGCTGCCGCCTCCGCCGCAGGCACTCAACAGCAAGATCAAAGGAAGGGCAAGGGGAACCGCCAGGGTGGAAAAGCGCAGGGAACGCATGGCAAACTTTCCGAAAAGAAATTATCGAAAAATTATAATGCGTTTTGCCATCAGGCGTTGTTTTCTTTGACACAATGGCGCCCGCAGGCGCCATTGTGTCAAGCTCATACCGTCACGCCATCACGCCACGGTGGCCGCCACCGGTGCTGCCACGACGGGCGGCAGCGGCGTCGGCGCGTTGAAGGCGATCAGCAAGCTCGCTTCCTTCTCTTTCGCCGCCTTCAGATGACGCTCCTTCACGTGGCCATAGCCGCGGATGTCTTCCGGGATGCTGGCGATGGCCACGGCTTGCGCCAGTTTGGCCGTCGTCAGTTTCGGCAGCAAGCCGCCCACCGTCGAGCGGTATTCGAGTATCAGCGCGCGTTCCATCTTGCGCTCGGCCGTATGGCCGAAGATGTCGAACGCCGTGCCGCGCAAGCCCTTGAACTTGGCCAGCACGCCAAACGCCTTCATCATCCATGGGCCGAATTCCTTTTTGACCAGGTGGCCCTGGGCGTCGGTTTTCGCCATGATCGGCGGCGCCAGGTGGAACTTGAGCTTGATGTCGCCTTCGAACATGGACGCGATCTTCGCCTGGAAGGCGCCATCCGTGTACAGGCGCGCCACTTCGTACTCGTCCTTGTAGGCCATCAGCTTGTAGAAGTAGCGGGCCACGGCTTCCGTCAGGCGCAGGTGCGGGCCATTCAGGGCGCTTTCGGCGGCGCGTACCTGGCCGACGAAGTCCAGGTATTGCTGCGCATACGCGCGGTCCTGGTAAGCCGTCAACAGGGCCACGCGCTTTTCGATCAGGTCGTCGAGCGTTTCGATGCGCTTGAATTCCACCACCTTGGCTGGCGTCGTCATGCGCACCAGGCTGGCCGCATCGTGGGCACCGGCGCGGCCCCAGTTGAAGGCCGCCTTGTTGAACGCCACCGAGACGTTGTTCAAGTCGATGGCCTTCATGATGGCAGCTTCCGACAGCGGCACTTTGCCCTTTTGCCAGGCATAGCCGAGCATGAACATATTCGTCGCGATGGAGTCGCCCATCAGCGCCGTGGCGATCTGGCCCGCGTCGATGAAGTCCACGTGGTCGCTGCCGCACGCCTTTTCGATTTCCATGCGCGCCGAAGCGCCGGGGAATTGCCAGTCCGGGTTCTTCACGAACGCGGCCGTCGACGAGCTGGTCGAGTTGATCATGGCCCAGCTGCGGCCCTCTCCCATGCGCGACAGGGCGTCGCGGCTGGCCGTGACGATCAGGTCGCAGCCGATCACGAGGTCCGCCGCACCGGTGCCGACGCGCGTCGAATGGATATCGTCCTGGCGGTCTGCCAGGCGCACGTGCGACATCACGGGGCCGCCCTTCTGCGCCAGGCCGCTCATGTCGAGCACGGAACAGCCCTTGCCTTCCACGTGGGCCGCCATGGCGAGGATCTGGCCCACGGTGACCACGCCCGTGCCGCCGATGCCGGTGACGAGAATGCCGAACGGCTCGGCCGTCGAAGGAATCGTCGGCGTCGGCAAGGCCGGCGCCGCTGGCGCGTCCTTGTCGGCGGCAGCCGCCTTCTTCGGCTTTTTCAAGCCGCCGCCTTCCACCGTCACGAAGCTGGGGCAGAAACCCGTCGTGCACGAGAAATCCTTGTTGCAGGACGACTGGTTGATCTGGCGCTTGCGCCCCAGCTCCGTTTCCAGCGGTTCCACAGACAGGCAGTTCGACTGCACGGAACAGTCGCCGCAGCCTTCGCAGACGGCTTCGTTGATGACGGCGCGCTTGGCCGGGTCCGGGTATTCATTGCGTTTCCGGCGGCGGCGTTTTTCCGAGGCACAGGTCTGGTCGTAGATCATGGCCGATACGCCGGGCATGTCGCGCAGTTCGCGCTGCACGTCCATCAGTTCCGAACGGTGGCGCACGGTGACGCCTGGGGCCCAGGCGTAATCGTCCGGGTATTTTTCCGGTTCATCGGTGACGACGATGATGGGTCCCACGCCTTCGGCGGCGATCTGGCGCGAAATGATGGCCGGAGATAATGGCCCGTCGAATTCCTGGCCGCCCGTCATGGCCACCGCATCGTTGAACAGAATCTTGTAGGTGATGTTTACCTTGGCCGAGACGGCCGCGCGGATGGCCAGGATGCCCGAGTGGAAATACGTGCCGTCGCCGAGGTTGGTAAACACGTGCTTTTCATTCGTGAACGGCGCCTGCCCCACCCAGGTGACGCCTTCGGCACCCATGTGGGTAAACGTCGACGTTTCGCGGTCCATCCACAGCACCATGTAGTGGCAGCCGATGCCGGCCAGCGCGCGCGAGCCTTCCGGCACCTTGGTGGAACTGTTGTGCGGGCAGCCCGAGCAGAAGAACGGCGTGCGGTCCTTTTGCGGATCGGGTTTCACGCTGATCGCTTTCAGCACATTCTCTTTGGCTTCCAGGTAGGCGATGCGCTCCTTCACGCGCTGCTCCACCGGATGACCGGCGTAATAGCGCGAGATGCGGCTGGCAATGGCCCGCGCGATCATGGCCGGGTTCAGTTCATAGGTGGCCGGCAGCAGCCAGTCGCCGTGGCCCGTGCCCTTCTGGTTGCTCCATTCGCCCGTGTCGTCGAACTTGCCGACCACGCGCGGACGCTCGCCGTCCTTCAGGTTGTACAGCTCTTCCTTGAGCGCGTATTCGAGAATCTGGCGCTTTTCTTCCACCACGAGGATTTCGTCGAGGCCCTTGGCAAATTCGTGCACGCCGTCCGCTTCCAGCGGCCAGGTCATGCCGATCTTGTACAGGCGGATGCCGATGTCGGACGCCGTCTGTTCGTCGATGCCGAGATCCGCCAGCGCCTGGCGCGTATCGAGGTAGGATTTGCCGGCCGTGATGATGCCGATGCGCGCCTTCGGGCTGTCCCAGATGATCTTATTGAGCTTGTTGGCACGCGCATACGCCAGCGCCGCGTACCACTTGTAGCTGTTCATGCGCACTTCTTGTTCCAGCACCGTGTCGGGCCAGCGGATGTTCAGGCCACCGGCCGGCATCTCGAAGTCCGTCGGCAGCGTGATCTGCACGCGGTCCGGGTCGAAATCGACGGCGGCGCCCGACTCGATGATGTCGGTCACGCATTTCATCGACACCCACAGGCCCGTGTAGCGGCTCATGGCCCAGGCGTGCAAGCCGTAGTCGATGTATTCCTGCACCGACGACGGGTACAGCACGGGGATGCCGCAAGCGTTCAGGATATGGTCGGACTGGTGCGCCGTGGACGAGGATTTGGCCGCATGGTCGTCGCCGGCCAGCACCAGCACGCCGCCATGCTTGGCGGAACCGGCGTTATTGGCGTGCTTGAACACGTCGCCGCAACGGTCGACGCCGGGACCCTTGCCGTACCACATGCCGAACACGCCGTCGTATTTGGCGTCTTCGAACAGATTCGTTTGCTGCGTGCCCCAAACGGCGGTGGCGGCCAAGTCTTCGTTCAGGCCCGGGTGGAATTTGACGTGGTGCTCATCGAGGTATTTCTTGGCCTTGATCGCCGTCATGTCGACGGACGTCACAGGCGAACCGCGGTAACCGGTGATGTAGCCGGCCGTATTCAGGCCAGCCTTCAGATCGCGCTCGCGCTGCAGCATGGGCAGGCGGATCAGCGCCTGCGTGCCCGTCATGAAGGCGCGGCCGCGCTCCAAGGTGTATTTGTCGTTCAGGGAAATTTCAGACGCGTGCGCGCCCGGCTCAAGACTCGAGCCCTTGATTGGTGCATTCATTACTTGTCTCCATTATTCTCTGTGCTACGCGTGCAAAGTCGGTTGAACTCACACGTACCGGCTGCGCTTTGTGAGCATGCCGGTGCGGAAAAATGACTTGTTTGTCGTAGACTACCACAGGAAGGCGCGCAGTTCTTTGCTGCGCTGCACTCCCGGGCCGGTGCTCTTTTTACTACTATTTGTTACAAAGCAACATTACGCCGCGTTCGTATCTTTCAGCACGCCGCGCTTGATCTGGTCCAGCTCGATCGATTCGA
Source organism: Janthinobacterium violaceinigrum (assembly GCF_009208555.1). Lineage (GTDB taxonomy): Bacteria > Pseudomonadota > Gammaproteobacteria > Burkholderiales > Burkholderiaceae_D > Janthinobacterium > Janthinobacterium violaceinigrum. Next base: position 100,893 of record NZ_WFLI01000006.1, on the reverse strand, counting down.
ACAGGGCGCGGAAATTGCCTTCGCCGAAGCCCTGGTCGCCCTTGCGCTGGATGATCTCGAAGAAGATCGGACCGATCACCGTCTGCGTGAAAATCTGCAGCAACAGTTCGCGTTCGTTTTCCGTGCTGTGGCCATCGATGAGGATACGCAGGCGACGCAGTTCTTCCAGCTGCTCGCCGTGGTTCGGCAGGCGGCGGTTGACCAGCTCATAGTAAGTTTCAATCGTGTCCTGGAAATCGATACCCGTATCGCGCATGCCTTGCACGGACGCGTAGATATTGTCCGTACCCAGCGCGATGTGCTGGATGCCTTCGCCATGGTACTGGTCCAGGTATTCGGCGATCTGCGACTTGTCGTCCGACGATTCGTTGATGGGAATGCGGATCTTGCCGCACGGCGAAGTCATGGCCTTGGATTTCAGACCCGTCAGCTTGCCTTCGATGTCGAAATAGCGCACTTCGCGGAAGTTGAACAGGCTTTCATAGAACGTCGCCCATTCCTTCATGCGGCCACGGTGCACATTGTGCGTCAGGTGGTCGATATACGTCAGGCCGTGACCGACAGGGTTGGCGACGGCGCCGGGAATGGCAACGAAATCGACGTCATAGATGCTGATGTCGCCGATGCCGCCCGGGGCGGCCGCGTCCGGCTTGTCCGCGCCCTTGCCGCGCCAGCGGTCGACGAAGTACAGCAGGGAATCGCCCACGCCCTTGATGGCGGGGATATTCAGCTCCATCGGGCCCGTTTTATTGTCGAAGCCCCAGGCGCCCAGTTCCAGCGCGCGGCGGTACACAAAGGCCGCGTCGTCGACGCGGATGGCGATGGCGCACACAGACGGGCCGTGATGGCGGGCAAAACGCTGCGCGAACGAATCTTGTTCGGCATTGATGATGAAATTGATGTCGCCCTGGCGGTACAGGGTCACATCCTTGTGGCGGTGGCGCGCGATGGCCGTGAAGCCCATGTTCTCGAACAGCTTGCCCAATGCTTTTGGGTCTGGTGCTGCATACTCGACGAACTCGAAACCATCGGTACCCATCGGGTTATCCCAAGGCTGAAATTGCATGATGTCTCCTCCAAGAAGTAGCGCACAGTATAGGCGCGGTCTGTGGGCATTAAATGCCAAAGATCTCCCGAACAATCATGATTTGCGCAATAATATTGCGTGAAAGTCGAACCACCGGAGGAAGCATGAGCAAAATTACGCTGGATAAAACGGATCGCAAGATCCTCGCCGTCCTGCAGGCCGATGGCCGCCTGTCAAATCAGGACGTGGCCGAACAGGTCAGCCTGTCGCCGTCGCCATGCTTGCGCCGCGTCAAACGGCTGGAAGAAGCGGGCGTGATCCGCCAGTACGTGGCCCTGCTGGACCCGGAAAAGATCGGCCTGGGCTTGCTGGCCTACGTCAACGTACGGCTGGAAAAGCACAGCGACGCCACCGCCCACAGCACGGCGCGCGTGCTGGCGCCCAACCTGGTGACGAATACCTCGCCGCGCGCCGACTTCGCCGTGGCCGTGGCGCAATGGCCGGAAGTGGTGGCGTGCTATGCGATGACGGGTGAAATGGACTATCTGTTGCGCGTGCACGTGGAAGACATGGAGCACTTTTCGCGCTTCATGATGGCGACCCTGCTGCGCCACCCGGCCGTGCTGGACGTGAAATCGAGCTTCGCCCTGCAGCGCATCAAGGATACGACGGCCTTGCCGCTGCTGTAATTACTCTGCTGGCGGTGGGGGGAGCACCGGCTTCTTGCGCCCCGGCAAGCGCTCGAACAGTTTATAGGCGGCGCGCGCATTGGCCTTGAACGTATAGTCGAACATGGCAAACTGTTCCTGCACGGCTTCCTGCAGCATGCTGCTGGGGTTCGGCGGCAATAGTTTCAAATAAGCATCGGCTTCGCCATAGTCGCGCTGGATTTCCATGCCCGCCTTCTTGGCGATATGCATCATCGTCTTGTTCGACGACAAACAATGCATGTACAGGGTATCGACGTCATTGTTACGGCAGTGGATCGCCGCCCGCTCGAACAGTTTCGAGCCCACGCCCATGCCGCGCATGGATTTCGACACGGACACGCCGAACTCGGCCACCTGCTCCTTGTCCGTCACCACGCTTTTCGCCGGCGACTTGTCCTTCGGCGCAAACGCCAGATGTCCCACGCCCACCAGCTTGAACAGGCTGTTGTAGACGCCGTAGACCATGTCGCGCGAGAAATCCATCTTTTGTACGTACTGGGCCACCAGTTCATCGGGCAAGGCGCTGCCAAAACGCAGCAGGCGGTCGCTTTTTTCCAGGGTCAGGAAATGCTTCATCATGCGGCGCCGGTCGCGCTCATGCAACTGCTTGACCAGCACGGTCGGACGCCCGCCGCCGCTACGGCTGAGCCAGCGGCGAAACGGGTTTTGAAATAGCTTGGGTAAGGTCACGTCGACTCCTGGAAGCGGTGCTGCGGCACGTCAGGCCGGCATTGTGCAGTGCAGCATTGTAACGTAGTTCCGCCGTTCAAGCCTGTGCCAAGAACTCCTGCACGGCCGCCACCCGCGCCGCATGGATGACTTCGGGGATGCGTTTCGGCTCCGCGCAACCTTGCGCCAGCGCACCCGCATTCACGGCGCGCGCCGCGTCCAGCCCGCCCTGCAGCCGCACCGCCGGCGCAAAGGCGCCGCTGACCAGCCCATCGCACGCCACCGCTTGCAGCATCTGCGCAAAGCGCTGCGGCTTGCGCAAACCGTCGCAGCGTTCGCACAGAGCAACGACAGCTTCGGCGCTCAGCGCCAGCGCGCCATTGATCTGCTCGCGCTCGCGGGCCGCCATGACGGCCAGCTCGCGGCACTCATTGGGCACGCGCAGGCGCTCGCTCAGTTGTTCGATGGCATCCCTGCTCATGCGCAGCATCAGGGCCGCAAAACGCACGGGCAACTCGAGGCCTTGCGCAGCCGCATGGTCGATCACCTGCAGCAGGCGCTCGCTCAGCGCAATTTCCCCCATGATGCGCGCCAAGGCGCCGCATTCGTGCAGCACCGTCAGCATGCGCGACGGGCGGCTTTCCATCAGCCCCTTGGCCACTTCCTGCCACACGCGCTCGGCCACGAGGGCGTCCACTTCGCCATCGGCCACCATCTGCCGCATCAGCGCCAGGGTGGCGGGCGCCACCGTAAAAGCGTCGAAACGGGCGGCAAAGCGGGCCAGGCGCAGGATGCGCACGGGGTCTTCGCCAAAGGCGTCGGACACGTGGCGGAAGATCTTGTTGCGGATATCGGCGATGCCGCCGAACGGGTCCGTCAGGCTGCCATCCTCGGCCTGGGCGATGGCGTTGATGGTCAGATCGCGCCGCACCAGGTCGTCTTCCAGCGTGACGTCGGGCGCCGTGTGGAAGACAAAGCCCCGGTAGCCGGGCGCCGTCTTGCGCTCCGTGCGGGCCAAGGCGTATTCTTCCTGCGTCTTCGGGTGCAGGAAGACGGGAAAATCCTTGCCCACGGGACGGAAGCCCTGGCGCAGCATGTCTTCGGGCGTAGCGCCCACGACAACATGGTCGTGGTCTTTCACGGGCAAGCCCAGCAGTTGGTCGCGCACCGCGCCACCGACCGTGTATATCTTCATCGTCAACGTCTCTTTAATCGGGCAATTCCGCGTCGTGCTTGGCAGCGACTTCCGTTTCCGCCAACGCTTCCGCGATCCAGCGGGCCACGGCCGGGTGGGCCTGCACGCGTTCGCAATACGCGTTCAGGGCCGGCGCCAGGCTCACGCCATACGTGCGGAAACGCATGACGACGGGGGCGAAATACGCATCGGCAATGGAAAAGTCGCCAAACAGGAACTGGTGGTGGCCAAAGCGCGACAGACACTCTTCCCAGATTTCGCTGATGCGGCCGATGTCGGCCTGGGCGGCGGCCGTGCGGCCCCGGCCCGGCAATTTTGCCTTGATATTCATCGACATATCCGTGCGCAAGCCAGCAAAGCCCGAGTGCATTTCCGCGCAGACACAGCGTGCCATGGCGCGCGCAGCCACGTCCTGCGGCCACAGGTGCTTATCGGGAAACTGCTCGGCCAGGTATTCGCAGATGGCCAGGCTGTCCCAGATCGTCATCTCGCCCGCCAGCAGCACGGGCACGCGGCCGCAGGCCGAATATTCGGCGATTTTCGTCGCCGTGTCGCTCTGGTCGAGCAAGACGCGCACCTCATGAAACGGGATGCCGAAGGCCGTCATGGCCACCCACGGGCGCATCGACCAAGACGAGTAATTCTTGTTGCCGATGATGAGGGTCAGGCCCGGCTCGCGCGCGGCGGCCAGGGTTTGCGTCAGGCTGGGATCGAGAATGGTCGTTTGCATGGTCGGCGGGTTTTAGTTGGATGATGGCAAATCGGCGGAAACAGCGCTGTTTTTCGGTCCCACGGTGCCCAGGCGCGCTTTCAGCGACTGCGGGCTCTTCTCGAACAGGGCCGCGTAATAGGTGGCGTTGGCCATCACGTTTTTCACGTAGCCGCGCGTTTCCGTGTACGGGATCGTTTCGGCGAAGACGGCGCCTTCCAGCGGACGCGTCATGGTGGCGCGCCAGATGCGCAGGCGCCCCGGTCCTGCGTTGTAGGCGGCGCTGGCCAGCACTTGCGAACCGTCGAGGCCACCGAGCACCATGTTCAGGTAGTTGGTGCCCAGCAAGACGTTGGTGCGCACATCGCTCAGGGTTTCTGTGACGAAATCGGTGAGCCCGATCTTCTTGGCGACATAGCGGGCCGTCGACGGCATCACCTGCATCAGGCCCGAGGCACCCACATGCGACTGCGCATCCATGATGAAGCGCGATTCCTGGCGGATCAAGCCATACACCCAGGCCTTATCCAGGCCCAGCGTCTGCGTGGCCGGGTGCATGACGTCGTCGTGCGGCGTCGGATAGCGCTGCGTGTAATCCACTTCCAGACGCGTGCGGTCCGAGGTGTTGACCATGCGGTCGAGCACATTGTTCTGGCGCGCAAATTCCGCGGCCGCCAGGTGCTGGCGGTCCGTCATCGAACGCAATTCCCAGTTCCACTCGCGCGTGCCTTCGAAGCGCAAACGCATATTGAAAAATTTCAAGGCCCGCTGCAAGCCCGGATTGGCCGCCATGACGGCAATTTCCGCCGGCGTCACGGGCTGGCCCGGCGGCGGCAACACCAGATGGTTGCCCAGCTCTTCATTGGCCAGCAAGCCGTAGAAATTCGATTGCTCGCTGATCGTGCGGTACAGGGCATCGGCCTGCGCATTCGGGCGGCCCGGCGTTTCCGCCTGCTGCGCCCGCGCCAGCCAGTACACCCAGGTGGGGTCCGTGCGCAGGGACGCCGGCATGGCCTGGATGGCGGCCTTCACCAGCGGCCAATTCCCTTCCCGCAGGGCAATGCGCGCCTTCCACTGCATCTGCTCCTGGGTCAGGGGCGCACCATTGGTTTTTTGCCAATATTCAAACGCTTCCGGCGCCAGCGCATACGACGCTTGCAGGGCCAGGCTGGCCCATCCGATGGCCTGCTCCTGCGCCGTCAACTGCGAACTCGCCTTTTGCAGGGCCACCACGCCCAGTTTCAAGGTGCTTTTCGCCATGCGGCCCACGGCCACCAGGTACATTTCATGGTCGGCGCGGCTGGCGCCCGGGCCCTTGGCCAGCACCAGCGCGGGCAAGTCGATCGCTTGCGCCATCTTCGCGTCGGAGGCGCCCAGCAGCAGCGCGATGCGGCGCGCGGGACCCGTGGCGTTGGTCTGGCCCGCCAGGCGGATCTGCGCCCACAGGTCGTTCGTGTCGAACTGGCCGTTTTGCGCCAACACCGCGATCAGGCTGCCGCACGCTTCGCCATAGCCGGGCGGCGACACGAGCAGGTTGCGCGCCTCGGGCGCCACGTTCTGTCCCTTGGCGGCGCGCGACATCAGCGCATAGCACTTGAGCTGGGTGTCGTCGTCGAGCGCGAATTGCGGGTATTGCTCGTCAAACACAACCCAGTCGCGCTTGCGGCCCAGCTCCAGCAGCCAGTCGTTGCGGAAACGGTCGGCGATGGCGCTGCCCTTGTAGCGGTTCAGGTAATCGCGAAATTGCGCCTCGGTCAACTGTTTGATGCGCGGTTTCAGCCGATAATAGTCAACATACGATGGAATCTGGTAATTCGTCAGGCGCCCCGCATAAAAGTCGGCTTTCTCGATGTCATCCTTGCGCGCGGCGTCGCGCAGCAGCAGGAAGGCATCGTCCTCGCTGCGCGTGTCGGGTGCGGCAGGCGTTACGGTGGCGGACACCTGGGCCAGGGCGGCCAGGGGAGACAAGGCCGATGCAACACACAGCATCGTGCCGGCAATCCATTTCAGTGGGGAAATCAATGTACGACTCTCAATCTTAACTTGATGGTGATATGAATAGCGACCCTAGAATAACATGCGATCCGGCTACACGGCCACCCATTGCGCCACAGGAAAAAGCCGGCTTGCGCAAAGCCTTGCTGGCGGCCCGCCGCGCCCTGCCCGAGGCCACGCGCACGCAGTGGGATGCGGCCATCGCGCAGCGCCTGCTGGACTGGTGCGCGCAGGAAAACGTCGGGGAACTGGGCGTCTACTGGCCCCTGCATGGCGAGCCGGACCTGCACGGCGCGTATGCGCAGCTGGCCACGCGCGGCGTGCAGTTAAGCTTGCCGGTGGTGCTGGAAAAGCACGCGCCGCTGGCGTTTTCTGCCTGGACGCCGGGCGAAGCGATGGTCAAGGATGGCATGGGCGTGGCCGTACCGGCCCAATTGCGCCTGTGCCCGGCACCCGCCACCCTGCTGGTGCCATGCCTGGGGTTTAATGAGCAACGTTTCCGGCTCGGCTATGGCGGCGGCTATTACGACCGCACCCTGGCGCAATTGCCCCGTCCCCGCACCGTGGGCATCGCCTATGCCTGCCTGGCGGCAAGCTTTGCCAGCGGCACATACGACATCGCCCTCGATCACATCGTGACCGAGGGCGATCTGCTCTGACGGATCAGATGGGGATTACTTGACCAGGCGCTGCCACAAGGCGGTCGTGGGCGCCGCCTGGTTCATGCTATAGAAATGCAAGCCTGGCGCGCCGCCTTCCAGCAGGCGTTCGCACAAGCCCGTCACCACGTCCAGGCCGAAAGCCTTGATGGACGCGCTGTCGTCGCCAAAGCTGGCCAGTTTCAGACGCACCCAGCGTGGAATTTCCGCGCCGCACATGTCCGAAAAGCGCATCAGCTGCGTGTAGTTCGTGATCGGCATGATGCCGGCCACGATGGGCACGTTGATGCCCATCTTCTGCGTCTGCTCGACAAACTGGAAATACGCGTCGGCATTGTAGAAGTACTGGGTGATGGCGGCATCGGCGCCGGCCTGCACCTTGCGCGCGAACGCGTTCAGGTCGTCCTGCGGCGAACGGGCTTGCGGGTGCACTTCCGGATAGGCGGCCACTTCGATATGAAAATGGTCGCCCGTCTCGGCGCGGATGAATTCCACCAGCTCGTTGGCATAGCGGAACTCGCCCGAGGCGCCATAGCCGCTCGGCAAGTCGCCGCGCAAGGCGACGATGCGGTTCACGCCAGCCGCCTTGAAGTCGGCCAGCACGGCGCGGATCGATTCGCGCGAACCGCCCACGCAAGACAGATGGGGCGCGGCTTCTTCGCCGGCCGCCAGGATCTCGCGCACGGTGTCGAGCGTGCCCTGCTGCGTGGTGCCGCCCGCGCCAAACGTCACCGAGAAATACTTCGGATGCAATTCGGACAACTTGACCCGCGTGGCACGCAGCTTTTCCGCCCCTTCCGGGGTTTTCGGCGGGAAAAACTCAATACTGAAGTTATGGTTTGCCATCGTCATTACTCAAAAGTAAGGTCGACAGGGCCCAGGAAATGACGCTGTACAGCAATGCACCACCCACGGCCGACCAGAAACTGGCGACATGGAAACCAGCGATCACCTGCGCCACCAGCCAGAACATGAAACCGTTGATGATCAAAATGAACAGGCCCAGCGACAAGAACGTCACGGGCAGGGTCAGCAGGATCAGCAGGGGGCGGATCAGCGCATTGACCAGCCCCAGCACGGCGGCGGCCAGCAGCGCAGTCCAGCCGCTGCTCATCGTCACCGAGTGCATCAGGTAAGGGACGGCAAACAGGGCTGCCGCATTGATAAACCAAATCAGTAGCAAGCGCATTTCTCTAGCCTGTCAAAAGTGAGGTCAGGCCGGCGGCGGACGCCGGCCCTCGGAGGATGAGTTACAGCCCCGGACTACCGATTAGTAGCGGTAGTGGTCTGGCTTGTATGGACCTTCCGTGCGCACGCCAATGTAGTCGGCTTGCTCTTGCGTCAGTTCCGTCAGCTGCGCATTCAACTTTTTGAGTTGCAGGCGGGCGACTTTTTCATCGAGGTGTTTCGGCAAGGTGTACACGCCGACCGGATAGTTGGCCGTGTTGGCGTACAGTTCGATCTGCGCGATCGTCTGGTTGGCAAACGACGAGCTCATCACGTACGACGGGTGGCCCGTGCCGCAACCGAGGTTGACCAGGCGGCCTTCGGCCAGCAGGATGATGCGGCGGCCCGACGGGAAGATGATGTGGTCGACTTGCGGCTTGATGTTTTCCCACTCGTATTGCTTCAACGAAGCGACGTCGATTTCATTGTCAAAGTGACCAATGTTGCAGACGATGGCCTGGTCTTTCATGCGCGTCAGGTGATCGTGCGTGAGGATATGGTAGTTGCCCGTGCAGGTAACAAAGATGTCGCCGTGTTCGCATGCGTAATCCATCGTGACCACGCGGTAGCCTTCCATTGCCGCCTGCAGTGCGCAGATCGGGTCGACTTCCGTCACCCACACTTGCGCCGACAGGGCGCGCATGGCTTGGGCCGAACCTTTGCCCACGTCGCCGTAACCGGCGATGACGGCGACCTTACCGGCGATCATCACGTCGGTGGCGCGCTTGATGCCATCGACCAGCGACTCGCGGCAGCCGTACAGGTTGTCGAACTTCGATTTCGTCACGGAATCGTTCACGTTGATCGCAGGGAAAGCCAGCTTGCCTTCCTTGTGCATCTGGTACAAACGGTGCACGCCGGTGGTGGTTTCTTCCGTCACGCCGAGGATTTCCGGCAGGCGCTTCGAGTACCAGGTCGGATCGGCCAGCAAGTGCTTCTTGATCGAGTTGAACAGGCAGATTTCTTCTTCCGAACCAGGGTTGGCCAGCACCGACAGGTCGGTTTCCGCGCGCACGCCCAGGTGCAGCAGCAGGGTGGCATCGCCGCCATCGTCGAGGATCATGTTCGAGTAGACGGCCTTGCCGTCCACGTTCGGCCATTCGAAGATGCGGTGCGTGTATTCCCAGTAGTCGTCCAGCGATTCGCCCTTGACTGCGAACACAGGGGTGCCGGCAGCAGCGATGGCGGCGGCGGCGTGGTCCTGTGTGGAGTAAATGTTGCACGATGCCCAACGCACTTGCGCGCCCAGTGCTTCCAGGGTCTGGATCAGCACGGCGGTCTGGATGGTCATGTGGATGGAACCGGTGATGCGCGCGCCTTTCAAAGGCTGCGCTGCCGCGAATTCTTCGCGGATGGCCATCAGGCCAGGCATTTCCGTTTCAGCAATCTTGATTTCTTTGTCGCCCCATGCGGCCAAGGTGATATCGGCGATGGTGTAGTCGTGTTGCGATTTGAGTACGGCGTTCATCACGCCCTCCTTTCAGTTGTTGAAAAAGGTACGTGAGCGCGGTTGCAGGATATTCCGAGCCTGGCGAATTTCTTCGTCGCAACGCTCCTCGGACACGGGATTTTAACATTGTCAAGGCCGCCGCGCCAGCCTGTTTGCACGGCATTGCCACGTAACAACACATAAAAAAAGCGCCCGCGGCCAGCAGGCCGGGGCGCTCATCAGCAAGCGGACTGGATTACTTCAGGCCGGCGGCGTCGCGCAGCAGGGCAACCTTGTCCGTGCGTTCCCACGTGAATTCCGGCTCTTCGCGGCCGAAGTGGCCGTAGGCGGCACTCTTCTGGTAGATCGGACGCAGCAGGTCCAGCATTTGCACGATGCCTTTTGGACGCAGGTCGAAGTGCGCCAGCACCAGCTTGGCGATTTCCGCGTCAGGAATCACGCCCGTGCCTTCCGTGTAGACGGTGATGTTGATCGGCTTGGCCACGCCGATGGCGTAGCTGACCTGCACCTGGCATTGGCGCGCCAGGCCGGCCGCGACGATGTTTTTCGCCACGTAGCGGGCCGCATATGCTGCCGAACGGTCGACTTTCGACGGGTCCTTGCCCGAGAACGCGCCGCCGCCGTGCGGGGCTGCGCCACCGTAGGTGTCGACGATGATCTTGCGGCCGGTCAAGCCGCAATCGCCTTGCGGACCGCCGATGACGAAACGGCCCGTCGGGTTGACGAGGAATTTCGTGTCCGTCAGCCATTCGCGCGGCAGGATGGGCTTGATGATTTCTTCGATGACGGCTTCTTCGATCTGCGAGTGCGAGATTTCCGGCGCATGCTGGGTCGACAGCACGACCGTGTGCACGCCGACAGGGCGGCCATCGACGTAGCGCAAGGTCACTTGCGATTTCGCGTCCGGACGCAGCCATGGCAAACGGCCATCCTTGCGCAGCTGCGACTGGCGTTCGACCAGGCGGTGCGCGTAGTGGATGGCGGCAGGCATCAGCTCGGCCGTTTCATCGCAGGCATAACCGAACATCAAGCCCTGATCGCCAGCGCCTTGATCCAGGTCAATCCCCGCACCTTCATCGACACCTTGGGCGATGTCCGGCGACTGCTTGTCGTAGGCCACCAGCACGGCGCAACCCTTGTAGTCGATGCCGTATTCCGTGTTGTCGTAACCGATGCGTTTGATGGTTTCGCGCGCAACTTGAATATAATCCACATTGGCGTGAGTGGTAATCTCGCCAGCCAGCACCACCAGGCCCGTGTTGCACAAGGTTTCGGCAGCCACGCGGGCAGCTGGATCCTGGGCCAGGATGGCGTCAAGGATGGCGTCGGAAATTTGATCTGCAACCTTGTCGGGATGGCCTTCCGAGACGGATTCGGAAGTGAAGAGATAGTCGTTTGACATTGCAAGCTCCTGTTTACTATGTGAATGTTCTGTCGCAGTAAAGAGGATTTTGCCTGCGACGCTTTAGCGAGATTTATATTCCGCATCGCAAGTTGTCTATTAACTCAGCGGTTACTGCATACGTGGTATTTTACGCTTCTTAAAAAATTTTGGCACAGCAACACGCCATTCCTGGAAACCGCTTATACATGTTAGTCCCAATTTTCCGCTTCTTATCCATCTTTCCCCTGCCCGTCCTGCATGGCCTGGGCGCTGCGCTGGGCTGGGTGATTTACGCCATTTCACCGTCCTATCGGCGCCGCATGCGCGAGAACATGCAGGGTGCGGGGTTTTCGCAACACTTGCACACGGCCGTGGCCGAAGCGGGCAAGAGCGTACTGGAATTGCCCTTCATCTGGTGCGCGCCGGCCGAGCGCGTGGCGCGCCATGCGACGGTGGAAAACTGGGAGCTGGTGGAAAAAGCCCTGCAGCACGGCCGCGGCATCGTCTTCCTGACGCCGCACCTGGGCTGCTTTGAAATCGTCGCCCAGCAGATCGCCCTGCGCACGCCGCTCACCGTGATGTACCGTCCGCCCAAGCGCGCTGCATTGAAGCCGCTGATCGAAGGGGCCCGCGCGCGCGAAAACCTGATGCTGGCGCCCGCCAATATGTCGGGCGTGCGCATCTTTGCCAAATGCCTCAAAAAAGGCCAGCCCATCGGCCTGCTGCCCGACCAGGTGCCGCAGGAGGGCGAAGGCGTGTGGGCCGATTTCTTCGGCCGCCCCGCCTACACCATGACCCTGCCGGCCAAGCTGGCGCAGATGGGCGGCGCCGAAGTGATCATCACCTACGCCGAGCGCCTGCCGGGCGGACGCGGCTACGTCGTGCACTTCGTGCCGTTTACCGACTCGCTCGACAGTACCTCGGCGGAACAGGCGCGCACCATCAATGCGGCCATGGAACAGTTGATCGCGCGCAGCCCGGCGCAATATCTGTGGAGCTACAACCGCTACAAGGTGCCGCGCGGCGCGCCGCCGCCCGCGCCAGCGGCGCCCGAGGCAGCCAAGGAGCAGGCATGAGACTGCTGATCGCCTTCATGTGGCTGCTGCACTGGCTGCCCTTGCCCATCCTGGGCCGCTTCGGCGTGGCCGTCGGGAGCCTGCTGTTCATCGCCATGCCCACGCGGCGCAAGATTGCCCTGACGAATCTGCGCCTGTGCATGCCGCAATTGTCGGAAGCCGAGCGCGTGGCCCTGGCGCGCCAGCATTTCCAGGCGTATTCGCGCAGCGTGTGGGAGCGCAGCATCCTGTGGTGGTCGTCGGAAGAACGGCTGAACCGCCTGATCAAGAAGGTGCCCGCCTTCCCGGGCCAGCAGATCGCGGCCAAGCCCACCATCCTGCTGTGTCCCCACTTCGTCTGCCTCGACGTGGCCGGCGCCGCCACGGCCATGGAAATTTCTGCCTCGTCCATGTATGTGCAGCAAAAGAACGCGGCCTTCGACCAGGCCCTGCGCAACGGCCGTTCGCGCTTCAAGCCGCCCAAGCTGTTTACGCGCCAGGACGGCATCAAGACGATTTTGCGCGCCCTGCGCGACGGCCTGCCCTATTTCATGCTGCCGGACATGGATTTCGGCGAAAAGGATGCGGAATTCGTGCCTTTCTTCGGCGTGCCCGCCGCCACCCTGACGGCCACGGCGCGCCTGGCGCTGGCCGCCAAGGCGCAGGTCATTCCCGTCATCGCCACCTTCCTGCCCAATTACCAGGGCTGGAAAGTGACTTATTACCCGGCGTGGGACGATTACCCGGGCGACGACATCACGGCCGCCACGCGCCGCATGAACGAATTCATCGAAGAGCGCGTGCGCGAGGCGCCGGCCGAATACTTCTGGACGCACAAGCGCTTCAAGACGCGTCCCGAAGGCGAAGCGTCGTTCTATAACCAGCACAAGTGATACGGCAGACCATGAAACTCCACTTTACAAAAATGCATGGCGCCGGCAATGACTTCATCGTCATCGACGCCATCAACCAGGACATCGATTTCACGCCGGCCCAGTGGCAGCGCCTGGCCGACCGCCGTTTCGGCATCGGCGCCGACCAGATCCTCGTGGTGGAAAAGCCGCGCCTGCCCGGCTGCGACTTCCGCTACCGCATCTACAACAACGACGGGGGCGAAGTGGAGCAATGCGGCAACGGCGCGCGCGCCTTCGTCAAGTTCGTCAGCGAAAAAGGCTTGTCCGACAAGACCAGCATCCGCGTGGAAACCATGGCCGGCATCATTGCGCCCCGCCTGGAGATCGACGGCAGCATCACGGTCGACATGGGTGCGCCCGTGCTGGAACCCGCACTGGTGCCGTTCGATGCAAACGGCCTGGAGGGTGTAACGGAAGGCAACGACACCGTGTGGCCGCTGGACCTGGCACTGCCGGGACTGACGGCCCCCGTGCTGGTGTCGGTCGTGTCGATGGGCAACCCGCATGCCGTGCAAGTGGTCGACGATGTCGACGCGCAAGACCTGGAACAATCGGGCCCGCTGATCGAACACCACCCGCGCTTTCCCCGCCGGGTCAATGCGGGCTACATGCAGATCGTCGACCGCCAGCACGTGAAACTGCGCGTGTACGAGCGGGGCGCGGGCGAAACCCTGGCGTGCGGCACGGGCGCCTGCGCCGCTGCCGTGGCCGGCATCATGCGGGGCCGGCTCGACTCACCCGTACGCATCAGCGCGCGCGGCGGCGAACTGTCGATCGCCTGGCAAGGCCCGGGCCATCCCGTGCTGATGACGGGTCCGGCCGTCACCGTGTTCGAAGGCGCGATCGAGCTGTAGGCAGCGCGGCAAGCCGTTCTACATCATGCCGCCAGGAACTGCTGTTCCTGCGCGACATCCAGCTCGGCCAGGTAGCACTTCAGCCGGTACAGGCGCTGCCGGTAATTGCCTTCCGGCCCCGTCACGCCGCAATCGACGCGCTCGAACAGGCGCACCACCTGATCGAGCAGCTGGCGCTCCTGCGCCGTGCGGATCAGCACCAGGCGCCGCTTGCCGCGCCCATGCGTGGCGCTGATATCGATCAGCAGACAATGTCCCTGGTCGGCCGCATGGATATCGAGCAGCAACGCCTCGGCACGCGACAAATGAAAACGGCGCGCCAGCTCCAGCCGCGCCGCCAGCAGCGGGTGGCTTTGGCCCAGCTGGCGCAAGTGCCCATCGGCATGCAGCGCGGCGCACTGGCCCCAGTCGCCGGGCTCGCCCTGCGGCGCAATCTTCGCCAGCGCCGCCTCCGCTTCACTGCTGCCCTGCGCCTGTGCCTGCAGCAGCCAATACGCGGCCCGCACATCGCTGTTGACGCCGTCGCGGCGATTGCGCCAGGCATGCATGCCGCACTCGAGCTGGGCCGGGCCATGTCCCAGGTCGGCAGCGCGCTCCAGGCAGGAATGGGCTTCGACCACATTGCGCTGGGAAAATTCCGGTTTCGTATAAATACGCGACAGCACGAACCAGGCTTCGGCCAGTCCCTGCTCGCCCGCCTGCGTCAGCCAGCGCACGGCCCGCTTGAAATTGGCGGCGCCATGGCGCGTAGCCAGCCGCTGGCCATGCGCATCCATGCGCGCATAGCCGAGTCCCAGCTCCAGCTGCGCCGTGCGGTCGCCGCCATGCGCGGCCAGCTCGCAGCACTGCCAGCCTTCCGCATCGCCGCCAGGCGCCAATGCCTGGGCGCAGCGCGACAGCAGCAGCACCTGCTGCGCGTCGAGGGCGATCGTGCGCGCACCGGCCGCCGCCTGCCGCTGCAGCAGCTCGCGCGCCAGCGGCAAGGCTTGCGCCAGGAATCCCGCATGGTCGCCCTGGCTCCAGGCCTGCTCCAGCCCCGCATACAGCGGCGTGTCGCCATTGAAGGCTTGCTCGCCAGCCAGGCCGGCATCCGGCAGCGCGGCTGCGGACGCGCCTTCCTGCATGGACAACAGCCATTGCGCATCGGGCAAGCCGGCCCGCACGGCAGCGTCCAGCGCCAGGCGCGCCTTGGCGCGCAAGGTTTCGCAACTGCTGGCGGCATTACCCAGCACCAGTTGCGCCAGCACCAGCCCGGCCTGCACCAGGCCCGCATCGAACGCCTGCGCGTAATACGGGATCAGCGCCTTGGCTGCCGGCTGCGCCACTTCGAAAGGCACGTGCGTGCCAATCAGCATGCACGCTTCCTCGCTATCCTCCTGGGCCGCCCGCGCCAGCCAGTGCAAGGCGGTCGGCAAGCTTTGCGGCACGCCCTGGCCGAACAGATACACGCGTCCCAGCGCCAGCTGGCACGCCACATCGCCAGCACGTGCGCCCTTGATCAATCCTAATGTTTCGCGATTTGCCATCGATTCTCGATATTGAGTCAATGATTCTAATAATAGTGAGCCATCTCCAGGCCCCTGCATGCGGGCCGTCCCTTAGTGTAACGTCCTTGTGTCATAAATCCCCCAAAGCCGGCTGAAGAACTTGATTCAACGCAACAATGTCCTGGCCCGGATACGCCAAGATGACAGGGCGCGGCGGCCGCGACGATGGGAAGGCGCTTGCCATCGGCGCAGGATCGCGCAGAAACCGCGCGTTACAAAAATACAACAGGGCTGTGGATTTATGACGCTTTTCACCAATCTTTTCACGCATATTTGACCAATCCCGCACGTCTTGCGCGCCGACGAATTAAGGTTCATTCATCGAAACGCGACAGTTCGCGCATTTCAATCTGCTCGGATCTCGGACGGAACTCACTTTTAATAGGGAATAAGACATGAAAAAATCACTCGTTGCCCTCGCACTCTTCGGCGCCTTTGCCGCAACAGCACAAGCGCAGTCGTCCGTCCAAATCTACGGCACGATCGATGCAGGCCTGGCCAAAGCGACTGGTTCGAGCACCGCCGTCACCAAACGCGACAACAACAAATTGGGCTTCAAGGGCACGGAAGATCTGGGCAATGGCTTGAAAGCTATTTTCCAACTGGAAATTCGCTATGAATCCGATACCGGCACCATCGAAAACACGTCGGGCACCAATTCGCGTCCGCTGTTCCAGGGTCAAAGCCGCGTCGGCCTGCAAGGCGACTTCGGTACCGTACGCCTGGGCCGTGGCCTGACCGCCTTCCAGGAATCGAGCACCGCGTTCGAACCATGGTCGGGCATGCCTACGCCAGCCGGTTTCCAGACCGACCTGACCGTCGCCGGCTACACCAGCGATCCACTGAGCGCAGATGGCAACTCGCGTAACCGCTTCTCGAACGCCGTGTTCTACAACTCGCCAGTGATCGAAGGCTTCCAGCTGAACGCCACCGTAGCCGCCAAGGAAGCAAACAACAACAGCCTCGTTCCAGCGCGTGCGCCGGGCAACGCAGTAACATTTGCCTCGGGTAACTATGCACTGCCAGCCAACGTGGTGCCAGCATCGAATCCGTACTCGATGTCCGTAACCTATACGTCGCCTGGCTTTGCCGCCATGGCCGCCTACGAGCGCAATGGCGTGCAAGCCAAGCTGTGGTCGGTTGCCGCCTCGGTCAATCCGATTCCTGAGCTGAAAGTCATGTTGTCGATCCAGCACCAGAAAGATGACGACTTCAAAATCGTCAATACCGGCACCAAATCGTGGGTACTGGGCGCCAACTACGACGTCGGCCCAGGCAAGATCCGCGCTGGCTACGGTCAAAAAACGCCAGATGGCGTAGTCAAATCCAAGCAGGCATCGATTGGCTATGACTACAACCTGTCGAAACGTACCTACCTGTACGCAGACATTTCGAACAAAAAAGCAGCCGTTGCCAATAGCATCAACTACAACGTTGCGAAAAGCATCAACTACTTCGGTCTGGGCGTACATCACAACTTCTAATGCCCCGCATGTCTCCCGCCACGGGTGATTGCTGAGCAAGGAATGCAAGGCGGCATGGGCAACCATGCCGCTTTTTTCATGGGTGCACGGAAAATGCACGGGCGCCCCGCCCTTTGCGCCTATGCCGCCGCACTCTCGGTTAAAATGAAGCGTTCACCTTTCACTGACAGATATTCTCAATGACCGCCACACTCGATTCCAGCACCGTCGCCCAGTACCTGAGCGAGCATCCGACTTTCTTCGAAGAGCATACCGCGCTGCTCGGCGAGGTCAAGCTGAGCAGCCCGCTGACGGGACGCACCATCTCGCTGCAGGAACGGCAGATGGAAGTGATGCGCGACAAGTACAAGGCGCTGGAACTGCGCATGTCCAAGCTGAGCCGCCTGGCCGAGGAAAATGGCGACATCGCCAGCAAGTTCCACGGCTGGAACCAGGCCATGCTGCAAGTACGCAACGATGCCGACATGCCGCGCGTGCTGGTCGATGCCTTGCAAAGCAATTTCGACGTGCCCTACGTCAGCCTGCGCCTGTGGCAAGTGCTGCCGGAACACGCGAACGGCTGGTTCACGGACGATGTCACGGCCGACGTGCGCATGTTCGCCAACAGCCTGCAAGCGCCGTACTGCGGCAGCAACCGCGATTTCGAAGCCGTGCACTGGCTGCAGGCCGATAAAGTCGAATCGACCGTCATGATCGCCCTGCGCGCGCCCGGCACCACGGGCACCTTCGGCTTGCTGGTGCTCGGCTCGCCCGACAGCGAACGTTTCACGTCCAGCATGGGCACCGACTTCCTCGTGCATATCGGCGCCACGGCCAGCGCCGCCCTGGCTGCGCTGCGCGCCGGCGCGCCCGCTTAACAAGCATGGGCGACGCGCGCAGCAAGGCTGAATGGCTCGACGCCTACCTGGCGCAGCTGGCCACGCAGCGCAAGCTGTCGCCGCACACGCTGGACGCCTACGGGCGCGACTTGCGCACCTTGCTGGAACTGAGCGGCGACACGCCCTGGACGGCCCTGGCGCACAATGAAGTGCGCCGCTACACGGCCAAGCTGCATGCCGGCGGCCTCGACCCGCGCTCGATCGCCCGCAAGCTGTCGTCCTGGCGGGGCTTTTTCAACTGGCTCAGCGGCGAGACCCAGCTCGACGCCAACCCCGTCGACGGCATCCGCGCGCCCAAGCGGGCCAAGACCCTGCCCAAGGCCCTGTCCGTGGACGATGCCGTGCGCCTCGTGGCGCCCGCGCAACACCAGCAAGGCGCCGCCGCACCGGAACAACTGTGCAACCGCGCCATGTTCGAGCTGCTGTATTCGAGCGGCTTGCGCGTCTCCGAACTGACCAGCCTGGACACCCATTACTGCAAGGCCGAGAACGGCCAGGACGCTTCGCTGGGCTGGCTGGACCTGGCCAGCTTCGAAGTCATCGTCACGGGCAAGGGCAGCAAGATGCGCAAGGTGCCCGTCGGCAAGGCGGCCCTCGTGGCCTTGACCGCCTGGCTGGCCGTGCGCCCGCCGGCAGCCGATGGCAGCGCCGCCCTGTTCCTCAGCACGCGCGGCACGCGCATCTCGCCCCGCGTACTGCAGCTGCGCCTGAAGGCGCATGCGCTGGCCACGGAGATTCCCGCAAATGTGCACCCGCACGTGCTGCGCCACTCGTTCGCGTCGCACGTGCTGCAATCGTCGGGGGACTTGCGCGCCGTGCAGGAAATGCTCGGCCATTCCAGCATCACCTCGACCCAGGTCTACACGGCCCTCGACTTCCAGCATCTGGCGCACGTGTATGACCAGGCGCACCCGCGCGCCAAGCTCAAGTAAGCGCCCCTGGCCCCTTGCCGACCTGATCCATATCAAGCGACTCGGCGCCCATTTGCAAGCTTTTGCAAAATTCCGGCATAATCGTCGGCATTCGTCCGCTTGCGCGGGGGCACCACCGATTACAGCATAGGCATCCTTCATGGCACTGATTCCCACCACCATCCTCACCGGCTTCCTGGGCGCAGGCAAAACCACCTTGCTCAACCGCATACTGCAGGAAGACCACGGCATGCGCATCGCCGTGATCGAGAACGAGTTTGGCCAGGAAAACATCGACAATGAAATCCTGGTGCAGGATAGCAATGAGCACATCATCGAGATGAACAACGGCTGCATCTGCTGCACCGTGCGCGGCGACCTGATCGTGGGCTTGACGGAACTGGCGCGCAAGCGCGACGCCGGCTTGCTGGCGTTCGACCGCGTCGTCATCGAAACGACGGGCCTGGCCAATCCCGGTCCCGTGGCGCAAACCTTCTTTGTCGACGAAGAAGTGGGCAGCCACTACATGCTCGACGCCATCCTCACGGTGGTCGATGCACGCCATGCAATGAAGCAACTCGATGAATACGAAGAAGCCCAGCGGCAAGTGGGCTTTGCCGACAAGCTGCTGCTGTCGAAAACCGACCTCGTCAGTGAAGACGACGTGGCCGCGCTGACGCGCCGCCTGAAGCGCATCAACCCGCGCGCACCCATCGCCAAGGTCGATTTCGGCCGCGCGCCGCTGGCCGAAGTGCTCGACATCCGCGGCTTCAACCTGAACGAAAAGCTGGAACTGGACCCGGATTTCCTGGCCACGGAAACGGCCCACGTCCACGATCATGACCATGCGCACGAACACGCCCATGAGCATGCGCATGCCGGCGAGAACGCACATCATCACGAGCACAGCGATGCCTGCGCCACCGATTGCGGCCATGCCGACCACCACCACGCGCAGCACAGCGACGATATCGCCGCCTTTGTATTCAAGAGCACGCAACCGTTTGACAGCGCCAAACTCGACGAGTTCCTCGGCGGCCTGGTGCAGGTATACGGCCCGCGCATGCTGCGCTACAAGGGCGTGCTGCTGATGCAGGGTGCGGAACGCAAGGTGGTCTTCCAGGGCGTGCACCAGCTGATGGGCAGCGACCTGGGCGCCAAATGGGGCGAGAATGAAGTGCGTGGCAGCAAAATGGTGTTTATTGGCAAAAATCTACCAAAAGACATTTTTATTCGCGGACTCGAACAATGTTTGGTATAAACTAGCCGGGTTTTGCAAAGTATCCGTTGCAAAGCAGAAACAAAAGGGAAAGTTAAGCACGCTTTCCCGCTGTCTGACACGCATCTTGCTGGTATAAACCAACAGGTGGCCGTCTCTGATCGGCAAGTCAACAAATCGGGATGGCAATATAAAGCAAAGCGTGCCAAAATCAGCGACGAAAACGGCCCATGTCGTTCGCCTGTCATGAAATGCTGGCAAACTGCCGCTGGCCGCATGCCAGGCATGCAACCGATCCACCCAACACGCCCGTTGACGCGCGCATAGCGCGACTGGCATAGAGCGGTAAAAAGTTATCAACATGGCAAATATAGCCGGCCGGTAGTCCTGGCCGCCGCCGGCAAGCCAAGGTCGCAAGCAGTACATCCGGACAGCAATGCCCAGCGGAACCTGTACAGTTGCTCGGCATCGCCGCATCAACTGATCAATTTGAAAACTCTGTCGTATCGAAGGTAAGCGAAGTTATGACCAAAACTAATAAATCGACCCCGGCCGCCAACCAAGACATCCCTCTCATCAGCGAAGACCAAATTCGCGCCATGAGCGAAGATGACTACATGAATCCGGCACAACTGGCATTCTTCAAGGCACGCCTGCAGCAGCTCGAAAAAGACTTGCTGAAAAACGCCGGCGAAACCACGGAACACTTGCGTGAAACCGTGCTGGTTCCGGACCCTGCCGACCGCGCCACCATCGAGGAAGAGCATGCGCTGGAACTGCGCACGCGCGACCGCGAACGCAAATTGCTGAAGAAAGTGCAGCAATCGATCGCCAGCATCGACGCCGGCGACTACGGCTGGTGCGAAGAAACGGGCGAGCCTATCGGCATCCCCCGCCTGATCGCCCGTCCGACCGCCACCCTGTCGCTGGAAGCCCAGCAACGGCGCGAACTGAAGCAAAAACTGTACGGCGACTGATCGCCCTTCCCTCGCGAGCCGCCCCGGCGGCCCCGCGCTGGCGAGTCAAAAAAGCACACAACCTGCGTTGCGTGCTTTTTTTTCGTCCCGCGCCGACTACACTGAAGCAGGCACGGCAGCGGCAAGTGCCGCTTGCAATTGCCTTTTCCATCCCCATTTTTGAACCATGGGCGCGCAGGCGCATGACGCTGCACGCATCGGCACGAATCTTTTGAGGTCACTATGGAACAATTTCACGGCACCACCATCCTCTGCGTCCGGCGCGGCAAGCAAGTCGCGCTGGGCGGCGACGGCCAGGTAACGTTGGGCAACATTGTCATGAAGGGCACGGCCCGCAAGGTGCGCAAGTTGTACCAGGGCAAGGTCCTGGTCGGCTTTGCCGGCGGCACCGCCGACGCCTTCACCCTGCTCGACCGTTTTGAAGGCAAGCTGGAAAAGCACCAGGGCAACCTGCTGCGCGCCTCCGTCGAACTGGCCAAGGACTGGCGCACGGACCGCGTGCTGCGCCGCCTGGAAGCGATGCTGCTGGTGGCCGACAGCGAGTCGACCCTGGTCATCACGGGCAATGGCGACGTGCTGGAGCCGGAAGACGGCATCGGCGCCATCGGCTCGGGCGGCACCTATGCCCAGTCGGCCGCCAAGGCGCTGCAGGAAAACACGGACTTGTCACCGGCCGAAGTGGTCAGGAAATCGCTGACCATTGCCGCGGAACTCTGCATCTACACGAATATGTCCCACATCATCGAGACCCTGGACTAAGAGTCCCCGAGAAAACGCCCATGGCTGCGTTGCCTGGCCTGGGCGTTTTTCGGGCACTCTACGCAAAAGAAAGATAGAAAGCCAACTATGATCATGAACATGACCCCATCGGAAATCGTCACCGAACTCGACAAGCACGTGGTGGGCCAGGCCAAGGCCAAGCGCGCCGTCGCCATCGCCCTGCGCAACCGCTGGCGCCGCCAGCAGGTGGCCGAGCCCCTGCGCCATGAAATCACGCCCAAGAACATCCTCATGATCGGCCCCACGGGCGTCGGCAAGACGGAAATCGCGCGCCGTCTGGCCAAGCTGGCCGAGGCGCCGTTCATCAAGATCGAAGCGACCAAGTTCACGGAAGTGGGCTATGTGGGGCGCGACGTCGACACCATCATCCGCGACCTGATCGACATCGGCATCAAGCAGACGCGTGCGCTGGAAATGAAGAAAGTGCGCGCCCGCGCCGAAGACGCGGCGGAAGACCGCATCATCGACATCCTCGTGCCGCCGGCACGCGACTTCGGCTTCACGCCGAATACGGCAGCGGCCGTGGACAGCGGCAGCGGCGACAGCACGCGCCAGACCTTCCGCAAGCGCCTGCGCCAGGGCGAGCTCGATGACAAGGAAATCGAGATCGAGCTGGCCGAAGCGGGCCCGCAGATGGAAATCATGGCGCCGCCGGGCATGGAAGAAATGACGGAGCAGATCAAGTCCATGTTCTCGGGCGTGGGCGGACAGCGCAAGAAGGCGCGCAAGGTCAAGATCCGCGAAGCCTTGAAACTGCTGGTCGAGGAAGAAGCGGCCAAGCTGGTCAACGAGGATGAGCTGAAACAGAAGGCCATCCAGAACGTCGAGCAGAACGGCATCGTCTTCCTCGATGAAATCGACAAGATCGCCTCGCGCTCGGAATCGGGCGGCGCCGACGTCTCGCGCGCCGGCGTGCAGCGCGATCTGCTGCCGCTGGTCGAGGGCACGACCGTCAACACCAAGTACGGCATGATCCGCACGGACCACATCCTGTTCATCGCCTCGGGCGCCTTCCACCTGTCGAAACCGTCGGACCTGATCCCGGAACTGCAGGGGCGCTTCCCCATCCGCGTGGAACTGGAATCGCTGTCGATTTCGGACTTCGAGCGCATCCTGACGAGCACCGACGCTTGCCTGACGATGCAGTACGAAGCCTTGCTGGCGACGGAAAACCTCAAATTGCAATTTGCGCCGGAAGGCATCACGCGCCTGGCGGAAATCGCCTACTCGGTAAACGAGCGCACGGAAAACATCGGCGCGCGCCGCCTGCATACGGTGATGGAAAAACTGCTGGAAGAAGTGTCGTTTACGGCCAGCGAAGGCAGCAGCAGCACGGAAAACGTGCTGGTGATCGATGCGGCCTACGTCAACGAACGCCTGGAAGCGCTGTCGGTCAACGAAGACCTGTCGCGCTACGTGCTGTAATCAGGGAGGGGACCGATGGCAAACAAGGCATTGGCGACGCGGCAGAAAATGCAGTTCCGCGTCGAACCCTCGCAAAAACCGCGCAACCCCGTCGCCACTGCCGCCCTGCAGCGCGCCGCCGGGGCGCATGTGAAGACCGTGTCAGGCCAGCGCCAGCAGGAAAAACGGCTGCTGGCGAAATTGCTGTTGAAAGTAGAAACAGATAAATAGGCCGCCCGCGGACACCCCGTTTCCGGGGCGTCCGCCATCAGGCCACTCTCTGCCGCAGCAGCATCCCCTTAGAAACGGTAGGACGCGCCCAGCGAAAACATGTCGACCTTGGTCGTTTGCTTGTTGCTGTACTTGACGGGCACGCGATCCCAGTCGAGGTGCAGCGACCAGTTCTGGTTCAGCGCATACGCCGCGCCGATGCCGTAGGTCAGGCCGATCTTGCTCTTCTTGTCCGAACCGCCGCCCAGATAATCGACCTTGCCCTGCGTGTAAGCCGCACCGGCGCGGCCGCTCAGGGTAAACGCGTCAAACTGGTAGCCAAGCACGCCCTGCATGCCGAGGCCCGTGAACTTGCCGCGCCCGGCCGTCTTGCCGGCGCCCGTGTCGAAGCCGGACTTCACTTCGCCCCCCATATACCCCACCAGCTCAATCGAAGGCAGGGCCACGCCGCCCTGAAACGGCAGCGCGTCGAAACTGTAACCCACGTAGGCCTTGCCGTTGCGCTTGCTGCTTTTGTCGCAGTCGCTTTGTCCCGGCACGCAGTCGAGGCCGGTACTGGCGCGAAAGCCGTAGCTGGCGCCCATGTAGATGGGGCCCGGCGTAGGATCGGCAGCCGAAGCATGCAAGGGAGCGATGGCGGCCAGCGCCAGCAGCGCTGCGGGGAAACGTAATTTGAAGGACATGAATAACCTCTACAAGTGGATGAGTTGCCTGGTTGTAGCGCGCTGCGCGAGCCACAAGCGAGAGTGTCATCTCTTTTGCCGTAAAGTACTATCACCTTGTGCAAAGTGTCATTAAGGGCTACATTCGGTACCGTCACCCGCTACCAAACTTGTAAAAAAGGATATCTCGTGAGTTCACCCGAACTGGTTTTACGCGTGCTGCGCACGCAACTGCGCGCCGCCGGCATCACGTACAAGGTATTGGCCGAGCGCATCGCCATGAGCGAATCGAGCGTCAAGCGCATGTTTGGCCAGCACGACATGTCGCTGTCGCGCCTGGCCCTGATCTGCAAGGCCTCGGGCATCGCCATGGAAGACGTGCTGCGCGGCGCGGCCGACATCACGCCGCATGCCGACACGCTCACCCTGGTGCAGGAAAAGTCGCTGGTCGCGCATCCGCGCCTGCTGCTGGTGGCGATCTGCTGCCTGGGCCACTGGAGCCTGGAGCAGGTGGTGGAAACGTATGCGCTGACGCAGGCCGAATGCATCGGCTGCCTGGCCGAGCTGGACCGGCTGGGCTTGATCGAGCTCAAGCCGCTGAACCGCTACAGCCTGCGCGTCTCGAACGCCTTCCACTGGCTGGCCGACGGTCCCGTGCAGCAGTACTTCCGCGAACACGTGGTGGCTGATTATTTCAGCGGGCATTTCGACGGCGCCGGCGAAACCCTGATGTGCATCCCGGCGCGCCTGTCGCTGTCGAGCGCGCAGGAGCTGGTGCAGAAAATCCGCCAGCTGGCCGAGGAACTGGCGCGCCTGCACCAGAACGACCGCCGCCTGGCGCCCGCCGAGCGCGATGGCTTTACCCTGCTGCTGGGCTTTCGCTCATGGGAATTTGCCGCCTTCACGGCCCTGCGCCGCAGCACGGCGGCCGCCTCGCCCGCCACGCCGGGCGCCGCTTACCAGACCGGTCCCAGGAACAGATAAAGCGTGCTCTCGCCGCCCTTCGAGGCGCCCGATGCCACGTACACGGGACCGAAGCGCGTATCGACGGAAATGAAGGCGCTGCTGGCCTGCGTGAATTTGGTGGATTTCCAGTGCTCGCTCTGATCGAAGCCGCCACCCATCTCCAGCGAAAAGCCGGCCCGCACGGCGCCGCCGAGGGTACTTGGCAGGGAGCCGATGCGGCGCGCCATCACGAAGCGCGCCAGGGCCACGCTGCGCCCCGTCACCGACTCGAACTGCGTGCCGGACAGGCGCAGGAAGCCGCCCAGGCTGAGCGGCGCCTCGCCCCGCTGCGCGCGCGCCCATTCGCCATACACATGGCCGGCCCAGTTGCCGCTGCCGAAGGCCTTCAGGCCCGTGATGGCGGAACGCCCCAGCCCCGACTCGCCCGTACCGGTGGTCGAGGCGCGCGTCCAGGTAGCGTCGAACAGCACGCCGCGCGTGGGGAAGCCGGGCGAATCGAGCGTGTCGACGCGGAACTGGACGAACTGGTTGGTGCCCAGCGCCCGCTCCTCGGGGTAGGCCGGATCGGCAGGGATACTGACACCGGCCTTGACTTCGCTGCGCGAGACGCCGAACTGCAGATCGCCCCAGAAGCCGAACTGGCGTCCCAGCACCAGGCTGGCGCCCTGGCCGCTGTAGGCGACACGCGCGCTGCGCCGTCCCTTGTCGAACAGGTCGACCGCCTGCGAGCTGTACTGGATCGACGGTGCGATATACCACGGGTTGCCGGCGCCCAGCGGCTGCCAGTACTGCACGCCGAAATTGCGCGTGGTGCCGATCTGCGCCATGCTGCGCAATTCACCGCCCCAGCTGTTCAGGTTCGAGCGCACATGCAGCAGCTTCAGGGCAAAGGTATTGCTGTCCCTGAAATCGCTGGCCATTTCCAGGCCCACGCGCAGGCGGCTGCTGGCCCACGGCGCTTCGACCGCCTTGATGGTCACGGCGCGCTGGTCGCCGGCGTCGACCACGTCCGTCTCCACGCGCGCCACGTCGCCCCGGCCATACAGCCTGGCCGCCGCCTTGAGTACATCGTCCTGGCTGACGCTCTGTCCTTCCACCAGGCCCGATTGCGCCTGCAGGATGCGCGGATTGATCGCGCCTTCGCTCTCCACGGTCAGGCGCGCGAGAGGCAGTGCCACATCCAGCAGGGCGGGCGCCGCCAGGCGCAGCTGCTCGCGCGCCGCATACTGTTCCGGCGGCAGGGACAGCGGCGCCAGGCGGGCGGCCAGCGCCTGCGCCGCCTGTTCGCCGGCGCGCATGGCGCGCGCATAGTTTTCAAAGTCGAGGAAACTGACGCCGGTCAGGTCCGGCGCCACCAGGATATCCTGCGGGCGCAATTCCTTGAGCGAGCGCTGCACGTTCTGCTCCGTCAGGATCTGCAGCATCTGCTGCGCCACGCCGATGGCGCTGCCCAGCTCTTTTTCCGGCGCCAGCGGCGTGCCCACGTTGACGGCGATGATGATGTCGGCACCCATGGCGCGCGCCATGTCGACGGGCAGGTTGCGCACCAGGCCCCCATCGACCACCAGCCGGTTGTTGACACGCACGGGGGCAAACACGCCCGGCACGGCCAGCGACGCGCGCATCGACAGGAACAGCGGCGTGTCGACCAGCTCCACCAGCTCGCCGTTGACGAGGTCGGAGGCCACCGAGCGGAAAGGCAGCGGCAGCTGGCTGGCGGGACGGTCGCGCATGCCGGCCGGCAGCAGCCGGTTCAGCGCCATTTCCAGCGCCGCATTGCTGGCCGCGGCGGGCGGCGTGGAAATGCCGTTGCGGCTGGTGCCGAACTCGATGCGCGACGGAAGCAGCAAGTCTTCCTCGCGGCGGCGAAACGCCAGCTCGTCGCGCGGCGGCCGGTCCGCCACCACGCGCGCCCAGTTGGTCTCGCGCGCCATGTTTTCCAGGTCCGCCACGGAAGCGCCGGCCGCATACGCGCCGCCCACCACGCCGCCCATGCTGGTGCCCACCACCATGTCGATCGGCACGTGCAGCTCCTTGAGCACTTTCAGCACGCCGATGTGCGCCAGGCCGCGCGCGCCGCCGCCCGACAGCACCAGGGCGATGCGCGGGCGCTGCGGCACGGGTGCGGGAACGGCCAGGGCGGGAGCGGAAGGAACGGAGACAGCGGGGACGTCAGCGGCGGCGCCAGCTTGCGGCAACGCGCACAGCGCCGCCACGCAGCCTGCTGCCAGGACGGCACGGATCGAAAACATGAGGACTCCTGTCGCGATGGCGGCACGGCGCCATCAGCATGATGGTAATGGGGTAACTCCGAAAATCAGCTCAATTCGACGGCGGCGGCAGGCTGCTGGTCACTTGCGGCGCCGGCATCATGGTGGCCGGACGCTGCTGCTCCATCGGCAGCGGCGGCGGCACCAGGTTCGTGGCCGGCGCAGGGGCCGGCACAGGAGCCGGCGTGGCGGACACTTGCGCCGGCAAGGCCAGCGCCTTGTCGTCGGCCACCAGGTCGATGCGCTTGCTCACGCCGCCATCGCGCAGCAGCACGTGGCGCGCATGCACTTCCTGCACCGTCACGCCGGGCACCACCTCGGCGCCTTCCGGCAGGGCCACGGACGGCTTGCCATCGGTCGAGATGATGGCCACGCTGCCGCGGCCATTGCTGGCGGCCACCACGCCCTTGAGCTGGTAGTTGCTGGCCGTGGCCACGCTGACCTGGCCGCCGAACAGCGAGGCGCCCGCCTCCACGCTGGCATCCTGCACCACCGGTACGGCCGGTGGATTGATGGGGCGCTGCGGCGCCTTGAACAGCTGCATGGCCCAGTAGGCCAGCGACACCGACAGCGCCACGACGGCGAGCAGACTTGTAATTTGGGGCAAACGCTTCATGGCTTCCTTGGATTCTTATCTTACGAGCTGATTGATTTCGATAATCGGCATCAGCACGGCCAGCACGATCAGCAGCACCACCACGCCCATCGCCAGGATCAGGGCCGGCTCCAGCAGGCCGGCGATGGTGAGCGTGCGGCGCTCCAGGTCCTGCTCCTGCGCGCTGGCGGCGCGTTCCAGCATGGCCGGCAGCTCGCCCGTGATTTCGCCGGCGCGTATCATGTGGATCAGCATGGGCGGAAAATGCTTTTGCGCCGACAGCGCGCGCGCCAGGCTGACGCCCTCGCGCACGGCGCCGCTGGCTTCCTGCACCAGTTCCTGCATCGCCACGTTGGTCAATGTATCGCGGCTGGTGTCGAGCGCGCGCAGGATCGGCACGCCGGACCCCGTGGTGATAGCCAGGGTGCTGGCAAAGCGGGCCGTATTCAGGCTGCGCTCGAACTTCCCATACAGGGGCGCCGTCAGCAGCCAGGTATGCCAGCGCCGCTTCAGGGCCGGCTGCTGCAGCGCGCGGCGCCAGGCAAACCAGGCGCCGGCCAGGAGCACGGCCACGATGAGGCCATAGTTGCGCACGAAGTCCGACAGCGCCAGCATGATCACGGTCAGCATGGGCAGCTTTTGCTTGGTATTGGCGAATACGGAAACGATCTGCGGCACCACGTAGGTGAGCAGGAAGATCACGATGGAAAACGCCACCACCGTGACGATGGCCGGATAGGTAAAGGCCAGCTTGACCTTCTGTACCAGCGCATTGCGCCGCTCGATGTAGTCGGCCAGGCGCGACAGCACGCGCGACAAATGGCCGATCTGTTCGCCCGACGCCACCAGCGCCCGGTAAATTTCCGCGAAATCGCGCGGGTGGCGCGCCAGCACGTCGGAAAATGCGGCGCCGCCGATCACTTCCGAACGGATCGAGGCGATCAGGTCGCGCAGGTAGGGCCGCTCGGCCTGCTCCAGCAGCGCGGAAAACGCCTGCTCCAGCGGCAGGCCCGCTTCCAGCAGGCTGGCCAGCTGGCGCGTAAACAGGGCCAGTTCGGTGCTGGACAGGCGCTCGCCGAAGCCGCGCCGCTTGGTCACGCCGGCGGCGTCGACCTGCGCGGCGATCGGCTCGACAGCCAGCGGCACCAAGCCCTGCACGCGCAGCTCGGCGCGCGCGGAACGGGGACTGTCGGCATTGAGCACACCCTTGCGGGTGGCGCCTTGCGCGTCGACGGCTTCATAACGGAATGCGGGCATGGTGGCGGGCCTAGTCTTTGGTCACGCGCAGCAATTCTGCCTGCGTGGTGGTGCCGTCGCGCAGCCAGCGTTCGCCGTCCTCGCGCATGCCCGTCATGCCGTCCTGCAGGGCGACGGCGCGCACGTCCGCTTCCGAGGCGCGGTTGTGGATCTGCGCGCGGATCTGTTCCGTCGTGCGCAGCAGCTCGTACACGCCCACGCGGCCCTGGTAGCCCGTCTGGCCGCAATGCTCGCAGCCGACGGCCTGCCAGTACTGGCCATCGAAGGTCTTGCAGGAGCCGCACAATTTGCGCACCAGGCGCTGCGCCAGCACGCCCAGCAGCGACGACGACAGCAGGAAGGGCTCGATGCCCATGTCCAGCAGGCGCGTGACGGCCGCCGAAGCGTCGTTCGTGTGCAGGGTCGCCAGCACCAGATGGCCCGTCAACGACGCCTGCACGGCGATCTGCGCCGTTTCCAGGTCGCGGATCTCGCCGATCATGATCACATCGGGATCCTGCCGCAGAATCGCCCGCAGCGCCTTGGCAAAGGTCATGTCGATGCGCGGGTTGACTTGCGTCTGGCCCACGCCTGCCAGGTCGTACTCGATCGGGTCTTCCACCGTCAGGATGTTCGTGGTCGTCGCGTTGAGCATCGACAGCGCCGCATACAGGGTGGTGGTCTTGCCCGAGCCGGTAGGGCCCGTGACGAGCACGATGCCGTGCGGCTGCGTGATCAAGCCATCGAACTGCTGCAGCATGGGCGCGCTCATGCCCAGGTGCTGCAGGTCGAGGCGGCCTGCTTCCTTGTCCAGCAAACGCAATACGGCCCGTTCGCCATGCCCGGTGGGCAGGGTCGAGACGCGCACGTCGACGGGCTTGCCGCCCACGCGCAGAGTGATGCGGCCGTCCTGCGGCAAGCGTTTTTCGGCGATGTCGAGCTGCGCCATGATCTTGATGCGCGAAATCAGCGAACCGTGGATGGCCTTCCTTGGGCGCACGACGTCGCGCAGGCTGCCGTCGATGCGGAAGCGCACGACGGACGTCTGCTCGAACGGTTCGATGTGGATATCGGACGCGCCTTCGCGCAGCGCCTGCGTCAGCAGCGCGTTGATCATGCGGATCACGGGCGCATCGTCGGACGACTCGAGCAAGTCCTCGATGGCCGGCACGTCCTGCAGCAGCTTGGTCAAGTCCAGGTCGGCGTCGAATTCATCGGCCATCTGCGACGCGTCGCCGCCGCCGCCCGCGTAGGCGCCGGCAATCGCCGCATCGAGGTCGCCGCGCGGCAGCACCGTCAGCTGGATCTGGCCGAAACGGCGCGACACTTCGGCAATGGCCGCCGGCGCCGTCGATGCCGCCACCAGCACCTCGACGGGAGCGCCGTCCTGCGCGCCGGGCCGGGCCAGCAGGCCGAAATCGCGCGCGTAGGCGTAGGGAAGCAGATTGCTCATGACTGTCCCATCACTTCTGCGGCTGCGGCAATTGCTGCTGCTGGTATTGCTGCAGCAGCGGCTGCGGCGGCGTGGCCGCATTGGCCGGCGCGCCTGGCGGCGGCGTCGGCGCCGGCGGCACGGGACGCGTCACCATGCTGCCGCCCACGGGCTGACCATCCTGCAGGGCCGGCAGCACGGGCGTGCCCAGGTCCTTCAGCATCAGGTTGCCCGTGGCCGGCACGGCGGCCGTCTCGGCCGAACGCATGTAGTCGTAGCGGTCGGCCGCCAGGCTGCCGCTCTGCTCCTTGTTGCGCACGATGACGGGGCGCAGGAAGATCATCAGATTGGTTTTCTTGCGCTCGCGCGTCTGGTACTTGAACAGGTTGCCGATCAGGGGGATATCGCCCAGGCCGCGCACTTTTTCCGCATTGTCGCCCGTGCTGTCCTCGATCAGGCCGCCCAGGACGATGATCTGGCCATCGTCGGCCAGCACATTGTTTTCGATCACGCGGTTGTTGATGGTGATGCCGCTGACTGCCGACGCCGTGGATTTGTCCACGCTCGACGTCTCGTGATAGATGCCCAGCTTGATCGTGCCGCCTTCGGAAATCTGCGGACGCACCTTCAGGGTCAGGCCCACTTCCTTGCGGTCGATGGTCTGGAACGGATTCGTGTTGGTACCGGCCGTGCTCGTGTACTGGCCCGTCAGGATAGGCACGTTCTGGCCCACCTTGATGGTCGCCAGTTCATTGTCCAGGGTGATCAGGTTCGGCGTCGACAGGATGTTGGCGTTGCCGTCCGATTCCAGCGCATGCGCCACGGCGCCCAGGCCCAGCGCGCCGTTGATCTGCTTGAAGATGCCGACCGTCAGGCCGCCCGTCGGCAAGACCTTGCCGCCGCCCGTGGCGATGGCGCCGATGTTGTTGGTGGTGCCCGAGGCGAACGACTGCAGCGCGCCCACGCGGTAGTTGCTGGAGCTGTCGCCCGACAGGCCCAGCCACTGCACGCCGAATTCGGACGCCTTGGACGACGTCACTTCGACGATCAGCGCCTCGATGTAGACCTGGGCGCGGCGCACGTCGAGCTGGTCGATCACGGCGCGCAGGTTGCGGTAGACGGCTTCGTTGCAGGTCAGGATCAGGGTGTTGGTGGACGCGTCGGCCTGGATGAAACCGGCCGCGCCGCCCGACGACAGCTGCTGCGGCCCGTTGTTCAGCGACGCGCCGCCCGTGCCGCCGCTTTGCGTATTGCCGCCCAGGCCAGTGCTGTTCATGCCGCTGTTGGTCTGGCTGATCTGGTTGTTCGTGCTCTGGTTGCTGCTGCCCTGCTGCGCCGAAGCAGCCGTGCCGTCCGACGTCACGACCGAGCGCAAGGTCTGCGCCAGCTTGGTGGCGTCCGCATTTTTCAGGTACACCACGTGCACGTTGCCCAGCTGCGTGGTGGGCTGGTCCAGCTTGGAAATGAGCGACTTGGCCAGGTTGGCGCGCGCCGCCGACGGGGCGCGCAGCACCAGCGAATTGGTGCGCGGGTCGGCCAGCACGGACACCTTGCCCGCGTCGCCCGTCGCGCCGGCGCCCGCATTCCCGCCCTCCATCAGCTTGTTGACCATCGAGGCCAGGTCGGAAGCGATCGCATAGCGCACGGGAATCACGTCCAGGTCCGTCGAGGCGGGGACGTCGAGCGCGGCGATGATCTTCGCCAGGCGCTTGAGGTTATCCGCGTAATCGGTGATCACCAGCGAGTTGTTGCCCGGGTTGGCGTTGATCGTATTGTTCGGCGAGATCAGCGGGCGCAGCACGGCCAGCAGGTTGGCCGACGATTCGTAGTTCAGGTAAAACACCTGGGTGGCGATCTGGTCGCCCTTCACCTGGCTGCTGCCATTGCCCACCTGGGTGGGCACGGATTGCAGTTTGGCGTCCGCTTCCGGCACCACCTTCGCGTAGCCGTCGCCGGACACCACCGCGTAGCCCTGCAGGCGCAAGGCGGAAGCGAGCAGTCCGAAAGCCTGCGTCTTGCTGATCGATTTTTCCGACACGAGGGTGATCGTGCCCTTGACGCGGGGGTCGATGACGAAATTGATGTTGGTGTAATGGCCCACCGCCTTGATCACCGATTCGATGTCGGCGCCGACGAAATTGAGCGCCGCTTCATCGCCGGGCGCGGCCCAGACGGATGCCGGCATGCCGGCCACGGAACAGCACAGCAAGGCGGCGGCCGACAGGCGGCGCAGCGAGAAGGAGAAAGTATGGGGGCTCACGGATGGTTTTTTCATTGTCTGAACTCTAAGGCGATGATGTTTTTTTCGCTATTGCTACGGCGCTGTCCCAGCAAATTCAACAAACTCGCCAAGGTCTCTTCATATCCTGCTGCGGCCTGGGCCTGGCCGGAAAACTGCATGCGCCCCTGTTGCAGGCTGCCGCTGCCGTCGAGCAGCAGCGGTCCCTTGATGGAGCGCAAGGTCAACGTCGCCTGCTGCCCCTGCCAATCGAAATCGAGCTCGTAGCTGCCCAGCGGACGCAAGGACGACAGGCGCGACGCCATGTCCGTCATCTGCAAGGTGGTGCGGCCGACGGCGGAAAACTGCCGCTGCTCCAGGGCCAGCTCCAGGGTGCTCCACGACAGGCGCATGCTGCCCGTCGGCGCCACGGTATTCAAGGGCGCGCCCAGGCCGCCCAGGCCATCGGCCGGCAGCAGCAGGGCCGCCGGGCTGACTTGCCAGTGCGACCACGACCCGCGCAAGTTCACCGTCTGCGACAGCGCCTGCGGGTTCTGCAATTCCACGTCCGCCGATCCCCACAGCACCGAGGGCGAAATGCGCCAGCTGAAACGCCCCGGCAGCAGGGGCGTCACGGCGCCGTTCGCGCTGGCGGCCCCGCCGATAAAGGCCGAGCCGCGCCACAGGGTACCTTGCGCGTCGCCCAAGGTCAAACGTCCGCCCGTCTGCTTTTCCACGATGCCCGCAACCCAGCCGGCCGGAAAAAATACCAGCAGGGTGATGCAGACGCTGGCGACGATGGCCAGCAGCCAGCCAAGCAGGCGCATCATCGCGCCGCGCCCGGGCTCTGGTGCAGGGTCAGGCTGGCGTCGACCAGCCCCGCCTTGCTCTGCGCCGTGATCTTCGCTTCCTGCACCGCCACGCGGCCTTCGCGGCGCAAGCCGTCCAGCCACAGCATGACGCTGGCGAACGGCACGCCGTTCAGCTGCACGCGCGCATATTCCCCCGTCAGCGACAGCGATTGCGGGCTCAGGCCGCGCGCTTTCAGCGAGGCGTCGAGGCTTTCACGGCTCATGGGGGCCACCTGCACCGGCGCCTGGCGCGCCAGGTCACCCGCTTCGCGCGCCAGCGCCTGCAGCTGGGCCGCGTTCTGGCGCAGCTCGGGCAAGCTCTTTTGCAGGGAGATGCGCCCCGTCCAGGCCGGCTCGAAAAACACGGCATAGACGAGGGCCAGCCCCGCCACCACGCCGCCGATGGCCAGCAGCTTGCGTTCCTGCTGCGTGCGCTCCGTCCAGAACGCCTGCAGGTTCTGTTCCTGGCCCGTCAGCGCGGCGCGGATCTTGTTTACTGCTGCACTCATGCTTTTGCTCCCGTGGCCGGCGTGATCTTCCACACGCCCGGCGCCGTTTCATTCAGGGCCAGCTTGCGCGCGGCCAGGCCGTCGCGCACCTGCGCCTGGGCGCTGGCGTCGACCATGTCCGGTTTCAGCCTGACGATCAGGGCCCGCTCGCGGTATTCCAGCGACGCCACCACGCCGCGCCCGGCCAAGCCGCCCAGCGCCTCGCCCAGGGCCGCGCTCATGCTGGTGAAGTCATCCATGCTGGCTTGCCCGCCCTGCAGGCGGGCAGCGGCGATATTGCGCCGCATCTGCTCCGCTTCCAGGCCAAACACGGGCGCTTCGTTCGGATACGCGGCCTTGAAGGTTTGCTGCATCGAGGTGCGCACGGTGGCGGCCTCGCGCTTCAAACGCATCCATTCGATATTCATGCCGGCCAGGTTGACGATCACGGCCAGCAGTGCCAGGCGCAGCGGCCAGCGCCAGCGGCGCCAGTCGGCGGCCGCGCCTGTCGCCGTGCCCAGCGCAGGGGCCAGGTCCAGCGCCGCGCCCCTGGCGCCGGCAATCCAGTGCGCCCAGTGGTCAGGCTCGACCGTCACGCCCTCCATGCCGGCCGCGAGCTGTTGATATTGCGCCAGCTCCGCCTGCGCCACGTAGACCGTCAGGGGCACGTCGCCGGCAAACGCGCGCGTCGCCAGCAGCGCCTGCTGCGGCTGGGCCGGCAATACCAGGCCCAGGCCCTCTTGCGGCGCCTGGCGCAAGGCCAGTTCCAAACCGTCGCCGCTGGCCTGCAGGGCAGCCGTCACGCTGCCCGGCTGCAGGGGCAGGCACAGCTGCGACGGCAGCAGCGCCACCTTGCGCGCGCCCTGCGCCAGCAAAGCTTTTACCAACACCTCGGCCCAGGCGCGCTGCGCCACGGCCACCGTGCGCATGCCAGCAGCGTCGGGCGCACCGGCGGCCAGCAGGCAATCCTGGGCGTCGCCGAGAATATGTTCTTCCACCAGGCCCGGCAAGGCCGCGCGCAAACGGGCGCCGGCCAGCGGCGGCGTTTTCAGGCGCAGCAGGGTCACGTCGGCGGCCGCCAGCAACAGCACCACCTGCTTCGCGCCGGCGATCAACTGGCCCAGGCTGCCCAGCGGCGCGCTGCCCTGCTGCAACAGGGCGCCGCCGTCGCCGGCCAGCACGAAGGAGCAGGCAGGCGCGCTGTCGGTGGACGCCTTGGCCGGGTGACGGATATACAGTATTGTCAAAGTGACTCGCTTTCAGCTGTTAATTTTCCCGCAGCCAGACCAGGCTGGTGGTGCGCGCAGGATTCGGCTCGCGCCACACCAGTGCCTGCGCATCGAGCGCGGCGCGGTCCAGGCGCACGCGGATCACGGTGAGGAAGTACTGACTTTTCACATCGATCTCCACGCCATTGATCGGCAACTTGCCGTTGATATTATTCTGGAAATTTGCTCTATCGACAAACTTTTTACGCGGATTGCTCAAGGTTAGTGCGCTGGCCTCGGAGACCGACATGTCGGTAATGGCCGACAGCACCTCGGCCGACGCCGTATTCACGTTCACCGCCGTCGGTTTCGGCAGCACGATGATGTAATCGCGCAGCTTCTCGATGGCTTGCGGCGTATAGCCTGGCACGGCCAGCAAGTCCTCGACCTGCGTGAAGGCCACCGGCTCGCTGCTGCCGCCCGTGGCGGCGGGGGCGGCGGGCGTCTTGCCGTCGGTGCCGCTGTCGGCGGCACGCGGTTTCGGCCGCGCGCGCAGCACGGCATCGGCCGTGGCCTGCGCCAGCGAACTATCGAGCTGCAAGTTGGACAGCAAGCGCTGGTAGGCCTGCACGTAGGGCTGGCTGACGATGCCCGTGGCGGTGGCCAGGTTGGTGATATTGAAACGCGCCTGCGCATCGAGCGCGCGGCCCGAGACGGTGGCGTCGAATTTTTCCGTGTCGACCTTCTCGCGGTCCACATAATCGTCGAGCCGCGCTTCCTCGATGGGCGTGGCCCATACGCCATCGAGCGCCGTCAGCGAAGGATTGTCCTGGCGCAGCCAGAAGCGGGCGAAGTCGACCATGCCGCGCATGGCCCATTGCGTCTGCAGGCGCAAACGCTGGTTTTCCATCGAGCGCACCTGCACCTGCTGCTGCCAGAACAGGCTGGCGACGACGGTGATGGCCAGCGCCGTCAGCAGCAAGGCCGTGATGACGGCCACGCCGCGCTGGCGTGCTGGGCGGGAAAAACTCTTCATCCCGGCCCCAATAAAAAGACTTTGGACAGGCCCGCGTCCTGGCCCGGCATCTGCAGGGTCACTTCCAGGCCCGGCACTTGCGTGGAAATGGCGGCGCCCGCCGTCAGCACGTTCCAGGCGCCATTGCTCCAGCCCCGCATGACCATGCTGTCGACGCCATGCATCAGGGCCACGTCGGCGCTGGAGGTATCGGTATCGTCGCGCGCCGCCTGCCACAGGGTGTCGAGCACGGCCAGGTCGCGCGTACCGTTCGACTCGCGCCGCGTCAGCACGCCGCCGCGCAGGCGGTAAGTGACCACTTGCAACTGCTGCGCTTCCTGTTCCGATGCGGCCAGGCGCACCAGGGTCAGGCGGTCATTTTCCGCCGACAAGTTGGTGCGGCCATTCAGCAGGCTGGTGCTTAGGCCGGCGCCAGCCAGGTGGTCGCAATCGCTTTGCATCTGGGCAAACGCCAGCTGCATGCCGCGTGCCTGCTCCAGCTGGCTGGTCAGCACTTCGCGCGAACGCATGATGCTGTCCAGGCCGCGCCAGCCCAGCACGGCGACCATGGCCAGGATGCCGATCGCCACGAGCAGCTCGATCAGCGTGAAACCGGCGGTGGAGAGCGTGCGGCGCGCCATCAGTCGTTAAAGGAAAGCAAGACCAGGCGCACGATGCGCCGGGCCGGGTATTGCACGTCATACACGTTGACGCGCACTTGCCGGATGCGGGGATTCGGCGTGGCCACCACTTCCTCTTCGCAGATGAGTTTTAAATCGCCCTGCGGGCAGTCGACCGTGCGCTTGCCCGTCTGCGGGAAGGTTTTTGCCAGGCGCAGCCGCACCAGGTGGTTTTCCGCCGACCAGGTGGCCATCATGGCGCTGCGCAAGCCGTCGCTGTTTTGCGTCAGGCTGCCCACGGCGCGCAAGGAGGCGCCCAGCGCCGTGCCGACGATGACGAGGGCGACGAGGACTTCGAGCAGAGTAAAACCGCGCGGGCGGCGGTGAGCTGAGGGCCGCATCATTGCTCGACCGTGAAATGGCCGATGCCGTCGGCGCGGATGGCCACGCTGCGTTCGCCGCTGGCCAGGGTCAGCACGAAGGGCTTGTCGACGGGTTCGCGGCCGAAGATGATGCGCAGGGGCTGGGCCACGCTGCTCGACGGCTGCACGCTGAGCAGCATGGGCGTATTGTTGAAGCTGCGCTCGCGCAGCAAATCGTCCTGCGTCACGGGCTGCCACAGCTTTTCATTGAGGACCAGGAAACGGTATTGATTTTCGTCCGCCTCGAAAGCCACCTGCCGGCTGCGCACGATGGCTTCATCGCGCGCCAGCTGCAGCAGCAGGGCGATGCGCTCGGCTTCCTTTTGCAGCGCCTGCTGGCCGTTCGGCATGGCGTTCAGCGAGACCAGGCCCAGGGTGACGCCGATAATGACCATCACCACCAGCAATTCGATCAGCGTGAAGCCGCGCTGGCGCAGCTGGCGGCCGGTGGTCATGGCAGGCATGCAATGGGAAACTTACAGTTCCCAGGAACCGATATCGGCATCGTCGCCGCTACCGCCGGGCTGGCCGTCGGCACCCAGCGAAATCAGATCGACTTCGCCTTTCACGCCTGGCGACAGGTATTGGTATGGGTTGCCCCATGGATCCTTCGGCATCTTTTCCAGGTAGCCGCCCGCCTTCCAGCCGTTCGCGGCCGGTCCCGTCGTCGGTTTTTCGATCAGCGCCTGCAAGCCCTGTTCCGTCGTCGGGTAGCGCTGGTTATCCAGGCGGTACAGTTTCAAGGCTTGCATCACGGTGGCGATGTCGACTTTCGCCGCCGCCACTTTCGACTCGCCCGTGCGGGCGATCAGCTTGGGCACCACGAGCGAGGCGAGGATGCCCATGATCACCACCACAACCATGATTTCGATCAAAGTGAAGCCGCGCGCGCGGCGCTGGCGATTCGGATGGTTTGCTGCGTTTTGCATAAGAAAGAGAGAAGAAGGTGAGTAATGAATGCAGAGTATAAAGCGGAAATATGACAAAGCCTGTCATATGGGGAAAAATTTGTGCGGCGCCTGTCAGCCCGGCAAGACCACTTCGCCGCAAACGGCGCAGCCCGGGTCGCGCGCGACGCGCATGCTGCTCCATTCCATGTGCAAGCCGTCGAGCAGCAGCAGGCGCCCGGCCAGGGATTCCCCCGTGCCCATCACCAGTTTCAGCGCCTCGGCCGCCTGCATGGCGCCCACCACGCCCACCAGCGGCGCGAACACGCCCATGGTCGAGCACGCCTCATCCGTGAACTGCTGTTCCTGCGGAAA
The DNA here is from genome assembly GCF_009208555.1 of Janthinobacterium violaceinigrum. GTDB lineage: Bacteria > Pseudomonadota > Gammaproteobacteria > Burkholderiales > Burkholderiaceae_D > Janthinobacterium > Janthinobacterium violaceinigrum. The sequence continues at coordinate 62,369 of NZ_WFLI01000006.1, read as the reverse complement.
CAGGCAGGAGTAGCAGGGCTGGGTGCCCGTGCGCGGGTCGAACACGCTCACTTGCCCGTCGAAGCGGATCACGGCGCCCGACACCAGCGGCACCTTGGCCGCCACGCAGGCGCGGTTGACGGCATGGCGCGTGGCGAAGTTATCGGTGCAGTCGAGCACCACCGTGCTGGAGCAGACCAGTTCGGCCAGGCGCGCGCCGCCGAGACGTTCCTGCAGCGCCACAATTTCAATATCCGGATTGATTCCGGTCAAGGTTTCACGCGCCGACAGCACTTTCGGCTGGCCCACGCGCTGCGTGGTGTGGGCGATCTGGCGCTGCAGATTGGTCAGGTCGACCGTATCGTCATCGACCAGGGTCAGCTTGCCGACACCGCTGGCGGCCAGATACATGGCCGCGGGCGAACCGAGCCCGCCCGCGCCGATCACCAGCACATGCGCGTCGAGCAAGGCTTGCTGGCCTTCGATGCCGATCTCGTCCAGCAGGATATGGCGCGAATAGCGCAGCAGCTGATTGTCGTTCATGGCGGCGACTACGGTTTCTGCACAGGAATTTTCTTGTCGTCCGCCTTGATGTCGGAAGCAATTTCCGGCTTGGCGCCGATCTTGTCCGTCTTCGGGTCCACCTTGGCCAGCTGCACCGGCAAGCCCTGGAAGTGGTTCAGCGCCTGCTGCAGCTGGAAATCGTCCTTGGCGCCATACTCGAGCGGCTTGCGCTTTTTCGCCGTGGCAATCAGGCGCTGCTCTTCTTCCAGCTGTTCGTGCACGCCTTCCATGGTCGGCTTGGCCGCTTCCGGCTTGCCATCGTTGCTGCTCAAGTGTTTTTCCAGGTCCGCCTCGCGGATGCGCAGGCTGTTCCAGCCATCGCCTTCGGCCGTTTCATCGACCAGCAAGTCGGGCACGATGCCGCGCGCCTGGATGGCCCGGCCTTTCGGCGTGTAGTAGCGGGCCGTGGTCAGCTTGACAGCCGTGTCGGCCGTGATCTGGCGCAAGGTTTGCACGGAACCCTTGCCAAACGTCTGCGTGCCGATGACGGTGGCGCGCTGGTAATCCTGCAGGGCGCCGGCAACGATTTCCGACGCGGATGCGGAACCGGCATTGACCAGCACCACCAGCGGCACGGTTTTCAGCGCGGCCGGCAGCTTGGCCAGCGGGTCCGCCTTGGCGCCCGGCGCCGCATAGAACTCGCGGCGGCCATAGAACACCTGTTTCGATTCCGGCAACTGGCCCTTGGTGGACACGATCACGGAATTACCCGGAAGAAATGCTGTCGCCACGCCGATGGCGCCCGGCACGACGCCACCGGGATCGTTGCGCAAGTCCAGCACCAGGCCCTTGAGCTTGGGGTCTTGCGCATACAGGGCGTTGATCTTTTTGACCATGTCCTCGACGGTCGGTTCCTGGAACTGGGCGATGCGCAGCCAGGCATAGCCGGGCGCGACCATCTTGGCCTTCACGCTTTGCACGCGGATTTCCTCGCGCACGATGGGGAAGACGAGCGGCTTGCTTTCGCCCTTGCGCGACATCGTCAGCACCAGCTTGGTGCCAGGCTGGCCGCGCATCTTCTTGATGACTTCTTCCAGCTGCAAGCCTTTCAGCGGAATGTTGTCGAGACGGGTGATCAGGTCGCCCGCCAGGATGCCCGCCTTGGCGGCAGGGCTGTCCTCGATGGGCGAGACAACTTTCACGTAGCCGTCTTCCATGCTCACTTCGATGCCGATGCCGACAAACTTGCCCTGCACGCTTTCGCGCATTTCCTTGAAGGCATTTTTATCCAGGTAGACGGAGTGCGGGTCCAGGGACGAGACCATGCCGGAAATGGCTTCCGTCAGAAGTTTCTTGTCTTCTACCTTCTCGACGTAATCGGACTTGATCAGGCCGAAGACGTCGGACAGCTGGCGCAGCTCGTCGAGCGGCAGCGGGGCATTCGTGATTTTCTGCGCCACGGCAGGGAACTGCAGCGACATGCCGATGCCGGCCAGTACGCCCAGACCGATCAGGCCGATACTTTTGACTTTGATACCCATGTATTCTTCGCAATCTACAAATTCGCTGCCGCAGCAATGGTGGGGACTTAAAACTTCACCCAGGTGGCGGGGTCGAAGGCGCGGCCCTGATGACGCAGCTCAAAGTATAGCCCTGATTCCTCGTTGCCGCCGCTGTTGCCCGCGCTGGCAATGGCGTCGCCCCCCTTCACGGCGTCGCCCACGCGTTTCAGCAAGGATTGGTTATTGCCATAAATACTCATGTACTGGCCGCCATGGTCGACGATGATCAGATTGCCGAAACCACGCAGCCAGTCGGAAAACACCACCCTGCCGCCGGCGATGGCGTGGATTTCGCTGCCTTCGCCCGTGCGGATGAACACGCCCTTCCAGCTGGGGCCGTCGCCGCGCTTGCTGCCGAAGCGGGCGGCGATCTTGCCCGCCACGGGCGCGCGCAGCTGCCCCTTCATGCTGGCAAAGGCGCCGGCCGGCGCGGCCGGGCCCAGGCTTGGACGTTCCGGCTCCGGTTCCGGCTTGGGTTCCGGTTTCGGCGTCACCTTGGCCACTTGCGGCGGCTCGTCGTCATCGATCGGTTCCAGTTTCACGGGCGGCGGTGGCGGCGTCTGCGGCTTGATCTTGCCCGATTTATTTTGTTGCTCTTTCGCAAGACGTTCCCGTTCGGCCTGCGCCTGGGCCGCCTTGGCGCGCGCGGCCAGCAGGCGTTCGTGTTTTTCCGCCGCGATCTTGGCGTCGGCGGCCGCTTTCGCGGCGGCGCGCTGTTCGGCCAGCAATTGCTGGCGTTTCTTTTCGGCCGCGGCCGCGGCGGCCTGCTCTTCGATCAGTTTTGCCAGCTTGTCGACCAGGTTGCCCATGCGCTGTTCGTCGCGCTCGACATTGCCCACTTCCTTGCGCTGCGCCACCAGGCGCTGCGACAAGCTCGTCAGCAAGGCGGCGCGGCGCGCCTTCTCCTGCACCAGCAGGGCTTTCTGGTCGCGCTCTTCCTGCGCGATTTCTTCCAGTTCATCCTTGGCGTTCTGCACGTCCGCCTGGTTTTTCTCCACCGCCAGCAAGTTGGCGCGCAAGGCCTCTAGCAGGCGCGCCTGCGCCTGCGACACATAGGCCATCAATTGCAAGTCGCGGTTGATGCGGTTGGGGTTGTCGCCCGACAAAAGCAGCTTGATGCGGTCTTCATTGCCGGCAACATATTGTTCACGCAGCAATTTCGACAGCTGCGTCTTTTGTTTTTCGACGGTGGCCGTCAGCTGCTGGTGTTCTTGCCCCAGCGCATTGAGTTTCACGCCCGTCTCGCTTTGCTCCTGCGCCAGGTCGCGCAAGGCGCGGTTGGCGTTGGAAATGGCCTCTTCCGACTCGGCCAGGGTATCGGCCGCGTCATCCTTGGCGCTTTCCGTCCGGCTGATGTCGCGCTTGAGCGCCGTCAGCTTTTGTTGCAATCCAGCACGTTGCGCTTCCGCGGCCGCCTTCTGCTTGCTGCGTTCGGTGGGCTTGGCACCGTGTGCCGCACCGCTCGACATCAGCAGCGCTGCGCACAGCATGGCACCGGCGCGCCACGCCGGCAGGGGTCGTTCAGCAGAGGGGGCGATTGCTGTGCCGCGGAAGAAAGACAACAAGTTACTTGGCCTTCCCTTGGTTCGCCACGGCCGCTTGCGCTGCCGCAATCGCTGCCGGGTCGCCCAGGTAGTAATGACGAATCGGTTTCAAATCGGCGTCCAGTTCATACACGAGCGGCTGGCCGTTCGGAATGTTCAGGCCCACGATGTCGCTGTCGCTGATGCCGTCGAGCATCTTGATCAGCGCGCGCAAGCTGTTGCCGTGGGCCGAAATGATGATCTTCTTGCCAGCACGGATGGCCGGGGCGATTTCGTCGTCCCAGGCCGGCATCACGCGCGCCACGGTATCTTTCAGGCATTCCGTCAATGGAATCGACGCTTGCGGCAAGCCGGCATAGCGCGGATCGTTGAACGAGGCGCGGTCATCGTCCGCTTCCAGCGGCGGCGGCGGCGTGTCGTAGCTGCGGCGCCAGACCAGCACTTGCTCGTCGCCATACTTGGCGGCCGTCTCGCCCTTGTCCAGGCCTTGCAGGGCGCCGTAGTGGCGTTCGTTCAAGCGCCAGTCGTTCTTGATTGGCAGATACATCATGTCCATCTCGTCGAGCGCCAGCCACAGGGTGCGGATGGCGCGCTTCAGGACCGAAGTGTAGGCCACGTCGAACGTAAAACCTTCCTGCTTGAGGATCTGGCCGGCGGCCTTGGCTTCGTTGACGCCCTTTTCCGTCAGGTCGACGTCGGTCCAGCCGGTGAAGCGGTTATCGAGGTTCCAGGTGGACTCGCCGTGACGCATGAAAACGATTTTGTACATAGTTCTATCTTCTCAAGGGGTTCAAATCAAAAAAGCAAAACGTAAAAAGACCTCGTCCAGCTTCTATTTTATAATGCGCGGATTGACTTAAACCATTGGACCCTACGTGAAATTCATTATCGACCACATTTTTCTGTTTGCCATCGTCATTATTTCCGGCGGCGCCCTCCTCTGGCCACTGCTGTCGATGCGCGGCAAGCGCGCGACCGTGCTGGAAGTCACGCAACTGATCAACCGTGGCAAGACCATCATCGTCGACGTGCGCAGCGCAGAAGAATTCGCCACGGGCCACTTGCCTGACGCAAAAAATATTCCGCTGCCGGAACTGGCAAAACGCCTGGGCGAGCTGGAAAAATTCAAAACGCGCCCCATTGTAGTGGTTTGCCAGAAAGGTTCGCGTTCGGCAACCGCCGTCGGCCTGCTGGGCAAAGCCGGTTTCGCTGAGGCAACGAGCCTGGAAGGCGGCCTCGACGAATGGAAAAAGCAAGGTTTGCCATTGAAAACCTTGTCGCTGGCAAAATAAGCCAGCCTTAACTGAAGGAATCATCATGACCGTACCCGTTATTGTTTACAGCACCGCCGTGTGCCCGTATTGCGTGCGCGCCGAGCGCCTGTTGGAAGCCAAGGGCGTGACCGTGCAAAAGATCCGTGTCGACCTCGACCCGGAAGAGCGCATCAAGATGATGGAACGCACGGGCCGCCGCACGGTACCGCAAATCTATGTGGGCGAAACCCACGTGGGCGGATTCGACGATTTGTATGCGCTCGATCAAGCCGGCAAGCTGGACCCCTTGTTAAATGGCACGGCAGCCTGATATAAAGCGGGTTCGAGAAATTGCTTGGTTTTTTGTCGTATTGTTTTGATACAATTGCCCTCGCACCTGATCTGGCCGCGCCTACCCGGCGCGGTTTGAATACCGCAAGCACCATATTTGAACGGTGTGCCGTTCTTGTCCTTTACAACGAAAGCGTTCCATGTCTGACGAAAATCTGCAACCAGTCTTCCAAATCCAACGCGTCTACCTGAAAGACATGTCGCTGGAACAACCAAATTCCCCAGCTATTTTCCTGGAACAAGAAGCACCAGCGATCGAAGTGGCTCTGGACGTGGGCGCTGCGCCTCTGGCCGACGGCATCTTCGAAGCCACCGTGACCATCACCGTGACCGCCAAGGTCGGCGAAAAAGTCGCTTTCCTGGTTGAAGGCAAGCAAGCTGGTATCTTCGAAGCACGCAACATTCCTGCCGATCAACTCGATCCGCTGCTGGGAATCGGCTGCCCGAACATCATCTACCCTTACCTGCGCGCCAACATCGCCGACGTGATCACCCGTGCCGGCTTCCCGCCAGTGCACCTGGCCGAGATCAACTTCGAAGTGTTCTACCAACAACGTCTGCAAGCTATTGCTGACGCCGCTGCCGCAGCTCCAGCAGCCAGCGAAACGCACTAAGAACATCTCACCAAACCTGCTGCGCGGCGCGCCTTGCGGCCTGCGAGGCTCGCTGTGCTCTGGCACAGCTGCGCTTCTGGGCCACAATGCACTGCCGCTCGCGACGGTTTTGTGAGTGTTCTATACTGCAGGTAAGAAACGGCGGCCTGGCCGCCGTGTTTCGTTAAGGTTCAAAAATATCATGTTGAAAAGTGCGCTCTTGAGCAAGTTCCGCTGGATGGCCGGCGCCGCGCTGCTGCTGGCGACCGCCGCCAGCCACGCCGTCGATTTCAAAACGGTGGGCGCCGCTCCCGTGATCCTGTACGACGCACCGTCCGCCAAGGGCGGCAAGCTGTACGTGGCGCCACGCGGCATGCCGCTGGAAGTCGTGCTCAGCTACGGCGAATGGGTCAAGGTCCGCGACGCCAGCGGCGAAATGGCCTGGACCGAAGCCAAGGGCCTGTCCGCCAAGCGCAACGTCGTGGCGCGCGCCGCAAACCTCAAGGTTCGCGCCAGCCCCGACGACAACGCCTCCCCCATCCTCCTCGTCGACAAGGGCGTACTGCTGGAAATGAGCGAGCAACCGAACTCCGGCTGGGTCAAGGTACGCCACAAGGATGGCCAGAGCGGCTACGTCAAGACCAGCGAAGTGTGGGGCTTGTAAGTACCAGCACCGCCAGATTCATCCGGGCAGCGGCCAGCCGCGCCGCGCCCCTCCCCTGCCAGACTGAGGTCGCATGCAAGTTCCCCCTGAAAATACTCCCGATACCGCCGCCAAGGCTGGTCCGCGCCCGATTACCGTGCTGGGCGCCGGCGCCTGGGGCACGGCCGTGGCCATGGCCCTGGCCGGCCGCCACGACGTGCTGCTGTGGGGCCGCAACGGCGACGCCATGGCCGCCATGGCCGCCAGCGGCGAAAACAGCTATCTGCCAGGTTTTGCCTTGCCGCCGCAATTGCGCATCAGCGCCGATTTCGACGCGGCCGTCGCGCATGCCGGCGGCGAACACGGCCTCTTGATCGCCGCCTGCCCCGTGGCGGGCCTGCGGCCCATGCTGCAGCAACTGAAAGACAAGACCGTCGGCAACTTGGTGTGGCTCTGTAAAGGATTTGAGGGCGGCACGGGCATGCTGCCGCACCAGATCGTGCAGGAAGTGCTGGGCGACACGGTCGCCGGCGGCGCCCTGTCCGGCCCCTCGTTCGCACAGGAAGTGGCGCGCGGCTTGCCGTGCGCGCTGACCATCGCCTCGCACAATGCCGCCTTGCGCGGCGCCGTCGTCTCGGCCTTGCATGGCGGCACCATCCGCGTGTATGCGAGCGAGGATCTGGTGGGCGTGGAAGTGGGCGGCGCCGTCAAGAATGTGCTGGCGATCGCCACGGGCGTGGCCGACGGCCTGGGCCTGGGCCTGAATGCACGCGCCGCGCTGATCACGCGGGGCCTGGCGGAAATCACGCGCCTGGGCACGGCCCTGGGTGGCCAGACGGAAACGTTCATGGGCTTGACGGGCATCGGCGATCTGATTCTGACCTGCACGGGCGACCTGTCGCGCAACCGCCGCGTCGGCCTGGGCCTGGCGCAAGGCAAGGCGCTGGCCACCATCGTGGCCGAACTCGGTCATGTGGCTGAAGGCGTGCCGTGCGCCAAGGCCGTGCGCGAACTGGCGCGCCGCATGGGCGTCGACATGCCGATCACCAATGCGGTGGCCGGCGTGCTGTTCGATGGCGATTTGCCGCAGGTGATGGTGCAGCAACTGCTGTCGCGCGATCCGCGCGATGAAGCCACCTGAAAGCGTGGCAAGGCGGGGCTTAGCGGCCCGCCTTGTGCATGAGTATGGTCAGCAGCAATAAACTGTCTTCGCGCGCGGCCAAAGCATGCGCCTGGCCGCCGTGCAGATACAGCATCTGCCCCGGCCCCAGCAGCTGCTCGCGGCCATGCGCATCGACCGCCACCTGCCCTTGCAAACACAGCAAGGTGATCTCGCCGAGCACGTGATGCTCGGGCATGGTCTTGCCCTTGGGCATGCACATGCGGATCAATTCCAGTTCGTCCGTCTTGGCCAGCGCGATGGCGGAAAACTGCGACAGGTCGTCGCCGTCCCTGCGCCGCACGTCGATCACCTGTCCTGAACTTGCGTGTTCCAGTGCCATCATGTGCTCCTTCCGCAATTACTCGGTGACTTCCTCCGGCTCTTTCGCGCCGCGCATCCACTCGACCAGCGGCCACGCATCCTTCAAGCCTTCCGCCAGCGTCGGCAGCAGTTTCTCGGGTTCGTTCACGGGCAGCGGTATTTCGGTCCAGACAAAAAAGCTCTTCAGCTTGATGAATTCGATGTGTTCGGCATCCGCCTCGAAGCCCTTGGGCGGACGCTGCAGCTTGCCCTCGTTCTGGATGGTGCCGAAACGGGCTTTCAAGCGCTTATTTTTCAGCACTTTGGAAAAACCTGGCGCGTCGTTGACCATGTGGTCGCGCAGCGCCTTCAGGCGGCCCGGCGGCGGCATGTATTCGCCGGCGCCGAACAGCAAATTACCCTGGCCATCGATCTGCAGATAATACGTGGGGCCGCCCGCCTTGCTGGGACGGCGCATGTCGTTCGGCGCGATGGCGGCGGAAAAACGCGTTTTATACGGGCTCTTGTCGTGGGCAAAGCGCACGTCGCGGTTGATGCGGAACATGGCCTTCTTCGGATTGCAGTATTTCACGGCTGGATCGAACTTGCCCAGCTCGCCGATCAGCGACGTCACCAGGGCCAGGAATTCCTCGCGCAGGATGTCGTAGCGGGGCTTGTTCATGACAAACCAGGGACGGTTGTTGTTATCGCTCAGTTCACGTAAAAATTGGGTCAAATCACGCACATGCATGTGTCAGCTTCCGATCAACAACTATTTGGAAAGCTCTTTCGGGAGGGGGCGTTTGCCCACCACCACGTCGAGCGCCGCTTCGCGATTCTTGCGCAGCACCGTCATTTTAGCTTTTCCGCCGGGCGGCAGTTGGGCGATCAGGTTCAGCATTTCCGTCGTGTCGCCGACGGGCTTGCCTTCCACCGTCAGCAGGATGTCGCCAGGCACGATGCCCGCCTTGTCCGCCGGGCCGTTGCGCACCACGCCGGCGATGATGGCGCCGCTGCTGCGCTGCAAGCCAAAGCTTTGCGCCAGCTCGGGCGTGATGTCCTGCGTTTCCACGCCGATCCAGCCGCGCACCACGTGGCCATCCTTGATGATGGCTTCCATCACGGTTTTCGCCGTCGAGACGGGAATGGCAAAGCCGATGCCGACGGAGCCGCCGCTTTGCGAATAAATTGCCGTATTGATGCCGATCAAGTTGCCGCGCGTATCGACGAGTGCGCCGCCCGAATTGCCGAAGTTGATGGCCGCATCCGTCTGGATGAAATTTTCAAAACTGTTGATGTGCAGGTTGTTGCGGCCCAATGCGGAAATGATGCCCATGGTCACCGTCTGGCCCACGCCGAACGGGTTGCCGATGGCCAGCACCACATCGCCCACGCGCGCCAGTTCCGACTGGCCCAGCACGATGACGGGCAGCTTGTCGAGATTGATCTTGATCACGGCCAGGTCCGTTTCCGGATCCAGGCCCACCACCTTGGCGGGCGCCTTGCGGCCATCGGTGAGCACCACTTCGATTTCGTCGGCGCCTTCGACCACGTGGTTGTTGGTCAGTACATAGCCTTCATGGCTGACGATGACGCCCGAACCGAGGCTGTTTTTCAAGTCGTCGTCATCGTCGGCGTCCGGGTCGCGGTCGCCGAAGAAACGTTTGAAGAAGGGATCGCGCGCCAGCGGATGGGCGCCGCGCTTGGGGACTTGCAGGGTGAGGATGTTGACGACGGCGGGCATGGCGCGCGCCGCCGCGTCGCGGTAGGAGCCGGGCGCCAGGCTGCTCGACGCCGTTTCCACCACGGGCACCGGTTTCGCGGGAGAGCCCAGTTGCTGTACCCGGCTGGCCGGGCGCAGCGCGCCGTACACAAAGTACAGCGCCAACGCGATCGTCACGGTTTGCGCAAACAATAACCAGAATCGTCGCATAGCACTCCACCCAGGTCAGCCGGCCGGTGCCGGAACGACTTATTTTGCCAGATCGTTGCTATTCTGTCCGTTCTTCTGCAGAGAGTCGCGGATTTCACGCAGCAGGACGATGTCTTCCGGCGTGGCCGGTGGGGCTGCCGGCGCGACCGGTTCGCTGCGGCGGGCCTTGTTCATCAGGCGCACCATCTGGAAGATGATGAAAGCCAGAATGACGAAGTTGAGCAAAATGGTGAGGAAATTACCATAGGCCAGCACGGCGCCCGCCTTTTTCGCTTCCACCAGGGTCAGGGTGGTGGCCTGGCCATTCAGGGGCAGATAGTAATTGGCGAAATCGAGGCCGCCGAAAATGCGGCCGATGGGCGGCATGATCACGTCTTGCACCAGAGAATCGACAATCTTGCCGAAGGCGCCACCGATAATGACACCGACCGCCAGATCGACGACGTTACCCTTCATTGCAAATTCTTTAAATTCTTGCATCATTGCCATGAATTTCTCCTTCGGATATGTATAAAAAACATGCCGATCATACTATTGATTCCCGGTGCCACCAACTTGTGGTTGTCAGCAGGACCAATTCCGGCACAGCCGCGCGCATCTAGTTCGAAAGAACTAGCCACCTCCTGCAAAAGTATATAAATTATGGTACAAGCAACGTTTTTGTTTTATTCGTTGTTTGCTTCACTTATAATTTGCGGTTGCCAGTAGCGGCTTTTTCGCTGCCGGATAATCAACAAGAAACTGGCACGGGCTGCGCCATTGGCCGAAGTTCCGCAGGGATGTTGTCACTTTACCGTACAAAGATGCGGGTTGCGGCAATCAGTGGGAAAGAGCTTCGGCGACGGTTTTTTCGCGGCCGCCACTCATAATAAAGATTCGCATTTTGACTGATTGGGGTTTGCATGAGTAACGAAAAGCAGGTCGATTCAGGCCGTCGCGGCTTGCTCGTCGCCACGTGCGCGGCGGGCAGTGTAGTTGGATTGGCAACCGCGGGAGCCTTGGTAAGCACCTTCCAGCCGTCGGAGCGCGCAAAAGCGGCCGGCGCGCCCGTCGAAGTAGACATCACCACCTTGCAACCCGGCGAAATGCGCACCGTCGAATGGCGCGGCAAGCCGGTCTGGATTCTGAAGCGCACGCCGGAAATGATCGAGTCCCTGAAAAAGACCGACGGCAAAGTCGCCGATGCCAATTCCCAACGCAATCCCGCCGAATTCACGCCGCCGTACTGCATGAACGAAGCACGCTCGATCAAGCCTGAAATTCTCGTCGCCGTCGGCATCTGCACCCACCTGGGCTGCTCCCCTTCCTCGAAATTTACCCCCGGCCCGCAACCGTCGCTGCCCGATGACTGGGAAGGCGGCTTCCTGTGCCCTTGCCACGGCTCCACCTTCGACATGGCAGGCCGCGTGTTCAAGAACAAGCCGGCGCCGGACAACCTGCAAGTGCCGCGCCATATGTACCTGAGCGACACCAAATTGCTGATAGGTAAAGACGAGAAAGGCGAGGCTTGATCATGGCTGCTTTCAAAGAAACGAAATTCCCGGCGGATGCTCCCGCCGCCGAAAAAGCGCTGGGCTGGGTCGATGACCGCTTTCCCCTGACCAAGCTGTGGAACGATCAATGGGGCAAGTACTACGCCCCGAAAAACTTCAATTTCTGGTACATCTTCGGCTCGCTGGCCATGCTGGTGCTGGTGCTGCAGATCGTCACCGGCATCTTCCTGACCATGCACTACAAACCGGATGCGGCCCTGGCCTTCAATTCCGTCGAGTACATCATGCGCGAAGTGCCGTGGGGCTGGCTGGTGCGCTACATGCACTCGACGGGCGCCTCCGCCTTCTTCATCATCGTCTACCTGCACATGACGCGCGGCCTGCTGTACGGCTCGTACCGCAAGCCACGTGAACTGATCTGGCTGTTCGGTTTCGCCATCTTCCTGTGCCTGATGGCCGAAGCGTTCTTCGGCTACCTGCTGCCATGGGGCCAGATGTCGTACTGGGGCGCGCAAGTGATCGTCAACCTGTTTGGCGCCATCCCCCTGATCGGACCGGACCTGTCGCTGTGGATCCGCGGCGACTACGTCGTCTCCGACGCCACCCTGAACCGCTTCTTCGCCTTCCACGTGATCGCCATCCCGCTGGTACTGCTGGGCTTGGTTGCAGCGCACTTGATCGCCCTGCATGAAGTCGGCTCGAGCAATCCGGACGGCATCGAAGTGAAGGAAAACCTGGGCGCCGATGGCCACCCGCTCGATTCGATTCCTTCGCATCCGTACTACACCGTGCATGACCTGTTCGGCGTGTCGATCTTCCTCGTCATCTTCAGCGCCGTCGTCTTCTTCGCGCCGGAAATGGGCGGTTATTTCCTGGAATACAACAACTTCCTGCCAGGCGACTCGCTGAAGACCCCGCTGCACATCGCGCCTACCTGGTATTTCACGCCGTTCTACTCGGTGCTGCGCGCCACCACGGCCGACTTCATGTACGTGCTGATGGGTGTCGTGGCTGCCTACGTGGTGTTCATCTGGCTCAAGTCGCGCCTGTCGACGAAGGTCAAGTCCGCCATCGCCGTGATCTCGCTCGTCGCCATCGTCGGCATGCTGCCGCAGGTGCTGGACGCGAAATTCTGGGGCGTGGTGTTCTTCGGCGGTTCCGTCGTGATCCTGGCCTTCCTGCCATGGCTCGACCACTCGCCCGTGAAATCGATCCGCTACCGTCCGACCTGGCACAAATACATCTATGCCATCTTCGGCCTGTCGTTCCTGATCCTCGGCTACCTCGGTACCCAGGCGCCAACGGATACGAAAACCATCGTGTCGCAAGTGTGCACCCTGATTTACTTCAGCTTTTTCCTGCTGATGCCATGGTGGAGTGCAATGGGCAAGTTCAAGACCGTGCCGTCGCGTGTGACGTTTCACCCGCACTAAGCCGCTCTCACGCCACGCTCAAAGGACATACATCATATGAAGATTGCAAAAAAACTGCTCGCCATCCTGGCCCTCGTGCCCGCCATGGCCCTCGCCAGCGAAGGCGGCTTTCCGCTGGACAAGGCACCTGACCGCCAGACCAACATGGCAGCGCTGCAACATGGCGCCAAATTGTTCGTCAATTATTGCTTGAATTGCCACGCCGCCGTGTCGATGCGCTACAACCGCCTGCGCGACCTGGGCTTGACGGAAGACCAGATCAAGCAGAATCTGTTGTTCTCAGGCGATAAAGTCGGCGACTTGATGACGACCAGCCTGGCACCGCAGGACGCCAAGGCTTTCTTTGGCGTCGTACCGCCGGATTTGTCGGTAATTTCGCGCGCGAAATCATCTTCCGCTGGCACAGGCGGCGACTACCTGTATACTTACCTGCGTACGTTCTATAAAGACGACACTCGTCCGACCGGCTGGAACAACATGGTCGTGCCGAATGTTGCCATGCCGCATGTATTATGGGAATTGCAAGGTGTCCAGACTGCCAAGTTCGTGGAAGAGAATGATCCCCACGAAGCTGGCAAGAAGATCCACAAATTTGCCGGCTTCGAGCAGGTCAAGCCAGGTACGTTGAACAAGATCGAGTATGACAATGCGGTAGCCGACCTGGTCGGCTACATGGAGTGGATGGCCGAACCGGCACAGCAAACACGCAAGCGCCTGGGCGTTTGGGTGCTGCTGTTCCTGTCGGTATTTGCTCTGCTGGCATGGCGCCTTAACGCGTCGTTCTGGAAGGAAGTCAAATAAGTGAGGCGCCGGCCGCAGGCCGGCTGGTGCCTGTTTCTGCGTTGTCCGCATGAGTGGACAAGCGACCTGGGGTGAGCCGTTCGCGGCTTCACCCCCTTTGTTTCTAAGGAACTATAAAAAATGATGGTTCTCTATTCGGGTACAACCTGCCCATTTTCGCAACGCTGCCGCCTGGTCCTGTTTGAAAAAGGCATGGACTTCGAAGTGCGCGACGTCGACCTGTTCAACAAACCGGAAGATATTTCGACCATGAACCCGTATGGCCAGGTGCCTATCCTGGTCGAACGCGAACTGATCCTGTATGAATCGAACATCATCAACGAGTACATCGATGAGCGCTTCCCGCATCCGCAACTGATGCCGGCCGATCCGCTGATGCGTGCCCGCGCGCGCCTGATGCTGTTCAACTTCGAAAAAGAACTGTTCGTGCACGTGCACGTGCTGGAAAGCGAACGCGCCAAGAGCAACGACAAGGCCCACGACAAGGCACGCGCGGAAATCCGCGACCGCCTGACGACCCTGGCGCCGCTGTTCCTGAAAAACAAGTACATGCTGGGCGACGAATTCTCGATGCTCGACGTGGCTGTCGCGCCGCTGCTGTGGCGCCTGGACCACTACGGCATCGAACTGTCGAAGACGGCTGCACCGCTGATGAAATACGCCGAACGCATCTTCTCGCGTCCTGCGTACATCGAAGCACTGACGCCTTCGGAAAAGGTCATGCGCCGCTAAAGATATCCCCATAAAGCTACTGCGCAGCCCGCTCTCGACTTGGCGTTACTCGCCGTACTCAAGTACGGCTGCGTTACTGAAGCCGATATCGGGCTTGCTCGCTACGCTTTCTGGGGCATCTTGGGCCAGCTGTCATTCTTGGTTCTTGTATTGATAGTTGTCCCATCGTTTCATTGAACTACCGGTGCGCCCGCCTCATGCTGACGGGGGCGCTCCCGCCTCACCGTGCCTACCATGTCTGAAATCTCAACCAAACCTTATATGCTGCGCGCCATCTACGAGTGGTGCACCGACAGCGGCTACACGCCATATCTCGCGGTCAAAGTCGATTCGCGCACCACGGTACCGATGGAATACGTGAAAAAGGGCGAAATCGTGCTCAACATCAGCTTCGGCGCCACCAGCGGCCTGAAGATGGACAACGACGCCATCCGCTTCCACGCCCGTTTTGGCGGCGTCTCGCGCGAAATCTACGTACCGGTCGATAACGTGATGGCCATCTACGCCAACGAAAACGGCCAGGGCATGGCCTTCGAGCCCGTGCTGGGCAACGATGACCCGGACGCGCAACCGACGGACAGCCCCGCATCCGCCGACGTCCCGCCGCCAGTGCTCGCGCCCGCCGCCAGCGGTCCCACCCTGTCGTCCGTGCCCACCGGTTCCCCCGAACAACGCGATGCCGCCACGCCAGGCGACGACGAGCCACCAAAAAAAGGCGGCCGCCCGACCCTGACACGCATTAAATAGCGTATAATTCGCAACGCGCAGTTTTTGCCGACTTAGCTCATTTGGTAGAGCAGTTGATTTGTAATCATCAGGTGGCCAGTTCGAAACCGGCAGTCGGCACCAGAATTCAGCAGTAAATCAAAGGGTTACCCGCTTCGGCTGGTAGCCCTTTTTTCTTGTCAGCCGCTCGAATGGTCGTCACGTAACCGCTGTGTAACCCGATTTGCCAAATCCGCTCTGTTCGTGACCCATTTATAAAATATCGATTGGAAATTATGAGAGACTCCACAACGCAAGAGCGGATGAAGTGGTACGAAGCTGGGGCGACTTTTGTGGGCATGTGGGGCACGCTCGTGGGTGGTAGCGCTGCGGTTCTTCTCGGCTACGCGATAGACTTCGGCTTTCTCAACATCTCACCAAGCAAGGCATTTGTCATCGGCGCTTTTACTCTTTGGATTTCTATGCTTTGCTCGATGCTTGTAGCGATAGCTATTTCTTCGGCTGCGGCTAAAGAACAGTGAGTCACAGCTAGACGCTGAACAGGAAATACACCTCGCCAGACTGCATTAACTAATCAAATTAAAAATTGCTTTTGAAATAACCAAAAACATTGTAAATTGCAATATTTACTTCATAGACTGCGCTTGATCGCTGCAGCAAAAAAATAATGCCTACGCCGCGAGTTCAAAAACGAACCAAGCCTGCCTCACCTCTTGCGGTAGCCCCAAGCAAGGCGAGCACCTCCGAAAGAATTGCTTCTACTCATACCGAAGAACTCGTCATAGCCCTGTGCGGGCCAATCGGGTCACCATTGCACAGTGTTGCCGAAGAAATTCAGCGAATGATAAAAGGCACGTTCGGATATGACAAAGCCGAAATAATACGGCTCAGCGACTTCATCGGGCATCACGCGGACGTAGTCCAGGTCGAAATTCCAGCTAACGACTCATTCCAGCGAATCACAGCGCAGATTGATGCAGGCAACTTGCTGCGTGAAAAATTCGGCCCCAGCATTCTTGCCGAACTTGCTGTCGAAAAAATTCGGTTCGAACGCGAAGAATTTAAAATTGAAAACGGCTCGTTAAACTATGCGCCTCGCAGGATATGTCACATCATAGACTCTGTAAAAAACAAAGAGGAGCTTGCTTTACTCAAACTTGTTTATAGAGATATGCTCTACGTGGTCGGCGTTTTTTCGCCCTTATCGGTTCGTGAAAATAATATAGCTCAGCGACATCGCCTTGGTGGAGGCGACGTACATACCTTAATTGATAGGGACTCCGGGGAAGAGTCGAAGGCAGGCCAAACGGTCTCAGATACATTCCCGCAGAGTGATTTCTTTCTTCGCATAGACAAGGCCACAGATTCAGAAACCATTAAGCGCGTGGAGCGCTTTTTGCACTTAATTCTTGGAACTAAGGTAATTACGCCCACCTCCGCGGAGTCCGCGATGTACGCCGCTGCAATGGCAAGTGCAAATTCTGGGTGCCTATCCCGGCAAGTAGGTGCAGCCGTCACTGATGCGAATGAGCACGTCCTAAGCATCGGCTGGAATGATGTCCCTAAGTTTGGTGGCGGCCTGTATCTGGAAGGAAACGACGATAGCCGTTGCTGGAATCACGGGGGAGGCAAGTGTTTCAACGACGATGAAAAGCAACTATTTGCCAATGAGTTGGTCGATGCTCTTAAAGAAATTATTCCTCCAGACGCTAGAGAGAACGCAAGGAATCTGCTTCGAAAGAGCGGTAAACTTGGTGGACTCATAGAATTTTCTAGGGCAATCCACGCGGAGATGCATGCGATTTTGGGAGCTGGACGCATCGCGGGAGACAAGCTTGTGGGCGGAAAAATTTTTGTAACGACCTACCCATGTCATTCCTGCGCGCGTCACATCATCGCGGCAGGCATTACCGAAGTCTATTACATTGAACCCTATCGTAAGAGTTTAGCTATCAAACTGCATGGCGACGCGATTTCTGAACTTGAGCTAGACTCAAAAAAAGTTCGAGTTTTAGCGTATGATGGTGTTGCTCCAACGAAATTTCTTTCGCTGTTTAGAGTTGCCGCTAACTCCAGAAAAGCAAGTGGACGACTGATTAAGGTACCGCTAAATGAAGCTATGCCTCGCATCGAAAAAAGCTTAGAATCACTGCCCTCGCGCGAGGCAATCGTAGTAGCATCGTTAATGGAAAAAAACCTTCTCCCTCAGGATGGGCAAAATGAACAAACTCCCTCCACAGCAACTTAGTCTCGACTTCGACGCCGTCCTAGAGGCACCCCGCCCAACGTTACGACCGTTTGCGGACGATGCATGCGTATTGACTACGCATCGCACGTTGACACGCTTCGCGCCGTCACCAGTGTCAGAGAAAAAGTCGGTCGTAAGTCTGTGTGACTTCCGAGGTGTGAAGGAGCAAAAGAAGGTGTCGAGCATCTATCAAAGTATTATTCGTTCGATAAGTCATATCGCCTAGCGCCTATGCCGAGTGAAGAGGTCCGCTTGACTCGTTCCTGCCGACTTATTTCGCTGAAAGCCCGCTGAACCTCGCCACGAAGACCGCCAACTTCCCCGAAGACCAGCACAATATTTAGTTGCGGTCTTCGGAAAAATCCATTGACATCCATCTTTCATGCCGGACTTCGCCGCCTCGATGTCTAGGTCGCGTTTCGCGCGCTCGATGGTCCGCCATGCATCCCCCTGCGCCGGTGGCATCAGCCTTGACCTACTTTGTCAATACTGGCCCGTCCTCCAGTAGGACGTGCAGAAACTGATCGGTGTCCAGATACTCGCCACCGCCCTAGCTATCGACGTGTTCAACGTCACCAAATGTCTCCCGCACGGACTCGATTTCGGCATTGCCCTTCCTCTGAAATGCGGGAGTCTCCTCCCGCAGCAACTCCCCACCAGTTTGTCCCCATCACTGTTATCATATATTTTTAATAACCGGAGTGAAGCCATGCCGTACAGCAATCCATTTGAATATTGCGGCCTCAAATTATCCGCGTATGTTTTTGAGGTGCCTGCTGATGAAGGTCAATCAAGCACTTGGCATGGCACCGGCGTAATCGAGAGCGCCGATGGTAACCGACACAGCTGCGTCAACCGAGCGCACTTCGAGAGCGAAAAAGAGGCTGAACAGCAGGCTCTGGCTTTAGCACTACGAATCACCCAGGGTGATATTCCCTCAGCAGACTTGCCTTTTCGGCCGCGGCGTAATGAAGACGATTACCTGCTGGAATTGAACCGGCGATTGCGGCAGCATGCTCTGTACGAAGAAGGAATGGACTTTTTAGCCCATCCGCCTGGTGCAGTTGACCATCAAGTAATGGGGGTAGTGCGCGCGGGAGCAAACCCTGCACATCCTGCGTATGTCTTAACTGCTCAAGCCCTTGAGTCCGAGTGTGACCTGGTGGCAACTCAACGACCTGGGTAGGCGTTACCATCCCGAAGAGAGCACGAAGGGAGTCCAGAGAAACAGTGCTCCCTTCGCTCCTTTCATGTCGTGGCACCCTGCCCAAGCGCTCGAAGACACCATGAAGAAACCGAAGAAACCATATAAATAAGTGTGATTTCTTCGGTTTCTTCGGCGCTTTCTTTAGGGTGCTGCGCCGGGTAGGAATCAGGTGCAGCCGCCCTTGATTGTTCCTTTTTCTTCGGCTGACTCGATGCCTACCGTCTCTTTGGCCCAGTTGGCGGCCCTTAAGGAATAGCCAGCGTCGCTTACTTCCGCTTTAAATTGTTTGGCTTGCATCTTGCCCCCCTCCTCCCGTTCTCGCTCAGCAGGTCGGCCAGCAGCCGCTCCCTGCTGTTGCCCAGCGTAACGCCGCGAATGGAATTCGTGGAAGTGATGCATTGTTGGATTGTGAGAGGGAGGAGGCACATACTGCAGCGGATAACAAATGCTCAGGTGCGAGCTTGCGTGGGTGAAAAGTGAAAGCACCGTCGGGCTCTCCACCACTCTGAAAGGCCTCAGCTATGAAATACCTCTGTCGCTTTATCAAACGCTTTGCTCCACTACTGACGCTGGTGTTGTTAGCAGTACGGACTTATCACGACTTAAAAAAGTAGCCGGAATATTTCCAGCGCTGGCGCTTCTCGTTACCAGAAAATCCCGAAGATGCTCACTTTTCCGGAAGATGCTCACGTAATTTACTTGAGCATCTTCCATGCTTTGTGAGCACCTTCAGGTACTAGCAGCCGGGAGCATCCATGCCCAGTCAGCTTTCATTCCGCCTTTTGTTGCGACAATTTCAAGGGCTTTCTGTGCGCGCCGCACGGTTGCCCAAGCATAGCCTGCGCCGTCCGCATCCGCCTTAATCTGACGAGTGGCGAGCGGCCCATCCGCCAGAAGGTCGCGCAAGAACTGTTCCGCATCGACTTTTTCGCCTCCACCATCGCTGTCGTCGTGCTCGACCTCGCCAAAAATCTCCCGCGCCGGGCCCTCAATAACGCCTTCCCAAACCGCATGCGTCGCCTCAATGCCCCCCGACAATTATTACCAGCTCGAGCGAGTAGGCCACGCCGCCATCGTCTGGCGCGATGTTTGACTTCCCCCTGGCCATCACACGGCGGTTGCAGCCTTCCTCCTTCGCTGTCACCAGTACCATACGCGCCAGGGAGCCGAATGCATGGGAGCCAATAACCCGATCCTGTGGCGCCTTGCCAGCGCCGCCCTTGGCAAAGTGCGTGATACGATGACTGCGTAGCCGTGCGCCTCGGCGAAGTCAACCACCGCTTGCAGGCTGCGGCGCACGTCGTTGGCCCGGTTCATATCGCCGGCGACAGCCAATACAATCGGCGCTATCAGCAGCAGGCTCACACCCCCGATGGCGTCGACCGCGCGGCGCAGGTCTGCAATGTCCTGTGATTGATACCATTGAAACGCGTCGCCATCCACTAACCCGCTTGCGTGACCCATTGCTGCGCCGCGCCATGACGTCCAGCACATTTAGGCGCAAGATGAGCATGTGCTTGCGTAAAGCAGGCTCCCGATGTCTGGCTTGCCTACCTGGGGGAACATCATGTCCGCACACACTTACAAGCTGATCGAGCTGGTTGGCACGTCGACGGAGAGCAGCGATCAGGCGATACGCGATGCCATTGCCAAGGCGGCGCTCACGGTCAAGCACATGGACTGGTATGAAGTGACCGATTCGCGCGGGCATATCGTCGATGGCAAGGTGGCGCACTTCCAGGTCACGCTCAAGGTCGGCTTCCGGCTCGAATAAAGCCATGCGGCATGGGCGTCAGCGGCGTGCCAGCTGCGCGCCTTGCCCAACCTTGCCCTCTCATTACCGCCTGGCGGCTGACCTGCCCTCCAGCCACTCCCGACCGCCGTTGTCCAGCGCGGTCTCAATGACCTTGTCCGGCAAGCTGTAGACGGTCGCCCAGCTGGCGCGGCCATCCTGCGTGTTGGCGGGAAAACTGTGCGTCTCGATCGGCCAGTGGTATTTGCGTTTCAAGGCCTTGACGATGGCGGCCAGGGAGACGCGGCCTTGCAGCGGTTCGGCGCCGGACTGGTCGCGGTTCGACAGCAGCACGGCCAGGACCTGGCCGCGGCCCGTGCGCGCGCCGGGGAAGGTGGGGGTTTTGTTTGCCATGGCCTATTTTACCGGGCAATGATCGGGCGAGAGGCGATGTGCCGCACCTTTGATATGCCGCAAACGCCGCACCGGCGTTGCGGCCACCATGAGCATTTCGCCAGGCGTGCCAGCGCCCCTCTGGCTGCCTGGGCCGATTATCATGGGGCGCAGGAGCCTATCATGCACAGCCTGAACATCCACGCCATGCAATGGCAGCCCGTAGCCGATATTTCCGCCGTCAATCCACTGCTGCCCGACGATCTGGCCTGCTTTCGCGAATTGCGCGACGTGCTGCAACGCTATGGTGCACTCGACCGTTTCGGCATTTCCCTGATCCACCGCCATTTCGACATCGCCGACGACGAAGAGCTGATGGAATACACGGATGTGGAAGCGCGCACCTTGACGGTGAAACCTGTCAAGAAAAGCGACATCGACTGGAATCACACGACGATTACCAACTGGAAATTGACGGAAGACGAGGAAGTGGCGCGCATCGGTTGCGGTTGCGCACGCAATTCCGGCGGGCACCTGGGCTATCACCGCGGCACCTGAGGCTGGCCGCCGCTGCCCGCAAAGCGGCGTCGGCCTTTCTTACACTTCGCCCTATCCAGCTCAGTTCGCTTTGCGCAAGTGTTTGATTCAATGTAGTTTTTTTGTGTGGCATGCAAGCTGCTTATCTGTGTCTACGAGATGAATCCAGGCAAGTCATTCTGGATTCTTTGTCCCCCGGATTTTCCGAGACTGACCACGATAAGAGGCTGCGATGAACGTCGATCACACACGAAACAAGACCCTGGGCTGGCTGGGCGCACTGGCGGCGGCCAGCCTGCTGGCCAGCGGCCAGGCGCAGGCCGGCGCGTACGGCCTGGCCGTCAATGAGTTGAACAATTTCCGCATCACCACCAGCGCCGGCGCGCTGTCGCTGGCCGGCGCCAACCGCAATGCCAGCGACAGCGCCTTTTTCGAAGGCGGCGTGGCCGTCAATCCCCGCGCCGTCAATACGGGCCCGGCCGCCAACGCGGATGTGCTGCAAGTGTGTTCGGGCGGCGGCTGCAACGGCTTGCCGCAGAACCACTACGCGCCCACCACCGCGCTGGAATTCGCGCGCGGCGATGCGCATGCCTTCGGCAACATGCTCAATGGCGGCGCCAGCGTGAGCGCCGTGGCGGAAGCCCAGCGCAACACCATTGGCGCCGCCACGGCCACGGCCGGCGACACGCTGACCGGTTCCGTCAACCTGACCCTGTCGAGCGCCGGCTTCATCACCTTCAGCTTCATGGGACGGCGCGACCTGCGCACCAGCGTGACGACCATGGGCGACAAGTCGAATGTGTCGATCATGGATATCTTCAATATCTCGTGCAACAGTTCCAGTCCCGTCGGCTGCCTGTCGCACGCGAATGCCGATGGCGTGATCTTCCAGTTCGCCCCCGATGGCGACCCGAACAATGGCAGCGACATCAACGGCAACCATGGCGCAGGCAGCCTGGACCCGTTCAGCTTGAACATGACGGCCGGCACCAACGATCCCGCCACCGGACGCGCGTTCACGAACGGCTTCGCGATGTTTTCCCTGACCTCGAATTTCGCCCTGCCCGCCGGCAGCTACACCTTGAACTTTTCCAAGTCCACGCGCACCGACATCGTCGTCATCGACCCGCCGCTGGCCGTACCGGAGCCGGGCACCTTGTTCCTGCTGGGCACGGGACTGGCGGCCCTGGCTGTGACGCGGCGGCGCCGGCCGCAGTAATCGGCGGCATGAAAAAGCGCGGCGCCTCATGGGCGCCGTTTTTTTTGCCTCAGTCGAGGCGTTTTACCCCAGCCGCGCCAGCGCCTGGCGCGCCAGCTGCAATTGCTGCACATAGTAACGGTGCAGCATGGCGGGGTCGCTCAAGTCGCGCCCCAGTATCAGGCGCAGCTCGCTGGCAGGACAGTCTGCAGCCAGGGTCTGCACCTGGGTACCCAGCTGGCGGGCCAGCCGGCGCGCCGCCTGCTCCTGCGCGGGCCGGTATTCGACGCGCGTGCGCGCCACCTGGTAGCTGCTTTCATTGGCCAGGCGCACCACCTGCACGGCATTGCCGGCCAGGCTGCGCGCCACCGCGGCGGCCAGGCCAGGCACGCCGTTGCCATTCACAATTTCCAGGCGCGGCTGCTGCACGCCGGCGGCCGCCACCAGCTGTTGCCGCGCGGCGACAGGCAAGCTGCGCACCGCCGCCGGCACGCGCCGCAGCAGGGCCGTGCCATCGCCCTGCGTGATCTCCACGCGCGCCATGGGGGGCGCATCCGGCAAGACCTCGGCTGGCTGGGGCGGCGCCTCGGGCGGCGCGGCGCGCAGCAAGGCCAGGTCGCGCCGCAAGTCGTGCTCCTGCAGGCTGGCCGCCTGGCGCCGCATGACGGCGGCCCGCTCGTGCTGCCCCAGCCGTTCCAGCACTTGCGCCAGGTGCAGCCAGGCCAAGGCATTGAGCGGGTCGAGCAGACAAGCCTGTTCCAGCGCCGTCAACGCTTGCGCATCGCGCCCGCTCAGATAATAGGCGCGGCCGAGATTGCTGAACAGATAGGCCTGCTGCGGCCGCGCCATGCCCGCCTCCTGCGTCAGCGCCTGCCACTGGGCAATGGCCGCGTCGTGTTCGCCCCGCTGCGCGTGCAGCACGGCCAGGCCGTTGCGCGCGTTCACGTGACGCGGCGCATGGCGCAGGGCTTGCTCATAGGCCGCCTGCGCGGCGGCCAGGTCGCCCGCGTCAAAATACTGGCGCCCCGCCACATAGGCGGCATCGGCGTCCAGCAACGGCGGCAGCGGCGCATGGGCTGGCGGTGCGGTACAGGCGGCCAGGCCAAGGCAGGCACAGGCGGCGGCCAGGCGGGAGAGCGTCAAGCGCATGGTGACTCCTTTCAGCGGCTGGCCATGGCCGGCACGAGCACGCGATAGACTTCGATCACGGCCGGCCCCATGAGCACCAGCATCAGGGTGGGAAAGACGCAAAAAATCAGGGGAAACAGCAGTTTCAGGGCGATCTTCGCTGCCGCCTCTTCGGCCAGCAGGCTGCGCTTGCTGCGCAGGTTTTCCGAATGCACGCGCAGCGAATCGCCCATGCTCGTGCCGAAGCGTTCCGACTGGATCAGCATGGCGACGAGGGTGTCGACGTCTTCCACGCCGCTGCGCAGGGCCAGGTTGCGCAGCGCCTTTTCCTTGGAAAAGCCGGCGCGCATTTCCATCAGCACCAGCTGCAATTCCTGCGCCAGCACCACGCTTTTGATGTGGATTTCACCCGATACCTTCACCAGCGCGCGCTCCAGGCTCAGGCCCGCTTCCACGCACACTGTCAGCAGGTCGAGCGCGTCGGGGATGTTTTCAAAGATGTCGCGCTGGCGCCGCTTGGCCGTGCTGGCCAGCACCAGGTTCGGCAGGTAATAGCCGACGGTGGCGCTCACGCACAGCAGCAACAGCAGCACGCTGCGCAGCTGCGCCGCCATGGCGCTGGCCGCGTACAGCCCCAGCACGGTGGGAAACAGCAGGGCCAGCACGGTTTTCGCCGCAAAGTACAGGGCCGGCGCGCTGGCTTGCCGCCAGCCCGCGTTCATGAAGCGCGTGCGCAGCGGCGAGCGTTCCCAGCCCTCTTCTGGCAGCGACAGCTTGCTGAACGGCTGCGCCACGCGCGCCACGCGCTCCACCCAGCCCGTGTCGGCCACCGCATCGCTGGCCACCGGCGCCGTGGCGCCGAACAGGCGCTGGCGCAAGGTGCCGGGAAAGAAGATCAGCCACGCCAGCAGGGCCAGCGCCACCACCACGGCAAAGACGATCAGCAGGAACAGCAGTTGCGGGCCAGTCATGGCGTTTCTCCCTTGGATCGACTGACAAAACATGCAGGGCCAGGCGTGTCGCCGAAGGCAGTACGAAAGTACGACGAGGCGGCGCAACAACGCCATGGAGGTTTTTCAGACGATTCCCTAAATACGGATGCGGATGACCTTGCGCATCCAGACGACACCCAAAGCCACCATGCCGGCCGCGTACCACAGCAGTTTGATGCCGCTGGGGTCCGTCCACAGCAGGCGGATGTATTGCGGATTGACCAGCGCCATGACGCCGATCATCACCACCGGCATCAGTCCCAGCACCCAGGCCGACATGCGCCCCTCGGCCGACAGCACGCGCACCTGCCCCAGCAGTTTCAAGCGGGCGCGGATGATGCGCGCGATGCTGACCAGCACTTCGGCCAGGTTCCCCCCGGATTCGCGCTGCACCAGCACGGCGATGACGAGGTAGCGCAGATCCGTCAGCGGAATGCGCGCGGCCAGGTTTTGCAGCGCTTCGTTCATCGGCACGCCGTAATTGATCTCTTCGTGCGCCATCTTGAATTCACCGCTGATCGGCTCATTGAGTTCATCGCCCACCATTTGCAGCACGTTGGAAAACGAGTGGCCGGCGCGCAGCGCGCGGGCCAGGAAATCGGCCGCTTCCGGCAGTTGCGCCTCGATTTTTTTCAGCCGCGCGGCGCGCGCGCGCAGCACGCACAGGCACGGTCCGCTCGCGGCGGTGGACAACAGCAGCAAGGCGCCGGGCAAGGGCATGGACCACGCCGCCAGCAGCAGCAAGGCCGCCAGCAGCAAGGCGCCCGTGCCGCCCAGGAATTGCGCCACCGACCAGGACAAGCCCGACTGCAGCAACAGGTGGTCGAGCTTTGCCGCCTGCGGCGCGCGCCGCAGCAAGCGCTCCAGGCCGGGCGAGCGCGCATAGCGGCGCTGCTTGAGGATGGAAACCCGCTCGCCGCCCGCCTCGCCGCGCGCCGCCATCAGCCGCAAGCGCCGGTTGATGCGCCGCGCCGCGCTGCCGTGCGTGCCCGACCACCACAGCCAGGCGCCCTCCACCATCAGGATGCAGGCAGCGAACAGCAGCACGGCAAAGCCGTAGAACACCAGGTCCATGATGCGCTCCTTACACAGCGAATACATCCGTCGCGGGCGGGCGTGACGCGTGGCCGCCAAGCGCGTCGCGCCGTCGGTTTTTCATTCGTAGATGCGGTCGGGGTCGAACACGCTGTCGGGCACGGGCGCGCCGAACATGCGCAGGCGCTCCGTGAAGCGGGGCCGCACGCCCGTGGCGCAAAAGTGGCCCTGCACCTTGCCCCCCGCATCGACGCCCGTCTGCTCGAAGCGGAAGATTTCATGCATGGCGATGATGTCGCCTTCCATGCCCGTCACTTCCTGCAGGCTGACCAGCTTGCGCGCGCCGTCCGTCAGGCGCGACACCTGCATCACCACCGTCACGGCCGAACAGATCTGCTGGCGCGTGGCGCGCGGCGTCAGGTTCACGCTGGCCATGCCGACCATGTTTTCCAGCCGCGCCAGCGCGTCGCGCGCCGTGTTCGAGTGGATGGTCGCCAGCGACCCTTCATGGCCCGTGTTCATCGCCTGCAGCATGTCGAGCGCCTCGGCGCCGCGTACCTCGCCCAGGATGATGCGGTCGGGCCGCATGCGCAGCGCATTGCGCACCAGCGCGCGCTGGCTCACTTCGCCCTTGCCCTCGATATTCGGCGGACGCGTTTCCAGGCGCACCACATGCGGCTGGCGCAGTGCCAGTTCGGCCGCATCCTCGATGGTGACGATGCGCTCGCTGCCGGGAATGAAGCCGGACAGCACGTTGAGCAGGGTCGTCTTGCCGCTGCCCGTGCCGCCCGAGATCAGGATGTTGACCTTGGCCTGGCCCAGCGCCTGCAGCACCTGCACCATGGGCGGCGTCAGGCTCTTGTAGTCGAGCAGGTTGGCGATGCTCAAAGGCTGCACGGCAAAGCGCCGGATCGACAGGATCGGACCGTCGACGGCCAGCGGCGGAATGATGGCGTTCACGCGCGAGCCGTCCGGCAGGCGCGCGTCGACCATCGGGCTCGATTCATCGACGCGCCGTCCCACGCGCGAAACGATCTTTTCGATGATCTTCATCAGGTGCGCATTGTCGTGGAAGGTCACGTCCGTCAGCTGCAGCCGCCCGCCCCGTTCCACATACACCTTGTCGCAGGTATTGACGAGGATATCGGACACGCTGGCGTCGGCCAGCAAGGGCTCCAACGGGCCAAAGCCCAGCATCTCGTGCTGGATGTCGAGCACCAGGCTATGCCGCTCGTGCTGGTTCAGCACGATGCGCTCTTCCTCGATCACGCGCTGCACCAGCAGCGCCAGCTCGTGCTTGAACTGCTCCGCCGTCAGGCGCTTCAAGCGCTCCAGGTCGATACGGTCGAGTATCGTCTGGTGCATGGTTTTTTTCAGTTCCTGGTAGGCATGCAGCGCCAGCGCACCTTGTCCATTGCTGGCGGGGCGCACCGTTTCATTTGCCGCCAGGCGTTCGCGTAAAGTCATCTCGGCTCCCATGATGGCCCCCGGCGGGAGCCTTGTCGTACTCCACCTGCCGCCCCGTCACGCCTCGCTGCGGCTGAACAGGCGGTCGAACAGGCCGCGGCTTTCCGTCACGCGGCGCGCCGTCACCAGTTCCACCAGTTCGGCCAGGCTGCGCGCCACGGCGCTGGTGCGCGACAGCTGCAGCAGCGGGATGCCCTGGTTGACGGAATCGGTGGCGGCCGTGTAATCGTTGGGCACCGTGTGCACCACTTCCGCGCCCAGCGCCTGTTCCAGGTCCGCCAGGCGCAGCCGCCCGCCCTTTTCATAGCGGTTGACGATCAGGCGCAGGCGCTCGCCCGGATAGCCGAGCGAACGGAAGATGTCGAGCAGGCGGCGCCCGTCGCGGATGTCGGGCAGGGCCAGCTGCAGCACCGGGTAGATGGCGTCGGCGTTGTCGAGCGCGCGCAGCGACAGCGCATCGATCTGGCGCCCCACGTCGAGCACGATGTAGTCGTAGTGCTGGCGCGCCACGGCCAGGATGCGGTCCATGTGCTCGGGCTGCATGTCGACCTTGTGCGCGGGATCGTCGGCAGCCGCCAGCACGCCGAAATTCGGCGTGATGTGCACCAGGCACGAGGCGAGGAAGGCGCCGTCCATGCGCGCGATCTGGGCGCAGATATCGGACAGCGTCATGGCCGGCTTCTGGTCCGAGACATACAGGGTGGCGTCGCCGAACTGGCCGTGCAGGTCGATCAGCAGCACCTTGCAGCCGGCCAGGCTGGCCAGCGCATACGAAAAATTCGTCGACAAAAAGGTGGCGCCGCTGCCGCCCTTGCACGAGATGAAGGCGAGCACCTTGCCGTCGCGCATCTGCGTCACGCCGGCCTGGATATCGACCCGGTCCATCGCCTCGTGAAAAGCCTTGTGCACGAGCGGCAGCTGCAGCACTTCGCGCATGCCGGCGCGCATGGCGCGGATCAGCACATCCTGCTGCTGGCCGCGCGTGAGCAGCATCAGCACGGCCAGCGGATACTGGCGCGCCAGCCGCTCGAACAGGTCGGCTTCCTCCGCATCGATGCCGCTGGCATCGACGATCACCAGCTCGGGCAACTTGGGCAGCATGCGCTCGACGGCGTCGCGCAGGCCGCTGCGCCGCTCCAGCAGGCGCAGCACGGGCATGCGGGCCGCGCCCTGCGCCGCGATTTCATCGTGCAGGCCGGCGTCGCGGGTAATCATCAAGGCTTTCATCACCGCTCCTTCATTCTATGCAAGACATTCGGCTGCGCCAGCGGATCGGCGCTCATGGACAAAAACCGGGATTGTCCGGATAGCCCAGCGACTCGGCCACGGCCATCGTGGCTCCGTTGGGCAAACGCACGGCCCGTGCGCCGGAGGGAAACATCACGCCCAGCAGGGGCAGGATGGGCCGGTACGGCACGCTCTCGCAGCGCGCGCCTTCGCTGGGCACGCACAGGCGCGCGCGCACGAAGCGGATGCAGCTGGCGCCATGCGGATCGTCCAGGCAATTGATGCGGTTGCGTTGCGGGCAGCCCGGCATCGCCGTCACGGGCACGGCCGCCAGCACGGCGCCGCCGGCCTGCGACAGATAATCGATGCGCACGTACGCATCGCTGATGCCGCCGCCCAGCGGCAGCGTGCCCGGTGCCGTGCGCAGCACCGCTTGCGTGCGCACGGCCTGCAGGGCGCCGGCATTGCTGAAATCGGTGACGGCGGCGGCGCGCGCGGCGCGCCGGGTGATCTCGTGCACCAGGTTCCACATGTACACGGCGCGCGCCACTTCCAGCATGGCAAACAGGAAGAGGAAGAACAGCAGCGCCAGCATGGCAAACTCGACAGCGAAGACGCCGCCCTGGCGCTGCCGGCGGGGACGCAGGTTAATTGACATAGCGCAATGTCGCGTTGGCACGCAACGGAATCGGTTCCAGCTGCGGCAGCCACTTGCGCGTCAGCTCGGGCAGGAAATCCACGGGCATGTCCACGGTCACCTTGATGCGCACCTGCAGCGGCGCCGTCGGATAGCTGCCGCAGCTGAAGGACTCGTCGACATACACGCAATCCACGCTGACCCGGG
The DNA here is from genome assembly GCF_009208555.1 of Janthinobacterium violaceinigrum. GTDB lineage: Bacteria > Pseudomonadota > Gammaproteobacteria > Burkholderiales > Burkholderiaceae_D > Janthinobacterium > Janthinobacterium violaceinigrum. The sequence continues at coordinate 33,352 of NZ_WFLI01000006.1, read as the reverse complement.
CAGCCTCCATTTGCGGCCAGCTTTCCGCCATCGCATCGACCACCATCTGCCGGGAAAACACGGCTCCCTCGGTGGCCGTGGCGATGCTGCCCATCTGCGGCAGCGGCATGGTCGCCATGTAGCGCGCCGCGTCATGCGCGCTTTTTTGCAGGGCCGTGTACACCAGCAGCGCGCGGCCGAACAGCAGCACGAAGGGCAGCAGTCCCATGAAAAACAGCAGGATCAGCGCCAGCTCGATGGCGGCGACACCGCCCTGGCGGCGCGGCGCGCGGCGCGGCGCCTTCATCGCAGCAGCTCCGCCGGGCCGGCCAGCGATCCCTCGCTGGCCAGGCCCGCGAATTCGGCGCTCAGCACGCCATTGCTGGCGGGCGCCGTCATGAAGAAGCGGCCGATGCCGCGCACCCGGGCCAGCACGTCGCTGCCGGCCGGCAAGGGACAGGCCAGCAGCGCAATGTGCAGCAGGCGCCGCTGCGCCACGCCCGTGTTGCCCGTCGGTGCCGTCTGGTAGGCCAGCGTCAGGTAGGGCGACTTGTCGGTGGGATAGCTGGACTTGGCGGCCGGCGCGGCCGGCGCAGCGGGATACAACTTGGTCCAGTCGCTGGTGGCAAACGGCAGGTAGCCCCCGGCCGGCCTCGGGTTGCTGTACCTGGCCGCGCGGGAAAACGACCACAGCGGCCCATAACTGCCGACGCCGGGCGGCGTCGCGTTCGCTTCCGGATCGGCCACGGACAGCAGCGGGTTGCCGGTGCTCAGCGCGCTGGGCGCATCGGGCGTATTCGTCATCCACCAGTTCGCCGCCGCATTCGGATACGCGCGGATGTTCGTGTCGGGCGGCGCCGTGACGGGATGGCAGCCGCTGCCCCCATGCTGGTTGAAGCGCGCATTGAAGGCGGTCCACAGCGCGGCGGGAAAGGGCCGGTGCACATGCACCTGGGCGCTGCCGATGTGCGGGTACTGCACCGTGCCGCTGCAGACAAACGGCAGCACGCTGGGCTCGCTGACCTGCAGCGGCGAGCCCAGCATGCCGGGCCGGCCCAGGGGATTGAGCACGAAATGTTCGGCTGCCGGGCCGTGCGGATTGAGCTTCAACAGGTTATAGGCCACGCCGCGGCGAAAGCCATATTCCAGCAGCTCGACGGCCGGCAGCAGCGCCGCATTCGTGCGCGGGCTGGCTGCACTGGCCGACAGCGCGCAGATGGCCAGCGGCGTCAGGTGCAGGCTGGTCCGCCCCGCCACGGCGCGCGCGCCCGTGTCCAGGGTGCGCAGCGCCGGCGACCAGGCGCCCAGGAACGCCGTCGCCACCCGCCCCAGCGCCGGATCGTTGGCCTGCGTATCGACGCGCACGAACAGCGCCGTGGCAGGATCGGGCACGGCGCCCGCCGCATGCCAGTCGCCGGCGGGCGCGTCGGGCGCGCTGGCGAAGCGGATGCTGGCATCCGACAGGATGGCGCCCTCCATGCGGCGGCGCCATACGCTGCGGTCGGCTGCACTGCTCTTGGCTTTCGCCACGGCCGCCGCCAGGCCGTCGGGCGTGCCCACCAGCTCCGCGGCCGCCGCCAGCGCCGCGTTGTCGGCCAGGTTCTGCAGTTCCGTCTTGCGGCCGATGACCTGCCCCACGTCCAGCGCCAGGCCGATAAAGCCCAGCACCACGATGAGCAGGATGGAAAAGGCGATCAGCATCGCCCCCCGCTGGCGCCGGCGTCTATTTGCCATTGCCGCCTCCCAGCATGAATTGCACGGGCTGGGGCGCCTGGCCGTTCGGTTCGGCAAACGAGGCGCGGTAGCGCTGCATGACGGCGTGCGCGCTGGGGCCGTCGAGGCCGTCGGCCGGGGTGCGGTTGGCGGCGCCGGCCGGATCGCGCACCTGCTGCGCCATGGCCACGCGCACGGCATCGCCGAAGCGCCCGTCCAGCTGCGGCGTGCTGCTGCCGTGCGCGCAGGCGGCCAGCTGCAGCGCCAGCATCGGCGCCGCCAGGCGCCGCAGCCATATCAGGAGCAAATTCGGCATGGCGTATCTCCCCGTTTCATTTCAGCTCGAAACCGTTGGCCGCGCGCGGCGGCGGCACGGACGGCGCCGCCGGCCTGCCTTCCATCTTGCCGCCCAACATCAACTCCGTGCGCGACGGGGGCGCCAGCTGCGCCGTCGGCAGCACGGCGTCGGCCGGCAAGGGTTTCACCAGGTGCGCGGTAATAACGAACAGCAATTCCGTGCGGTCATGCTGGAAATCCGTGCTGCGAAACAGCGCGCCGAGGATGGGCACTTCGCTGAGCCAGGGCACGCCCGTGATGTTGCTCACCTGGTTGTTCTTGATCAAGCCGCCGATGGCGTAGCTCTGGCCGTCGTACAGCTGCACCGTGGTCGAGGCGCGCCGCGTGGTAATCACGGGCAGGATCGAACGGGCGCTGACGCCGGCAGCGGAAATGCCCACCCCCTCGCGCGACAGTTCCGACACTTCCGGCGCCACCTTCAGGTTGATGCGCCCGCCCGACAGCACGGTGGGCGTGAAACGCAGGCCGACGCCGTACTCGCGCTCTTCCAGGGTGATCTTGTTGTTGTCCTGGCCGACGGGGATGAAAATCTTGCCGCCGGCCAGAAAACTGCCCTCCTGTCCGCTGATCGCCATCACCGTCGGCTCGGCCAGGATGCGCACCAGGCCATCCTGCTTCTGCGCCTCGATGGTCAGCTGCTGGCCATTCGACTTGCGCACGTCGAGCAAGCCGTTGGCCGTGCCGCTGAGGAAATTCGACAGCAAGGTGGTGGCCCAGCTGCCGGACGCGAAGCGCAGGGTGGCGCCCACTTCCAGGCGCTCCAGCAGCGACTTCGACACTTCGGCGATCTGCACGGCCAGCATCACTTGCTGCGGCGCGCTGACGTCGAGCATATTGATGATGCGGCTGTTCGCGCTGTTTGCGCTGTTTGCGCCGCCTGCGCCGCCAGCGGGCGCCGCGGCCGCCGCCGGCACGGCAGCGCCATCGGCGGGCTTGGGCAGCGCCAGCGGCGGCGTTGCGCGGCGCACATAGGCGTGCGCCAGTTCGACGGCGCGCAGCACGGCGCCCGCATCCTGCACCGTGCCCGACAGCACCAGGGTATCGGCCACGGCCGTCACGCGGATGGCTTTTTCTTCCGGCATCAGGGCCGCCAGGGTGGCCTGCAAGCCGGCCGGGTCCATGCTGACGCTGACGTTCACCACGCTGCACGTGCCGCTGCGTCCCTGGATGATCATGTTCGTGCTGCCCACGTCGACGCCCACCACATACAGGGTGTCGGGCGCCACCAGCATGGCTTGCAGCACGGCCGGATTGCCCACGCTGCGGGCCAGCACGGCCTCGGGCAGGCGCAGCATGCTCGACTTGCCCACCTGCAGCTGCAAGTTGCCGGGCGAGGCCGCTTCGCCGCCGCAGCGCGGGCCAGGATCGGCGGCCGCGCCGGCAAGCGGCAACAGCAGGCAGCACAGTGTCAGCAGGGCGCGGTTCATGAGCGTGTCCATGGTTGGTCGAGGCAGCTAAAAACATTCGCGCGACTGGCGCGTCCCGTCGATGACGCCGCTGCACTGGCGCAGCGCTTCCAGCGGCGCCTTCGCCACGCGCACGGGGCGCGGCGCCGGGGCAGGCACGGGTGCCGCAGGCGCTGGCGCGGACTCGGCATCGTGCGGTCCGCCCAGCAGGGTCAGCTTGGTGGCGCCCGCCGTCACGCCCGGCTGCGGGTCGACCTGGTTGCGCAGCACCAGCGACAGGCTGCCCACGCTGCGCGCCAGGTCCAGGTTTTCCGCCTGTTCCGGCGTCACTTCCAGGGTCACGGCATTGACCACGCGGGGCTTGGTTTCGTCGCGTCCCACTTCCTGCGCCACGGCCAGCACCAGGATGCGTTCGAGGACGATCTTGGAAATGTTGCGGCTTTGGGGAAACGCGCGGTCGCCCGCATCCTGCTGCGTGCTCACGATGATGTCGACATAGTTGCCCGGCAAGGCGAAGCCGGCCACGCCGATCACATCGTTGACGCGCACGGTGATGGCGCGCCGCCCTTCCGTGATCAGGGCCGACAGGCCGCCCAGGGTGCCGGCGGGCGCCAGCTTGGCTTCGCTCAGCGGTTCGCCGCGCAGCACGCTGGTTTTCAGCACCCGTCCCGCCAGTTTGGCCGGATCTTGCAGCGCGCCCTGCGGCAGGCTTTCCGCCGGCCATTCGGCCAGGCGCAGCATCTCGGGCGTCAGGCGCTGGCCCAGGTTGACGTCGCTGGCGGCCACGACGATCTTGCCCTTGCCGGCCGGCGTCTGGCGCAGCAGCCAGTGCGAGGCCAGCAGCACGGCCAGCAGGCCCAGCACGACCGCCAGGCCCATCATCAGCAGGGCGCGCCGGTTCTTCATGCGATACGCTCGCTGAGGCTGGCGGCCGGCATGTCGCAGCTGGCAAACAGGCTGCCCCAGGCCTGCTCCAGGGCGGCCACCGTCAGGCGCGCTTCGCTGCCGGCAAAGCCGGCAAAGTCGCCTATGCGCGCCAGCAATTCCTGCGGATAGCTGGCCAGCAAGGGTCGCCCCTGCGCGCCATGCAGCTGCAGCAGATGGTTCAGGGCTGGCTCGTCGATAGCCATGCCGGCCAGGCGGCATTGCTGGCGGAACAGGGCGCGGTACGCGCTCTCGGCCAGCGGCCCCACCTGCACCTTGTAGCCGATGCGGCGCAGCAAGGCAGGATCGAACAGCTCGCCCGGCGACACATTCGTGACCAGCACGAGGGCGTTGTCGAACGGCACGCTGACCTGCACGCCGCCGGGCAGGCCCAGCTGGTCGCTGCCGCGCGCCAGCGGCTGCATCAGCCGCGTCAGCAAGTCTTGCGCGCCCAGGCGCTGGCGCCCCAGGTCGTCGATGATCAGCATGCCGTTGTTCGCCCGCACATGGGGCGGCGCCTGGTAGCAGCCGCCGCTGGCGTCATGGCGCAGCTCCAGCATGCCGGCGTCGAGCTCGGCGCCCACATGGATCACGGGACGCTGGCACAGCACCCAGCGGATGTCCGTGCTGCGCCGCTCCAGCGCCTGGCGCGCATGGCTGACGTGCTGGGGCGCGGGCGGCAGGTGCTGCGCCGGATCGTACAATTGGATGATGTCGTGGCCGACCACGATGGCGTACGGCACGGCAACCAATCCGTGCAGCAATTGTCCCAGTTGCAGCGCCAGGGTCGACTTGCCGCTGCCGGGCGGACCGTACAGCAGCAGCGAGCGCCCCGAATGCAGGGCCGCGCCCACCACGTCGAGCATGCCCGGCCCCGCATGGGCGCTGCCCAGCACGGCGGCCAGGTCGTCGCTGCCCACGCGCTGTTCCTGCACCAGCCACGACTGGCGCGCCACCATGGCGCGGTACGCTTCCAGGGTGACGGGCGCGGCGCCGATATACGCGCAGCGTTCGAGGAAGGCGCCGGCGCGCTGCTTGCCCGCGCTCGTCAGCTGGTACTGCACGTCGATCTCGGATTCGCCGCGCCAGGCCACTTCGGCCATCTGCTCGGCCACCATGAAATCGAGCACTTCACGCAAGACATTGATCGACAGGCGCAGGCGCGTCGTCAGTGCGGACAGGTGCGTCTTGCCCCCCACAAACATCAGCTTGGCGATCAGTTCGACCACCAGGGGCCGCTCCAGCCCCGTTTCACGCAAGCTCTTCGGTTGCGGCGGCAAGGGCGGCATCAGGTTCGCGTCGGCGGGGCGCGGCGCGCTCTCGGTGCTCAGGGAATAATCGACCTCCGTCATGCTGCGTCTCCAAGCCGGTTAAGACTGCATTGAACAGAATTCATTCTAGCGAGCGGGGATTGGCGCCCCTTGATCAAGAGCAATGAATACCAATCAGAAATAGTGCCGCCCTTGCACCGCCAGGCAGCCCAGGGCAATGGCCAGTCCGTACGGCATGTTGCCCACGCTGGCCTGGCTGCCCAGTGCGGCGGGCGCCAGGGGAATACCCGCCATGCGCGCGATCATCGGCCATAGCAGCTGGCGCAGATTGCCCAGGCAGGCGCGCCACTTGCCCTGCCAGGTGATCATCAGCACGGCCATCAGGCCGCCCAGCACGAAGGTGGCAAAACAGATCAGGAGCACGGGCCACGGTCCCGCAAACGCGCCCGCCATGGCGATCAGCTTGACGTCGCCGGCGGCCATGCCGCGCAGCACGTATAGAGGCAGGAACAGGAAGAAGCCCGTCGCCATGCCGCCCAGCCATACCGGCAGCACGTTGTGCGGCCACAGCCACAGATGCAGGACGAGGGCGGCTAGGATGCCCGACAACACCAAACCATTTGGAATCTTGCGGCGGATCAAATCACTGACGGCGGCCCCCGTCACAAAGCACAACAACAGCAGGTCGCACAAGGCATACGCTGGCATGGCACACCTCCCGAAAAAAAACCCGCCGCTGGCCGGCCAGCGACGGGCACCCGCTTAGGGCGTCAACACCAGGTTCGACGAAATGTCGGTGAGGACGGCCAGCAAGTTGGTCTTGATCAGCAAGAAACCGGCCGTGATGGCGGTAGCCATCAATGCCGCAATCAAGCCGTATTCGATTGCCGTAATGCCATCCTCATCCTTGACAAACTGCTGTACTGCCGACAGGAAGGTATGCATGACAAGCTCCCAAAAGTGAATCACAAGTCCCTGGCGCAATCGGGTGTGAAACATTGCCCATTCCTGCTAATATGTTTCCTGCCGTAAATTTCTGCGCCATTGCATTGACTATAAAGCGCCCACGTTTTGGCAAATTGACGCGCCACAAGTTTCCGCATGGAAATTATCAAACCTTGTTGAAATGACGGCTGGCGCAAACAAATGTTGCGATCAGGATTGAAAGTCTTCGTCAGGGCAAGTTTTTTGCAACGCGGTGCCTGAATCTCATGTATTTACATGAAATATTGCATACGTTAATTGCCTATTAGGCAAAAAGACATTATCCTGCTTAGCTCTTCTTTGGAAAGGCCTCTCGCCCGGCGGTAAAGAGCGTCATGCCACCAAATAAATCTTGGCTTCTTGTAGACGGACGCGAACATGCTCTTGCTTGATGCAATGCTGCTATGACGACACTTGTGTGACTACTTTCCAGAGAACGACAATGGATTCCCTACTGAAACACATGGTGGACATGACCGGGCACCGCGACCACACGATGCTCGACATTTCCGTGATCTCGGCGGTCCAGGAACTCGCTGCCGCGTCGCAGACCCGTGTGCTGGCCCTGACCACCGTGCGGGGCCAGGTGTTCGTGCGGTCGCGGGCCATCATCGTGGCGGGCAGCGTGGCCCGCATGGAAGAGCATACCGATCCTACCCTGCCGGGCGAACCGCTGTCGGACTACCCGGCGCTGGCCGCCTGCATCGCGCGCCATGAGGCGAGCGCCGACACCCTGTGCGCCGACGGCCGCCACCTGCTGTGGCTGCCCATCTGGATCGGCGACCAGGTCACCACCTGCCTGGAAATCACCAATCCCACGCCATACACGGGCGCCACCATCCAGGTGATCGGCGGCATCGTCAGCGTGTACCGCAATTTCCAGAACCTGCTCGACTACAGCGAACGCGATTCGCTCACCGGCTTGTTGAACCGCAAGACCTTCGACGACCAGCTGGCGAAAATCCTGCAAAGCCGCGGCGAACCGGAAGCGGACAAGCCGCGTCCCGTCGATGAAGAACGGCGCCACCATACGGACACGGAGCGGCAATGGCTGGCCGTGATCGACGTCGATCATTTCAAGTTGGTCAACGACAAGTTTGGCCACCTGTATGGCGATGAAGTGCTGATCCTGATCGCCAACCAGCTGCAATCGTCGTTCCGCTCGCAAGACCGCATCTTCCGTTTCGGCGGCGAGGAATTCGTCGTGCTGCTGCGCTCGATCACCCTGGAAAATGCGCAGAAAATCATCGACCGCTTCCGCACCAATGTCGAAGCGCACGACTTCCCGCAAGTGGGCAGGGTCACCGTCAGCGTGGGCTTCGTCAGCATCAACGCCTACGAAGCGCCCGTGATCATCCTGGGCCGCGCCGACCAGGCGCTGTACTACGCGAAAAGCCATGGCCGCAACCTGGCTTGCCACTACGACGAGCTGGTGGCCAAGGGCTTGCTCACCACCATCACCTCGAACGATACGGCGGAGTTCTTCTAAGCATCCGCGAGGGAGAGAAAACGCATGGGATCGACCTGCCACTTGGCAGCGGACTCATGGCCGACGATCTTGTCCGCGCCGCCGAAGCCGAAACCGCGCGACAGGTCGACTGTTTCCGGCTTGATGTAGGTCTTGCTCTTCGTACTGAAAAACACATTCACTTTCGGCGCCAGCAGATTGCTCTCGTGCGCTTCGATGACGACGGCCAGGCGGCCCGATTCCAGCATCACCATGGTGCCTACCGGATAGATACCCACGCAGCGCATGAAATCCTGCGCAAACACGGGATTGAAGTGGAATTTGCTCCACTCGTAGATCTTGCGCAAGGCTTCGGCTGCGGGAATGCCCTTGTGATAGCTGCGGTCCGACGTCAGCGCGTCGTACACATCGACGATGGCGGCCATCTGCGCCAGTTCGCTGATGGCGTCGCCCGCCAGCTGGTCCGGGTAGCCGCTGCCGTCGCGCCGTTCGTGGTGGTGCAGGGCGATGTCGAGCGGAATGGCGCCCACCTCGGGCGAGCGGCGCAGGATGTCGTAGCCATCGCGCGGATGGCACTTGATCAGGGCAAACTCTTCCGGCGTCAAAGGTCCGGGTTTGTTCAGCACGCTATCGGGCACCAGCGCCTTGCCCGTGTCGTGCAGCAAGCCGCCCAGGCCCGCCTGGTGCGTGGTGGCCGCATCGATGCCCCGCGAGCGGCAAAACGCCACCAGCAGCGCGCACACGCTGACGGAATGCAAAAAGGTGTAGTCATCCTTGCTCTTGATGCGCAACAAGCCGACGAGGGCACCGGGATTGCGCAGGATCGATTCGGTGATATCTTGCACCGTGTGCTGCACGCGGTCGATCTCGACCGCCTTGCCCAGGCGCACGTCGGCCATCACCGTGCGCACCAGGCTCGACGCCTGCCGCCGCACCTGCGTGGCGCGCGCCAGCTCCATGCCCAGCGACACGCGCGTGACCACTGGCGGCGCCGTGACGATCTGCACCAGTTCGCGCTCGGTGGCGGCCTGCGCCTGCGCCACGGTGGGCGCGTCCTGCACGTCAAGGCCCCTGCCGCTGTCGATCACCACGTCATGGATGCCGGCCTGCACGATCTTGCGGATTTCATCATCGCTGCGCAACAGGAAACGGTTGCGCACGAACGGATGCGTCATCCAGTCGCAACTGAGGTCATGGATGTACATGCCCACTTTTAATTGAGACGAATCAACTTTCTTGAGCATGCTGTCATCCCACAAATACCCGGCTGGAGCACCGAAGGCGCTAGAATGAGTATAACAAAATTGTTATTCTGCTGGCCGCGTTCGGCGCTGCGGCGCAACACCCTGTTTTTTCCGCTCACCGCGCTGTTGCCGGCCCCGTGCCTGGCAACGGCGCACGCACCGCATCCGGGATCCATGGAACTACGCCAATTACGCTACTTTGTTGCCATCGTCGACCACGGCTCGCTGTCGCGCGCGGCCCTGGTCCTGCACGTGGCGCAGCCGGCCCTGACGCAGCAGCTGCGCCAGCTGGAAGAGGAACTGGGCGTGCAGCTGCTGCACCGCTCGGCCCAGGGCGTGCTCAGCACCGATGCGGGCAAGGTGTTTTACGAACACGCGCAAGCGATCCTGAAACAGGTGGCCGACGCCCGCTCGGCCGTCACGCAAAGCGCCACGCGGCCGTCCGGCAATGTCACCCTGGGTTTGCCGCACAGCATCTCCGGCGCCCTGGCCCTGCCCCTGCTGCTGGCCGCGCGCGAACGCTTTCCTGAAATCACCCTGCAGCTGACGGAAGAAATCACGGGCAACCTGAACGAACAATTGAAATCGGGCCGCATCAACCTGGCCGTGCTGTTCGACGATGGCCAGCTCACGCCGTTTGCCTGCAGCCCCCTGGTGGAAGAGGAGATGCGCTTTATCTGCCGCAGCGATTCGCCATTCGCGCCCCTGGGCGCCGCACTGTCGTTCCCGCAGGCATTGAGCGCCACCCTGATCCTGCCGGGCCTGCAGCACGGCGTGCGCCCGCGCATCGACAGCCGCGCCCGCGAACTGGGCCTGGAGACGGCCAACGTGATCGAGATCAACTCGATTGCCATCCTGAAATCGGCCATCCTGGCCGGCATGGGCGCCACCATCCTGCCGGCCGCCCCCCTGCTGGCGGAGCTGGACAGCGGCGCCATGCGCAGCTATGCCATCCACAGCCCCGTGCTGTCGCGCACGGTAGCCCTGTGCGCCTCGAAAAACATTCCCCTGACAAACGCGGGCAACGCCGTGAAAAACCTCGTGCTGCAAGTAGCCGCCGAGCTGTGCGGCAGCGGGCGCTGGGTGGGGGCGCATGTGCTGTCCGCATAGTATCGTCCGCGCATCGCCATGCTAAAAATACTATCAATTATTTCCATAAGGAAATATCATACTGCATTATCTATTTCACAATAATGCCTTATGCCATATTTTCGCCCTCTCTTGTCTTTCCTGTTTGTCTGCACGGGCGCCCTTGGCGCATGGCATGGCGCCATGGCCGGCGTGCCAGAAAAATCCATGCCCGCCTTCGAATTACTGCTGCGCGACGTCACGCACCCCATCAAGAGTGAGGATATCGACGTCATCGTCTTCATGTCGCAGGAAGAATGCACGCCAGCCACCACCAAGAATCTGTTCGGTACAGTCTTAGCAAAAGACAATACGTCCATGCTGCATAGCTGGACTTGCCGCGCACTGATGGAAGCGGCCGCCGATCCCGCGCAAAAGCTGGCGTTCATCCCCACGCTGTCGAGCGCGAAACAGCCTTCCGCCCTGGCTACCGCGCAGGCGTTGCCAGCAAGCCCGACGGGACGCCGCTATGCCGCCCTCGTCGACTGGCATATCGAGAACGTCACTTCTACGTCGAGCTGCAGCTTCATCGCCTGCGTTTTTTCCTTCACCATGAGCAGCGAAATCGCCGTCGTTGACCGCCTCGACAACAAGTTGATCTGGCACTCGATCCAGAATATCCCCAATTCCATCTTCTCCGACCACTATGACGAAAAGACCGGCCCGGGCATGGGCGCGCAGGCGATCTCCAGGGCGCTCAGCCCCGTGCTGGCGGAAAACTGGGCGCAGCTCGCCGACGCCGCAGGCGTGCTCCGCAGCACGGCGCTGGAAACGGACCCCGCCATCGCCCCTCCCGGCACGGCCCTGGGCACGAAAGCCAACCTGATCATCTTCAACGACTACAACAACAGCAGCAAGCACAGCAGCGACGCGTACGAGGGGCGCTTTTACAGTCTGAAGGGGGCGCACTTGCCGAAAAAAGCCAATTTCACCTCTTACAATGCCGCCTACAGAAGCTACGTTGCCTTGCAATTAGTACCCGGGAAGTACGACATCTCGTTCACAACAGAACCGTATAGCGTGGAGATCCAGGCCGGCGGCGCGCCCGTGTATCTGCGTTTATCCAGGGGGATGTTCAACAAGACGAATGTGGACAGAATCGATGCAGGAGAAGCCTTGGCACTGGCCCTGAAATCGACCAATATGCTCTTGCCGGAAGCGACGCCCGCCTCCCACCCGCAGCGGGCCCGTCCCGTTTTCTGGACACAGCCCTGAGTCCTCGCAGCTCCCCCAATGGCGGCTGGTCCGCCATATCATTTTTTCTTATACCCCCATCGGCAAAGCGTATTTGCCCACGCTCCTGACTCGTTCTACACTGACCACATTAACTATTTTAAATTTAAAATAGTTATGTGCCGCCCACACGCGGCCGTCCCGTCTGCACAGCGCGCGCCTTACCGGGCGCGCCCCTTGTACAGCCGTCATCTGAAACACCCTTTTGGAGACAGCCATGTCCGTGACCACGGAAAACGGCTCCGCAGCGTTCGCTAGAAACGCCGGTGCCGCGCCATCTACACCGCTTGAACCTTCCCGTTTGACCACCGTCAGCCTCGACGACAAATACACGGCCACTTCCGGCGCCATCTTCCTGTCCGGCATCCAGGCCCTCGTGCGCCTGCCCATGATGCAGCGCTTGCGCGACCAGGCAGCCGGACTGAACACGGCCGGCTTCATTTCCGGCTACCGCGGTTCGCCCCTGGGCGGCCTCGATGAAAACCTGTGGAAAGCCAAGAAACAGCTGGAAGCGCACCACGTGCAGTTCGTGCCCGGCGTCAACGAAGACTTGGCCGCCACGGCCGTCTGGGGTTCGCAACAGGTAGACCTGATCGGCCCGGCCAAGTACGACGGCGTGTTCGCCATGTGGTACGGCAAGGGCCCGGGCGTGGACCGCTGTGGCGATGTCTTCAAGCACATGAACCATGCGGGCACGGCCAAGCTGGGCGGCGTGCTGCTGGTGGCCGGCGACGACCATGGCGCGTATTCGTCGACCCTGCCGCACCAGTCCGACCACCTGTTCTCCGCCTCGATGATCCCCGTCCTGTATCCGTGCAATGTGCAGGAATACCTGGACCTGGGCATCCACGGCTGGGCCATGTCGCGTTTTTCCGGCTGCACGGTGGCCTTCAAGGCCCTGGCTGACACGGTCGAATCGTCGGCCTCCATCGATGCGGACCCGTTCCGCGTGGAAGTGAAGATTCCGCAGGACTTCGTCATGCCCGAAGGCGGCCTGAACGCGCGCCTGTCGAGCATCCCGCTGGGCCAGCAGGCGCGCAACCAGGAAGCGCTGATGCAGGACTACAAGATCTATGCGGCCCTGGCCTACGCGCGCGAAAACAAGCTCAACCACACGACCATCGACAGCCCGAACGCCAAGCTGGGCATCATCGCCTCCGGCAAGTCCTACCTCGATGTGCTCGAAGCGCTGGAAGAACTGGGCATCGACGAACAGATGGCGGCCGACGTGGGCATGCGCCTGTTCAAGGTGGCCATGCCGTGGCCGCTGGAACCGGACAGCGTGCGCGAATTCGCGCAAGGCCTCGATGAAATCCTCGTGGTGGAAGAAAAACGGCAAATCGTCGAATACCAGCTCAAGGAGCAGCTGTACAACTGGCGCGACGACGTGCGCCCCCGTGTCATCGGCAAATTCGATGAAAAAGGCGAATGGGTGGCGCCGCGCGGCGAATGGCTGCTCACGTCCAAGGCGGATTTTTCCGTCTCGCAAGTAGCGCGCGTCATCGCCAGCCGCATTGCGCGCCTGATTTCCGATCCCGTCACCTGCGACCTGATCAAGGCACGATTGAGTTTTCTCGACGCCAAGGATGCGGTCCTGAAAAAGGCCGTGAACACGCCGTTCCGCCCCGCCTTCTACTGCTCCGGCTGCCCGCACAACACGTCGACCAAGGTACCGGACGGCAGCCTGGCCCTGGCCGGCATCGGCTGCCACGTGATGGCCACGTCGATCTACCCGGAAATGAACAAGCTGACCACGCACATGGGCGGTGAAGGCGCGCCGTGGATCGGCCAAGCGGCGTTCTCGGAACTGCCGCACGTATTCCAGAACCTGGGCGACGGCACGTATTTCCATTCGGGCTACCTGGCCATCCGCGCCGCGCAGGCCGCCAAGGTCAACATCACCTACAAGATCCTCTACAACGACGCCGTCGCCATGACGGGCGGCCAGCCCGTGGACGGCCTCATCACCGTGCCCATGATGGCGCAGCAGGTGGCGGCCGAAGGCATTGCCCGCATCGCGCTGGTGACGGAAGATTTATCGCGCTACAGCGACCGCTCGAACCTGCCCGCCCACCTGACCTTGCACGACCGCAAGGACATGGATGCCGTGCAGCGCGAATTGCGCGAGGTGCCGGGCGTGTCCGTGCTGATCTACGACCAGACCTGTGCGGCCGAGAAGCGCCGGCGCCGGAAAAAAGGCGAGTATCCGGACGTCGCCAAACGCATGGTCATTAACGACGCCGTCTGCGAAGGCTGCGGCGACTGCGGCGTGCAATCAAACTGCGTGTCGATCTTGCCGAAGGAAACGGAATTTGGCCGCAAGCGCACCATCGACCAATCCTCGTGCAACAAGGATTATTCGTGCGCCAAGGGCTTTTGCCCCAGCTTCGTCACCGTCGAAGGCGGCAACCTGAAGAAAACCAAGACGGGCGCAAGCAAAGCGGGCGAGACGGACAACTTCGGCCCCCTGCCGGAACCGGTCCTGCCCGGCTGCGAGGCGCCGTACAACATCCTGATCAACGGCATCGGCGGCACGGGCGTCATCACCGTGGGCGCGCTGATGGGCATGGCGGCCCACCTGGAAGGCAAGGGCGCGTCCGTGCTGGACATGACGGGCATGTCGCAAAAGAACGGTTCCGTCACCTCGCACGTGAAGATCGCCCGCTCCCCCGCACACATCCGCGCCCAGCGCATCGCCACGGGCGAAGCGGACCTGATCCTGGGCTGCGACATGCTGACGGCCGGCGCGCAGGATGCCGTGTCGAAAATGCGTCCAGGCCGCAGCCTGGCCGTCGTCAACCTGCACGAACAGCCGCCAGGCACGTTCGCGCAAAATGCCGACTGGCAATATCCAACGGCGGAAGTGCGCCAGCTGATCGAGGAATCCGTGGGCGGCGCGGACGCGGCCGACTTCATCGACGCGACCAAACTGGCCACGGCGCTGATGGGCGACTCGATTGCCGCCAACCTGTTCATGCTCGGTTACGCGTGGCAAAAAGGCCGCATCCCGTTGACGGAAGCGGCCTTGCTGCGCGCCATCGAACTCAATGGCGTAGGCATCGAGTCGAACAAGAAAAGCTTCCTGTGGGGCCGCCGCGCCGCCGTCGACGTACGCCGCGTCACGCAGATCGCCACGCCGTCGCAAGCCATCATCGTGCAGATGCCGCAAAGCCTCGACAGCGTCATCAAGAAGCGCGTGGAGTTCCTCACCGCGTATCAAAATGCCGCGTATGCGGATGGTTACTTGACCCTGGTCAAACAGGTACGCGACCGCGAAAATACCCTGGGACTGGGGCAGAAACTGTCGACGGCCGTGGCGAAGAACTACTTCAAGTTGCTGGCCTACAAGGACGAATACGAAGTGGCGCGCCTGTACACGGATGGCCGTTTCGTGGAACAGTTGCAGCAGCAGTTCGAAGGCAATTTTTCCGTCAAATTCAACCTGGCGCCGCCGCTGTTCGCGAAAAAAGATGCCAAGGGCCATCTCGTGAAAGCGGAGTTCGGTTCGTGGATGTGGCACGCCTTCAAGCTGCTGGCGAAAGCCAAGGGGCTCAGGGGCGGCACCTTCGACGTCTTCGGCTATACGGCCGAGCGCAAGATGGAGCGCGCGCTGATCGTCGAATACCGCGAATTGGTGGCGGGAATGCTGGTCAATCTGACGGCGGACAACCTCGGCACCTGCGTGGAACTGGCAGCGTTGCCCGAGAAAATCCGCGGCTTCGGCCACGTCAAGGAAGCGGCCGTTGCCACGTATCGCCAGGACAAGGCGAGATTGCTGGCCAAGCTGGCGGACGGCAGCAAGCACGCGGCGTAAGCCAGCGGCGCTTGAATGAAAAACGCAGAGCCTTGGCTCTGCGTTTTTTTTATGCGTCCGGGCAGCGCCCCACGGTTGCCCCCGGCAACAGCACCGGTTGCCAGATTTCCTGCAAGCGTTCCGGTGGCGTGCCGGCCAGCAAGGATTGCAGCATCTCGACCATCTTCGCGCCCGCGCGGCGCAGGTCGGGCTGGTCGATGGTGGTGACGTTGATGCCGATCAAGGTGTCTTCCACATTGCCCCAGACGATGACGGAGATTTCCTTGCCGATTTCAATGCCCGCATCCATCAGCGCGCGCACCACGCCCACGCCGGACAGATGGTTGTCGACGATGACGGCCGTGGGACGGGGCGAGCAAGCCAGCAATTGCTGCATGGCCTGGTAGCCGCTGCGGCGATCGAAGGTATTGTCGAGCAGATAGCGGGGGTCGAGCTGCAAGCCCGCCTGGGCCATGCAGCGGATAAAGCTTTCCTTGCGCTCGAAGGCAAAGTGCAGATCCAGCGGCGCGCTCAGCAGCGCGATGCGCTGGTGGCCATGGGCCGCCAGGAACGACACGGCCAGGTCGATGCCCGTGTCATTGTCGTAGTCAAAATACGCATACGGCGCGTCGATGCGCGTGCGGCCATTCGCAACAAAGGGAAACTCCACCTTCGTCAGGTAGGCGATGCGCTCGTCGACCACCTTGGTGCGGCCCACCACCAGGCCATCGACCTGGCGCCCGCGCACCATGGTTTCATACGACGGCTGTTCGTTCTGCGGCGACACGGGAGCGATGATCAGGCTCATCTTCGACGCTTCGACGGCATCGGACATGCCATTCACCACGGAAAGAAAGACGCTGTCGCCCAGGTCGCTGGGCAGCAGCGGGTAGATCATGCCCAGCACATTGGTGCGGCCGACGGCCAGGCTGCGCGCCAGCGGGTTGGGCCGGTAGCCGACTTTCTTGGCGGCGGCCAGGACGATTTCACGGGTGCGGGAATTGACTTCCGGATAGCCGTTCAACGCCCTGCTGACTGTCGTTTTCGACATGCCGAGGGCAATTGCGAGGCTCTTGAGATTCATGTTCACTACCTGTCTGTATGGCAAAAGAAACCAACTCTGACCGTCAATTATAGCCCAGAGCGCCATACAGGCCCCGCATTCGCGTGCGCCGCCATGGTAGAAAAACAACAACACATTGACTATTTAGAAAGCAATGTTTTTAATGCATCCATATGTGCCGCCTCTGCAGCGTGGCATGGTCCATGGCAGACAGACAAGGACAAGCAAGCGAAGCGTGTACTCACTTTGACAATGATGCCGCCAGGCTCGGCATGCCAGTTCGGCAACACGGGGCGCGCACGATAAGATTATCAAGAAAGCATAATTAGCTGGAACTGTGCGAGAATTTGTCCTACTCTTGATTCAGGTAAAGATTACCGACTGGCATGTTGCGCCAGACACAACACATCAACCCGGGCCTCTCCCGTTACGCGCGCGCTGGGCATACTTTCAAAGGTGAACAATGTGGTCTCGCTAACGTCCGTCAACAATCTGCAAGCCTCGCTGGCCACGGCGCAACGCAGGGTCGAACAAGGCCAGAACCAGGTGCAACGCGACAGCGAACAACTGGCGCAAAGCCGCCAGCTGCTGGCGCGGGAACAGGAATCGCTGAGCCAGACGCAGCGCAGCAGCCAGCAAGCCCAGGCCGATGCCCCCGCCGCCGTACAGGCGCCGCAGCTGGACCAGGCGATCAAGGTGGCCGTGCCGCAACAAGCCCTCCCCGCCGCACCGAAAAACACGCCCCAGCTGAACAGCTATGGCCAGACTGTGGGACGCCTGATCGACGTGACGGCGTAGCGCAAGCTTACTTCGCCATTTCCTCTTCCAGCATCGCCAGCCACCACTTCTCGCCCTTCTTCGGCTGCGTCAGGTCCACCGTCTCGCCCATCTGCGGCGTGGCCAGGTTGACGCCCTGCTTTGCCGCCAGCCCCGCGATGCGGTCGAACGGTTCATGCCACGCGTGCAGCCCCAGGTCGAACGTGCCGTTATGCACGGGCATCAGCCACTTGCCGCGCAAGTCCAGGTGGGCTTGCAGGGTTTCTTCCGGCTGCATGTGCACGTCGGGCCACAGCTTGTCGTAGGCGCCCGTCTCGATCATGGTCACGTCGAACGGGCCGTACTTGTCGCCGATCTGCTTGAAGCCGCCGAAATAGCCGGAGTCGCCGCTGAAAAACACGCGCACGTCCGGCGCATCGATGACCCACGACGCCCACAGGGTCTGATTGCCATCAAACAAGCCGCGTCCCGAGAAATGCTGCGAGGGCGTGGCCACCAGTTTCACACCGGCGATCGTCGCGCCCTGCCACCAGTCGAATTGCTGCACCTTGTCCTTGGGTACGCCCCATTCAACCAGGGTATCGCCCACGCCCAGCGGCGTCACGAAGTGCTCCGTCTTGGCGGCCAGCTGCAGCACGGCGGCATGGTCGAGGTGGTCGTAATGGTCGTGCGACAGGATGACGGCCTTGATCGGCGGCAAGTCAGCGATGCTGATGGGCGGCTGGTGGAAACGCTTCGGCCCTGCCCACTGCACGGGCGAGGCGCGCTCGGAAAACACGGGGTCCGTCAGGAAGAATTCGTTGTTGAGTTTCAACAGCAGGGTCGAATGGCCAAGGCGGAACAGGCTGTTGTCGGGTGCGGCCAGCAGTTGCGCCCGGGTCAGCGCCTGCACGGGCACGGCTGCGGCCGGCACCGTGCTGTCCGGCTTGTCAAAGAAGAATGTCCACATCAGCTTGAGCGTTGCTGCCGTGCCCAGCTTGTGCATTTGCACGGGATTGCGGAACTTGCCGTCGTGGCGTTGTGGTGATTCAGCTAGCGCCGCAGGCTCGGCGCGCAAGGTGCAAGAACTCATGATGATCAGGACTCCCAGGAAGAAGAGACGACGTGCGACTCGGTGCAAGTGCATATGCGGCCCGGCAAAGAATTAACAAGGGTTAAATTACACTACACAGTGTAGTTCCTATTTCTGGCAAAGTAAACCAAGAGGTGTAAAATATTGTTTTCAAAGGAGATTTCCCGCCATGGCCGCACCGCAACGCCTCACCGACCGCAAGCGCGTCGCCATCGTCGATGCCGCCATCGCCGAGTTCCGCGAGCACGGTTTTGATGCGACCAGCATGGACAAGATCGCCGCCACGGCTGCCGTATCCAAGCGCACCGTGTACAACCATTTCCCCAGCAAGGACGAGCTGTTTGCGGAAATCCTGCAGCGCATGTGGGAAAGCAGCATGGCCCAGCCTGCCGTGCCCTATGTTGCCGACCAGCCCTTGCGGCCCCAGGTGCTGGCCCTGGTCGAGCAGAAGATGGACTTGCTGTGCGATCCGGCCTTCATCGACCTGGCGCGCGTGATCTTTGGCGAAACCATCCACTCGCCCGAGCGCGCGCAAGCGATGGTGACGCGCCTGAATGAAAAGGAAACGGGCCTGAATATCTGGATCCGCGCGGCGCAGCAGGACGGGCGCATCAAGGCGGGCGAGACAGTGGAAGTGGCGCACCTGCTGATGTCGCCGTTAAAAACCTTTGCCTTCTGGCCGCAGATCACCCTGGGCGAGCCCCTGCTGGGTCCGGCACGCCGGCGCGAAGTGACGGCACTGGCCGTCGATATCTTCCTGTGCTACTACGGCGTGACAAAACAGACGGCATAAACGGGCGGCAAGTGGGCAGACAAGGTCTGCCAATGTTCGCCCCCATCGCCCGAATACCAGGCGCCGCCCGTCGTCGACGCCATCACCAAACTGCGCCCATCGTCGGCCAGCGCCAGCCCATGGCGGTACACGAGGTCGTAGCAATGCTGCTGCGGCAAGCCCTCGCGCAAGACCTCGAAACTCTTCCCCCCGTCGCGCGTGCGCGTCACGGCCAGCGCGCCGTCTATGGGGATGCGCAGCACGTCCGCCTGCGCGGGCACGAACCAGGCCGTATCGCCATCGCGCGGGTGCACGGCCACGGCAAAGCCGAAATGCGACAGGGGCGCCGTCGTCACTTCCTGCCAGTGCCAGCCTGCATCTTCCGAATGCCAGATGCCGTTATGGTGCTGGCACCACAGCGCGTCCGGCGTGCCGGCGCTGCGCACGATGCGGTGCGGGTCTTGCACGGCTTCGTTTTCATCGAGCTCGGGCGGCATGTAGTCGGCGCGCATGCCCGTCGCGCTCAAGGCCCAGCTGGCGCCGCCGTCCAGCGTTTGCCAGACGCCGCCGCAGGACACGCCCACCAGCACCTTGTTGCTGTCGCGCGGATCGACGCAGATGCTGTGGATGCCGGGCACGTCATAGCCGCCGCCAAACCACTGCGCCCGCTGCGGCACGTTCCACAGGGACTCGACCAGCTGCCAGCTGTCGCCGCGGTCGCCGGAGCGGAACAGGCCGCCCGGCAGGGTACCCGCCCACAGCACGCCGGGCTGGTCCTCGCCGCCGACCGCCAGCGACCAGATCTGCCGCAAGGTCCAGTCCACCGCATCGCTGCTGTCTTCGGGCTTGGCGGGATAGGCGGGCACGGCGACTTCCTGCCACGCGCTGGCGCCCCCGTCGAGCCGGTGCAGCTTGGCGCCGAAGTGGCCCAGGTTCAGGGCCGCGTACAAGGTGCCGTCGCGGCCGTCGTGCAGCAGCATGGACACGGGATCGCCGGCAAACTGCACCAGCGCCAGCTGCCAGGCGCCGGCCGCATCGACATCGAACTGGAACAGCCCCTTGCGGGTGCCGAGATACGCGCGCTGCGGGGCTGCTGTCATGGCGTCAACCTCCTGAAAGGGCCTGCAAGATATACACCTGGCTGTCGGGCCGCAAGGCGTCGTCGAGCACGCGCCGCTCGCGGCAGCGCGCGCCATCGATGAAGATCACCACATTGGGGCGCAGCGCGCCCTGTTCGTCAAGCACGTAGCCGCGCAGGCGCGGCTGCCGGGCAAACGCGGCATCGAGGGCGGCGCGCAGGCGTGGCGCGTCCACGGCCACCACAGGGACGTCGAGGAAACGTGCCAGTTGCTGCGTAAAGTGCAAGTGCGCCATGCTGCCTTCGACGTCATCGGCCTGGTCCTCATTCTAGTCCCCTTTGCGGCCAATACAATTAAAATAGAGGCAAGCACACATGGAGGCCAGGCATGACGATTACCCCGGAAGAACTAGCGGTGCTGATGCAGGAAGTGGAAGTGGCCGACCCCATCGATTTTGCCGACCTGCCCTTCGACGAGCAGGAATTGCGCGGACTGATCGCCAACCACCTGTGCGAGATGGCCGACGCGATGGAAAGTTTCAGCCCGGAAGACCGCAACCTGGCGCTGCTGGCCGTGGCGGCCAAGCTGGTGCTGGAAAACCTGGTATTGCACGTGCAACTGCTGCGCCGCCACGGCCTGCCCGTCAGCGACAGCGTGGACGCGCTGCTGCAGCGCCTCAAGGGCGGCAAGCCCACCTGAGTCAGGTGCCGTGCAAGCGGCAGGCGGCTACTGCAGGTTGATGGCCGTCAAGACCATGCTGCCGCCAGGTAGATCCGTGCCCTGGCGGATGTACAGCACGCCATGGCGCGACAACGCCAGGCTGCCCCCCATGCGGTAAGTCCAGACGGTCTTGTGGCTGGCCAGGTCGATCGCATAGGTATTGTTGCGCCCGCCAACAAACAGCAGATTGCCGGTGACGATCAGGTCGCCGCCGAAGTACGCGTCGAAGGCCGTATCCAGGGGCCAGCTCCACAGGACCGCGCCGTCGCCGAGCCGGCGCGCTTCGAGCGCCTGGCTGGCCTGGTTGCCCACATACACGACGCCCTGCGCCACCACCGGCTGCGTGCTGAACTGTCCCTGCACCGTCCAGCGCACGGCGCGGCTATGCACGTCAACCAGACTCAGGCTGTTATTCGCCGCCTCGCCGGCCAGCGGCCGCTGATTGAGCAGCAGCACGCTGTCCGCATCGGCCAGCACGGGCGCCTGGCGCAGGCTGCTCTTGTTCAGCCCGCCCAGCACCTGCCCCGGCACCGCCACGCTGAAGCGGGCCTTGCCATCTGCGATATTGAACGCCGTCAATGTCCCTGCCGCATGGCTGTACACCGTGTCCCCATTGACGGCGGGCGTCCAGTCATTGACGTTGCCCAGCTTGGACAAGCCAAGGCTGGCAGACCAGCGTGTCTGCCCCGCCGCCGCATCGATGCCGCTGATATCGTTATTGCCCCCCACGTAGACATTGCCGCCAAAAAAGGTGGGCGCCGTCGCCAGGGAAACCCCCAGCAGCGTGCCATTCGTATTCGGCGGACGCACGCCGAGCGGCACACCGCCGGCATGCGCATCGAAGACATGCACGGTATCGTAGCCAGCCATGGCCAGCTTGCCGCCCGAAACGGCCGGCGCGCCCAGATAGCCATCGGACGTGAGCGACTGCGTCCAGCGCGCCTGGCTGTCGCTCTCGTTGAGCGCCGTCACGGTCGAGGTGGTGACGTATTTGGTGCTGCTGCCTTCCACCGGCGCGGCCGATTGCTGGCTGACATACACGAGGCCATTGGCAGCCACCACGGGACTGCCGACGACCGCGCGCGGGGAACTGGGGCCCAGCCAGGTCCAGCGCCGCGTGAAGCGGCGGCTGTCGAAGGTGGCCGGCACCAGGCCCGTATGCGCGGCATTGCCATTCACGCCTTCCCAGTCGCCCACGCCGGGCAAGGCTTGCAGTGCGCCCATGCTGCCGGCGAGCGGCGCGACGGTGACCTGGTAATCCATGCTTTCCGTCTTGTACACCCCCACCGTGAGCGGCAAGGATAGCTCGATCTTGCCCGCGTACACCCCGGGAGCCAGGCCAGGCACCGCCTTGAACGTCAGCAGCCAGCTGCCGTCTGCCTGCTTCTGGCGGTCGGCCTGCTGCAGCACGCCGACCGTGCCGCTGGCCGGTTTTTCATGCGACTGGGGACGCGTATCGGTCACGCCATCGGCCAGGCGCACTGTTACGTGGATGTCATCGCAGATGGCGCCAGGCTGGGCCGTGCAGCTGCTGCTGACTGCCGACAAGGTCATGCCGGGTTTTTCCTGCAAGCCAGGCGGTACGCCAACAGCACCGCCGGAACCGCCGCCACAGGCGGACAAGGTCGTCGTGATAGCCAGCGGCAATGCGGCGGCCCGCCACAACAAAGGGAATAATGTACGCATGCGATATCCATGTTGAGGTTTCATTTCCTCCCCAATGGAGGTGTGCTGGAAACCTGAATCGAATGTTATAGCATGGGAAACATTGCCAAAATCTAACAAATACTCACGCCGGTGCTTTACTTGCGCACGGCCCGCGCCTGGATGGTGATATCGCTTTCGGCCACGGCCACGCAGGGCAGGATGTAGCCATCCAGCCGTTCATCGGGACTGATGCCGGGCCAGTCCACCGTGTAGCGTATCGTTCCTTCGGGCATGTGGCAGATGCACGTGCGGCAGGTGCCATTGCGGCAGGAACTGAACAGGCGGATGCCGGCCAGTTCGGCGGCGGCCAGCAGCGTGGTGCCGGCCTCGGCCGGAAATTGCCAGCCTTGGGGAAGGATAGTGATGGTAAAGGGCGCGTGCATGCGCCAGTGTAACAGTCAGCTTGCCAAGGTCGTCCAGCTAGCGCCATCCCCATGGCTGCGCAGCACGGCTTCCGCAAAGGCCAGGCCCGCCACGCCATCGACCACCGTCGGCAGCCAGCGCGCCGCCTCCGGCACCGGTTCCCCCGCTTGCAGGGCGCGGATGCGCAAGGCCGCATCCAGGTACAGCTGGGCGAATGCTTCCAGATACCCCTCCGGATGGCCGGCCGGCACGCGCGTGGCATGGCGCGCCGCCGCGCTGTCGACCCGGCCCGGGCGCAGCAGCTGGCGGTTGCCGCCCTGCGGCGTGAACCATAATTCGTTCGGCTGTTCCTGGTCGAAATCGAGCTGCGCCTTGCTGCCGAACAGGCGCAGGCGCACCGTGTTTTCGCAACCGGTCGCCACCTGGCTGGCCCACAGGGTGCCCTTCGCGCCGTTCGCATAGCGCAGCATCACCTGCACGTGGTCATCCAGGGTGCGGTGCGGAACAAAGGTCGACAATTCCGCCAGCACGGCATGCGGCGTCAATCCGCTGACGAATTGCGCCAGGTGATACGCGTGCAAGCCCACGTCGAGCAGGACGCCGCCGGGCCCCGCCTTGCGCGGGTCGTTATGCCAGTTGCCTTCGCTCATGCCACCCGCCCCAATCGCATCGGCCAGCCAATCCTGCGAATACTCCACTTGCACGAGGCGCAGCTCGCCGATGTCGCCTGCCTCGACCATGGCTTTCGCGTGGCGCAGCAGCGGATAGCCGCTGTAGGTATGCGTGAGCGCAAACAGCAGATTTTTCTGCCTGGCCAGCGCCGCCAGCGCCTGGCCTTCCGCCAGAGATATTCCCAGCGGCTTGTCGCAGATCACGTGGATGCCCGCTTCCAGGAATGCCGTGGCGACGGGCGCATGCAAGTGATTGGGCGTGACGATGGCCACCGCTTCGATGCCGTCCGCGCGCGCACTTTCCGCCTGCGCCATGGCGCAGTAATCGCTGTAGCAGCGGTCCGGTGACAGGTGCAGCGCGGCGCCGCTTGCCTGCGCGCGCGCCGGGTCGGACGACAGGGCGCCCGCCACCAGTTCATACTGGTCATCGATGCGCGCCGCGATGCGGTGCACGGCGCCGATGAACGCGCCCTGCCCGCCCCCTACCATGCCCAAGCGTATCCGTCGCTGCATGTCGTCTCCTTAATTCAAGCCAAGCAAGTGATGAATTTGATCCTGGTCAACCGCGCTGCCCGCGAAATCGTCGAATGCGTGTTCGGCCACGTGGATGATGTGTTCGCGGATGAAGCGCGCCCCTTCGGCCGCCCCATCCTCCGGATGCTTCAGGCAGCATTCCCATTCCAGCACGGCCCAGCCTGGAAAGTCGTACTGCGCCATCTTGGAAAAAATCGCCTTGAAGTCGATCTGCCCGTCGCCCAGCGAGCGGAAGCGCCCGGCCCGGTCTTGCCAGTCGCCATAGCCGCCGTACACGCCCTGGCGCCCGTTGGGCCGGAATTCCGCATCCTTGACGTGGAAAGCCTTGATGCGCGCATGATAGATGTCGATGAAGGCCAGGTAGTCGAGCTGCTGCAGCACGAAGTGGCTGGGATCGTACAGGATGGACGCGCGCGGGTGGTCGTCGACGGCGGCCAGGAAGCGCTCGAACGTCACGCCGTCGTGCAAGTCCTCGCCCGGATGCAGTTCATAGCACAGGTCCACGCCCGCCGCGTCAAACGCGTCGAGGATGGGCAGCCAGCGTTTCGCCAGTTCCGCGAACGCCGTCTCCACCAGGCCGGCCGGGCGCTGCGGCCATGGATACAGATAGGGCCAGGCCAGCGCGCCGGAAAACGTCACGTGCGCTCGCAAGCCCAGGCGCTGCGAAGCGGTGGCCGCCCACAGCAGCTGCTGCGTGGCCCAGGCCGTGCGGGCAGCGCTGTCGCCGCGTACGTGCTCGGGCGCAAAGCCGTCGAACAGCGCGTCATAGGCGGGATGCACGGCGATCAGCTGGCCCTGCAAATGCGTGGACAATTCCGTCACCTGCAAGCCATGGCGCGCCAGCAGGGCGACGACGTCATCGCAATACTGCTGGCTGCTGGCCGCCTGCTCCAGATCGAACAGGCGCGGCGCCGTGGGCAGCTGCAAGCCCTTGTAGCCCAGGCCGGCCGCCCATTGCGCCAGGTGCTCGAGCGAGTCGAACGGCGGCGCGTCGCCGAGAAACTGGGCCAGGAAGATGGCCGGGCCCTGGATGGTTTTCATATCGATGTCCTGTTAGATAAAGCCGGGGGCAGACCCTCAATGCCGCTAACGCAAAGGTCATTGCTAGCGGGCGAGGGGGTCTGACCCCAGATTTTAAAAAGGCGAGTTCGGAAAGTAGAACTGCTTGGCATTCTCGCGCGTGATCAGCACCGAGGGGATGATCGTATTGGCCGGCAATTTATCACCTTTCAGGCGCGCTTCCGTCGTCAGCTTGATGGCGTCGTACATGAACTTGGGCGAGTACGACACGTCGGCCACGATCAGCGGGTCGGAACCATCCATGATCTTCTTCACGGCGCCCTTCGCGCCCGCGCCGCCGAACACTTGCTTGATGTCCGTGCGCTTGGCTTGCGCGATGGCCTTTTGCACGCCGATGGCCATGTCGTCATCGGCGGCCCAGACGGCGTCGATGTGCTTGAAGCGGGTCAGGTAATCCTGCATGACCTTGAAGGCATCGTCGCGGTTCCAGTTGCCGTACTTGGCGTCGAGCACCTTGATGTCGGGATGGCCCTTCATGACGGCGGAAAACGCGTCGTAGCGCTCGTTGTCCAGGGTGGTCGGCATGCCGCGCAGCGCGACGATATTGCCCTTGCCATTCAGGCTTTTCGCCAGATATTCGGCCGGCAGCTTGCCGAAGGCCGTGTTGTCGCCCGCGATATACGCATCCTGCGACTGCGTGTTCGTCAAGCCACGGTCCACCACCGTCACGTACACGCCCTTGTTTTTCACCTGCGCCACGGGCTGCGTCAGCGAGGCCGACTCGATGGGGAAAATCACCAGGGTGTTGATCTTGTTCACCGTCAACATGTCCTGCAACTGGTTCGCCTGCTCGGGCGCCGTGGCGGCCGTCTTGACGATGATCTTCAGCCCCGGATGGGCCTTTTCCAGCTCCGCCTTGGCCTGGTTGGCCCACCAGACAATGCCCGAGGTAAAACTGTGCGTGGCCGTGGGGATGGCCACGCCGACGACCAGCTTTTCTGCGGCCTGCGCACTCGGCAGCGCCCACGCCTGCATCACCAGCACTGCCATCCCTGCTACCCGTATAAAGCTCTTCATGCTGCTCTCCTCCAAGGTTGTGGGCGCCCGGTGGCCGCCCTTTCAGAACGCCGCTCTTGTTTTATTTGCGGCCTCGCTGCAGGAAGGCGACGGCGATGATCACCACGCCTTGCACTGCGGCATTCAGGTAGACACTGATGATGCTGGTCAAATTCAGGATATTGCTGATCACGGACAAGAGGATGGCGCCGATCACGGTACCGACGATGCGCCCTTCTCCCCCCTTGAGGGCCGTGCCGCCCACGACGACGGCGGCGATCGCTTCCAGTTCCCACAGCAAGCCCGTCGTGGGCGTGGCCGAGCCCAGGCGCGGCACGTACAGCACGGTGGCGATGCCCACGCACACGCCCAGCAGCATGTAGGTGGCGATCTTCACCTTGTCGACATTGATGGCCGCATAGCGCGCCACTTGCTCGTTGGAACCAATCGCCTGCACATGGCGGCCAAAGGTCGTGCGGTTGAGGATGATGGCGCCCCCCGCCGCGACGAAGAGGAAGATCCAGATGGGGATGGGCGCGCCCAGCACGCTCGTGTAGTAGACGGGGCTGTACAGCTCGGACAGGGTGGCATCCAGGGTCAGCGCGCCGCCGTCGGCCAGGTACGTCAAGACGGCGCGGAAGATGCCCAGGGTACCCAGGGTGACGATGAACGGTTCGATATTGCCCTTGCTGATCAACAGGCCATGCATGAGGCCAAAGCCGGCGCCCAGGACCAGGGCCATGGCGATGCCCAGCACCAGCATGGTGATCGGCGCCAGGTTGCCGCCCGCCCCTTGCGCCAGCGCATTCATGAAATAGATCATGCAGCCCGCAATCAGGGCTGCCATCGAGCCCACCGACAAATCGATGCCGCCCGAGATGATGACGAAGGTCATGCCGACGGCGATGATGCCGATGAAGGCCGTGCGCGTGAGCACGTTCATCAGGTTGTCCAGGGTGGCGAAGTCGCCATTGAGCAAGGTGCCCGCGATGCACAGGGCAAGCAGACCCAGCACGGGGCCAAAGCCCTTGATGCGCGCGCCCAGTCTGGCGATGCTGGCACCGGTGGCGCCGGTGGATACGGTGGTGTCAGTGCGTGCCGGTTGCATGGGCAATCAACTCCTCTTCGGTCAGGTGGTCAGCAGACAGGGTGGCTTGCAAGGTGCCGGCGCGCATCACGGCGACCCGGTGGCACAGGCCGATCAATTCGATCAGTTCGGATGAAATCACGATCACGGCGCGCCCTTCGGCAGCCAGGCGGTGGATCAGAAAATAAATGTCGCGCTTGGCGCCCACGTCCACGCCACGGCTCGGTTCATCGAGCACGACGACACGGGGGTCCGAATGCAGGTATTTCGCCAGCGCCAGCTTTTGCTGGTTGCCGCCCGACAGCATGCGCGCACGGCTATCGAGGTCGCCCGTGCGGATATTGAAATCCTCGACGGCCTTGGCCAGCGCCGCCTTTTCCGCTGTCACGTCCAGCCACGGCCGCGCATAGCGCTCCATCGTCATCAGGGTGAGGTTTTCGCGCAAGCCCAGGTTCACGTGCAAGCCCTTGCCCTTGCGGTCTTCGCTCAAGTACGTCATGCCGTGCTGCATCGCTTGCCTGGGCGTGCGGATATTCACGGGCTGGCCGTTCAGATGAATCACGCCCGCGCTGCGCGGACGCAAGCCCAGCAAGGCTTCGAACGATTCCGTGCGCCCTGCCCCCACGAGGCCTGCAAAGCCCAGCACTTCGCCCGCGCGCACCTCGAAGGACAAGTCCCTGGACCAACCCGGCACCGTCAGCCCCTCGACTTTCAGCAACACAGGAGCTTCTTTCGCCAGCGCCACTTTCGCGGGGAACATGTCCGACAGTTCGCGCCCCACCATCAGGTTCGCCATCTGCTGGCGCGTGAGGCTGGCCGTCGGCTCGCGCGTGACGAAACGCCCGTCGCGCATGACGATGACCTCGTCCGTGTTGCGCTCCACTTCGTCGAGCTTGTGCGAGATATACAGGATGGTGACGCCATCGCTTTTCAGCTGCGCCATCACGGCAAACAAACGCTGGGTTTCCGATGACGTCAGGGTGGCAGTGGGCTCATCCATGATCAGGAAGCGGGCGCGGCGCGACAGGGCCTTGGCGATTTCCACCAGCTGTTTCTCGGCCACGATGAGGTCGCGGATTTTCGTGTCGGGCGACACGTCCAGGCCCACCTGTTTCAGATAGCGCGACGCTTCCTCGCGCATGGCGGCCTCGTCCAGCAGCCATCCGCGCGTCTTTTCGTGGCCGAGGAACATGTTTTGCGCCACCGTCAGGTGCTCGGCCAGGTTGAATTCCTGGTGGATCAGCACGATGCCGGCGCTTTCCGCCGCGCGCGAGCTGCTGAAACGCCGGGGCTGGCCATCGATCAGCAACTGCCCTTCGCTCACGCCTTCATAGCCGGCGAGGATTTTCATCAGGGTCGACTTGCCGGCGCCATTTTCGCCCAGCAAGCCATACACGCGCCCCGGCGCCAGGGTAAAACTGACGCCATGCAAGACGCGCACGGGGCCGAAATCCTTGCAGACCCCCTCGAAACCGACGGCAACGCTCACTATGCACTCCCTCGCAACACCAAATGATGGTTCAGCAGCACGCCCGGCACCTGCGCCGCCGGGTCCGCCAAGCGCTGCAGCAGCAATCGGGCCGCCGTCTCGCCCAGCTCGCGCATCGGTTGCGCGATGGTGGTGAGGCCGGGGTCGATCTGCGCGGCGATGGCGATATCGTCGAAGCCGATCACGGCCACGTCTTCGGGCACGCGCCTGTTCAGCTGGCGCAGCGCGCTCAGCACGCCGATGGCCAGGGTGTCGGAGACGGCAAAGATGGCCGTGGGCGCATCGGCTCCCGCCATCATCTGCAACGCGGCGGCCGTGCCCGCTTCATAATCGAGGCTTTGCACCGTGTGCACCCACTGCGGCTGCACGGGCAAGCCGGCGGCCGCCAGGGTGTCCAGATAGCCTTGCTGGCGTTGCCGCGCGTACAGATAGCGTTCATCCGAGTTGATCAGGCCAATGCGCGTATGGCCGCGCGCCAGCAAATGCGCGACGGCGTCGGACGCGGCCCGGTGGTTGTCGATGCCGACATAGGGCACGGCCACGGCGGGGTCGAATTCGCAGCAGGCCACCCAGGGCAGGCTGACGGATTCATGCGACAGGGCATGCTGCACCGTATCCGGGTCCAGGCAGATGGCGCCATCGGCGCGGTGCATGCGCAGCAAGTCGAAATACGAGCGCTCGCGGCCCGCATCGGCACCCGTGTCGCACAGCAAGACGAAATAGCCATGTTCGCGCGCCACCGTGTCGATGCCGCGCACGATCTGCGCGTAGAACGGGTTGCCCACGTCGGGCACCATGGTCAGCAGCATGCGGCTCTCGGCCGTGCGCAGGCTGCGCGCCAGATGGTTCATGCGGTAGCCCAGCGCCGCCACGGAAGCGAGCACCTTGTCGCGCGTGGGCGCCCGCACCCCCGCCTGCTCGTTCATCACGCGCGAGACGGTGGCCACCGACACGCCCGCATGCGCGGCGACGGCGCTGATGGAGACGGTTTCTGCGGGCAAGGATGATGGGACGGCTGGCGACATGGGACTTTTCAATAAAATGTAATCGATTACATTTATAGGCCAGTCAGGCGTGCGATGCAAACATTATCGATGCTGCAATGCGCAAAAAACAGGCAGGAAATCGGCAGGAAAAGAGAAAAATACGGCCCTGCGCGGGCCGCCTACAGCAGCTATTTCTGGGCTTGCCAAGCGTTCTGCTGCACGGCAAAACCGGCACGCACGGCGGCGAGGGCCGCCACCCACAGGATCAGGCCGGCACCGAGGCAGCCGACGGGATGCAAGGGGCCGTGGCGCACGGTCAGCGGATAGCCGATCGCCCACACGCACAGCGCCATGCCGATCGCCACGTGGCGGCGCGCCTTGAACAGCCAGGCCAGTGGAAAGAAATGCAGGCCCACGATGAAAATGACGGCGGGTATGAACCACGCCTGCAAGCCCAGGTTTTTCAGGACGTTGCCGACGATGAAGATGGCGATCCATTGCCCCGCGTTCACGATATTGAACAGCCGGCCCACGCGTTTGGCCTGCGGCGTTTGTTCCGCCGCCGCATGCGCGGCCCGGTGGCGGCGGAACTGGCGCCACGCCAGCATGAACAGCAAGACGGTGATGCCGGCCACCGGCAGCAAGCGCAAGGGATGCGCGCCATACGTCTGCACGCACCAGGCGGCCACCCACAGGCCGCCAAACAGGGAAAAAAACATGGCGCCGATGGCGCTACGGGCAAGCGCGGCGGCAGGGTCGGGTTGCGGCAAGGTCATGGCGTGTTCTCGCAGTGAAAGAGCTTACTTCATCATCGCACAAAACGTTTCGGGATTGCCGTCAAGAATGACGCCGCTGGGCAAGCGGTGGCTGCGCTGCTGGGCCCGCAGTAGGGACGCGGCCAGGGCCGAGTCCCCATCGACGGCATACACGAAAACGGGCATGTTCAGGCTGGCGGCATCGGCCAGCAAGGCCGGATTGGCGTCCAGGCTGCGGGCATCCACGTGCACGCCCGCCGGCATGCCGATCTGCTGCTGCACGCGCTGCAGCCACGGCTTGTCCAGCTTGGGCGGGCGGGCATTTTTCGCGATATAGCGGCTGACCCGGTTGGCGCCGGCCGCCTGCGCATTGCGCGCGTCAAACACGAGCAAGCCCAGGTAGCCCTGCGGGTCGGCGCGGCGCGCGCACGCGAGGTTGTTCGGCACGCCCGAGGTCAAAAACCAGTTGCCGTGCTTGATATTCGTACGCAACTGCCCCACCAGGGCCGCGATGGGTGCGCACGACGCCACCACATCCTTGATTTCCGCATTCAGGGTCTTGGCCGGGAATGCCGTCGCCAGGTCGGCGACATCGCTGACGAACGGCGGCGTTTCCGGCGTGGCCACGCCGCGGTTCTTCATGCTGGCAGCGCGCCAGTCGTCGGCCGTCAATTGTTTCACGGTGCGGGGCGAGCCCGTGTCGACCACTCTGCCCGTCAGCAGGTCGTGGTGCACCACCCAGCTGCCGTCGCCCAGCAGCTGCAAATCCGTCTCGACGCCGTCCCAGGTGCCGAAATACGTGTTGCGCAGCGCGCTCAGCGAGTTTTCCGGCGCATTGCCCGCGCCCCGGTGCGCATGCACCTTCATGCCCAGGCAATCGGCCTGTACAAACGTGCTGGCCATGCTGAGCAGCAAGGCCAGTGCGGCCGCCTTATTTTTGTTGCGGGTGATAGCCATAGTGAATTCCCTGCAAAACGTGGATGCGGATCGCTTCGTTGACGGGGTAGCTGTAGCCCTGCCCCACCGCCACGACGTGCGTGATATTGGCCAGCAAGCCCTTGCCGGCGATTTGCCAGCGCGTGCTGTCGCCGTCGGCCTGGCGGTTCCAGTCCAGCATCTGGCGGAACAGCTCGCTTTTCGTGACATTATTGTCCGACAGGGTAAAAATGCCCCAGGTTCCCAGGAAGGCGCCGGCCAGCACGCCCGTGGCGATCCAGGCGGAGCGTCGGCTCAGCTGGCCGTCGGCGCCCGCCTGCTCGCCCCGGCGCGCCGCCAGCACCAGCAAGCCCACGGTGGCGACCAGATACAGCAGCTTCGAGAAGTGGCCGATGGCACCCAGCAAGGAAAAGAACAGGGCCACGGGCGGCACGATGGCCGCGCGCGCCGCTTCCTTGCCCTCTGCATAGTACTTGCCGCCCACTTCGAAGTCGTTGCGGCTGGCGCGGTACTCCACCAGCTTTTCCGCTGTCTGGCGCGCGGCGAACTGGTCGAACAGACGGCTGAACTCGGCTGGGCTCGCATACGCATCCTGCACCACGGCGCCCTTGGGCAAGCGCAAGCCCTTGCTCGCCTCGCTGCCATCGCCGCCGTCGGGCCCGTCGCGCAGCAAGGCCTGGATGCCGGGGCGCGCCACGAAGGCGGGGAAGGACAAGCCAGACGGAATGCGGTCGCCCTTGACGTGCAAGCCCTTGCCGGCCGCTTCCGACGCATAGCGGCGCTTGACGGCCAGACGGAACGATAACTGGTCGGCAGGATGCCAGTTGGCCGAGACGGGCACTTTCTTGCGCACATTGCTGACCACGGCCGCCTTGCGCCGTGCCGGCACGGAATGGGGCTGCCAGCCGTGGCGCGACAGGCTTTGCCGGTAATCGTTCCAGGCCGATTCCTGCTGCTGGCGCAAGCCCGCGTCGTCGTCGGGAATGATGCCCGAATACAGTTTCCACTTATCGCGCACTTCGCCGATCGCCTGCTGGTACTTGTCATAGTAGCCGGCCGCGCCGCCCGCGATCTTGCGGACATTGAAATTGATCAACTGCTCCTTGGCCGGCTCCATGCGTTCATCGAGGTGGCCGACCGATACAGCCAGGAACGGGAACAGCGCGAGAAAAGCCTTTCCCTCGGGCTTGGCGAACAGGGTGGGATCGTCGACCAGGCCCTGCAATTGCAGGCTGCCGCCCACCAGCGAGCGCTGCATCAGGGTGGTGTTGAAGGCCAGGCGGCGAAATTGTGCATCGCGTGTTTCGACCAGCACCGTGACCGTGGTCTTCAAAATGCCGAACACGACCGCCGCCGTGGCGACGCAGCAAAAGATGATTTTTTTCCAGCTGGGGCCGCTGCCATTGTTCTTCAGCCGCCGGCGCCACATCAGTTGCAGCACCACGAGCGCGGCGGCGATGCCCGACAGGCTGCGGCCATAGAATTCCACGCCCTCCACGTCCTGCGGCTTGACGTCGCCGCCCACCACGTCGAGCAGACGGGCATTGAAGCCCAGCTCGAAGCACAGGTACATGATCGTCAGGACGATCAGGATCAGGGTCTGCCGGATCTGCAGACTGCGCAAACTCGCGGCCATCTTATTTCCTCAGATCGATGACGACGGGCTTGATCTCTTCAGCCTGGAAAACCATGGGCGCCGCCGGCGCGGCAGCGGCGGCACGCGGCGCGGGCAGGCTGATGGCGGCGGGCGCCGCCTTGGCCGCGC
>NZ_WFLI01000069.1 GCF_009208555.1 Janthinobacterium violaceinigrum | reverse complement strand
TCGCCACCAGAGCAAGCTCCGTGCTGCCGTTCGACTTGCATGTGTAAGGCATGCCGCCAGCGTTCAATCTGAGCCAGGATCAAACTCTTCAGTTTAATCTCTGTTACTTTGCCGTTTTACCGGCACCGTTATTTCTAACGGGTCGCTCACTCAAAAAACTGACAGGCCACTACTTGCGTAGCGCCTATTTCATTATTTCTTGTGAACATTTGATATTTTAAGTATTACAGCAATCCGAAGATCGCTGCTGCACTGACATCAAATGCCCACACTTATCGACTGTTAATTGTTAAAGAACTGTATTCGGTTACTGCTTTCGCGCTATCGACAAAGCGTTGTGTTTGTCAGCTGCGAAGAAGGAAGAGTATGAAGCATTTCAGCACAATCGTCAACACCTTCTTTTTACTACCCAGCCCCGGAAGGCTGTCCCTTTTGTGCCGCAAACCAGTGCGTCTCATTGGGGAGGCGAACTATAGCAAAGCCGCCCATGGGCGGCAAGCTTTATTTCAGCAATTCAGCAACCGCCATGCCCACCTCGGTCGTACTGGCGCTGCCGCCCATGTCCGGCGTACGTGGCCCATGCTCGAGCACCTGTTCGATGGCGCGCACAATCGCATCATGCGCGGCCGTGTAGCGGGCGTCGCCATTGCCGAGGAAATCGAGCATCATGGCGCCCGACCAGATCATGCCGATCGGGTTGGCGATATTCTGGCCATAGATATCGGGGGCGGAACCATGCACGGGCTCAAATACCGAGGGAAACGTGCGCTCCGGATTGATATTGGCCGACGGCGCGATGGCGATCGTGCCCGTGCACGCGGGCCCCAGGTCGGACAGGATGTCGCCAAACAGATTCGACGCTACCACCACGTCGAAGCGTTCGGGACTGAGCACGAAACGGGCCGCCAGGATGTCGATGTGATATTTGTCCCAGCGCACGTCGGGAAAACTGGGGCCCATCGCTTCCACCCGTTCATCCCAGAATGGCATGCTGATCGCGATGCCATTCGACTTGGTCGCCGACGTCAGGTGTTTTTTAGGCCGGCTTTGCGCCAGCTCAAACGCATATTTCAGGATGCGATCAACGCCCTTGCGCGTAAAAACGGATTCCTGCAGCACCGTTTCACGCTCGGTGCCTTCGAACATGCGGCCGCCCACGGACGAATATTCTCCTTCCGTGTTTTCACGCACCACATAAAAGTCGATATCACCCGGCTTTTTATTCGCCAGCGGACACGGCACGCCCGGCATCAGCCGCACGGGCCGCAAGTTGACGTATTCATCGAACTCGCGCCGGAATTTCAACAGCGAACCCCATAATGAGATATGGTCGGGCACCTTGTCCGGCCAGCCGACGGCACCAAAATAGATGGCGTCGAAATCCTTGAGCTGAGCAAACCAGTCCGAGGGCATCATCTGGCCATGCTCCAGGTAATAATCGCAATTCGCCCATGCCATTGTCGTGAACTGCAAGTCGATATTGAAGCGGCGCGCGGCGGCCTCGACCACACGCAGCCCTTCCGGCATGACTTCATTGCCTATGCCGTCGCCGGCGATGACTGCGATTCTGTGTGCTGGCATGGGATTCTCCTGGATATAAATGGATGCGAAATCGATGCGTCGATGATACTGATCCCATCTCAGAATACAATCAGGGAACGCATAACCCTAGCATTCACATTTCGTGGTCAATCGATGAAACATACGCCGCTGCTGGAAGATTTACGCCTGTTTTGCCAGGTCGCCCATAAAACCAGCTTCGCCGCCACGGCGCTGGAACTGGGTATTTCCAAGGCCGTCGTCAGCAAGCGCATCGGCATGCTGGAGGCGGCGCTGCAAGTACGGCTGCTGCACCGGACCACGCGCCGGGTCAGTGTCACCGATCACGGCGAGATCGTGCGGCAATGGGCGCAGCGCATTCTGGAAGATGTCGAGCAAATGGGGGAAGCGGTAACGCAGTCGAAACTGCAGCCGCAGGGCGTGCTGCGCATTTGCTCCAGTTCCGGTTTCGGGCGCAACCGGCTCGGTCCCGCCCTATCCCAGCTGGCACGGCAATACCCAGACCTGAAAATACAGCTGGAATTGCTCGACCGCCCCGTTGACCTGCTGGGCGAAGGTTTCGACCTCGACATTCGCATCGGCGTGGTACACGAGCCGGACCTGATCGCCCACCGCATTGCCAGCAACCAGCGCGTGCTATGTGCCGCGCCCGCCTATCTGGAGCAACGCGGAACGCCGGACATCCTGGCGCAATTGCGCGAGCACGACTGCATCGTCATCCGCGAGCGCGACCAGGATGGGCGGCGCTGGAAACTGCAAGGACCGCACGGGCCGGAAACCGTGAAAGTCGACGGGGCACTTTCGGCCAACAATGGCGAAATCGTCCATCAATGGGCGCTGGATGGCCACGGCATCATCTTGCGTTCGGCATGGGATGTGGAAAGCAGCCTGGCGCAAGGCAAGCTGGTGCGCATTTTGCCCGCGTATCAGCAGACTGCCGATGTATGGGCGGTGACCACCTCGCGGTTGTCGAACTCGGCCAAGGTCAGGGCCTGCGTGCAATTCCTGCAACAGTGGCTGCAAGCCCGCGCCCGATGCGCTAGACCAGGCGCGCCACGTCCGGATACAGACGCGCCAAGGTATCGGAGGTGATGGCGGCCATCACGGGAACGACGCGCTCTGCGGCTTGCTCCGGCGATTTTTCCCGGCGCACCTCTTTCCACAACTCGGCCAAAGCCGTGTCATGGCGCGCTACCGCTTGCTCGACTTCATCCTGCCAGAACGCCGGCGCTTCGCCTTCGACGAAATT
The DNA here is from genome assembly GCF_009208555.1 of Janthinobacterium violaceinigrum. Classification (GTDB taxonomy): domain Bacteria; phylum Pseudomonadota; class Gammaproteobacteria; order Burkholderiales; family Burkholderiaceae_D; genus Janthinobacterium; species Janthinobacterium violaceinigrum. The sequence goes on along the minus strand of NZ_WFLI01000069.1, from coordinate 5,825 downwards.
GCCGCGGCCACGGCCAAAGTGCGCCACCGCCAGATAACGCAGCACGCCCGCCACGACCAAGGTACGCAGGAAGGCGTCCGTAAATTGCATGGTGGGCTCATTGCGCTCCGTGCCGGAATTAAAACCCCAGGCAGCCCCTGCAAACGTCAGTGCACCGACCACGCCGCCCAGCAGCGCGCCCGTGCCCAAGGTCAGGCCGCCTGAAATCAGGTCGGCCGACAAGCCTGTCGCAGCGCCGGAAATCATGGCGCCCAACAACCCTGCTTGCGCCTTGTCAATCGGCGCGCGCACGGCAAAATTATCGCGTACCCGCGCATTGATCTTATGCGCATCGGTCGGATCAAGTTTGTGCAAGATCAACAGTTCACGCGTGGTGTCACTGCTGCGCGTATTGAGCCGCGTCACCAGGCTGGCCATCGCCTTTTCCTGACGTTGTTGCTCTGCATTCTTGCCAATACCCACCACTTGCAAGGCCGATTTCAGCAAGCCCTTGGAGACGGACTCGATGGCTTCGCGATCCTGGCCTGCCGCGGCCAGCTGCGTGGCCAGCAAGTGCATGGCCTGCTGGAAACGCGCCGTATTTTGCGCTTGCCAGGTAGCAAACAAGCGCGCATAGCCAGCTTGCTGCGACTGCGGCAGCAATTTGCCCACGGCTTCGTAAAACACGCGTTCATGCACCCAGCAGCGGGCAAAGGCATCGAGCGCCAGGACGTCGCGCACGATCGGATACTGCTGCAAATGTTCGCGCCAGCGCGCCTGCTCGCCGTGTTCCTCATTGCCCGGCCGTGGCGGCCCCATCTGATTGAGCAAGACGACCACGGGTTTGCCCAGCCACTCGAGGATTTTCATTTCCGCCGGCAAGTAGCCAGCATCCCTGGGATTCTCCGAAGAATTCACCAAATACAGCACCACGTCAGCCGCGTCCTTGGCCGTGCGCAACGCTTGCTGGCTGAGCCAGAACGGACGATCGCGATAACGGTCCAGCACTTCGCGCAGGAACCAGCCGATGGGATTGCCCGATTGCCCCAGGCGCTTGAGCAGGCGCACGGAATCGCCAAAGCCTGGCGTATCCCATAATTGCAGGGCATCGCCCTGCGGCGTGGCCAGCAAGGTATGCGATTCCGCAAACACGGTCACGTGGGCGGCGTCGCGCACTTCGCCGATGTCCACACCCACCAGGGTGCGCGCCAGGGTCGTCTTGCCATTATTTGTATGCGAAATCAGCGCAAACTGAATCTGCACCGCATCGTCCTGCACATCTTTATTCACATTCACACTCATGCTGCAGCCGATACTTTCAAGCCGACACCAGCATCGAGCGGGTGCAAGGCAGGATTGAGCAAATTGACCAGGGTGGCCGGGGTTTTATGGAACTGGCAGAACTGCTGCCACAAGGCGACTCTTTCCGCCAAACGGGCGGCATTGTCCGCCTGCTCGCCCGCGTGCTCCAGGTAGCTCGATTCGTCGATCAGGACGGCGATGCCGCGCGCCGACGATTGCACGAGGTAGTCGAGGAAGGCGCCGTGATTTTCCTTTTCCGGCGTCGCCGTCAGGTTGAACAGCACGGCCGTGATATTGACTTGCGGATCGTTCAAGTCCGTGCCGCGCAAGACGTCCTGCGGCTCTTCGCCATACGACGTCGATGGACGCAGCATCATGCGTCCTTGCTCGCCAAACAGCATGATGGACAGCTGGCCCAGCCCCTTGTGGCGCGCCTCATCGACCGTAAAGCTGTAGGGCAAGACGCGCAGCATGCCGCCCGTGGCCACGCCGATGCTTTCATTGAGCTTGCGGAAATATGGCTGATCTAGATCCAGCGGAAAGTGCTTGGCCAGGCGCGCTGCGCGCCAGTTGTTGAGCAAGGCCAGGATCAGGCGGGGGACGACGACCAGCAGGAAGATCGTTGCCGCATACAGATGCACCCAGCGCGCGCCGCCTTCCACGGTTGTCGTTTGCGGGAAACGCAGCGCTTCGATTTCCGCCAGCGAAAAGCCTTGCAAGTGAAACAGCGCAATAGCCGGCGCAAACAGGGTGGAAAGCAGACTGTGCACCTGGCCCGCATTCAGGAAAGTGCTTTCCCAGCCGGCCGCATATTGCGACAGGAAACCGCGCGCATACAGCGAGGCGACGGCGCCGATGGCAAACATGGCGGCGCTCAGGTGGATGGTACGGCTCAGCCGAGCGGCCGTCAGCTTGGCGCTCAGGTGCGCCCATTCCCCCATGAAACTGAGCAAGCCTGAAGACAGCGCGTGCGGCAGCTTGCGGGGCAAGGCCAGGCGGCCCACGCTCAGGTGGCGCACCAGCCCCGCCTTCGGCCAGCCAAGCGAGTGCGAGGGGATGCAGAGCCAGATCAGCAAGCCCAGATACACCAGCACGTTCCAGGCGATGATCAGCAGCAAGGGCGCCGACAGCAGATCGACGCGGTGCGGATCGGTGATGCGGTCCAGCCCGGCACCCAGCAGCAAGGCCAGCAATGGCAGGATCAGCGCCAGGGTCTTCATGCCGTTGCGGCGCTTCGCGAAGGCGGCGAAGGCCGGCGTACGCTCGGTGATGCGCTTGATGATCAGCTCGGAACGCTGCTGCAGGAAATCGTCACCCGTGACTTCAGCCTGCTTGCCCGAAGCTTGCCACTGCGCAAGCTCACGCGCGCTGCGGCTGGCATACATACGGTCGTCCTCGCTGAGGACTTCTTTTTTCTGGTCAGCCGTCTCGATAGCCCGGACCAATACCACTTCTCTCGCAATCTGCTCGTTCATGGTGCTCCTGTTTTTGTATGAAACGACAACTCGACAGGCAGATTGTGACGTACTTTTGTGTTTCAGGCCAACGCGTCCTCGGCCCGGAACAAGTTATGCAGGAGATAAATCAGGAAAGAAGCGATCCAGGCCGACCACAAGGTGTGCGTGAAAAATTGCGTACCTTGCAACTGTTGCTGCCAGCCTGCCGTCAAACCGCACAGCAACATGACACCGGCGAGCAGCAGCGCCGTGCGTGGCCGCCCAGGCAGAAAGAACAGTGGTAAAGCCAGCATCCACCAGGCGGTATTCGCCTGGGTAGCGGGCAGGCAGGCCATGGCAGATGCGCTGGCTGGCAAGGTTTCCAGCAGACGCGCATAAGGCTCCAGCCCGCCATAGCGCAGCAAATCCGTGGGGCACGGCACATCGCTGAAGGAAGAGAGGAAATAAATGCTTAGCGGCACCAAGACGGCCGACAGGGCCACGACGCGCAAGGCGCTGCGGCGCGATGCAAGCCAGGCCAGCGGACGCAAAGTGTCCCAGATGGCCAGGCCGATCACGACGGCGCCAAGCATGGTCATGCCAAACTGGAAACCGCCCGCCAGCGCGCTGCCGGCGCCAATAAATTGCCCACGCGCACCGTCGAACATGCTATCGGCGATGATGAGGTCGAGATTGCTGTAATTGCCGATCCAGATTATCAGCATGGCCGACAACATCAGGACGCTATCAATGCCTTTGGGAGTTTTGACGAGTTTAAGCTTGGACAACATGGGTGCACACATTACTTGATGAGATGAAAGGGACTGGCCGCACAGGGCTGCAACCATGGAAGTCATCGTACAGTGTCAATATGAAGAGAACATGACGCCGCCCGCCGTTCACAACGGGGCCGGGGCAAGACGAGCTTCCAGCCTCACCTTACAAGTGCCGGCATGAATTACGCGTCAACAAGGCGTTAAGTTTTCGTGAAGTGCACGCAAAAAGCAGGCTTAAATGAAATCAATGCGCAGCACGCTGCCGCCGGCGGGGCGGACACTGAATGCCAGGTCCGCGCCCAGATACAGGCAGATGCGTTGAACCAGGCCCAGGCCCAGCCCTGTCCCTGAAGAACCGCCCAGATTGGCCGGTATCGGTTGATGCAGCAGGCGCGCGCGTGCCGCTTCAGGCAAGCCTGGGCCCGTATCCTCAACGATCAGCGCGCGCCCGGCCAGGCGCACGGTCACCTCTCCATGCAAGGTGTACTGGCAGGCGTTGCGTACCAGGTTGCCAATGGCGGCCGCCAGCAATTCACGGGGAGCGTTGACCAGGAAATCTTCGCCGCCCGCAAACACGAGGCTAAGCGGCTTGCCAGCCGTATGCGATTGGAAGCGCAGGCATTCCTGCCGCGCCAGTTCCGCCACGGACAGCGACGCGCATTCCAGCAATTCGGGCGCGCGCGCCAGGCGCAGCAGCACCGTCACGGAATCGGTCGCTTCACGCGCAGCCCGGTAGATACGTTCTGACGCGGAGCGCACCAGCGGCGCATCGGCGCCCTGCTCCATGAGGATTTCCGCCGCCCCCGTGATCACGGTCAGCGGCGTGCGCAATTCATGACTGACATCGCCCGTAAAAAACCGCTCGCGGTCGAGAACTTCGGTCAACTCCGCCGTACGCGCAGCAAAAGCGCGCGCCAGTATGCCCAATTCATCGGCGCTGTCCTGCAACGGCAAGGCTGCCTGTCCCGCCTTGACGGCCTGCGTCAGCGACATGATCGGCGTGATCAGGCGGTTGGCGATGAAGGCGCCCAGCAACGAAGCACAAATCAGGAAACCAATAAAACCGAGGGCAAACATGCTGTACACCACCAGCTCGATCTTTTCATATTCGGTGGCATGATCGATGACGACGAATTCGCCATGAACATCGCTGCCGACCAGCACGTGCAAATCGACGCCATCGACGGTTTTCTCGTGCATGCCGGGCGCCAGGCCACGCAAGGGCAACGGCGTGTCTTCGGCATGATGAAAACTCAAGCCGGCCGGCATCTCGACAGGCAAACCGGCCGCATGCCTGGGCGAGGCCCAGGCCGCCACTTCCTTCAGGCGCGCGTCGACCAGGCGCACCTCGATGCCTTCGACGGCAATGGCCGCGATAATGGCAAAAAAGATACTCGCCGCCACGGCAAACAGCAGATAGGCGACGATGATGCGCCGTTTCAGCGATTTAAACGGGCGCATCGCTACTCAGTAATTTATAGCCGATGCCGGGAATCGTGCGCAGCATGGGAAAGGCATAGGGTTTGTCGAGCGCCTGCCGCAGCGCATGGATGTGCGTGCGCAGGGCGTCGCTATCGGGACGGTCATCTCCCCAGACTTCATGCTCGAGCATCTCGCGCGGTACCAGCTTGGGTGCTTCGCTCATCAGGCATTTCAGGATGATGTAGCCCGTCTTGGTCAAGGTCAATGCGTGGCCGGCGCGCCAGACTTCGAATTTTTCCGTATCGAAACGCAGTTCGCCCACCGCCAGCACGGCAGTGGCCGTCGTTTGCCCCCGCGCGCGGCGCAGCAAGGCTTTCAGGCGGATTTCCAGTTCCAGCAGCGAGAATGGCTTGACCAGGTAGTCATCGGCGCCGCTGTCAAAGCCAGCGACCTTGTCTTGCAGGGTATCGCGCGCCGTCAATATCAGCACTGGCGTGCTGTTGCGCAATTCGCCGCGCAGTTTCTGGCACAGTTCCAGGCCCGTCAGACCAGGCAGCATGACATCGAGCACGATCACATCGTATTCATGCTGAGCCAGCAAGGCCAGGCCCGCATAGCCATTCATGGCCGAATCGAGCACATGGCCCTTGGCTTCCAGGTAGGCGTAGAGATTGGCAAGAATATCGGGATTGTCTTCAATGATCAGAATGCGCATACCGTCATTGTAGGCGGGATCGGGCAATGCCAGCCAAAACCACCAGACGAAAAAAAACCCCGCCATTACTGGCGGGGTTTTTCTCTACTGCGAATAACAAGCCTGACGATAACCTACTTTCACACTGGTTGCAGCACTATCATCGGCGCAAAGTTGTTTCACGGTCCTGTTCGGGATGGGAAGGGGTGGGACCAA
>NZ_WFLI01000068.1 GCF_009208555.1 Janthinobacterium violaceinigrum | reverse complement strand
CCACGAACTTGGCCATGCCGTCGTTGATGCGGCGCCATCGTATTGCGCCGTGTGCGCAAAGACTTTTTTCGCCGCAGCGGCGGCGGCCGGCACGGAAGCGGCCAGGGCAGGCACAGGGGGCACGGCGGACGGACGCGGCATGAAATGCCAGGCCAGCGCGGCCGTGACCACGGCGCCGGCCAGCACGCCGCCCGCCACATGCGGCCAGCGCAAGCCGGCAACGCGTGGCGTGCCGGCGCCCGCCTCTGCAAACACTTCCTCGGCGGCACGACGCAGTATCTGGCGCGTCACCTGCGGCTGGTTTTCCACGTAGGCGCCCAGCAGCGCGCGGTCGCACAGCAGGTTGATGCGGCGCGGCACGCCATGGCTCAAGCCATGGATCTGCGCCATCAGGCGCGGCCCGAACGGCGTCTGCGCCGTGCCGCCCGCCACGGCCAGGCGGTGACGGACATAGCTGGCCGTTTCCTCGGCCGTCAGCGAACCGAGGTGATAGCGGGCAATCACGCGCTGCGCCAGCTGCTCGAGTTCCGGCCGCGCCAGCATGGCGCGCAATTCCGGCTGGCCGATGAGGATGATCTGCAGCAACTTGCGCTCGCTCGTCTCCAGGTTGGTCAGCAAACGCAGCTGCTCCAGCACGGCGGCGGACAGGTTTTGCGCTTCGTCAATGATCAGTACATTGTTCTTGCCCTGCGCATGGCTGGCCAGCAGGTGCGCATTGATGGCGTCGACATAGCCTTTCACGCTGGCCACGCCGGGCGCCAGGGCGATATGAAATTCCTCGCAGATCGAATGCAGCAATTCCTCGACAGACAGTTTCGGATTGAAGATATAGGCGAGCTGGCAGTTTTCCGGAATCTGTTCCATGAAGCAGCGGCACACGGTGGTCTTGCCGGCGCCGATTTCTCCCGTCAGCAGCACGAAGCCGCCGCCGCTGCCCACGCCATACAGCAGGTGCGCCAGCGCTTCGCGGTGGCGCTCGCTCATGAACAGGTAGCGGGGATCGGGGGCGATCGAGAACGGCGATTGCTTGAGCTGGAAATAATGCGTGTACATGGAGACCCTGCGGATGAAACGATCAAAATGCGCGGCGGCAAGCCGAACCCCTCATCGGGTGCGGGCGGGCGGCAACGGCTTGTATTTGGCGCAATAGACTTTCGCCTTGCTACGGAAGTAGACGATTTTACTGCCAGGCACGGAACCGCGGACGGGAAAGGCAGAATTGTCGAGTTTATTGAAACGCAGACCGGAAGCGCCGCGGATGGCCGGCTCCAGCTTTTCCGGCGTCGAGTCCGCCACCACGCCCATGAAGACAAGGGGACTGGTGTCGTCGCTGACGATCACGTCGGTAATGGGCGCGCCCCACAGGGTGGCGTCCGTGCGGAACCAGTAGGCGCCCCCTTCATGCTTGTAGGCAGGGCCGAAGGCCGTCAGCAGATAGGCATAGAAAGCCTTGTTGTCGATCTGGTCGATGCACAGCACGGCATTGCCCACCACTTGCCCGAAGGTGGACGGCGGCGCCTTTTGCTGCGCCAGCACGCCGGACACGGGCGTGCCCAAGGCCAGCACGGCGAACGCCGCCAGCAGGGCCGGCGAACGCCACGGGCGCGTCAATGAACGGCGCACGCGCATGATCAGCGCTTGCGCTCTTCTTTCTTGACCTTCTTGGCTTCCTTCTTTTCCTTCATGGTCTTGGCCGGTTCCTTCTTGGCTTCCTTCTTGCTGTCCTGTGCCTTGCTCATTATCAACTCCATGCCTGGGCGGAAATGCCTGGGCCATTATGACACTCCCCCATGAAAATGCCACCCGAAAAGCAAAACGGCCGCACAAGGCGGCCGTTCCAGTCACGCGTCAGCGCACTCTCAGTGCAGGCACAGGCGGCGGCGCGTCTTTTCGATCAGCGCCGCATCGTAGGGATACAGGTTCTCGATAAAGAACAATTCCGTTTCCGCCTCGTCTTCCAGGCACATTTCGATCATGACCGGGCCATCGCTTTCGCGGCCCAGGAAATCCTTCGGCCAGCGGTTCTTGCGGTGCGTGCGCATCAGTTCCACGCCCAGCGCCGCCAGCGGCGCCGACACGCCGGCGGCCAGCGCCTCTTGCTGCCAGTCGTCCCAATATGCGCTCTTTGCTGCCTTGTCGTTCATCATGCTCTTCCAACTCAGGTGTAAAAGGCGGACTTTACTCTTCATGGCGTCCCTTGCCAAGCATGCGCGGAAGCAACACTACAGCGCGCGGCACAGACCAGTCGCGAAAAATTGGCATTAAACAAGGCCAATTTCAATACCATTCTCAACAGGAAAAATATCCTTTATTAACAACCACTTGCAATCACGCCCTCGGGCATGGCGCGGCATGGCGCCGGGCATTTATTAATACCACTTAAATACCTGTTGACAAGCCATCGAGGCGACAATATAGTGCCTTCAGCTTTTTCGCCGCCCGAGAAATAAAAGAACCGAGAGACAGGCGCAATCAACCAAACGCGGGGCTGCATAACATGATCGAATACATAATCGGCGTCGACGGCGGGGGCAGCGGCACCCGCGTACGCCTGGCGCGCCTCGATGGCCACGAACTGGCGCAAGGACAAAGCGGCCCTTCCGGCCTGGGCCTGGGCATCGAGCGGGCCTGGACGTCCGTGGCGCATGCCGTCACCCTGGCCTTCCGCGCCGCCGGCCTGGAACAGCCGCCCCTGCAGCGCATGGCCATCGGCCTGGGCCTGGCCGGCGTGCACAATAAACAGTGGGCCGCCAGCTTCATCGAACACAATCCCGGCTATGCCGCCGTCGCGCTCGAATCGGATGCCTTGACCACCCTGCTGGGCGCGCACGCGGGCCAGCCTGGCGCCATCGTGGCCATCGGCACGGGCAGCGTGGGCGAAGTGCTGCATGCGGACGGCAGCCGCCACGAAGTGGGCGGCTGGGGCTTCCCTTCCGGCGACGAGGCGGGCGGCGCCTGGATCGGCATGCGCGCCATCAACCACGTGCAGCAGGTGGTCGACGGGCGCGTGCCCGGCAGCGCCTTCGCCACGGCCGTCATCGACGCCTGCGGCGGCCAGCGCGATGCCATGCAGGTGTGGCTGGCCGCCGCCAGCCAGACCACTTTCGCGCAACTGGCGCGGCTGGTGCTCGAACACGCGGCCACCAATGCAGTGGCGCGCACCATCCTGGTCGATGCGGGCCAGCAGATCGCCCTGATCGCCAGGGCCCTCGACCCGGCCGGCACCTTGCCCGTGGCCCTGTGCGGCGGCCTGGCGGCGCCCTTGTCGGCCTACCTGCCGGCGGAACTGATGCAACTGGTCGTGCCGGCACAGGGCGACTCGGCGGCAGGCGGCCTGCGCCTGATACGCAAGCACTTGCAGGAGCAATGACCATGCTGGCCAAACTGTCCTCCTTCAAACCCAATCCCGCCAGCGACACCCCGCTCTACATGCAGCTGGCGAACATGCTGTCGGACGGCATCGCCAGCGGCGACTGGCGCGCCAACCAGGCCTTGCCCTCGGAACGCGTGCTGTCGGAAATCCTGGAAATCTCGCGTGTCACGGCGCGCAAGGCCATCGACATGCTGTGCGACCGGGGCATGCTGACGCGCAAGCGCGGCTCGGGCACCTACATCACGCCCAAGCTGGAACAGCCGCTGTCGCGCCTGACGAGCTTTTCGGAAGAATTGCGCCAGCGGGGATTCACGGCCGGCTCGCGCTGGCTGCAGCGCGATATCGGCGCGGCCGCGCCGCTGGAACTGCTGTCGCTGGGCCTGTCGCCGCACATGCCGGTGGCGCGCCTGCGCCGCCTGCGCACGGCCGACGAGGTGGTAATGGCGATCGAGACCACCACCATCCCCGCGCTGTACATGCCGGACCCGCAGCAGGTCACCGATTCGCTGTACGGCTACCTGGAGTCGCGCGGCACCATCCCGATGCGCGCGCTGCAGCATATCCGCGCCGTCAACGCCACGGCGGAACAGGCCAAGCTGGCCAATATCAAGACGGGTGAAGCCATGCTGCACATCACCCGTGTCAGTTATCTCGACAACGGCGCGGCGGTGGAACTGACCCACTCGTATTGCCGCAGTGATTATTATGAATTCGTAGCGGAGTCGCGCAGATGAGCAGCACTATCAAAGGCAATATCCTTACCCCAGGCGGCTGGATCCACGGCGCCATCGCCTTCGGCGAGCGGGTCGACAGCATCACGGGCGATTCCCTCCACCCGTCGAACAACGGCGACGATTACATCCTGCCCGGCTTTATCGACCTGCACGTGCATGGCGGCGCCGGCAAGGACATCATGGAAGGCGGCGAAGCCGTGTACACGATCGCCGGCATCCATGCGCGCCACGGCACCACCAGCCTGCTGGCCACCACCATGACGGCGCCGCCGGAAGACATCGACATGGCCCTGACGGCCATCGGCATCGCGGCCAACAACCGCCGCCCGAACACGGCACGCGTGCTGGGCGCCCACCTGGAAGGCCCGTACATCAATTCCGGCAAGCTGGGGGCGCAGCCCAACTACGCGCGCGCCGCCACCCTGGCCGAAATCGAACGCCTGCAAACGCTGGCCAAGCTGCGCGTCATCACCGTGGCGCCGGAAATCGCCGGCCACCTGGAGCTGGTGCGCTCGCTGGCCGACGCCGGCGTGCGCGTGCAGATCGGCCACACGCTCGGTTCGTATGAAGACGGCGTGGCCGCGCTGGAGCATGGCGCCGTGGGCTTCACGCACCTGTTCAACGCCATGAGCGGCCTGCACCACCGCGAGCCCGGCATGGTCGGCGCCGCCCTGGCGCACGCCGAATACGCCGAACTGATACCGGACCTGCTGCACGTGCATCCGGGCGCCATCAAGGTGGCCCTGCGCGCCATCCCGCGCCTGTACTGCGTCACCGATTCCACCGCCGCCACCGGCATGCCGGACGGCGAATACATGCTGGGCCGCCACGCCGTGCAGAAATGCATGGGCGGCGTGCGCCTGCCCGACGGCACCCTGGCGGGCAGCACCCTGACCCTGGACCAGGCGCTGCGCAACCTGGTGGGACTGGGACTGGACCTGGCCGACGCGTCCAAGCGCGTGTCGACCAACGCCGCCGATTATCTGGGCCTGGAAGAACGTGGCCGGCTGGCCCCCGGCACTTACGCCGATCTGGTGGTACTCGATCGCGATCTCAAACTCAAAGCTGTGTATATAGAAGGAGAAATCTGTGACCTCAATGATGCTTAAAGAAGCCGTTTCCGCCGCCGAATGCGTCGCCCTGCAACTGGCCAGCGACACGGAACGCTACGCGGAACTGGGCCGCAAATTGAGGAGCACCTCGTTCTCGACCGCGCTGACCATCGCGCGCGGCAGCTCCGACCACGCCTGCAACTACGTCGCCTACCTGATCATGGCGCGCCTGGGCCGCGTCGTGGCGTCCCTGCCGATGTCGCTGGTGACCCTGAACAAGTCGCCGCTGGTGACGCGCGACACCCTGGCCATCTCGATCTCGCAATCGGGCCAGAGCCCTGACGTGGTCGAACCGATCCGCTACTTCCGCGACGGCGGCGCCACCACCGTGGCCCTGGTCAACGACATCGACTCGCCGCTGGCGCACGCCGCCGAGTGGGCCATGCCCCTGCGCGCCGGCAAGGAACAAAGCGTCGCCGCCACCAAGAGCTTCATTACCAGCCTCGTTGCCGGCGCCCGCATGGTGGCCCAGTGGCAGAATGATCCCGAGCTGCAGGCGGGCCTGGAAGCGCTGCCCGAAGCGCTGCTCGAAGCGACCCGCGTCGACTGGTCGCCCGCCATCGACGTGCTGGCGCCGGCCCGCAACATCATGGTCGTGGGCCGCGGCATCAGCTTCCCCGTGGCGCTGGAATCGGCCTTGAAATTCAAGGAAACCTCGGCCCTGCAGGCAGAGGCTTTCAGCGGCGCCGAAATCAAGCACGGCCCGATGGCCCTGATCGAAGACGGCTACCCGCTGCTGATTTTCGCCACGCGCGGCCCGACCCAGGCCGGCCTGCTGCAACTGGCAACCGAGATGCGCGGCCGCGGCGCCAAGGTCCTGCTGGCGGCCCCCGCCGACGTGGCCGAGCGCGACCTGACCCTGCCCGTGGCGGCCACGCCCGATCTCGACCCGATCGTCGCCATCCAGTCCTTCTACGTGATGGCGGCGAAACTGTCGGCCGCGCGCGGCATGGACCCGGATGCGCCGCGCCACCTGAGCAAGGTAACGAAAACAAACTGACGCGTCACAAGGCAGCAAGCGGCAGCTGCGCCCCCGGCATGGGGTGAAGCTGCCGTCCGCAGGACACGAATATAAGCGACGGCAAGGGCATGTACCCGCGCCGCAGACTCATGGACATTGGAGCCTCGCGCTCCAGGATAAAAATGACGATCAAGAGACTGTTGGCAGCATTTGCCTGTGCGGGCCTGCTCGCGCCGCAGGCATGGGCCGCCGAGAAAATCGAATTCTGGACCTTCAGCATGAAGCCCAAGTTCACGCCGTATTTCAATGCGGTGGTGGCGCGCTATGAGGCGCAGAATCCCGATGTCAAGATCGAATGGATCGACTTCCCGTGGGACGTCATCCAGACCAAGCTGGTCACGCGCATCGTGGCCGGCACGCCGCCCGCGCTGGTCAGCCTGAACGTGCCCTGGGCCGACGAATACGCGCGCGACGGCTTGCTCACGCCCGTCGATGGCCTGATCGCGCAGGCACGCGCCAGCTACATTCCCAGCGCCCTGGAAGACCTGCGCTTCAAGGGCCACACCTATGGCTTCCCCATGTACAGCAATGTCGCGGTGATCGCCTTCAATACCGACATCTTCAGGCAGGCAGGCCTCACGCGCGGTCCCGCCAGCCTCGACGAACAGTTGGCGTTCGCGCGCCAGATCGCGCAACGCACGGGCAAGGCGGGCATCGCCCCCGCGCTGTCGAAGATCGACGGCCTGTTCATGCAGCAGGGCCTGTCCGTCATCGCCAACAACCGCGCCGTCTTCAATTCGCCGCAGCACGTGGCGCTCGTGCAAAAGCTGGCCGACACCTACAAGGCCGGCGGCCTGCTGAAGGAAAGCCTGTTCGCCGAAGATAACTTCCCCGCCGTGATCGACGCCTACAAGGGCGGCCGCCTGGGCATGCTGCTGGCGCCGCCCACGGCCATGCAGCGCATCCGCGGCGACGCGAAAGACATCTACGCCATCACCGACGTGGCGCCCGCGCCGCTGGGCCCGACGGGCATCGCCGATGGCGGCTGGCTCGTGCACTTCGCCATTCCGAAGGGCGTGCCGGCGCGCCTGCTGCCGTCGGTCGGCAAGTTCGCGCGCTTCCTGACGAACGACGCCAACCAGCTGGACTTCGCGCGCCAGGCCAGCGTTTTCCCCACTACCGTCAAGGCGGCGGCCGACCCGTTTTTCCTCGCCACGCCGCAGAACGCGGGCGCGGCCGAAAAGGCCGTCGCTGCCGGCGCCCTGTCGATGGGCCATTCGCGCACCCTGTACGTGGCCGGCATCGACGACTACGACGAGCTGCGCCGCTCGCTGGTGAAAGCCGTCGAGGCAGGCGTGACGGGCAAGCAGGACGTGAAGCAGGCGCTGGACCGGGCCGTCGCCATCTGGAACAAGAAGCTGGCCACGCTGCCGCGCCACTGAGGACACCATGAAACTCGCCCACCGCCACACCGTGCAAGCCTGGCTGTTCCTGGCCCCCGCCCTGCTGCTGCTGGCCGCCTTTTCCTTCTGGCCCGTCGGCTACGGCTCCGTGCTGGCCTTTACCGATTACAGCCTGATACGCGAGACGCGCTTCGTCGGCCTCGATAACTTCCGCTACATCTTCAACAACGAGATGTTCGTCTCGGGCTTGAAAAATTCGCTGATGTTCCTGCTGATGGTGCCCTTCGTGCAGGTGGGCGCCATCACTTTGGCCGTGCTGGTGAACAACCGCCTGCCCGGCATCCGCCTGTTCCGCGCCGCCTTCTACGTGCCCGTGGTGACCACCGTTTCCGTGGTCGGCATCATGTGGGGCTTCATGTTCCACGAGCAGGGCGCGCTCAATTACGTGATGATGACGTTAAAACTGGTGAACGCGCCCGTGGGCTGGCTGACGAACGACAGCCTGGCCCTGTTTGCCGTCATGTTCGTCACCCTGTGGCGCGGCCTGGGCTGGTATATGGTGATGTACCTGGCGGCCCTGCAGTCGATCCCGTCGGACATGCAGGAAGCGGCCATGCTCGATGGCGCCAGCCGCTGGCAGCGCTTCTGGAAGATCACCGTGCCGATGCTGCGCCCCACCATCATGCTGTGCTCCATCCTGTCCGTGCTGGCGGCCCTGAAAGCTTACCAGGAAGTGGACGTGCTGACGCAGGGCGGCCCCATGAATTCCACCTTCACGGCCCTGTACTACGCCTACGACCAGGGCCTCAAGCACCTGAAGCTGCCGCGCGCGCTGGCGGCCAGCTTCGTCGTCTCGCTGTTCTGCATCGGCATCGCGCTGCTCTGCCTGCGCTACCTCAAACCCAAGCACCGCTGACAGGGGAATGACCATGAAAACCCGTTCCCGCCCCCTGAAAACCCGCTTGCAGCTGCTTGGCCAATATGCGGGCCACTATGCCGTGCTGTGCGCGATCGCCGTCGTCTGCGTCTTCCCGTTCTGGTGGACCCTGGTGACGGCCATTTCCACGGAAGGCAATATCTTCGCCTTCCCGCCCACCTTCTGGCCGAAGGCGCCGTCCTTCGACAACTTCATCGAAGTGTTCCAGGCCATCCCCATCTGGTCGTTCTTCAAGAACTCCGTGCTGATCGCCGTGTTCACCGTGTTCTGGAAACTGCTGCTGTGCTCACTGGCCGCGTATCCGCTGGCGCGCCTGAAATTCCGTGGCCGCAAGCTGGTGTTCGGCCTGATCCTCGCCACCCTGGTGCTGCCGTCGGAAGTGAACTTCCTCGTCAACTTCATCACCATCACGCAAATGAGCCTGGTCGATACCTACACGGGCGTGATCCTGCCCAACGTGGTGACGGCCGTGGCCATCCTGCTGCTCAAGCAGGCGTTCGAGGAAGTGCCGCAAGACCTGATCGATGCGGCCAGGGTCGATGGCGCGTCCGAGTGGGTGATCTTCAGCCGCATCATGCTGCCCCTGATTACGCCGTGGCTGGCCACCGTCGGCATCCTGACGGCCGTCGAATCGTGGAATGAATACATCTGGCCGTCCATCGTCATGAGCAAACCCGATGAATTCCCCCTGTCCGTGGGCGTGCTGTACTTGCGCGGCACCTTCGGCAGCAGCACGCGCGTGGTCGCGGCCGGCACCCTGATCACCATCGTGCCGACCCTGCTGGCGTTCCTGTTCACCCAGCGCTTCTTCATGCGCGGCATGGACGGCGCCGTCAAATGAGCGCCGCCATCGCCACCGACCTGCGCCTGCTGGCCGGGCAGCTGCTGATGACGGGCATGCCCGGCACCGAGCTCGATGCGGCCACGGCGCAATGGCTGCAGCAAAACGGCATCCGCGCCGTCTGCCTGCGCGCGGCCAATGTGCGCGATGCAGCGCAGCTGATGCGCCTGAACACGGACTTGCGGCGCGCCCTGGGTCCGCAGGCGCTGATCGCCCTGGACCTGGCCGGCATGCCGTCCACCTACCCGGCCTGGCTGCCGCAGCCGCCCGGCGCCATGCAGCTGTGCGCCGTCGGCGACGCGGAACTGGCCAACGGCACGGGCGCGGCGACGGCGCGCGGCTTGCGCGCACTGGGCATCAACTGGCTGCTGGCGCCCCTGCTCAATCTCGACGCCGCTGCCGCACAGGCGCCTGGCGCCGCGCACGCGTTTGGCGGCGACCCGCTGCTGGCGGCCGCCATGGCGCAAGCGTGGACGGCGGGCTGCCAGGCCGAGGGCGTGGCCTGCTGCGCCAGGCTGTACCTGCCGCAGCGCAGCGCTGGCGGCCCCCTGCCCAGCGTCGACAAGACCCGTTCGCAGCTGGAAGAGCACGATTTCGTGCCGTTTCGCCAGGCCGTCGCGCAGACGGCTTCGATGATGAGCGCACACGTGGCCTACCCGGCCCTCGACCCGCGCCAGCCCGCCAGCCTGTCGCACGCGGTCATGCACGGCCTGCTGCGCCAGCAGTGGGGCTACGGCGGCGTGCTGCTCACGCCAGGCATCGGCGCGCAGGGCGAGCATGTGGGCGCGCGCGCCCTGGCCGCCGGCACCGACATGGCCATGCTGGCCGACGCCGCGCAGCTGCCGGCCGCGCTGGACGACGTGAGCGCCGCGCTGGCATCGGG
>NZ_WFLI01000067.1 GCF_009208555.1 Janthinobacterium violaceinigrum | reverse complement strand
TATGCCTGATGACCATAGCAAGTTGGTCCCACCCCTTCCCATCCCGAACAGGACCGTGAAACAACTTTGCGCCGATGATAGTGCTGCAACCAGTGTGAAAGTAGGTTATCGTCAGGCTTGTTATTCGAAAAAACCCCCATCGGTGATCCGGTGGGGGTTTTTTTACGTCCTCGGGTTTTATCCAAACCGGCGCTTGCCGGCTCTTTGAAAGGGATATCTTGTCTGCTTTGCACACACTGGAACAATTACGCGCTGGACAACTGGCTGGCGTGCGGCGCCTGAAGCTGTGCTGCGGCTTGAGCGACTTCCCCCGTGAAATCTTCGACCTGGCCGACAGCCTGGAGATTCTCGATTTGTCCGGCAATGCGCTGTCCATGCTGCCTGACGATTTGCCGCGCCTGCACAAGCTGCGCATCATTTTTTGTTCCGATAACCTGTTCACCACTTTGCCTGCCGTGCTTGGTTCATGCGAGGAACTGAGCATGATCGGCTTCAAGGCGAACCGCATACGCCACGTGCCGGCCGCCGCCTTGCCACCCAGGCTGCGCTGGCTGACCCTGACCGATAATGCCATCGAAGTCTTGCCGGACGAACTCGGCAACTGTCATGAATTGCAGAAGCTCATGCTGGCAGGAAATTGCCTGAGCCGTTTGCCCGCGACCCTGGCCAATTGCCGCCAGCTGGAACTGGTGCGCATTGCCGCCAACCGTTTCACGGCCTTGCCCGACTGCCTGCTGAGCTTGCCGCGCCTGAGCTGGCTCGCGTATGCGGGCAATCCCTTCAGCGAAGCGCGTGAACTGGCGGCCCCGGCCGATGCCGGCGCGGCCGGCGTGGCGTGGCAGCGCCTGGAATTGGCGCAGCAGCTGGGCGAGGGCGCATCGGGTGTGATTTACCGCGCGCGCCTCGATGGCTGTACCGATGTTGCCGTCAAAGTGTTCAAGGGAGCGATGACCAGCGATGGCTTGCCGCGCAGCGAGATGGCCGCGTGTGTCAGCGCCGGTGCCCATCCCAGCCTGATTCCCATCCTTGGAATGCTCGCTGGGCATCCGCAACAGGCATCCGGGCTCGTCATGCCGCTCATCGATGCTGCTTTCGGCAATCTGGCCGGGCCGCCGAGCCTAGCGTCGTGCACGCGCGACGTGTATGCCGATGGCGCGCGCTTTGACGCATCGCAAGCGCTGGCCATTGCCCATGGCATTGCCTCGGCCGTATGCCAGCTGCACGCGCGCGGTATCGTGCATGGCGACCTCTATGGCCACAATATCCTGCATACGGCCGCTGGCGCCTGCCTGCTGGGCGACTTTGGCGCGGCATCCATGTTTGTTCCCGGCTCGCCGCAAGGGGACTTGCTGCAGGGCATAGAGGCGCGGGCCTTTGGCGTATTGCTGGGCGAGTTGATCGCGCATGGTGCCGCACCGTTGCCCCTCTTGCAGGCCTTGCACGAAGCTTGCCTGCAGGACGATGTGCTGCGGCGGCCCAGATTCGATGTGATCGAACGGACCTTGCTGGAAATGTTCCCCGCATAAAAAAATGGCGCAGCCTGCACAGGCTGCGCCATTTCTATTTCAAGCTGGGAGAATTCAGCCTGGAACCTGGATTTCTTTTTCCGGCAGGGCGATCTGGTTGTCGACGCTGAACTGGTAGTCTTTGAAGACGTGTTCGGCCGTCAGGATCTGGTACTCGCCATTGTCCAGCTTGTGCGTGGTGTCCTTCAGGCGGTACGTGTAGTGGCCGCAGGTCCAGCAGTTGAAGTTGCGCATGTGCGTGCACAGGCAGGTCTTGTCCATCACGACGACGGTTTTTTGCTCGGGATGGGCCGCCACTTCGCGGTTGTACGAGTTGATGTAGGCACAGTTGCCCGTCGCGTCGAGCAGATAGCCATACGATTCGCAGCCTGGACGGATACCGGCGCCGATGGCGGGCGTGTTCTTCAGCATGCGCATCGGGTAGCCGGTCGGCGAGACGCCATTGACGATGATGTCTTCTTCCGAGGCCTTGTAGTATTCCTGCTTGACCTTGTTTGGCAAGCCGCATTCCTTGGTGACGGTAAAGCGCGTCGCCACTTGCACGCCGGCCGCGCCCGCTTCCAGGAAGGAGACGGCATCGCTGCCCGTGAAGATGCCGCCGGCGGCGATCAGCGGGATGTCCAGCTGTTCCGCTTTCAGGTAGGCCAGCAGTTCCGCCGTGATCGTGTGCAGGTCGTAATTGGCCCAGTCCATGCCGAAACCGAGGTGGCCGCCGGCCAATGGTCCTTCGACGATGATGAAGTCGGGCAAACGGTCCAGCTTGGCGTTCTTGCGCAGGAAAATCTGCAAGGCGCGCACGGACGAGACGATAATGCCCAGCTTGGCATCACGGAAACGGGGATGGTCGGCCATCAAGGCAAACGAGCCGAAGTGCAGACCGGCGGACAGGGTGATGCCGTCGATGCCCGCATCCAGTGCCGCATTCAGGCGTACGCGCAAGGTTTCGCGAGGGCCGTTCATGGTCAGCTTTTCCATGCAATTGACGAAGATCAAACCATCGCCTTTTTTTGCTTCCATGGTACGGCCGATATGGAGGCGCTGTGCTTCCGCCAGGCGGCCCAGGTCGAACTGCACCACGGCCTTGTCGCTGTTATTGATGTTGAATTTGTACAGTTTCGTCTTGTCTTTGACGAAGGTGGTGTCGAAACGGCGATCCGACACGTCTTCCACCATGGCATCGGAGATATGGCCGATACCGTTCAGCCGGGCCGCTTCCAGGGCCAGCTCCGACGTGGAAATATCCACACCCATTCCGCCTATCATGATGGGCACATATTCTTTTTTGCCAAATCGCAGGCGGAAATCATCAACACGTTTCATTGCTATCCTTAGACTACCGTGGTTATCACTGAGCCAGATGTACGGTCAAGCCCGCTGCCGGTCAGGCGCGCGGGCGCATGTAGCTGTGCGCAGCTTCAATTCTACCCCAAGCGGGCAGGCTCTCCGAGGCAGAGCTTGCCACCAGGCCGCGCGTACGCAGGCTGGATCGTGCGCTTGATCGAAATTAATCGCGGAAATTGTTAAATTCCAGCGGCATGTCAGGCACGTCCTTGCGCAGCATGGCCATGGCCGCCTGCAGGTCGTCGCGCTTGGCGCCCGTGACGCGCACGGCTTCACCCTGGATGCTCGCTTGTACTTTCATCTTGCTGTCCTTGATGACGCGCACGATTTTCTTGGCATCATCCGATTCGATGCCATTCTTGATCTTGATGATCTGCTTGACCTTGTCGCCGCCGATCTTCTTGATGTCGCCTTCGTCGAGGAAGCGCACATCGACCTTGCGTTTGGTCAATTTGTTGGTCAGCACGTCGCGCACCTGGCTGAGCTGGAATTCCGAATCCGCGAACGCGGTCAATTCGTTTTCCTTGTGTTCGACGCGGGCGTCGCTGCCCTTGAAGTCGAAGCGGGTCGTGATTTCCTTGTTGGATTGCTCGACTGCATTCTTGACTTCGATCATATCGGCTTCGGAGACTACATCAAATGACGGCATGGTCTGTTCCTTTTCTTGTTAAAGCGAGCGCACGCTCGGCGCGCTGGGCCTTGGCGGCTGATTCTGCGCCATGGGACGGCCCTGTTAAAGATGCGACATTTTAACGGACAACGGGCAAGTCGCCCTTGTCCTGAGGTGGTTTTTTGTCGCTTTCGCTCTATAATCGAGCAAAATTTCCCTATCCCATGTCTGCAGAGCTCACCATCGAACACAATTACTCCCTCCAGCGCCTGAATACCTTCGGCATCGAAGCCAAGGCGGCCGCCTACGTACGCATCACTTCGCAGGCCCAATTGCAGGCGGCGTTGCAAGATCCCGCCCTGTCCGCCATGCCGCGCCTGATATTGGGTGGCGGCAGCAACATCGTGCTCACCGGCGACTTTCCCGGCGCCGTGCTGCACATGGCCACGCGCGGCATGCGCCTGGCGCAGGCCGATTTCGAGACCATCCTCGTCACGGCCGCGGCCGGCGAAAACTGGCACGACTTCGTGCAGTGGACGCTGGCCCAAGGCGTGGGCGGGCTGGAAAACCTGTCGCTGATTCCCGGCACGGTGGGCGCAGCGCCTATCCAGAATATCGGCGCGTATGGCGTTGAAATCAAGGATTATCTGCATAGCGTGAGCGTCATGCACAGCGCCAGCGGCATCGTCTTCGACATGGACCGCGACGCCTGCCGCTTTGCCTACCGCGACAGCATCTTCAAGCAGGCGGACGGGCGCGAGCTGATCGTGCTGGAAGTGACGTTTGCCCTGCCGGCCCAGTGGCAGCCGAACTTGCGCTATGCGGAACTGGCGCAGGCCGTGGCCGAGCGCAATCTTGCCGAGCCGACGCCGCAACAGGTGGCGGAGACGGTGATGGCGATTCGCCGGAGAAAATTGCCGGACCCGGCCGTGATCGGCAATGCGGGCAGCTTCTTCAAGAATCCGGTGGTATCGCGGGAGCAATGTCTTGCCCTGTTGGAACGTTTCCCCACCTTGGTGCACCATGCGCAAGCCGATGGCACGGAAAAGCTGGCGGCGGGATGGCTGATCGATCAGTGCGGCTGGAAGGGGAAAAACCTGGGGCCCGCGGGAGTGTATCCCAAGCAGGCACTGGTTCTGGTGAATAATGGCGGCGCTCGTGGCGCGGACATTACCCGGCTGGCGGCAGCGATACAGGATGATGTAGAGGCGAAATATGGCGTGCGCCTGTCGCCCGAGCCTGTGTTTATCTAAATAGGAAATCCGCGCTTGAAAAAATGGCCAGGGCAAGGCGCATTGCCGAAGACAGTACGCATGGTACGACGAGGCAGTGCAACGCAGCCATGGACGTTTTTTCTGCGTGGATCAGCCAAAATGGCAGACGTAGTCCACGGTCTCGGTCGTTTCAATATCAAAATAGCTATTGCCCGGCACCTTGAATTGCGTGCCAGCGCCATAGCTGTTCCATTCTGTCGCGTCGGCCAGGCGTACCTTGCACAGGCCGCCGACGATTTCCATCGTTTCCGGCGCGCCCGTGTTGAAGCGCAGCGATGACGGGAAAATCACGCCCACGCTTTTCTTCGTGCCATCGGCCAGAATGACATTGTGCGAGACGCACTTGCCGTCAAAGTAGATATTCGACTTCTTGACGACGCTGACATTGTCCAGTTGTGTGCTCATGCTTCACTTTCCTTGCTGTTAAAAATCAGTCCTGGACGTCATCGGCGCTCAGCACGCTGTTGCGTCCGCCGCGCTTGGCCGCGTACAGGGCCTGGTCGGCGCGGTTGATCAGTTGCTCGATCGTCGAGTCCGGCGAAGGCACGATGGTGGCCACGCCGATCGAGATGGTGACGATGCCCGTGGCTGCCGCCGGGTTTTCGATCTGCAAACCCTCGAGGTGGCGCCGGCACGCTTCGGCGATCAGCAGGGCTCCCGCAGCCTCCGTTTCCGGCAGGATCAGGGCAAATTCCTCGCCGCCATAGCGGGCCGCCAGGTCGGCCGGGCGCTTCAAATGTTCCGTCAGCACGGCGGCCACTTTTTTCAGGCACAGGTCGCCCGGCAAATGGCCGAAGTGGTCGTTGTAGCTCTTGAAATGGTCGATATCGCAAAAGAGCAGGCTCAGCGGCGTCTTGTCGCGCTGGCCCCGCTGCCATTCGAATTGCAAGGTTTCATCGAAACGGCGGCGGTTGGCGATGCCCGTCAAGCCATCGAGGGCAGCCAGTTTCTGCAATTCAATATTCGCATCGGCCAGGTTTTTCTGGCTTTCACGCAAGAAACGAAATGCCTGGTCGCGCTGCAAACGGCTGATGTGCGCGTTGGAATGGTAGCGTATGCGCGCCAGCAACTCCAGGCGGTCCGGCAGTTTCACCACGTAATCGTTGGCGCCGACGGAAAAGCTGTGGGCCTTCAGTTTCGGGTCATCCTTGGCCGACAGCACGATCACGGGCACATGCGCCAGCGCTTCGTTTTCGCGGTACAGCTTGATCAGGGCGAAGCCGTCTATGCCCGGCAGCACCAGGTCTTGCAGGATGACGGTCGGTTGCAACCGCAGCGCCGTGTCCAGCGCCTGCGTGGCGTCGGTCACGTAATGAAATTCGATGTCCTGCTGGTCGCTCAGCATGCGCCGGATTGCCTCAGCAATGATCAACTGGTCGTCCACCAGCAGCACGCTGACCTTGAATTCGGTCAGTGCGGGCTCATGCTGGGTGAAACTGGAGGAAAATTCTGGCATTGCATTCTTTTCAGATGTTAGGGGAGGGCTCCCACCCATTGTTGAGTTTGGCGCCCAGGCGGCTGCGCAGGTTGGCGCCTATTCTATCCAAGGGCAGGATTTGCTGCGCCGCATCGAGTTCGGCCGCCGCACGCGGCATGCCATATACGGCACTGCTGGCCTGGTCTTGCGCAATCGTCGTCTTGCCCGCGCGCCGCATGGCCAGCAAGCCATCGCCGCCGTCGCGGCCCATTCCCGTGAGCAGCACGCCGATGGCATCGCCACGCCAGTGCTGCGCCACGCAGTTGAAGAAGACATCGACGGAAGGGCGGTAAACATACTCGCGTGGTGCTGCATCGTAACTCAAACGATAATTTTGATCTAGAAGCAAGTGATCGTTGGTCTTGGCGATCAGCACCGTGCCGGCCACCAGCTCGTCGCCGTCGGCGATCACGCGCACGGGCATGTCCAGCTGGTCGTCCAGCCATTTGGCAAAATGCGAGGCGAAGGTTTCATCGATATGCTGCACCACCACGATGGCGCAGCCGGGCGGGGCCGTCCAGCCGGACAGCACCTTGGCCACGGCCGACGGGCCGCCCGTCGAGGCGCCGATGGCTACCAGCGTGGTGACTTGCCCCTCGCTGCGTTCGATGCTGGCCGGCACCTGGCGCGGCGGCGGCGCTTCCGCGCTGTGGCGTATCAGCTTGCCGATGGTCTTGATCTTGGCCAGCAGTTCGCTGTCGCCGCCCACTTGCCCCTGCAGCACGGGCGTGGCCGTGACGTCGAGCGCGCCGGCGCCCAGCGCGCGGAAAACCTGGTTGACATTGTCCTGCGGGCGGCCCGTGACCACCAGGATGGCGCACGGGCTCTGCTCCATGATCAGGCGCGTCGCTTCGACGCCATCCATCTCCGGCATGTTCAGGTCCATCAGGATCAGGTCGGGGCGGTTGCCCTCGCACATGCGCACCGCTTCGAGTCCCGTGCGGGCGATCCACAGCACCTGGTGTTCCTGCGTGCTGGCCACCACCCGGCGCAGGGCCTCGGCAGCCATGGCGACATCGTTGGCAATGGCAATTTTCATGAAGCGCAATTCATAAACGGGCATCTCCTATCAGGTCGGCCACCGCGTCGAGCAAGGTCTCGTCGTGGAAGCTGCCTTTGGTCAGATAATAGTCTGCGCCGGCGGACAGGCCGCGCGCGCGGTCCTCCGGGCGGTCCTTGTACGAGACGATCATCACCGGCAGCTTGTGCAGGTGCAGGTCTTTCTTGATCAGCGAGACCAGCTCGATGCCGTCCATGCGCGGCATGTCCACGTCGGTGATCACCAGGTCGTAGTCGCCGCTGCGCACCACGTTCCAGCCGTCGATGCCGTCGATGGCCACGTCGACCTCGAAACCGCGCGCCAGCAGCAGCTTGCGTTCCATCTCGCGCACCGTGAGCGAATCGTCGACTACCAGGATGCGCTTGGCGCGGCGCTGCTGCGCATGGCCCGCCTGCGCCAGCTGGTGCAGGCCGCCCTCGTGCAGCAGCTTGTCGATCGACAGCAGCAGGTCGGGCACGTCGAGGATCAGCACCGGCTCGCCATCGTCCAGCAGGGCGGCGGCGGAAATGTCGCGCATCTTGCCGAAAATGGGATCGATGGCCTGCACGGCCAGGCTTTGCTCGCCGCGGATGGCATCGACCACCAGCGCATAGCTTTGCTTGCCGCGCCCGATCACGACCACGGGCAGATCGTCGGCGCTGCTGGCCGCTTCGCCCAGTTCCAGCACCTGCGCCGCCGACACCAGGCCCAGGTGCTCGCCCTTGAGTTCGAAGAATTGCTTGTTTTCCAGGGTATGGATGGCCGCCTGCGGCACGCGCACCACGCTTTCCACCTTGACGATGGGGATGGCGTAGGCCTCGCCCTGGATGTCGATCACCAGCGCGCGCACGATCGATTGCGTCAGCGGCAGGGTAATGAGGGCGCGGAACCCCCGTCCCGGCTCCGATTCCAGGCGCACCGTGCCGTTTTGCTGGCGTATCGTCTCGTGCACGATATCGAGTCCCACGCCGCGCCCGGACAGCTGGTTGGCCGTGGCCTTCAGGCTGAAGGCGGGCAGGAACAGGAATTCCAGCAGCTCGCCCGGCGACAGCGCGGCGGCCATGGCGGGGCTGGCCATCTTGCGCTCGATGACGGACTGGCGGATCTTTTCCAGGTCGACGCCGCGCCCGTCGTCGCTGATCTCGATGCTCAGCATGCCGGCGCGGTGGCGCGCCTCCATGCGTATCGTGCCCAGCGCTTCCTTGCCTGCCTCGATGCGCTCGTACGGGCCTTCCATGCCGTGGTCGATGGCATTGCGCAGCATGTGGTTCAGCGGGCTTTCGATCTTCGCCAGGATGTCGCGGTCGACCAGGGTGTCTTCGCCGTCGATCTCCAGCTGCACTTCCTTGCCCAGGCTGCGCGCCAGGTCGCGCACCATGCGCGGGAAGGCGTGGATGCCGTCGCGGAAAGGGCGCATGCGCAGGGCCAGCACCTCGTCGACCATGCCTTGCGAGACGGCCAGCAAGCGCCGTTCATAGGTCTCGATGTCGGCGATGTGCTCGAGCATGAACTGCTTCAGGGGCTGCGTCTTGTGCAGCGCCAGCAGGGATTTTTCCATCAGGCCCGCGTCGCCCGAGCGGGCAATGGCTTCGTGCAGATGCTCGATGGCGGAAAACAGGCTGCTCTGGTTGCGCTTGAAGCGCTGCAGCGCGCCGATGAACGGGTGCATCTGGTGCGCATTGATGCGCGATTCGCTGGCCAGCGACAGCAGCTTGTCGAAATTCTGCGCCGGCGCCTTGGCGGGGGCGCCGGCGCGCGGCGCGGCCGCAGCCGCGGACGATTCCGCTTCCTCGCCCGCCAGACCACTGGCCACGGGGGCTTGCGTTTCGGCGGCGTCGGCGCTTTCCGGCGGCAAGGGGGGCGGCGCTGGCGCAGGCGAAGATGAAGGCAGCGAAGGCAGGGCTGGCAATTCGGGCAGCTCGGCGATGCCGGCGATGGCGTTCAGGGTCCGGTCGATCTGCGCCGCATTGGCGGCCAGCCACGCTTCGGCGCCCGCATCGTCGAGGCGCGACAGCTGCACGATCAGGTCGACGCCCGACAGCAGCACGTCGACCCGCTCCGGCGTGAGTTTCAGGCGGCCGTGCTGGGCGGCGACAAAGCTGTCTTCCATGCCGTGCGCCAGCTGCACCACCACCTGCAGGCCGACGATGGCGGCGGCGCCCTTGATCGAGTGCGCCGCGCGCATCATCGCCTCGACGGCGGCCGCGTCGCCCGCATGGCGCTCCATGGCCAGCAAGCCATCGGTGAGGATCTGGGTCTGGCTGTCCGCTTCCATGCGGAACAGGTCCAGCATGGAAAAGGCACTGAGGTCGCCGTGCTGGTCCTGGCTCATCGTAATAGTCTCGCAAGTTGAAAGCCGATCAGCGCCGTGTCCAGGCAGCCGATGCGCATGTCGCCCTCGGTGATCACGCCCGACAGAAAGCGCGACAGGCCCTTGTTGATGGTGGCCGCGGGCGCTTGCACGGTGCTTGAGGCATAGCGCACGATGCCATGCAGGTCGGCCACGGGCAGGGCGTAGGCCTGTTCTTCCCAGCGCATCAGCAGCA
Source organism: Janthinobacterium violaceinigrum (assembly GCF_009208555.1). Lineage (GTDB taxonomy): Bacteria > Pseudomonadota > Gammaproteobacteria > Burkholderiales > Burkholderiaceae_D > Janthinobacterium > Janthinobacterium violaceinigrum. The sequence goes on along the minus strand of NZ_WFLI01000067.1, from coordinate 786 downwards.
GGCGCGCGAACGCGTGGCGGCCCTTGGCGGGCGGCGCGCCCTGTTCGTCGATGCCCAGTAGGCTGGCCAGCGACATGCATGGATACAGCTTGCCGCCGATATTGACGATGCCCGCCAGGCCGCGTCCGCCCCGGTGCGGCAGCACGTGCGGCTTGGCCAGCGGCGCCACGGAGTCGAACACGCGCGTGGGCAGCGCCAGCCATTCGCGGCCGATGCGGAACACCAGCGCCGAGCTGTCGCGCACTTCGCCGCCCGCATCGATCTGGCGGAAGTGGCTGGCCCAGTCGCGCTGGTAGTGCTCGTCCACTGGCCGCTGCAGGTTGCGCTGGGCGGCGCCCGCATACACGTCGCAGTTGCGGCAGTGTACGTTGGCGGGCAGCTTGGGGCAGCTCTGGTCGCCGACCACGCCGATATGGTTCCAGCAGTCGTCGATGGCGGCGGGGGACTCGGTGGCGATGAGGTTTGTCATACTGCTTGCCCCTTAGTTGGACGCCTGGCGGCGCTGGTAGATGCGCGCCGCGCGCGCCTTCAGGGTGGCGGCGGCCGTATGGTTGCCATTGCGTTCGGCCAGCAGCGACAGGTGGCACAGCGCCTCGTAGTGGTCCGGCTGCAGGTAGATGCAGCGGCGCCAGTAGTCGTCGGCCAGATCCATCTTGCCGGTGGCGTGGTGTCATCGCGCAGCTTGGCGAACGAACCCCAGCTCGACTTGTCGGCCGGGATCTCGGCCGTGGCCAGCCACTTGCCGTTCAAATGGGTGAAGAAATCGTCCTGCACGCGCACGGCGGG
>NZ_WFLI01000066.1 GCF_009208555.1 Janthinobacterium violaceinigrum | reverse complement strand
CGCCGCGCGCGCCCGCGCCGCCGGCCGACAGCGTCAAAGTGATTACGGGCATGGACACGCGCGTCCAGCAATTTTAAAAAGACCAGAACCAGGGATAGTTGATGACCTCATTTCGTACCCATATCGCCCGGCCCCGCTTGAGCCTGGCCCTGGCCCTCGGTGGCTTGGCGGCGAGCCTGCTGTGGCCGTGCGGCGCCGGTGCCGCGCCCCCCTTGCGCAAGGCGGATGGCGCCGGCAAGGTGGCCGAGGCGGCGGCGCCGTTGTCGCTGGGCGCCGATATTGCCAGGCTGGGGCCGCCGATTCGCCTGTCCGTCGGCAAGTCGACCCTGCGCAGCCTGACGCGTGCCGTTTCGCAGATCGCCGTCAACGATCCCAAGGTGGCGGGCGCCAGGCTGCTGGGCAGTTCCAGCGAGCTGTATATCTGGGGCCTGGCGCCGGGCAGCACCAATCTGATTCTGTGGGACAAGGATCACCGGCCCGTGATCGTCGATATCGAAGTGGGCGTCGATGCCGATGGCTTGCAGGCGCAGCTGGCGCACGTGTTCCCGCGTGAAACCGATCTCAAGGCCAGCTCGGCCGGCGGCGCGATCGTGCTGACGGGCATGGTTTCGGACGCCGTCAAGGCCAGCCAGATCGTGGCCATGGCCACGGCGTTCGCGCAGCGGGGCGGCGGCGAAGGGGCAACGCCCGCTGGCGCCGGGCTGGCCGTTGGCGCGCCGGCGCCCGGTCCCGCCGGCGGCGCGGGCGTGAGCGTGATCGACATGCTGACCGTCGCCGCGCCGCAGCAGGTGATGCTGGAAGTAAAGATTGCCGAAGTGTCCAAAACCCTCGTCGACCAGCTGGGCGCCAGCATCGGTGCGCGTGCCAGCAGCGGCAACTGGACTTACAGTTTCCTGTCGAATTTGTTGAGCGGCAATCCCAGCATGATCGATGGCTTCAACGGCAAGAATGGCAACTTCCTCACGCTCGATGCGCAAAAGCGCGATGGCCTCGTGAAAGTGCTGGCCGAACCGAACATCATGGCCATCAGCGGCCAGGAGGCCAGCTTCCTGGCCGGCGGCAAGATCTACATTCCTGTCTCGCAAGACAGCGCCACCAACAAGATCACCCTGGAAGAAAAGGAATTCGGCATTGCCGTCAAGTTTACGCCCACCGTGCTCGACGGGGGGCGCATCAACCTGAAGGTGGCGCCGGAAGTCTCTGAGCTCAACAAGGACGGCATCGGCATCACCACGGGCGGCACGGCCGGCAGCGCCATCCTGCCCGCCTTTACCACGCGGCGCGCCACCACGACCGTGCAATTGTTTGATGGACAGAGCTTTGCCATCGGCGGCTTGATCAAGAACAACGTGACCACGAATATCAAGGCGCTGCCGATGCTGGGCGAGATCCCCGTGCTGGGCGCCTTGTTCCGCAGCAGCGATTTCCAGACCGACCGCACGGAGCTGGTGTTCATCATCACGCCGCACCTGGTCAAGCCGCTGGCCGGCGACTACGCGCTGCCGACGGATGCCTACGTGGCGCCCAGCCGCGCGCAATTCTTCCTGCAAGGGAAGATGGAAGGCACGCCCAAGGCGCCGCCGGCAGCCGGCACACAACCGGGCGCCGCGGCGGCGACCGGCTTTGACATTCAATAGGAGAGTGAGCATGCAGCGTCCTCCATTCCTTCCCCTGCTATGCGTGCTGCTGGCGTCGTTGGCCGCCAGCGGCTGCGGCACTACGCCGCGCCTGGACCGCCAGTTTGGCCGCAGCGTCGACTTGCTGCGGGCCCAGCAAGTGATCAACCCGCAGGCAGGGCTGAACCGCGACCCCGTGGCTGGCCTCGACGGCAAGTCCGCCGCGGCCGCGTACCAGGCGTATCAGAAGACCTTCAGCACGCCCGTGCCCCAATCGAGCACCTTGACGATCGGCGTGGGCGGGCGCCAATGAAGATGTCACCGTTACCACAGAACAGGCTAGCCATATCGTGAAAATCGCCATCCTATCCCGCGATGAAAAAGCCTTGGCCGAGCTGAGCCGGCTGGTCGGCAACCGCAACCCAGCCGATGACGTCGATGCCCGCAGCGGACCGCTGGAGCAGCTGTACTCGGCACAAGAGCTGCCCGACGTGCTGATGTTCGACCGGCCCGGCAACGACGGTGCCGACCTGGCCGCCATCGAGCGCCTGAGCAACCAGTTTCCCCGCCTGGCCGTCATCGTGCTGAGCCCGCAGCATACGCCCGAGTTCCTGCTGCAAGCCATGCGTGCCGGCGTGCGCGAAGTGTTGCCGTCGCCGGCCGCCGCCGCCAGCATCTACCCGGCGCTCGAGCGCATCGAGGAAAAGCTCGAGCGGCGCGACAACGGCAACGGCAAGGTGCTGGCCTTCATTTCCTGCAAGGGGGGCAGCGGCGCCACCTTCATCGCCACCAACCTCGGCTATGCCCTGGCGGCCAGCGGCCACAAGCGCGTTGCCCTGCTGGACCTGAACCTGCACTTCGGCGATGCCTCGCTGTTCGTCTCCGAAAACAAGCCGCTGGCCACCCTGGCCGACGTGACGCGCGACATCCACCGCCTGGACCCCTCGTTCCTGGCCTCGAGCATGCTCAATGTCTTGCCCAATTTCAGCGTCCTGGCGGCGCCGGAAGACCCGGCCCATGCCAGCGAAGTGCAGCCCGAGCATATCGACGCCATCATCAAGCTGGCGCGGCGCCAGTACGACTTCGTGGTGCTTGACGTGGGGCGCAACCTCGATGCCGTCAGCGTGCGCGCGCTCGACCATGCGGACCTGATCTTCCCCATCCTGCAGACGACCTTGCCCTACATCCGCGACGGCAAGCGCCTGCTGGGCATGTTCCGCTCGCTGGAATACGACAAGGACAAGGTGCGCCTGATCGTCAACCGGCATGACAAGGGCGGCGAAATCCGCCTGCAGGACCTGGAAGCGGCATATGGCACGGCAATCGACCGCACGGTGCCGAATCACTATGCGTCGGCCGCCGCGTCGGTCAACCAGGGCATGCCGATCTTGCAGCTGGATAAGAACAGCCCCATCACGCGCTCGCTGCAGGAGTTTGCCGCCAGCCTGACGGGCGTCAGCGCCGAGCCCGTGCGGCAAGGCTGGCTGCAGCGTGTGCTGCAGCGCGCCTAATTTCATTCGAACAGGAACCCTCCATGGCCACCTCTCCCGTCTCCAGCCTGTCGATCCGCGAGCGCCTCGGCAACGGCAAGATCGCCACCTTGACGCCGCAGCGCGCGCCGTCCATCGACAACCGCAGCTACCGCGAGCTGAAACAGCGCATCCATGCGCTGCTGCTCGAGCGCGTCGACCTGGAAAGCATGCAGCGGCTGACGCAGGAACAGATCCGCGACGAGCTGCGCACCCTGGTCGAGCGCCTGCTCGACGAGGAAGCCGTGGTCATCAATGACATCGAGCGCAAGAACCTGACGCGCGACATCCGCAACGAGATGCTGGGTTTTGGTCCGCTGGAAATCCTGCTGGCCGACCCGACCGTGTCGGATATCCTCGTCAACGGCCACCAGCAAGTGTATGTGGAGCGGCGCGGCAAGCTGGAGCTGACGGAAGTCGTGTTCAACGACGATGCCCATCTGATGAAAATCATCGACAAGATCGTTTCGCGCGTGGGCCGCCGCATCGACGAGTCGAGTCCCATGGTCGATGCGCGCCTGCCCGACGGTTCGCGCGTGAACGCCATCATCCCGCCGCTGGCCATCGACGGGCCCGTGATGTCGATCCGCCGCTTTTCCGTCGATCCCCTGCGCCTGGCCGACCTGGTCGCCTACACCAGCATGACGGCCGAGATGGCCGAGGTGCTGCAGGGCCTGGGCAAGGCAAAGATGAATATCCTCATTTCCGGCGGCACGGGCAGCGGCAAGACCACCATGCTCAACGTCATTTCCGGCTTCATCGGCCATACGGAACGCATCGTCACGGTGGAAGACGCGGCCGAGCTGCAATTGCAGCAGCCGCACGTGGTGCGCCTGGAAACGCGGCCCGCGAATATCGAAGGCAAGGGCGAAGTGTCGCAGCGCGCGCTGGTGCGCAATGCGCTGCGCATGCGTCCCGACCGCATCATCCTGGGCGAAGTGCGCGGCGCCGAAGCGCTCGACATGCTGGGCGCCATGAATACGGGCCATGAAGGCTCGATGGCCACCATCCACGCGAATACCCCGCGCGACGCCATCACGCGGCTGGAAAACATGATCAGCATGGCCGCCGCCAACCTGCCCAGCAAGGCCATCCGCCAGCAGATCAGCTCGGCCATCTCCGTGGTGGTGCAAGTGTCGCGCCTGATCGACGGCAAGCGCAAGGTCACGTCGATCCAGGAAATCACGGGCATGGAGGGCGATGTCATCACGATGCAGGAAATCTTCAGCTTCAGGCAGACGGGCGTGGGGGAGAGCGGGGCCGTCGTCGGGTATTTCTCGGCCAGCGGCATCCGTCCCCGTTTCCTGGAGCGCCTGAAGAGCTTTGGCATCGGCATTTCCAGCACGGTATTCGAGCCGACCGGTTCCGGGCGCTGACGCGGCATGGGCTATCTCGCGTATCTGGTGTTTGTGCTGGTTTTCCTGGCGGTCATGCTGCTGGTGGGCGCCGTCTATTTCAACTGGCAGTCGCGCGGCGCGGGCGCCGGGCGCGTGGCGCGCCGCCTGCTGGCGATGAACACGGCCAGCGACGACGCGCAGAAGACCGTGTCCATCACCAAGGAGCGGCTGCTGAGCTCGCATGCGGGGGTGCAGGGCTTGCTGGAATGGCTGCCCGGCGTGGCCACGCTGGACCGTTTGCTGTTGCAGTCGGGTAAGAACTGGAATGTGGGCCAGCTGCTCGGCTACAGCCTGCTGGCCTGGCTGCTGGGCCTGGTGCTGGCCACGGTCAGCCCCTTGCCCTGGTATCTGCGCCTGCTGCTGTGCTTTGCCTGCGGGGCGCTGCCGTTCCTGCTCGTGACCCGCGCCAAGGCCAGCCGGCAGGCGCGCATCGAACTGCAGTTGCCCGATGCGCTGGACATGATGAGCCGCGCCATGCGGGCCGGCCATGCCTTTCCCACGGCCCTGAAAATGGTCGGCGACGAGATGACGGGGCCCCTGGCCGATGAATTCCGGGCCGTGTTTGACGAAGTCAATTTTGGCGTGTCGATGGCCGATGCCCTGTCGGGCCTGGCGGCGCGCGTGCCCAGCACGGACTTGCGCTATTTCGTCATCGCCGTGCTGATTCAGCGCGAAACGGGCGGCAATCTGACGGAATTGCTTGGCAGCATTAGCGCCATCATCCGCGACCGCCTTAAATTGATGGGCCAGGTGCGCGTGCTGTCGGCCGAGGGGCGCATGTCGGCCTGGGTGCTCGGCTCGCTGCCGTTTGCCGCCGCCCTGATGATGCAGCTGACCAATCCGGAATTCCTCTCCGTGCTGTACCTCGACAGCGGCGGCCGCAAGATGGTGGGAATGGCCCTGGCCATGCTGGCGATGGGCGTCCTGGTGATCCGCAGAATCGTGCGGATCCGCGTGTGAGGCCATGAAATGAAGCAATTGACAGGACAGAAGGTGGCACGATGAGCGGCATGCAGGTGGGTCTGTTGGCGGTGTTGTTCCTGATCGTATTCGGCATCGTCCTGGTGCTGGCGCGGCTGTTCGCGGGCAATGCGGTGCAAGTGCGCCTCGATGCCCTGGACGTCAGGAAGGCCGATACGGGCAGGGCGCGCCGCACGAACCAGCGCTGGCTGGCGCGCCTCGTCAGCCTGACGCGCCCGCTGGCCAGGCTGTCGCTGCCCGAAGAGGGCTGGGAGGATTCGCCGATCCGCATCCGCTTCATCAATGCGGGCTGGCGCAAGAGCGCCGCGCCGGCGCTGTTCTACGCAGCCAAGACGGGGCTGGCGCTGCTGTTCCCCCTGCTGGCCTATCTGCTGCTGCGGCACGGCGATTACAACCTGTTCCTGTGGCTGGTGCTGGCCGCGGCCCTCGGTTATTACCTGCCCGGCTTCTGGCTCAAGCATTGCCTGAAAGAGCGGCAGCGCGAAATCTTTGAAACCTTTCCCGATGCGCTGGACCTGATGACTGTCTGCGTCGAAGCGGGCCTGGCGATGGATGCCGCGCTGGCGCGCGTGGCGCAGGAAATCGGCATGAAAAGCGTGATCCTGGCCGAGGAATTGCAACTGGTGACCCTGGAATTGCGCGCCGGCAGCGCCAAGGACAAGGCCTTGCGCAACCTGGCCCTGCGCACGGGCGTGGAAGACGTCGATGCGCTGGTGACCCTGCTGATACAGGCGGAGCGCTTCGGCACCAGCATCGCCGCTTCCTTGCGCGTGCAATCGGACGAGCTGCGCACCAAGCGGCGCCAGCGGGCCGAGGAAACGGCTGCCAAGATCGCGCTCAAGCTGTTGTTTCCCCTGATCTTTTTCATTTTCCCATCCCTGCTGGTGGTGCTCATGGGCCCCGCCTTGCTGCAGATCCGCCGCGCCCTGCTGCCCGCGATGGGCGCCCTGTGACGCTGCGCTGGCTCAGGATGGCCGTCTGGTGCCTGCTGGCGTGCCTGCTGCAGGGTTGCGCGGCCACGGACCCTGCACCGCACTGGCAGGTAAGCGGCGTGCAGCGCATCGGCCATTCGGCCGGCCAGGATGCCGCCACGTATTTTGAACTGGGTAAATTTCATCAGGCGCGGGGGCAGCTGGCGCTGGCGGCCGACGCCTATGCCGCGTCGATCGCGCTGGAGCCGCAGCAGCTGGCTGCGCGCAATGCACAGGCCGTGCTCGACGCGCGCCAGGGCCGGCTGGAGCAGGCCGCGAAAGCGCTGCTGGCGCTCGTGCACGACTATCCCGAGGCCGCCCAGCCCAGGAACAATCTCGGCTATGTGTACTACCTGCAAGGGGAGCTGGCGCTGGCGGCCGGCATGCTCGAACAGGCCGTGGCGCGCGCTGGCGGCGCGGCGCTGGCGCGCAACAACCTGCAGCTGGTGCACGCGGGACAGGCAGCGGCGCTGGCGCAAACGGCGGCCGCCACTGCGCCAGTTGCGGCGGTTGCGCCGGAGCAGGCAGCCGCGGTTGAAATCATCAACGGCAATGGCATCCGCGGCATGGCGGCGCAGGTGCGCCTGCGCGTGCGGGCCCAGGGCATGGCCGTCAGCCGGCTGGCGAACCTGCCCGGCTTTCGCCATGCCCGCAGCCAGATCCTGTATGCGCCCGGCAACGCGCGCCAGGCGGACGCCTTGCGGCTCGCCCTGGCGCAGCGGGGGGGAACCATGCAGCTGGTGCCGGTGGCCGGCCTGGCGCGCGGCGCCGGCATCCGCGTGGTCCTGGGGCGCGACCAGGCTTGAACACAGTTACACATTATCAGCAACAAAATAACAGGGAGAAGTGCATGTATGGATTGACGAGTAACGGTTTGCCGGCGCGCTGGGCGCTGTGTCTGGCTGCCGGCACGGCAGCGGCCTTGCTGGCCGGCTGTGGCGGTGGCGGTTCCGGCAGCAGCGATTGCAGCACCTTGGACCCGAACCGCAACCCGAACCTGCCCGGCTGCGTGGTGCCGCCCGTCACGCCGGTGGTTCCCGTCACGCCCGTCGTGCCCGTGCCGGCGACCCTGGCGCTGAGCCTGAAGGACGGGGCCGGCAAGGCGACGACGTCCGTGAGTCCCGGCAACAGCGCCACCGTGCAAGCCGTTGTGAAGGATGGCAGCGGCGCCGTGCTGCCGGGCGTCCTGCTGACCTTGAACAGCAGCGACAAGAGCGCCGTCTTCACCCCGGGGGCGGCCAGCGCCCTGACGGACGCGAACGGCGTGGCCAGCATCGTTGTCGCGCCTGGCAGCCAGGGCGGCGCTTTTGCGCTGGTGGCCAGCGCCACGGTCAATGGCAGCGTGTTGACGTCGAGTATCAATTACACGGTGGTCTTCCCGACCTTGACCCTGGGCAGCGTGGGTGTCGCTCCGGCAACCCTGTCGGCGGGCGGCACGGCAGGCCTCAGCGTGACGGTGATGAGCGGCGGCACTGTGTACGCGCCGGTGCAGTCGGTCGTCTTCAGTTCGCCTTGCGCCAGCGCCGGCAAGGCGGCCATCAGCAGTCCCGTCAACACGGTCAACGGCGTGGCCAGCACCTCGTACATCGACAAGGGCTGCGGCGCGCCTGACGTGATCACGGCCAGCACCGTCTTCAATGCCACCACCGTGAGCCAGGCCGGCACCCTGACGGTGCAGACGGCCAGCGCGGGCCAGATCGGCTTTGTCTCGGCCCTGCCGCAGAACATCGCCCTGAAAGGCACGGGCGGGGCGGGGCGGCAAGAGTCGTCCATCGTCACCTTCAAGGTGCTCGACCGCAACGGCAATCCCGTCAGCGGCCATGTGGTCAATTTCGCGCTCAACACGACGGCGGGCGGCCTGAGCCTTAATCCGGCGCAATCGAGCAGCGGCGCCGACGGCAGCGTCAGCACCACGGTAGCGTCCGGTACCGTGAACACGCCCGTGCGCGTCACGGCCAGCCTGCAAGGCAGCAGCCTGTCGACGGTGTCGGACCAGCTGGTGGTTTCCACCGGCATTCCCGAGCAGGACAGCTTTACCCTGACCACGTCCATGTTCAATACGGAAGGCCGCGATTATGCCGGCTGCGCCGCGCCGGTCGGCGCCAGCATCACGGTGCGCCTGGGCGACCATTTCCACAATCCCGTGCCCGATGGCACGGCGGTCAGCTTCACGGCCGAAGGCGGCACCATCGATGCGTCCTGCCTGACGGGCCTGGTCAACACCACCCTGACGGATGGCACGGTCATCACGCAGAAGGGCATACCGGGTTCGTGCTCCGTGCGTTTCTGCGCCGGCAATCCCCGTCCGCCTGACGGCCGCGTGACCATTCTCGCGTATGCGCTGGGCGAGGAAAGCTTTGCCGATACGAATGGCAACAATCTGTTCGAGCATGGCGAAAACTATGTCGACCTGGGCGAACCGTTCCGCAATGACCGCGCCATCGTGGGCCGCAATGCCAATTTCCAGGATGACGCCTACAGCAAGGACAATGCCGTGCGCGCGGACGGCGAGCCGTATATCGATTCGAACGGCAGCGGCAGCTGGGATGCGGCGGGCGACAAGCAGTACAACGGCGTGCTGCGCGCGGCGTCCAGCGTCAATACCACGGCCGCCAACACCGTGCATATCCGCCAGGCCCTGGTGCAGGTGCTGTCCGGCAGCAAGGCGCGTTTCACGCCCCTGGGCGCCCCATCGATCGACCTGGACAAGTGCGTCGACGGCACCGTGTTTGCCAACCCGGTCCACACCTTCCAGCTGGCCATCCGCGACGACAATGACACCGTGTTTGCCATCAACAGCAAGGACGTGACCGGGCGGGCCTACGACTTGCCCGGCAATCCGCTGCCGGCCGGCACCACGATTACTTTCTCGGCGAGCAATGGCAGCATCGTCAGCGGCAACAGCTTTGTCGTGCCCAGCATCGACAGCGCCGGTTCCGCGAACTGGATCTATCCCGTGCAGATGATCAGCGACGTGACGCAGATCGGCACCGCATGCCAGCCCAACAGCGTGCGCAACGGCCTGCTGACGGTGCGCGTGCAAACGCCGAATGGCGTGGTGACGACGACGCAATACGCCGTCAGCGACTGACCGCGGCAAGCCCGGGCAAAAAAAAGCTGCCGGAGTTTCCTCCGGCAGCTTTTTTTACGTCAGCCTGCGTCTGGCAATCAGGCGAAAGGCGTCAGCAGGGTGATCATCTGGCCAAAGATCTTCGGGCTGGCGGCGATGACGTCGCCCTTGTACAGGTAGTCCGATTCGCCGCTGAACTCACCGACGATGCCGCCCGATTCCGTGATCATCAGGGCGCCGGCAGCGATATCCCAAGGCTTCAAGCCTTTTTCGTAGAAGCCGTCCAGGCGGCCGCAAGCGACGTAGGCCAGGTCCAGCGCGGCCGAGCCGGCGCGGCGCACGCCCTGGCTGCGTTCGCCCATGATCGCGTACATCTTCAGGTATTCGTCCAGCGCGCGGGCGCTGCCGGCCACGTAGCCGGTGCCCAGCAGGGCGTTCGAGATACGGTCCAGCTTGGTGACGCGGATGCGTTTTTCGTTCAGGTAGGCGCCGGCGCCCTTGGTGGCCGTGAACAGGTCGTTGCGTACCGGATCGTAGATGACGGCTTGCGTGATGACGCCGCGATGCGCGAGCGCGATCGAGATGCAGTATTGGGGGAAGCCGTGGATAAAGTTGGTGGTGCCATCGATCGGGTCGATGATCCACTGATATTCATTCTCGTCGTGCGAGTTGGCGGAAGCTCCCGATTCCTCGCCCAGGATCGCGTGATCCGGGTAGGCTTTGGACAGCACCTCGATGATGGCCTGTTCGGCCGCCTGGTCGACGTCGGTGACGAAATCGTTATGTTGTTTTTCCGTGACGACGACGCGGTCGAGGTCGAAAGAGGCGCGATTGATGACGGCGGCGCCGCGGCGGGCGGCTTTGATCGCCGTGTTGAGCATTGGGTGCATGTGAGCTTCCGTTAAAAGCACGCGACCGCCCATGGCCGCCTTGCGGCGCCGGTACGGTAGAGTGCAAGAATGAATTAAAGAGCGGAGCGGTGCCGAAGTGGTTAAAATCCCGGCCTGGAATCAGCGTTTTGTGACTCCGTTTCCCGAAATTTCCTGTATCGATACCGCGCAATAGCGCTATTTTAAATGAATCTGCCCGAAATCAACACGTCTCTTTTCAAACGCCTGCGATTTATTCTTGTCGAAACTAGTCGCTCTGGCAACATTGGCGCCGTCGCCCGCGCCATGAAAACGATGGGTTTTTCCGATCTGGTGCTGGTCAACCCCCGTTTTCCCGATGCCTTGACGGATGCGGAAGCGGTGGCCTTCGCCAGCGGCGCGCAGGATATCTTGTCCGGCGCGCGCATCGTCGGCTCCATCGCCGAAGCGCTCGAAGGCTGCAACTACGCGGCCGCCGTTTCGGCCCGCCTGCGCGAATTCTCGCCGCCCGTCACCACGCCGCGCGCGATTGCCGGCCAGCTGGCTGCCGGTACAGAGCTGCACGCGGCCGTCATCTTCGGCAACGAGCGCTTCGGCCTGCCCAACGAGATTGTCGAGCAGTGCAATGTGCTGATCAACATCCCCGCCAATCCCGAGTATTCCTCGCTGAACCTGTCGCAGGCGGCGCAGGTGGTCGCCTATGAATGCCGCGTGGCCGCCCTCGAGGCGGCGGGCGAAGTGCCGGCGGCCAGCGCCATCGGCTTCCATGGCGACGCGGCCAGCCTGGCGCAGATCGACGGCATGTATGCGCACCTGGAACAGGCGCTGGTGGCCATCGATTTCCTCGACGCCGACAATCCGAAAAAACTCATGCCCCGTCTGAAACGCCTGTTTTCGCGCACGGGGCTGGAGACGGAAGAAGTCAATATCCTGCGCGGCATCGCGCGCCACATCCTGGCGGTGGCGAAAAAAGCGCCATGATCGAGACGCGGCTGCTGCGCCAGTTCATCGCCGTGGCCGAGGAGCTCAATTTCCGCCGCGCGGCCGAACGGCTGCACATGGCGCAGCCGCCCCTGTCGCAGGCGATCCTGCGGCTGGAAGACTTGCTCGGCTACCCCGTATTCGAGCGCACCAACCGCAAGGTCAGCCTGACGCCGGCGGGCAGCGCTTTCCTGGCCACGGCCCGCCAGGTGCTGGCCAGCCTGGACGAGGGCGTGGCCGCCACGCGCCGCGTGGCGCAGGGCATCGAAGGCCATCTGCGCCTCGGTTTCATCCACATCACGCCGTATGCCCACGTGCTGGCGGCCTTGCGCGCCTTCCGCGCCGCTTCGCCCGCCGTGCAATTCACCTTGCGCGAAGCGTCGACGCAGCAGCAGGTCGAGTGGCTGGAGCGGGGCGAGATCGATATCGCGCTGCTGCGCGCGCCGGGACGCAGCACGCCGGGACTGCGCTTCGAGCGCCTGTCGGGCGAAGACATCGTCATTGCGCTGCCATCGGGCCACCGCTGCGCGGGGCAGGCGAGGGTGGACCTGGCGGACCTGGCCCTGGACGATTTCGTCGCTTCGCCGCGCGAGCTGGGGCAGGGCTTTCACGATCAATTGGCCAGCCTGTGCCTGCACGCGGGCTTCGTGCCGAACGTGGTGCAGCAGGCGCGCCGTTTGCAAACGGTGCTGGGCCTGGTGGCGGCCGGTTTCGGCGTGGCCCTGCTGCCGGCCAGCCTGGCGGCGTCCATGCCGGCGGGCGTCGTCATGCTGGCGCTGGCAAGTAGCGCTCCGGAGCCGCTGCGCCAGCTCGATCTGTACATGGCGTGGGACCCGCGGCGCGCGTCTCCCGTGCGCGAGCGGCTGCTGGTGCAATTGCGGCAGTCCTCCCTGCAGTGAGACGTTGAAAGTCTCGTTTCAAGATAAATAAGATATTTTACAGATGGTCATTGCGGGGCCAGCATGGCGTTTTGATTGCCAGGAACTGCCATGTCCTTCGTTTCATCGCGCAGCAATGCGCTGCCGTCCGCCGCGCTGCCACTCTCCATTTATCTGCTTTCCCTGTGCAGCTTTGCCTTTGGCCTGTCCGAATTCATCGCCGCCGGCTTGCTGACGCCGATGGCGCGCGACCTGCACGCCAGCGTGGCGGCCGCCGGCGGCGCCATTGCCGCGTATGCGCTGGGTGCGGCCATCGGCGCGCCCGTGCTGACGGCCATGCTGGCGCGCCGGCCCA
>NZ_WFLI01000065.1 GCF_009208555.1 Janthinobacterium violaceinigrum | reverse complement strand
CCGAGCTGGCGCCGGCGGCCGCGCGCTGCGCTTCCGGCAACAGGGTAACGTCGGCCGCTTGCCCCTTGCCGGCCAGCCAGGCCGCATAGGCGCGGTCGGCCGCCGTCGCATCGGCCTGCAGGGCGTCAAAGCCGGCGCAGTCCTCGAAGGCCAGGCTGGCCACGCGCGTGGCGCAGCGCAGCAGCTCGATGCGCGCCACGAGGTCGAGCTTGCCCGTGCCGGCCACCTGGCTGCGGGCGCGCCGGAATTCCGTCTGTTCGACCAGGGCGTTGCCGCTCAAATACGCCGCTTGAAAACGTTCGACGGAGCTTTGCGCATTCATTTTCCAGTCCGGCACGGGCGGGCCGCTGGAACAGGCGGCGAGCACGGCGGATAACAGCGCAACGAGGGCGGGGCGGGATAGTTTCATGGCAGTTTGATCTCCGGATTGCGCTTGAACGGCCATTTGCGGTTGATTTCATTGACCAGTTGCTCGACCTTGCGCAGATTGCTTTCCACGTCCGCGCGCAGCGGGCCCAGGTCGGCCGTCGCCGCCCTGGCGTTGGCGCCCACGGCTTGCGCCTCGACCAGCACGGCGTCGACTTTCTTCAGGCTGGCGCGCGTGTCGGCCAGCAGGGCGTTCAGCTGCACGATGGTGGCCTGCGCATCCGTCATCACGCCTTTGTCGCCGAAGACGCGCGTGTCGGCATTGGCCACCAGGCCATCCGTGCGGCGCGCCAGCTGGTCCGCCGTGGCCAGCAGGGTGTTGGCCCGCTCGACCAGCAGGCGCGACTGCTTGTCGTCGCCCGTCAGCAAGCCCATGGCGCCGCCCGGACCGCTCAGCTTGCCGGTCACGGCCTGCACATTGCGCAGGGTGCCGTCGAGGGCGGAGTCGCTGCCCGTCAGGCTGGCCACATTGTTCAGCAAATCTTTCGCGGCGGCCAGCAAACGGGGGATTTCCGCCGCCATGTCGCCCACCAGCAAGTCGCGCGTGGCGTCGTCGGGCAGCGGCGGGTCCGTCAGGATGCCGCTGTAGGCGCGCAGCTTGGCGCCGCCCACGATGCCCCGTTCCAGGGTGAAGATGGAGCTGCTGCGCAGCCAGTGCGCATCCTTGCGCGGTACGTCGACGATGACCCTGGCCTTGCCGTCCGGCGCCAGCTCGATGCGCTGCACGCGGCCGATGGGAAAGCCGGAAAAGGTCAGGTCGGCGCCCACGCCCACGCCATCCGAATCGTCGGTCGTCAGCACCAGCGTCTGCGTGGCTTCGAAGGCGCCGCGCGCATACATCAGGTAGACGACGGAGCCGACCACCAGCACGAACATGAAGACGAGCAGGATGGCTGCCTTCAGTTCCGCGTGGCGCACGGGCGGCGGTGCGGGCAAGACGGCGTCCGGTGCCGTGACGTCGGTTTGGTCGGGATTCGGTGGCTGGCTCATGGCTTCTGGCTCTCGTATGGGTGGTTCGGGGATCGCTGGCGGTGGCGGGCGCGGGGCATCAGTAGTAATTGCCCATCAGCGAAGCCACTTCGATCAGCAGGATGACGGAAAACAGGCGCAGCATTTCGGACAGGCCGTGCGCGGCCCACAGGCGGTTGCGCCGGCCGTGCGCCTCTTCCGGATAGTACGAGGAGGCGAGCGGAATCAGGGCCACGGCAAAGCTGAAGAAGATGACCTTGAGCATCAGGATCAGTGCCACGGCGGGATTGAAGATCTGCCCCACCACGCGCGTATAGCCTTGCAGCGCCCACGGGGTAAAACCGTAGATGGTGAGGTAGGCGAGGATCAGCGAGGTGACGCAGCTGACGACGGCCAGCATCCACACGGCAAAGATGCCGGACATGACGCGTGGAAAGTATTCGCGGCGCAGCAGGTCGACGCCCTGGCGCTGCATGGTGTCGAGCATGCCGGAAGAGCGCATTTGCGCAAACGCAATACCGTCGGGCAGGGTCAGGCGCAGGGCCACGAACAGGGCGGCCGTCAGGGGGATCAGTTCCAGCACCAGCACGCGCACCACCATTTCCAGCGCGTAGCGCGACAGGCCGTAGCTTTGCGCGCTGACGACGACGATGCGGATCAGCACCAGGCTGACCAGCGCGCAAGCCACGCTGAACCACACGAGGTTGGGCGCCGTGTTCGTCACCAGGCGGTGGGCGAGGATGGGGCGGTTGTCGCGGTTATAGCTCGAGGGCGACAGGGCCAGCGAAAACACGAGGATGGCGAAATGCAGCATGCGCCACCAGCTGACCAGCCAGGCCATGGTGGCGCGGTGCAGGCGGCGCAGACCGATGATGAGGGAGACGGATAGGGTCATCATGGCATCTTAACATCTGCCCGCCCGCCGGGCACGTCAGGCGTGCGCGCGCCTATTCAAACAGGGCGAAGCCGGCCATCACCACCATCAGCACGGCGATGTACTGCATCGGGATCCAGAACAGGGTGTGGCGCGTGCGCAGGGTCACGCGTTCCTGTGTGGCCGGGTCGATCAGTTCGCGTCCGGGCGCATTGTTCAGGCGCACGCCCGCAAACCAGCTGGCGGCCGCTGCCAGCAGGAAGGCCAGGGCCAGGGTCCATGCGTGGCTCTTCGTGTATTCCTCGCCCAGGGCGGCGCCAAACAGCGCTTGCGCGGCCACGACGACGATCAGACAGATAAGGGGGCCGAGTATGCCGAAGCCTTGCCAGATAAGCATAAAAATTCTCCAATGGTTTGAGGGAACCCGCAGCGGCGTGGCGGTGGCTTTGCCCGGCGGGGTTGCGAATTTTACCAGACTTATCAAAAAGAAAGTTTCTTTTGAGAATTATTATGCGCGGTTAGCGCACCGTGCTGTCCGCACTGGCCACGCTGGCGATAATCGCGTCGGCCGCCGCCCGCACGCGGGCCGAGCGGTTCAGGTCCGCATGCATGACCAGCCACACGTCGTACGGTTCCGCCCGCTCTGGCCAGATGCGCACCAGCTGTGGGTCGATATCGGCCAGGTGGGTGGCCAGCTCGGCCACGCCCAGGCCCGCGCGCGTGGCTTCCTGCAGCATGGCCGCCGAATTGACTTCCATGGCGACGCGCGCGTTGGCGACGGGCTCGCCGGCGATCTTCTCGCCGTGGCGGGGCGTCACGGAATGGTGGTAGATGACGATGTCGTGGCCGGCCAGCGCCGTGCCGCGCACGGGCTCGCCCCGTTCGGCCAGGTAGGCGCGCGACGCATACAGGCCCAGGCTGCGCTTGACGAGGTGGCGCGAGATCAGGTCCGGGTCGGTGGGACGCACGCCGCGTACGGCCAGGTCCGCTTCGCGCCGCGTCAGGCTGGCCAGCGCGGGCGCCACGTTGAGCACGATGCGGATGTCGGGGTGGGCCGCGTGCAGCCGCTGCATGGCGCGGATGACGAAATGGCTGGCCATGGTGTCCGTGGTGGCCACGCGCACCAGGCCGCTTAAACGGTTGTCGACACCCTGCATCTCGCGCTGCAGCTTGTCTGCCGCCCGTTCCATCGCTTCGGCCGCAGTCAAGGCCAGCTCGCCGGCCGGCGTGGGCACGTAGCCGGACGGCGTGCGCAGGAACAGGGTGGCGCCCAGCGACGCTTCGAGCGCGGCCAGGCGGCGCCCGCACGTGGCCTGGTCGATGCACAGCAGGGCGGCCGCGCCGCGCAGAGTGCCGGCCCGGCCGATGGCCAGAAAGATGCGCGCGTTATCCCAGTCCAAGGTAATTCCCTATTCGGTTTCATGATGCATTTTTGCATCGGAGTGCCGAGTTTATGCCTGTTTACTGCATTGTGCAACGCTCCCATAATGGCTGCCCCGCTGCCTTTGCAAGGAAAAATCATGCTTCCCACCGCTCCCCGCCGCGCCAGCGGCCTGATCCTGCTGACCCTGGCCTTCGGCTTCGTCATGGCCATGCTCGACGTCACGGCCGTCAACGTGGCGCTGTCCGATATCGCGCTGGACCTGGCCATACCGCTGACGGGCCTGGTCTGGGTGGTCGACGGCTACACCCTGACGTTTGCCGCGCTGCTGCTGGCCGGCGGCGCGCTGGCCGACCGTTTCGGCCCGAAAGCCGTGTACCAGGGTGGCTTGGGTATCTTCATCGTCGGCTCTATCCTGTGCGGCGCCGCGCCCGACGGGCATTTCCTCACGGCCGCGCGCCTGCTGCAGGGCGCCGGTGCGGCCCTGTTCATGCCCAGTTCGCTCAGCTTGCTCACGCACAGCTTTGAAGACGAGCGCGAGCGTACGCGCATGCTGGGCGCCTGGTCGGCGCTGGTGGGCGTGGCCGGCGCGTCCGGTCCATTGATCGGCGGCATCCTCGTGCACCAGTTCGGCTGGCGCAGCGTGTTCTGGGTCAACGTGCCGCTGGGCGTGCTGGCCATCGTGATGGCGCAGCTGCTGCTGGCCGCGCCGGCGCGCCAACCGCGCGATTTATCCATGTTCAGCCATGCGTTGGGCGTGGCGGCGCTGGCGGGCCTCAGTTTCGTGCTGATCGAAGGTCCCGTGCTGGGCTGGCTGTCGCCCGGCGTGCTGGCGGCAGGGGCGCTGACGGTGCTGTCGGCCGTGCAACTGCTGCGGCGCGAGCGCAGCGGCAGCCATCCGCTGCTGCCGCGCGCGCTGTTTCACAGCAGCAGCTTCGGCGCGGCCAATGGCGTGGGTTTCTTGATCAATTTCTGCGTGTTCGGCCAGCTGTTCTTGTTGAGCCTGTTCCTGCAGCAGTCGGGCGGCGCCGATGCCCTGCAGTCGGGCTTGCGCCTGCTGCCCATGATGGCGGCCTATACTGTGGGAAATTTCATGGCGGGAAGTATTGCGGTGCGGCATGGCACGCGCTGGCCCATGCTGGCCGGCTTGCTGGTGGGCGCCGTCATGGCCCTGCTGCTGACGGGACTGCGTCCCGGCACGCCATATTCCCTGCTGGCGCTGGGCACGGCCATCATGAACGTGGCCATCGGCATCGCCATTCCCGCCATGACGGCCACCGTGATGCGGGTGGCCGGCAAGCAGCATGCGAACAGCGCGGCAGCGGCCCTGAATGCGAACCGGCAGATCGGCGCGCTGGTGGGCGTGGCCCTGATCGGCAGCATCCTGCACATGGTGCCCGACTGGTCGCTGCGCCTGCCGCTGGCCTACGCGACGATTGCCGCCGCGTATGGCCTGGCGGCGGGCCTCGTCTACCGCCACGTGCATGTGGCGAAGGCCGCGGCCGCCTGAAGAGGGCTTACTGTCCGCGCGTGCTGCGCCATTCCACCAGTTCTTCGATGGTCAGAATGGGCATGCCGTGCAGTTCGGCAAAGCGCTCGATATCGTCGCCGCGCATCATGGTGCCGTCCGGATTCATCAGCTCGCACAGCACGGCGGCCGGGTTCAGGCCCGCCATGCGCGACAGGTCGACGGAGCCTTCCGTGTGGCCACGGCGCTCGAGCACGCCGCCGGGCGCGGCGCGCAGGGGGAAGACGTGGCCCGGGCGCACCAGGTCGGCGGGCTTGGCATCCTTGGCGATGGCGGCGCGGATGGTGGTCACGCGGTCGGCGGCCGATACGCCCGTGGTGACGCCGTCGCGCGCTTCGATGGAGACGGTAAATGGCGTGCCGTAGCGGCTGCCGTTGTCGGACGACATGGGCGGCAATTCCAGCGCACTGACGACGTCCGTGGGCAGGCACAGGCAGACGATGCCGCTGCATTCGCGGATCAGCAGGGCCATGGTTTCGTTCGTGAGTTTTTCCGCCGACAGGATCAGGTCGGCTTCGTTTTCGCGGTCGAAATCGTCGAGCAGGATGACGGGGATGCCGGCGCGCATGGCGGCCAGGGCGGACTGGATGCGACCTTCAAGGTCGTTGGAAAGCAGGGTATAGCTGTTGACTAACATGGTGAAACGCTCCTCGCATAGGCGAAAAACGCTGCAGGGCAAGCGAATAGACGCAACTGGCCGCATCGCCGGGGCGACGGGACATCACACTACTGCACATCTTCTTTCATCCGGACTATACCGTCGGCTCTGGAGTCGCACCAGATCTGCTGACCCTGCCAAACGAAGTTTGACAGGCGCTCGCGGGCTTGACCGTTGCCGGTCTTACCGCCGGTGGGGAATCGCACCCCGCCCCGAAGACGTATTGTTGTGCCGATCCACATGATCGGCGGCAATACTTTAGCACAAATGAAAAAATGCGGCAGGGTACAGTTGAGTTTGCTATTCGGCAAAGTTGCCTGGGAAAAGCAGTTTTTCCTAAGCTGTTTTTAATGGCGGAAAGACGATTTCAGTGTAAGGTACGTTTACTGAATCTTACCGTTGAGAATACATGAAGCTGAGTAAATTACGCCTGATTTCGGGCGCCGTCTTGCTGGCGTGCGCCTGCATGGCCCAGGCGGAAATCCGTTTGACCGATCCCCTGCCGCTGGCACCAGAAGTTACCGTCGGCAAATTGCCGAACGGCTTGACCTATTACATCAAGAAAAATGCCCGTCCCGCGCAGAAAGTGGAACTGCGCCTGGTGGTGAAAGCCGGTTCCATCCTGGAAGATGACGACCAGCAAGGCCTGGCCCATTTCACGGAACATATGGCCTTCAATGGCTCCACGCATTTCAAGCGCAATCAGCTAATTTCCTATTTGCAATCGATCGGTGTGAAGTTCGGCGCCGACTTGAATGCCTACACGAGTTTCGATGAAACCGTGTACGTGCTGCCGATTCCCACGAACAAGAAGGAAAACCTGGAAAAGGGTTTCCTCGTGCTGGAAGACTGGGCGCACGGCTTGAAATTCAATCCGGCCGACATCAACAGCGAGCGCGGCATCGTGCTGGAAGAGGCGCGGCTGGGCAAGGGCGCCAGCGACCGCATGAACAAGGTCCTGTATCCGAAGCTGCTGAACGGTTCGCGCTATGCGGAACGCATGCCGATCGGCAAGGAGTCTGTGCTGAAAACGTTCAAGCCGGAAGCCATCAAGCGTTTCTACAAGGATTGGTACCGGCCCGACCTGATGGCCGTGATGGTGGTGGGCGACGTGGAGCCGAAACAGGCTGAAAAACTGATCCAGCAGCATTTCGGCAAGCTGAAGAATCCCACGCAACCGCGTCCCCGCCTGTATGCGGAAGTGCCGCAGCGCTCGCAAACGGAAGCGCTGGTAATCACGGACAAGGAAGCGCCGGACGACACCGTCTTCATCCGCTACCCGATCCGTGCCGCGCAGGAGCCCGTCACGATTGCCGATTACCGCCGCCAGATGATCGAAAACCTGTATGGCCAGATGCTCAGCGCGCGCATGCAGGAATTGACGCAGCAGGCGAACCCGCCGTTCATCCAGGGCGGCAGCAGCATGGGCAAGCTGGTGCGCGGCTATGAATCGTTCAGCGCGTATGCCTTGCTGGGCAAGGGCGGCGTGCAGCCGGCTGTCGACGCGCTGGTGCTGGAAGACGAGCGGGCGCGCCGTTTCGGTTTCAGCCAGGATGAGCTGGACCGCGCGCGCAAGAACATGCTGCGCAATTATGAGCGTGCGTACAGCGAACGCGACAAGTCCGATTCGGCCGGTTTCGTGGCCGAGTATTCGCGCAACTTCCTGGAGCAGGAAGCCATTCCCGGCATCGCCAATGAATTGCTGTACGCGCAGGAACTCTTGCCGCAGGTGACCTTGCAGGAAATCAATGAGACGGTGGCCAAGGTCATCCCGGACCAGCAAAAGAAACTGGTGGTCTTCATGGGCGCCGAGCCGAAAGCGGGCGACACGGTCTCGACCGTGCCGACGCAGCAGCAATTGCTCGATGCCGTGGCGCGAGCCGAGCAGCAGAAAGTCGAGCCGCGCACGGAAAAAGTGCTTGCCAGTAAGCTGATGGATGGCCCGCCGGCGGGCGGCAGCATCGTCGCTGAAAAGTTCAATAGCGCCATCGGCGTGACGGAGCTGACCCTGGGCAATGGCGTGCGCGTGCTGCTCAAGCCCACGGACTTCAAGAATGACCAGGTGCTGATGGGCTCGACCCGCTTCGGCGGCCAGTCGCTGTTTGGCGATGCCGACATCTATAACGCCCGCTATGCCAGCGCCGTCGTCGGCAGCATGGGCTTGAAGGATCTGGCGCCGCTGGACCTGGAAAAAGTGCTGGCAGGTAAAACGGTCAATGTGGGCGCTTCGCTGGGCGAGCTGAGCGAAGGTTTTGGCGGCTCGGCCAGCAGCGCCGACGTGGAAGCCATGCTGCAACTGGTGTACCTGTATTTCCATGACGTGCGCAAGGATGCGGGCCTGTACCAGTCCTTCATCGGCAAGCAGCAGGACCTGGCGAAAAACAGCATGGCGCAGCCGGAAGCCGTGTTCTACGATGCCATCCAGCACGCCATGTTTGGCGACAACCCGCGCGTCGATGGCGTGCCGCGCGCGGCCGACTTCGACAAGGTGGGCCTGGACCGCTCGCTGGACATCTTCCGCCAGCGCTTTTCCAGCGCACGCGACATGACCTTCATCTTTGCGGGCAGCTTCGAGCTCGACAAGATCAAGCCGCTGATCGCCAGCTACCTGGGCACCTTGCCCGTGGCCGAGGTGGCGCACGCCTACCGCGACGTGGGCATGCGTCCCGTCAGCGGGGTGGTCAAGAAGGATATCTACATGGGCAGCGAGCCCAAGAGCACGATTTCCATCACCTTCAATGGCGACGTGGCGTATTCGGACGAGCAGAAGCTGACCCTGCAGGCGCTGGGCGAGGTGCTGAACCTGAAAGTGATCGAAGTGCTGCGCGAAAAGATGAGCATGATCTACGGCGGCGGCTTCGAGACGTCCATGGGCCAGCATCCGTATGGCCATTACTCGGTGGCGCTGAACTTGCCGACGGGACCGGAAAACGTGGACAAGGTGATCGCTGCCGCCTTTGCCGAAATCAGCAAGATGAAGACGGACGGACCATCGGTGGCCGACCTGGAGAAGGTCAAGCTGAATTGGATCACGCGCCAGCAGAAGTCGCTGCGCGAAAACCGCTACTGGATGAACCTGTTGATGGCATCGGTGACCCAGGGACGCGATCCCGCGCACCTCCTGCGCTACGAGCAGCAGGTGCGCGCCATCACGCCGCAGGCCGTCAAGCTGGCAGCGCAGCGCTACCTGGACATGCGCAATTATGTACAGGTGGTCTTGTATCCGGAACGTAAAAACGTTGCAGTAAAGTAATCTCCATTGTTGAAGTGCATGGGCGGCAGTGTGGCGAAGCTGTTAAACTGCTGCTGATTGAGGTAATCGCAATTTAACAAGTAAGGAATGCACGATGGCTAAGAAAGAAGAGCTCGATCCGGAAACCCTGGAATTGATCAACTGGTGTATCGAGGTCGAAGGCTTCCTCGTGGCGGGCGGCGCCACCGTGGCGCAGGCGCAGGAGCACATCGAAGAGCAGGTCGAGTGGTTCACCGACCAGTTCTACGACGGCTTGACGCCGGAAGAGGCGGCCAAGGAAGCCTTGGCCTGACCTGTCAGTCAGACTTCAGCAAGACATATGCGGGCGGTGCCTGCCGGGCATCAGCCTGGTAGCGCCGCCCGCTTTGCTTTTCTGAAAAGATTTCCATATGGAAATTGTTTATAATTCCACATTTTATTCTTTACCCAGGCTCCCATGACTCTCCGTTCGCGCATTCTCCTCCTGTGTTTCAGCACCTTGCTGGGCATCGTCCTCATCGCTTCTTTCTCCCTGTATTCGCTGCGCCAGACCATGATGGCGGAAAGGGTGGAGCAATTGACGGTGCTGGTGGAACTGGCCAACGCGTCGGTGGAAAAGGCGTATGCGCTGGAACAGTCGGGCAAGCTTACGCGTGAGCAGGCGCAGCAGCAGGCCAAGCTGGCCATCGGCAGCT
Organism: Janthinobacterium violaceinigrum; assembly: GCF_009208555.1. Lineage (GTDB taxonomy): Bacteria > Pseudomonadota > Gammaproteobacteria > Burkholderiales > Burkholderiaceae_D > Janthinobacterium > Janthinobacterium violaceinigrum. Next base: position 3,351 of record NZ_WFLI01000065.1, on the reverse strand, counting down.
TCGTCAAGGACGAGATGTATTACTTTGTGCGCGATTTCAGCACGGACTTGCTGTACGTGCATCCGAATCCCGCACGCATCGGCACGCCGCAAAAGAACATGAAGCAGTCGGGCGACCGCTACCGCGCGGCCCTGGCCAACAGCCGCATCGGCCTGGTGCAGGCGGACGGTACGCGCCCCGGCGTGAAGGACCCCGTGGCGAAGATGTATGCGGTGGTGAAATTTGCGCCGTGGGACTGGCTGATCGGCACGGGCACCTACATCGATGACATCAACCACAAGTTCTGGGCCCAGGCGGGCGTGCTGCTGGCCATCGGCGGCGCGCTGATGCTGGTGGTAGGTGCCTTGGCGGCCCTGATGCTGCGCCGTATCCTGGGCCAGCTGGGCGGCGAACCCGACTATGCGGCAGCCATCGTGGCGCAGATTGCCAAGGGCGACCTGACCACGCACATCGATACGCGCCCCGGCGACACGGATAGCCTGTTGATGGCGATCAAGGCCATGCGCGACAACCTCGCACACCTGGTGAGCCAGGTGCGCAACGATGCCGATGCCATTTCCACGGCCTCCGGTGAGATCGCTTCCGGCAACCACGATTTGTCGGCGCGCACGGAGCAGCAGGCGGGATCGCTGGAAGAAACGGCCTCGACGATGGAAGAGATGACTTCCACCGTGCGCCAGAATGCGGACAATGCGCGCCAGGCCAACCAGCTGGCTATTTCCGCCTCGCAAGTGGCGACGCAGGCAGGCGGCGTGGTGAGCCAGGTGGTCGATACCATGGGCGCCATCAACGCCTCGTCGAAAAAGATCGGCGACATCATCGCCGTCATTGACGGCATCGCTTTCCAGACGAATATCCTGGCCTTGAATGCGGCCGTGGAAGCGGCGCGCGCGGGCGAGCAGGGCCGCGGCTTTGCCGTCGTCGCCAGCGAGGTTCGCAACCTGGCTCAGCGCTCGGCCGCCGCCGCGAAAGAGATCAAGCAATTGATCGACAGTTCCGCCGAACAGGTGGGCGCCGGTGAAAAACTGGTGGCGCTGGCGGGCGAGACGATGGAAAAAGTCGTCTCCAGCGTACAGCACGTGACCGATATCGTGGCCGAGATTTCCTCGGCCAGCGCCGAGCAGAGCGCCGGCATCGAGCAGATCAACCAGGCCATCGTCGAGATGGATAACATGACGCAGCAAAACTCGGCCCTGGTGGAGCAGGCGTCGGCGGCGGCCCAGGCCATGAACGAGCAGGCGGCCGGACTGGCGCAGATCGTCAGCGTGTTCAAGGTGGGCACAGCTGCGCCGGCAGCGGCACTGCGGCGCCTGGCGCGCTGACGTTTTTTTCTGTCATGGCGGGAACTTACGCCAGGCTCACCTGTCCAAATTTCTTGGTCCGCAATGGATGCACAGAAGAGGTGAGCATGACAGATGGTTTTTCCTATCACGCGGCCTTTGCCCGCAACCTGGGCTGGGTCACGCAAGGCGAGCAGGACAGCTTGCGTGGCAAGCGCGTGGCCATCGCCGGCATGGGCGGCGTGGGCGGCGTGCACTTGCTGACCCTGGCCCGGCTGGGCATCGGCGCGTTCCACATCGCCGATTTCGACACCTTCGATATCGCCAATTTCAACCGCCAGGCGGGCGCCATGATGTCCACCCTGGGCCAGCCCAAGGTGGCCGTGCTGGCGCAGATGGCGCGCGATATCAATCCCGAGCTTGAGATCAAGCAATTTTCTGACGGCATACACGACAGCAACCTGGCCGAGTTTTTTGCCGGCATCGACCTGTATGTGGATGGCCTCGATTTCTTTGCCTTTCCCGCGCGCCAGGCCACGTTTGCCACCTGCGCGCGGCTGGGCATTCCCGCCATCACGGCCGCGCCGCTGGGCATGGGCACGGCCGTGCTCAGCTTTATGCCGGGCGGCATGACGTTCGAAGACTATTTTGGCTGGGGCGATTTGCCCGAGGAAGAAAAAGCCCTGCGTTTTCTCGTCGGGCTGGCGCCGGCCGGCTTGCACGGCCCCTACCTGGTCGACCCGTCCGCCATCAACCTGAAGGAGCGGCGCGGGCCGTCGACCATCATGGGCTGCCAGCTGTGCGCGGGTGCGGCCGCCACGGAAGCGTTGAAAATTCTGTTAAAACGCGGCAAGGTGATGGCGGCACCGCACGGCATGCATTTCGATGCCTACCGCAACAAGCTCGTGCATACCTGGCGTCCCGGCGGCAACCGCCATCCGCTGCAGCGCCTGACGATGGCCATCATCAAGCGGCGCCGCGCCGCGCAGGGGGCATAAATGGCACAAGCACTGCAGATCGATCCCATGCTGGAAAACATCCTCGACCAGGCGCGCTGGGCGCCCAGCGGCGACAACACGCAGCCGTGGCGCTTTGAAGTCGTGGCGCCGCGCCATGTCGTCGTGCATGGCTTCGATACGCGCAGCCATTGCGTGTACGACCTCGATGGCCATCCCAGCCAGTTGTCGCTGGGCGCCTTGCTCGAAAGCATGGCACTGGCGGCCAGCAGCCACGGCTTGCGCATGGAAGCGCGCCGGCGCCTGTCCATGCCCGACACCTTGCCCACGTTTGACGTGCGCCTGGTCGACAGTCCCGGCATGCCGCCCGATCCGCTGGCGGCCTACTTGCCGCAGCGCAGCGTGCAGCGGCGCCGGCTCAGCACGCGCCGCTTGCGCGCCAGCGAAAAGGCGGCGCTGGCCGCCAGTTTGCCGCCTGGCTACAGCGTGCAGTGGTTCGAAGGCTGGCGCGCGCGCCTCGTTTGCGCGCGCCTGATGTTCGGCAATGCGAGGCTGCGCCTGACCATGCCCGAAGCGCACAAGGTGCACCGCGACGTCATCGAGTGGGGCGCGCGCTACAGCAGCGACCGCATCCCGGAGCAGGCGCTGGGCGTCGACCCGATGACGGCGCGCCTCATGCGCTGGGTCATGCACAGCTGGCGCCGCGTGGATTTTTTCAATACCTGGCTGGCGGGCACCGTCGCGCCGCGCCTGCAGATGGACTTGCTGCCGGGCCTGTATTGCGCCGCGCACTTCGCGCTGCTGGCCGATGCCTCGCCGCGCCACATCGACGATTACGTGGCGGCCGGCCGCGCCATGCAGCGCTTCTGGCTGACGGCCACGCAGCTGGGCCTGCAATTGCAGCCGGAACTGACGCCGCTGATCTTTGCCCGCTATGTGCGCGAACGGCGGATTTTTTCGCGCACCGATGGCTTGCAGGAGCGGGCGCAGGAGCTGGCCGTGCAATGCCAGGCCGTGCTGGGCGCCACGGCGCTGGAGCGGGCCGTGTTTCTCGGGCGCATAGGCGCCGGCCCGGCGGCCAGCGCGCGCTCGCTGCGCCGGCCGCTGGCCGACTT
>NZ_WFLI01000064.1 GCF_009208555.1 Janthinobacterium violaceinigrum | reverse complement strand
CGCCGCTGCGCCCCTGCTGGCGCGGCCAGGGCGGCGGTGGCCAGCGGCGCCGGAATGCCGGCCAGCTGGCCGCTGACCGCCTCGATGCATTGCCAGGCCCGTTCATGTTCCCCGTCCTCGGCGCGCCAGCGCTGCCACGCAAGGAGCTGTGCGGCGGTAGCGCCGCCGCCCTGCAGCGCCAGCCACCACTGCACGGCCCGCCGCGCCACGGCAGGCGCCACGCGCGCGGCAGCCGCCGCGCCGCCCAGGGGGATCGGCATCTCTTCATCCATCGTGCTGCTCCGGGAAAAAGCAGCGCAGGGCCGCCCTGGCCAGATGGCGCTTGACGGTGGACAGGGAAATGCCCAGCTCGGCCGCGACCTCCTGCTGCCCCATGCCGTCGAGCTGCACCAGCAAAAAGGCCTGGCGTGCCTGCGCGGGCAGCCCGGCCAGGCGCCGGTCCAGCTCCACCAGCCGTTCGAGGAACATCAGGCGCACTTCGGGAGGCGGCGCCACCGGTTCCGGCATCAGGGCAAGGGCGTCGAGGTAGGCTTGCTCGATGGCGCGCCGGCGCACATGGTTGATCAGCAGGTTGCGTGCGATCGTCGTCAGGTAGGCGCGCGGCACCTGCACGCCCTGCATGCCCTGCGGCGCGAGCACGCGCAGGAAGGTGGCCTGCGCCAGGTCGGCCGCGTCGAAGGCGTTGCCCACCTTGCGCTGCAGCCAGCCCCGCAACCAGCCGTGGTGCTGGCGATACAGGATGGCGATGTCATCGAAGTCATGCAGGGAGACGTGGTCGGCGGACATGGAGCGGCGGGTCTGGCGGAGAGCACAAATTTAATGAGAATTATTCTCAATTATAGGCAGAAGTGCGCACCTCGGCAAGATCGCTGCCGGCTGCGGCAGCACGGCGGGCAAGGAGGTTTGCAGGTGTGCGCGGTTTCCCCCCGCCAGCGCGGCGAGCGCGTCGGCGTGTACTGCCAGCGCTGGAACAATCGAAATAGACAGGCCTAGGCCGCGATCGAATGCGACACCGTCAGCCACTCGCCCGGCTGCAGATTCGCCGCCGCCTCGCGGGTGGCCAGCACGCTGTCGGGGTCCAGGTCGGAGCGTTTCAGCTTGTAGGAATAGGCGAAATCGTCGGCATCGAATGCCTGCCCCGCCTTGACGTAGTACTTGAAGCCGACAAAGGAGTCGGGATTGGTGACGACGGTGTATTCAAGCGTGATGCTGTTCATGGCGGGCCTCGTCGGCGACGGTGAAGCGTCCATTATGCGTCAATTCCGGCACCCGCGATGCATGGATGGCGATGCTGCGGCGCCCTGCCAACCCCGGACGCGTTTCGCTTGCGGCAAGTCAATAGCCTTGCCGGCGGCCGGCGCTACAGTAGCCAGAGCCAACCACCACGCCACTGCTGCCATGCGCACCTTGCTCTCGACGATACGGAACACCCTGGCGCCGCGCGCGGGCTTGCCGCCGGCAGCGCGCCTGGAGCGGCAGTCGGACCGGCGCGGCCTGCCCGCCCTTGACCCGGGGCCGCAAGCCGTCATCCATGCCTGCACGGCCTGGCTGGGCGCGGCGCAAGACCATTCCACCTCGGCCGACGGCGGCGTGGCGCGCGACTACAGCCTGCTGACCGGCTGGTCCAGTTCCTATCCGGAAACCACCGGCTACATCATCCCCACCATCATCGCCCTGGCGCAGCGCACGCACGACGCCGCGCTGCACGGGCGCGCGCGCCGCATGCTCGACTGGTGCGTGGCCATCCAGTTCCCGGAAGGCGGTTACCAGGGCGGCAAGATCGACTCCACGCCGCGCGTGCCCGTCACCTTCAACACGGGCCAGATCCTGCTGGGCCTGGCCGCAGGCGTGACCGCGTACGGCCAGGCCTACGCGGACGCCATGCACCGTGCGGCAAGCTGGCTGCGCGACAGCCAGGATGCGGACGGCTGCTGGCGCCGGCATCCGACGCCGTTCGCCGGTCCCGGCGACAAGGCCTACGAAACACACGTGGCATGGGGCCTGTTCGAAGCGGACCGCGCCGCGCCTGGCCACGGCTATGGCGCGGCAGGCCTGCGCCAGGTCGACTGGGCGCTGACCCGGCAGCGTCCCAACGGCTGGTTCGATTCGAACTGCCTGGACAACCCGCAGCGGCCCCTGACCCACACCATCGGCTACGCCTTGCGCGGCCTGCTCGAAGCGCACCGCTTTGCGGCGCGCACCGACCTGCTCGATGCCGCCGTGCGCACCGGCACGGGCATCGCCGGCGCCGTGGCGGCCGATGGCTATCTGGCAGGCCGCCTCGGTCCGGACTTCCAGCCGGGGGCCGGCTACGCCTGCCTCACGGGTTCCGCGCAAAACGCGCATTGCCTGTTCCTGCTGTACCGGCTCACGGGCGAGCGGCGCTACCTCGATGCGGGGCGCCGCCTGAACCGCTACGTGCGGCGCGCGGTCAGCATCGACGGTCCCGCGCACGCGCGCGGCGGCGTCAAGGGCTCGTTTCCCGTCGATGGCGACTACGGCACCTGGGCTTACCTGAACTGGGCCGCCAAGTTCTGCATCGATGCAAATCTGCTGGAAGTGGAAATAGATAGGGAAACAGGCGATGCTTGAACAGGCGAAACGCGCCGCCGCGGCCGCGCTGGAAGCGTGGCGCCGCGCCGCCAGCGCCCGGCGCGTGCGCCACAACGCGCACCATGTGACGCGCGCCGGCTTGGCGGCAGGCCTGGCGCGGCTGGACATTGCGCCAGGCGATACGCTGTTCATCCACTCTTCGCTGAAAAGCCTGGGCTATGTGGAAGGCGGCGCGCCAGCCGTGATAGCCGCCCTGCAGGACGCCGTCGGCCCGCACGGCACCCTGCTGCTGCCCACTTACTATCTGCCCGGCGGCACCTTGCGCGCCGCCTGCGCCCTGCCGGGCTATGTGTTCGACCCGCGCCGCCACGGCACGCACATGGGGCGCCTGCCGGAAGCCTTCCTCGCCGGCGCAGGCATCCGGCGCAGCATCCATCCCACGCATTCCGTGTCCGCGTGGGGCCGCCATGCCGCCAGTCTGACCGAAGCGCATCACCGCGCGCCCTCGATCTTCGGCATGGGCTCGCCCTGGCAGCGCTTCATCGGCTGCGACCAGGCGAAGGTGCTGGGCCTGGGCATCTCCATGGGACCCGTGACTTTCTATCACGCGCTGGAAGACGCCATGGGCGACGCCTTTCCCGTGCCCGTGTGGGAAGGCGGTACCAGGCTGCTGGGCTGCCTGGACCACGATGGCCGGCGCTGGGACGTGCCCGTGCGCCCTTTCGATCCCGAGGTCGCGCAGCGCCGCATCGACCATCCGGGCCGCGGCGACCTGCGCGACTACTTTCACCGGGAATTTGACGCCGCCGGCCTGCGCATCAACGGCCAGGTGGGCGACGCGGCGTCGTGGTGCATTCCCGCGCAGGCGTTTTATGACCACCTGCGCCAACTGGCGTCCGAGCACGTAACCATCTACGCGAGCGCGGCGCAACTGGCGGCGCGGCCCGTATCGCAGCCATCGCCTCATGCGCGCGCATAAAAAAACCGCCCGGATCGTTATGACACCGGGCGGTTTTCATGGGGCTGGCTACGACATCACGCCTGCGGACTGTCCGCTTTCTTCTCGCGCGCCACGATATACAGCAGCACGATGATGGCCGCATACGGCAGCAGGGACAGCGCGTCCGAGTGCAGACCCGCGTAGAACGGGTTGCCATGCTCGGCCCAGTCGGCCATCATCTGGTCGAAGTGCGTGAGCACGCCGGCCGTGATCGCGATGATGATGCCGGCCAGCGCGCCGCCGGCGATGTAGCCGGAAGCGAGCAGCACGCCCGAGCTGCGGTCGCCCGCCAGCTGGCGCTCTTCCTCATTCAGTTTCGCGTTGTGTTCCAGCTTGTTGTTGCGGCGGTCCGCCAGCCAGCGCACCAGGCCGCCGACGAAGATCGGCAAGGTGGACGACAGGGGCAGGTACACGCCCACGGAAAACGCCAGCGACGGAATGCCGGCCATTTCCAGCACCACGGCGATCATCACGCCGAACAGCACCAGGGTCCACGGCAGCTGCTGGTCGAGGATGCCCTTGATGATGTAGGACATCAGCACGGCCTTCGGCGCATCGTATTTCTTGACTTCCGAACCGTCGGGACGCTTGCTGTAATGGCCATTGATGCCCGGATCGACCAGATAGGCCAGCTGGCCATCATCCTTGACGAAATATTTGCCGGCCGGGCCGCCCACGGTATCGGTCTTTTGCCAGACTTTATACGTGTTGTGGTCCGTCTCGGCTTGCGGGCCATGCAGCTCGCCCATCACCGTCAGCTTCGACGCATCGACCGTCAGGCCGGGCGCCACTTGCGCGGCCGGCACGTAGACGGTGCTCGCCTCGTTCAGTTTCAGCAGAATCGGGCCCAGGATCAGCGCGGATGACAAGGCACCCGCCAGGATCGCGTACTGCTGCAGGCGCGGCGTGGCGCCCACCAGGTAGCCCGTCTTCAGGTCTTGCGAGGTGGTGCCCGCATTGCTGGCGGCGATACACACGATGGCGCCCACCGACAATGCAGTCACATAGTAGCGTCCGCCCGTCCAGCCCATGATCAGGAAGATCAGGCAGGTAAACAGCAAGGTGGCCACGGCCATGCCGGAGATCGGGTTCGACGAGGAACCGATTTCGCCCGTCAGGCGCGACGACACGGTGGCGAACAAAAAGCCGAAGACGAGGATCAGCAGCGCGCCGAGGAAATTCATGTGCAGCGGCGTGGCAAAGGTGATCACGGCGATGATGGACAGGCAGCCGATGACGACCCATTTCAGGGGGATGTCCTGGTCCGTACGCAGGGTGGAATCGGTCTTGACGCCCTTGCCGATGCCTTTCAGGCCGGCCGACAGGCTGCGCCAGATCATGGGCATGGCGCGCACCAGGGAAATGAGGCCGCCGGCGGCCACGGCGCCCGCGCCGATGTACAGCACGTAGGCGCTGCGCACGTCGTCGGCGCCCATTTCGCTGATCAACTTGGTACCCGGCGAGAGCACCGTGGTCAGGCTGTCGCCGAAGAACTTGATCATCGGGATCAGGAGCAGGTACGACAGCACGCCACCGGCCGCCATGGTGGCGGCGATGCGCGGGCCGATGATGTAGCCCACACCCAGCAATTCAGGCGAAATCTCGGCGCCGATGGAGCCGCCCTTGAGCGGCGCGGCAAATTCCACGCCCGGCGTGTCCTTCCAGCCCTTGAACGAGATATTGAAGACTTTATACAGCAAGCCGACGGCAAAACCGCCGAAGATGATCTTCGCGCGACGCTTGGCGTCCAGCGCGGCAGCCGAATCCTTCTCGATGCTTTCGCCGGCGGCGATGCGCGATTCTTCCGTGGCAGCCGCCTTCAGCACTTCGGCGCACGCCGTGCCTTCGGGGAATTTGAGTTCCTTGTGCTGGTCGACGATCATGGTGCGGCGCATGGGGATCATCATCAGGATGCCCAGCAGGCCCCCGAGGATACCGACCAGCATGACTCTAGAGATTTCCAGGTCGAAGCCCAGGATCAGGATGGCGGGCATGGTCACGCCCAGGCCGAAGGCCAGCGATTCGCCGGCCGAACCGGCCGTTTGCGTGATGCTGTTTTCCAGGATCGACGAATCCTTGCCGCCCACCTTCTTGGCCAGGCCGAACAGGGTGATGGCGATCACGGCGACGGGAATCGAGGCGCTGACGGTCAGGCCCACCTTCAGCACCAGGTAGAGCGAGGAGGCGCCGAAGACCATCCCCAGGATGACGCCCATGAACAGGGCGCGGAAGGTCATTTCGGGCAATTTCGCGTCGGCCGGGATATACGGCTTCATGGCGCTCGGTGTTGCATCTTTTGCCATACAAAGTTCCTTAGTCTTGTAAAATAAACAGCCCGGATCGATGCCCGGGCTATTTTCTTGAAGCCGTGACTATCGCACAGCCGCGTTTCGATGAAAAGGTTTTTTGCTCCCCCTTCCGGCACCGGCCCCTGCGCCGCGCCAACGCCGGAGCGCCCGCCGCATTGGTCTATAATCGCTGCCACCGTGCCTTGCACGCTCACGTGAGACTGCCTTGACTGCCAAACGATCCGGATTTCCCTGGCCTTCCCGCCGCGCCACCGTGCGCGGCTTCATCATCGCCGGCTGCGCCGCGCTGGCCGCCGCCCTGCTGCTGGCCGCCTACCTGTTCCTGTACGTGCGCCCCCGCCTGCCCGAGCTGGACGTGATCACGGACTACCAGCCGAAGATCCCGCTGCGCGTGTACACGGCCGACAATGTGCTGATCGGCGAATTCGGCGAGGAGCACCGCGACTTCGTGCCGATCGCGCAAGTGCCGGAAATGATGAAAAAAGCCCTGCTGGCCATCGAGGATGGCCGCTTCTACGAACACCACGGCATCGACTTCGTGCGCGCCGGCGGCGCCGTGCTGTCGAACCTGCGCCACGGCTTCGGCCACGGCGGCGGCTCCACCATCACCATGCAGGTGGCGCGCAACTTCTTCCTCACGCGCGAAAAAGTCGCTTCGCGCAAGCTCAATGAAATCATGCTGGCCCTGAAGATCGAGTCGGCCCTGTCAAAAGACCAGATTCTCGAGCTGTACATGAACCAGATGTACCTGGGCCAGCGCTCGTTCGGTTTCGGCAGCGCGGCGCAGACGTATTTCGGCAAGCCCTTGTCCGAACTGTCGATCGCGGAAATGGCCATGCTGGCAGGCCTGCCGCAAAACCCCTCGCGCCACAACCCGATCAGCAATCCGAAAAAGGCGCACGCGCGCCAGCAGCTGGTCTTGAAACGCATGCGCGAACTCGATTACATCAGCGAAGGCCAGTACCAGCAGGCGCTGGCGCAGCCGCTGCATATCAACAGCCGCGGCAAGCAGGGTTTCGACACGCATGCCGAATACGTGGCCGAACTGGCGCGCCAGGCCGTCTACGCGCAGTTCAAGGAAGACAGCTACACCAGGGGCATCAGCGTCTACACGACGATCCTGAAGGCGGACCAGGACGCGGCCTACGCCTCGACGCGCCGCAACGTCATCGCCTACGACCAGCGCCACGGCTACCGCGGCCCGGAAACCTTCATCGACATGCCGCCCGATCCCGAGCAGCGCGACGAAGCCATCGATGCTGCGCTGCAAAAACGCCCGGACAGCGACGGCCTGATCGCCGCCGTCGTCACGGAGGTGGCCAGCGGCAAGGTGGTGGCCGACACGGGCGATGGCGACGCCAAGGCCATCACGGGCGAAGGCCTGCGCTTTGCCGCCCCGGCCCTGTCCGCCAAGGCGGGCGCCGGCATCAAGCTGCGCCCCGGCGCCGTGATCCGCATCACCCAGGACGCCAAGGGTAACTGGGGCATCACGCAAGTGCCGCTGGTGGCCGCCGCCTTCGTCTCGCTGGACGCGGAGACGGGCGCCTACCACGCCATGGTGGGCGGCTTCGACTACAACCTGCAAAAGTTCAACCACGTCACGCAAGCGTGGCGCCAGCCCGGTTCGGCCATGAAGCCCTTCGTGTATTCGGCGGCGCTGGAAAAAGGCTTTTCGCCGGCCACCCTGATCAACGACGTGCCCCTGGAAATGCAGGCGGGCGGCAAGGTGTGGGCGCCGCAGAACGACGACTTCAAGTTCGACGGCCCCATCACCATGCGCTATGCGCTGGCGCAATCGAAGAACGTGGCTTCCGTGCGCATCCTGCGCGCACTGGGCATCTCGTACACGCACGACTTCCTGGAAAAATTCGGTTTCGACCCGGCGCGCCAGCCGAGCAACCTGACCATGGCGCTGGGCACGGGTTCCGTCACGCCCGTGCAGATGGCGGGCGCCTACGCGCTGTTCGCCAATGGCGGCCACCAGGTGGAGCCCTACCTGATCGACCGCATCGTCGACGCCAAGGGCGCGGTGCTGATGCAAACCAAGCCGCCCGCCCCGAACGACGACAAGACCCTGGCGCTGGACCCACGCAACGCCTTCGTGATGGACAGCATGCTGCGCGAAGTGGCCCGCACGGGCACGGGCGCGGCGGCGACGAAAAAACTGGGGCGCAGCGACATCGCCGGCAAGACGGGCACCACCAGCGACGCCGTCGACGGCTGGTTCGCCGGCTACGGCGGCGGCATCGTGGCCGTGGCGTGGATGGGGTATGACGATCCCAAATCGCTGGGCGGGCGCGAATTCGGTTCCACCCTGGCCATGCCGATCTGGATCGACTACATGCGCACCGCCCTGTCGACGCGCCCGCAGGTGACGCGCGCCGTGCCGGCGGGCCTGAGCCAGGTCGATGGCGAGTGGATGTACGATGAATTCATCGACATGAACGGCGTGAAAACCCTGGACATGGAGGCGGAGACGCCGACGGATCCGGCGGCGCTGCCGGAGACGCTGCCGGTAGAGACGAACTAGCTTGAAAAATCAGGCCCCAACCGAAGGGCCGGGGTCGGACCCTGAGGGTCCGACCCCAGATCTTGCTCTGGGGTTGAGAGCTAAAACTAAACGCCGCTCATGCTCAAATACCTGCGCACCGTACTGACCACGCTATCGGCGAAATCGTCGACGTTGACCTTCGCGGCGCGGTACTTCCAGCGTTTCACATACCAATCCTGGAACAGGGCCAGGCAATGCGCGGCCAGCAGGGTGGGATCGCCATGCGGCTTCGGCTCGATTTCCCCGATGGTCGTGGCGATCAGGGTCTGGACGAACAGTTCGGAATTTTTCGCCATGCTGCGCTGCTCCACCTGCAGCACGCGCGAATCCATGAAGACGAAATAAAACCACGGCTGCAGCACTTCGGACAGGTAGATCGACGAGCGTATCATCGCCTCCAGCCGGTCCAGCGGCGACTTCACGTCGGCAAACAGCAGCGGCATGGCTTGCGTGGAATGGCGCACCACGTCCTCGATAATCTCGGCCAATTGATCCTTGCTGGTGATGTAGCCATACAGCCCTCCCATCGACAGCCCTGTCTCGCGGCACAGGTCGCGCAAGCTCATGGCGCGGAAACCCACGTCATTGGCCAGGCGGAAGGTGGCGACGAAGATGCGTTCGAGATTTTCCAGTGCCGGCTTGCGGCGCTTGACGCCGATACGTCCCGCGTGGCGGTCAAGAATATATTCCCAGATATTTTCGCCATTTAAAGGCGTCATCTGTTGAAACTGTTCAAAATTGAAATGGGTCGACAAGTGCATTCCCAAGTAACGGTGTAGGAGCGACGTCATTGCTGCACCTGGGCGGCGCGGCACGACGGCGGGACGGCTGATGCGGGCGATTATAGCTCAGGAAAACAACTATTTGACTTTTCAACTATGCAATGGGCGCATAAGCAACGCCGAATGGCGACAGTTATTGCGCTGCATCATGCAATTCAAATGCAATTTAAATCCAGCAGTGCTACATTTGAAAAACCGAGCGCTCGCTATATTTAATGCATCGATAGAATGTGAAGGAGCACACGGGTAATCGCTACAGCATCGACATTTCCACTATTAATCGCCATGCATTTGGCCGATCATTAATACATAACGGAGACAAAATGAAGACTCGCTTTTGGCAACTGCTATCGACCCTGCTCCTCACTCTCGCCATCCTGCCCGGCAGCGCCAGCGCCGCCGGCTACACGCAAACGAAGTACCCGATCGTGCTCGTGCACGGCCTGTTCGGCTTCGACAAGCTCGGTCCCGTCGAATATTTCTATGGCGTCCCCGACGCCCTGCGCAGCGGCGGCGCGCAAGTCTACGTGACCACCGTCTCGGCCGCCAACAGCACGGAAGTGCGCGGCGAACAGTTGCTGTCGCAGGTGCGGCAAATCCTCGCCGCCACGGGCGCCGCCAAGGTCAACTTGATCGGCCACAGCCACGGCGGCCCCACGGCCCGCTATGTCGCTTCCGTACGGCCCGACCTGGTGGCGTCCGTCACCAGCGTGGCGGGCGTCAACAAGGGTTCCAAGGTGGCCGACATCCTCAGCGGCGCCATCCCCAACACCAGCGGCGCGCTGGGCAATGCGCTCGCTTCCCTGATCGGCATTTTGTCGGGCAACAAGGGCCTGCCGCAAAACGCGGGCGCCTCGCTGGCCTCGCTGTCCACGGCCGGCTCGCTGGCCTTCAACAGCCGCCACCCGCAAGGCATCCCGACCTCGGCCTGCGGCGAAGGTGCCTACCAGGTGCAAGGCGTGTACTATTTCTCGTGGAGCGGCGCGCAGCCGTACACGAATGTGCTCGACGTGGGCGACCCGGCCCTGGCGGCCATCAGCCTGGCCTTCGGCGGCGTCAAGAACGATGGCCTGGTGAGCAGCTGCTCCAGCCACCTGGGCAAGGTGATCCGCGACGACTACGCCATGAACCACCTCGATGAAGTCAACCAGTTCGTCGGCATCGTCAACCTGTTCGAAACCAACCCCGTCACCGTCTTCCGCCAGCAAGCGAACCGCCTGCAAGGCCTGGGACTGTAAGGAGAAGCGCATGCACGCGAAATGGATCGTCGGCGGCAGCCTGGCAGCCCTGGCCCTGTACCTGGCACTGCGGCCGGGGGAACCGCCGGCTCCGCCGCCGGACAAGGCGGAACCGGACCTGTTCGCGTTCGTGCGCTCGATGGAAGGCACGCGGCCGGACGGCAACGTGACGGTGGCCGCCGGCGACAAGCTGGTGGTCGACGCGGAGCTGGGCCACCTGTTCGACTACTACCTCGCGGGCCTGGGCGAAAAGCCGCTGGCCGCCATCCGCAGCCAGATCGAGGCGGAGCTGGACAAGCGCCTGGCGCCCGTCCCCGCCCGCGAGGCGAAGCGCCTGCTGGGCGCCTACCTCGACTACAAGCAAGCGCTGGCCGGCGCGGAGCAAGCCTTGCCAGCGCAGGCCGATCCCGCCCTGGCCGCGCGCGCGCGCCTGCAAGCCATGCGCGCGCTGCGCGGCAATTACTTTACGGCGCAGGAAAGCGCGGGCCTGTTCGGCGCCAGCGACGCGTATGACGACGATGCCGTGGCGCGCATGGCCATCCTGGGCAACGCCACGCTCGACGAAGCGCAGCGCCAGGCACAGCTGACCGCACTGGACCAGCATCTGTCGCCCGCCCAGCGCGCCGCCCGCGCTGCGCCGCTGCAGGTGGCGCAGCTCGATGCCTCCGTGAGGACGCTGCGGGCACAGGGCGCAGACGAAAATGAAATCTACCGCCTGCGCGCCAGCACGTTCACGCCGGCGGCGGCGGCCCGTCTGGCGGAGCTGGACCGCGAGGAATCGCAGTGGCAGCAGCGCATCATCGCCTACCAGGCGAAAAAGGCCAGCCTGCCCGGCGGCGCGCAGGATGCGGCGGCCGTGCAACAGCTGCGCGACGCCAGTTTCACGCCCGACGAACAGCGCCGGCTGGGCGCCTACGAATAGGCTTCAAGCCAGCTGCGCCAGCAAAGCTGCCGCCGCCATCACGTCCGTCGTGTCGCGCCCCTGCCGGTAGCCCGCATGCACCGGCGCCAGCAGGGCATGCGCGGCGGCGCCGCGGCCCTGCGCCTGCATCACGGCCGCCAGGCTGGTGGCGCAGCGCAGCTCCCAGCCCGGCGCCTGCTGGCCCCTGGCCAGCTGCAGCGCTTCTTCCAGCTGCAGCCGGACCGCCTGCAGGCCCGCCGCGTCGCCTTGCGCCAGCGCCCGCCAGCGGTGGTTCGCGTCGCGGCGCAGCACTTCCGGCGCGCTCCACGGCGCCAGGCCAGTGCGCGCGCGGCGCAGCGCCTGGCTGTCGGCGGCCGCGTCGTGCAGGGTGGCCATCAGATCGATCTGTATCGGCCAGCTGCGCACGGGTGGCCAGGGAAATTCCGTCATCGCTTCGCACGCATCGAGCAGGCGCTGGTAGGCGGCGCCCCAGGCGCTCCAGTACAGCAGGCCATAGCGGGCCGCATGTTCGCACAGCAGGCAGGTCCAGGCATGCGCCAGTCCCCGCTGCCCGCACCACAGGGCGACGGGAATGGCATTGATGGCCAGCGCCACGCACAGCGTGACGCCATTGTGCTCGAAACCCACCGCCACCGCTTCGCGCGCCAGCGCCAGGGCGTCGTCGGGACGGCCCTGCATCCACAGGCAGCGCGCCAGCGTGCCGCGCAGGCAAACCTGGTGATCGGCCAGCAAGGCATTGTTGAAGCCCAGCTGTCCGGCGCCCTCGGGATGCGCGAGCACCATGCGCGCCAGCGCCGCCGACTCCGCGTACCGTCCGCGCAGATACTCGCCCGCCGAACGCATGCGCGCCAGCACCAGCCGCATCGGCGTGTCGTCGCGCACTTCGCACAGGACGGCCAGCTGCGCCACGTAGCTGTCGGCGCGCTGGAAATCGGCCAGCTTCAGGCTGCAGATCCACATGCCGCAGATCGCTTCGGCCCGGCGGCTGCCGTCGTCCGCGCGCATGGCCAGCGCATAGCTGCGCTGGAAGGAACGCAGCATGGTGCCCGTGATGCCCTGCGTATGCAGCAGCAGGTGCGCCAGCGAGGCATGCAGCTGCATCTCGCTGTCGGGGTCTTCCAGCGCATGCGTGGCCATGCGCTCGAGGGCCCGTTCGACGCGCACGCGGTATTCATCCATCAGCGACAGCTGGTAGAACAGGGTTTGCGCGGCCAGGGTCAGGGCCACGCCCAGCGCCACGTCGCCCTCCTCGCCGAAGGCCCAGTCGATGGCCGCGCGCAAGTCGTCAACATGGCGGCCGTAGCGCGCGCTCCACTGGGCCGGCGGCATGCTCTCCCAGTCGGCGGCGATGCGTCCGGCCAGGCCCAGGCAATGGCGCGCATGGCGCAGCAGCACGGCGCCGGCGCCCCCGCCCGCGGACAGCTGCGCCGCGGCGTAGGCGCGCGTGGTGTCGAGCAAGCGGTAGTACACGTGCTGGCAGCAGAACTCGATGCTGACGAGAGACTTGGCCGCCAGGTCGGCCACCGTGTCGAAGACGTCGCAGCCCGCCACGGCGCTGGCCGACTCCAGGCGGAAGCGGCTCCTGAACACGCTCAGCGCCTGCAGTACCTGGCGTTCCTGCGCGTCGAGCAGGCCATAGCTCCAGTCCAGGGTGGCGCGCAGGGTCTGGTG
This sequence comes from Janthinobacterium violaceinigrum, assembly GCF_009208555.1. Lineage (GTDB taxonomy): Bacteria > Pseudomonadota > Gammaproteobacteria > Burkholderiales > Burkholderiaceae_D > Janthinobacterium > Janthinobacterium violaceinigrum. The sequence continues at coordinate 2,066 of NZ_WFLI01000064.1, read as the reverse complement.
GCGCAAGGGCATGTTGCGCGCGCCGCGCGTGAGCAGGCGAAAGCGGTCGTCGAGCTGGCGGCGCAATTCGTGCAGGCCGAAATGGCCGATGCGCCCCGCCGCCAGTTCCAGCGCCAGCGGGATGCCATCGAGGCGCCGGCAGATGTCCACCACCACGGGCACGTCGGCGTCGGCCAGCACGAACGCATCGTCGACGGCCGCGCAGCGTTCGCAAAACAGCTGCACCGCGGCGAAATGCCGGGCCGCCGCCGCATCGGGCACGGCATCGGCCGGCGGCAATTCCAGCGCGGGCAGGCGCAGCAGCTGTTCGCTGGTGATGCGCAGCGGCTCGCGGCTGGTGGCCAGCACGTGCAGCAGCGGCGCGCCCTTGAGCAAGGCGTCGGCCAAGGTGGCGGCCGCGCCGATCACGTGTTCGCAGTTATCGAGCACGATCAGCATGTGGCGCGGGCGCAAATAGGCCAGCAGGACGGGCATGGCATCGCCGGCCGGCACCGCCACGCCCAGCGCCGTGGCCAGTGCCAGCGGCACCAGGCGCCCCTCGTCCAGCGGCGACAGGTCGACGAAGCACACGCCGTCCGCATAGCGGCGCAGCACGCGCGTGGCCAGCACGACGGCCAGGGTGGTCTTGCCGATGCCGCCCGGGCCGGCAATGCACAGCAGGCGCAATTGCAGCAGCTGGTTGGCCATCGTCTGCAGCGCCTCCGCGCGGCCCAGCATGCGCGTCAGCATGACGGGCAGGTTATGCCGCGGCTCGGCGCCCGCCGCTCCGGGCGCCGGCTGGCCCGTGTGCGCCAGCGGCGCCAGGAAGCCGTAGCCGCGCCCGGGAATGGTGGTGATATAGCGCTGGCCATCGCGGCCATCGCCGAGCGCCTTGCGCAGCGCCGCCAGGTGCACGCGCAAGGTCGCGTCGTCCACCACGGCATTGGGCCAGACGATGGCCACCAGTTCATGCTTGTCGACGATTTCGCCGGCGCGCTCCAGCAAGGCCAGCAGCAAGTCCATGGCCCTGCTGCCCAGGCGCAGCGCGCGGTCGCCCTCGAACAGCAGGCGCTCTGGCGGCAAAAGGCGAAACGGGCCGAATACATAGGCCGGGACGGGACTGTTCATCATTCTTGCGTGGAGGAAAAAGTGTTAAAGCACGCGGCTTGCAGTGGCGATATTTTACTGAGCATCCGCGCCACGCCGCATGGCGCCATGTTTCCGCCCCGATACAAGGCCCGCCGGCGCGCCGGCGGCCAGCAATGCGGCCACCTCGGCCGCGGGCGCCGGGCGGTGCAGATAGAAGCCCTGCACCTGGGGACAACCCAGCCGCTGCAGCTGCGCCAGCTGCCCGCGGCTTTCCACGCCCTCGGCCAGCGCCTGCAAGCCCAGGCCCCGCGCCAGCGCAATGGTCGAGGCGACGATCACGGTGTCGCGGCCGGCGCTGCCGCCGCTGCCCAGCTCGCGGATGAAGCTGCGGTCGATCTTGATCGTGTGAATGGGCAACATCTTGACATGGCTGAGCCCTGAATGGCCCGTGCCATAATCGTCGAGCGAAATGGCCAGGCCCAGCGCGCGCAGGCGGCACAGCACCTGCGCCGCCTGCGCCATGTCGTCGATGCCGCAGCTTTCCGTCACTTCCAGCTCCAGCAGGCCGGGCGCGATGGCGTGCCGCTGCAGGCAGCGCAGCACGAAATCGGGCAAGTGCGGTTCGCACAGCTGGCGTGCCGAGACATTCACGGCGACGGGCACCACAGGCAGGCCCGCCGCACGCCACTGCGCCAGCTGGCGGCAGGCGGCATCGATGCCCCAGTTGCCCAGCGCGGCGATGGCGTCAGTCTGCTCGGCCAGGCCGATGAATTCGTTCGGGTAGACCAGGCCATGGCGCGGATGGTCCCAGCGCAGCAGCGCTTCCAGGCCGACCAGGCGCAGCTGCGCCGTATCGAACTTGCCCTGGTAGTGGAAGCAGAATTCGCCAGCGCCGATGGCGCCGTCCAGGCGCGCCTGCAGCTCGCGGCTGCGCGTCGTTGGCGCCGGCTTGGGATTGTTTTTCGCTTCCAGCTTGCGCCTGGCTTTTTCCTCGGCTT
>NZ_WFLI01000063.1 GCF_009208555.1 Janthinobacterium violaceinigrum | reverse complement strand
CGTGCGGCAGGGGCGCGGGCGCGCGACGCGCTGGCTGTGGCTGGCGGCCATCGCCGCCTCCGTCCTGCTGCCCCTGGCATGGCTGCCCCGCGTGCTGGCGGCCATGCCGGCGGAACAGGCGCAGCTGAAGCTGGGCTGGTTCATGTTATCGAGCGGCATGCTGATTCTGCTGGCGCTGCGCAGCCTCTGGCTGCTGTCGCACCAGCGCCGCTGGCAAAAAGCCACCTTGCTGGGCATGCCCGTGTACCTGAGCGGCGGCATCGGCCCCTGCGTGGCGGGGCTGCTGCGGCCCCGCATCGTGATGCCCGTCTGGCTGCAACTGACTCCTCACGAGCAACAGGCGCTGCTGCTGGCGCACGCGCAATGCAGGCTGGCCGCGCGCGACCCGCAGTTGCTGGCCCTGGCGTACGCCTTGATTATTCTGATGCCGTGGAACCTGCCCCTGTGGTGGCAGCTGCACCGGCTGCGCTTTGCCATCGAGGTCGATTGCGACGCGCGCATGCTGGCGCACGGCCACGCGCTGCGCGACTATGCCACCGTCCTGCGCCGGCACGGCCAGTATTATTCGGGCTTGACGGGCGCCTCGCCCATCGTGGCGAGCGACCCGCTGGCGCTGCGGCGGCGCCGCCGCATCATGGCCAGATTTACCCGGGCGCAGGCGGCGAACTTGCTATAGTAGCGGCAGCGCCGCGCGGCGCGCCCGCGGCTCCCCCATCCGAAATCAGAGAGATACCATGCTTTACCTGCTTGCCATCGTGATCGTCATCGCCCTGCTGTACTACGTCTTCAGTGGCCGCACGCCCGCCAAACCGCTGCACAAGCCGCTCATGTCGGTGCGCCAGTACGTGCCGGCGATCCCGGCGGGCGCGCCCGCGCACCACTGGCGCGACGAGGGCCGCTTTGCGTCGGAAGTGGAAAACGAATCGATGTACCAACCCGCCATCGCCAGACTGGCGGGCGAGCATGGTCTCGGCAATGCGGAAGAAAAATGCCTGGCCCTGCTCGTCTGCGACGACGCCAACCCGTTCCAGGACAAGGCCATCGCCGTCTTCATCGATGGCCAGCTGGTGGGCTACCTGTCGCACAACGACGCGCTGCGCCTGCGCCGCAACCTGGGCCGCCAGGACCTGGTGGGTCAGCTGACCTCGTGCGACGCCGTCATCCGCGGCGGCGGCCTGTGGAATGGCAAGCGCCTGTCGTATGCCGTCTGGCTCGACTTGCAGCCCTACAACTGACAACGGCTAGGCCGCGCGGGCCAGCCTGACGGCGCGCGTGGCGATAAAGCTGGGCAGGTATTTTTCAATTTCAAAGCGCGGGTGGGGATGCATTTCCTCGTGGTAACCCGCCAGCACGAAACCCGCCGCCAGCTGGCCGCCGATCTGGCTGTCCAGTCCATGGCCGAAGACCAGCGCCTCCCCCTTGGCCATGCGCGCCGCCAGCGCCTCGGCCTCCATATCCTCCACATCCGAGTACGGCAGCACGAAACGGGGCCGTATCAAACCCTGCTGTGCCCATTGCGGATCGCGGTCGCCGATGAACACGGCCGGATTGAAGAAACTGCTCAGCAACACGCCGCCATCGGCCAGCACGCGCGCGCATTCGCGCCACACGGGACCGATATCGGGCACGTACTGGTTCGACACGGGATGCACGATGACATCGAAACTGGCGTCGGCAAAACAGGCCAGGTCGCGCATATCGCCCTGCACGGTGCGTAACTGCAAGCCGTCGCGCTCGGCCACCATGCGGTCTTGCGCCAGTTGCTGTTCAGACAGATCGAAGACGGTGACGTGGGCGCCGGCGGCAGCCAGCACGGGCGCCTGCTGCCCGCCGGCACCGGCCAGGCACAGGATGCGCTTGCCATGCACCGCGTCCAGCCAGCCGGCCGGCAGGGGGCCGGGCGTCAGGTGGATCTGCCACTGCCCGGCGCGCGCCGCGGCGACGGTGGCGCTGTCGACGGGCTGCGACCACGGACTGTTGCGTGCCGCCTGGGCATCCCAGGCTTGCTGATTATGCTGCAAGAAGTTGTGACTTGAAGGCATCGTCATCCTTTCAGAAAAAACAGGACGCGAATGTAGCATGCCGCCCGGCAAGACGTCGCACTTTGCAAAAAAACCACACAATTCTCAGTTGCAACTTCTTTTGCGGCAGGGCCGCTGCCATGGGGAACAGCAACGCTTGCCTGGCCTTGCCCGCCGCCCCGGGGCTTGCACGACAGGCAAAATAATTACAATTAAGATATTTGTTTCCGGAAATCTGGTAAGGTAATTCGCATCGATCACCCGCAACGGCGGCCGGCGGCGACGCCAGTGCCACGAGGCGCCACCTGTTTCCTACGATGATACCTGCCAGCTTCCAGCACCTGTTCCATATTCCCGCCGACCCGGCACTGCAGCACCACGGCCAGCATGCACCAGGCCTGGTGCTGCTGTCGCTGGTAATCGCCATTTTCACGTCGTGGATGGCCTTCCAGATGACGGCGTACAGCCGCGCGCAGGCCAGCATCAGCCGCCGCTTGCACTTGCTGTGCCTGCTGGCCGGCAGCCTGGCGCTGGGTTGCGGCGTGTGGGCCATGCATTTCATCGGCATGCTGGCGTTCGAGCTGGGCACCAGCGTCGCCTACGCGCCGGGCCTGACCTTGCTGTCCATCGTGCCCAGCGTGGCCGCCTCGTTCGTGGCCCTGGCCACCATCAGCCGGCGCGCCGTCACGGCGCCGCTGCTGCTCCGGAGCGGCCTGCTCGTGGGCCTGGGCATCGGCGCCATGCATTACACGGGCATGCACGCCATGCGCATGGGCCTGTCGCTGCGCTACGACCCGCTGCTGTTCGCCCTGTCGCTGTGCGTTGCCGTGGCGCTGGCCACCGTGGCCCTGTGGGTACGCTTCGGCCTGCGCGGCTGGAGCGGCAGCCTGTCTGCCTCGCGGCGCACCTTGATCAGCGCTGGCGTCATGGGGTGTGCAATTGCTGGGATGCATTACATGGGCATGCAGGCCGCCCGCTTCGTGGGGACGATTCCCCCAGGCAATGATGCCGATGCCAACCGGCCCATGCTGGTGATCAGCGTGACCCTGCTCACCATCGCCCTGACGATCCTCGTCGCCTCGGCCGTGGGCATCCTGCGCTACCGCGAACTGTTTCGCCACCTGAACCAGAGCGAGAACTGGACCCGCTCGCTGCTGACAAGCACGGTCGACGGCGTCATCACCATCGACCGGCACGGCAGCATCGTCGATTTCAACGGCGCCGCCGAGCGCATCCTGGGCTGGCGGCAGGCGGAAATCGTGGGCCGCCATGTCAGCCTGCTGGTCAGCGACGTGCGCCAGTCGGAACAGCACGGCCTGCTGCACCACCTGCGCACGGGCGAAGGCGAGGCTTCCCACACCAGCGAGGAAATCGTCTACGTGCGCAAGGATGGCGTGCCGGTCGCCGTGCAGCGCTCGATGGCCAGCGCGCGCCTGGCCGACCAGGATTTATATGTGCTGTTCATTACGGACATCAGCGAACGGCGCGCCATGCTGGCCGCCCTGCGCGAAAGCGAGCAGCAGCTGCGCTCGCTGATCGGCAATCTGCCCGGCATCGCGTTTCGCTGCACCACGGCAGAAAACCAGCCCATGCTGTTCATCAGCGATGGCGTGGAAGCGGTCACCGGCTATCCGCCCGCCGACTTTCTGGGCGCCGCGCCGCGCCGCACCATCACGGGCCTGATCGCCAGCGAAGAGCGCGCCTACGTCATCGAGGTCTTCAACCGCAGCGTTGCCAGCGGCGAGCCCTACCTGCTCGAATACCGGCTGCTGCGTGCCGATGGCACGGCGCGCTGGCTGTGGGAGCGGGGCACCGTGGTGCACGACGCGGCGGGCGCCGTGCGCTGGGTCGACGGCGTCATCCTCGACATCAGCGAACGGCGGCAAATGGAGGAAGACTTGCGCATGGCCAAGGAAAAAGCGGAGCTGGCGGCCGCCACGCGCGCCAGCTTTGTCGCCAACATGAGCCATGAAATCCGCACGCCGATGAATTCCATCCTCGGCTTCACGGACGTGCTGCTCGACTCGCCGCTGCTGCCGGAACAGCGGCGCCACCTCGATACCGTGCGCCAGTCGGGCCGCTCGCTGCTGCGCCTGCTCAACGAAGTGCTCGATACGGCCAAGCTGGACAAGGGCGCCATGGTGCTGGAGTTGCGCGACTACAGCCTGCTGGCGCTGGTCGACGAACTGGCGTCCACGTATGGCATCGCTGCGCGCGCCAAGGGCTTGCGCATGGAAGTGCAGTACGACCCGCAACTGCCGGCCATGCTGCATGGCGACGAATTGCGCATGCGGCAAGTGCTGGGCAACCTGCTCGACAACGCCATCAAATTCACGGCCAGCGGCGCCGTCAGCCTGGCCGCCCGCCTGCAGGACGGCCAGCTGCACCTGCTGGTGCAGGACAGCGGCATCGGCATCGCCGCGGAACGGCGCGACGCCATCTTCGAGCCGTTCGTGCAGGCCGATGCCTCGACCACGCGGCGCTTTGGCGGCACGGGCCTGGGCACCACCATCAGCAAGCAGCTGGTGACCTTGATGCAGGGGCGCATCTGGGCCGATGCCGTGCTGCCGCATGGCACCCTGTTCCAGGTGATGCTGCCCCTGTTGCCGGCACGCCAGGCAGCGCTGCCCGCCAGCGAACGCCGCAGCGTGCGCCTGCCGCCCCTGCGCGTGCTGGCCGCCGACGACGTGCCGCAGAATCTGGAACTGCTGTGCTTACTGTTGGGCAAGCGCGGCCATACGGTGGCCACGGCCAGCGATGGCGAGGAAGCCCTGCTGCTGGCGCAGCACGGCGATTTCGACTTGCTGCTGCTGGACTTGCAAATGCCGCGCATGGATGGGCTAGCCGCCACGCTGGCCATCCGTGCCGCCGCCGTGCGCGATGGCCGTCCCCGCGTGCCCGTGATCGCCATGACGGCCAGCGTACTCGATGCGCACCGCAAGGCGGCGCTGACGGCCGGCATGGACGGCTTCGCCACCAAGCCCGTCGAGTGGCAAGCGCTGTCGCAGGAAATCGCCCGCGTGCTGGGCCTGTCGGCGGAAGCGACCGACGACGGCCACGAAGCGGCGCCGGCCGCTGGCGGACGGGTGCTGCACCATGCGGGCGCCCTGCAGCGCTGGGCCGGCAACGACAGCGCCTACCACGCGGCGCTGGCCCGTTTCGGCAGCGAGCATCCGCGCCTGCCGCCGGCCCTGCTGGCCGCCATCGAGGCCGGCGACCACGCGGCGCTCTTGCCACAGAGCCACAAACTGCGCGGCGTGGCGGCCAACCTCGGCCTCGAACAGCTGGCCGCCAGCCTGGCGGCGCTGGAACAGGCGTGCGCCAGCCCCGGCCCCGCCTCGCCGCAACAGCTGGGCGAGACCCTGGGCGCCCTGCTGACGCAATGGCCGGAAGCCCTGGCCGCCATCGCCCGGCTGGCGCCGCCTGTGGCGCACGCGGCAACGGCAAGCGCCATCGACGCGCCCGCCGCCCGGCTAGCGGCCAAGGCCCTGCTGCATGCCTTGCAGCACGGCGAACTCGATGACGTGGCGCAAGCGCAGTTGCAGCACGCCATGGGTGCGCAGGGGGCCGCGCTGGCGCCGCTGCGGCATGCCATCGACGACTTCGATTTCCCCCTGGCACAGTCGCTATTGCACGACTTGCTGCACACCTTGACACCGGAGCTCCCATGAATGCGCCACGCCACGCCAGGCCCGTCCTCCTCATCGTCGACGATGAAGCGGCCAATTTGCAATTGCTGCGCCAGATATTGCAGAACGACTACGCACTGCTGTTCGCCAAGGATGGCGCGCGGGCGCTGGAACTGGCGCGGCAGGAACGCCCCGCCCTGATCCTGCTCGACGTGATGATGCCGGGCATGAGCGGCCACGACGCCTGCCGCCAGCTGAAAGCGGAACCGCTGACGGCCGCCATTCCCGTCATTTTCGTCACGGCCCTGAACGACATGCGCGACGAACTGAGCGGTTTTGAGGCGGGCGCCGTCGACTACATCACCAAGCCGCTCAGCCCCGCCATCGTGCGCGCCCGCGTGCGCACGCACCTGTCGCTGGTGCGCATCGATGAATTGAAGGAAACGCGGCTGCAGATCGTCCAGCGTCTGGGCCTGGCGGCCGAGTACAAGGACAATGAAACGGGCTTGCACGTGATCCGCATGAGCCATTTCGCGCGCGTGCTGGGCGTGGCTGCCGGCCTGGACGAAGCGGCCGCGGACGACCTGCTGCACGCGGCGCCCATGCACGACGTGGGCAAGATCGGCATTCCCGACCGCATCCTGCAAAAGCCGGGCAAGCTCGACGCGGACGAATGGTCCGTCATGCAGACGCATGCGAGCATCGGCGCCGACATCATCGGCGAACATGCGGGCGGCGGCATGCTGGCGCTGGCGCGCGAGATCGCCCTGTCGCACCATGAAAAATGGGATGGCAGCGGCTATCCGCGCGGCCTGGCGGGCGAAGCGATCCCGCTGGCGGGCCGCATCGTTGCCGTGGCCGACGTGTTCGACGCGCTGACCTCGGTGCGCCCGTACAAGCGCGCCTGGCCGGTCACGGATGCCGTCGGCTATCTGCAGCAGCAAAAGGGCCTGCATTTCGACGGCGCACTGGTGGACCTGTTCGTGCAGCAGTTGCCGGCCATCGACGCCATCCGGCTGCGCTGGGCGGAGCAAGGGGAACACCACGCGCTGGCGTGAAGAGTGAACTCCCGCCACGGCCAGCGTTGTTGCGTCACACAAGCAAGTGCCGGACAGATGGCGCCGGCGCCGATGCAGACCACTGGGAGAGCAAGGAGTTCAATGCCATTATCGGTGGCTGGGGGCCAGACATTTTGATGCACATCAAACAGCTCGCAATTTCCTGGTCATGGCCTTGCAGATGGCTGCGGCCTGTGTTTTTTTGACCCACATCAAGCCCCGCAAAAGAAAATCCCCGCCCAGCACGGCAATGCTGGACTTGCCCATGTTGCCGTTCTAGCCTTGTTGCCATCCTGACTAGCGAGTGACGACATGGCCTACAAATCCATCCTGGTGCACGCCGACCTGTCGCGCCATGCGCCCCAGCGCATCGCCATCGCCGCGCGGCTGGCGCACGCACACCAGGCGCACCTGATCGGCGCGGCGATGACGGGCATGTCGCGCTTTTACCTGGAAAACAACCGCGGCATGCGCGGCGCGGCCGTGGCGGCGCAGATTTCGGCCCTGCACGGGCAGGCGGAACAGGCGCTCGACCAGTTTGAAACGCTGGCGCGCCAGGCCGGCGCCGTCTCGCTGGAACGGCGCCTGATCGAAGACGACGAAGACGGCGGCATGGCCGTCAGCGCCCGCTACAGCGACTTGACGGTGCTCAGCCAGCACGACGCCGGCGAAGCGCTGCCCGGCGCCATGAGCGACCTGGTGCCGTACGTGATGCTGAACGCGGCCCGTCCCGTGCTGATCGTGCCGCGCAGCGGCCAATTCGCGCAAGTGGACAACACCGTGGTGGTGGCCTGGGATGGCAGCATGGAAGCGACGCGCGCCATCGGCCACGCGCTGCCCCTGCTGCGCGCAGCGCGCCTGGTGGTGCTGGCCCTGCTGCACCCGCCCGCCGGCCATGCGCAGCCGGCCCGCCATCCGGGTGCCGACATCGCCGCCTACCTGAGCCGCCATGGCGTGCCCGTCGAAGTGCGCCCCGCCGTTGCCCCGGGCGACATCGGCGCCGCGCTGCTGGCCATGGCCGCCGAAGTACATGCGGACTTGCTGGTGATGGGCGGCTACGGCCACGCGCGCTTCCGCGAAATTTTGCTGGGCGGCGTGACGGAAACGGTGCTGCGCCAGATGACCTTGCCCGTGCTGATGGCGCACTGACGCCAGGCGTGCTCCCTGTCGTTGCACAATGGGTATACTTGCCTGTTTATCCACATCAAGGCAATGTACATGAATCAACAACTCGCCAATTGGGGCAATGGCCTGGCGCCGTTCGGCGGCGAACTGCTGTGGAGCGCCCTGCCGTGGATGCTGCTGTGCAGTGCGGCCGGCTTCGTGCTGGCGGTCGGCATCTGCTACCAGCTGGCCAGGAAATGCCTGCTGGTGCGCCGTCCCCCCGCCTGGCATGTGGCAGCCAAGCTCAGCTATGTACTGATCCTGCTCGCGCTGCCGCTCCTCGGCGCAGGCCTGGGCGCCGTGCACAGCGTGCACCGCGTCGTCAACCAGGCACTCGAGCGCGACGTGCAGCCCGTGTTCGAGGCGCAGATGCCGGCGCTGCGCGTCTACCTGGAACAGCAGGTCAAGCTGATCGCCCCGGGCCAGCCCATCAGCGTGCGCAGCCTGCTCGAGCCCTTCGTGCAAGGCATGTATTACCGCCCCACGTCAGACAGTTACTGGGAACGCAGCAAAGCGCGCTGGATCAATGAATTCATTCTGCGCCGCGGTAGCGTGCTGCTGACGCAGGTGCTGCAGGAACAACTGATCACCAGGGTCGGCGTGCTTGGCGACGCGCTCAAGGGTGCCAACTTCCGTGGCCAGGCGACCAGCGAGCTGGCCGCGCTGGGCACCGACCTGGCCGTGCGCCTGACCACCGACGTGGCGCGCCATGCCGATTTCAGCAAACTCGACAAGTCGGTGCCGATGATTTTCATCGACGCCATCAAGCGGCAGGCCGGCGCCTATTTCAATTCGCTCAAGATCACGCTGGCCCTGTTCGCGCTGGCCGCGCTGCTGCTGGTATGGGGCGAGATCCTGCTGTATCGCCATTACTACCTGCGCCGCCATCCGCCCGCCGCGGCCCTGCCCGTGCCGCCCATGTAAAAAAAGCCGCGCCTCCTTGCGGATGGCGCGGCTTTCAGGCGGCAGCTAAACCCTTAGGCTTTGCGCTGTGCCACGGCGTCGACGACGCACAGGGCCGTCATGTTGACGATGCGGCGCACGGTGGCTGATGGCGTCAGGATGTGCACGGGCTTGGCGCAGCCCAGCAGGATCGGGCCCACGGCGATGCCGTTGCCGGCCGCCGTCTTGACCAGGTTGTAGGCGATGTTGGCGGACTCGATGTTCGGCATGACCAGCAGGTTGGCGTCGTGCTTGAGGTCCGAGTTCGGCATCAGCTTGTGGCGCAGCTTGCTGTCGAGGGCCGTATCGCCATGCATCTCGCCGTCGATTTCCAGGTCCGGCGCGCGTTCCTTGATGATGGCCAGCGCGGCGCGCATCTTTTGCGCCGAGGCGCTGTCGCTGGAACCGAAGTTCGAGTGCGACAGCAGGGCCGCGCGCGGCGACAGGCCGAAGCGGGTCATCTCTTCGGCGGCCATGATGGTGATCTCGGCCAGTTGGTCGGCGTCCGGGTTTTCGTTGACGTGCGTGTCGACCATCACCAGCTGGCGCTCCGGCATGATCAGCACGTTCATGGCGGCGTAGACATTGCTGCCGGCGCGCTTGCCCAGCACCTGGTCGATGTATTTCAGGTGCAGCTGGGTGGTGCCGAAGGTGCCGCAGATCATGCCGTCGGCGTCGCCCTTGTGGATCATCATGGAACCGATCAGGGTATGGCGGCGGCGCATTTCCAGCTTCGCGTATTCCTCGGTGACGCCCTTGCGGCTGGTCATGTCGTAATACGTATTCCAGTAATCGCGATAGCGCTCGTCGAAGTCCGGGTTGATGACGTCGAAGTCGACGCCCTGCTTCAGGCGCAGGCCGAACTTCTGGATGCGCGCTTCCAGCACGGGCGGACGGCCCACCAGGATAGGACGCGCCAGTTTTTCATCGACCACCACTTGCACGGCGCGCAGCACGCGCTCTTCTTCGCCTTCGGCGTAGACGATGCGTTTCAGGTCGGCCGGCGTGGACTTGGCCATCAGGAACAGCGGCTTCATGAAGGTGCCGCTGCGGTAGACGAATTGCTGCAGGCTGTCCGCGTACGCTTGCAAGTCCTTGATCGGACGCGTGGCCACGCCCGAATCCTCGGCTGCCTTGGCCACCGCTGGCGCGATCTTGATCAGGAGGCGCGGATCGAACGGCATCGGGATCAGGTATTCAGGGCCGAACGACAGGTTGCTGATGCCGTAGGTGGTAGCGACGATGTCCGACTGCTCGGCATGCGCCAGGTCGGCGATCGCGTGCACGACGGCGATTTCCATCTCGCGCGTGATGGTGGTGGCGCCGCAGTCGAGGGCGCCGCGGAAGATGTACGGGAAGCACAGCACGTTGTTGACCTGGTTCGGATAGTCCGAACGGCCTGTGGCGATGATGGCGTCGCTGCGCACGGCCTTGACTTCTTCCGGCAGGATTTCCGGATTCGGGTTGGCCAGCGCCAGGATCAATGGATTGGGCGCCATCTTGCGCACCATGTCCTGTTTCAGCACGCCGCCGGCGGACACGCCGAGGAAAATGTCGGCGTCCGGGATGATCTCGGCCAGGGTGCGCAACGGCGTGTCTTGCGCGAAGCGTTCCTTGTCCGGGTCCATCAGTTCCGTGCGGCCCTTGTAGACGACGCCGGCCAGGTCGGTGACGTAGATGTTTTTCAGCGGGAAGCCCAGGTCGACGATCAGGTCCAGGCAGGCCAGCGCCGCGGCGCCCGCGCCCGACACGACCAGCTTGCAATCCTCGATCTGCTTGCCGACGGCTTTCAGGCCGTTCAGGATGGCCGCGCCGACGATGATGGCCGTGCCATGCTGGTCGTCATGGAAGACGGGAATCTTCATGCGGTCGCGCAGCTGGCGCTCGATGTAGAAGCACTCGGGCGCCTTGATGTCTTCCAGGTTCACGCCGCCGAAGGTCGGTTCCAGCGAAGCGATGATGTCGACCAGCTTGTCGGGATCCGATTCGTTGATCTCGATGTCGAAGACGTCGATGCCGGCAAATTTCTTGAACAGCACGCCCTTGCCTTCCATCACCGGCTTGGCGGCCAGCGGGCCGATATTGCCCAGTCCCAGCACGGCCGTGCCGTTGGTGATGACGGCCACCAGGTTGCCGCGCGCCGTATATTTATAGGCATTGGCCGGATCGATGACGATTTCTTCGCACGGCGCCGCCACGCCTGGCGAGTAGGCCAGCGCCAGGTCGCGCTGGTTGGTCAGTTGTTTGGTGGGCGTCACGCTGATTTTGCCGGGGCGCGGGCACTCGTGATACTCGAGTGCGGCCAAGCGCAATTGTTGACGCAATTCTTCTTTTTTATCAGATGACGAATCCATGCTGTGCTGCCTTCCTGTTTGGTCGATCGGGTGTTCCGGATTTTATCAGACCGATTCTTTCAATTAGCTAGGTATTTTCCGCTAGCCACAGTCTGATATCACGAAAACGCATAACCTAGCATTGTAAGGCCGTCCGGCAGCACAAACGTCCTGAGCAGGAAAAACTATCAAATTTTAGATTTCAATTAGTTTTTATGATGGAATATCGGAGGCGCGCCACAGCGGCAGCGCTGCGACGGCGCGCTCGATATCGCCCATGTCGTCCGCGCCCAGGGTGGTGTCGAACGGCGCGGACAGGATGCGGCGCATCTGCTCCTCGCCGGACAGCACGATGCGGCGGTTGGCGGGCAGCAGGGACGGCGGCGCGGCCCGGCTATTCAAAATTTTCATCGGTCAGGAAGGCATAGCCGTCATCGATCAGCATGCGCAGATAGGCGTCGAAGCTGTCGGCGATGACCAGGTAGCTATCGGGATCGTGCAGGAAGCGCACCACCTGCCCTACCGTGCCCGACGCCACGGGCGTGAAATCGATATACAGCCGCGACGAGCCGCCATTGTTCATGCAGTGCGAAAAACACAGGCGCTGGCCCTGCTGGATGCCGGCGTCGATGCGGGCGTCGACGATGCCGGGATCGTCGTCCAGGTAATGGCCGTAGATGTCGGCGATGCTGCGCTGGTTCGCCTGTCCATCCTGGAGGATCTGCTCGACGGAACTCAGGTAATACGGATACTCGAACACGTCCGAGCCCAGCATGTACACCAGCACCATGCCGCCCGCATACTCCTGATAATAGGTGCCGTTGTACTGGCCCAGCAAGCACAGCAGGCTGTCCGGGCACAGCGGATACGTCTGGCGCAGGCTGGCCAGTTGCGCCGCGCTGGCGCCGCTGGCCAGCGCCAGCTCCGCCAGCGGCTCGGGCGGCATGGCCTGGCGCAATCCTGCCAAATAATGGTCGACGATGTTCATGGTCGAAATATAGCAGCTGCCGGCCCCCGGCAGGCGCACGCTAATCGAATTGGGTCAGCCGCGCACCGGGCGCGAAGCGCACGGCGATCAGCAGCAGGAGCACGACGCCGCCGGCCATCACCATCCACGCCTGGGCCAGGCTGGACGAATGCTGGCGGATCAGGCCGGCAATGAAGGGCATGCTGCTGGCGATGATGTAGCCGCCGCCCTGCACGAATCCCAGCAGGGCGCCGGCGCCGGCCGGGTCCGCCACATGGTCCATGCTGACGATCAGCGACAGGGGGAACAGCGCACCGATGCCGCAGCCCAGTAATATCACGGCGGGCAGCGCCAGTTGCGCAGGCGCCACGATCAGGCAAGCCAGGCCGGCCAGCACGGCCAGCAAGACGGACAGCAGCAGGATGCGGCGGTCGGGAAAGCGGTGGATGACGCTGGAGACCGCCAAGCCCGCCAGCACTTCCATCAGGGTCAGGGCGCCCAACAGCAAGCCGCTGTGGGCCGCGCTCCAGCCCAGTTCCGTATAAAACGGCGGCAGCCAGGCCAGCACCAGGGTGTAGGCGCCCGTGCCGATGCCGAAAAACACCATCAGCAGCCAGGCGCGGGGGCTGCCCACGGGCAGGCTGGCGCCCGCGCCATTGCCTGCCTCCACGCGCGCGGCCGATGCGCGGCGCCACAGCAGCGCGGCGGCCACGGCGGGCAAGGCCCACAGCGCCAGCAGCGCCTGCCAACCCAGCGATTGCGCCAGCGGCGAGGCGGACGCAGCGGCAATGGCTGCGCCGCCCATGATGCCCGTCGTATAGAAACCCATCAATTGCCCGGCCCGTTCGGGAAAATGGCGCTTGATGAAGGCCGGCAGCAAGGCTTGCACCAGCGCGATGCCCAGGCCGCCCAGGGCTGCCGTGGCGATCAGGCCGCCGCTGCCGTGCAGGGGCCAGCGCAGGGCGCAGGCAGCCGCGATGATGGCGATGCCGATGCCGATGCCGCGCGCCACGCCCAGGCGGCGCTGCAGCTGCGCGCCAGCCAGCGCGCACACGCCCATGGCGAACACGGGCACGGTGGTCAGCAAGCCCGCGTCGGCATTGCTGAGGCCCGTGCCGGCCTGGATGCTGTCGAGCAGGGGGCCGATGGCGGCCAGGATGGGGCGCAGGTTCAGGCCCAACAGGATGATGGCGGCCACCAGCAGGGCGGACGAGGGAAACGGGGAAGCGACGGAGCGTTCGGATGGCATGGGAGAGTAGTCCTTGCCTCGCTGGGAGGCACATGGTTTAATGCGTCATATAAAATAACTCGATGAAAAGTATCTTAACATAAAGATAGAAATGTATCTTGATGTCGAGATAAATGGATAGTGCCATGACAGATACCCCGCAAGAACACACGCGCGCGCAATTTGCCGCCGCTCAATGGCAGCGCGAACTGCCGCAGATGGATACCCGCGCCATGCAGCTGGTGGGCCAGCTGGGCACGGTGGCGCAGCTGATGGCGCGCGACTGGCTCAACCCCCTGTTCGCCGAACACGGCTTGCAACCGGGCGAATTCGACGTGCTGGCCACCTTGCGCCGCTCGGGCGCGCCCTACAGCCTGACGCCGACGGCCCTGTACGAGGCGGCCATGCTGTCCTCGGGCGGCATGACCAACCGCATCGACCGGCTGGAAGCGGCAGGCCTGATCGAACGGCAGAAGCACCCGTCGGACCGGCGCGGCGTGCTGGTGGCCCTGACACAGAGGGGGTTGGAACTGATTGAACGGCTGGTGCTGCTGCATGTGGACAACGAGCGCGCCATGCTGTCGGCGCTCAGCGCGGACGAGCAGCGCCAGCTCGACCAGTTGCTGGCTAAGCTGCTGCAGGGCATGGCGCAGGCGAAGAAGGGCTAGGCGAGCACGCGTGCCAGTTCGCGCAGGGCAGCATGGCCGCGCCTTGCCTGGCGCTGCAATTCTTCCGGCGCACAGTGGCCGTACAGGGCCTGGACGTGGCCCTCGCTGGCTGCGCGCAGGTCGAGGTCGCCTGCGCCGGGATCGGGCAGTTGTCCCTCGACGAGGGTAAGGAAATAATGGCGGGCCGCGCCGCGCAGGTTGGTGGCGAACTGCAGCACCAGGCCGCTGTCGAACAGCAGCGCCCCGCTGTGGGCGTCACTTTCCAGCAGCAGCCGGAACGGCGGCAGGGGACGCCGCGCCGCCCGCAGGAAGCCTGCCAGGCGCACTTGATAGCCGAGCTCCAGCCCGTTCGCGTGCAAGCGGCCCTGCTGCAGATACACCTTGAACGAGGCCTGCACGGCGCGGCCGGCGCGGCGGAAGTCACGTTCGTCCTCATACAGGCACAGCTGGCCGCCGTCGCACAGTTCATCAAAGCCGCGCGCCAGCAGTTCCGGCTCCGTAAACGTGTCCAGGCCGACGGCCTGCGGGTCGCGCAGCCAGCCGTCGTCAAGATACGACTGCAGCACGGTGTGGATATCGTGTAGGGGCATAGAAAAGTGAACAAGGCTGGCAAAGACGGGCATTGTAGGCCAGCCTATAATAGTGGCGCCACACCCTTACTCAACCTGCAGACGAACCATGGCCCCACACGACGCGCTTTCCGAATTCGACCTGATCAAACAATACTTCGTGCGCCAGCGCCCCGGTCGCGCCACCCTGGGCATCGGCGACGATTGCGCGCTGCTCACGCCCGGCGCCGGCAAGCAGATCGCCATCTCGTCGGACATGCTGGTCGAGGACCGGCATTTCTTTGCCGGCGCCGATGCCCGCATGCTGGGCCACAAAAGCCTGGCCGTGAATCTGTCCGACCTGGCCGCCATGGGCGCGCGCCCGGTGGCATTTACCCTGGCCCTGGCGCTGCCGCAAGCGGAGCGCGCCTGGCTGGCCGGCTTTGCCGAAGGCCTGTTTGCGCTGGCCGACGCATTCAATTGCGAATTGATCGGCGGCGACACCACCAAGGGCCCGCTGAACATCTGCATCACCGTGTTTGGCGAGCTGGCGCCGGGCCAGGCCCTGCGCCGCAGCGCGGCCGTGGCGGGCGACGATATCTGGATCAGCGGCACCCTGGGCGATGCGCGCCTGGCGCTGGCCGGCTACCGCATGGAACAGGAACTGGCGGCCGCCGACCTGCTGGCGGCAGCGGCGCGCATGCACACGCCCACGCCGCGCGTGGCGCTGGGCTGCGCGCTGGCCGAGCAGGGCCTCGCGCATGCGGCCATCGACATCTCGGACGGCCTGGCGGGAGACCTGGGCCATATCTTGAAGGCGTCGCGGGTGGGTGCCACCCTCGACGTCGATGCCTTGCCGGCCGGCCCCGTGCTGGCGCGGCAAGCCACCGCCCTGCGCCGCCGCTACACGGCCGCCGGCGGCGACGACTATGAACTGTGCTTCACGGCGCCGACATCGTCGCGCGAGGCCATCGCCGCGCTGGCGGTCAGCTGCGGCACGCCGGCCACGCGCGTGGGCCGCATCGAGGCCGGCAGCGGCTTGCGCCTGGTCGATGCGGCAGGCTTGCCGCTGGACCTGCAGCTGTCGTCGTTCGACCACTTCAGCGACTGACTTTCCGCTGCCTTTCGCTAGCGCACCGTCACGCGCGCCAGCCCCGGCTGGTTCACCATCCAGTAGTGCTGGAAGGCCAGGCGGATGTTGTCGCGCAGCTGGGTGTCGTCCCACGGCTTCGTATAAAAACGGTAGATGGCGCCCCGGTTGATCGAGTCCAGCACCGCTTCGAGGCCCGTGTAGCCGGACAAAATGATGCGGATGGTTTCCGGGTACAGCTCCTTGACCTTGCTGAGGAATTCCGTGCCGCTCATGCTGGGCATGCGCTGGTCGCAGACGATGACGTGCACGCGGTGCAGGGCCAGCATCTCGAAGCCTTCGGCCGGCGTGCTGGCCGTGAGGATCTGGTAGCCCTCGGGGCGGAACAGGCGGTGCAGGGACGACAGCACGTTGACGTCGTCGTCGACGATGAGCAGGGTTTGCGCGGGCTGGGCGGCCGGGTCGTGGCCGGGCGGCAGGCCGGCGCCGGCGGCGATCATCTGCCCCAGTTCCAGCGCCGGCAGGGCACGGCTGAAATAAAAGCCCTGGATTTCATCGCAGCGGTTGCGCCGCAGGTATTCGAGCTGCGGACGCGACTCCACGCCCTCGGCCACCACGCTCAGTTTCAGGCTGTGCGCCATGCTGACGATGGCCAGCGCGATGGCCGCATCGTTCGGGTTGCTGGTGATGTTGCGCACGAAGGCGATGTCGATCTTGAGCTTGTCGATGGGGAAGCGCTGCAGGTAGGCCAGGCTCGAATAACCGGTGCCGAAATCGTCGATGGCCACCTTCACGCCGATCTTCTTCAATTTGCCCAGCACGACGATGGTGCGCTCGGCATTCGACATCAGCGCCGTTTCCGTCAATTCCAGCTCCAGCAGTTCCGGCGCCACGCCATGCTGCGCCAGCGCGCGCGTCACCGCGCCTTCCAGGTCGCCTTCGGCAAACTGGCGGCTCGACACGTTCACCGCCACGCGCACGGCCCCCACTTCGCTGTCGCGCCACTCGGCGATCTGGCGGCAGGCGGCCTGGATCACCCAGGCGCCCACGCGTACGATCAGGCCCGTGTCTTCCAGCACCGGCACGAATTCGGCCGGCGCCACCAGGCCGTAGCCGGGACGGCGCCAGCGCAGCAGCGCTTCCACGCCGCTGATGCGGCCCGTGCGCAAGTCCACCTTGGGCTGGTAATACAGGATGAATTGCTCGTGTTCGAGCGCATGGCGCAGCGCCAGTTCCAGGTCCAGGCGCGCCAGCACCTGCACGTTCATGCCGGCCGTGAAAAAGCGGTAGCCGTCGCGCCCTGCCTGCTTGGCGCCGCCCATGGCCGTATTCGCGTACTTGATCAGCGTTTCCGGGTCGGTGGCGTCGTCCGGATACATGGCGATGCCGATGCTGGCCGTCAGGGTGGCCGCGTGGCCGCGCAAGTCGAACGGCGCGCGCAAGGCTTCGCGCACCTGGTTGGCCACGGCCACGGCCTCCTGCTGGTTGCGGCTCATGGTCAGGATCAGCGCGAATTCGTCGTTGCCCAGACGACCCACCGTATCGCGCAGGCGCACGCATTCGACCAGGCGGTTGCTGAACTGGCGCAGCAACTCGTCGCCCAGCGCCGCGCCCAGGGTGTCATTGATGCTTTTAAAACGGTCCAGGGCGATGAACAGCACCACGATGCGCCAGCTTTTTTCCTGCGCCAGTTCAACGGCCTGGGCCAGCGTCTGGTAGAACAGGCTGCGGTTCGGCAGCCCCGTCAAGCCATCGTAATGGGCCAGGTGCTTGAGGCGTTCCTGCGCCTGGCGCCGTTCGCTGATGTCGCGCGCCACGGCGATCAGCAGCAGGCCGCCCGTGGCCGGCCCGCCCGCCACGGGCGCCTGCGCGTACCAGTGCCAGCCCAGTTCCACGGGCACCAGGCTCAGGTCGCGCCGCACCAGCTCGCACTCCGTCACTTCCGTGGCCAGGTGGGCGGGGCCGCCCGGCAGCGCGGCCAGCGG
>NZ_WFLI01000062.1 GCF_009208555.1 Janthinobacterium violaceinigrum | reverse complement strand
CCAGGATCAAACTCTTCAGTTTAATCTCTGTTTAATGTCATTTCTGACAGGTCGGACAGTATCGCTACCATCCAAATCTTTTGCATTGCAAAAGATTTGCTCACTCAAAAAACTGACAGGCTACTTCCGAAGAAGTATCCTATTTCATTATTTCTTGTGAACATTTGATATTTTAAGTATTACGTCAATCCGAAGATCGACGCTGCACTTACATCAAATGCCCACACTTATCGACTGTTAATTGTTAAAGAACTGTATTCGGTTACTGCTTTCGCGCCATCGACAAAGCGTTGTGTTTGTCAACTGCGAAGAAGGAAGAGTATGAAGCGTTTAGATCGTTTCGTCAACCTTCTTTTTTCACCCTGCTTTACTCGGCATTTGCATGCATCGTTCAGCGAGGGGGCGAATTATAGCCGTGCCCCGCACACCCCGCAAGCGCTATTTTTCCGCGCTTCCTGAAACAGCCCTGGCACCGCACTTGCTTATGCCTGCCTATGCACTGTCCATTGATGGGAGCAGCTCTGGGCCTGGCAGCAACACCGGGGACAGTCCGGCTCGCTTTGCTTTGCTCCCATCTGTGACAGGTGCTACATTATGGAACACTCTCGATATTCAAAAGAGCGCCGCAGTACAGGGCCCAACGGAGGCAACGAGATCATGTATCAACCGTCAGCTACTTACCGTAGCGCACCGTTTTCGTCTATTGCAGATGCAAACACCACACCGGCAGGACAAGACAACGTCCCCGTCATCATTGAAACTTCCCATCAGCGTTCCGTCGCCTTTGGCCTGTCGCCCACCGCCACGCCCGACTTTACGCCCGCCGGCAAATCCGATCTGTCCTTGCTGATCGAGCAAAACCGCATGCTGCACACGCATGCGCTGCCGGCCATGGAAACCCTGTACCAGCAAATCGTCAACACCCACAATATGGTGATCCTCACGGATGCCAACGGCGTGATCGTGCATTCGCTGGGCGACGATGATTTCCTGGAGAAAGCCAATCGGGTGGCCTTGCAGCCAGGCGTCGCGTGGTCGGAACAAAGCCGCGGCACGAATGCCATCGGCACGGCCATCACGGAAAAAGTACCGACCCTGGTTCATGCGGACCAGCATTACCTGGCCGCCAATCATTTCCTGACTTGCTCCGCGGCACCGATCACCGACCACCGTGGCAATGTCATCGGCGTGCTGGACGTCTCGAGCGACCAGCGCAGTTTTCACAAGCATACGATGGCCCTCGTTCGCATGTCGGCGCTGATGATCGAAAATCAGCTGTTTTCCGCCACCTTCGAAGATGCCATCACCGTGCACTTCCATGCGCGCCCCGAATTCATCGGCACCTTGATGGAAGGCATCGCCTCGTTCACGCCGGGCGGGCGGTTTTTGTCCGCCAATAAAAACGGCTTGTTCCAGCTGGGCCTGTCATTTGCCGCGCTGCAATCACATACCTTCAGCTCCCTGTTCGGCTTGCCCGTGTCCGCCCTGTACGACCATTACCGCACGGCCGCGCCCGGTTTGCTGAACCTGTGCATGCACAGCGGCGTGCGCGTGTATGGCCGTGCGCAGTTGCGCCTGGCCAATAGTGTCTTCCAGCATGGTTTTACCGCCAGCACGAACCATAGCGATATCAACGCCGTGCCGGCCCAGGTTCCAGCGCCAGCCAGCCATGCAGCCAACGCGGCGCGGCGCCTGTCAGGCCTGCGCTACCTGCGCACGGGCGATCCACAGCTGGAACTGGTCATTGAAAAGGTCAACAAGGTATTGGGGCGCGACATCCCCATCCTCGTCATGGGCGAAACAGGTACGGGCAAGGAATTGCTGGCGCAAGCCATCCACAACGACTCGCCACGGGCCATGGGACCGTTTATCGCAGTCAACTGCGCGTCGATCCCGGAAACCCTGATCGAGTCGGAGCTGTTCGGCTATGAAGACGGGGCGTTTACTGGGGCGCGCAAGAAAGGGGCGATAGGCAAGATTCTGCAAGCCAATGGCGGTACCCTGTTCCTCGATGAAATCGGCGACATGCCCTTTGGCTTGCAGGCGCGCCTGTTGCGCGTGCTGCAGGAACGCATGGTCACGCCCCTGGGCAGCAGCAAATCGATCACCGTCAATGTAGAACTCATTTGCGCCACGAATCACAACTTGCGCGAACGCATGGCCAAGGGCCTGTTCCGCGAAGACCTGTATTACCGCCTGAATGGGCTGGTCGTCAAACTGCCGCCGCTGCGCGAACGCACGGACCTGGACACGGTCGTGAAGAAAATCCTCGCCACGGAAGCGCCCGACACGCGCTATGCGGTGGCGCCCGACATCCTGCGCATGTTCCACCAGCATAAATGGCCAGGCAACTTCCGCCAGCTGACCAATCTGTTGCGCACGGCCATCGTCATGGCGGGCGACGAACATGAAATCTGTTTGCGCCACATGCCAGATGATTTCCTCGACGATATTGAGATGACACAGGCCCATGCCGCCAGCGCCAGCACGGACCGCATGATCGCGGCCGGCGCCAACCTGGAAGAGATGGAACACAGCGTGATCCTCAAGTCGCTCGATGCTCACGGCGGCAACGTCTCAGCCACGGCGCGGGCCCTGGGTGTCTCGCGCAACACGATCTACCGCAAGGTGCCGCACCTGAAATAGCCTAGACTAAACGGGGAAAGCCGGGCGACATCTTGCGCCGGCCCCGCTTGTCGATGGTCATCAGGTCGACCCCGTCCATCCGCGCAGCCATCGCATGTGCGCGCGCCGCTCCCGTTACCATGAACGTCGTCGACAAGCCGTCTGCCAGCAAGCCCGTGGGTGCCAGCACCGTCACGCTGGCCAGTTCGCCCGGCGAATCGCCCTTCGCGGGGTCGAAGATGTGGTGATGCACGAAGTCGGGCGTGAATGTGCATTCATAATCGCCCGAGGTGGCCACGCTGCGCCCTTCCACTTTCAAGGTGGCCGCCAGGATTTCTGCGTCGCGCGGGTCCTGGATGCCCAAGGTCCAGGGACGGCGCACGGAACGCTGTCCCCGTGCAACGAATTCGCCCGTATCGAGCAGCGCGTGCCGTACGCCCCGTGCCTGCACGGCTGCCAGCGCCATGTCGGCTGCGTAACCTTGCGCCAGGCCATTCAAGGTCAGCGCCATGCCCGGCTGCAGAAAACGCACTTCCCTGCTATCCCACGCCAGTTGCCGCCAGCCTACCCGCGCTTGCGCCGCGCGGCGCAAGGTGTCCGTCGGTAAGCTGGCCTGGTCAGCCGCCGCACGGAACAGCTGCCACAAAGGTTGCACGGTGATATCAAACGCCCCATCGCTCCATTGCGACAACGCTTGCGCCTGCGCCAGCACGGCCAGCAGATGGGCGTCCGGCCGGGCCAGGCGTCCATCGCGGTTCAGCTGAAAGACTTGGCTGGCCGGACTGTAAATACTCATCAGCCGGTCGATATTCCTGGCCGCATGCAAGGCGTCTTCGATGGCCAGTTCAGCCTGGCGCTGGTCGTGGTGCAGCACGGTGACGGCGATGGTCGTGCCAAACGCCAGCGCGGCGCCTTGATAAAGGCGCACGCCGGACGCCGTGGCCGTGCCGCGCGCCATACTACCAGGCAAAGACCAGCCCGCGATGCCGGCTACGCTGCCGATGGCCGCCGAAATAAACGTTCTACGCTGCATTGCTGCTCTCCTCTGCCATGGCCCGGACGATGGGAATGGTGCGGGCACGCTTGATTTCCAGCATCAAGGGCGCGCATTTTTCATCGCTGGCATAGATCACCACGCAATCCATGCACTGGAAACACTCACCGTAATCGACTCTCCCGCCGGGCGCGATGGCGTGATACTCGCAACGGTGGCGGCAAGTCTGGCAAGGCTTGCCGCATTCCTGGCGGCGGGGAATCCAGTTGAACAGACGAAAGCGCCCCAGCAGCGCCAGCGCCGCGCCAAACGGACACAGGTAGCGGCAAAAGAATTTGTAGGAAACACTACTGAGCAGCAGCAAGCCCACGGCATACGCGACAAACGGCCAGGCGCGCACGAAATTCAGGGTAATCGCCGTCTTGAACGGTTCCAGCTCCACCAGCCTGTCCGTGATCTGACTGGAAAACAGGCTGCTGCCAAGAATGGCCGCCAGCAAGCCATACTTGATCCATTTCAAACGCCCATCGAGGCGCGGCTTGATCTTCCACTGCGGCAAGCGCAGCCACTGGCCCAGCTTGCCCGTGAATTCCTGCAGGGCACCAAACGGACACAGCCAGCCGCAAAACGTGCCGCGCCCCCAGACCAGCAGGGTCAGTAGCACGAACGCCCACAGGATCACCGTCATCGGGTCGAACAGGAAAAAGCCCAGGCTGCGGCCCGCCAGCAAGGCCTGGATGACGCCCGTGATATTGACGATCGACAATTGTCCCTGCGCGTAGTAACCGATAAAGCCGATGCTAAATAACAGGAACAAACGGCGGAACCACAAAAATTGCCGGCCATTTCGCACTAGGCGTTTCTGCCAGGCCAATGCGCCGGCCAGCAGCGCCAGCCCGGCCAGCAAGAACCATAACTCGGCCCGGCGGCTCTTCCACGTGCCGCGCCACGTGGCATCGTCACCTTGCGGCGCCGCATACAAGCCGGCCGGCAGGCGGTAGCTGACATCCACGTTGCGCGCGATGCGTTCCGGATACACGATGCCCTTGCTGCGCGTGATGGGCAGCGTGAACGCCAGCGGGCTGACCGCATCGAGCCCGGCCTGGCTGATGATGCGCAGCACGGTGACGTTTTCCGTCGGCAACAACGTCGTATCCGCCAACTGCAATTCCAGGTCCAGGTCGCGCATGTCGATGGGCAAGCCATCCTGCTTCAGCAACAGGCGGTCGGGCACCGTGCCGCGCACGAAGTCGTCGCCCAGCACGCTATAGCGCCCGCGCGACATGACAAGGATGGCGTGGTCGCCCTCGTCCAGGCGGTTGCGCAATTTGTTCCAGCTGCGTTCCGTCAACAGATTGCGTCCCACCGTGGGGACGGAGACATAGGCCAGGTACAGATCGATGAATACGCCGTCGGGCTCGCGCATGGCTTGCGCATCGAGTCCCGCGCCGGGACTGCCCGCAAACAGGGCTTCCACCTCCTTGTTGCTCAGGCGTACATGCTGGATCAAGCCCTGCTTCAACATGTGCGCGACATCCCGCTTTTCAAACACATCCATGCGGATGCGGGCGATCTGGTCCGGGTCGCGGCCCTGCACAAAGCCCAGTTTTTTGCGCGACACTTTCAAGGCCGACGCCAGCACGCTCTGATTGATGATGCGCACGGAGGCCGTGGCCTTCGACACGCCGTCGATATCGGCATGGGTGGCATCGGCTGCCCGTTTCGTCCGGGCACCGATGGCGATATTCTGTTTCAGCGACAAGCCCTGGTACTGTTTGACGAACTGAAACAGCGGCGCCTCACCCAAGCCGTCGAGAAATACGGGCTCGTGCTGCGACAGCACCGCCACGTCCAGGAAGCTGCCTTGCGGATCGATGGCGATCAGAAGATTGACGGGCACGCCGGAAAAGCCGGGAATGGGCGCCAAATCCACGGATTCAAAAACGTAGCCGACCAGTTCCGTAGCCGTGGCGTTTTGCTTGAACAGGGGCCAGACGGGCAAGTCGGTTTCCTTGCTGCCCACGACGATGGGTGCAGGAAAGCGCCGTGCCAGCTCGGCCTTCGTGAGCACGCCCGCCCACGCCTGTCCCAGAATAAACAGGAATAGCCAGCAACCGATAAACAACCGCATTATCCGCATGCAGTGCGCTCCATGCGGCGCCCTGTCGCAAGGCGCCGCGTTGATGAGTTAAAAGAAAATAATGCCGCCCAGGGACACGCCATTCATCTTCGCTTCGCCACCGGCAAAGCCTTTCGAGCGCGTCTGGCCCAGTTCGCCCACCAGGGTGATCGCACTGTTGAGCGAGTAATACGCGCCCAGGGTCAGGTTGGCGTTCGATTTCAAGCCGCCCGTGCCGGCCGTGTTGTCGTCGTTCTTGCTGATGCCGTAGGACAAGCCCAGCTTCAGCTTATCCGTCGTTTTATACGTGCCTTGCAGCAGCCAGTTCTTTGACTTGGTATCGCCCTGGTCTGCATCGGACAAGATGCCCAGCCCCTTGCCGCCCTGGAAGTTGACCAGCACGCCAGCCGGGCCCATCTGGTATGAACCGCCCACTTCCACCCCGCGCATGGTCAAGTCATCGACACCTGGCGTTTTCGACGTGAATTTCTGCGACTTCACGCCCAGCCAGGCTTTCAAGCCTTCCTGCGCATACGTCAGCTGCGCCTGCACTTGCGGGCTCGACTTCGAAGAATAGGTCGAGCCTGCCACGATGGGCGTGTCGGACACGGGGCTGACCAGCGCCACGTCGGCGCCAAAGCCGCCCGACTTCGGCGAGCTGTACATGATCTGGCCATAGTTGCCCAGATAGGTATAGCCGGCGCCGATATGGCCCAGGGTCACCCGGCCCCGCTGCGTCGCCTGCACGGGTGCGCCCGAGCCCAGCAAGGTCATGTCGGCCAGGATCGCATTCGCGCCGAAGATGCCGTAGTCGCGGCCCAACTTGAAAGTGCCCATCTGTTCATTGCCAAACGTAAAGAATGCCTGGCGCACATCGACCACGCTGTTCTGGCTGATGGCGCTGTCCGTGGCCGTCGAGTTGTAGATGCCGATCAAGGCTTTCACGTCGTACTCGCCCAAGCGCGACGAAGCGGAAGTGATCAAGCCATTCGGCAACAGGCCATTGCCGATCGTGGTGCGGTCCTTCTCGCCGCCGCAACCGAGCGCCTGGCCGCCCAGCGCCAGCCCGCCCACGGCGTCGCCCGAACACGATACTTGCGTGTAATAGGCGTTGACGATGCCACCCACCGACACGGTCCAGTCGCCAGCCTTGATATCGACGGCTTGCGCCTGTCCCACCGCTGCGATTGTCATGACACCGAGGCTCCCCAGCTTGATCCATGTGTTCATTTCTTCTCCTCTTCTTCTCTGTTTTTAGTGTGCACATCAGTGATTGATGTACCTCAAGCTTTGGCAATAAGCGTGCCCAGCGCGGCTCAGAGGGAGAAAGAGAAAAAGCGTATTTCACTTGTGCAGCAGCGGATCAACCGCCACTGCCAGTGTTCATTTTTTGACCGCCAGCAGGCATAGCGGGCGGACAGGTAAACAAAAAACTGACGGCCTGCGCCGTCAGCAAAAAGAAAACATCCGGCGGACAGGGAGACACCCATCCGAGTGGCCCGGATGCTTCACCCCGTTACTTCGATGCCAGCTTGAAGACCCACACGGAACCGCCCTGTTCCAGGAAGTTGACCTTCTTCGCCACCTCGCCGCCCCACAGCGGCACGGCGCCACCCCAGCCGGAAACGACGGCCACATACTGCGTGTCGCCATCCTGCCAGGTGACGGGCGGCGCCACGACGCCGGAGCCCGTCTGGAATTTCCACAGCTCCTTGCCCGTCTTTGCGTCGACGGCTTTCAGGAAGCCTTCCGGCGTGCCATAGAACACCAGGTTGCCGGCCGTACTCATCACGCCGCCCCACAGCGGCGCATTGTTCTTGATTTCCCAGACGATCTTGCCCGTCTTCGGATCGACGGCGCGCATGGCGCCGATGTAGTCGTCAAACAGGGGCTTGATGGTGAAGCCCGCGCCGAGGAAGGCACCGCCCTTCTTGTAGCTGATCGGCTCGTTCCAGATATCCATGCCCCATTCGTTTGCGGGAACGTAAAACAGCTTGGTTTGCGGCGAGTACGCCATCGGCATCTGGTTTTTGGCCCCCAGGAAAGCGGGTGCGGCAAACACGGTCGTGCCCTTCTTGCCTTCCTCTCCCTTGGTCGGGTCGCCAGGGCGGCCTGCGGCGATGTAGTTCGGCCGTCCCGTCTTCAGGTCGATGCTGCTGGCCCAGGTGATTTTCTTCACAAACGGAAAGGCGTTCTGCAACTTGCCCGTGCTGGCATCGATCACGTAGAAGAAACCGTTGCGGTCGGCCTTGCCGCCGTAGCGCTTGCCATCCATATCGAAGGTGACGAACTCGTTGGCGCCATCGAAATCCCAGGCATCGTTCGGCGTATTCTGATACGCCCACTTGATCTGCCCCGTTTTCACGTCGAGCGCCACGGTGGATGACGAGTACAGGTTGTCGCCGGGACGCAAATGGCTGTTCCACGGCGCCGGGTTGCCCGTGCCGAAGTAGGCGAGCCTGGTTTGCGGATCGTAGGTACCGCCCATCCACGTCGAGGCACCGCCCGTTTTCCACAGGTCGCCCGGCCAGGTTTTGTTGACGGTGCCGGACACGCCGTTATCGATGGCCTTGCCATCCTTGTCGTAGCGGTGGCCCATATGGCCCTCGACCGTGGGACGGCTCCACACCAGGTCGCCCGTCATGGGATTGCGCGCTTCGACCCGGCCCACGATGCCGAATTCCCCGCCCGACACGCCCGTCAGCAGCAAGCCTTCGGCAATCAGCGGCGCGGCCGTCATCGAGTAGCCAGCCGCGTAATCGTCGACTTTCTCTTTCCAGACGATCTTGCCCGTATTCTGGTCCAGCGCCACGAGATACGCGTCCAGGGTGCCGAATATCACCAGGTTGCCGTACAGGGCGGCACCGCGGTTGACCACGTCGCAGCACGGCATGATGCCGTCCGGCAAGCGATGCTCATACTTCCACAGCTTGGCGCCCGTTTTCAAGTCGACGGCAAAGATGCGCGAATACGATGCCGTGACGAACATCTTGCCGTTGTGAATCAGCGGCTGCGATTCCTGGCCCCGCTGTTTTTCACCGCCAAACGAGAACGACCAGGCCGGCACCAGCTTGGCCACGGTCTTGTCATTGATCTGAGTCAACGGCGAATAGCGCTGGCCCTGCGTGCCCATGCCGAACGACAGGACGCTGGCCGGATTCTTCGCCGTGCTGTCGAGCATGGCGGTGGTGACATTGCCCGCATCCGCTGCGTGAACGAGCGATGCCGGTGCTACCAGACTCAGGCTGACGAGTATCCCCATGATTTTTTTCTGCACAATCATCTCCCTCTGTTTTATTAGTATGTGTGTGTATCAAGTCTTGCGGTGCTCATGCGGCTGGGCATGCAGCAAGGCGCACTCTTCATCGGTGAACAGGCGCGAGCGCGTCAAAAAGCGCTTGCCCGTGCCGTTGTCGAGTGAAAACATGCCGCCATTGCCATCGACCACATCGATAATCAACTGGGTATGCTCCCAGTATTCAAATTGCTCGAGTCCCATGTAGAACGGTGTGCCATTCAAATTGCCGAGATAAATGTCGGTATCGCTGACATCGAACTCGCCCAGTGCGTAGCACATGGGCGCACTGCCGTCGCAGCAGCCGCCCGACTGGAAAAACATCAGCGGGCCGTGACGCTGGCGCAACTTGTCCATCATTTCCAGCGCCGCATCGGTGGCGACCACCCGGGCAATTGCTGTACTCATGGCATCCCTTTCTGCGCGCCGCGCCCGGACTGCAAGCGCGGCGCGTGTTGCCGGTTTAGAAGAAGCCCAGCGCTTTCGGGCTATAGCTCACCAGCAAGTTCTTCGTTTGCTGGTAGTGGTCGAGCATCATCTTGTGGTTTTCGCGGCCGATACCCGATTGCTTGTAGCCGCCGAACGCGGCGTGGGCCGGATACAGGTGGTAGCAATTGGTCCACACGCGGCCCGCCTGGATGGCGCGTCCCATGCGGAAGGCGCGCGAACCGTCGCGCGTCCACAGGCCGGCGCCCAGGCCGTACAAGGTATCGTTGGCAATCGCCAGCGCGTCGGCCTCATCCTTGAAGGTGGTCACGGACACGACGGGCCCGAAGATCTCTTCCTGGAAGATGCGCATCTTGTTATTGCCCTTGAACACGGTCGGACGCACGTAGTAGCCACCCTCCAGGTCGCCCGCCTGCGTATTGCGCTCGCCGCCGGCCAGCACTTCGGCGCCTTCCTGGCGGCCGATGTCGAGGTAGGACAGGATTTTTTCCAGCTGCTCCTGCGACGCCTGCGCGCCGATCATGGTGGACGAATCGAGCGGGTTGCCCTGCTTGATGGCGGCCACGCGCTTCAAGGCCCGTTCGATGAATTTCTCGTAGATCGATTCCTGGATCAGCACGCGCGATGGGCAGGTGCATACCTCACCTTGATTCAGCGCAAACATCGCAAAACCTTCCAGGCACTTGTCGAAATACTCATCGTCCGCATCCATCACGTCTTCAAAGAAGATGTTCGGCGACTTGCCGCCCAGCTCCAGGGTGACGGGAATCAGGTTTTGCGCCGCGTAGCCCATGATCAAGCGGCCCGTGCCCGTTTCGCCCGTAAAAGCGATCTTGGCGATGCGCTTGCTCGAGGCCAGCGGCTTGCCCGCTTCCAGGCCGAAACCGTTGATGATGTTCAACACGCCCGGCGGCAGCAAGTCGCCGATCAGCTCGACCAAGACCATGATGGATGCAGGTGTCTGCTCGGCAGGCTTGAGCACCACGCAATTGCCTGCCGCCAGGGCCGGCGCCAGTTTCCACACGGCCATCAGGATGGGGAAATTCCACGGGATGATCTGGCCCACGACGCCCAGCGGCTCATGGTAGTGATAGGCATAGGTTTCCGCATCGATTTGCGCGACGGAACCTTCCTGCGCGCGGATGCAGCCGGCGAAGTAACGGAAATGGTCGATGGCCAGCGGAATGTCGGCATTCATCGTTTCGCGGATCGGCTTGCCATTATCGATGGTTTCCGCCGTGGCGATCAGGCTCAGGTTCTGTTCGATGCGGTCGGCGATGCGGTTCAGGATATTGGCGCGCTCGGCCGGCGAAGTCTTGCCCCATGCCTCCTTGGCGGCATGCGCGGCGTCCAGCGCCAGCTCGACGTCTTCCGTCGTGGAACGGGCGATTTCGCAAAACGGCAAGCCCGTGATGGGCGTGATGTTGGGAAAGTATTCACCTTTTACTGGTGCAACGAATTTGCCGCCAATGTAATTGTCATAGCGTTGTTTGAAGGGATTGGCTACGCCCAGCTTGCTGATGTCTGCGAGATTCATGTCGTCCTCTATCGGGTTAATTAGAATGGAAATACTTAATTAAAATCAAACGTCCTGGTACAGATGGGGTGAGTACACGGAGTCTTCCGCAAATGCCGTGCCAGCTCGCCATCCCATTACAAACTTAGCGGGTTTTACCCGCGTTACAAGGGCGTGGCATCCATACCGGCCCGCTTTTCCTCGCATGCGCGGGGCCTGGACGGCGGGCGTGGCGCTGTTTGCATTTTGAACAAGAGTGGCGCAGCCTGTTCCAATCCGGGCCAGCGCCCTCCTTGCCTTGCGGAGCCCCGCAGCCGCTGCACAATGGAACAGGTGTGCCAGACTGGAACACCTGTTCCATGCGGGCTAGCGAATCACCACGCCCCATGGCAATTCACCCACGGCAATGTCGGCTACCTTGCGCGCGCCGGCCGTGTCGATGACGGAAACGCTGTTCGAGCGGCCATTGGCCACGTACAGCTTGGCGCCATCGGGCGTGATGGCCATATTCCACGGGCGCTTGCCGACGGGAATCGTCGCCGTCACCTTGTTGCTGGCCGTGTCGATCACCATGACCGTGCCATCGATGCCATTCGAGACATACACTTGCTTGCCGCCGGGATGGACGGCAATACCATTCGCATTCTTGCCCGCGGGAATAGTGGCAATGGCCTTGCGCGTGGCCATGTCGAGCACGTAGACGGCATTGACCAGTTCACACGCCACGTAGGCGCGGCCCGAATCGGGGCTGAAGCCGATGCCGCGCGGGCGCAAGCCCACGGCGATGGACGCCACCTGGCGGCGTTGTGCTACATCAATGACATCGACTTGCTCGGCCTCTTCCGCGCTGACCAGCAGCCAATGTCCATCGGGGCTGAACACGGCATGTTCCGGGTTGCGCCCTTGCACCTTGATATCTGCGAGCAAGATGCCCGTCTGGCCATCGAGCAAGGCCACGCTATTGTTTTCCTCGACGGCCACGGCCACGTATTTACCCTCGCGGGAAGCGCTGACGCCCTCCGGCGACTTGCCCAGCGCCACCGTGCGCAGGGGCGCACCCACACCGCTGTCGATCAGCAGCAAGGCGCTGCTGGCCGCATCCGTGACAAACAATTGCCGTCCGCTGGGGTCGGCGGCAATGCCGCGCGGACGCTTGCCGGCCACAATCTGGCGCACCACCTGGTCGGTCGCCGTGTCGATCACGCTCAAAGTGCCCGATTTTTCGTTGGGCACATAGGCAAACGGAGCGGCCTGGATGGCAGTGCTGGCGAGCGCAGGCAGCAGCCAGCAAACCTGGCGCAAGCGGAAGAGAAAGTTGGGCATAATCACCTTTTCAATGGCAAAACACAGGAAAAGCGCGTGGGAGCGGCGCAAGTGACGATGGCTGCATGCAAACGCCGTGCCACTGACAAGCGTATAATTTCCGCCCACCAATGGAGACATGGCAGGCATATTGCTTGATAAGACTATGCAGACCTGCGCCGCACACGCGCTCAAGCAGGCTTTTATTCACATTGGAGAATCCGCATGCAGCATCGTTTCCGCCTGAACACCATCGCCAGCCTGTTTGTCGCCGGCAGCGCCACCCTGGCCCCCCACGTCTTTGCCGCCGAGGCAGCAGACCCCGCCAATGGGCAACTGATGGATACGGTGGTCGTCAGCGGCAGCCGCATCGCCCACCCCAGCCAGGAAGTGCCGGCATCGATCGACGTGGTCGACAGCGCCCGCATCCAGGATGGGCAAATTCGCGTCAACGCGTCGGAAGCGCTGGCCGCCGTGCCGGGCCTGGTCGTACAGAACCGCCAGAACTATGCGCAAGACTTGCAGATCTCGTCACGGGGCTTCGGCGCCCGCTCGGCTTTCGGCGTGCGCGGCGTCAAGCTGATCAGCGACGGCATTCCGGCCAGCATGCCCGATGGCCAGGGCCAGGCCGCCACGTTCAACCTCGATACGGCCGAGCGCATCGAAGTGCTGCGCGGGCCGTTTTCTGCCATCTACGGCAACCACTCGGGCGGCGTGATCCAGCTGTTTTCCAAGGATGGACAAAATCCGCCGTCCGTCGAACTGAACGTGACGGGCGGCAGCTACGGCACCAGCAAGATCGATCTGTCGGCGCAAGGCCAGGCCGGTGGCATCGGCTACGTGCTCGACGGTTCGCGCTTCCGCACGGATGGCTTCCGCGACCACAGCGCCGCCACGCGCGAACAGGCGTTCGGCAAGATCACC
Organism: Janthinobacterium violaceinigrum; assembly: GCF_009208555.1. Lineage (GTDB taxonomy): Bacteria > Pseudomonadota > Gammaproteobacteria > Burkholderiales > Burkholderiaceae_D > Janthinobacterium > Janthinobacterium violaceinigrum. The sequence goes on along the minus strand of NZ_WFLI01000062.1, from coordinate 9,981 downwards.
GTCAAGCCGAATGCGGACAGCAAGCTGACCATCGTCGCCAACAGCCTGCATCAGGGAAATACACAAGATCCGCTGGGCGCCACCTGGGCCACGTTTGCCCGCGACCCGCGCGCCGGCGAAATCGATGCGAGCGACACGCAAAACCCGAAACGCACCCTGGCGGACCGCTACAATACGCGCAAGAGCATCGACCATCAGCAGATCGGCGCCACCTATGAACAAGCGTTCGGCGACGACCGCCTGCACGTGACGATGTATGGCGGCAACCGCGACGTGATTCAATATCAGGCCTTCAACAAGGGTTTCCAGGCGCCAGCCAAGCATTCGGGCGGCGTGGTCGATTTCCAGCGCCAGTTCTACGGCATCGACACCAACTGGCTGCACGTGAACCAGCTGGCCGGCGGCAAGCTGAGCACGACCATCGGCATCGACTACGGCCGCTCCAGCGACGACCGCACCGGCTATGAAAATTTCATTGGTGACACGTTTGGCGTGAAGGGCAAGCTGCGCCGCGACGAGCAGGATGTCGTCTCCAGCCTCGATCCGTATATCCAGACGGAATGGCAAAGCGGGCCATGGCTGCTCAGCGCCGGTTTGCGCTACAGCAAGATGAAAGTCTCCGTCAGCGACCACTTCCTCAGCAATGGCGACGACAGCGGCAGCCTGGAATTCAGCCATACGACGCCGGTGCTGGGCCTGCTGTATAAACTGACGCCCAACGTCAACGTGTACGCCAGCGCCGCGCGCGGCTTCGAGGCGCCCACCCTGAACGAACTGTTTTACTCGGGTACGGCCGGCGGCTTCAATTTCAACTTGAAGCCAGCCACCAGCACCAACCTGGAAGCGGGCGTCAAGGCCAGGATCAACAACAACACGCATGTCAATGCCGCCGTGTTCCAGATCAAGACCAGCGACGAGCTGGTGGTCGATCAATCGAGCGGCGGACGCACCAGCTACCGCAACGCCAGCAAAACCTTGCGCCAGGGTATGGAAGTGTCGCTGGATTCGAACCTGGCATATGGGTTCACGGCAAAAGTGGCCTTGACCAGCCTGCACGCCGTATATGACCAGGGTTTCGGCACCGTCAGGGAGGGCAGCCGTTTGCCGGGCGTGCCCAGCGCCAACCTGTTTGCGGAACTGGCCTGGAAAGATACATTCGACCGCTTTGGCGCGGCGCTGGAAAGCGTGGCCAGCAACCAGGTCTATGCGGAAGACAGCAACAGCGAAAAACCGGCGCCCGGCTATACGGTGTTCAATGCGCGGTTCAATGCCAAGCAAAGCGCGGGCCACTGGCGCTTCAAGGAATTTGCCCGCCTGAATAACCTGTTCGACAAGACCTATGTGGGTTCCGTCATCGTCGGCGACAGCAACAAGCGCTACTATGAAGCGGCGCCGGGACGTAATTGGTTGCTGGGTGTTAGCGCCCAATATAATTTCTAAAAAGAAAAAGCCCGCGCCTCTTCCGAAGCGCGGGCTTTTTAGCCGATCGGCATGGCCAGCTATGGCCGCGCTTCCTTCACGCCATATTTCTCAAAGATGGCTTTCAATTCGCCGCTGGCTGCCATCTCGTTCATGGCCGCCTGCAGCAGTTTGGCCACGTCGAGCTGCTGGCGGCTGACGGCCAGGCCCACGGCCCAGCCCGCACGCGGCAAGCGGGCGAACGCCACTTCGTTCACGGGGAAAGCGGGATCGCTTTTCAGTACGGACTCGATTTCCGAACGGTTGGCCAGCACGGCATCAAGCTGGCCCGCCTGCAATTGCTGCAAGGCTTCGGCGGCCGTGTCGAAGATGCGCACGTCGTCGCGGTACTTGCCATTGTCTTCCCCCAGCATCAGCATGGCGGCAATCGACACTTTCTCCACGCCGATGCGCTTGCCGGCCAGCGAGGCGACGCCATCGAATTGCGGCACGGCGTGCGCACTGCGCGCCAGGCGCACCGTTTCCACGTAATACGGCGCAAAGATCTCGACCTTGTCGTTATCCGCCATCAATTTTTTATCGATCGGCACATGCAGCATCACGTCGGCGGGACCATAACCGAGGTAATGCCCCTTCCACACCATATTGCGCAAATCGTCGTTCAGGTTTTCGCCGGCGGGAAATGGCAGCAAGCTCAGTTTCAGCCCCAGCTTTTTCGCCAGCGCTTCGGCAATATCGATATCGATGCCAGCGCCCTTGTCGGAAAACGGCGCGAACTCGTTGTACACAGCTACTTTCAGGCTGCCCGACTGCTGCACTTTCTGCCAGTCGGCGCGCGCCGGCGCGGTGGCGCACAGCGCCAGGCAAGCGAGCGAGATCATCGCGCGCACGCCCCGGAATTGAAATGAACGCATGGGACTCCTTCGTGATCAGTTCGACTTAATTAGATTCGCGGCGCGTTTCCAGATAGGTCTTGATGGCCCACATGGCTTCCTGGTTGAACACGCCTTCGAACGGCGGCATGTACACGGCGCCGTTGCGCACCTTACCGTGGCGGATGGTGGTCAAATAGTAATTGTCCGTTTCCTTGTAACACGCCTGCTTCTTTGTCTCATTCTTGATACCAAAGCAATCGCGGTCCAACTGGCGCAAGTCCGGCGCGATGCCGCCTGAAATGGCTTCAATGCCGTGGCAGCGCGCGCAATTCTGGTTGTAGGCCGACGTGCCTACCGTCAAGGCCAGCTTGTTGCCCCGATACGGATTTTGTTCGAGCCATTTGTCGCCCACCTTGGGCAAGCCCGTGGTGTCGACGCCTTGCGGCGTGACGTTGCCATGCGCATAGGCATGCGGCAAGGTCAGCAGGGAAGTGAGGGCAACGGCGCCGGCGGCGGCCACGCCGAGCAGGGTACGGATGGAATAGGTCATGCTGGTCTCCTTGGTTTTTTTAGTGAATATCCAAGAAGAGCAAATGCCATGCCATGCGTACATGCCCCACATCCAGCCAGCCATGTATCAATTTGGAACAGCTGCAACAGTGACCTGTGTCACCGCACGCGTCAGGCGGCGGCAACCGTGCAGATGCTGGCCCGCTCCTGTTGCTCGAAGGTGATACGCACGGGTAAAAACCGGGAGATCACCTCGGCATTCGTCAGCGCATGCTGCGACACCTTGCTGCAACTGAAGACACCGCCGCCCGCCAGCGCCATCGGCAGCAAGAGCTGGTCGGCCAGGTGCTCGCCCACGGCCGCGTCCGTCTTGAGATAGGCGCGTACCTCGTTCAACAGGCGCTTGGCCACGGATTCAGCCAGCAAGGACTTTTCGCCAAAGGAAGTAAACACTTCCGTGACGTGTTCATGCTCCAGGGTCAGCAACAGGACATTGCCCGGTCCCTCGTCGGCGGGCAAGCCGACGATGCGCAACTGCTTGCCGCTCCAGCCCATGCCGCCGGCAACACGCTCGAGCTCGCGCTGCGCCACGTTCACGGGCACGCCCGCCACCATGCTTTCCGCAAAACCGGCCTGCCGTTCGCCGCGTTGCAACAAGGCAATGGGCAGCAAGCGCGGGCACGGTTGCACGGTAGCGATGACTTCGCCGCCGCCCGCGGGGTGAAAGCCGTAGCGTTGCAGCGCGATCTCCACATCGGCGCCCATCTGCCCCAAGATGCGGCCATACGCGCGCTGCAGGAAATGCACGGGCGGCGCCATGGCATTGTGCGTGCCGCCACTGATGCGCACGGTAGACGCGGCATCCGCATGCAGCAGCGCTGGCAGCAAGGTTTGCAAGACCAGGGTGCAGCTGCCGGCGCTGCCGATGGCAAAACGGTAATCGCCACCGCGCACGGGACCGGGCACGAACTCCAGGCTAGCTGCGCGCAGCGCCACCGGCGTCGTGCGCGCCCCGCAAATGGCGGCTGCCGCCTGCACGGCCACCAGATGCTGGCGCAGCAAGCCGGGCTTGTCCCGCCCCGCGCGAATGTTAATCAGCCGGAACGGTTGCCCCGTGATCATCGACAGGCTCAGCGCCGAACGTAAAATCTGCCCGCCGCCTTCGCCTTGCGCTCCATCTATTTCTATCATCTCTGCTTTCTCTCTTTTAACCTTTGACGCAAACGACTTGCTTCAGGATATGCACGACATCGACCAGTTCACGCTGCGCCAGCATCACCGCATCGATATCCTTGTAGGCCATTGGAATTTCATCGATCACATTTTCATCCTTGCGGCACTCCACGCTTTGCGTGGCGCGGATCTGGTCGTCCAGGTTGAAGCGCCGCTTCGCTTCCGTGCGGCTCATCGTGCGTCCCGCGCCGTGGCTGCAGCTATGGAAACTGTCCGCATTGCCTTTACCGCGCACGATAAAACTCTTGGCCCCCATGGAGCCCGGAATGATCCCCAGCTCGCCCGCGCGGGCCGATACGGCGCCCTTGCGCGTGATCAATACATCCTTGCCGAAGTGGTGTTCCTTCTGCACATAGTTATGGTGGCAGTTGACGGCCTCCACATGCGTCTGGAACGGTTTGTGGATGACCATGCGCACGGCAGCGATCAGATTCTGCATCATTACTTCGCGGTTGTTGCGGGCGAAACGCTGGGCCCAGCCCACCGCTTCCACGTAATCATCGTAATGCTGCGTTCCTTCGGCCAGGTAAGCGAGGTCCTGGTCGGGCAGGTTGATGAAATGGGTGCGCATATCCTGCTTGGCCAGTTCGATGAAATGGGTGCCGATGGCATTACCCACGCCACGCGAACCGGAATGCAGCATGAACCACACCGAACCCTGCTCATCGAGGCACACTTCGACGAAGTGGTTACCGCCTCCCAGCGTACCCAGGTGGCGATAATTATTCGTGTTCTTCAGCTTTGGCGTTTTCAGGCAGATCGCATCGAATTCGTCCTTCAGCTGCAGCCACGCCGCATCGACCACCGATGGCGGCGTATGCCAGGAGCCTTCGTCGCGGCCCCGGTGGCCGCGCGTCTTCGGCGACATCCCGTGCGGAATCGCGCGCTCGATGGCGCTGCGCAGGGGTCCTAGATTATCGGGCAAGTCGCTGGCCGTCAGCGTGGTTTTCGCCGCCATCATGCCGCAGCCGATATCCACGCCCACCGCCGCCGGAATCACGGCGCCCAGGGTGGGAATCACGCTGCCGATGGTCGACCCCTTACCCAGGTGGACGTCCGGCATGACGGCGATATGCTTGTAAATGAAAGGCAGGGTCGCCGTGTTGCGCAATTGTTTTTTGGCCGCTTCTTCGACAGGCACGCCGCGCGTCCACATTTTGACGGGACGGCTGCCTTCGGTATGCAAAACTTCGTATTCTTCGTTTTTCATCGCTATTCTCTTCTTCTATTGTATAGGGGGTGATGACAAGGATTGGTGAAACAGTTGCCGACGCATCGGCCCAGGATGTAGTTCCACCGGCATTCATCAGTACGACAACCCGACAAGGGGGGACAGGATTTCCGGCAGACGCACTGCGCTTGCCAGGCCGGTTTGACGCGGCTGATCGATGTAATCCTGTCGGCATTCGGGGCACTACGGCGCATGACAAGCTTGGACAGGACGTCTCTTATATAGTCCTGCCCGCATTCATGCGCTTTGCTTCAACAACTTTCTGCCATATCGACGGCGGCAATTTCTCCCACCCAGTGGGCGGAATCCAGCCGGCCGGCGGCAAAGGCGGCGATGATCTTGAAGACGTCGTCGGAAAAGCCGCCGATATTCAAGATATCCTCGCGCTCCATCGCCTGCGTGGTGGCATGCGGCGAAATATCGATGCACACCAGTCTTGCCTGCGGATTGCGCTGCTTGAAGACATTCCACTGTCCCATGGTCGCCGTGGCGCCGCTGCGCGTGGCGTCGATCCACGATTCGTTATCGGACACATAGATCACCAGGTCAGCCAGCTCCTTCCTGCTGTTCATGCGCAGCAGCGGCGCGCTGCAATTGGTACCGCCACCGCCGATGGCCGCCAGCCTGGCCGCGTTCACCATCACGCTGTCATCCGCGCCGAGTCCGCACTGCACGACGCTGTGCTCGAACGGCAACACCACGGCATCCGGATTCTTGCGCAGCATGGCTGCCGCCACCAGCGCAGCCACATCGATGCAGCGTACACTCGACGTGGCGCTGCCGCGAAAACCGCTGACGGGCGCAGACATCGAACCGGAAACGTCGGGACACACCACCACCTTGCCCGCGATCTGCGGCACGTTCCGCAGCGATGCTTCGAGCGCCTGCTCCAGCGCAGCGCGCACGATGGCCGGCACGTTTTCGCCAGCCGCCATGTACGCCGACATCAGCTGGTAGGGAAACACGCGCGCCCGGCAGATCGCCTCGGGATCGCGCAGCTTGGCAGCGATCAGTTCCGGCATGCCGCCGATATCGTACACGCCATGGCGGGCAAAGGTGTTCAGGTTCATGCGCACCATCTGCCAGCTGCCCTGGCAGGCAATCTGCGCCCAGTCGTGGGCCGACAGGGGCAGCGCCGTCAACATCTGGAACGGCACTTCCGGTATCGCCCGCGCCGTATCAAGCTTGTAGGCCTCGAACGCGGCCAGCGCCGGCGGCAAGTCCGAGGCGGTATATTGCTTGCCGATCAGCCAGGCAAAAAACGCCGCGCGCCAGGCTTCCTGCGGTTTCGGATGCACCATCTTCACCACGTCGGCCAGCGACGGGGCATTGCCCACGGCAGCGGCCAGCAAGGCTTGCTCCGACGCGCCGTTCAGCCAAGCCTGCACCAGTTTTTTCGGACGCGATCCCAGCGACTTGCGGCCGATGGCGCCCGAACGCATGATCTGCACGAAGTTGCGCAGCATCTTGCCGTTATTGATGACGCGCCGGAAGGCCTGCGGAAATTCTGCCGCGCCCTGGCCCGCCAGCACGGCCACCAGCAAGGCTGGCATGTCTTTCATGTAGCCCCGTTCGCGGCAATATACGGCCGTCTGCGCAATGAAGGCCGGCTCGACGGCCTGGCACAACTCGAGCACCGTCGCCAGCTGCGCTTCGGCGCTGGCATAAAACGTGGTGTTCAGACAGCCGGTGGCCGCATATTGCGCCAACTGATGTTGCGGCGTCAGCGCATACGCCGGTGCGCCTTCTGCATTGCGCGCCAGTGCCGCTGGCAGTGGCAGGGCTTGCTGCGTACGCTGGAATAACTGGACGTTGGCCATTTTTCTTCGCTTTCTTCTCAATGTTTATCTCGTTGCTACCTCCTGTATTGCAAGTGCTGTGCCAGCTTTTCTGAATTTACCGAAAAATTTTCCAAGTCATTGATTTTATTCATAAATATTATCTTTCCGCCGTTTAACGAAAAGACAGTCAAGATTCAATATTCCGATATAATTATCTTTTCAGATAAATTTTTATCTCATCTATGCAAGCAAAACGTACCGTCGTCATCGGCTTTCTCGGCACCCAGCTCGACGGTGGCAAGGGAGCGGCGCGCTGGGAAAAATGGCGTCCCAGCATCGCCCTGACCCAGCACGAGGACAAGATCATCGACCGATTCGAGCTGCTGTACGCGGGGCAGCAATTTGAAAACCTGGTGCGCCAGGTATCGCAGGATATCGCCAGCGTCTCGCCGGAAACCGCATTCAACGCGCACGCTCTCCCCATCAGCGACGCCTGGGACTTCGAGAACGTGTACGGTGCACTCTACGATTTCGCCAACAATTACCCTTTCGATCCGGACAAGGAGGACTACTGGATCCACATCACCACCGGCAGCCACGTGGCACAGATCTGCATGTTCCTGATGACGGAAGCACGCTATTTCCCGGGCCGCCTCTTGCAAACGTCGCCACCCAAGCGCCAGGCCGCCGGCAATCCCGGCAGCTACGCGCTGATCGACCTCGATCTGTCTCGCTACGACCAGATCGCCCAGCGTTTTACGCGCGAACAGGCCGAAGGCGTGGCCTTCCTGAAGTCCGGCATCGCCACGCGCAATGCGAAGTTCAATGGCATGATCGAGGAGATCGAGCGTGTCGCCATCAAATCGAAGGCACCCATGCTGTTGATGGGACCCACCGGCGCCGGCAAATCCTTCCTCGCGCGCCGCGTCTATGAGCTGAAAAAATCGCGGCACCAGATCGACGGCAAATTCGTCGACCTCAATTGCGCCACCCTGCATGGCGACGGCGCCGCATCCACCTTGTTCGGCCATATCAAGGGTTCGTTCACGGGTGCGGGCGCGGACCGGCCAGGCTTGCTGCGCAGTGCGCACAAGGGTTTGCTGTTTCTCGATGAAATCGGCGAACTGGGGCTCGACGAACAGGCCATGCTGTTGAAGGCGATCGAGGAAAAGCGTTTTTTCCCCGTCGGCGCCGATACGGAAGTGCAAAGCGACTTCCAGCTGATCGCCGGCACCAACCGCGACTTGGGCAAGGAGGTGGCGGCAGGCCGCTTCCGCGAAGACCTGTATGCGCGCATCAACCTGTGGACCTATGCCTTGCCGGGCCTGGCGCAGCGGCCGGAAGACATCGAGCCGAACCTGGAATACCTACTGGCGCAATACAGTGTGGAGACCGGGGAACGCGTGCGCTTCAACAAGGAGGCGCGCGAGCGCTTCATGCGCTTTGCCACCTTGCCCGCCTCGGCATGGAAAGGTAATTTCCGCGATTTATCCGCCGCCGTCACGCGCCTGGCCACCTTGTCGGAAGCGGGCCGCATCACGGATGGCGTGGTCGACGAAGAGATCAAGCGCCTGAAACGCATGTGGCAGCATCATGCTACTCAGAACGATAATCCGGAAGTGGATTTGGCAGAAATCATGGGAGAGCCGGCAGCCGCGCAACTCGACCTGTTCGATGCGCTGCAGCTGCAGGCAGTGATCAAGGTATGCCGAGAATCGAACAGCCTGTCCGATGCAGGCCGTACCTTGTATGCCGTCTCGCGCGAAGCGAAATCCAGACCGAACGATGCGGACCGGCTCAAGAAATTCCTGGCCCGCTTTACCCTCGACTGGGATAAGGTATCCTCAAGCAACTAAGAAGAGAGAACGATGATTCCAGAAGAAATACGAGTAGAGATCATGCGCCGCCTGGTGGCCGTGGAAAAGAAGGAAGGCGTACGGATTTTAATGGCGATTGAATCGGGCAGCCGCGCCTGGGGATTTGCCTCGCCAAACAGCGACTTCGATGTGCGTTTTATCTACGCGCGCCCGCAAGACTGGTATCTGAGCGTCGACCTGGAAGACAAGCGCGACGTCATCGAATATCCGATCGTCGATGATATCGATTTGAATGGCTGGGATGTGCGCAAGGCGCTGCAGCTCTTCTGGCGCTCCAATCCTGCCGTCATCGAATGGATACAGTCGCCGATCCAATACATGGAAAAAGGCGGTTTCAGGATGGGCATCCAGGCCTTGCTCGATACCGTCTACACACTGGAAAAGGGGATTTATCATTACCGCAGCATGGCCAAGACGAATTACCGCGGCTATCTGATGGCGGACACGGTCCCCTTGAAGAAATATTTTTATGTCTTGCGCCCTCTGCTGGCTACGCGCTGGATCGAAACCTATCGCAGCGCGCCGCCCATCGAATTTGCCGCCCTGCTGCACCTGCTGCCCAAGGAAGACGGCTTGCTGGAAGAGATCCATATTCTGCTCGAGCGCAAAAAGGTCGCACTGGAAAAAGAGCTGGCGCCACGCGTCGATAAACTCAATGCATTCATTGAAGCAGAGTTGGCCAGGCTCGAGCATTTCAGCCTGGAAAGGGAAGAAAAATCCGGGGGCATGGAAGCGTTGAACGAGTTGTTCCGCCAAGTTTTGCAGGAAAACTGAGCATCAGCCAGTAAAGGCAGCGCGCAGCGCTGCCTTTTTTTCGCCTGTTGCATGGGAATTTTACATAGGCCGGCGTGGATCCGACAGCGCCATCAACGATTACAAACAAAGCGCCAGACGAAAAAAAACCCCGCCATTGCTGACGGGGTTTTCTTCTACTGCGAATAACAAGCCTGACGATAACCTACTTTCACACTGGTTGCAGCACTATCATCGGCGCAAAGTTGTTTCACGGTCCTGTTCGGGATGGGAAGGGGTGGGACCAACTTGCTATGGTCATC
>NZ_WFLI01000061.1 GCF_009208555.1 Janthinobacterium violaceinigrum | reverse complement strand
CCTTCGGCTGGGCCGGCGTCGCGCCCAGGCTGGCCGCGCACTACCGCCGCATCCGCACTGCGCCGCGCCCGGGCGCCTATACGCGCTGCGTCGCCCGCTGGCTGTTTCCCCTGCATGAATGGTTCAAGGGTCACCACAGCGCGCGCCTGCTGCGCCGCCTGGAACGCTCGCAGTGGTGGAGCGCGCAGCAGCTGCAGCAGTGGCAGCTGGCGCGCCTGCGCGCGCTGCTGCGCCATGCGGGCGACCACGTGCCCTACTACCGCGCCCTGTTCGCCCGCTGCGGCTTCGACCCGGAACAGGTGCGGCAGCTGGCCGACCTGTCCCGCCTGCCGCTGCTGCGCAAGTTGGATATTGCGAGCGCGCGGGACAGCTTCAAGTCCGCCCGCGCCGTGGGCTTGCGCCCGTTCGCCACGGGCGGCTCCAGCGGCGAACCGCTGCAGTTCTTCCTGGGCCGGCGCCGCATCAGCCACGACATTGCCGCCAAGTGGCGCGCCACGCGCTGGTGGGGCGTCGATATCGGCGACCGCGAAGCCGTGCTGTGGGGTTCGCCCATCGAGCTGCACGCGCAAGACCGCGTGCGCCGCCTGCGCGATGCGCTGCTGCGCACCACCCTGCTGCCCGCCTTTTCCATGTCGCCCGCGCGCCTCGATGGCTACGTGCAGCAGCTGCGCCGCTGGCGTCCGCGCATGCTGTTCGGCTACCCGTCGGCCCTGTGCCGCATCGCCAGCCACGCTGGCGCGCGCGACCTGCCGCTCGACGGCCTGGGCGTGAAAGTGGCGTTCGTCACGGCCGAACGCCTGTACGACGAACAGCGCGCGCAGATCGCCGCCGCCTTCGGCTGCCCCGTGGCCAACGGCTACGGCGGGCGCGACGCGGGCTTCATCGCCCACGAATGCCCGGACGGCGGCATGCACATCACGGCCGAAGACGTCATCGTGGAAATCCTTGATGGCCAGGGCCAGCCGCTGCCGCCAGGCGCCACGGGCGAAATCGTCGTCACCCACCTGGCCACGCAAGACTACCCGTTCATCCGCTACGCCACGGGCGACGTGGGCGCGCTGGGCACGCAGCCCTGCACCTGCGGCCGAGGCCTGCCCCTGCTGCAGAAGATCGAAGGGCGCAGCACGGATTTCCTCACGGCGCATGACGGCACCGTCATGCACGGCCTGGCCCTCGTCTACATCGTGCGCGAACTGCCGCAGGTGCGCAGCTTCAAGATCATCCAGGAAAGCCTGCTGCGCACGCGCGTGCTGCTGGTCTGCCTGCCCCGCCTGGACGACGCCACGCGCACGGCCATCGTGAGCGGCTTCCAGGCCCGGCTGGGCGCGCAGGTGGACATCGCCGTCGAGGAAGTCGAGGAAATCGCGGCGGAAGCGTCGGGCAAATACCGCTATGTGGTGAGCAAGGTAGCGCCGGCAGGCAGCCTGCCGTTACCTGGCAGCCCGGCCGGCGGGCAGCGATAGCAGCATTTTTCCATGCTCGGATTTGAAAAGCTGCATCGCATTCGCTTCGACGGAGCGGTAGACGTCACTGCGCTCTCCCGCGCCGCCGCGTATCACTTCACGATGCAAGTCATTCATGAAACTGCGGAAGATTTGCAAACCATCGTTGTATCGCCCGGCGCCATCAAGCAGCAGATGTTCTGCCAGCCGCAGCTTGCCGATACGCGCGCAAAGCAGATATTCGATATGAATTCCTGCAGGCATGATGTCGAGCATTAATTGGGCGAAATTGGTAATCAGCGCGAAATGCTTTGGGGTCACGTCTTTGGACGTATTGGCCAAGGCAAGAATATTATCGATAAAGGACAGGACTTCATTGCGTTTCCCCGCCATTCTGGTCAGCAGCGGAATGGCCAGCTCGCGTATTTCCTCTGCCAGGCTCCGATCCTGCAACAAGGTTCGCGCTGCTTCCACCTGCCCCACATATTCGCTGATCTTATCCATGTAAAACACAATGTGCTGCGAATGCACATCTTGCGCAATGACGTCGACCGTTGCCTGGATTTTATCCAGCTTCTTTGCCAAATACTTTGTCTGCACCACAATCGCGGCAAGAATAATGCCGGTCGAGACGGCCGCAGCGGCCACTGTTGTCGCTTGCGCCATTTTCAGCGCTTCTTCCACGCTCATGGTGGCACTTTCCTTGAACGGAAGATGCTGGATGATGCCGGACCCGCCGCTGCCCTCGGCCCAGTATGCCACGCCGTCATGTATGGTTGCCTTGCCTTCCGCTAAGGCCTGTATCAGCACCGGCTTCAATTTGGCCTGGTCGACGATCCATATTGTTTCTTGCAACATTTATATTTCCTTAGAAAAAATCACGCGTTTCACATTCCCGGCGCATATAAGCGACCTGAACGACGGAAGGGATAGTGACGCGATATGCGGCGCCGCTGATTGCAGGCACAGTAAGCGCCGCCGACACGGCCAGTCCGATAGGTCCGGCAAACATGGCCAGGCTTCTGCCCAGGCCGCCTGTGGCAATGACGCCAATTGCCCGTCCCGCAAACATGCTTGCCGCGGAACTGGCGATCAGCGCCGATATCTGCAGGGAACCGATGCCGCCACTCATCAAGGCCGCTTTCAGCAAGGCCAATCCTTCCCCATCGCGTGACATTTTATTGATGTCAAACTCCTTCAGCAGCGAAGCACGTTGTTCCGCACTGAGTTTTTCCCATGCATCGCCGATGAATTTCTCCAGCAGCTTATTTTCCATATCATAGGCAGAGCTGTTTTTTCCCGTCTTGACATTCTGGTTATCGCAAACGTCCGACAAGATTTCCTTGTAAAGCACACCATCCCCGCGAAACAGGTTGACGATGGTGTCGCCGCCGAAATGCTGCAGCTCACCTGCAATCAACTTCCAGCATTGCCGGTACTGCTCCTTGTGTCCATCGTAACGCTTGAAGTCTTTATCTTCCAGAAGTTCGCTGGCAATGCGCGCCGATCCATCCTTGTCATGCGTGAGATAGCCGGCCAGAATACGCAAATCCTCTTCCTTGCAATACGCCAGGAATGCGAGGTCTTCATCGACGCGATATTTGATACCCATATTTCCCCTTGGTAATTTTCTCGTATTGTATTTTTAATTGCGCTCAATTTACAAGGCGAAATGAAGCGAAAAATACTATATGAGGACGATGGGGAAGTTTATTCTGTCATTGACGCATGACGCATGACGGCAAATGGAGGCAATGCAGACAATCTGTTCCGGCCTAGAGCACCGGACAAGAAAATATTGAAAACATGAAACTCATAAGCGAGCAAAAGAACGGCGCGGCGCGTATTGGCCCGCCGTTCGCGACAGAAAGCCATCCGCCTTGTCACGAATGACCGTGAGTTGCCATGAACAAGCTGCGAAGTGCATGCGCCGTGGCATCAGTCCGGCAGCGAACAGGCTTTCCGCCTAAGGAACCGAGCATGGCTTTGTACGTCCGCTTTCGCCCCAAAGCGAACGCTTCTTGCGGCGCTACTCAGGCTTTTTGGCTACGCCGAGCCGGTCCGCCGCTGAATGCTTGTGCCCAGTCGCCGCTTCCAGAGTGCCGGCACGGCCCAGCCCAAAGGCCGGCATGTTGACATACACGCTCTCGTAGGCCCCGGCAGCGACGGCGAAGGTTTCGTGCCAGATGCCGACCGTTCCATCGGTACCCACAGCTTGATTGAACGCCTTCCACGCTGGCAGATGAGCCGCCTGCCTGCTAGTGGCATAGGCCATCAATTGGTCCATCGAGCGCCAGTACTGCACCATAATAAGCGTCCTTGAAAACCACATCTCCGCATGCAGCAAGCCCAGTTCGGGCTGGCGCCGCAGTTCGCTGATCATGCGTGGCATCGCGGCGGCAACCGGCCACCACTTGTGCACCTTCCAGGGCTGATTAAGACGCATGCCGATGAGGAAAACGACAAAGTCGCCGTCGATCGTTGCGGTGAGCCGTTCACGGTGAATCATGCTGCTCCTTACAAACGGGTGTAATGGTCCGCTTCTGAGCCGACAAAGGCCATCGCTGTCATCGCAGGCGGCTCTTGGCCAGTTGCAGCCGCCTCAAATTCCATACGTGCTCTGAATAGCGGCCTCAAGCTCCGCCTGCGCCAAGCCTGCTTGCTGCCAAAACATAAAAAAATACTCCAATGTTTCGGCAGAATTAGCAATATCCATGGGATGCAGGACGCAGATGGCCGTTCTGATTTTCAACACGTCCGGCTTGTCCGATTGGTCTCGCCCTTCAATGGCTCGCCACAGGCGTACGCGCTCGGCAATGACTTCCTCGGCCGTCGCCGCACCAGTGATGAAGCGATTCGCCACAGCTCCAGCTGACTTGGCAACCTCAGGCAATTGTGACGTCACGCTTCCAATCGCCTCAATCATGAATCGCTGAGCCAAAAATTGTTCCGCAGGGTCATCCAAGTCCACCGCAGATGCAATCGCATCAAAAAATCTCGTATTCAACATTTGCATTCATTTTCAGTGATTACCCGATGCCCACGTCGGGCCGTCTCTGGCTGGAATGCGTCCATCGCATCATTATTCAAGCGCCCTCGGCAGTAACCAAAGACCTTATTTTCGTCACTATCCGTGATGCACGTTACCACGCGCCCCATGGCCAAAAGTTGGTGCCAGCCTTCGTCCCAGGTCCTGGGACTTTTTGCGTTCCTGGCCATTTTCTGACACCAGACCTGTCCACTGTCAGCAAAAGTAATTCAGGCCGAACAATTGAACATCCATTGAACACCAAACTGGTCGGTCAATTTACCGTAGTAATCGCCCCACACTTGTGTGGCGAGAGGTGTCGTAACCACACCGTTATCGGCCAGTTTGTCAAAAAGCTGTTTCGTTAATTGTTTATCATTCATTTGCAAAATATGTGCCGACCCGCGCATGGGCTCCGCATCATCATTATCAGAAGCAAAGAACAACACACCTGGCCCCTCGAATCGCGCATGCATGATCTTCCCGCGCATCGATTCATTCGGGACCGGCATGCCATCGACACCAAATCGCGCGACATCGCTTATCTTGCCAAGCCCGCATTGCGCGTAGAACGTCAGGGCTTGTTCGCAGCTGGTAGTAAAGAAAAGATAATTGGATAATTGCATCAATTCACCTTTGTATTTGACTAAATGAAGCAAAAGTGTCGGGCCGGTGAGCTTGCCGGAGATTCAGATGCCATCCACAGTCCAGGACTGCGTGAAGGCAGCATATGCCGTCACTGTAATCTCCAGGTAGTCGTTGCGTTGAATGCAAACGATGCTAGCAGGCGCATCTTGGCAGTGCAATTCAGGCTGAACATCGTCCTGACCTGCCGCTATTGCCCGACTGCTGCCGTTCGCCGCGCGAAACTGCTATTCAAGCCGGCCCTGACTATCTCACAAGACTGCTACTCGTTACTATTTCCCTGATTTTTCTTTCAAAATAGTAATGAAGGCCGCTGTCTTCGCTATATTGATTTTCCAAAACAACAACATCCACATCTTTTTCAGGAAAATAGACCTTAATAGAAGCAAACCCCAGGCCTTTTCCCGAGTGGCCGATATATTTCACAGGCGTTGTATCACTGACATACACGCCATAACCATAACCCTTTTTTTCATCACCGAAAGCGACATGCTGACTGGATATATCATAACTGGTCATCAGCTTATAAGCTTTCGGGCTCAAAATTCTTCCCTTGTGCAGTTTTTCATCCCAGATAGTCAAGTCTCTTGCGTTTGAAACAATGCCACCTGCTGGAATGAAGCCAATCCAGTATTCGCCTTGGGCTGGATGCTCCTTCAATGTGTAGGCATTTTTTGAATTCACATAGCCATTGATAACCTTATTCTCTTTATTTTCCTCATAGCAAAAGCTGTTCTTCATCCCCAGTTCGTTGAACAAGTCATTTGCTGCCTCGATATACGTTTTCCCGCTTGTTTTTTCAAAAATACTGCCCAGCATGGTATAGGTTGTTACGCCATATAAGAAATCCGTTCCGGGCTTGAAGCTCAGCGGCTTGTCGATTTCCGTGATGCCAGACGAAAAATTGAGCAGTTGATGCACCGTCACCGTGTCGGCCCAGGCCTGCGGCAAGTCGGGCAAGTATTTTCTAACGGGACTGTGCAAGTCTATTTTTCCTTTTTCGACTTCCCTCAATATCAATACAGCCGTGACCTGCTTGCTATTCGACATGATCCTGAAATTATCGTCCGGCTTTAACGGTATTTTATTTTCAAAATCCGCATAGCCGAAAGCTTTTGAATATTGTGTTTTCCCATTTTTCGTGACGAGAATGACGCCATTAAAACTTCGTGGACTCGTTTTCTTTATTAAACGATCAATTCTGGCAGAGTAGTCATCAGCCTGTTCCCCATGTGAATGGCCGCCCACTTGGGCATGCGCGCATGTGGACATCATCAACAGAAAAGAAGCCGCCAGTATTCTTGGTGAAAAAAACGTTTTGCGGTGAGCATCAGAAGTTTTCATGGGGAGGTCTTGTGGGTTGCTTGCTTATATCCAGGGAAAGGCCAGCTTGCAAAACCTGGGCATCCAGCCAGGCATCGACACGGTTGGCAAGACTTGACGTGTTGACCATCTTGCATGTGCAAGCCTATCAGTGAGTGCGCCCCCAGGCTAGCAAAAAATACCTGGCGCATTCGCGCCATTCTCGCCCGCAGACTCGTGCCGTCCGCGAACGCCTTGCTTGACCGCACCGGCAGGCGTTCAGTTGCCGGCCAGGTCGATATAAGCGCCGAAACTCAAGCAGCTTTGGCTTGAGCGCGGTATTAGTCTCTGCAGCGCAGGCGGGCATTCAGGTCAGACGCACGACTTTCATCAGCGAGAATTGCTGGAATGTCAGAAAATATTCGCTTCCCACGACTTCGGCTCCCCTATCGTGACCGGCATGACATTGCTGACATCAATGGTATAGCAGACGATACGCATGGGACGGCGGTGATTTTCCGGATCAAAGAAAGCCAGTTTCACGTCCCAGCAGTCGGAATCCACGCGGCAGAAGGAACTTTTCTCGACGGCGATCTGGGCCAACTGTCGGATGCCGCCGCTACTGCCGGCGAGCAGATCTTGTGTGAGTGCCGTGACGATCTGGGCGGCATTGATAGCGACAAAATTCGTGGCCCGGTCGGACGACCACATGCCCAGGTTGCAGACGCTGCAGTAGATCCGGTTCAGACATTCGCGCAAGCCGATGCGCAATTTATCCACTTGCTGAGCTGCCTGGTTGGCGGCCACCGCCTTGACTGCGCCCTCTATGATCTGATTGACGTCACAGTAATAGATCGCGCGCGCTGGTACCGACACGACAGGCACCACCTGGCCCGAATACAGCCGCACCTTTTTCCCCGTCAAATAGCCGGGGATGGCGACTCGCGCGATATAACCGGCGTCGCCTTCCCCCCTCACCTGGCCTTCCAGTGCACCGATCAGCAGCGCATACGTGTCGCGAGAGAATGGCTCGCCTGGTTCAAGCGCGTACACCGGCGTCAGATCGACATTCAAGGTCCAAATCAGCATGCGCGTTTCGGCTTCGCGTTTTGCGAGGAAATCAAGCAATTGTTCGGTATTGAACGGGCTGTGATCGGGTCCCATCAACTGGAAAAAACTATCCATGCGGGCCTGGGTTCCGAAGTCATAGCCGATCTTGCCAAACGCATATATCAGCGACTTGTCGGATGCCTGCCAACCGCGCGCGGCCGGCGCAGCGATCCCGCCCTGGTTGCTGGCATCGGCGCTCAATGCCCGCATCGGGGCCACTTCCGCTATCGCTGGCCTAGGAGATTGTGCCACCAGGTCCTGGCCTGCCATCGGTGCCGCATCCATACAGGCGCTGTCGTCCGGCGTTCCTTGTTCATCGTTCATCCTATTTTCTCCATCAGAAGGTATGAATTCGTTATGGTCAGCTGTTGGCCGAACACAGCCATATGGACAGGCACAGCATGTTAATAATTGAAAAACTTTCGATGGGCACCACCGGACGCAACAGCCACCCTCGCCACCGTCAAAGCGAACAGGAATTCCTGGGCGCCGTGCATCGCTGCTACATCGCTACCTACTCCCGGAGCGTCGCGCACCGCATCAGTTCATTTTTTCGACTTCTGACCATCGGCATACACCGGCGCGCCTTGCTCGGTGAACTGCTGGGTGCTCAGCAGCACGCCCTTGTCGCTGTAAACCTAACGAATGCTTACCTTACCGTTGGGATGGTAATTATTGTGTACACCCACGGGCAGGCCATCGCGCCATTGCCCCCGCGATTCCAGCTTGCCATTGCTGAAATACGTCGTCGCTATGCCATGTTCGCGGCCAAGCTCATCTTGCTCTACCTGCGATTCGATGTTGCCATCCCGATCATAAAGGCGGTAACCGCCCACCATCTTGCCTGAAACAAAATCGGCTGCATTGGTCTGTCCGGAGATACGCACCAGATCGCTCTTGATGGTATCGAAAATCTCCACCTTCCAGGTACCGGGCAACGCGGCTACGGGCAAGGGCAGCACCAGCACATAAGGCGAGCGCTGCTTGACCTGCGGCATCAGCTGTTCGTCCAGGTACAGGCGCGCCTTGCCGTCGGCACAGGTGCCCGGGCCGCAGCCGGCAATCAGGCGCGCAAACGGAACGGCCTGCTCGCCGGTCTTCCCGACAGGGCAGCCAAACAGTGTCACGACCATTGCTGTCTTATCACGGATGCGCTCGGCGAGTGCGGGTCTGAGGCTCGCATACTCATCTTTGTTTTCCAGCATCCCCTCTTTGATGCGCAGCCGATTGCCGCCGCAGGCCGTGGCTTCCGCCACGGTCAGCACATCGGCGCCTTCGCTATCCTGTTCGTTAGAAATAGCTGTAAACACGTTTCGCTGAATAATATCGGCCTGCGCCACGACTGGCCACAGCAGCACGGCACCCAGCGCCATGCGTATCAAATTCCGGTTTTTCTTCAAGTACATCTCTCATCAAGTCACTCTGTCATATTGGCCGGCTTCACGGAGGAGTGCTTTTCGATGACCACTTGTGGCCGCTTGCCGGCGCTGCCTGGTTCCGCGCCAGAACAGGCTCTCAAATCCTGTCGCCAGGCCAGGCTATGCAATCATCAGCGGCGCGTTATCAATCCAGAGGATGGAAATCCGACATTGCTTTACGCAACAAAGGACGAGTATATACATCTTCATTGCTACCGATGACTTGCCCTGGGTGCATATACTCTCCTTCATCAAAGGCTTGGTACACCGCCCAGGAGTAGGAAGGAAAATCTTCAAGTGGCGTCCAGGCGGATAGTGCATTCATCGCACAATCAGCAATGTCGAAGTCAATCGAACCCGCAAGATATCTCTCAGTAATTTCTTTCGAAAAACTGTCAGAGAACGCACTTCTTGAACCGCCATGAACAGCGAATGCGGCGTTGAACTCTTCGATGACCCGGAAGTGGCCCTCGTGAATGTGGCGAAGAATATTTTCCATGTTTTTCTCGATGAACTCAACGACGGGTGCTGGCCGATAGCGGACGATTGGAATGCTTCAGCAAGACGCAGATTACGTCCAAGGCCAACGGCAACAATCACTGCCCGAGCAGCTGTTCCAGCCTGCGCTGGTCTCCTGCCGCCACAAAACAGCCGGCCTGCCAGCGCTGCGTGCGCAGGGCCTGGGCGGCTGCGGGGGCGCACCAGGGCGGATAGACGCGCAGCGCCCGCTTGCCGCCGGCGCTGGTGCGCGACATCACGCCGCGCTCGATCAGCACGGCGCGGGAGAAGATAAAAAAACCGTGCTGTGCGCCGTCGCTGACGGCGATGACGAGGAAATCAACGGGGTCCGCTTCGTCCAGCGGGGCGATCTCGGCATCGGGATGGGGGCGTTTCCAGGCCGTGACGAACTGGCCGGTTTTCGTCGGCGTGGTTTTCGCCACGCGCAAGACCAGCCGCTTGCCATCCAAGGTGGCGCGGCAGGCGCCGTATTCCGCGCTTTCCGCTTCCGGCACGGGCGCTTGCGGCAATCCCAGGAAGGCCCATGGACTGGCCTTCATTGCGCGCTGAACTCGGCTGCGGCCTTGGCCGCCCACAGCGCTTCGGCGTGGCTGGCGAACGGGCTGTCGTAGCCGTCGACGGTGCCGTCTTCGTCGACAAAATACAGCCACCAGCCGTCGTCCTGCTCGCGGATGGCCGTGTGGCCGGGCGCGCAATGGGCGTCCACGGACTGGCTGGCGGCCAGGGTGGCGATGGTGATGCCGCGGTGGATAATCAGCTCGGGTGTCATGGCAGTATCGTCAATGCAAAAAAATCATGGCCGTAGTGTAGCCGCAGCATTGCCCGCTGGCCAGAGCGGCACTGCAAAAAGCCCGCCGGCGCGCAGGCTTGCGTTACACTGGCCCCCTCACAGGGAGGACGACATGGCATCTCAGCAAGGCACCGTGGATTTTTTGCTCGACCAGATGGCAGGCGCGGGCAGCGTCAGCGCGAAAAAGATGTTTGGCGAATACGGCCTGTATTGCGATGGCAAGATGTTCGCCATCGTCGCCGACGACCAGCTGTTCATCAAGCCGACGGATGCGGGCCGCGCCTGGATCAGCATGCAGGGCACGCCGCAGGAAGCGCCGCCCTACCCGCAAGCCAAGCCCTATTTCCTCATCGATGGCGGGCTGTGGGACGAGCGCGACTGGCTCAGCCAGCTGGCGCGGCGCACGGCCGATGCCTTGCCGCTGCCGAAACCGAAGCCGCCGCCCAAGCCCAAAAAAGCTGCGTCAGCCGGCTAAGACGCTGTTTTCGCACGCCTTGCCCTGGCGGAAGCAAGCGAGGTTGTGATACGTGATGGCGGCGATCTCGCGCAGCGCTTCGATGGTGAAGAAGCCCTGGTGGCCCGTCACCAGCACGTTGGGGAAGGTCATCAGGCGCTGGAAGATATCGTCGTCGATGATGTCGGACGAGCGGTCCTGGAAGAACAGATTGCTTTCCTGCTCATACACGTCGATGGCCAGGGAGCCCAGCTGGCGCGACTTGAGCGCCTCGATGACGGCGCCCGTGTCGATCAGGCCGCCGCGCGACGTGTTCACCAGCATGGCGCCCTTCTTCATCAGCGGTAACGTTGCTTCGCTGATCATGTGGCGCGTGCTTTCCATCAATGGGCAATGCAGGGAGACGATGTCGGATTCGGCCAGCAGCTGCGGCAGCTCCACCATCGTGCCCAGTTGCGCAAACGCGGGCGCCGGATACGGGTCGTGGCCCAGCACCGTGCAGCCGAAACCCTTGAAGATGCGCGCCGTGGCCAGGCCGATCTTGCCCGTGCCGACGATGCCCACCGTCTTGCCGTGCAAGGTGGCGCCCAGCAAGCCGTCCAGCGAGAAATTGCCTTCGCGCACGCGGGCATACGCGCGGTGCGTGTGGCGGTTCAGGGTCTGCACCAGGGCCAGGGTGTATTCGGCCACGGCTTCCGGAGAGTAGGCTGGCACGCGGGCAACGAACAGGCCCAGGCGTCTCGCCGCTTCCAGGTCCAGGTTGTTGTAGCCGGCGCAGCGCAACAGGATGGCGCGCACGCCATAGCCATGCAGGGCTTCCAGCACGGGCGCGTCGAGCACGTCGTTGACGAAGACGCAGACGGCATCGGCGCCTTGCGCCAGGATCACGGTTTCCTGGCTCAGCAAGGCGCTGTGGTACACCAGTTCGATGCCGGCGGCGTCGGGCTGGGACGGCAAGGCTTCATCGAAGAAACGGCGGTCGTAGGGCTGGCTGGCAAAGAAGGCGATTTTCATGATGAGTCCCGGAACTTGCTGGATGGCAAAACTACATCATAGCGCAAGCGCCCTGCCTCACGGCGTACGCCTGGTGCCACGTCATCCTATTTGGGTTCGCGGGGCAAGGTCAATGCATGGCGCAGATAGGCCGTTTCCGCGGCGTGCTGCGCGTGGTAGCGCTCGCGCGCGGCGCGCATGGCCGCCTGGTGAGCCGTCATGTTAGCGTCCGTCAGCTCGACGCCGAAGTCCGCCGGCGGCGGCAACGGACCGCCGAACAGGCGCGCCAGGATGAAGTGACCCACATTGTCGCGGTAGTGCGACGCCTCCCAGTAGTAACGCATGTCGCGCGCGCCCGTCACCTGCGGGATCGGTTCGCTGGTGATGCTGTTGAAGCCCGAAAAATCGTACACGCGCACGTCGCAGCCCTGGCTGCGGTGGCGTTGCGCCAGCTGCGCCAGGTCCCGTTGCCATTGCTGCATGGCATCCCACTTGCCCCGCCAGTACAGGGCGTCGAGCGTCAGCGCGTGCGTGGGATTGATGTAGACGCGCAAGCGCGTGCCGCCCCGGCACAGCTTGCCGACGCTGGCGTCGAACGCGTGCAGCGCGGGCCCGGTGGGGCCCAGGCCGTCGCCGAACTCCTGCAGCCGCGGCGTGAAGGAACGGGCCGTGCCGGCCCAGCCATGGTTGCGGACGGTAAGGCAGGACTGGTCGCGCTGGCCATGCAAGGCCAGGCTGGACAGGCAGGCGCCGTCATAGGTGCCGCTGAGGATGCGCCAGGTGTCGCGCGTCATGTCCACGGTCAGGCCGCGTTTGATGTCCAGCAAGGCGCGTCGGGCAAAAAACGCGGGGCCGTCATCCGTCAAGCCCGGTTCCACGCCGGCCGAGCCCAGTTCCAGCGAAAACGAGGGCGCGTCGATGCCCCAGACGATGGTGTCGACATGGCTGACCCTGGCCGCATGCTCGGCCAGGCGGATGGCGTCGCCGATCGAGGCGCCCGACACGGCGCTGTTGAAGATGCTCTTGCCATCGAATAAGGCGTGCACCCTGGTGGGCAAGCCCATTTCCGTGCGCGAATTGCCGATGTACACGACGGCGGGCCGGTAGCGCGCCACCGCATACGTCTTGCCCCACACGGCGAGCTTTTCATACGTGGGGCGCAGGCGCTGCACCAGCGGCGTGTCCCACTGGTGCAGCAAATAAGGATCGACGCGGTAATTGACGGCGGAAACGAGGGCCAGCGCGGTCAGCACGCAGGCGCAGAAGATGGCGAGGTAGCGGCGGGCGCAGGTATCCATGGTCAGCGTTCATTGGAGATAAAAAATTCGGTGACCCGCTGCATGCCGCAGATGCCGGCGGCGGACTGGAACGGGAACGGATGACACAGCATGGCTCCTCCTTGTTGGCGGCATGGTCCTGGCAATGGCAAGCGGGGATGGCCGCTGCCCTGCCCGTCGCCCTTCACCGCCTGATCAGCGGCCCGTCCAGCACCCGCTGCGCATAGCCCGTCTCGCGCGCGTGTTCCACGCGGTAGCGCTCGCGCGCCGCGCGCATGGCCGCCTGATGGGAGCCGACATTGGCTGGCGTCAGCTCCACGCCGAAATCGGCCGGCGGCAGCGTAGTGCCGCCGAACAGGCGCGCCAGGATCAGGCGGCCCACATTGTCCCGGTAATGCGACACTTCCCAGTAGTAATGCATGTCGGGCTTGCCGCTGACGAGCGGGGTCGCTTCCGTCGTGATGCTGTTGAAGCCGGAAAAGTCGTGCAGGCGCACGTCGCAGCCCTGGCGGCGGTGGCGCTCGACCAGCTGGACCAGGCCGCGCTGCCACGCTTGCATGGCATCCCACTTGCCGCGCCAGTACAGCGCGTACAAGGTCAGCGCGTGCGTGGGGTTGATGTACAGGCGCAGGCGCACGCCGCCCCGGCACAGCTTGCCGATGCTGGCGTCGAGCGCGGGCGTCGATGGCGGTGTCGGCCCCTGGCCATCGCCAAATTCCTGCAGCCGCACGGGAATGGCGTCGCTTGTGCCCAGCCAGTGGCGCATGCCCGCGAGCGTGCACGTTTCGTCGCGCTGCCCATACGCGGCCAGGTTGGAGCGGCACACGTCGCCAGCATGGCCGGTGAGGATGCGCACGCTGTCTTCCGTCATGTCCAGGGTCAGGCCCCGCTTCAGGTTGACGAGGGCGCGCTGGGCGAAAAAGCCGTGCCTGGCGCCCGTCAGGCTGTCTTCCACGCGCGCCGCCCCCATCTTCAGGGAAAAAGTGGGCGCATCGATGCCCCACACCATGGTTTCGACGGGGCTGACCCTGGCCGCATGCTCGGCCAGGCGGATGGCGTCGCCGAGCGAGGCGCCCGACACGGCGCTGTTGAAGATGCTCTTGCCATCGAACAAGGCGCGTACCGCCGTCGGCAAGCCCATTTCCGTACGCGAATTGCCGATGTAGATGACGGCCGGCCGGTAGCGCGCCACGGCATACGTCTTGGCCCAGGCGCCGAGCTTTTCATTGAGCTGGCGCGGACGCTGCACCAAGGGACTGTCCCACTGGTGCAGCAAATAGGGATCGACCTGGTAATTCAGGAACGAGATTGAGCCCAGCACGATGAAGGCGCAGGCGAGAAAGCTGGCGAGGTAGCGGCGGGCGGCGGTGTCCATCGTCAGAACTGGAAATAAAGAAATTCGGTGACCCGGTTCATGCCGAAGACGCAGGCGACAAACAGCGCGGCCATGCCCACGCTCCAGCGGCGCGAGGGCCGCCAGCGGAAGGCCCAGCGTCCTTGCGGTTGAAATATGCGTTCAATGGCAGGCTCGTAGAGAAAGAATATTTCTTGCGTATTCGGCGCCCGGAAGGCCAGCAGCATGGCGCCCAGCAGCACGGGCAAGCCGGGCCCCGCCAGTTCGATCCAGCGGATGCCGCCGAAGGCCGGATGCAAGCCCCACTGCGCCAGGCTGGCGCCATGGCTGGCCAGGCCCCGCGGCAGGCTCACGCCGTTCGCCCCCACCAGCGCGCCCGCGATATCGCAGGCCGTGGCCACGTCGGGCGCGCGGAAGAAGATCCAGGCCAGCATGACGGCAAGAAAGGTCAGCAGACTGGACCACCACATCGGCCACCAGCGCAGCCATCGGTACCCCGGCGCCGCGCCGAACGCGCGCTGCCACGCCTGCTGCAGCACCAGGTACAGGCCGTGCAAGCCGCCCCAGATGACGAAGGTCCACCCCGCGCCATGCCACAGGCCGCCCAGCAGCATGGTCAGCATCAGGTTGCGGTAGCGCATGGCCTCGCCATGGCGGCTGCCGCCCAGGGGAATATACAGATAGTCGCGCAGGAAACGCGACAAGGTCATGTGCCAGCGGCGCCAGAAGTCCGCGATATTGGCCGCCTTGTACGGCGAGTTGAAGTTCAGCGGCAATTTCACGCCAAACAGGCGCGACAGGCCGATGGCCATGTCCGAATAGCCGGAAAAGTCGAAGTACAGCTGGAAGGTATAGGCCAGCACGCCGATCCACGCTTCGATCAGGGTCGGTTCCGCGCCGGCCGCGAAGACGGGAATGGCCAGCGGCGACAGGTTGTCGGCGATCAGCACCTTCTTGGCCAGGCCGATGGTGAAGATCGACAGGCCCACGGCAAAATTGGCCGCGCGCGGATGGGCGTTGGCCGGGTCCGCGAACTGGGGTATCATGTCGCGGTGGTGCAGCACGGGGCCCGCGATCAGGTGGGGGAAATAGCTGACGAACAGCACGTAATGGATGAAACGGTACTCGCGCACCTCGCCCCGGTAGCAATCGACAAGGAAGGCGATCTGCGTGAACGTGAAAAACGAGATGCCGATCGGCAAGATGATGTCGAGGCCGTGCCACGGCTGGCTGCCAGCGCCAGCCAGTCCCGCGATGGCATTCACGCTGTCGATGAAGAAATTCGCATATTTGTAATACGCGAGCAAGCCCAGGTTCAGCGCCAGCGCTGCCGCCAGCACGCGCTTGCGGGCCGCGCCCGCGCTGCCGCCCATCAAACGCCCGGCGCCGTAGTTGACGCAGATCGAGGCCAGCAGCAGCGGCAGGTAGCGCACATCCCACCAGGCATAGAAGAACAGCGAGGCGCCCGCCAGCCACACGGCGGGCGCCAGGCGGCGCCAGCTGGCGGCGGACGCGGCGCCTCCGTTGCGCGGGGAAATCCAGCGGTCCAGCAGGAAATAGCCGGCCAGCACGATGGGCAGATAGGCAAACAGGAAGGCAAAGGAATTAAACAGCATGGGTCCTCCGTTCCGCCAGCGTGTGCACCTGGTGGTAGCAATCGGCGATCCGGGCCGCCACCCGTTCCCACGTAAAACGTTCCACCAGCGCGCGCACGCGGGCCCGCTCGGGCGGCAGCGCCAGCAGTTCGAGAATGGCCTGGCGCTGCGCGGCGCCGTCGTCCCAGCGCACCTTGCGCAGCGCAAACGCGGAATCGGGCAAGTCCAGCGCGCTTTGCGCCGTCATGACGACGGGCGTGCCGGCCGCCAGCGCTTCCAGTACGCTCAGGGGAAACACTTCGCCCTGGCTGGGCAAGGCCGCCACGGCCGCCGCATGGTAGGCGCTGGCCAGGAGCGGATCGGCATGGTCGAGCGCGCCCAGCCAGCTGACGTGCGGCAAGTCCAGCAACTGCTGCAGGTAGGCCTGCTGTTCGCGCGGCGCGGCGCCGATCAGCACCAGGGGCAGGCCCGCCCCCAGCAGCGCCTGGGCCAGGCCCAGCTGGTTCTTATACGGTGAAATGCTGCCCACCATCAGCACGAACGGCCCCGCGATGCCCGTCTCGCGCAGGAACAGATCGCCATTGGCCGTGAAGAAATGCGGGTTGATCCCGTTCGGCAGCACGTGGATCGCCTCGCTCGCCAGGCCGAAACCGTGCACGAGGGCGTCGCGCTCGGCCTCGCCCAAGGCGATGACGAGCCTGGCCAGATGCAGGGCGCGCCGCGTCTGCGCGTAGCTCGTCTGCACCATCCATTCCGTCAGGCGCCCCGCCAGCCGGTCGGCCAGCCGGGCCCGCCAGGCGCTGCCCCGGTTCCAGCTGGGCGCCAGCAGCGGCGACAGCACCACGGGCACGCCCAGCTCGCAGGCCGTTTCCACGATGCGGTAGGTGCCGTTGCTGGCCGAGAACACGTGCAGCACGTCGAAATCGGCCAGCCGTTCATGGTTGGCATCCACCAGCTGCACCGTCAGGGGCCGCGCCCGGTGTGCCGGCAGCCGGTTCAGGGCGGCCAGGGTTTCGCGCACCTGGACCTGCAAGCCGCCGTCGCGCTGAAACAGCATGGGATAGGACAAGATACCGACACGCATGGTCACCCTTTCTTGCCTCCGCGCCCCTGAAAGCCGTCAGTGCAGCGATTTGACGGCCAGCCAGCGGCCCAGCAGCTTGCGTTGCACTAAAACAAACTCGGCGGCGATTTCATGTTTCAACAGGAAAATCCCCCCTATCCAGCACAGCAAGGTCGCCAGCGCCGTGCCTGCCAGCGCCAGCAGCGGGATCGCATGCGGCATGTCTGCCGGCATCCACAGCAGCATGCACAGCGGCGGCGGACTGCTGATCGCGCACAGGGCCAGGCTCTTGCGCAAGGTGGGCAGCAGCACGCGCCAGTCGAGACCGCTGAAGCGCCGCAGGCAGCGGTAGATCAGCCAGCTGCGCAACAGGGTGCTGAACACCACGGCCCAGGCCACGGCCACCAGCCCGAACGGCGCCGCCAGCAGCAGCGCCGCCACTTTCAGGCCGCCCGCCCAGGCATCGAGCCCCGCCTGCACGCGCATCCGGCCCGTCGCCACGAACAGGTAGCGGGCCATGCTGAATATGCTATACACGGCCGAGGACAGGCACATGATGCGTATCAAGGGCGTACAAGCGCTCCATTGCGGTCCATACAACACTTTGACGAGGGGCAAGGCCATGCAGGCGAGAAACAGGAAAAAGGGCCAGGCCAGCGCCGTCATATAGCTGACCGTGCGCACATACACGGGCCCCGCCCCGCCCTCCTCGCGGTCGCGCGCCGCAAACAGGGGAAACACCACGGGCGAGATGGCACTGGTGATGGCCTGGTTGAAAATGCTCAGCATGCTTTGCGTCTTGCCGAACAGGGCCAGGCTTTCGATATCGATCATCTTGCCGATGACGAGGTCCGGCGCCACCACGCCCGCCTCGTCCACCAGCCCGCCCCCCGTCGCATACGCGCCAAAGGAGACGATGGCCTTGACGCCGCGCCGCCCCGGCAGCCATGGCAGTTCGCGGGGACGCACGACCAGGCTGGTCAGCAACGACGCCATGGAACCGGCCAGCACGGCCGCCACCAGGCTCATGTAACTGTGGCCAAGCAGCGCCATGCCCAC
This sequence comes from Janthinobacterium violaceinigrum, assembly GCF_009208555.1. GTDB lineage: Bacteria > Pseudomonadota > Gammaproteobacteria > Burkholderiales > Burkholderiaceae_D > Janthinobacterium > Janthinobacterium violaceinigrum. Next base: position 6,778 of record NZ_WFLI01000061.1, on the reverse strand, counting down.
GCCCACCAGCAGGTTGGTGACGCTGTTGGCCGCGTTGATCGCATAGATGGCGCGAAAGCGCAGTTGCCGCCGCAGCAGGGGCAAGGTCAGCGCGCTGAACGGTATCAGCAGGAAGTTGATCGACAACAGTTGCAGCACCAGTTGCAGGCGCGGTTCCGCGTAGAAACGCGCAAGCGGGCCGCTGGCGGCCAGCACCAGTGCCGCCAGCAGCCAGGCGACCACGAGGCTGGTGGCCAGGGCGGCGCGCAGTTTTTCCGTCGTCAGGGTCTTTTCCTGGATCAGGTACTGGCCCACGCCGAAATCGCGCACCACCTGGGCCATGGCCACCAGCACGGCGCCCAGCGAATACACGCCCACCTCGGCCGGCGTCAGCAGGCGTGACAGGATCATCGTGGCAACAATACTCAGCAGCAGCACCGTGTATTTTTCGGCAAAGGAAAAGAAGAAGGAATGGCGCGTGGCATTCATGCGGGGCGGCTCCTGGCGCTACACGAGGCCGGCATAGAACTGGCGCAGCTGCCGTTCCAGCCGCTGCATGGAATAATGCTGTTCTGCCTCCAGGCGGGCTTGCCGTCCCATGCGCCGGCGCCGCGCCGGGTCGCGCAGCAGGTCCGCCACGGCCCGGCACGCCGCGTCTTCGTCGTCGAGCGGCAGCAGCAGGCCCCCGCCGCTGCCCCGCAGGATGTCGCTGGTGCCGGGCACGTCGGTGCCCAAGGCCGGCACGCCGCAGGCCATCGCCTCGATGGTGGCGATGCCGAAGCCTTCATTCCTGCTCAGCAGCAAATGCAGGTCGAAGGCGGGCATCAGCAGTTCGATGCGGGGCTGGAATCCCGTCAGCAGCACGCGCTCCTGCATTCCTGCCGCCTGCACCTGCTCGCGCAGCATGGCTTCCAGCGGTCCCGTACCCGCCAACACCAGATACAGGCGGGGGAACTGCCTGGCCAGGCGGATGAACATGGCCAGCAAGGCCTGCGGCCGCTTTTGCGCGGACAGGCGCGCCACGGAACCGATCACCAGGGCGTCCGGTGGCAGCCCCAGCTGCTGGCGCGCCAGGCGCCGCCGCTCGGGCGACACGATGAAGGCGTCCGTATCGACGCCGTTCGGTATCACGGCCAGCCGCGTCTGCGGCGCCAGCATGCCCCGGTACAGGTCGAGGAAATGCCGCATGGCCGACGGCGACACGGCATACACGCCCTTCACGGCGCGGAACGCTTCCTGCAGCCGGGGCCGCTGCCAGCCGCTGAACGGTTCCAGGGGAAACGCGTTGTGCACGCTGATGACGGCCGGCAGGCGGCACTGCCGCGCCAGCCACAGGATGGAAGCGCCATAGGTGGTCCAGCAAAATGCCACGTGCACCAGGTCGGGCCGCAGCCGCCGCAGCCGCCAGGCGCCCGTGATCCTGGCGCGCAGCAGATTCCAGCGCCGCCACGCCCAATGCTCGACGAACAGGGGCGGTTCATACACTTCCACCTGCAGTTTCTGCTGGCGCAAGCCCTGCGTCCACGCGGCAGAGCCGGGAAAGCGGCGCAGCGCCAGCACGCTGTCGAAGCCGGCCTTGTCCAGCATGTGCGCTTCCTGCGCCATGCGCAGCTCCATGCCGCCCAGCTCGCCGGAATAGCTGGTGATGAGGACGCGCGGCAAGCGTTTGCGCCGTCCGCGCCATGCCTCATAGAAATAGCCGTGCAGCGAAGCCATTTCCCAGCTGCGCAGGAACAGCGTTTCGCGGTCGCCCCGCAGCCAGGCGCGCAGGGCGGCCACGCCGTCGCGCAGGTAGCGGCCCAGCATCCAGCGGGGCACGCCCAGCCATTCCACGCTGGGCGCCGGCACCACCAGCCGGCACTGGCCCCGGCCAAACAGGAAAGAGCGCCGCAAGATCCAGTCGCGCTGCACCTGCTTCACGCGGATGATGTGGGCTACCCTGGCCTGCGGACAGAACCATGAAGGGTTGCCGGACCGATACATATCCAGGTTCAGCTTGGTTTCGCTGCCCATCGCATAGCTGGGCCCCTGGGGGCCGATGCTTTCGTCATAGCGGGCGCCCGTCTCGAAGATGCGGCGGCGGATGGCCATGTTGGCGCCCCACACGAGGCCCGGATACACGGGACCGTCGCGCAGGCCGGGGCTGGTGATGCCCCACGTCAAGCCTACCGGCGTCAGGCGCAGCAGCCAGTCCGCGGGCCTTTCCCGCCAGGCGGGCACGATGGCGCCGCCGAACAGCGCATGGCCGGGATGGCTGCGCGCGCACGCCTGCAGGCGGCACAGCCAGTCGGGCGCGGGCATGGCGTCGTCGTCGCCAAAGACGAACAGCTCGCTGCCATCGCCGCTGCGGCGCAAGGCGTACTCGACGGCGCCGTTGAGGGCGGGACTGCGGCCCCGCCGCGCCACGTAGACCGAGCTCAAAGGCAGGCGGCCGCGGAAGGCGGCGATCACCTGCGCCGTCGCGTCGGTGCTGCCATTGTCGGCAATGACCAGGCGCCAGCCGCCCGCGGGCGGATGCAAGCCCATGTAGGCGCGCAATACCTGGGGCAAGGTGTCGGCGCCATTGTAGGTCGCCATGAGAACGGTCAACAAGGACATGCCTCCTTGGTCTTACCATGACAAAACTAATTGACAGTTTCACCAACACTCGACAGTGTTGACCCAGTGTACTGAGCCTGACCGCCAGCCCGTTGACAGGCATCAATACCAGGCAGGCTAAACCAGGAGCGTCCCCCGTCATGCGCGACATCGTGATCACCGTCATCATCCTGGGTTCGCTGCCCTTCATCCTGAAGTCGCCGGCCACCGGCGGCCTGATGTGGGTCTGGGTCAGCGTCATGAATCCGCACACGCAAGCCTGGGGCTTTGCCACCCACATGCCGTTTGCCTTCATCATCGCCATCGCCACCATGGTCGGCCTCTTGATGACGCGCGAACCGAAAAGCCTGCCGCTCACGCCCATCAGCGTGCTGCTGCTGCTGTTCGTCGCGTGGATGAATGTCACGGCCGCGTTTGCCCTGCTGCCGGAATCGTCGTGGGTGCAGTGGAACAAGGTCATGAAGATCATGCTGATGAGCTTTGTGATCATGATGGTGATACGCACGCAGCGCGACATCGTGCGCCTCGTATGGGTGCTGGTGGGCTCGCTCGGCTATTACGGCGTGAAAGGCGGCATCTTTACCATCCGCAGCGGCGGCACGGAACGTGTCTGGGGACCGGAGGAAACGTTTATTGGCGATAACAACGCGCTGGCACTGGCCCTGATCATCACCATCCCCCTCATGTATTACCTGCAGCAAAACTCGGACAAGCGCTGGGTGCGCCGTGGCTTGTCGGCGGCCATGCTGCTGTCGGCGCTGTCCGCGCTGGGCTCGTATTCGCGCGGCGCCCTGCTGGCCATCGCCGCCATGGGCCTGTTCATGTGGCTGAAAAGCGACCGCAAGCTGGTGCTGGGCGCGCTGCTGGCGGCCGTCACGCCCCTGCTGCTGGCCTTCATGCCCGAGCGCTGGGCCGATCGCATGGATACCATCAATACCTACGAAGACGATGTCTCCGCCATGGGGCGCCTGAACGCCTGGCGCATGGCGTGGAACCTGGCGCGCGACCGCTTCCTGGGCGGCGGCTTCGACGTTTCCGATGCCAGCATCTTTGCCCGCTACGCGCCGAACCCCATGGATGTGCACGCGGCGCACAGCATCTATTTCCAGGCGCTGGGCGAACACGGCTTCGTCGGCCTCGTCCTTTACCTGGCGCTGGGCATCGCCACGTGGCGCACGGCCGCCGTCATCATCCGCCGCACGCGGGGCAAGCCCGAACTGCGCTGGGCGCACGGCCTGGCCACCATGAGCCAGGCCAGCCTGATCGGTTTTGCCGTGGGCGGCGCCTTCCTCAGCCTGCTGTATTTCGACATGCCGTATTACCTGATGGCGGCCCTGATCGCCACGCGCATCGTCGTCGAGCGGCAGGTACGGGCGGCCACGCCCTCCGCCCGCCCGGCCAAGCCCGCAGCCGCCATCGCGGAGCAGCCATGACGGCCACCTTGTCCATCCTGATCTACCACCGCGTGCTGGCCCGGCCCGATCCCCTGTTTCCCCATGAAGTCGAGGCGCGCCTGTTCGAACGCCAGCTGCGCCTTATCCAGCGTTTTTATGCGCCGCTGCCGCTGGCCGAGGCCGTGCAGCGGCTGCAGGATGGCAGCCTGCCGCCGCGCGCCGCCTGCATCACCTTCGACGACGGCTATGCGGACAACGCGCAGGTAGCCCTGCCCCTGCTGCAGCGCCATGGCTTGCACGCCACGTTCTTTATCGCCACGGGCTACCTGGACGGCGGACAGATGTGGAACGACACGGTGATCGACGCCATGCGCCACGCGGCCGGCCCCGTGCTGGACCTGCGCGAACACGGCCTGGGCAGCGTGCCCATCGCCAGCCTGGCGCAGCGGCAGGCGGCCATCGCCACCTTGCTGGGCCGGCTCAAATACCTGCCGTTCGCCCGGCGCCAGCAGATGGCCATACAGATCCGCCGCCAGGCGGGCGCCGCGGCGGGCCCGGGAGCCATGCTGAGCACGGCCCAGCTGCGCCAGCTGCAGGCGGCGGGCATGGGCCTGGGCGCGCACACGGCCAGCCACCCTATCCTGTCCACCCTGCCGGAGCGGGCCGCCCAGCTCGACATCGCCAACGGCAAGCGCCAGCTGGAAAGCCTGATCCAGGCACCCGTCACCCTGTTTGCGTATCCGAACGGCAAGGCCGGACGCGATTATGGCGCGCGCCACGTGGCGATGGTCAAGCGCCTCGGTTTCAAGGCGGCCGTGGCCACGGACTGGGGCGTGGCGCGCCCCGGCGCGGGGCTGGACCTGCTGCAGCTGCCCCGTTTTACGCCGTGGGATCGAGGACGCCTGGCGTTTCTGTGGCGCATGCGGCAAAACCGCCGGCAAGCGCACCCAGCGCGCCCGGATGCTGGCTGAGCCACTGTTCCAGCATCAGCAGCAGCCACACCATGGTGCCGTGGTAGGCTGGGTGTTCCGCCAGCAAGCGCCCCTGCAAATCGTCGATGAAGGCGGGCCGCACGATGCCCCGCCCCCGCAGCTGCGTCAGGTTATCGAACGCAAACTCGCGCAGCGGCGCATGGCTGTGCAGCCACAGGCCGAAAGGCAAGCCGAAGCCGTGCTTTTTCTTGCGCACGATGGCGGGCGGCAGGATGTCCGCCAGCGCCCGCTTGAAGAAAGGCCGCAGCCGCATGCCGTCGAGCTTGTCCCGCGGCGCCAGGCCCGTGGCAAACGCCACCATCGCATCGTGCAGGAAGGGAAAGGCCGCTTCCACGCCGGCCAGCTCGCACGCCTTGCGTACCTTGAACAGGTCGTTGTCGGCCAGGGTGAAGCGCATGTCCAGCGCCAGCAATTCATTGATCTGGCTCAAGCCCTGGCCTTGCCGCTCCCAGTACGCGCCATTCATGCAGCCGGGCGCCATGCCCGGATCGATGGTGTCGATGAAACCCGCTTCCAGCACCGCGCGGTGGCCATGGCGCAGCAGCAGGTTGTAGCTGTCGAGGCGGGCGGGCAGCGGCAGGCTCGCCTGCTCGATATAGCGGCGCGCCTTGTCGCCCAGCCGCCACGGCTTGCCCGTGCGCACACGGAACAGCAGCGGCTCGATGATGGCCTGGCGCAAGATCACGGGCACGCGCTCGTACTGCGACAGCAAGGCCTGGTGCGCATAACGCTCATTGCCGCCAAACAATTCGTCGCCGCCGTCGCCGCCCAGCAGACGCGTCACGCCATCCTCGCGCGCCATCTGCGCGCAGTAGAAGGCGGGAATGGCCGAGGCATTGCCGAAAGGCTGGTCGAAGATGGCCGCCATGGCGGGAATGGCGGCCAGCACGTCGCCCGGTGTCACGTAGCGCTCATGGTGGATGCTGCCCGCATGGCTGGCGGCCAGGCGCGCATACGCCATTTCGTCATAGCCGGGCACGTCGAAGCCGATCGAATACGTGCGCGCGGGGCGGCCCGTCACTTGTCCCATGATGGCGGCCAGGGTGGAACTGTCCGTGCCGCCGCTGAGAAACGCACCCGTGTCCGCCCCATCCGCCCCCAAGCTGCCTTCCACGGCCAGGCGCAGCAGGCGCAGGAATTCCTGCTTGTTGGCGGCAAACGATGCGCGCGACGCTGCCGGTTCCCGGAAGGCAAGCTGCCAGTAACTGCCCTTGCATTGCTTGCCGCCGCGCACATGCAGGTATTCGCCGGGCAGCAGCCGCTGCTGGCCCAGGTAAGCCGTGGCCGGGCCGGGCACCATGTGGAAATACAGGTAGTGATACAGCGCTTGCGGATCGAGCGCACCCCGCACGGACGGATGGGCCAGCAAGGCGTCCAGCGAGGACGCGAAGAACAGGCCCTGCGCATTGCTCGCATAGCTGAGCGGATGCATGCCCGCGCGGTCCACGGCCAGCAGGGCCGAGCCGGAAAAGGCGTCGAGGATGGCCAGCGCGAATGGTCCCGACAGGCTGGCGCAGGCGGCCACGCCCCTGCTCAGCCACAGTGAAGCGAGGCGGCACGCCACGTCGTCGGCCGAGCCGTCGAGCACGGGCCGGCCCCAGATGGCCACCTGCAAGCCATCTTGCTGGTACATATGGCGGCTGCCATCGATGGCGGCCACGGCCACGCCGCCCACTTCGCCGAGACTGGTGGCCAGCGGCGCGCCATCGAAACGCGACAGGGGCGCCGCCATGCTGGCCAGCGCGGCCTGCGCCGCACCATTGGTCGCCGCGCCGCCGCCCAGGCCAGCGCACGGTGCCGGCACGGCACCGCCCG
>NZ_WFLI01000060.1 GCF_009208555.1 Janthinobacterium violaceinigrum | reverse complement strand
TATTAAGATTGCATGAAGATCGGGGAAGGCGGCGATGGCTTCGGCAAAGGCGGCGTTCAGGGCGTTCTGGCGGAAATCGAAGCCGGGCGGCTGGCGCGCCGCCTGCGGGCGCAAGGCCAGTCCCACTTCGATGCTGGCGGGCGCGCCGTCGCGTGCCGGCGCGGGGGAACCCAGGTAGCGTGGCAGGTCCAGGCTGCCTGCCAGCAGCGAATTGCCGTCGCACAGCAGCAGTTGCACCACGTCGGCCGGGCCGATATCGAGGTTGACGCGGCTGCTGCCGATGCCGCGTGCGCCGGACAGCACGTGGGTTTCGCTGAGCCAGCCGGGCGCGGCGGGGCAGTCGCCGGCGCCGGCGAGGGGATCGCGCGTGAGCGTCAGGCGCAGCACGGGCGGCACAGGAGGGTCGCTGGACATGCGGTTGAGATCACTGGTCAAAAACAGACCTTGATACCTGCGGCGGTGATGCGTGTTGTGTCAGATCAAGTTTGAGTGGAAATGCTGGCTGGCGGGGCAATGCGGAGCGAAAGCGGGGAGGGGAGAGCTGGAGCGGGAGGGCAGAGAAACGGTCAGCATGGTTTGGGCTGGGTCTCTTCGCTATCGTGCTCGGATGTTGTGCGGTGAGCGAACTACGCGAATTTCATGGCAAAAGTTCATGGCGCCGGGGACCTGGGTGCCTGGCATGGCATTACAACAGCGTGTGTATCAATGGACGGGTGTGGCCGATAGTTCCTTCAGTTCGCGGATGGTGATGTCCGATTTTTCATGCATGCGCAATAAAATCGTTGCACCGACCGACAGTTTGCCGTGACGAATCTTGCTGATGATGGGGGGCTGGACTTCGAGGACACGACACAGTTCCGCATCATTTTTCAGGTTCATCTTCTCGATCAGGGTATCGAGCAGCTTGTTGGGCACAAAACTCGATGGTTCGAGCGCACGCGCCCGGTTCATCGCTTCAATCATTTCCAGCTTCTTTTGCCGAACGTTCATTTACTCCTCCTTTAGGTTATGCAAGGGACGAGACCACTTTGATGCGGTCCCGGCTATAGTTCGTCATCGCAGTACGGCTGTCTGGGTGACGTAGTACAACATTCGCGTTAAAACATTGATAACCAGGCAAGTGTTTTCAATAATACTACGATAACAAAACTTGTGACAGATGGTCAGTTAAATTAACTGATTGTTTGATCAATTTGGTTGACGATTGTTGTATTTTGTAGTCCGCTTTTGGTCAATATCATGGTTCTGTCCGCCATTTCGGCGGCGGCCAGCGAATGCGTGACCATGATCGCGCAACTGCCGTTGGCCTTGATCTCGGCGCGCAGCAATTGCAGGATGCTGTGCGCCGTGTCGGGATCGAGGTTGCCGGTGGGCTCGTCGGCCAGCACCAGCGCCGGCTTGTGCACGAGCGCGCGGGCGATCGCCACGCGCTGCATTTCGCCACCCGACAATTGCTGGGGAAAGTCGCCGCCGCGTCCGCCCAGTCCGACGGCCTCGAGCATGCTGGCGGCACGCTCCTGGGGCAGTCCGTTGAGCAGCAGCGGCAGGGCCACGTTCTGCAGCAGGGTCAGGTGCGGCAAGACGTGGAAGGCCTGGAAGATAAAGCCCATGCGGGCGCGACGCAGCCGGGTGGCGGCGGCGTCATCGAGGCTGGACATGGCAATGCCGTCCACCAGGATAGGGTGCGCTTCGGCGCCCGCATCGGGTGTGTCGAGGCCGGCGATCAGGTTCAGCAAGGTCGACTTGCCGACGCCCGAGTCGCCCATGATGGCGATGAATTCCCCCGCCTTGAAGCGGCAGGAAATATTCGCCAGGACGGGCCGGGCATTGGCATAGGACTTCGACAGATGGCGCAATTCGAGCATGGTGTTAACGGCTATCGTAAAGGGAGGCACGCGGGGGAGAGGGGGGCCTGGGAACTGCAAAGGGGCGCGGATTGTTTGGCCGGCAATGTGTAGTATACGACAGGCTTATCATTTTTGCTTGGCAATACCAATTTTGCGTGCGCGCCGCATGTTTGACCTTAAGTTACCTGCCGCACGGCTGGCTTGCGCGGATTCCGCTATGATGAGAAAAAGTCATCGGCAACGGCGTCCGCCACGGCCTGCAGCACGGTCTGCAGCAGGGAAGGAGAGCCGGCTGCCGGCCCAGCAAGCCCTTCGCGAACCCAGAGAGACGACGCCAGCCCATGACCATGCCACTTGCCCAGCACCCGTCCGATTTGTATCCTGTCAGCAACGCCGGAGCGGCCAGCGCCACTCCTGCCACGATAGCCGAGATCAGCAGCGGCCTGCTGGCGCGCGCTGCGTGGACCTCGCCCAAGTACCTGTACGATGCGCTGGGCTCGAAGCTGTTCGAAGCCATCTGCGCCTTGCCCGAGTACTATCCGACGCGCACGGAAGCGGCCATCTTTGCCCGCCACGGTGCCGAGATCGCGCACGCGGTGGGGCCGGGCAGCACCCTGATCGACCTGGGCGCGGGCAATTGCGCCAAGGCGGCCAGCCTGTTCCCGCTGCTGCACCCGGCCCAGTACGTGGCCGTGGATATTTCCTATGATTTCCTCAGTGAATCGCTGGGCCGCTTGCAGCAGCGCTTTCCGCACATCGAGATGACGGGCCTGGGCCTGGATTTCTCCAGCCGCCTGGACTTGCCCGACAGCGTGCGCGAGGCGCGGCGGTTGTTCTTCTATCCCGGTTCATCGATCGGCAATTTTGCTCCTGAGCAAGCGACTGCCTTCCTGCGCCGCCTGCGCGCGAATGCGGACGGCGACGGCGGCCTGCTGATCGGCGTCGACCTGATCAAGGACGACGCCATCCTCGACGCGGCCTATGACGATGCGCTGGGCGTCACGGCTGCCTTCAACCTGAACATGCTGCGCCACGTGAACGGGCTGATCGGCGCCGACTTCGATGTGCGCGCCTGGCAGCACCACGGCTTTTTCAATGCCGACGACAGCCGCGTGGAAATGCACCTGGAAGCGCGCAGCGAGCAGCTCGTCCATTGGAAAGGGGGCCAGCGGCGCTTCGCGAAAGGCGAACGCATCCATACGGAAGACAGCTATAAATACACGCGCGCGACGTTCGTCGGCTTGCTGGAACAGGCGGGGTTTTCCACCGTGCAAGTCTGGACGGACCCGCAGCAGTGGTTTGCCGTGATTTACGCGCGCGTCATCAGGGATTGACAACGCCTGAGCCAACCTATTGCGCGTGGCGCTTTGCGGCCTGCGATGCTCACCGGCTCGGCGCCCCCGTACTGCAGTATGGTTGTGCTTCTTGGCCACAAATCACTGCCGCTCGCTACGATTTTTGTCAGGCGTTCAAGATGCCAACATAAAACTATAAAAGACTATCATGCTGATCGATCATTACAACAAGGTGCGCCGGCATTCGCTGCGGCTGGCCGAACCGCTGTCCGACGAGGATTGCGGCGCCCAGTCGATGCCGGACGCCAGTCCCGTGAAATGGCACCTCGCGCATACCACCTGGTTTTTTGAAACGTTTATTCTGGAAAGCATGGAAGCGGCGTTCGCGCCCTTTCATCCGGCCTTCCGCGTGCTGTTCAATTCCTATTACAACGGCGTGGGCGAGAAGCACCCGCGCGCCCAGCGGGGCTTGCTGACGCGTCCCGGCATGGCGCAGGTGCGCGCCTACCGCATCGATGTCGATGCGCGCATCGGCCGCCTGCTGGCCAGCGAACTGGCGCGTCCCGAACGCGAACGGCTGACCATGTTGCTGGCGCTGGGCCTGGAACACGAGCAACAGCACCAGGAGTTGCTGTTGACGGACGTCAAGCACCTGCTGGCGCAGAGCGCCCTGTTTCCCGCTTATGTGGACAGTGCGCTGGACAGTGCCCCTGCACCAGCGCCGCGCCACGCGCCGCCCACGGCCTGGGTCGCCTTCGACGGCGGCCTGGCGCAGATCGGCCATGCGGGCGACGGCTTTTGCTTCGACAACGAATTGCCGCGCCATCCCCAATACGTGGCGCCGTTCGAGCTGGCCACCGCGCTCGTGACGAATGGCGAATACCTGGCCTTCATCGAGGCGGGCGGCTACCGCACGGCCCACTTGTGGCTGGCGGAAGGCTGGGACTGGGTACGCAGCCAGCAGCTGGCATGCCCGCTGTACTGGCAGCGCGACGATGCCGGCAACTGGCAGGAATTCACTTTATATGGCTTGCGTCCGCTCGATGCGAGCTTGCCGGCCACCCATCTGTCGCTGTTCGAGGCGGACGCCTATGCGCACTGGGCCGGCGCGCGCCTGCCGACGGAAGCGGAGTGGGAAGTGGCGGCGCAAGGCGCGGCAATGGAAGTGGGGCAGCTGCACCCGGCCGCCGCGGCGCCGGACGCGGGACTGCGGCAAATGTTCGGCCACTGCTGGCAATGGACGAGCAGCAGCTATGCGCCGTATCCGGGCTACCGCACGGCGCCGGGCGCGCTGGGCGAATACAACGGCAAGTTCATGCTGAACCAGTATGTGCTGCGCGGCTCGTCGTGCGCCACGCCGGCCGGCCATGCGCGCGCCAGCTACCGCAATTTCTTCCCGGCCGGCGCGCGCTGGCAATTTTCCGGCATCCGCCTGGCGCGCCAGGTGGAATAAGCCACTTGCAACACCTAACAAAACCGTAGCGAGCGGATGTGCGGCTCGGCGCCCCCGTTGGCCCGAGAAGCGGAGCTGTACGGATGCACAGTGAGCATCGGAGGCCGCAAATCGCGACGCGCAGCAGGTTTTGATAGGCGTTCTTAGTGCAGGCGCGGTACGGCGGGAGAGTCAGGGCGGGGCGGCGCCTTGGCATTGTCGCTATCCTGCCGTTCCAGCTTGAACTGGCTGACGAGGGTTTCCAGTTCGCCCGCCTGTTCATGCATGGCCGCTGCCGCCGCGGCCGCCTCTTCGACGAGGGCCGCATTTTGCTGCGTCGTCTGGTCCATCTGCATGATGGCGGCATTGATCTGTTCGATGCCTTCGCTCTGTTCGTGGTTGGCCACGCTGATTTCACCGACGATGGCGCTGACCCGGCCCACGCTGGCCACCACTTCTTCCATCGTGGCGCCGGCCTGGCTGACCAGCTGCGCGCCCTGGCCGACGCTGCTGACGGAGTCGGCGATGAGTTCCTTGATTTCCTTGGCAGCGGCGGCCGAGCGCTGCGCCAGGTTGCGCACTTCGGACGCCACGACGGCAAAGCCCCGTCCCTGTTCGCCGGCCCTGGCCGCTTCCACGGCCGCGTTCAAGGCCAGGATATTCGTCTGGAAGGCGATGCCGTCGATCACGGCGATGATGTCGACGATCTTGCGCGAGGACGCATTGATGGCGTCCATGGTGCCGATCACTTCCGTCATGGCCGTGCCGCCGCGCTGGGCGATGGCCGACGCGGAACGGGCCAGGCTGTCGGCCTGGCGCGCATTGTCGCTGTTGCTGCGCACGGTGCCCGTCAGTTCGATCATCGACGAGGCCGTCTCTTCCAGCGCGCTGGCCTGCGCTTCCGTGCGGGCCGACAGGTCGGCATTGCCGCTGGCGATCTGGCTCGACGCCACGGCTATCGTGCCCGTGCCGTTGCGCACCTGTCCCACCAGGGTGGCCAGGTTGGTATTCATGTCGCACAGGGCTTGCAGCAGCTGGCCCGTTTCATCCTTGCCTTCGGCCACGATTTTACTGCTCAGGTCGCCTCCGGCCACGGCTTGCGCCACGCGCAGCGCGTACGCGATCGGCGTGGTGATCGAGCGCGTGACCCACCAGGCAAAGAGCACGCCCAGCAGCAGGGCAGCCGTGCCCAGGCTGGCCATCAGCACATTCGCCGCTGAAATATTCTGCTGGATTTGCTGGCCGCCATGCACGACCACGCCCCGCTGCACTTCGTTCAGGTGGTTCACGGTTTTTTGCAGCTGATTCAGGGCAGGCAAGGTGTCGTCGCGCACGTGCACGGCCGCTTCCGCCCGCTGTCCCGCCACCAGCAGCTTGTCGGCCTGGCTGAACGACACGACATAGGCCTTGCGCTGCTGCTTCAGGGTGGCCAGCAGTTCCTTGCCTTCAGGCAGGACGATGAGGCGGTCGAGGATGGCCAGCGCATCGCTGATGGTGGCCTTGTTGGCATCGATTTCGCCGTGGATGGCGCTGGCGCGGGCGGGATCTTCATGGATGAACAGTTCCAGCACCAGCGCCGCGTTCGAGCGCGTGGTGCTGCGGATGGTGGCAATGGCGTCAGCCTTGGCCCAGTCGCGCTCAATGATGGCTTCGCTGAGCGCGCCGATCTTGTCCAGGCGCAGCAGTCCCGTGCCCACCAGCACTGCCATCAGCAGCAGCACTACGCCAAAACCGGCGCCCAGGCGCGCGCCTATCTTCATATCCGTCAATTTCATGGTGATTCCCTCGGTAGCTAATGATCTGTCTCCGGTGGTCTTGTTATGAAACGATTATACGGTCGGCAATACCTGATTTGCACTACTAATTGCCCTATAGAAATGAAAAGGCGGCACGGCGATCAAGCCGTACCGCTTTTTCTCCCTATGGAGCGCGCCGGAATTGCTTAGGCGGCGCTGGCAGCCACGTCGGCTGCTGTTGTTTTTTCCGCTTCCGTTTGCCCGATGCGGCGGTTCACGGCCGACAGCACGGCCTTGAACGAGGCGGTGACGATATTGCTGTCGATGGCGGCGCCGAACAGGGTAGGGCCGTTATCGAGGCGCAATTCCACGTAGCAAGCCGCTTGCGCGTTGGCGCCGGAACCGATCGAATGCTCATGGTAATCCATCAGCTTGATGTCCAGGCCCAGCGCATTGACGAAGGCATCGATGGGACCGTTGCCGCCGCCTTGCAGGGCCAGCGGCGTCTGGCGGTGCGACAGGCTGATGTCGATCTGCACGGACTCATCGCTGCTCGTGTCTTCCACCATGCGGTGCGAAGCGTAGGCGTACGGCGCCGTCTGCTCCAGGTATTCGCGCTGGAAGATGTCGTGGATATCCTGCGCGGCGATTTCGCGGCCCGTGGCATCGGCCACGGCTTGCACGGCGCGCGAGAATTCGATCTGCAGGCGGCGCGGCAAGACCAGGCCGTATTCCTGTTCCAGCAGATACGCCATGCCGCCCTTGCCGGACTGGCTGTTGACGCGGATCACGGCGTCGTAGCTGCGGCCCAGGTCGGCCGGGTCGATGGGCAAGTACGGCACTTCCCAGATGGCGCCAGCTTCTTGCTTGGCGAAACCTTTTTTGATCGCATCCTGGTGCGAGCCGGAAAACGCCGTGAAGACCAGGTCGCCCGCATACGGGTGGCGCGGGTGGACGGGCAGCTGGTTGCACTCTTCCACGCACTTGCGCACGGTGTCGATGTCGGAGAAATCCAGGCCCGGGTGCACGCCTTGCGTGTACAGATTCATCGCCAGGGTCACCAAGTCGACGTTGCCCGTGCGCTCGCCATTGCCGAACAAGCAGCCTTCCACGCGGTCGGCGCCCGCCATCACGGCCAGTTCGGCCGACGCGACGGCCGTGCCGCGGTCGTTATGCGGGTGCACGCTGATGATAATGGAATCGCGGCGCGCCAGCTTGCGCGACATCCATTCGATCTGGTCCGCATACACATTGGGCGTGCTGCATTCCACCGTCGATGGCAAGTTGATGATCATCTTGTTGGCCGGCGTCGGCTTCCAGATGGCGCTGACGGCGTCGCAGATATGCTTGGAGAAATCGAGTTCCGTGGTGGAGAACGATTCCGGCGTGTATTCGAAACCCCATTCCGTTTCCGGGTGCTGCGCCACCAGCTGTTTTACCAGGGTGGTGCCGGTGGTGGCGATATTCGTGATTTCTTCGCGCGACATGCCGAACACGACCTTGCGGAACACGGGGGCCACCGAGTTGTACAGGTGGACGATGGCGCGCTTGGCGCCCACGACGGATTCCACCGTGCGGCGGATCAGCTCTTCGCGCGACTGGGTCAGCACGATGATGGTGACGTCGTCCGGGATGCGGCCTTCATCGACGAGCTTGCGCACGAAGTCGAAATCCGTCTGCGATGCCGATGGGAAACCCACTTCGATTTCCTTCAGGCCGATGGCGATCAGCATGTCGAAGAACCGCAGCTTCTTTTCCGCGCTCATCGGCTCGATCAAGGACTGGTTGCCGTCGCGCAAGTCGGTGCTCATCCAGATGGGCGGTTTGCTGATGATCTGGTTCGGCCATTGACGGTCGGTCAATTTGACTGGAGGAAAGGCGCGGTATTTGGAAGCTGGGTTTTGCAACATCATGATCGGGTACTCCTGAAGATAGGGGGAAATCAATGGTTGTGGCGCAAGCTTGCCGGGCGGCCACGCAACACTAGGCCAGGCAAGCGATCGGTAGTTGTAGCAGGCAAAGCACGGCAACGGCGCCAGCGGGGGCGGTCGCGTCGGAAATTGCGGGTGTAGCGGGGGATGGTGCAAACATCATCAAACCTTCCAGGGTTTTTGAAACACGCCGGCGTGTGGCCAGGCGAAGCAAAGCGGCAAACTTATGCGCGTGCTAGTAGTAGTCGCGATAGCGACAGCAAGGAAGGGGAGGAATGTTTGAAGGAGGACATGCACTTAATGTAAGGGAGGTTGGGGCGGGCTGTCAAGCGTTTCCTGGCGACACCTTGCGTCAAGCGTAAAGCACTTGCGCGGCCAGGTCCGGCATTTCCTGCGCCATGCGCGCCAGGATGCGCCGCAGGATGGCCGCGTCGCGGGGCAGCCGGTCTTCCAGCGCCTGCCAGCCGGCCAGTTCCAGCTGTTGCGGCATGTCCACCAGGCCCGTGATGGCATCCCAGCAGGCATCCCAGTTCATGCCGTAGCACGCAGGGAAACCCAGCGCGGCGGCCAGGGCCGCATGCAGCTGGCGCGGCGAATCGATATCGCGCACGTCGATCGTCACAAGGGCTTGCCTGCTCACAGTATTCCCTTGAGCAAGTTCTGCAAGTTTTGTCGCATGCCGGCGGCCACCGTTTCGTGCTGCTGCAGAATGGCGGGCGCATCCTTGAATGGCGCCGGGTCCAGATACAGGCGCGGCAAGTCGGCCACGGCCACGCCGCGGGGGCCGCCGCGCAGGATCTCGTCCCCGTGTTTCGCGATGGCGTTCACGGCCGTCTGGATGCGCGGTGTGGCGGACTCTGCCATGCAGGCGGCCAGTGCCGCGTCCAGCTCGGCGCGCGCGGGCGCCTGCGGCAGCACGGGGGCGGCGATCTGTTCCAGCGGCGACATGTTGACGGCCGGCTTGCGGTAGGCGAGCAGGGTGTCGAGCGCCATCAGCCGGTGCGGGCCGCCGCGCTGCAGCCAGCCGGCGATGCGGGGCCACGGCGTGTCCAGCAGCGCTGCCGCCACGCCCCATTGTCCCGCCACGGGCGAGCCGACATGGGTGTCGATCCAGTCCATGGCGGCCGGATTGCCCGTGTAGGCCAGCAAGATGGCGTTCGATGAGCGCAGCGCGGGCGCCTGCGTGGCCAGCACGGCCGTCAGCCAGGCGAGGGCGCCGTCGGGCGGCTGCTGCGATAACTGTTGCGCAAATGGCTCGCTCAGGGCGCGGCTGTCGGAAAATTGATAGTTGTCGGACATGTTCAGTGATTCGGGAGTGAGAGATGTTGTCTGTTGATCGCTTGCCAGTGCATGCCCTGGGCATGGCGCCGCCGCCGGAAGGTCGGGTTTTCCGAACATCCATGCGGCACGAACTGGCGCGCTGGCTGCTATTGCGCCGATTTTTGGCAGCGCGCGGAAAAGTGCATGGTGGCACTGTTTTCAAACG
Source organism: Janthinobacterium violaceinigrum (assembly GCF_009208555.1). Classification (GTDB taxonomy): domain Bacteria; phylum Pseudomonadota; class Gammaproteobacteria; order Burkholderiales; family Burkholderiaceae_D; genus Janthinobacterium; species Janthinobacterium violaceinigrum. The sequence continues at coordinate 16,121 of NZ_WFLI01000060.1, read as the reverse complement.
GGGAATCGATTTCGCCTTTTACCTCTTTCAATTTGCCCGTAAAGCGCATGGTCAGCGGGCCGCTGGCGGGCCCCGCGTCATACGAGCAGGCGAGGCTGTCGCCGCTTTGCCGGCAGTCGTAGAAGTTGCTCGCCTTGCCGCGCCCGTCAATGAGGATGGTGCCTTGCGCCCCGTGCTGGTCGGGAGCGTCAAAGCTGAGCTCTATCGTGTGCTTTTCCTGATCATTGGGAATCTGCAGGTCTCCCGTACAGCTAACGCCCGCCATCTTCGCCGCGATACTATCGGGCGTTTGCGTCGCCGCAAAGGTAGTGGCGCAGGCCGCAGCGAGCAGGGCGGCAAGGAGCACGCCCGGGGGCGCGATGAGGCGGAACGGGTCTGTTTTCATAAGCCGATCAATACAGGTAGGCTGCGGCGCCAGGCTGGCGCGTGCAATAAATTATATTAAAAAACAATCTTGATGGAAGCAGCAAGCGAGGCGCCAGTCTAGCAGCCGCAGTGGCGCGCACGATTTGAAATCTTGTCATTTATAAACATTTAAGACAGCCTTCAGTGCGGGCGCGCCCGCTTGCGCTACAATCGGCTCTCCTTTGTTGCCACTGCCGCGTGCGGTTCTCATTCTCCACCATGCTCCCTAAACGCCTGACCCTGCTTGCCCTGGCCGCCTTCGCGCTGGCCGGCTGCGATACTCCTGCCCCGAAACCGGTACAAGTTTTGACGCCCCCCGAACCCATCGTCGTGCCGCCGCGCAAGATCAAGATCGGCCTGGCGCTCGGTGGCGGCGCGGCGCGCGGTTTCGCGCATATCGGCGTGATCAAGGCGCTCGAATCGCAGGGCATCAACGCGGACATCGTCACGGGCACCAGCGCGGGCAGCGTGGTGGGTGCCTTGTATGCGGCTGGCAATTCCGGCTTCGCCCTGCAAAAGATGGCGTTCGACATGGATGAAGCGGCCATTTCGGACTGGGCCTTGCCCCTGTTCGGCAAGTCGTCCGGCGTGCTCAAGGGCGAGGCGCTGCAAAGCTATGTGAACAAAGCCGTGGGCGGCGTGCCGCTGGAAAAACTCAAGATTCCGTTTGGCGTGGTGGCGACCGACCTCAAAAATGGCCAGCCCATCCTGTTCCAGCGTGGCAACACCGGCATGGCCGTGCGCGCCTCGTCGGCCGTGCCCGGCGTGTTCCAGCCCGTGACGATTGCCGGCCACACCTATGTCGATGGCGGCCTCGTCGCTCCCGTGCCCGTGCGCTTTGCGCGCGACATGGGCGCCGATTTCATCATTGCCGTGAATATCTCGTCGCAAACGGATACGCAAAAAGCCATCAGCTCGATGGAAGTGATCATGCAGACGTTCGCCATCATGGGCCAGCGCATCAACCAGTTCGAGCTCAAGGATGCGGACGTGGTGATCCAGCCCAGCCTGGGCACCATGAAGGGCAACGATTTCAACAGCCGCAACCAGGCGATCCTGGCGGGCGAGCAGGCGACGTTTGCCGTCATGGCGCAGCTCAAGCAAAAGCTGAAAGCCAAGCGCGAGCAGTAAGCCATTATTCAGGCCCCGCATTTCGTATACAATTTTGATTCAACATAACAAGGATGCACCATGCAATCGAAACCGATTTTGACCCTGGATGACGTAAAGAAAATCGCTGCCGCCGCCGAAGCGGAAGCGGTCAAGAATAACTGGGCGGTCACGATCGCCATCGTCGACGACGGCGGCCACCTGCTGTGGCTGCAGCGCATGGATGGCGTGGCGCCCATCTCGTCGCACATCGCCCCATCGAAAGCCAAGACGGCCGCACTGGGCCGCCGCGAATCGCGCATCTATGAAGAGATGATCAACGGCGGCCGCGTATCGTTCCTGAGCGCGCCGGAAATCGACGGCTTGCTCGAAGGCGGCGTGCCCATCGTGTTCGACGGCCACTACGTGGGCGCTGTCGGCGTCTCGGGCGTCAAGTCGGCGGAAGATGCGCAAATTGCGAAAGCAGGTATCGCCGCATTGACGGCCTAAGTAGTAGCCGCAATTGCAAAACGAGCCGCCCCGCGCCAGCCGGGCGGCTTTTTTCATGGGGCGCAGATTTTATGCTGCTGCGCAAAAAAATGCCGCGCTTTCTGAATTTTCTTCCTTGTGGAAAAGCTTCCTTTTGGTTATAATTCAAAGGTTTAGCCAATCACACATATACCGTAGCGACTACCCATCCCCTCATTCAAAATGACCGTTGAAACACCCTGAGTGCATCTGGCTCGGGTATCTAGGCGGTCGGTCTGACGTGGCGCAGCTACGGTAACTTTATCAGGAGTTGCCCTTGCCGCCATTTTTTTCTGGCCCTGCCGTTCCAGCCATATTAGCGCTTGCTGATGGAACGATCTTTAAAGGTTTTTCGATCGGTGCCGCCGGTCATACCACGGGCGAGGTTGTTTTCAACACCTCCATGACCGGGTATCAGGAAATCCTTACCGACCCAAGCTATTGCCGCCAGATGGTCACCCTGACCTATCCGCATATCGGCAATACGGGCGTCAATCCGGAAGACGTCGAATCTTCCAAGGTACACGCCGCTGGTCTCATCATCCGCGATCTGCCATTGCTGGCATCCAATTTCCGTTCCACCCTTTCCCTGTCCGACTACCTGAAAGCTGAAAATATCGTCGCCATCGCCGGCATCGATACTCGCAAGCTCACGCGCATCCTGCGTGAAAAAGGTGCGCAGGGCGGCGCCATCCTGGTGGGCACGCAAGGCAACGAGCCATCCGCCGCGCAAGCGCTGGAACTGGCCCGCTCCTTCCCCGGCCTGGCCGGCATGGACCTGGCCAAGGTCGTGTCCAGCAAGGATGCCTACGAATACCGCGAAACGGAATGGACCCTGGGCGAAGGCTACGGCCAGCTGGCCGACGCGGACGCGAAATACCACGTGGTCGCCTTCGACTACGGCGTCAAGCGCAACATCCTGCGCATGCTGACGGCCCGCGGCTGCAAGGTCACCGTGCTGCCCGCGCAAGCGACGGCGGCCGACGCCCTGGCGCTGAACCCGGACGGCATCTTCCTGTCGAACGGCCCCGGCGACCCGGAACCGTGCGACTACGCGATTGCCGCGACGAAAGAGCTGATCGAGAAGGGCATCCCGACCTTCGGCATCTGCCTGGGTCACCAGATCATGGCGATCGCTTCCGGCGCGAAAACCTTGAAGATGAAGTTCGGCCACCACGGCGCCAACCACCCGGTGCAGGACCTGGAAACGAAACAGGTCTTGATTACCTCGCAAAACCACGGTTTCGCAGTCGACGCGGCAACCTTGCCCGCGAATTGCCGCGTGACCCATGAATCGCTGTTCGACGGCTCCCTGCAGGGCTTTGCCCGCACGGACAAGCCGGCCTTCTGCTTCCAGGGTCACCCTGAAGCGTCGCCGGGCCCGATGGATGTTGCTTACCTGTTTGACCGCTTCATCAACTTGATGGCTGCGGAGGAGAAAAAGAAAAATGCCTAAACGTTTAGATATTAAAAGTATTCTGATTATTGGCGCTGGCCCGATCGTGATCGGCCAGGCCTGCGAATTCGATTATTCCGGCGCGCAAGCGTGCAAGGCCCTGCGCGAAGAGGGCTACAAAGTCATCCTGGTCAACAGCAATCCTGCGACCATCATGACGGATCCGGAAATGGCCGACGTGACCTACATCGAACCGATCACCTGGTCGGTCGTTGAACGCATCATCGCCAAGGAGCGTCCTGACGCCATTCTGCCGACGATGGGCGGCCAGACGGCGCTGAACTGCGCGCTGGACCTGTTCAACAATGGCGTGCTGGCAAAATACAACGTCGAGCTGATCGGCGCGTCGCCGGAAGCCATCGACAAGGCGGAAGACCGTTCCAAGTTCAAGGACGCGATGACCAAGATCGGCCTCGGTTCGGCACGCTCCGGCGTGGCGCACTCGATGGAAGAATCGTGGGCCGTGCAGCGCACCCTGGGCTTCCCGACCATCATCCGTCCATCGTTCACCATGGGCGGTTCCGGCGGCGGCATCGCCTACAACGAAGAAGAATTCGAAACCATCTGCAAGCGCGGCCTGGAAGCATCGCCGACGAAAGAGCTGCTGATCGAAGAATCGCTGCTGGGCTGGAAAGAGTACGAGATGGAAGTGGTGCGCGACAAGGCGGACAACTGCATCATCATCTGCTCGATCGAAAACCTCGATCCGATGGGCGTGCACACGGGCGACTCCATCACGGTGGCGCCTGCGCAAACCTTGACGGACAAGGAATACCAGATCATGCGCAATGCCTCGCTGGCAGTGCTGCGCGAGATCGGCGTCGACACCGGTGGTTCGAACGTGCAATTCTCGATCAACCCTGTCGATGGCCGCATGATCGTCATCGAGATGAATCCGCGCGTATCGCGTTCGTCGGCACTGGCATCGAAAGCGACGGGTTTCCCGATCGCAAAAATCGCCGCCAAGCTGGCCGTGGGTTTCACCCTGGACGAGCTGCGCAATGAAATCACGGGCGGCGCCACGCCGGCCTCGTTCGAGCCGTCGATCGATTACGTCGTCACGAAGATCCCCCGTTTCACGTTCGAGAAATTCCCGACCGCCGACGACCACCTGACGACGCAGATGAAATCCGTCGGCGAAGTGATGGCCATCGGCCGTACCTTCCAGGAATCGTTCCAGAAAGCCTTGCGCGGCCTGGAAGTGGGCGTGGACGGCATGAACGAAAAAACCAAGGACCGCGAAAAGATCGAAGAAGAACTGGGCGAGCCTGGTCCTGAGCGCATCTGGTACGTGGGCGATGCGTTTGCCCAGGGCTTCACCCTGGAAGAAGTGCGCCAGCTGACCAAGATCGACCCATGGTTCCTGATCCAGATCAAGGAAATCGTCGACCTGGAACTGTGGCTCGACACGCAGAAGCTGGAAAACCTGGACAAGAACACCCTGTACAAGCTGAAACAGAAGGGCTTCTCGGACCGCCGCCTGGGCTTCCTGCTGCAAACGACCGACACGGCCGTGCGCCAGCAGCGCCATGCGCTGAATATCCGCCCCGTCTACAAGCGCGTCGACACGTGCGCGGCGGAATTCTCGACCGACACGGCGTACATGTATTCCACGTACGACGAAGAGTGCGAATCGAATCCGACCGACAAGAAAAAGATCATGGTGCTGGGCGGTGGCCCGAACCGTATCGGTCAGGGTATCGAGTTTGACTATTGCTGCGTCCACGCTGCCCTCGCCATGCGCGAAGACGGCTACGAAACCATCATGGTCAATTGCAACCCAGAAACGGTTTCGACCGACTACGATACCTCGGACCGTCTGTACTTCGAATCGTTGACCCTGGAAGACGTGCTGGAAATCGTCGCCATCGAAAAACCGGTGGGCGTGATCGTGCAGTACGGCGGCCAGACCCCGCTGAAACTGGCACTGGACCTGGAAGCGAACGGCGTGCCGATCATCGGCACCTCGCCCGACATGATCGATGCGGCCGAAGACCGCGAGCGTTTCCAGCAGATGCTGCACAAGCTGGAACTGCGCCAGCCGCCTAACCGCACGGCGCGCACGGAAGCCGACGCCCTGGCCCTGGCGCAGGAAATCGGCTACCCGCTGGTCGTGCGTCCTTCGTACGTGCTGGGTGGCCGCGCCATGGAAATCGTCCACGAGCAACGCGACCTCGAGCGCTACATGCGCGAAGCCGTCAAGGTTTCGCACGATTCGCCCGTGCTGCTGGACCGCTTCCTGAACGACGCCATCGAGTGCGACGTCGATTGCATCTCCGACGGCGAAACGACGTTCATCGGCGGCGTGATGGAACACATCGAACAGGCTGGCGTCCACTCGGGCGACTCGGCTTGCTCCTTGCCGCCATACTCGCTGGCACCGGAAACCATTGAAGAACTGAAACGCCAGACGGCGCTGATGGCCAAGGGCCTGAACGTGGTCGGCCTGATGAACGTGCAGTTCGCGATCCAGAAGCAAGAGATCGACGGCCAGCTGAAAGACGTCGTCTTCGTGCTGGAAGTCAATCCACGCGCCTCGCGCACCGTGCCTTTCGTCTCGAAAGCCACGGGCCTGCAACTGGCGAAGATCGCCGCGCGCTGCATGGTCGGCCAGTCGCTGGCATCGCAAGGCATCACGCAGGAAGTCGTGCCGCCATACTTCAGCGTCAAGGAAGCCGTGTTCCCGTTCGTCAAGTTCCCTGGCGTGGACACCATCCTGGGCCCTGAAATGAAATCGACGGGCGAAGTCATGGGCGTAGGCCTGACGTTCGGCGAAGCGTTTGTGAAATCGCAACTGGGCGCCGGCGTGAACCTGCCAAAATCGGGCAAGGTCTTCATCAGCGTGAAAGCGTCGGACAAGCCGCGCGCCGTGCAAGTGGCGCGCGACCTGGTCGAGTCCGGTTTCACCGTGGTTGCCACCAAGGGCACCGCCGCCGTGATCGCTGCTGCCGGCATCGCCGTCACGCCAGTGAACAAGGTGATCGAAGGCCGTCCGCACGTGGTCGACATGATCAAGAACCATGAAATCGTGCTGGTGATCAACACCGTGGAAGAAAAACGCAGCGCCATCGTCGATTCGCGGGCCATCCGCACGTCGGCCCTGGCCTCGCGCGTGACGACCTACACGACCATCGCCGGTGCGGAAGCGGCCGTCGAAGGCATCCGCCATCTGGATGAGTTGCGCGTGTACGATCTGCAAGGCCTGCACAAGACCCTGCAGCAAGCGTAAGCGCAAGCGTGTCATTTGCAGTGGCCGCCGTTAGGCGGTACACTGCATGCTTATCAACCACAGAGTTCCGTGCAGAACAGCGCGCGGCCTCTGTGGTTTTCACTTGGTAAATCCGTTAAGCGTGACAAAACACGGACAACGGCGCCGATAACTAGCAGATAGTAGAGATAACATGACTTCAGTCCCATTGACCAAATACGGCGCAGAACTCTTGAAAGAAGAGCTGCATCATTTGAAGACCAAGGAACGCCGCATCGTCATCGATGCGATCGCCGAAGCGCGTTCGCATGGCGACCTGTCGGAAAACGCCGAGTACGACGCCGCCAAGGAGCGCCAGGCGTTCGTGGAAGGCCGCATCGCCGAACTCGAAGGCAAGCTGGGTGCAGCACAGATCATCGACCCGACCGCGCTGGACGCGGAAGGCCGCGTGGTGTTTGCCTCGACCGTGAACCTGGAAGACCTGGAATCGGGCCAGAAAGTCACGTACCAGATCGTGGGCCTCGATGAAGCCGACCTGAAAATGAACAAGGTTTCCGTGACGTCCCCCATCGCCCGCGCGCTGATCGGCAAGTACGCCGGCGACGTGGTGGAAGTGCAGGCGCCGTCCGGCCCGCGCGAATACGAAATCCTGGAAGTACTGTACATCTGATGCTGACGCGCGTGCGCATCCTCGTTGCCACCCTGTGGGCCGGCAGCCTGTGGACCATCGGCTTCATCGTGGCGCCCACCCTGTTTGCTACCTTGGGCGACCGCGTGCTCGCTGGCAATATCGCCGGCAGCATGTTCCGTGCCGAGGCCTGGCTGTCCATCGCCTGTGCGCTGGTATTGCTGGCCTTGCTGCAATGGCGCCCGGGCGCGCTGGAGCCGAAGCGCCGCCGTTTGCTGGGCGCGCTGGTGCTGTCGATGCTGGTGTGCGCGCTGCTCAGCCATTTCGGCATCACGCCCCTGATGGCCGAGCTCAAAGCGCAGGCGCCGGCTGGCATCATGGACGAGGCCATGCGCAGCCGCTTCGGCATGCTGCATGGCGTGTCGACCCTGATCTTTGCCGTGCAGAGTGTGCTGGCGGGCGTGCTGATCTGGAAGCAGCAATAGTTCTATTAACCCCAGAAGCAGAAACATCCGGGGTCGGACCCTCAGGGTCCGACCCCAGCCTTTGCTGTTGGGGGCAGTCGTAGTTTGGATTAGCGCGCAGCGCGTAATCCGACAATGCCGTAATAGCAATAAAAAAGCGGAGCAGGGAAGATCCCGTGCTCCGCTTCTTGTTTCAAGCCCGGCAGCCTTGCGGTTGCCGGGTGAACAGGCTTACTTGCTGCCCAGTGCGCTTTTCTTGGCGCTTTTCTGACGTGGCTTGGCACGCTTGATGGAACCGCCTTCGGTAACGCGCTCATTGCCCTTGATCATGACTTTCGTCACGCTGGGGCGCTTGGTGCCGCTGGCGCTGGCCTTGACGATGGTCACTTCGCGCATGCCTTTGCCGGCGCTGACCTTCTCCTTAACCACTTCTTTTTTCGGACGGTAGATTACCAGCAGTTTGCCAATATGTTGTACCGGGGCGGCGCCGAGATTGCCGCAAATCGTATCGTACATTCCGACGCGGGCTTCGCGGTCGTCGCCGAACACGCGGACTTTAATCAGACCGTGCGAATCCAGGCCAAGGTCGATCTCTTTGAGGACAGCAGGTGTCAAGCCCGCTTCGCCAATGATGACGATAGGCTTCAGCGCGTGTGCTTCGGCGCGCAGTGCGCTGCGCTCTACGGGTGTAAGTTTTAGCATAATAATATTTAGTAATTCCCTTAAAAGCAGTATTCTACGCGAATGGCAAAGAAGAAATTAAACAAAAACTGGTTGCACGACCACATAAATGATCCTTATGTGAAGTTGGCGCAAAAAGAGGGCTACCGCGCCCGGGCAGCATACAAGCTGAAAGAAATCGATGAAGACGAGAAACTGATCAAACCTGGCCAGGTGATCGTCGACCTGGGCTGCACTCCTGGCAGCTGGGCCCAGTACACGCGGCGCAAGCTGGCCGGCAAGGACGGCGGCGGGGTCAATGGTACCCTGATTGGCCTGGACATGCTGGAAATGGAGCCGATTGCCGATTTCCACTTCATCCAGGGCGACTTCCGCGAAGCGCGCGTGCTGCGCCAGCTGGAAGTGGTGTTGCAAGGACGCAAAGTCGACCTGGTCCTGTCGGACATGGCGCCCAACCTGTCGGGCATCGCCACGGCGGACGCCGCGCGCATGGAACACTTGATCGACCTGGCCATCGAATTTTCGCAATTGCATTTGAAACCATCGGGCGTCTTGCTGGTGAAATGCTTTAAAGACATGGGATTCAGCCAGATCGTGGAGAAATTCCGCGCCGAATTCAAGGTCGTGGTGCAGAAAAAACCGAAGGCCAGCCGCGATAAATCGTCGGAAATCTTCCTGATGGGACGTGGAATCAAGAATCCCGTGAAAAATGCCGTGGAAGAAGATGATTCCGCCCTTGATATTTAAGCGGGAATCCGCACATGGGAACGAGAAGTGCAGTAGCGCTGATGGTATAAAAGCCTAAATTGTTTATACTGCACTTTTTTGCGTGAACGCGGTTTTTTCGCGCGCACGGATCGGCGGGCTTTGGCACGGCCCGCTTATTGCGAGTAAAATCGTGTTTCTAGCTATAGGTAAAGAGATGCGCACTGCATCCAAGGAGTCTTCGTGAATAACATGTTTTCCAAATCTGCCATCTGGGTAGTCGTATTGCTGCTGTTGTTCATGCTGTTCAAGCAATTCGACAGTCATGGCGCCACAGGCGGCAGCAAGGCCATCGCTTATTCCGATTTGCTGGATGAAGTCAAAGCCAAGCGCGTCAAGGATGTCGTGATCGAAGGTTCGTCGATCACCGCCAAGCTGATGGACGACACCAAGGTGCGTACCACCGCCACCAGCCTCGACAAGGGCCTGATCGGCGACTTGCGCGACAATGGCGTGCATTTCGATGTGCGCCCGCCTGAGGAAGCGTCTTTCCTGCAAACTATTTTTGTTTCCTGGTTCCCCATGCTGCTGTTGATCGGCGTCTGGGTGTTCTTCATGCGTCAGATGCAAGGCGGCGGCAAGGGCGGGGCATTCTCGTTCGGCAAGTCGAAGGCGCGCATGATGGATGAAGCCAGCAACACCGTCACCTTCGCCGATGTCGCCGGTTGCGACGAAGCGAAAGAAGAAGTCAACGAAGTGGTCGACTTCCTCAAGGACCCCAGCAAATTCCAGAAATTGGGCGGCCGCATTCCCCGCGGCGTGCTGATGGTCGGCCCTCCAGGCACGGGTAAAACCCTGCTGGCGCGCGCCATCGCCGGCGAAGCCAAGGTGCCGTTCTTCTCGATTTCCGGTTCCGACTTCGTGGAAATGTTCGTCGGCGTGGGCGCCAGCCGCGTGCGCGACATGTTTGAAAACGCGAAAAAGCATTCGCCATGCATCATCTTCATCGATGAGATCGACGCTGTCGGTCGTCACCGCGGTGCCGGCATGGGCGGCGGCAATGACGAGCGCGAACAGACCTTGAACCAGTTGCTGGTCGAGATGGACGGTTTTGAAGCGAACTCCGGCGTGATCGTCGTGGCCGCCACCAACCGCGCCGACGTGCTCGACAAAGCCTTGCTGCGTCCGGGCCGTTTCGACCGCCAGGTGTCCGTCGGCTTGCCCGATATCCGCGGCCGCGAACAGATCTTGAACGTGCACATGCGCAAAGTGCCTATCGGTACCGACGTGAAAGCCGATATCCTGGCCCGCGGCACCCCCGGTTTCTCGGGCGCGGACCTGGCCAACCTGGTCAACGAAGCGGCTTTGTTTGCCGCCCGCCGCAGCAAGCGCCTGGTGGAAATGATCGATTTCGAAGATGCGAAAGACAAGATCTACATGGGTCCTGAGCGTAAATCGATGATCATCCGCGAGGAAGAGCGTCGCAATACGGCTTACCATGAATCGGGCCACGCCGTCGTCGCCAAGCTGCTGCCGAAGGCCGATCCCGTGCATAAAGTGACGATCATGCCGCGCGGCTGGGCCTTGGGCCTGACGTGGCAGCTGCCGGAACACGACAACTTGTCCGCCTACAAGGACAAGATGCTGGAAGAAATTTCCATCCTGTTCGGCGGCCGTATCGCGGAAGAGATTTTCGTGGGACAAATGTCCACGGGCGCGTCGAACGACTTCTCGCGCGCCACCAAGCTGGCCCGTTCCATGGTGACCCGCTTCGGCATGTCCGACAGCATGGGCGTGATGGTCTACGAAGACAGCGAAAACGAAGGTTTCTTCGGTGGCGCCACCAAGACGATCTCGGAAGCGACCCAGCAAAAGGTCGATGCTGAGATCCGCAACATTCTCGACAAGCAATATGCTTTGGCGCGTACCTTGTTGGAAGGCAACCGCGACAAGGTCGAAATGATGACCAAGGCCTTGCTGGAATGGGAAACCATTGATGCAGAGCAAATCAATGACATCATGGCCGGCCTCGAGCCGCGTCCGCCGAAAGTCATTCCGCCACGCCGCAATGCGGGCGACAGCGGCACGGGCGGCATCTCGCCCAACGTGACGGCGCCAGCCTGATCGCGGCCACTGCCTGACCGGCGGCAAGCAAGAGAAGGGTAAGGAGCAATCCTTGCCCTTTTTCGTTGCCGCCGCAGTTTTTTCCTGACGACTACAAAGATTCACATGCGACACTATTTGCAATTCGGCCGTTTCGGCTTCAACCTGCAGGGCACGCAGGCGCTGGTGATGGGCATCCTGAACATCACGCCCGACTCGTTTTCCGATGCGGGCCAGTACCAGCACCTGGAATTTGCCATTTCGCGTGCCGAGCAGATGATCATTGACGGCGTCGACATCATCGATATCGGCGGCGAATCGAGCCGCCCCGGCGCGCCGCCGCTGCCGCTGCACGACGAACTGCAGCGCGTCATGCCGGTGCTGTACGCCTTGCGCGACTGCGGCAAGCCCCTGTCCGTCGACACCTACAAGCCCGAAGTGATGCGCGAAGCCATCCTGGCGGGCGCCGACATGATCAACGACATCAACGGTTTCCGCGCGCCGGGCGCCATCGACGCCGTGCAGGACAGCGACTGCGCGCTGTGCATCATGCACATGCAAAACGTGCCGGAAACCATGCAAGCCCAGCCCCAGTACGAGGACGTGGTGCGTGAAGTCATCGATTTCCTGCGCGAGCGCATCGACACGATGACGGCGGCGGGCATCGCCCGCGAGCGCCTGTGCGTCGATCCCGGCTTTGGCTTCGGCAAGACGGTGGAGCAGAACTATGCCTTGCTGCGCGCCACGCGCCAGCTGCGCAGCGAGCTGGGCTTGCCTGTGCTGGCGGGCCTGTCGCGCAAGTCGATGATCGGCGCCGTGACGGGACGTCCCGTCGAGCAGCGCCTGGCCGGCAGTGTTGCCGGTGCGCTTGCTGCGGTAGCGCAAGGCGCAGAAATTATCCGTGTGCATGATGTAGCTGAAACCGTCGATGCGCTGAAGGTCTGGCGCATGGCACACTGAGCCTGTAAGATTTATCATAAACAACAAAAAGAGAAATACTATGACGCGTAAATATTTTGGCACCGATGGCATCCGCGGTCTGGTGGGCACGGCTCCGATCACCCCCGACTTCGTCATGCGCCTCGGCTATGCGGCCGGCAAGGTGCTGGCCAAGTCGCAGGGCGGCAAGGCGCGCCCGACCGTACTGATCGGCAAGGACACGCGCATTTCCGGCTACATGCTGGAAGCGGCGCTGGAAGCGGGCCTGTCGGCGGCCGGCGTGGATGTGATGCTGGCCGGCCCCATGCCGACGCCCGCGATTGCCTACCTGACGCGGGCGCTGCGCCTGTCGGCGGGCGTGGTCATTTCCGCCTCGCACAATCCGTATCACGACAACGGCATCAAGTTCTTTTCCGGCCAGGGCACCAAGCTGCCCGACAGCGTGGAACTGGAAATCGAAGCGGCGCTCGACGAGCCCATGTCCTGCGTGTCGTCGGAAAAGCTGGGCCGCGCCAAGCGCCTGGACGATGCCCAGGGCCGCTACATCGAATTTTGCAAGAGCACGTTCCCGAACGAGCTGGATTTGCGGGGTCTGAAGATCGTCGTCGATTGCGCGCACGGCGCCGCCTACCATATCGCGCCGCACGTGTTCCATGAGCTGGGCGCGGAAGTCATCGCCATCGGCAACAAGCCCGACGGCTTCAACATCAATGCGGGCTTTGGCGCCACGGCAACCAAGGCCATGGCCGAAGCCGTCGTCGAGCATGGCGCAGACCTCGGTATCGCCCTCGACGGCGACGCCGACCGCCTGATCATGTGCGATGCGACGGGCCGCCTGTACAACGGCGACGAGCTGTTGTACGTGATGGTCAAGGACCGCCTGGCAACGGGCCCCGTGGCCGGCGCCGTTGGCACCCTGATGACCAACATGGCGCTGGAAGTGCTGTTCAAGGAGCAGGGCATCGGCTTTGCGCGCGCCAAGGTGGGCGACCGCTACGTGCTGGAAGTCATGAAGGAAAAAGGCTGGATACTGGGCGGCGAAGGCTCGGGCCATCTGCTGTGCCTGGACCGACACACGACGGGCGACGGTATCGTGTCCGCGCTGCAAGTATTGTCCGCGCTCAAGCGCAGCGGCCAGAGCCTGCAGCAATGCCTGGCCGAACTGGTGCTGTTCCCGCAAACCCTGATCAACCTGCGCGTGGCGCCCGGTTTCGACTGGCAGAAAAATGCCGCCATGGTGGCCGAGAAAGAGCTGGTCGAGGCCGAGCTGGGCGATACGGGCCGCGTGCTGATCCGCGCTTCCGGTACCGAGCCGCTGATCCGCGTGATGGTCGAGGCGAAGGATAAGGAAAAGGCCGAGTCGATGGCGCGCCGCATTGCCGATAAAGTCGCTGCTTAAAAAGCAAAGGCAGGGGCAGCGGCGATAGTTATTTCCATCTAATTCGTCTATGGCAATTGACGAAATTGGGTGGGGGCGTTATTATCTTGTCTTCGGAGTGTGGCGCAGCCCGGTAGCGCACCTGGTTTGGGACCAGGGGGTCCAAGGTTCGAATCCTTGTACTCCGACCAAAGTCATAAGCGGGCTGTCAGAAATGACAGCCCGTTTTCTATTCCGCGCAGGCATTTCATTGCTGGCGCGCATGGATTAAAATACTGCACCTCTCCGCCCATCGTTCAACGGATAGGACAACGGTCTTCTAAACCGTGAATGGGGGTTCGATTCCCTCTGGGCGGACCAGTTTCATACTGGCCACGATCATGCGACGGCAGCCTGCCGCACCGCACCTCATTTCCCTGCATTCTCCTTGTCGCGCACCTGTTCAGGGTTGCGCGCACAGCACCACGCTCAGCAAATACAGCAGCGGCGCCGCGCACAGCAGCGCGGAACATAGCGACAGCACTTTCTTGCTTGTCAGGCGCGCCAGGCGCAGCCGTTCGCGCACGGGCAAACGCTGGCGCAGCACGCTGCGTGCACGCGGCTGGAATGGGGATTCATGCATGGAAGCTCCTTCTCGACGGTGGCGAATGTTGCTGGCCAGCATAGCGAGACGGGCATAAAGACGGTGTAAAGAGTGGGGCGCGCGCCGCAAGCGCAATGTAAACAGGCGGCATGGAGCGGCGCAGCGGGATGGGTGGGCTTGCAGGCGGCAAGCAACCCGGCTGCGCCGGTGCCGGCCTTATCTTGCCTGGCGGCGGCGGGCGATGAGGCCGAGCAAGCCCAGTCCGGCGAGCAGCATGGCATAGGTTTCCGGTTCAGGGATGGCGGAAACATAGGCGCGGTAATTGCTCAAGTCCTTGGGCAAGCCTGACACCGTGAAGGTCGTGCCGGCAGCGACGGGCGCGGCCCACTGGAAGACCAGTTCGCCCTGGCCGAAATGGATGGCCAGGTAATCATAGGCTGCCGCGCTCGTGAAGGAATTGACCCCGCCGCTGGCGCCCGCCGTGGTGCCGGCCGTGCAGCCGGAGGTGGCATTGTCGCAAAACGAGACGGCCGCGCCCAGGCTGGTGCCGAAGACGCCGTTGATATAGGCCTGGATGTCGGCCGGGCTCTGCGGCACGAGATTGTCGTTATAGTATTTCACCGTGAGGGCCGGCGACGGCGAGTACGTGACGGTGCTGCTTTCGATGCTGAAACCGCTGGCCGGTCCCACGTCTACCCATGTAGCAGCCTGTGCCACGCCAGCTGCGACCGTCAGGGCGGCCAGCATGGATGCCCGTATGGCAATGCTTGTTATGCTTTTCATGAAAATCCCCTTTTATTATCGTGCAGTCATTTCACTGCTTCAGGGTGCGCGCCATCCTGTCAGGGAGGTCAACTTGTCGCCCGTTCGCCTTTGCGCGTGTACGCAATGCAAGCTTACTCGCGCTGTAAACTAATACAATTTAAATAATGCTATTGGTTTAGTTGATAATATTGCGCGCAGCTATGCATGGCTGTGCTGCGATGGTGTGCACGGCGAGCGGCAAGGGCGTGGCAACATGCCCCGTGCTGGCGGGGGGAGGGAAGTTTCAGTCGCTGCTGTTACTGACGCCAAACAGGCGATCTTTGGCATTGAGCAATTTTTGCACCTTGGCGCCCATTTTCATCAGCTGCGCCATCGACTCGGGCGACAGGCGCTGCAAGTCGTCGAACCAGGTGTTGGCCAGGTCGACCAATTCATACATTTCGCGCATGCGCTCCTGCGCATACTGGTCCACGGGTTCCGTGGCCGGCGCCAGCAGCGATTCGCGCAGCACCGTCAGGGTGGGCGCCACTTCGCGGCGGCGGCGTTCGGCCGCCACCACGCGGAAGATTTGCCACACATCGCCCAGCGAGGAAAAATACTCGCGCCGGTCGCCCGGTATGCGCGACTGGCGGATCAAGCCCCAGCCCTGCAATTCCTTCAGTCCGATGCTCACGTTCGAGCGGGAAAAACTCAGGTGCTCCGCGATTTCATCCGCGTGCAAGGGATGCTCTGCGACAAACAACAAGGCGTACACTTGCCCCACGGTACGGTTAAAGCCCCAGCGGCTGCCCATCTCGCCGAAATGGCTGACGAAGGTCAGGATCAGCGGCGTCATTTGGATATGTTGAGTTTTCATAATTATCTGAATTTTTTCACGCCATACTGGTGGGGTCAATTGATATATGTCATGTTTCGCAGTATTATACAAAAAATCGAATTTACAGAAAATTCTGAAAACTCAAGAAGTATAGAAGATGCCGACCACGCCCTTGTCTTTGCCCCGCTTTATCCTTCCCCGTGCCGCCAGCCTGGCGCAAGGGGGCGCCGCCTTGCTGTGGCTGCCGCAAGCGGCCTTGCTGGCCTGGGCCGTGCAAGCCATGCTCGACGGCGCACCCTCGCGCGCGGCCCTGTTGCCGGCGGCCGGCGTGCTGCTGCTGGGCGTGCTGCGCGCCGGCTGCGAAGCGTGGGG
>NZ_WFLI01000005.1 GCF_009208555.1 Janthinobacterium violaceinigrum | reverse complement strand
TGCCCGCCTTCGGCGCGGCGGCCGGCGCAGGGGCGGCGGCCGGGGCGGCGGGAATCACGCGTCCGCTGTCATTGCCCGGCACGGTGGCGATGGCGGGACCCGTGGCGCGCAAGGCATCGTCGGCAAACGGCTGCGCGCGCGTATCGACGCCGGGCGGCACGGGCACGCTGGCGTTGAGCAAGCGGTTGTCCGTGTAGATCATGCGCGACAGGCGGTTGTAGTTGGGAAAATCGATATTCAGCGATTTCGCGTCCGCCGCCAGTTCCACGCGGGGGCGGTCCTGGCAATTGCCCACCGTCCACTGCAACACGTCCGTGCCCTGGAAGGCCAGCACTTCATAGCGGTAGGCGCAGTTGCGCTCCTGGGTTTCCACGATCACCACGGTGCGCTCGCCCACGTTTTCCACGCGCGCCACGCGGGCCGTGATGGCATTGGCCAGCGGCACGACGCGAAACGCCTGCGACAGCTTGATGGAATACTTGCCCTGCGGGTCCTTGCGCAAAGTGCCTTCCGTGCCGTCGCGCAAGCGGAAGGTGGACAGCGGCGTGCCGAACAGCTCGGCAGTATCGAGGCCCATCATCACGCCGCCACGGCCGTTCGGCGTCATGGCACAGCCCGTCAACAGGACGCCGGCGGCCACGCCAGCCATCAGCTTGCGCCAGTGCGAAGATGCAAAATTTTTATACGTTGCCATACTTGATAACTTTCTCTTATTTCAGAATCAGGGATTGATGACGGCCAGCGGATTGCCCGGACCCGGCGGCGGCAAGACTTTGCGGCGGTCGCGCGACAGCACAGTGAACGCGCCCAGGGTGTCCGGCCCCGCGACGATTTCCAGCTGCTCGCGCTGCAGCCAGGTGCGGATTTCCGCCTCCGTGGCCTCGGCGCGGAACAGCACGCGCGTGCGCACGCCCGTCTCGACGCCGCTGCCGCCGTTGCGGAATTCCGCATTGCCGACGACGGCGTTGTCCTTCGGCAGGAACAGCCAGGCCGATTGCACCACCATCACGCTGGCGGCCACGGCCGTGACGACCTTCAGCCAGCGGTTGGCGTTGGCCGCTTGCTTGGCCGCCGGCACCAGTTTCACGGCAGCAACATCGCTTGCAGGCGGCGCCACAGCGATCTGCAACTGCTGCAGCCCCTGGCGCAGCAATTGCCGGTAGGCCACACGGCCATCCTTGCCCAGCTCAGTCGACAAGGGCGTGCCCGTCAGCGCATAGCCGTCGCCGGGCAAGGCCACGCGGGCAATCACGCCCGGCGCCGCCGGCGCCGCATTTGCGCGGCCGTGCAGCTCCAGCCAGCGCGCCGCCTGCAGGCGCTCCTGGCTGAACACGCCCAAGCAGGCGCCCAGGTCCGCCACGGCCAGGGTCACCGGCATGTCGCACAGCACCAGGCCCGCGCGGGGATCGGCGGGTGCGTCGCGCTCTTCGACGACGAGGCCGCAGGCGTCCGCATACGACGTGTCGGGCGTGACGAGCCAGCCGCGCCAGCGCTGCTGCGCGCCGTCCCAGGCATCGAGCAGCACGGCGCCAAAGCCGGGACAGCGCGCCAGCACATGGATCTGTCCGCCCGCGATGGGCCGCGCGGCCAGCGGCGCCGCATCGCTGCGGCGCGCAAAGCGTTGCATGACATGGTCCGGCACGGCAATGCCGCGCCAGTCGGGGGTTGCGCCCGCCACGTCCGACTCCAACAGTTCGGCGGAAGTCGGCGGCGACGGCAAGCGGGCGGCAACGATGGTCAACGAGGGCGTCAATGCAGTCATGCCGGTGGCCTTTCATTCGGGTTCGACGGCGTGGACACGGGGTCCATGTGCAGGGATAACGCGGCCACGCACAAAATATCCAAAACTATCTGCGCCGCCTGCAGGTCGCGCGCGGCCAGGGCATCGCCCACGCGCAGCTTGAGCAGGCTCAAGACCCAGCTGCCCAGCAGGGTGGCGCGGTGGGCCGGCTCGACCACCTGGCGCCCGGCACTGTCGGGATCGCCCTTCTGCCTGTGCACGAGGCCCAGCTTGCCGCCGTGGTAATGCGCGGAAGCAATCTGCTCGGCCAGTTCCTTGACGGGCATGCCGCCGCAGCCGCAATGGCGCAGCAGCAAGATCAAGTCGCGGGGCAAGGTGGCGATGAACACGTCGGCCGCGGCGCGCACCTGCTGCGGCGTGAGCTGGTAGTCGCGCAACGGTTCCGCATACGCATCGGGCGCGCGCAGCTCGCAGCCGTCTTGCGCATCGGCATCTTCCTCAATCCGCTGCTTGCGCAGCTGATCGATGATGAAGCGCTTGAAGTACAAAAACAGGGCGCCGACGTGGTGGGGCGCCGCCTCGCTGTCGCCGTGCAGGACTTTTTCAATGAAGAACTGGTGGCGCAAGTCGGCCAGCGAATCGCCCAGCGACGCCGCTTCACGGGGGCGGCACGGCGTCAGCGCGGCGATGACGCGCTGGTAAAACTCGCCCAGTTCGCCTTGTGTCAGCTGCGGGCGGCGGGTCCAGAAAGCATGAATCCGTTCAAATTGTTCCGATTGCACAGCCGGTCCGATCGAGTGTTGGGCGCCACGCGCCACTGGCCGGCGGCAATGCGCACGGGCAGACAAGCAATGCGCTGGCCAGACATGAGAACAGACAAGAGAAACTTGTCAGTAAGGTAAAATGCATTTAGGCAATTTTCTCATATCAGAGTGGAAATCGCTAACTTTTGTTACTCACACGACAATCCCCCGAGACCCCGATGCATCGCCTGATTCCCCTGTTTTTCAGCCTCCTCTTTTTACTGGGCAGCAACGTGGCGCACGCCGCCGTGCCAGCCACCATGCCAGCGGTGCCCGGCAAGCGCATCGCGCTGGTGATCGGCAACGCGGCCTATCCGCAGCCGTTATTGAATCCAGTCAACGATGCGCGCGCCATGGCCGAGCGCCTGCGCCGCCTGGGCTTTGAAGTGCTGTTGCGCACGGATATCAATGCGGCGCAGCTGCAAAAGGCGTCGGCCGAGTTTTCCACGCAGGCGCGCGGCGCCGATATCGCCCTCGTGTTTTATGCGGGCCACGGCGCGCAAGCGGGCGAAGCCAATTATGTGCTGCCGCTGGGCGCCAACATGACCGCGCTGAGCGCGTCCGCCATTGCGGCGCAGGGCGTATCCGTCGCCAGCCTGGCGGGCGACCTGCAGCGCACGGGCGCGCGCGGCGCCGTGCTGATCCTCGACGCTTGCCGCCAGGAATATACGCGCGGCGGCCCCATGGCGGTGCCCGGCGGTAACGCGGCCAGCCACGGCTTTGCCGATACGGCCGCGCCGCGGGGCGTGGTGATCGCCTATTCGGCGGGGCCGGGTGCGCTGGCGCGCGATTTCTGGTCGCCCGATTCGCGCAACAGCCCGTACACGAGCGCCCTGCTCGACGCGCTCGACGCCCCGGGCTTGCCCATGGGCGAAGTGTTTTCGCAGGTGGCGGCGCGGGTGGCCGCCATGACGCACGATGTGCAAAAGCCCCGCGTGTCGTTCGGCGAAACGTCGGCCCGCCTGGTGCTGAACATGGGCAGCGGCAAGGGCGTCAGCCCGCCCTCCGCCGGCGTGCTGGCCTCGGGCAACAGCGGCATGCGCGCGCCAGCGCCAGCCATGGAAAAGCCGGCCGTCCCGGGCGCGAAAGTCTGGCCAGGCAATGTATTACAGGACATCAATTATGAAATCCGCATGCAGATCGCGGCCCGCCCGTTTCCCCGCCAGCAGCTGGAAAAGCGCGCACGGGGCGGTGACCTGGTGGCGTTGACGGCCCTCGGCTATGGCATCGGCGGCGGCGATGCGGGTGTGAAACAGCCGAAGGCGGGCATGCAATGGCTGGAAAAGGCGGCCGCCAAGGATTTCCCCATTGCCCAGACCTACCTGGCGGAATTGCTGATGGTCAAAGGCGACCCCGCCTCGCTGAAACGGGCCGGCGTGCTGCTGGACGCCGCTTCGCAAGCGGGCTACAGCCCCGCCCATGCGTATAAATTCGACCTGGCGCGGCGCACGGGCGCGCCGCCGCAGGATGCGGCCCGGCATTTGCAGGACGCTTTCATGGGTTTGATGAAGGATTACCAGGGCGCCGCCAAGGACCTGATGCAGCCGCCCAAAAAATAATTCAAAATAATTTTGGATTTCCCTGAACTGGCCCCGTTATCCGGGGGTACATGCAATACAGCATGACAGTGACCAGGGAAATCCCATGCAAGCATCCAGCCCAGCAACAATCACCACCGGCCAACGGGGCCGCATCCTCGCCTACCAGCCGAGCGGACAAGGTTCCGTCAGCGTGGCCGGCATCCAACATGCCTTCGACGTGGCCACCCATTGGCGCTCGGACGTGGCGCCCGCCATCAACGCCGTCGTCGACGTGCGGTTCAACGAGGCAGGCGGCCTCGCCACCGTCAGCGCCGTGGCGGCGCAGCAACTGGCGCAGGAAGAGATGGCCGGCGCGGCGAAATTGGCGCGCGACAAGGGCCAGCAACTGTGGGGCCAGGCCGTGTCGGCGCTGGGCATCAAGGTGCTGGCCAGCCTTGGCGTGCTGATCGCCGGCGCCTTTGTCTTCAACACCATCGGCATCCGTTTGTTCACCTCCGTGTCGCGCACCTATTGGCAGCTGCTGGGCCTGTCCGCGGACAGCCTGGAAAGCTTTGCCCGCGATGGCGGCAGTGGTTTCACGTCGGCGCAATTCTTCTTCCTGCTGGCCATTGCCGCCTGCTGCGCCACCATGGCCAGCAGCCACCCGAAAGCGGCGCTGGGCAAGTGCGCGCCCCTGCTGTTCATCGTCATCCACAGCAGCTTGCTGTTCATCAAGATCAAGGGCGCCGTCAGCGACGCGGGCAACGCCATGGGCGGCATCATGGGCAGCCGCGCGGCCCGCATGGCCGAGCAGATGGCCAGCGAAATGCTGGGCCAGGTATGGCAGGGACTCTCGTTCGGCATCGGCTTTTATTTGGTGCTGGCAGCTTCCATCGTCCTGGCCGCCTACGGCGTCGGCGAATACAAACGCTTAGGAGGCAAGCACTGAAAACCTACTGCGCAGCCCACTTCCGGGTCGGCGTTGCTCACCGTACATAAAGTACGGCTCCGCTACTCAACCCGGCATTGGGCTTGCTCGCTACGGTTTTCAGCGCTGCCGTGACTTTCGTCACTCTAAAAAAATTAAAACCGCCATTGCCGTTTAACTCATCTTTGAAGGAAATATCATGATCCGTACCCTGCCCGCCCTGTTCGCCATCGCCGTGATCCTGTCCGCCTGCGGCAAGTCCGACACCGCCGCGCCTGCCGCTTCGGCCCCCGTCGCCGCGAATGTCGCCGACCTGGCCGCGAAAGCCCAGGTGAAAGCGGCCGCCGCCAGCCTGCCACAGGGGGAGCCGGCCACCCCAAGCGCCAGCTATGTCGACATCACGAGCGGCAACCAGTTGATGTACAGCTACATCGCCCTGTCCGGCGTGCCGCCCGACTATGCGGCCGTGGCGCAGCGCATCTCGCGCGAATATGCGGGCAGCAACGACGCCTTCCGCAAGCAGGAAGTGCTGGACGCCCTGAAACCGCAGATCGACGCCAAGGTCAATGAGGCCAAGACGAAGCGCTACCTGCGCTACCAGATCAATGGCCAGGGCGCACTGTCGCCGTACGCGATGGACAAGGCCGCCTTCCCCGCCAAGTTCGCCGAAGCGGGCACGTATTACTACATCTACGACAACGGCGACTACAAGCTGGCCTTCACGAATGGCGACGGCTATTCCTTGCTGAAAGTGGACCAGGAGGCGGCGCGCAAGATCGAAGCGGCCCGCAGCGGCTACAAGGACTTCGCCATCGTCGTGTATGCCTACGCCCAGGAAGCGGACATGGCCAGCAATCAGGTCAAGGCGCAGATCGTCAAGGTGGCGATCAAGCTGAACGGGCAGGAAATTCCTGTGCAGCAAGCGCTGTAAGCACCGGAGCCTTTGCGTTACACTGTTCGCCACATTGCATCGGGATAGCGACATGGGCGAACAGACACTGGCGGAACAACATCTGGCAAACGGGCAACGGCTGCAGCAGGCGGGCAAGCTGATCGAAGCGATCAACGCCTACCAGGCCGCGTACAAGCAGGACCCGGCCCTGGCGGAAGCCCAGCATTTCCAGGGCCTGGCCATGCTGGAACTGGGCCAGGGCGC
The DNA here is from genome assembly GCF_009208555.1 of Janthinobacterium violaceinigrum. Lineage (GTDB taxonomy): Bacteria > Pseudomonadota > Gammaproteobacteria > Burkholderiales > Burkholderiaceae_D > Janthinobacterium > Janthinobacterium violaceinigrum. The sequence goes on along the minus strand of NZ_WFLI01000005.1, from coordinate 257,291 downwards.
CATCGGCCTGGGCTTGCTGAAACTGTCGCTCAAGCAGCAGCCCGACAATGCCCTGTTCCACTACAACCTCGGCAATGTGCTGCGCGGCACGGACAGCGAGGGGGCGCTGGCCAGCTACGCCACGGCGGCCCGGCTGGCGCCGCACGAGCACGACTTCGCCATCAGCCATGCGGAATTGCTGTTGGGCAAACAGCGGCTGATGGAGACCATCGCCGAACTGGAACGTGCCCACGCGCTGCGCCCGCAGCGCTGGCAAACCCTGCAGGGCCTGGCCGAGCTGTATTACCGCACGGGACAGCAGGAACCGGCGCTGGCCCGCTATGCGCAAGCCCTGGCGCTGCACCCGGCGCTGGCGCAAACGTGCCGCATCGGCTTTGCCAGTCCGCAAGCGGAACATCCCGAAACGTTGACGACGCTCAATGCCGTAGACACCCTGCACGATTTTATCCACGAAACGGACTTGCACATCGTCGACGACTTCCTGCCCGACCCCGCCGCCTGGCGCGCGCAGGCATTGGCGTTACCGTTCGAGCAGCAGCGCTATGCGGGACAGAATTATCCGGGCAGCCAGACGGCGGGCCAGCCCTGCCAGGCCATCATGGAGCGCATCGCCACGGCGCTGGGCCGGCCCATCCGCTTCATCTCGCCCGACAACGGTTCCTGTCGCCTCAGCTATGCGGACGCCATGGCGCGCACGGATATCCACGTGGACAATGAGACGGGCAACAATTTCAATTTCTATGCGGGCGTGCTGTATCTGAACCCGCCCGAGCAATGCCAGGGCGGCACCACGTTCTGGCGCCACCAGCCCAGCGGCTGGTACCGCAGACTCCCCGAAGCGGACGTGAAGGCGGGCGGCTACGCCAGCTTCAAGGATTTCCAGAAACGCTGGTTGCCCAACAGTAAAGTGCAGAAATTCAACGACTTACAGGAACAGCGCGACAGTTGGCAAGCGCTGCTGGAAGTGCCGATGCGCCACAACCGCCTGATCGTCTACAAGGGACATTATTTCCACTCGATCAGCAATGTGTTTGGCGACACGCCGGAGAATGGCCGGCTGGTGCAGCTGTTTTTCTTTGAGGTGCCCGATTAAGCATGCTGTGCGGGTATTGTCGGATTACGCCCTGCGGGCTAATCCAACCTACCTGTCACTGGACCATGCGTAGGTCGGATTAGCGGAACGCGTAATCCGACAACCGCTGCACAGCATTCAATACATGTCAGCGGCGGTAGCCCGTACAGCCTTCAACAGCATATCGGCCCCCGGCGACAACAGATGATCCTGCTGGCGGATGATGCCGAACGCATCCATCTTGCACGGCAGTTCGATGGGCAGAATGCTCAGCACGTTCAGCGATTCGTAGTAGTGCGCCACTTCCGTCGGCATCACGTGCAGGGAATCCGTTTGCTGCAGCAATGACGTGATCAGCAGCAAGGCCGTCGTGTCGACCACGTCCACGGGCGGTTCCAGGCTGGCGCGGCGGAACATCATGTCGAAGCGGTGGCGCAGGATGCTGCCTTGCGGCGGCAAGATCCACGGCTGGGCCGCCAGGTCCTTCAATTGCAGATTCTTGCGCGACAGCAGCGGATGGCCATTGCGCGCCACGGCGCTGGCCGGTTCTTCCGTCAATTCCTCGTAGATGAGCCCGGCGCTGCTTTCCTTTTCCAGGATGCGGCCGATCATGAAGTCCAGGGTGCCATGCTGCAGCATGTCCATCAGGGTATTGCTGTGCTCCAGATGCACGCCGATGCGCATCAGCGGCGCCTGCTGCTTGATGCGGGCAATCGCCCTCGGCAACAGGGCCATGGCCGGCGTCATGATGACGCCCACTTCCACCTGGCCCGTGAGGCCCGATTTCAGGGCCACGATGTCGTCATGCGCCAGCGACAAGCTCGTCAACGCCATGCGCGCGTGGCGTATCATCGTCTCGCCGTAGATGGTGGGCTCCATGCCACGCGGCAACCTGTCGAACAGGCGCACGTCGAGCATCTCTTCCAGGTCCTTGATTTGCTTGGACGCGGCCGGCTGCGTCATGTGCAATTCTTCCGCCGCGCGGTGGATATTGCGCTGCTCGTCCAGGGCGATCAACAACAGCAATTGCCGCGTCTTCAGGCGGGCTCGCAAGAACCAGTTGGGGTTGAGGGTATCCATGAATAAATCATATCATGATCGATATCGAATACTGATGGATATCGATATTGTTGATATCGGTGTGTCTCCTTTTTGTGTGCTCAACGAGCGTTCAAGATGTCTTGCAAGCAGCACTCGGGTTGGCGGCCGGACCCGCCGTCTGATGGATGAATTCGATGGTGCCGTCCGGCCTGTATTTCAGCTCTTCCACGGCCACGGAACGCCGGTATTCTCCGCCGCCCGGCAACTTGTCGTTGTGATAGAAGATGTAGGACTTGCCGTTGAATTCGATGATGGCCTGGTGGATGGTTTTTACGATGGCATTCTTGTCCATGATGGTGCCGCGGAAATGCCAGGGACCGGTCGGCGTGGGCCCCGTCGAATACGCCGTTTCTTCCGGGAAGTTGCGCGAGTACGACAGATAATACGTGCCCGCATGCTTGTGCATATACGCCGCCTCCGTAAACGCATCCATGCCGAAGGTCAGAATCGGGCCGTCCAGCTCCGTCATGTTGGGTTTCAGCTTGGCGTACTTCAAGACCGTGTTGCCCCAGTAAATATAGGCTTGCCCATCCGTGTCGATGAACACGGCGGGGTCGATATCATCCCACGGAATCGCCGTCTGCTTCGTCATGTCGTTCGTGATCAGGGCGCTGCCGCGCGCATCGACGAAGGGGCCCGTGGGGCTGTCGGACACGGCCACGCCAATGGCCTTGCCGGGGATGGTCTTGTGGTCGACGGTCGAGTAAAAATAGTACTTGCCGCCCCGCTTGACGATGTCGCCCGCCCACGCATCCTTGGCCGCCCAGGCGAAGGTGGAAAAGCGCACGGGCGAGCCGTGATCCGTCCAGTTGGCCATGTCGCACGAGGAATACACGCGCCACTCGTGCATGCGGTAATCCGTATCCGTGGCGCTCGCTTCATCGTGGCCGACGTACAGGTACACCCTGCCATTGTCGACCAGCGCGGCCGGGTCGCCCGTGTAGATATCTTTCACGATGGGATTGGCTGCCTGCGCGCCAAAAGCTGCACAGGCGAGCGCCGCCGCCATGCCGATGGCTGCGGCAAGTGTATGTTGCTTGAACATCAGATTAACTCCCGTTGGTATTTTTCTGGCCCATGGCCATCAGTCTTTGCACGACGCAAAAGACGAACAGCAGGCCGCCGATGACGATCTTGGTCCACCATGAGCTGAGCGTGCCGTCGAAGGCGATCAGGGTCTGGATGGTGCCCAGCACCAGCACGCCGGACAGCGCGCCCGCCACGTAGCCGTAGCCGCCGCTGAGCAGGGTGCCGCCGATGACGACGGCGGCAATCGCGTCCAGTTCCGTGCCTTGCGCATGCAAGCCATAGCCGGACAGCATGTAGAACGAAAACAGCACGCCGCCCAAGGATGCGCAAAAACCGCTGAACGCGTAGATCAGCACCTTGGTGCGGCCCACGGGCAAGCCCATCATCAGGGCCGACTGTTCATTGCCGCCAATCGCATACACGGCGCGGCCGAACGGCGTGGCGTGCGCCAGCCAGATGGCCAGCAGCAAGGTTGCCACGGCGATCACCACGCCGGGCGACACAAAACCGCCGAGGAAGCCCAATTGCGTCTGCGACATGGCGACGAACAGCGGGTCGTCGATGGTGATGGAATTGATGCTGATCAAGTAGCACAGTCCCCGCGCCAGAAACATGCCGGCCAGGGTGACGATGAAGGGCTGCAATTTGAAATAATGGATCAGCGCGCCCATGCTGGCGCCGAATACGGCGCCCAGCGCCAGCACGGTGGCGATCACCAGGCTTGGCGGCCAGTGCGCCACGTTGAGCAGCCAGGCGGCGATCATGGTCGACAGGGCCAGCACGGAACCGACGGACAGATCGATGCCGCCGGAAACGATGACGAAGGTCATGCCGACGGCGATCACCAGCAAAAAGGCGTTATCGATCAACAGGTTGAAGATCACTTGCGTCGACAGCAGGCCCGGGTAGGCGGCGCCGCCCAGGCCCAGCATCACCACCAGCAGCAGCACGGTGACGAGCGAGGTGAAATACGGGGTGTGCAGCAAGCCCTTCATGCTTTTCTCCGATGCAGCAATTGCTTGAATTCCGACGATTGCGACAGGCAGACGAGGAAGACCACGACGGACTTGACCACCATGTTCACTTCGGGCGGCACGCCCAGCGAATAGATCGTGTAGGTCAGGGTCTGGATGATGAGGGCGCCGATCATGCTGCCGACCAAGCTGAACTTGCCGCCAGCGAGCGAGGTGCCGCCCAGGGTGACGGCCAGGATGGCATCGAGTTCCAGCATCAGGCCCGCATTGTTGGCGTCCGCGCTCTTGATGTTCGAGCTGATCATCAGCCCCGACAGGCCCGCGCAGGCGGCACAAAAGACGTAGACAAAGAAAATCAAGGTCGCCGTCCTGATGCCGGCCAGGCGCGCGGCCACGGGATTGATGCCGACGGCCTGGATGAACAGACCCAAAGCGGTTTTCCGCATCAGCACGGCCGTGATGAGGAACACGGCAGCGACGAGGAACAGCGAAAACGGCAAGCCGAACAGGTAGCCGCTGCCGATGAAGAAAAACGGCTGGTAGTAGACGGTGACGATCTGCCCATCCGTCAGCAATTGCGCCAGGCCCCGCCCCGCCACCATCAGGATCAGGGTGGCGACGATGGGCTGCAAGCCCAGGCCCGCCACCAGCACGCCATTCCAGGCGCCGCACAGCAGGGCTGCGCCCAGGGCGGCCGCCAGGGCCCAGCCCATGGGGATATTGCTCACATAGGTGGGCACGCCGTTCTCCATCACCATGGTGCCGCCGATCAGCATGGCGGCCACGGTGCCGGACAGGGCCACGACGGCGCCCACGGAAATGTCGATACCGCGCGTGGCGATCACGAGGGTCATGCCCAGGGCCGCCAGCATCAGGGGCGCGGCGCGGTTGACGATGTCGATCACGCTGCCGTACAAATGGCCATCGCGGATTTCCAAGTGGAAAAAGCCGGGAATGGCAAAGAAATCGACCAGCAGCAGCAACAGCAGCGCGGCCAGGGGCCGGCTCAGGGGGTGATGCAGAACGGTATGCACAATGGACGTATCCGTGGTGGTGGCCAGGCGCGCCGCCGGTGGCGCGCTGGAGGGCGTGGATAAACTCATGTGGCGTCTCCGGCAATCACTTGCAGCACGGAACTATCGTCCAGCTCGCCGCGCGCATAGTCGCCGCACGCCTTGCGGTCGCGCATGACGACGATGCGGTCGCTGCAGCGCAGCACTTCCGGCAGTTCGGACGAGATGAACAGGATGGCCATGCCCTTGCGGCAGAGTTTACCCACATAGCTCATGATTTCCTGCTTGGCGCGCACGTCGATACCGCGCGTGGGTTCATCGAGGATCAGCATGGCGGGCGACGTCACCAGCCAGCGCGCCAGCAAGGCCTTTTGTTGATTGCCGCCCGACAGGCTGCCGATGGGCGTCTCGATGCTGGCCGTCTTGATGCCCAGCGCCTTCACGTACTCGTCGGCCAGCGCCTGCTGGCGTTTGAACGGGATGGCGCGCAGCAAGCCCGTGCGGGCTTGCAAGGCCAGGATGATGTTTTCGCGCACGGACAGCGACAAGATCGCGCCCTCGTGCTTGCGGTCTTCCGAGCAAAAGCCGATATCCTGGGCAATCGCGTCGCGCGGCACGTGGAAGTGGCGCGGCTTGCCCTGCATGGTGATGGTGCCCGAGTCGGCCTTGTCGGCGCCGAACAGCAGGCGCGCCAGTTCCGTGCGGCCCGAGCCCAGCAAGCCGGCCAGGCCCAGCAACTCGCCCTGGCGGATGTGGAAATCCATGGGCAGCAAGGCGCCCTTGCGGCCCAGTCCCTGCGCTTCGAGCACGGTCGGGCCAAAGCTGGCCGCGTCCGCCTCGTGCGCCAGGTCCAGCGCCTGTTCCGGCGTGTCAAACGCCACGCCGATCATTTTATTGACCAGCGCCAGGCGCGACAGTTCGCTGCACGCATACTCGCCCTCGCGCTCGCCATTGCGCATGACGGTGATGCGGTCGGAAATGGCGTAGGTCTGGTCCAGGAAGTGCGTGACAAACAGGATCGCCATGCCCTGCTCGCGCAAACGGCGCAGCACGGAAAACAGCAGGGTGACTTCCGCCTCGTCCAGGCTGGACGTGGGTTCGTCGAGGATCAGCACGCGGGCCGAAATGTTCAGCGCGCGCGAAATGGCCACCATTTGCTGGATGGCCAGCGGAAAGCTGGACAATTGCGCCGTGACATCGATATCGATCTGCAATTGCTGCAGCAAGGCACGCGCCTGCTGCTGCATGGAACGCCAGTCAATGGGGCCGAAGCGGCCGCCAAAGCGGCGCGGATAACGGCCGATAAAGATGTTTTCCGCCACCGACAGGTTCGGGCACAGATTGACTTCCTGGTATACGGTGCTGATGCCCAGCAGCTGCGCATCCGAGGTGGACGCGGGAGCGATGGGCGTGCCGTCGAGCAGGATCTGGCCGCTGTCGGGCGTGTACACGCCCGTCAGCACCTTGATCAGGGTCGACTTTCCCGCGCCATTCTGCCCCATCAAGGTATGCACTTCGCCCGGATACAGGCGCAGGGCAACATCGCTGAGGGCTTTGACGCCGGGAAAGGTCTTACTGATGCCGCGCAACTCCAGCAAGGGAGCTGGCGCGGCAGTGTGATGCGCTTGCGTCTTCATCATGCGGCAAGCTTAGTATTTACGGTTAGGAAATTCCTTGGCGGCCACCTCGGCAGGGAACACGCCTTCCACCGTCGTGATGCGGGCGGGCACGGGTTTGCCGGCCACCACGTCGCGCGCCACCGACATCAGTTGCGGGCCCAGCAACGGGCTGCATTCCACGGTGACGTTCAGCTTGCCGGCGATCATGGCTTCGAACGCGCCTTTCACGCCATCAATGGAAATGATGATGATGTCCTTGCCCGGCTTCATGCCCGCTTCTTCGATGGCCTGGATGGCGCCGATGGCCATGTCGTCATTGTGCGCGTACAGCACGTTGATCTTCTTGCCCTCGGCCTTGAGGAACGCTTCCATCACTTCCTTGCCCTTGGCGCGCGTAAAGTCGCCCGTTTGCGAACGGATGATCTTCAGCTTGGCATTCTTGCCGATGACTTCCTGGAAGCCCGCCTTGCGGTCGATGGCGGGGGCGGAGCCGACCGTGCCCTGCAATTCCACGATGTTGAGGGTGGCATCCGGGGTTTTCTTGGCGTACTCGAGCAGCCACTGGCCCGCGCGGCGGCCCTCTTCCACGAAATCGGAGCCGATGAAGGTCACGTACAGCGATTTGTCGGCCACGTTGACGGCGCGGTCCGTCAAAATGACGGGGATCTTGGCAGCCTTGGCTTCGCGCAAGACGGTATCCCAGCCCGACTCCACGACGGGCGAGAAGGCGATCACGTCAACCTTTTGCGCGATGAACGAGCGCAGCGCCTTGACCTGGTTTTCCTGCTTTTGCTGCGCGTCGGCAAATTTCAAGGTGACGCCGTCTTTCTTGGCAGCATCCTTGATGGAGACGGTATTGGCGGTACGCCATTCGCTCTCGGCGCCCACCTGCGAAAAGCCCATGACCAGGGGCTTGGCGGCAAACGCGGACGAAGTGGCGAAGGTGGTGGCGGAAGCGGCCAGCAGCATGGCGCTGGCGAGGAGGGTGCGGCGGCTCAGGGTCATTCTTGTCTCCAGTTTTTTATTGGAATACCATCACAGCCGGATGCCGGATGGGCGGTTTTTTATGAACCCATGGTAGGAGAAAGCAACATAGCCATCCAATCAATTCTTTTTCGCTTGCGATACCGATTTGCGTATCGGTGGATGACCGCGGCAGCTCCCTCCCCCGTCAGCGCAGCAGGCGCAGCCCGTACAGGCCGCCAGCCACGGAGTCCTTGCCGGCGACAAATTTCACCACCAGCTTGCCACCGCCCGCCTTGACCAGCTCGGCGGGCAAGGCCACGTCCACCGCATACAGTTCCTGCGCCGCATCGGCCGCCACGGCAATGGTCTGCACCGTCAGGCCGTTGACCTGTACGTCGAACACGCGGCCCGCATCGAGGGTGGACAGGGTCAGGCGCAGGGTTTTCGCTGCCGCTTGCGGGTCGCTCAGTACATAGCTGAACCATCCCGTCGCGTGGCGCCAGTGCCTGCCCTTGTTGATGCCGTTTTCTCCGCCCTCGGCCTGGAAGAAATGGTCGGATTCAGGCTGCTGTTGCCCTGGAGCCACTTGGTCGATGGTGCGCGCATCGAGCGCCAGACGCTCGGATTCCGCCTGCCGGGTCGTTTCCTGCAGCTGCGCCAGGCTGGCGGGCGTGGACACGGGCCAGTACAGCATGTAGCGCGCATCGTGCAGGCGGAAGAAGGGAATCAGCCGCAAGGTCGCCGCATCCTTGCCCTGGATCAAGCCGGGCGCCGTGAACGTCAGCGGCTGGCCCTTCACGGGCTGGATCTTGTGCAAGAAGTCTTTTGTGTCGCTGACGAACAGCGGTGACGATTCCAGCGGACACACTTGCCCCTGGGCGATATGGCCCATGCGCGAGTCGTCGGCAAAATAATTCAGTTGTTCATAGGCGAACGGCTGCGTCTTGGCGGCCAGCACGATGGGGCCGTGCAGCACGGCATAGTAGTTCGACTGGTCCGGCATCTGCTCCAGGCGCGTGGTCATGGGCAAGGTGACGTCGACGGTGTCGCCCGCTTTCCACGCGCGCGCGATGCTCACGTACTCGCCCGGTGCGCCGTTCACGCGCAGGGCCTTGCCATTGAGCTTGACGCGCAGCTTGCCCTTGGCCACCCACTGCGGGTAGCGGATCTTCAGGCTGAAGGTTTTATTTCCCTGCACCGTGATGCGCGTCGTATCCCGGTCGGGGAACTGCGTGCTCTGGATAATCTTGACGCCCTGCTCTTTCCATTCCAGGGTGGACGCCATGAACAGGTTCACGTACAGCGCGTCGCCCGCATGCGCGTAGATGAACTCGCCATACTTGGCCTGGCTCTCGATGCCGGAACCCACGCAGCACCACATGCCCTTGTCCACTTGCGAATACACGCGGTAGTGGTTCGGGCGCATGGGCGTAAAGTAGACAAAGCCGCCCGTGCCGGGGCGCTGCGACGACAGGATGTGGTTGTACAGCGCGCGCTCGTAGTAATCCGCGTAGCGCACCTGTTCGTCGCGCCGGAACAATTGCTCGGTCAGCTTGAGCATATTGTAGGTATTGCACGTCTCCGGCCCTTCCACCTCTTCCACCATCGACGAAAAATCGTGTTCATCGTGGAAATGTTCCTTGACGCTGTTGCCGCCGATGGCCACCGTGCGCTTGTCGTGCACGGTTTGCCAAAAGAATTGCGCCGCCTGCTGCCAGTCGCGCCTGCCCGTCAGTGCGCCGATGCGCTCGAAGCCGATCACTTTCGGGATTTGCGTATTCGCATGCAAGCCCGTCAGCTTGTCCTGCTGCGCCACCAACGGCTGCAATATGACCTGGTGCGAAAAGCGCACGGCCAGGTCCATATATTTCTGCTCGCCCGTCATCGCGTAGACGTCGGCCAGCACCTCGTTCATGCCGCCGTGCTCGGCGCGCAGCATCGCCTGCATCTGCGCGTCGGACAAGGATGCCGAGAGTTTCACGGCCCAGTCCGACAAGGCGATCAGCATGGCCTTCGCTTGCAGATTGCCCGCGTACTGGTAGGCGTCGCGCAAGCCCGCAAACACCTTGTGCAGGTTGTACCACGGCACCCAGCGCCCGTTGACGGAGAAGGTATCGGCCTGCAACTCGCCTTTGGCAATCGCTTGCCAGGCGGCATTGCCGTCGGGAATACCGCCTAGATAACCGTTGCCATTGGCGTCCTGGCATTTCTTCAGTTCCGCCAGCACGTAATCGAGGCGTTCGCGCGCCTGCGCGTCGCCCGTGGACGCCACCATCAAGGCCAGCGCGGACAGATAATGTCCGCCCAGGTGGCCATCGAGGCCCGTCGACTCCCAGTTGCCATAGCTGGGCTGGACCTGCGGCAAACCCGCCTCGCGGCGGAACGGCGCCAGCAATTTGTCCGGCTCGAAGGCCAGCAGGTAGTGCAAGTCCGTCGTCTGCGCGTCGAGGAACGGCCCCGCCCCCAGGCGCACGGACGAGAGGGGAAACAGCTCCGCCGCCTGCAAGCCGGACGTGAGCAGTCCGCCGGCGGCCAGCGCCAGCGTCAACAAGGTTGTTTTCATGGCGGGGCCTTTACGGTTGCGCGGCCGGCAATTGGTGGCTGTGATAGCGGTTCAAGTCGCGGGGATCGACCTGCGGCCAGCCCTGCTGGTCCCACGTCATGGGCAGGATCTTGAGTTTCTGCAAGTAATTGTCCGCCGTTTCATACGCGTGCAGCACCAGATAATCGTTGCCGTCAAACGTGTAGGCGCTGTTGTGGCCCAGTCCCTGCCACTCCTTGTCGCCTTGCAGCAGCACCGTGCCGCCGCCCTGCGCCATGTCGCGGCCATCCCTGTCCAGATAGGGCCCCGTCACGCTTTTCGAGCGGCCCACGGCCAGGTGGTAGGTGCTTTTTTCCTTCTGGCAGCACAGCCCCCAGGAAACGAAGAGGAAATAATCGTCGCCGCGCCGGAAGATGAACGGCGCCTCGATCTCTTCCGGCGCAGGCTTGAATTCGCCCGCGCGGGGCGGCAGCGGCGCGCGGCGCGCCAGCGAGTGCCACTCTTGCGGTTCCGCAATCCGGGTCCAGTCGGGCGTCAATTTCACCAGCTTGATGCCGTTCCAGAACGAGCCGAACGACATCCACGGCGTGCCGTGCTTGTCCGTGATGATGTTCGAATCGATGGCGTTCCACTCGTCGCGCTCGGGCACCGATTGCAGCAGCATGCCCTGGTCCACCCAGCGGTAGTCGGGCGAACGGGGATCGAGCGTTTTGTTGACGGTCACGCCGATGCCGGACGTGTTCTTGCCGAAGCCGGACACGGAGTAGTACAGGTAATACTTACCGTCATGAAACTGCACGTCGGGTGCCCAGACATGGTCGTCAAACGATGGCGCGGCCGTCTTCGCCCACGTGGGCTGGCCCGCAAACACGCGCCCTTCCGGCTGCCAATCCACCATGTTCTTCGAGCTGTAAAACGTGATGCCGGGGCCCGTGCTGTACAAATAATAGGTGTCGCCTTCCTTGGCCATCACGGGGTCGTGCACGCTGACCTGGGCCGCGTGCGCAGCCCCCATGATCGCCAGGGTGCCCAGGATGGCGGCCGCGCCGCGCGTCAACATGTGCATCGAATTCTCCAAAATGGTCAGCCGGCCCATCATGCGGGCCGGCTTGATGAATGACAAGGGTGAAAGGCTAGTCGACGGCCACCACGACGACGGCCTTGGCGGGCACCGACACGGTCAGCTTGCCGCCTTGCGCCTTGGCACTGAACGCCACGGGCTGCACGGCTTGCGGTTGCGCAAAGCTGTTGACGGCATCCATCTTGCCGGCGGTCAGCACGCGGCCAGTCACGGCCGTCACTTTTTGACCCGCCAGCGCCACGCTCACGTCGACGGTCTTGTGCGGATTCGTGTTGACCAGGGACAGATACACCTTGCCATCCTTGGCGCGCGCGGCCGATGCGCTCACTTCAGGAATGCTGACCTTGCCCAGGCTGTACTTGCCATTGCCGCTGATGGCGACCGGCAAGCTCGTGGCGTCCTGGAACGGCACATACATCTCAAACGCGTGATACGTAGGCGTGAGGAAATATTTATCCTTGTCCGTGATGATCATTGCCTGCAGCACATTGACCATTTGCGCGATATTCGTCATGCGCACCCTGTCCGCGTGGGCATGGAAAATGTTGAAGTTCAGGGCCGCTACGAGCGCATCGCGCAAGCTGTTTTGCTGGAACAAGAAGCCCGTGTTGGTGCCCGGCTCCACGTCGTACCAGGTGCCCCATTCATCGACGTACAGGCCCGTCTTTTTCGAGGGGTCGTTCTTGTCGATGGCGGCGAGATTGTTCTTGATCAAGCTATCGATGCGCAGGGTGCGGCTCAGGGTGGAAATCCACTCATTTTCGCCAAAGCCCGTGGCCGCGCCCTTCTTTTCCCACACGCCAGTCGGTACCGTGTAGTAGTGGAAACTGATGGCGTCCATCATGTTCGGCTTGATTTCGCGGCTCAGGGTGCTGGACCAGCTGATGTCGTCGTCGTTGCCGCCGCTGGCGATGAATTTCGGGCGCGCGCTTTCCGGCGTCTTCATGAAGGTGTGATAGTGCTTGTACAGGTCGGCGTAGTACTGCGGCCGCATATTGCCGCCGCAACCCCAGGCTTCATTGCCGATGCCAAAGTAATCGACTTTATACGGCTGGGCACGGCCATTCTTGCGGCGCAGCTCGGCCAGGGTGGACTTGCTGTCCGACGTCATGTATTCGAGCCATTCGGACATTTCCTGCGGCGTGCCGGAACCGAGGTTGCCGTTGATATAGGTCTGCGCGCCCAGGAGCTCTGCCAGGTCGAAGAATTCGTGCGTGCCGACGGCGTTCGACTCTTCCACGCCGCCCCAGTTGGTGTTGACCTTGGTGGGGCGCTGGTCTCGCGCGCCGATGCCGTCCTTCCAGTGGTATTCATCGGCAAAGCAGCCGCCCGGCCAGCGGACCAGGGGCACGTGTAACTGTTTCAGCGCGCCCAGCACGTCATTGCGCCAGCCCCTGGTGTTCGGAATGGACGATTCCGGCCCCACCCACATGCCTTCGTAGATGCCCGTGCCCAAGTGTTCGGCGAACTGGCCGTAGATATTTTTATTGATCACGGAACCGGGCCTGGCCACGTCGATGGTGACATTGACGGGCGCAGCCAGGACGCTGCCGGCGGCCAGGCCGAGGGCCACGATGCTGGTATGGATGAATTTCATGCTGTCTCCTGTTTTTAAGTGAAAAGCAAGGGCCGGATCAAGCCGGCAATGGATGTGGCGATGCCTCTCCTGCCGCAGGGTTGGGGCGGCAAGAGCGGTATTTCAAAGGAGGGGGATGGCTGCGGGCAAACCCGCGGCCGACAAAACGCCCAGGGCTAGGCGCAGCGTCGAAGACAGTACGCTAGTACATCAGTACGATGACTTCCGACGCTGCAACAACGCCCTGGACGTTTTGTCAGACCCAGCCGGCGTCGACGATGAATTCTTGGGAGGTGCACATCGCGCCATCATCGGAGGCAAGGAACAGCACCATGGCGGCGATGTCCTGCGGCATCAGTTTATTCGGCAGGCACTGGCTTTTCTTGATTTCCACTTCCGCCGCCTCGTCGACCCACAGATCGATCTGGCGCTGCGTCATGACCCAGCCGGGCGTGACCGTATTGACGCGGATATTGTGGGCGCCATAATCGCGCGCCAGGCCCCGCGTGAGGCCCACGACGGCCGCCTTGGTGGTGGCATACACGGGGTAGCCGCCCGACTTCATGTGCCACGAGATCGAGCTGACATTGATGATGGATCCGCCGCCCTGGCGCTTCATGCCCTCGAACACGGCCTGGCACGTGAAGAACATGGGACGTTGATTGATCGCAATGCGCTCGTTCCAGTATTCCAAGGTGACGTCCTGCGCCTGGTGGCGCTGGTCGTTGGCCGCATTGTTGACGAGGATATCGAAGTCGCCCAGCTTCGCGGCCAGTTCGGCCATGACGGCTTGCAGGGAGGCGATATCCGTGATGTCGCAATGGCGGAACAGGGGCGCCGTCCAGCCCGCTTCGGCCAGGCGGCGGCACAGGCCCTCGCTCGCTTCCACGGCGATATCGACAAACGCCACCAGCGCGCCCTGGGCGGCAAATTCCGCCACCAGGGATTCGCCGATGCCGCTACCGCCACCCGTGATGAACACGCGCTTGCCCCGCAAGCTGCCATATTTCGCCAATTGCTTCATCTTGTCTCCACCTGTTTATTTTTTATGTACAACGTGCAACGCAAGCCGGCGCGGCAAGGCCATCGGCCCCGCCGCGCAGCAGGTTTTAGTCTTTGCCCAGCACGCCATCCTTGCGGCGCCAGATGCCCAGCGGATTATCGTCGCGCAGCGACTCCGGCAGCAAGTCCTGCAGCAGGTTCTGGTAGGACACGGGACGCAGGAAGCGGTTGATGGCGGCCGTGCCCACCGAGGTGCTGCGGCCGTCCGACGTGGCCGGGAACGGGCCGCCGTGCACCATCGCCGTCGACACTTCCACACCGGTCGGGAAACCATTGGCCAGGATGCGGCCCACGCGGCGTTCCAGCACGGGCAGCAAGCGGCGCGCGTCTGCCAGGTCGCCCGCATCCATCTGCAGGGTGGCCGTCAGCTGGCCTTCCAGGCTTTCCGTAATCGCCAGCAGTTGCTCCATGTCGCGGCATGCCACCAGCAGCGAGGCCGGACCGAAGACTTCGTCGCGCAGATCGTGCCTGGCCAGGAACGCCTCGCCCGACGTGACGAACAGGGCGGCGGCGCCCTTGCCCTCTTCTCCCGCGTTCTGCACCAGCGGCGTCACGTCCGCGTGCTGCGCCAGGGCGGCCACACCCTTGGCATAGCTGCTGGCGATACCAGCCGTCAACATGGTGGCGGCCGGTGCCGGCGCCAGCGCTTCGGCGGCGGCGGCGGCAAAGGCCGTGAAGTCGGCACCTTCCAGGCCCAGCACGAGGCCGGGATTCGTGCAGAACTGGCCCACGCCCATCGTCAGCGAAGCGGCAAAGCCGCTGGCAATCGCGGCGCCACGGGCGGCCAACGCTTGCGGCAGCACAAACACGGGATTGATGCTGCTCATTTCCGCATACACGGGGATCGGCTGCGGACGTTCGGCCGCCACCTTCATCAAGGCGATGCCGCCCGAACGCGAACCCGTAAAGCCCACGGCCTGGATGGCCGGATGGGCCACCAGGGCCTGGCCGATGCCGTTGCCCGTGCCCGTCAGCAAGGCGAACACGCCGGCCGGCAGCTTGCAGATGGCAATCGCTTTCACGATGGCGCGCGCCACCAGTTCCGACGTGCCCGGATGGGCAGAGTGGGCTTTCAGCACGACGGGGCAGCCGGCCGCCAGGGCCGAGGCCGTATCGCCGCCGGCCACGGAGAAGGCCAGCGGGAAGTTACTTGCCGCAAACACGGCGACGGGACCCAGGCCGATCATGCGCAAGCGCAAGTCTGGACGGGGCGGCACGCGGTCCGGCAGCGGGCTGTCGATGCGCGCATCGGTCCACGAACCTTCGCGCAGCAAGCCGGCGAACAGTTTCAACTGGCCCACCGTGCGGCCGCGTTCGCCTTCCAGGCGCGCGCGGGGCAAGCCGCTTTCCGTCATGGCGCGCACGATCAAGTCGTCGCCCAGTTCGCCGATTTGCGCGGCGATGGTATCGAGAAAGTCGGCACGTTCCGCATCCGTGGTGGCGCGGAACGGGTCGAATGCGGCTTGCGCCAGGCGGCACGCCTCATCGATTTGCGCGACGTCCACCATGTGGAAGGCAGGTGCGATGTGCGCGCGCGCGGCCGGGTCCCACGCTTCGAAGGAGCCGCCATTACCCTTGACGGCCACGCCGCCGATCCATGCATCACCAGTGATTTTGAAACTCATAATGTGCTCACTTTCGCAAATTCGGTTGGGAAGACGTCGAGGCGGTTGCGCAAAGCAGGGCCAAAGGCCGGCGCTTCGATTTCAAAGGTTTCGCCCGGCGCCACGCTGACGCCATCGGCAAAGCTCAGGGTGGCCGTGCCGAAGAAGTGCACATGCACGTCGCCAGGGCGCTTGAACAGCGGATACTTGAAGTGATGGTGCTCGAGGTTGGCAATCGTGTGCGACATATTTTCTTCGCCGCTGACAAAGGCCTTTTCCCAGCGCACATTGCCCGCCGCATCGAGCACGCGCGAGGCGCCGTCTATGTGCGCAGGCAATTCGCCCACCAGCAGGGCCGGGCCCACGCTGCACATGCGCAGCTTCGAATGGGCCAGGTACAGGTAGTTCTGGCGCTCCGTCACGTGGTCCGAGAATTCATTGCCGATGGCGTAGCCGACCCGGTAGGGCTGGCCGTCGTCGCCGATCACGTACAGGCCGGCAATTTCCGGTTCTTCGCCGCCATCGAGGGCAAAGTCCGGCATGCGCAGCGGCTGGCCGCTGGCGCGCACGATGGAGCCGTCGCCCTTGTAGAACCACTCGGGCTGGGCGCCGGCCGTGCCGTCAGCAGGCTTGCCGCCTTCCACGCCCAGGCGGAACATTTTCATGGAGTCGCTCAGGGATTCGGCGTCGCCGCCAATCTTCTTGTGCATGGCGTCGCGCGCGCCGGCGCTGCCCAGGTGGGTCAGGCCCGTGCCCGTCACGTAGCAGTGCGCCTCGTCGGCGTGGTCGAGCGGCGCCAGCAAACGGCCGCCGGCGGCCACGTCCGCATAGGAATGCGTGGCGTTGCCGACGCTGGCGTTGACCAGCTCCGCCAGGTTGACCTTCTTGCGGATGGCGTCTTGCGCCAGCGCATACGTCGTGTTGTAGCCTTCGATGACGCGGATGACGTCGTCTTGCAGCAGGCCGACGAGGCGGCCGCCGTGTTCATTCGTAAATTGCAGCAACAGCATGGAATTCTCCGCTTAATGTGAATGGCGCGGCACGGCGGAACCGCGATTGCCGACCAGGAAGTCGAAATCGCAGCCTTCGTCGGCCTGCAACACGTGTTCGATGTACAGCTGCTGGTAGCCGCTCTTCGGCCCCGGCGCGCTGCCCAGTTCGCGGGCCGCCAGGCGCTCGGCGATTTCCGCATCGCTGATGTCGATGTTCAGGCTGCCGTTGTGGCAATCGAGGGCGATCATGTCGCCGTCGCGCACGATGCCCAGCGGGCCGCCCGCCATGGCTTCCGGCGCCACGTGCAAGACGACGGTGCCGTAGGCCGTACCGCTCATGCGCGCATCCGAGATGCGCACCATGTCGGTGATGCCTTGCGCCAGCAGCTTGGGCGGCAAGCCCATGTTGCCCACTTCCGCCATGCCCGGATAGCCTTTCGGGCCGCAGTTTTTCATCACCAGCACGGAATCGGCATCGACGTCGAGATCCGGGTCAAGAATGCGCGCTTTATAGTGTTCGAAATCCTCGAAGACGACGGCCTTGCCCCGGTGCTGCATCAAATGCGGCGAAGCGGCCGACGGTTTCAATACGGCGCCGCGGGGCGCCAGGTTGCCGCGCAGCACGCAGATGCCGCCATCGGCCAGCAGCGGGTTGTCCAGGGTGCGCACCACTTCATCGTTGTAGATCGGCGCTTCGACGCAGTTGTCCCAGATCGACTTGCCGTTGACGGTCAAGGCATTCTTGTGCGGCAGCAAGTCGCCCTCGCCCAGGCGGCGTATCACGGCCGGCAAGCCGCCCGCATAGTAAAACTCTTCCATCAGGAAACGGCCCGACGGCAGCAGGTCGACGATGGTCGGCGTGCCGCGGCCTACCTTGGTCCAGTCTTCCAGTTCCAGGGGCACGCCGATGCGGCCGGCAATCGCCTTCAAATGGATCACGGCATTGGTGGAGCCGCCGATGGCGGCGTTGACCTTGATGGCGTTTTCAAATGCCTCGCGCGTCAGCACTTTCGACAGGCGCAGGTCTTCGTGCACCATTTCCACGATGCGGATGCCCGACATGTGGGCCAGCACGTAGCGGCGCGAATCGACGGCAGGGATGGCCGCGTTGTGCGGCAGCGAGGTACCGAGCGCTTCGGCCATGCTAGCCATGGTCGAGGCCGTGCCCATGGTGTTGCAGGTACCGGCCGAGCGCGACATGCCCGATTCGGCCGACATGAACTGGTGCAAGGTGATCGATCCGGCCTTCATCTGCTCGTGCAGCTGCCACACGGCCGTGCCGGAACCGATGTCCTTGCCATTGAGCTTGCCGTTCAGCATGGGGCCGCCGCTGACGACGATGGTGGGGATGTCGACGCTGGCCGCGCCCATCAGCAGCGCCGGCGTCGTCTTGTCGCAGCCGACCAGCAGCACGACGGCATCCATCGGGTTGCCGCGGATCGATTCTTCCACGTCCATCGAGGCCAGGTTGCGCGTCAGCATGGCGGTGGGACGCAGATTCGATTCGCCGTTCGAGAAGACGGGAAATTCCACGGGGAAACCACCCGCTTCCAGGATGCCGCGCTTGACGTGTTCGGCCAGTTGGCGGAAATGCGCGTTGCACGGAGTCAGTTCGGACCAGGTATTGCAGATGCCGATGATGGGCTTGCCGTGAAACTCGTGGTCAGGTATGCCCTGGTTTTTCATCCAGCTGCGGTACATGAAGCCGTTCTTGTCCTGCGAGCCGAACCACTCGGCAGAGCGCAGGGCAACCTTCTTTTTTGTCTCAGACATGCCATTCTCCTGGTTGTGCCATGCCGGATCTAATGTCGTCGGCCCGGGCAGCGATGTTGGAATACTAAAGAATCCTGCCATGCCTTTCCAATCAATTTTTAATGCGTTCCGATATCGAAAACGATATCAGCATGTCCCAATGAAAACGCCCTGCGGGCGCATGGCGGCAGGGCGTGGGCTGTTTTGGATGCGAGGCTTACTCGGCGGAAAAGCGGTACACGGTTTCCGTCCGATACACCTGCCCCGGGCGCAAGATGGTATTCGGGAAATGTGCCTGGTTCGGCGCATCGGGGAAATGCTGGGTTTCCAGGCACAGCGCGCTGCGGTAGCTGTTGGCGCGCAGCTTGCCGTACTGGCTGCCGTCGAGGAAATTTCCCGAGTAGAACTGGACACCGGGCTCCTGCGTGTACGCCTGCATCACCCGGCCCGACACGGGATCGCGCACGGTGGCGGCCAGGTTCAGCAGCTGGCCCGGCGTTTGATTGAGCACGAAGTTATGGTCGTAGCCGCGGCCGATGCGGATCTGCTCATGCGGCACGGTGATGCTGTCGCCGACGACGGTGCTCTGGCGCAAGTCGAATGGCGTGCCGTTCACTTGCGCCAGCTCGCCCGTGGGAATCGATCCCGCATCGACGGGCAGATAGCGGTCCGCGTTGATCGTCACTTCGTGGCCGAGGATATCGCCCTGCCCCGCCAGGTTGAAATAGCTGTGGTTGGTCAAGTTGACGGGCGTGGCCTGGTCCGTCACGGCGTGGTAGCGCAGGCTCAGCGCATTGTCGTTGTCCAGCTCGTACACCACGGTCACGTCCAGCTGGCCCGGGTAGCCATCTTCGCCGTCCGGGCTGCTGCGCGTCAACGCGATGCCCACGGCGTCCTCCTTGGTGAACGGCTCGGCCCGCCACATGACCTGGTGAAAACCCTGCGTTCCGCCATGCAAGTGATTCGGCGCATTGTTGACGGCCAGCTGGTAATCCTTGCCGTCGAGACTGAAACGTCCCTCGGCGATGCGGTTGCCGAAACGCCCGATGACGGCGCCCAGATAGGCGCTGTTGGCCAGGTAGGGTTCGATGCGCTCGAAACCGAGCACCACGTCGGCAAAAGTGCCGTCGCGGTCCGGCACGTGGATTTCGCTGATGATGGCGCCAAAGTCGAGCACCTTGACTTGCATGCCCTGGCGGTTCCTCAGCGTAAACACGCTGACGTGGGAGCCATCGGGCAGGATGCCGAACGGGGCTTGCGTCACTGAAACAGAATCAACTGGGGTCATGGCGTCGGGTCCGGAACGTTACAGGGTCGATGAGCGGCCAAACACGGGCATGCCTTGCGCATCCCAGCGCAGCGGCTTCACAAACGTGTGGCGGTCCGGGTTCCACAAAGGATCGCCCACGATTTCCGTGTACGTGCGGGCATGGTACACCAGCAACACGCCGTCGCCATCGGCGGCCGTCGTAAAGCTGTTGTGGCCGGGGCCATAGATGCCGTGCTCGTAGCAGGTGGCAAACACGGGCTCGGGCGACTTGTTCCACGAGAACGGGTCGAGCAGGTCGGCCGACGCATCGGCCCACAGCAAGCCCATCGCATAATTTTCATCGGTGGCGCTGGCCGAATAGCTGATGAAGATCTTGCCATTGCGTTTCAGCACGGACGGCCCCTCGTTGACCCAGAAGCCGCGAATTTCCCAGTCGAATTCCGGTTTGCTCAGCATCACGGGCGGACCGGCCAGCTGCCACGGCGTGGCCATCGGCGCGATGTACAGGTTCGAATTGCCTTCGATGGCCACATCCTTCTGTGCCCACAGGTAATACAGCACGCCGTCATGCTCGAACGTGGTGGCGTCCAGGCAGAAGGTGTCGATGCCCGTGTCGACCGGCCCCATGAATTCCCACTCGCCTTCCAGGGGGTTGGCGTTGGTATTGCGGATTGCATACATGCGGTGCTGGAACAGTTTATGTTTGATCTCGCGGCTCGGCGCGGCGGCGAAATACACATACCAGGCGCCCTGGTTGAAATGCAATTCCGGCGCCCACACCAGCTCGCTGTACGGTCCCGTTTCCGGCTTGTGCCACACGTCGACGGTAGGCGCGTCGGCCAGCCCGGCAATACTGTCCGCGCGGCGCAGCTCGATGCGGTCGTACTGGGGCACGGAGGCCGTAAAGTAATAATAACCGTCGCTGTGGCGGTAGATATGCGGATCGGCACGCTGTTCGATCAGCGGTTTCAGTACTTCAACCATAAGCACTCCAAATCATTTCATTAGATAAAATTAGTTTGCCTTACAACACCTGAGAAAACCGTAGCGAGCGGAAGGGAGAGGTGGCTAAGAAGCGCAACCGTACTCTAGTACGGTGAGCATCGCAGGCCACCTATACCGACGCGCAGTAGGTTAGCTCAGGTGTCCTCATGCGGCAACAAAGCCGCGTTTGTGCATTTCCGACTTGACGCCGCTGTAGTACGCATCGCTGATGCGGTACTTGAACATCAGCAAACCCATCAGCAAGTGGAAAAAGCCGGGGATGATCGACAGCATCAGGGCGATGCCGTTCAGGGCGAATTGCGTTTGCTCATGATTGGGCTGGTAATCGAAATACGCGAGCAGCACGCCCACCAGGCCGCCTGCCACGGCCATGCCCGCCTTCTGGCAGACGGAAATGCCGCCAAAGGCAAAGCCGGAGACGCGCTTGCCCGTTTTGACTTGGCCATAGTCGATGGTTTCCGCGATGGCCGACCAGAACACGGGCGCGTGCAAGTCCACCACGAAGGACAGCAGGAAATACAGGGCGAAGGCCAGCACCGTGTCGCTCGGTTTTACAAAGAAATAAATCGCCAGGCTGATCAGCGCGACGCCGATCTGCGTGTAGCGGAACAGTTTTACCTTGCAATAGAATTTGGTGATCCAGGTCGAGGCAACCATGGCCAGGATGGCCGCCGCCACGCCCGTGGTCAAAAAGGCGGCCACCGTTTCCGTGCTGCCGCCCAGGTAGTATTTCGCGTAATAAATGGCGACGGAACCGCGCACCACGTAGCCGATGGTGCCCGTGACGCACACGCCGCACAGCACCAGCCACTGGTCGTTCTGCAGCAGCACTTTCAATTGCGCCAGCAACGATTGCTTTTCCACCACATGCACGACGCGCTCGGTGGTGGAAAAATAGCAGAACAGGAACAGGGCCACGCCCATCACGGCCATCACGGCCATGGCCGCCTGATAACCGACGGCCGGGTTGCCGCCGCCCCAGCGCTGCGACAAAATCGGCACGACGATGGTCACCATGAAGGCGCCGATCTTGGCAAAGAACAGGCGGTAGCCATTGGCCGACAGGCGGTCCTGCGGGTCGCTGGTCAGGCCGCTGATCAGGGAAATATACGGGATGCCCACGCCGGCCGTCATGATGGTCATCAGGATATACGTGGAATACGCCCAGACCAGCTTGGCGTCGTACTGCCACTCTGGCGTGCTGAAGACAAAGAAGACGCTGACGCCATACGGTACGGCCAGCCACAGCAGGTAGGGGCGGTAGCGGCCCGAGGCAAAGCTGTAGCGGTCCGTGATCTGGCCCATGACCAGGTCGGCGATGGCACCGATGACTTTCACGGCCACGAACAGCAGGGCCAGGTCCGTGGTTTTCAAGCCATAGATATCGGTATAGAAAAAGGTGATGATCAGCATCATCGACGAGATGACGACATTGAGCGCCATGTCGCCGGCGCCGAAGCCGACCTTTTCAACGGTGGATAATTTTTGCGTCTCCATGCTTTCCGTCCATTCTTTTTATGATGAATCGTGCGTGACTGTCCAACTGACAGGGGCGTTGCCGGCCGAAACCATGGCAACGCCCTTGGATACTGCTTTTTTCACTCATGTAAAACGTTCAGGGCAAGGCGCGTTGCCGAAGACAGTACGAGGAGTACGGCGAGGCAATGCAACGCAGCCATGGACGTTTTACATTTTCCAGCGTAAAGAAAGACCGACCGTGCGGTCATAGCGCCGCGTATCGCGCGCATACACGCCCGGTTCGTTCCAGTAATCCTTGAACTTGGTATCGAGCAAGTTATTCCCATCGAGGGTCACCGTGAACTGCTCGTTGATCTTGTACGACAGCGAGCCGTCGAGCTGGGCCGTCGGCGCCACCTTCAGGTCCAGGCCTGGGCCGCCCTGGTTGTAGCTGTCGATGAATTTCGAGCGCCAGTTGTAGGCCAGGCGGCCCGACCACGCGTCTTTTTCGTACAGCAGTACCAGGTTGTAGGCATAGCGCGACACGCCCGTGATCGCATGGCTGCCCGTCTCGTCATCGGTGGTGCCGCTCATGTAGGTGCCGTTCGCTTGCAAGCCCAGGCCGCTCAAGATGCCGGGCAAGCCGTCATAGAACTGCTGGTAGCCGATCTCCAGGCCCTGCAGCTTGCCCGCCGCCGTGTTGTACGGACGGTCCACGTCATACGTCTTGCCGGCAATGGTTTCGCTGGAAATGCGCTGCTGGATATAGCCGTCGAACTTGTGGTGGAACACGGTGGCCGTCACGGAACCAGCTGGCGCGAAATACCATTCCAGTGCGGCGTCGACATTGTCGCCCGTCACCGGTTTCAAATCCGGATTGCCGCCCGCGCCCGTCGCCTTCACCGTTTCCGTCGAGTTGACGAGGGCCACGCCGGGATTGAGCTGGGCAAAGCCGGGGCGGCTGATGGTGCGGCCCGCCGCGAAGCGGCCGACCAGGTCGGCGCGCAGCTTGATTTTCAGGGCCACGCTCGGCAGCACGTCGGTGCTGGACGTATTGCTGATGACGGGCGTATAGACGCCATCCTGTGAACTGTTGCCTTGCAGGCTTTGCTCCGTGCGCACCACGCGCACGCCCACGGTGCCGTCGACGGGATAGTCGGCCAGCTTGAAGGCGATCTTCGCCTTGGTGTAGATGGAATACGTCTTTTCCGTATCCTTGAAGAACGAGCCCGGATCCATGGCGCGCGCCGCGCTGCTGCCCGTGACGGCCTGGCGCACGGTGCCCGTGTTATTGAGCAGGAAGCTGGCGCATGGCGTGTACCACTGTTTCAAGCCATAGTCGGGGCCGCCGCTGGACATCGGTTCCGACAGGCAATTGAGGCCCGGAATCGACGTCACGCTCTGGCGGCTGAATGGAAACGCGGCGCCGGACACGTCCGGTGCTTCCGCATTGCCCTCGAAACTCTTGATCGACTCCGCTTCGCGCTTGACGCCGCGCACGCCGACGCTGATTTCCTTGAAGATGCCGCCCGCGCCGGGCGTGTAGGCCAGGTCGGCGCGCACATCGTTCGAGCTGCCCTGGTCCCGGCCGTAGCGGTCGAAAAAGCCCTTCAGGTAGTAATTCGACGGGTCTTGCAAATCGATGCCCGTGTAATCGACGTGCAGGGTGCCGTTCTGGTTGGTATTGATGGTGGCGTTCGGCACTTGCGTGATGGCGTCGAGGATGGGGTTGCGCCAGGTATAGCTGCTCTTGGTACTGGCCACTTCCGATGTGAAACGCCATTCGGGATTGATCTCCCACAAGCCGCCCACGGCAAATTGATGCGTCTTCGTCTCGTTCTTGTTCGCCTGTGTCGACATGATGGTGTTGACGTTGGTCGAGGTCAGGGTTTGCAGCTGATTGGTGCCGGGAATTTTTGTGGCCGACACGGGCGTGCCCCACCATGGCAAGCCGACAAAATAATCGGACTCGGCATCGAGCAGGAAGCGCGTGGCCATGCCTTCCGCATACAGCTCGACGTCGGCATTCGGACGCCATTGCAGCACGGCATTGGCGGTGCTGCGGCGGCGGTCGCCCTTGATCGGCAGCAAGCCCACCTGATCCGGCCCCGTCAAGCCGGGCAACAGGAAACTTTTATCCACGGGCGCCGTATTGAATGCGCGTTCTTCATGGTAGCGGTGCTGCTGCTGCGACAGGCCCAGCAACGCGCCCACTTCGCCGATGCCCGTCTTCCAGCGGTTAGCCACCATGCCGCTGATGTTCGGGTCCGTGGCTTTCGATTTGTCGCTGTAGACGGCGCGCGTATTCACGCTGGCCGTGAACTCCTTGAAGTCGAACGGGCGGTTGGTGCGCACGTCGATAATGCCGGCCACGCCGCCTTCGACCTGGTCCGCGCCCTGCGACTTGTACACGTCCACGCGCTGCAGCATGGTGGCAGGAATATCGGCCAGGTTGACATAGCGGCCCGTGGTGGTGAACAGCTCGCGGCCGTTGAGCAGGGTCGTGACATCGCGCAAGCCGCGTATCATGACGGCGCTCGCTTCGCCCGAATCGCGGCGGATCTGGATGCCGGAAATGCGCGCCAGGGTCTCGGCCACGTTGTTATCGGGGAATTTTCCGATGTCGTCGGCCACGATGGAATCGATGACCTGGTCCGAACGCATCTTGATCTGCTGCGAATTTTGCGCGGAACGGCGCACGCCGCTGACGGTCACGACCGACACTTCCGCGGCCGGCTCGGCACCGGCATCGGCCGCCACTGCATCCTGCGCCCAGACCGAAGCCGTGCTCAGCAAGCCGATACCGGCCAGTGCCGCAACGGCTGCCTTCAGGGTGAATGGACGAGGAAAAGTAGCCGCGAGCGGGCAGGTGGCGTGGCGCATCATGAATCTCCAGATATTGTTTTGATATTTTTATGCTGCTTGCATGTCGTTCGCATGCTCGGCGTTTATCTTAGGGGCTGGGCGATAATCTCTCCAATCAATTTTTACACTGTTTTGATATCAATTTTGATATCGGCAGCGGCAGCACGTTGGAGCGTGTAAACCGGCAACGGCAAGGGCGTCGCGGGCATGTTCATCCGTTGCATGCACAAAAAACAGGCAGCGCTGGCGTGCAACATGAAATCGGGAACAGGACTAAGCTGGAAGCTTGGCACTGCCTTTCCATTCCCCCTTGCACAGGAGTCCGCATGAACGTTTTAATGGTATTGACCTCGCACGACCAGCTAGGCGACACGGGCCACAAGACCGGCTTCTGGCTGGAAGAATTCGCCGCCCCGTACTACGTGCTGAAAGACGCGGGCGCACGCCTCACCCTGGCTTCGCCCAAGGGCGGCCAGCCGCCGCTGGACCCGAAAAGCGACGCGCCCGAATCACAGACGGCCGCCACGGCCCGCTTCAAGGCCGATCCGGCCGCCCAGGCCGCGCTCGCTTCCACCGTCCTGCTGTCCAGCGTGAAAGCGGCCGACTACGACGCCGTGTTCTATCCGGGCGGCCACGGCCCCCTGTGGGACCTGGCCGAAGACCGGGACTCGATCGCCCTCATCGCAGCGCTGCACGCGGCCGGCAAGCCCGTGGCCGCCGTCTGCCACGCCCCCGGCGTCTTGCGCCACGTCAAAGGCAGCGACGGCCAGCCGCTGGTGAAAGGCAAGCAGGTGACGGGATTTACGAATACGGAAGAAGACGCCGTCGGCTTGACGAAAGTCGTCCCCTTCCTCGTGGAAGACATGCTCAAGGAAAACGGCGGCATCTACTCGAAGGGAGCGGACTGGGCCCCGTATGTGCTGACGGACGGCATCTTGATCACGGGACAGAATCCGGCCTCGTCGGAGGCGGCGGCGCAGGCGTTGCTGGGGTTGCTGAAGTAAGGCTCATTGCTGAGACGGGTGGCTGCGCAGCGGCAGGCGCAGTCATGCCGTTGCGCGTTGCAATGTGCGGCGCGCTAGCGGAAGAAACGGCAAGTCTTGATGTGTCTTGGTGCGGCTGGCGGGGATCGAACCCACGACCCTTGGCTTCGGAGGCCAATACTCTATCCACTGAGCTACAGCCGCGTAGGGGGAATTTCTGAAGTGATGCGAAGGATACCGTTTTTCTTTACCTACGTCTACGGAAACTGTCGTATCGTCGGCAATTGCATGTCACTGCTCAATTTTTGTGCCTATAATTGTGGGTTTCATAAAGGTTTACATCCAGGCATGTAAAAATGCTACCTTACACGGCCATCAGTTTCAAATCTGGACTAAGGACATCATGAGCGACGCACATAACGAACAACAATCAGCGATCAAAACGCCTAAACAATTGCTTGCCGCCGTAGCTGGCTTCTTCCTCATCACCGTTATCGGCATCATCTTGCTGGTGCAGTTCGTCACGGCGCAAAAACTGACGGGCGCCGGTACGGACAGCCAGTCGCCGGAAGCCATTGCCGAGCGCCTGAGCCCCGTGGCCAATGCCGGCTTTACCTTCAAGGATGCCAGCGGTCCGAAGGTGCTGCAAAGCGGCGAAGCCGTCTACACGGCCACCTGCGTGGCATGCCATGGCGCCGGCGTGGCTGGCGCACCCAAATTTGGCGATGCGGGCAGCTGGTCGGCCCGCCTGGCCCAGGGCTACGATACGGTCCTGAAACACGCGATCGAAGGCTTGCGCGCGATGCCGGCCAAGGGCGGCAATCCCGACCTCGACGATGTGGAAGTGGCACGCGCCGTGGTCTACATCGCCAACGCTTCGGGCGGCAAGTTCAAGGAACCGGAAGTGCCGGCACCGGTCGCCGCCGCTGACGGCGCCGCCGCGCCAGCCGCTGAGCCTGCCAAGTAAGCGGCTACGCTGCACCAGGAACCGCCCGCATGGGCGGTTTTTTTTCGCCCGCAGTTTGTGCCAAATCACACGACGCAAAAAAGCCGCCCGGCTTGCGCGGGGCGGCTGGCAACTGATGCCTGAAAAAACTGTCTTACCACATGATGACGCGGTCTTTCGGTGGCAGATACATCTTGTCGCCCGGTTTCACGTCAAACGCCTGGTAGAAGCCTGGCTGGTTGCGCATGGTGCCGTTGGCGCGGAACTGGCCTGGCGAGTGCGGGTCCGTTTTCAGCAAGACCAGTTGCTGCGCTTCGCGCATCTTCATGCGCCATACCTGGGCAAAGCCCGCATAGAAACGCTGCTCGCCCGTGAAACCGTCGATGACGGGGGCTTTCTTGCCGTTCAGCGACAATTTGTACGCTTTGTAGGCAATGGCCACGCCGGAATTGTCGGCGATGTTTTCGCCCAGGGTCAGTTCGCCGTTGACGAAGTGGCCAGGCACGGGGCTGAAGCTGTTGTACTGCGCCACCAGCTGCTTGGTTTTCTTGGCGAAGTTTTTATGGTCGGCCTTGGTCCACCAGTCGCGCAGGTTGCCGTCGCCGTCGTACTGGGCGCCCTGGTCGTCGAAACCGTGGCTGATTTCATGGCCGATCACGCCGCCGATGGCGCCATAGTTGACGGCGTCGTCCGCGTTGGCGTCGAAGAACGGCGCTTGCAGGATGGCGGCCGGGAAGACGATTTCGTTCAGCTCGGGGTTGTAATAGGCGTTCACGGTCTGCGGCGTCATGCCCCACTCGTCGCGGTCGATCGGCTGGCCCAGCTTGTTCAATTCGCGGTTGTAATTGAGCAGGTGCGAACGCTGGATGTTGCCGATCAAATCGTCCTGCGCCACCGCCAGGCCCGAATAATCGCGCCACTTGTTCGGATAGCCGATCTTGGTGGTGAACTTGGCCAGCTTGATTTGCGCCTGTTTCTTGGTGACAGGGCTCATCCAGTCCAGCTTGTCGATGCTTTGCTTGTAGGCCGTCATCAGGTTTTTCACCAGCGCTTCCATGCGCACTTTGCGCTCGGCCGGGAAATATTGCTCGACATACAGCTGGCCCACGGCTTCGCCCAGCGCGCCTTCGACGGCGCCCACGCCGCGTTTCCAGCGCGGACGCATTTCCGTCACGCCCGTCAGGGTGGTGCCATAAAACGCGAAGTTTTCATCGACATACGCTTTCGGCAGGTAGCCGGCGTTAGCGTGCAGCAAGTGCCATTGGAAATACGCTTTCCACGTTTCCAGCGGCGTCTTGTTGGCGATCTCGGCAAAGCCTTTCAGGTAGCTGGGCTGGCTGACGATCACATAATTGACCTTGCCGGCAATGCCCGTGTCCTTCAGATAGCGGGCCCAGTCGTAGCCTGGCGCCACGGCGGCCAGTTTGGCCAGCTCCACCTTGTTGTAGGTCTTGACGGGGTCGCGGTTCTGCACATTGCTCCATTGCGCCTTGGCCAGTTCCGTTTCCAGCGCGAGGATGGCTTTCGCATTCGCGGCAGCGTTCGCGTCGCCGGCCAAACTGAGCATTTTTTCCACGTGGGCCAGGTATTTGGCGCGCGTATCGGCCTTGCCGGCTTCCAGGTAGTAATCGCGGTCAGGCAAACCCAGGCCGCTTTGCACGATGTCGGCCACGTATTTGGTGGAATCCTTGGCGTCCTGGTGGATGCCGAAGTCGTAAGGCGAGGTCACGCCCAGCTTGCTAAAGTGGGCGATCACGGCCGGCAACTCGGCCTTGTCCTGCAGCGCGGCGATCTTCGCCAGCTCCGCGTTCAACGGTGTCAGGCCCAGGCTTTCCAGCTTGGCTTCATCCATGAAGCTGTTATAAAAATCACCGATCTTCTGGGCATTCGAACCGGCCGCGCGGGCCTTGTCGGCGGCCGCGCCTTCGACGATGCCGCGCAGCTGCGTTTGCGTATCGTCGGCCAGCTTGGCAAAGCTGCCCCAGCTCGACTTGTCGGCAGGAATGACGGTTTCCGCCAGCCATTTGCCATTCAGGTGCTGGAACAGGTCATCCTGCGCGCGCACGGCAGGGTCGACGTATTCGATAGCGATGCCGGACGTCAGCGCCGCTGGCGCGGCAGCCGTGGCGGTGGCGGGAGCGGCTTTCTTGGCAGTATCGGCGGCGCCAGCCATGCCGGACACGCCAGCCAGCAGACTCAGGGTCAATGCACTTAACAAATAACGATTCACGGTTGTCCTCAATATTGTATTGTGTGGAATATAAGGGTCAGAAGGCCCAAGGCTTCTGGCCCGGTTTTTGACTGTAGCATACCGGCTGAAACGACAGAAAGAACTTTGACCGGAATGCAAAAAAGACCACGCAAGGTGGCCTTTTTTGTTGCTACAGGATTACGTTTTCATCGCGACAGCGCTTACCAGATGATGACGCGGTTTTCCGGCGCAACATACATCTTGTCGCCCGGTTTCACGCCAAACGCTTCGTAGAAGCCAGGCTGGTTGACCATGGTGCCATTGGCGCGGTACTGGCCCGGCGAATGGGGATCGGTCTTGATCTGCACGATCTGCTGCGCTTCGCGCATCTTGCTGCGCCACACCTGGCCAAAGCCCATGTAGAAGCGCTGGTCGCCCGTCAGGCCGTCCAGCACGGGCGCCGGCTTGCCGCCCAGCGAGATCTTGTACGCTTTATACGCAATCGCCACGCCCGAATTGTCGGCGATGTTTTCGCCCAGGGTCAGCGCGCCGTTGACGTGGTAGCCAGGCAGCGGGCTGTAGCCGTCGTACTGCTTGGTCAGCGCGTCGGCCTTGGCGGCGAAGTTCTTGCGGTCGGCCGGGGTCCACCAGTCGCGCAGGTTGCCGTCGCCATCGGACTGGCTGCCCTTGTCGTCGAAGCCGTGGCTGATTTCATGGCCGATGACGGCGCCGATGGCGCCATAGTTGACGGCGTCGTCCGCGTTGGCGTCGAAGAACGGCGGCTGCAGGATGGAGGCCGGGAAGACGATTTCATTCATCGTCGAGCTGTAATAGGCGTTCACCGTTTGCGGCGTCATGCCCCACTCTTCGCGGTCGATCGGTTTGCCCAGCTTGGCCACTTGGCGGGCGGAGCCGAAGTTGGCGGCACGCATCATGTTGCCCACCAGGTCGCCCTGGACGATTTGCAGCTTCGTGTAATCGCGCCATTTGTTCGGATACGCGATCTTCGGCGTGAACTTGGCCAGCTTGGCTTGCGCCTCCTTCTTGGTTTCCGGGCTCATCCAGTCCAGGGTGTCGATGCTGTCCTTGTAGGCGGCCAGCACGTTTTTCACCAGTTCCTGCATGTGCGCCTTGCGCTCTGCCGGGAAATACTGCGCCACGTACAGCTTGCCGACGGCTTCACCCAGCACGCCTTCGACGGCACCCACGCCACGCTTCCAGCGCGGCTGGTTTTCCGTCACGCCGCTCAGTACCGTGCCGTAGAAGGCAAAGCTTTCGTCGACGAAGTTTTTCGACAGGTAGCTGGCATAGCTGCGCAGCAACTGCCATTCGAAGTACGCTTTCAGGGTGTCCAGGTCCGTGGCGGCCAGCACCTTGTTGTAGCCGGCCAGGTAGCTGGGCTGGTTGACGATCACGTAATCGACCTTGTTGGCGATGCCCTGGGCGGCCAGGCCTGCCTTCAGGT
Source organism: Janthinobacterium violaceinigrum (assembly GCF_009208555.1). GTDB lineage: Bacteria > Pseudomonadota > Gammaproteobacteria > Burkholderiales > Burkholderiaceae_D > Janthinobacterium > Janthinobacterium violaceinigrum. The sequence goes on along the minus strand of NZ_WFLI01000005.1, from coordinate 226,725 downwards.
CGTAGCCGGGGGTCAGATCGTTCAGTTGATTGATGTCGGTCTTGTTGTAGCGTTTGACAGGGTCGCGGTTCTCGACCTTGGTCCATTGCACTTCGGCCAGGGCCGTTTCCAGCGCCACGACAGCCTTGGCGCGGGCGGCGGCGTTCTTGTCGCCGGCCATGGCCAGCATTTTTTCCACGTGCGCCTGGTATTTTTCTTTCACGCCGGCCTGCTTGGCTTCCAGATAGTAGTCGCGGTCGGGCATGCCCAGGCCGCTTTGGCTCACGTATGCCGCATATTTCGTCGAGGCACGGGCATCCTGGCCCACGTAGACGGCGTACGGCGTGGCCACGCCCGTCTGGCTCAAATGGGCGATCAGAGCGGGCACGCCCTTCTTGTCGCGCAGCGAGCGGATGCGGTTCAGTTCGCCGGCCAGCGGCTTCGTGCCCAGCGCATCGAGCTTGGCTTCATCCATGTAGCTGGCGTACAGGTCGCCGATCTTCTGCGCTTCGGAACCGGCCTTCTTGTTTTTATCCTGTTGCGTGGCTTCGATGATGCCGCGCAACTGTGGCGTGGTGTCATCGCGCAGCTTGGCGAACGAACCCCAGCTCGACTTGTCGGCCGGGATCTCGGCCGTGGCCAGCCACTTGCCGTTCAAATGGGTGAAGAAATCGTCCTGCACGCGCACGGCGGGGTCGATGTACTGCACATCGATGCCGGAAACGACGCCGGCGGCGGCAGGCGCGGCGCCTGGCGCCACGGTGGGGGCTGCCACGGCGGATGCGGCGGATGCCGGTTCGGCGGCATGGGCAAACGCAGCCAACAGGGTCAGGGTCAGACTGCTCAAGAGATAGCGATTCACGGATTGTCCTTATGGGGCATGTCAAAAAGACCGGGCAGATAGCTTCGGGCGGATAGCCCGCCGCGCCAGGCGCTGCAGGAATGTAGCACGCGATCATGCCTTTTGACCATCCTTGCCCCCGGACTGCCCCGGAATTGCCCCTCAGTTCTCCCCGTCAGTTGCCGGGGAGCGTCATGCCCGCGCCGCCGCTGCCCATGCTGACGCCTGCGCCGCCCATGCCCCCCTTGCCACCCTTGCGCCCGCCATGCTCGCCACCTGGCGCGCCGCGCGACTCGCTGTGGGGCACGGCGGCATCCATCACGCGCGCCATCTGGCCGGCGATGAACTGGGCCACCATCTGGCGCTGGTGCTCGTCCAGGGCATCGTTGACGCTCAGCCACCACTCGCGCAGCTGCTTTTCTTCGGCCAGGCTCACGGTGCTTTCGTTGTCCATGCCGGCGAGCAAGTCGCGCAGTTCCAGCCGGGGCGCCTGCAAGCCCTGCGTCACCGCCGCTTGCAGGCGTTCGCGGCGCGCCTTGCGTTCGCGCAAGAGTTGACGCGATTTCCCTTCCACCTGCTGCCACAAGGTGGTTTGATTCGCATTGAGTTTCAATTCCGTCCTGAAATCGGGCGCCATCGGCAGCAAGTCTTCCAGGCGCATGTCGGCAAGCGGCACGGCCGTGGCGGTCAAGGCGGTGGTGCCCAGCAGCAAGGCCAGGCCCAGGCGGCGCACGGCGGGGAGTAAGTTCAACGAGGTCATGGGGGCTCCGGATAAAAAAAAGCCTGCGTCCGCAGACGCAGGCAAAACCACTTCGGGTCGAGAATGCGAATCCACTATAGGGCCGCCGCACACGCTTTTTTTCGACTCTTACAAATGCTTACTCCCCTCAAGAGTAACTATACATCGCATACAAAGCCGCAACATATGGCAAGCTGGCCGCCCCGTTTTCGCGCGTAGACTGGGCCCAGGTACGCTTTTTCCACGGCCGGCCCACACCGGCAGAGATTCAGGTCTATACTTTCAGAAAAGCGCCGCTCCACGGGGACTGGCGCTTGTGCAAGACACGCTAGCTGCAAAGGTGCAATGATGGGCAAACTCAAAAATACCGGCTTGATCGGCCTGGGCGTGGTGGCCGGCGTCGCCGTGTCGCTGCAATTTTCCGCCATGGCGCAAAAAACCGTCGAGCCGCCCCTGCCGCTGGAAGAACTGCGCCAGCTGGCCGATGTGTTTGGCCTGATCAAGTCCGATTACGTGGAACCCGTGGAAGACAAGAAACTGCTGGAAGACGCCATTTCCGGCATGGTTGCCTCGCTCGACCCCCATTCCGCCTACCTGGACAAGAAAGCCTACGCCGAGCTGCGCGAAGGGTCCGAAGGCAAGTTTGTCGGCCTGGGCATCGAAATCGGCCTCAGCGAAGACGGCTACATCAAGATCGTCTCGCCCATCGAGGATTCGCCCGCCTACCGCGCCGGCATCAAGGCTGGCGATCTGATCACCCGCCTGGATGGCCAGCCCGTGAAAGGCGTCAGCCTGGACGACAGCGTCAAGCGCATGCGCGGTGAACCGGGTACCAAGGTGTCGCTGACCATTGCCCGCAAGGATGAACCGCAGCCGCTGGCCTTTACCATCACGCGCGAGGAAATCCACCAGAAAAGCGTGAAGGCAAAGATGGTCGAGCCGGGCTACGCCTGGCTGCGCGTGTCGCAATTCCAGGAACCGACCGTCGACGACATGGCCGCGCAGATCACGGCCCTGTACCAGCAAGACCCGAACATCAAGGGCATGGTGCTGGACCTGCGCAACGATCCGGGCGGCGTGCTGCAGGGCGCCATCGGCGTCTCGGCCGCCTTCCTGCCGAAGGACTCGGCCATCGTGTCGACCAACGGCCAGTTGCCGGACTCGAAACAGGTGTTCTACGGCCGCGCCGAATACTATATGTTCCGCTCGGAAGGCGATGCGCTGGCGAAATTGCCGGCCGCTATCAAGAAAGTACCGCTGGTGGTGCTCGTCAACACGGGTTCGGCCTCGGCCTCGGAAATCGTCGCCGGCGCCCTGCAGGACTACAAGCGCGCCACCATCATCGGCACGCAAACCTTCGGCAAGGGTTCCGTGCAAACCATCCGCCAATTGACGGCCGACACGGCCGTCAAGCTGACGACGGCCCGCTACTACACGCCGAATGGCCGCTCGATCCAGGCCAAGGGCATCGTGCCGGACCTGCTGGTCGATGAAAATGCGGATGGCGACGGCTTGAACGGCTTGCGCATCCGCGAAGCGGACCTCTCCAAGCACCTGAGCAACGACCGCGACAAGGAAAGCGCCAAGGCCGCCCCCGTCAACGACGAGATGGAAGAGCAATTGCGCATCATCGCGCTGGAAAAGACCCGCAAGCCGCTGGAATTCGGCAGCCAGGACGATTTCCAGCTGCACCAGGCGCTGAACCACCTGAAAGGTTTGCCCGTGCAGCTGGCCAAGGCCGAACCCGTGGTCGTGCAAGCCGACGTCAAGAAGGAACAGAAGAAGTAAGCAGCAGCGCCAGCAGAATCGCGGGGGGCATAATGCCCCCCGGCAACCGTCCACGCGACAAAAATCAATCTTCCGCCACACTTCCCCGTCCCCGCAACACGAAACTCTCTACAGTCGAGCCTGTTTGTGTAAAATTTGCTTCACTTATCGGCGCCGCGCCGATTGCCAAATTTGAAAGTTTAATCATGAAACAAGTCGTCATCAGCGGTACCGGACTGTACACGCCGCCATTTTCGATCTCCAACGAAGAGCTGGTTACCTGCTTCAATGCCTACGCGGAAAAGTTCAATGCCGACAATGCCGACGCGATCGCCGCGGGCACCGTGACGGCGCTGGACCTGTCGAGCGTGGCCTTCATCGAAAAGGCGTCCGGCATCAAGTCGCGCTTCGTGATGGAAAAGGAAGGCATCCTCGATCCGGCGCGCATGGTCTCGCGCATCGCGGAACGGGGCGATGACGAACTGTCCTTGCAGGCGGAAATGGCCGTCGCTGCCGCGCATGACGCGCTGGCGCGCGCGGGCCGCACGCCGGCCGATATCGACATGGTGCTGGTGGCTTGCAGCAATATGCAGCGCGCCTACCCGGCCATGGCCGTGGAAGTACAGGATGCGCTGGGCATCGATGGGTATGGCTTTGACATGAACGTGGCGTGTTCGTCCGCCACCTTCGGCATCCAGCAAGCCGTGGCCGCCGTGCAAAGCGGCCAGGCGCGCGCCGTGCTGGTCCTCAATCCCGAGATCACCAGCGGCCACCTGAACTGGCGCGACCGCGACAGCCATTTCATCTTTGGCGACGCCTGCACGGCCATCATCGTCGAAGCGAAAGACACGGCCGTGTCCAAGCACCAGTTCGAGATCATCGGCACGGAACTGAAAACGCGCTTCTCGAATGCCATCCGCAACAATTTCGGCTTCCTCAACCGTTTCGACGAGTCCGGCGTGGGCAAGGCCGACAAACTGTTCCGCCAGCAAGGCCGCAAGGTCTTCAAGGAAGTGTGCCCGATGGCCGCTGAGATGATCAAGGCGACCCTGGCCAAGGCCGGCGTGGAAGTGGCGCAAGTGAGCCGCTACTGGCTGCACCAGGCCAACCTGAACATGAATCTGCTGATCGCGCGCCTGATCCTGGGCCGCGACGCCGAAGCGAACGAGGCGCCCGTGATTCTCGACACCTACGCCAACACCTCGTCGGCCGGTTCCATCATCGCCTTCCATAAGTATCAGGATGACATGGCGGCAGGCGCCATGGGCGTCATCTGCTCGTTCGGCGCCGGCTATTCCATCGGCTGCGTGGTCGTGCGCAAGGTGTGAGCATGCGGACGTAGTCGCGCCTGATTCCTTGAATTAGACGCAGATGCGGGTGGATGGCATGCGTTCGCATCCACCTGAACGAAGATACAGCGCAAAATTTTTGCAAAAAAGCGGCAGGAAAATTCCAGCCGCAGCTTTGTTGCGTTTATACTCAATCGCTGAGTAACATCTTTTTCATCCGCACGTCTCCATAAGGAACCCACCACGCATGCCCCATGACATCAGCCTGATCACCACCATTGCCGCCGCCCTCGGGTTCGGCCTCATCTTCGGCTTCATCGCCGCGCGCCTGAAACTGCCGGCATTGGTCGGCTATCTGGCCGCCGGCATCATCATCGGACCGGCCACGCCCGGTTTTGTGGCAGATGCGGAAATAGCCGGGCAATTGGCGGAAATCGGGGTGATGCTGATGATGTTCGGTGTCGGCCTGCACTTTTCCATCGAGGATCTATGGGACGTGCGCAAGATTGCGCTGCCCGGCGCCATCCTGCAGATCGCCGTCGCCACGGCGATGGGCATGGGCCTGGCCCACTGGTGGGGCTGGACTCTCGGTGGCGGGCTGATCTTTGGCCTGGCCCTGTCCGTCGCCAGTACCGTGGTGCTGCTGCGCGCGCTGGAAGAACGGGGCATCCTCGATTCCCTGAATGGCCGCATCGCCGTCGGCTGGCTGGTGGTGGAAGACCTCGTCACCGTGCTGGTCCTCGTGCTGCTGCCCGCGTTTGCCGGCGCGCTGGGCGGCAAGGTCGCCCCTGGCGCCGAAGCCGTCAGCCTGTGGCAAACCCTGGCCGTGACCCTGGGGCAAGTGGCCGGTTTCATCGTCTTCATGCTGGTGGTGGGCCGCAAGCTGTTCCCGTGGATCCTGTGGCAAGTGGCGCGCACCGGTTCGCGCGAACTGTTTACCCTGTGCGTGATCGCCGCCGCCGTCGGCATCGCCTACGCTTCCACCAAGCTGTTCGGCGTATCGTTCGCCCTGGGCGCCTTCTTTGCCGGCATGGTGCTGCGCGAATCCGAACTCAGTCACCGCGCCGCGGAAGAATCGCTGCCCCTGCGCGACGCGTTTGCCGTGCTGTTCTTTGTTTCCGTCGGCATGCTGTTCGAGCCGAACATCCTCATCGACAAGCCCCTGCAAGTGCTGGCCGTGTGCGCCATCATTATCTTCGGCAAGTCGATCGCCGCCTTCCTGCTGGTGATGGCCCTGCGCTATCCGCCGAAAACGGCCATCATCGTCTCGGCCAGCCTGGCGCAGATCGGCGAATTCTCGTTTATCCTGGCCGCCCTGGGCCTGTCGCTGGGCCTGATGCCGCAGGAAGGGCAAAGCCTGATCCTGGCCGGCGCCATCCTGTCCATCGCCCTGAACCCGCTCGTGTTCAGCATGGCCAAGCCGCTGCTGCGCGTGATGAGCAACAGCGATTTCGCCCGCAAGTTCGAACGCACGACCGACCCGCTGGCCGAGCTGCCGATGACGGTGCCGCAAGAAAAACTGTCGGGCCAGATCGTGCTGGTCGGCTACGGCCGCGTGGGCCGGCGCATCGCCGCCGCCCTGATGGAACGGGGCATCCACTTTGTCGTGGCCGAGGAAAACCGCGAAATCGTCGATCAGCTGCGCAAGCAGGGCATTCCGGCCGTGGCCGGCAATGCGGGCGAACCGGCCGTGCTGATCCAGGCGCACATCACACACGCCACCATGCTCGTCATCGCCACGCCGGACACCTTCCACGTGCGCGCCATGATCGAGACGGCGCGCGCGCTCAACCCCACCATCATGACGGTGGTGCGTACGCACAGCGAGGAAGAGGCGGAATTGCTGCGCGCGGAAAACGCGGGCAAGGTGTTTATCGGCGAGCACGAACTGGCCAATGGCATGGCCGAGCACGTGCTGCAGAGTTTTGATGCGGCCAAGAAGGGGCATGGCCATTAAGGTTCCTTGATGCCGAACCGCTAGCCCATGCAAATGCCGGGGTCGGTCCCTGCGGGATCGGGATGTGCCCCACTGGGGCGCATCCCCCCGTCGGGTCTGACCCCAGCCCTCAATTTACAAACTGGCGGCCAGCTCCGCCCCTTCCCGTATCGCCCGCTTGGCATCGAGTTCCGCCGCCAGCGCGGCGCCGCCGATCTTGTGGAAACGGGGGCCGCCCGCCTGCAGGGGCTTGCCATCCTTGTCCACGGGCGGCATCAATTCCGTCAAACTGTCCTGGCCCGCGCAGATGACCACGTTGTCCACGGCCAGCAGGCGCTGCTCGCCGCCCACCGTGATGTGCAAGCCCTGTTCGTCGATCCTGTCGTAGGTGACGCCGGCCAGCATGGCCACGCCATTTCTCGCCAGCGCCGCCCGGTGCACCCAGCCCGACGTCTTGCCCAGGCCCGCGCCCACCTTCGACGTCTTGCGCTGCAACAGGAAAATCTGCCGCACGGGATCGGGCGCCACGGGCGGCACCAGGCCGCCGCCGGTAGCCGCATCCAGGTCCACGCCCCACTCGCCCGCCCACGTGGCCACGGGTTGCGGCAGCGGGTGCGCCGGGTCGTGCAGCAAATACTCGCCCACGTCGAAGCCGATGCCGCCCGCGCCGATGATGGCCACGCGCGCGCCCACGGGCTTCTTCTCCTGCAGCACATCCAGGTAGGACAGCACCTTCGGGTGGTCGATGCCGGGAATGGCCGGCAGGCGCACCTTGATGCCCGTGGCGACGATCACGTCGTCGTAGCCGCCGGCCAGCAATTGCTCGCGCGTGACGCGCTGGCCCAGGCGCAGCTTGATATTCGACAAGGCGATGCGGCGGGCAAAATAGCGGATGGTTTCCGTGAATTCTTCCTTGCCCGGTATCTGCATGGCCACCTTGAACTGGCCGCCCACGCTGTCGCTGCTGTCGAACAGGGTCACCTCGTGCCCGCATTCGGCGGCCACGGTGGCGGCGGACAGGCCGGCGGGACCGGCGCCGACGACGGCCACCCGGCGCGGCACGGCCTTTTTCGCGTACACGAGTTCCGTTTCATGGCAGGCGCGCGGGTTGACCAGGCAGCTGGCGCGCTTGTTGGCGAAGGTGTGGTCCAGGCACGCCTGGTTGCAGCCGATGCAGGTATTGATTTCGTCGGCGCGGCCCGCTGCCGCCTTGGCGACAAAGAACGGGTCGGCCAGGAACGGCCGCGCCATCGACACCAGGTCGCAGTCGCCCCGCTCCAGGATGGCGTTCGCTTCGTGCGGCATGTTGATGCGGTTCGACGCAACCACGGGAATGGCGACTTCGCGGCGCAGCCGGCCCGCCACGCTGGCAAAGGCGGCGCGCGGCACCGAGGTGACGATGGTGGGCACGCGCGCCTCATGCCAGCCGAAACCCGTGTTGAGAATCGTCACGCCCGCCTGCTCCAGGGCCTTGGCCACCGCCACCACGTCGTCCCAGGTATTGCCGCCCTCGACCAGGTCGAGCAGCGAGTGGCGGTACATGATGATGAAGTTGGGGCCGACGGCGGCGCGGATGCGGCGCACGATCTCCACGGGCAGGCGCATGCGGTTCTCGATGCTGCCGCCCCAGCGGTCCTGGCGCAGGTTGGTGCGCGCGCACAGGAACTGGTTCAATAAGTATCCTTCGCTGCCCATCACTTCGATACCGTCGTAGCCGGCCTTTTGCGCCAGGCGCGCGCAGCGCACGTAGTCGCAGATCGTGCGCTCGATGCCCCGCTCGCTCAAGGGACGGGGGCGGAACGGCGAGATCGGCGATTTCTTGGCCGACGCCGAGACGACGAAGGGCTGATAGCCATAGCGGCCCGCATGCAGGATCTGCATGACGATCTTGCCGCCCTCCTCGTGTACGGCGCGCGTCACCTTGCGGTGGTTCGGCACGTCGCCGAGGAAGTTGAGGGTGCCGCCGAACGGCAGCAGCCAGCCCTGGCGGTTCGGCGAAATGCCGCCCGTGACGATCAGCCCCACGCCGCCCCGCGCCCGCTCGCGGTAAAACGCAGCCAGCTTGCCATAATGATAAAAACGGTCTTCCAGGCCCGTGTGCATGGACCCCATGATGACTCTGTTGCGCAAGGTGGTGAAGCCCAGGTCGAGCGGGGCCAGCAGGTGGGGATAGGCAGTCATGGTCGGTCCGATAGAAGATGGTATGCAGGCCGTACGGTAACAAGCATTGCGGGCCGCCGCAGCGTATTTCTCTAGACCGGGAGTTCTAAATCGTCCGCCGTGCCCGCCGGCGATGCGTACAGCTTGTGCCGCGCGGTACTTTCCCGTAGGCTAGGTGGCATGACGCGACTCTTCCTCTGCCTGCTGATGCTGTGCGCCCTCCCCGCTACCGTGCTGGCGCAGGCGCAGGCACTGCGGCTGGACAAGCTCAAGGTCGACGTCAAGCGCATCGAGGTCGACGGGCAGCGCATGTATGAAGTCGATGCCAGCGGCAGCGTGCAGGCGCCGCCGGCCTCCGTCTGGAAGACCCTGACCACCTACGAGCGCATGAATGAATTCGTGCCGGACTTGAGCTCCTGCCGCGTGCTGTCGCGCAACGGCAATGAAGTCATCATCGAGCAGCAGGGCATGGCGCGCTTCCTGTTCATGAACCACCCCATCCACCTGGTGGTGCGGGCCACGGAAACGCCGTTCACGGCCATCGACATCGCCCTGATTTCCGGCGACATGCGGCATTACGAATCGCGCTGGAATCTGTATCCGATCCCCGAGACGGGCGGCACGCGCATCGTCTTTTCCAGCCGGCTGATGCCGGGCTTCTATGTGCCCGGCATGCTGGGCACGACCATGATACGCGGCGATATCGAACGCATGATGGCGGCCGTTCTCGCGCGCATCGACAGCCAGTACGCGGATAAATCCGGCTGAATTACGCCAGGTAGGTATCGCGGTCGCGGATTTCCGCGAAGTTTTCCAGGCTGCCCAGCTTCACGGTGACGGGGTTCAGGCTGGCCTGCGGCTGCATCGAGCGCCAGGCAAACAGCCATTCCTGCTCGGGCGCTTCGGCGCGCGTCTTGGTGAAGGCGGCGCCCAGGGCGGCGCGCTGGCCGTATTCGACCAGGCCATCGATGCCGGCCCAGCTGGGCAAGGTGCGCTGCACGGCGCGGTGCAGGCGTTCGCCGAATTCTTCCGTATTGTGGATGATCAGACAGGCGTCGGCCGGGGCGAACAGGTCGAACAGTTGCTTGTCCCACACTTGTGAAAAGCTCAGGGTCAGGCAATTGCCCGCTGGCACCAGGCGGAACTGGCCCAGGCTCAGCGCCAGCTCGAGTTCGCTGCGCTGGCCGTAGCGGTGCAGGGTGGGGGGACGTTTGTAATCGTGCATGCTGGACTCGTTCTTCAATAGTAGGGTAAACCGGCGCGCGCCGCCTAGCGGGGCGGGCGGATATGGCGCCGGATGCGCTGGGCCGTCGCGGCCAGGTAAATTTCGCGCAATAAATAAATAAAACAGCCGATCAGGCAAACCACGGCCAGCACAAAGAAGGCCGCGATGTATTTATCCAGGGTCAGGTTCAGGATGTCGCCCAAAAACAGCATGGCGATGATGACGCAGACAAAGAAACCGCAGGCCGTGCTGAGCGAAATCGAATAATTGATCAGATGGGTGCGCCGATACAGGGTATCTAGCTCATCCATATAGAAATCGTTGTAGCCGATGTCGAGCCGGTCTTCCAGCACGCGCGTGCGGTCGATGATGCGGCCCAGGCGGTTCGTCAGCACCACCAGCATGGTGCCGATACCGGTCAGCAGGAAAACCGGCGCAATCGCCAGCTGGATGATATGGCCGATGTCGCCGATCTGTATGTTCATGGATAAAAAGTCGTGGGTTCACACCGGCGCCCGACCTTGGCGCCAGCACAGGCCATAGTGTAGCAGGTGGCGCACGCCGGCTGGCCCCTTTGCCAACCGGCGTGTTGCAAGATCATGCGAAGCCGCGCCCCGGCACGAAGCGCTCGGTGGCGCGCACCAGCGCCGAGGCGATGCCGTGCTCAAGCGCGCCATGGCCCGCGTCCGGGATCATGTCCAGCTGCGCGCCGGGCCAGGCTTGCTGCAGGCGGTAGGCCGACAGCGGCGGGCAGATGGCGTCGTAGCGTCCTTGCACGATGACGGCCGGCAAATGCGCGATGCGCGCCATGTTGCGTATCAGCTGGTCTTCCTCGAAGAAACCGAGATTGGCCATGTAATGCGATTCGAGCCGGCCCACGCCCAGGTCCAGCGCATCGTTCGGCGCATCTTCCGGTTGCGGCATCAGGTAGACGCGGCGGCCCTCGAAGCGGCTCCACGCGCGCGCGGCCGGCCAGTACACGGCGGGATCGCTGCTGAGGATGCGTTTCACGTAGGCCGCCAGCAAGTCGCCCCGCTCCTCTGCCGGAATCGGTGCGGCGAATTCCTCATACAGTTCCGGATAGAACCAGCGCACGCCATCGATGAACCAGTCGATTTCCGCCTGCGTGCACAGGAAAATGCCGCGCAGCACGAAGCCGAGACAGGCTTCGGGATGCGCCTGGCCATACGCGAGCGCCAGGGTCGAGCCCCAGGAACCGCCAAACACCAGCCATTGAGCGATGCCGAACTGGGCGCGCAAGCGTTCGATGTCGGCAATCAGCAACTGCGTCGTGTTATTGCGCCATTCGCCCAGCGGCGTGGACTTGCCCGCGCCGCGCTGGTCGAACAGGATCACGCGGTAGCGCTGCGGATCGAAGAAGCGGCGGTGCTGCGGCGACAGGCCAGCGCCGGGGCCGCCATGCAGGAACAGCACGGGAATGCCGTCGGGATTGCCGCACTCTTCCCAGTAAATGGTGTGAATGTCATCGACCGCCAGCATGCCGTGCCGGTTCGGCGACAGGGCGGGAAACAGGGGAGTCAGGGAATCGGGCATGGCGGTCCTCTAGATACGGTCAGGGCGCCAGGCACTGCGTGCCCGGCAACTGTTCCAATTATAGTGCGCCCCCGCCGGCTCAGGCCAGCAGCAAGGGCAGGCGGTTCGACGACTTGATTTCGCGCATCGACAGGCTGGACTGGATTTCCGCCACGCCGGGCAGGCGGCGCAGCACGGTCGAGACGAATTCGCCATACGCTTCCAGGTCGCGCGCCACCACTTGCAGGAAGTAATCGGCTTCGCCCGCCACATTGTGGCACGACAAAATTTCTGGAATCGTCGCGATGGCTTGCTCGAACTGCGAAGGCTGCTCGCCGCCATGGTTGGCAAACACGACCCGCACGAACGCCACCAGGCCGATGCCCAGCTTCTTGCGGTTGAGCAAAGCCTGGTAGCCGGTAATAAACCCCTCCTCTTCCAGGCGGCGCAAGCGGCGCCACACGGGGGTTTCGCTGAGCTTCAAGCGCTCGGCCAGGCGCGCATTCGACAGCCTTCCTTCATCCTGCAACAGCCTGAGTATCTGCAAATCGGTGGCGTCGAGGCTAACTTCTGAAATTTTCATCTAATTTTTGTTTTTATGGGAGTGGAATCTACCCGAATACTAGGGCATGCAGGGCAGGAAAAGCAAGCACATTTCATCACAGCAAGAACATAATGGTGCCCGGCGAGCAGGCTGCACCGTGCGCATGCTCCCGCTTTTCTTGTCGACTGGCCCATGTCCGATTCTACCTTCCTGATGTACCTGCTGGCACTGGCCGGCGCCTTTTTATTACCTGGCCCCGACATGGCACTGGTGCTGGCCACGGGCGCCGCGCGCGGCGTGGCCACGGCGCTGGTGACGGCACTGGGCATTGCCGGCGCGCGCGCCGTGCACGTGGCGCTGTCGGGCGCGGGCCTGGCGGCGCTGATGGTGACGCATCCGCAAGCCTTGCAGTGGGTCAAATGGGCGGGCGCCGCCTACCTGCTGTACCTGGCGCTGCGCCTGCTGCAGTCGGCCCTGTCGAAAAGCGCGGCGTCCGAAGCGCAGGCGCCCGCCACGGCGCACAGCGCCCGCGCCAGCCTGGTGCGCGGCTTCCTGACGAATCTGCTCAATCCGAAGGCACTGCTGTTTTGCAGCATGTTCTTGCCGCAGTTCGTCACCGGCAGCGACAGTGTCGGCATGCAATACCTGCGCCTGGGCGCCACCCTGGTGCTGGTGGGCCTGCTGTTTGACGCCGTGTACGCCATGCTGGCCGCCCGTCTGGCGCGCCGCCTGCGGGGCAAACCTTCGCCTTACGGCAAGTTCGTGCTGCCCTCCATCTTCGTGCTGCTGGCCGGACGGCTGGTGCTGGGCTGACCTGCCGTGCCATCGGCAAAGAAAGCGGGATAATCGCTCAGCAAGCGGGCCTCCAGATCGTTGACCTTGCGAAATTGCCGCAGCGTGGGCGCCATGGCCCGGCCCGCATCCCAGCTACGCCACGCATTTGGCGCGTCGAACTGCGCCAGCAAGGCCTCGCCCAGATCCTGGTACACGGCCGCCATGTGGGGCCTGGCTTGCAGCACTTGCAGATACAGGGCCGTCGCTGCGGGCCATTGGCCCAGCTTGGCGCGCAAATTTCCTTCGAACAAGGCCAATACAGGCTGCTCCAGCCCCGTCTGCGTCCTTAATTCCTGCACGGTGGCCAGCGCGGCCGCGATGCCTTCCTGGTCCTTGGCCAGCAGCCCCCGCGTCAAGTCGTGGATGGGCTGGCATTGCTGCATGGCCAGCTGCTGCCGGGGCGACAGTTTCTCCACCAGCGCGCCCGTGGAAAAATGGTCTTCCAGCATGATCAGGAAAGCGTCAAACGGTTGCTCTGCCGCAAAGAGCTTTTCCGCCTCGGCCCGCAGCGCCGGATGCGCCTGGGGGGCCAGCGGCGGCAGCGTGGTCGCCTGTGCCAGCACGCGCTCGAGCGGAGACGCGTCGGCCGCCGGCGGGCGGGGCCGGTAGGCAGCCAGCGTGTAAGCGGCGGGCGCCCCCACCGTCATGGCGCCGATGCGGAAATGGCGCGCGACCGTGCCGCCCACCTCCTGGTAATGCAAGGTGAACTGGGCGGGAATGCGCTTGCCATCGGCCAGCATCTTCAGCACCAGCGGGTGGCCGCCCCAGGTGTAGCGCAGATACTGGGCAAATGCCGTGGCATCGTCGCCGCTGACGGGGCTGCCGGCTATCCCCAGGCGCAGCAGGGGCTGCCCGTCGAGCGACCACAGCGCGGCGCCGTCGAGTACCTGCGGCAGCAGGGCGCCGCGCCGCCTTGTCGCCGGCACGGACAGCGCTTGCTCCTCGTACACGGGCGGCGTGACGTGGTCCTGCAAGCCACCAGCCTTGAGCGCGCCAGCCAGGCCCTTGCGGTGTTCGCTCTCGATACGGCGAAAACCCGCCACGTCGAACAGCGAATACGTGTCGTAGGTGGATGCCGCCATATCGATGACGTAGCGACGGCGCGTGGCAAAGTCGAGCACGGACAGGTGCTGGCCATCGCGCACGCTCAGGTAATGCGGGCCCAGCAAGACATCGCTGTCCTGCGTATCGCGCGCGGGCAAGCTGGTTTTCACGCCTGTCTTATTGACGCGCTCGCTAATCACCGTGACGTGGAACGCGACGCTGGCCTGGACAGCGGACGTGCCCAGGAAAAGGAAGGCCAGCACGCTGGCGCGGCGCAAGGCGGGAAGAAGAGTCATGGAGATGATGCAGTGGAGAAATGCTGATTCTAAGGCAAAGCACGCGCTGGTCCCGTTTTGCTCGCCAGCATAAAAAAAGACAGCCGCAGCTGTCTTTTTTGTTTAACCGCACCAACGATTACGACATGTGCTGGCCGCCGTTGATCGAGATATTCGCGCCCGTGACGAACGCTGCCTCATCGGAGGCCAGGTAGGCCACCAGACCGGCCACTTCTTCCGGCTTGCCCAGGCGCGCCATCGGAATTTGCGGGATGATTTTGCTGTCGAGCACTTCCTGCGGAATCGCCATGACCATCTTGGTACCGATGTAGCCTGGCGAGATGGTGTTGACGGTGACGTTCTTGCGCGCCACTTCCAGCGCCAGCGACTTGGTGAAACCATGCATGCCGGCTTTCGCGGCCGAATAGTTGGTCTGGCCGAAGGCGCCCTTCTGGCCATTCACGGACGAGATATTGATGATGCGGCCCCAGCCGCGTTCCACCATGCCGTCGCAGACGGGCTTGGTCATGTTGAACACGGAATCGAGGTTGGTGCCCATCACGGCATCCCAGTTCGGCTTGTCCATCTTCTTGAACGTCATGTCGCGCGTGATGCCGGCGTTATTCACCAGCACGTCGACAGGACCGATTTCCGCTTCCACGGCCGCCACGCAGGCAGCCGCCGAATCGTAGTCGGCCACGTCGCATGGATATGCCTTGAAGTCGTAGCCCATGTCCTTCGTCGTCGCCAGCCATTCCGCGACCTTCGGATTGCCTGGGGAATATGTGGTCACCACGCGATAGCCGAGCGCCGCCAGCTTGAAACACACCGCTTCGCCCAGACCACCCATGCCACCAGTTACCAATGCAACTCTTGCCATTTTCATCCCCTCAGTGTCGTTCTGTTGCTAAAAAGTTAATCATTTAGTGAAAGCTATCCACATCCGCCGCGTGACGGCGGCCAACCACAGCAAACCCCACCGTCACGCACAGCGCGCGACGGCCTGGGTCCGGCGCTAGCGGTTAATCTCGCTCGATGGCGAGTGCTACACCCATGCCGCCGCCGATGCACAGTGCGGCCAGGCCTTTCTTGGCGTCGCGGCGTATCATTTCGTGGATCAGGGTAACCAGGATGCGCGCGCCCGACGCGCCGATCGGGTGGCCGATGGCAATCGCGCCGCCGTTCACGTTGATCTTGCTGGTATCCCAGCCCATTTCCTTGTTGACGGCAATCGCTTGCGCGGCAAACGCTTCGTTAATTTCCATCAAATCCAGCTCTTCATGCGTCCAGCCCGCTTTTTTCAGGCACAGGCGCGATGCGGAGACGGGACCCATGCCCATGACGGCCGGGTCCAGGCCCGACGAGGCGTAGGCCTTGATGCGTGCCAGCGGCTTGAGGCCCAGTTCCTTCGCTTGCGAAGCGGACATCATGATGACGGCGGCGGCGCCGTCGTTCAGGCCGGAAGCGTTGCCGGCCGTGACGGTGCCGTCCTTGGCAAACGCGGGGCGCAGGCCGGCCAGCGATTCCAGGGTCGAACCAGGCTTGATGTATTCGTCGCTGTCGAAGACAACGGTACCTTTTTTGTTGGCGATTTCCAGCGGCAGGATTTCATCCTTGAACTTGCCCGCCTTTTGCGCCGCTTCCGCCTTCAGTTGCGACTGCAGCGCGAATTCATCCTGCTCGGCGCGCGTCACTTCGTATTTCTTGGCGACGTTTTCCGCCGTGATGCCCATGTGGTACTGGTTGTACACGTCCCACAGGCCGTCGACGATCATGGTATCGATCATCTTGAAGTCGCCCATGCGGAAACCGTCGCGCGAGCCATTCATCGCATGCGGCGAAGCGCTCATGTTTTCCTGGCCGCCGGCGATGATGATGTTGGCGTCGCCGCACTTGATCGCTTGCGCCGCCAGGTGCGTGGCCTTCAGGCCGCTGCCGCATACCTTGTTGATGGTAAATGCCGGGATGCTGCTCGGCAGGCCAGCCTTGATGACGGCCTGGCGCGCGGCGTTCTGGCCGACGGCGGCCGTCAGCACCTGGCCCAGGATCGCTTCGCCGATCAGGTTCGGGTCGATGCCGGTTTGTGCCAGCAAGCCCTTGATTACATGCGCGCCCAGTTCGGACGCAGGAATCTTGGCCAGACTGCCACCGAATTTGCCGACTGCGGTACGGCCGGCGGCCACGATTACGACATCATCCATTTATTTCTCCGATAAGCAGGCCACGAGGGCCAAGGTCAAGGTGGTAATACAATTCAATGAATCCGGGAAGACACAGCAAGCTGTGTTTCATTCTAGCGCGGCATACGCCGCAGTTCCAGCACCGCACCGCAGGCGGCGGCGATGACAGCCTGCCCGGCGATGGCGGCGGGCGGCCTGGCGCGGCGGATAGCCGCTGCCAAGCCGCAACGCGCCTACGTTTGACGAGCGGGACGCGTGTTTTTATTTTTATCATACCCTTCATCGGCGCCGCCGAAAGTGGTTTTTAGAAAATTATTGAAGGGAATAATCAGGGGCACGGGGGTTTGCTTTACCACTTGCAACAGCTCGCCAAATTTTTGACGCGATGCAGCAAACTCACCCTTTGTCACGCTGTCGAATTTCTCCTGGGTTTCTTGAGCAACATCCTTTGCCTGGCGACCATATGCACCGATGCGTTCGATGGCCAGTTGCGACTGCGTGCGCGACAGTTGCAGCAATGCTTGCGGGTCCTTCACGGACAGCAGCTGATTGCCCGCCACCGTAGCGGCAGCCAGCGCCGTGCGGGCCGCATCGAGCTGCAGGTCCAGCACGCAGGTGCCGCTGTCGACGGCAGCCTGGGCATACGCTTGCGCAGTACTCAATTGCGCTTCCACCACGGCCTTGCCGGCGAGCGCCCATTGTTCGGAAAATGAAAACATGTCGTTCCTCCCCTAAGAGTAGGCGGCGCCATGTTGCGCCGCACAGTACTCAACTGTAAGCGGTGGTTCATTGCTGAACCTTGATATATCTCAAGCTTTCCTGTTGGTTTGTTTCCAATTCAACGTTGATCAGGACAACAACTTGATACCATCGAGCGAAGCCGCGCACTGCTCGCGTATCACGCTGACGAAATCGCGCACATACGCCTTGTCCTGCAGATGGTCGGGCACGGACACATACAGGTCGCTCCACAGGCCGTGCTCGCCCACCGGGCGCGCCACCACATAATCGTAGTCGACGTAATTCTTGATGGCCCAGTTCGGCAAGGCGGCGATGCCGCGCCGGCTCGCCACCAGCTGCAGCACGGCCACCGTCAATTCCGCCGTGCGGCGTTCGAACGCGATGCCGGCCGGCCGCAGCACTTCGCGGATCAGGTCGATGCGCTCTTCCGGCACGGGATAGGTAATTAATGTTTCGCCCGTGAAGTCGGCCGCCGCCAGCCGGCGCTGCGCCTGCAGCCGGTGCTTTTGCGCCATCACCACCAGCATTTCAAAGCGGAACAGGGGAAACACGGTGAAATCGGGGCCATACGGCGAGCCGATCACGAGATCCGCCTCGCCCGAACGCAGCAAGTCCGCCGGCTCGCTGTGAAAGCCGGACACGAGGTCGATCTCCACTTCCGGCCAGCGCTGGCGGAACGCATCCATCACGGGCATCAGCCAGTCGAAGCAGGTATGGCATTCGAGCGCCACGCGCAACTGTCCCTTGTCCCCTTGCGACAGGCGCGCCACGTCGCGCTCGGCCAGTTCGATCTCGGGCAGCAGCTTGTCGGCCAGCTCCAGCAGCCGGCTGCCCGTGGCCGTAAAGGCGATCGGCATCGACTTACGCTCGAACAAAGGCGCCTTGTAGCGCTCTTCCAGCAAACGGATCTGGTGCGACAGGGCCGACTGGGTCAGGTTGAGCAGCTGCGCGGCGCGCACCAGGCTGCCGGACGAACGCAAGGCACTCAGGGTGCGCAGGTGGCGGATTTCTAGCATCGGGACAATGGATGATGTGCGTGAATTATTTTCATGTTATTCGGCAAAATGTTTCGTTTTGATTATAGACCAAGTTGCCGCACACTCTAGCGCATTCACATTAAATCTCGATGACATCATGACCGTGCACACCCACATCCTTGGCTTTCCCCGTATCGGCGCCGCGCGTGAGCTGAAACTGGCGCTGGAAAGCCACTGGCGCGGCGCGGCGTCCGAGGCGGACCTGGAAGCGACGGGCCGGCAACTGCGCGCGCGCCACTGGGCGCTGCAACGCGACGCGGGGCTCGACTACGTCACCGTGGGCGACTTCGCCTTTTACGACCAGGTGGCCAACCATATCCAGCTGCTGGGCTGCGAACCGGCCCGCTTCAATTTCACGCCAGAGCAGTCGCCGCTGTCGCGCTATTTCACGCTGGCGCGCGGCGCAGACACGCAAACGGCGCACGGGGACTGCTGCCACGGCCACCAGGCACTCGAGGCCGGCCATCACGCGCTGGAAATGACCAAATGGTTTGACACCAATTACCATTACCTGGTGCCCGAATTGTCGCCGCAGACCCGGTTTTCGCTGGCCGGCGAGCGCCTGCTGGCGGAAGTGGCCGAGGCGCAGGCGCTGGGCCACCCGGTCAAGGCGGCCCTGATCGGCCCCCTCACCTTCCTGTGGCTGGGCAAGGAAAAGACACCGGGCTTTGACCGTCTGGCCCTGCTGGAACAATTGCTGCCCGTCTACGGCGCCCTGCTCGACCGCCTGAAACAGCAAGGCGTCACCTGGGTGCAGATCGACGAACCGATCCTGGGCCTGGACTTGCCTAACGCATGGCGCAGCGCCTTCGAGAGCACCTATTGGCAGCTGAACCAGGTGGGCGTGAATATCCTGCTGGCCACGTATTTTTCTCCGCTGGAAGAAAACCTCAGCCTGACGTGCCGCCTACCCGTGGCCGGCCTGCACGTGGACGGCATCCGCGCGCCGCATGAGCTGGTCAGCGTGACGGACTGGCTGCCCGCGCATAAAGTCTTGTCGATAGGCATCGTCGATGGCCGCAATGTCTGGCGCACCGACCTCGACGCGGCCCTGGCCGTGCTGCGGCCGCTGGCCGCCAGGCGCACTGGCCCCCTGTGGCTGGCGCCGTCGTGCTCCTTGCTGCACGCGCCGTTCAGCCTCGCAACGGAAACGGGCCTCGATGGGGAAATCAGGACCTGGCTGGCATTTGCCACGGAGAAATTGACGGAACTGTCGCTGCTGAAAGACGCGCTGGCCGGCCATCCCGACGCCGCCGCGCTGGCAATATCCCGCCAGGCCATCGCCAGCCGGCGCGCCAGCGTCCGCGTGCACCGCCCGCCCGTCGCGCAGCGCCTGCAAACGCTGTCGCCCACCGTGGACCGCCGCGATTCCAGCTTTGCCCTGCGCCAGGCCGTGCAGCGCACGCGTTTTCAGCTGCCCCACTTCCCGACGACGACCATCGGCTCCTTCCCGCAAACGACGGCCATCCGCGCCGCCCGCGCCAGCCATAAACGGGGCGACTTGCCGGTGGCCGAGTACGAACGGCAGATGCGCGCCGAAATCGCCCACGCCGTGGAGCGCCAGGAAGCGCTGGGCCTGGACGTGCTCGTGCATGGCGAAGCGGAACGCAACGACATGGTCGAATACTTCGGCGAACAATTGGACGGTTTCATCTTCACGCGCCTGGGCTGGGTGCAGTCGTACGGCTCGCGCTGCGTCAAGCCGCCCATCCTCTACGGCGACGTGCAGCGCCCGGCCGCCATGACCGTCGAATGGACGGTGCACGCGCAAAGCCTGACCGATAAACCGATGAAGGGCATGCTGACGGGCCCGGTGACGATCCTGCAATGGTCGTTCGTGCGCGACGACCAGCCGCGCGCCGCCACGGCGCTGCAGCTGGCCCTGGCCATCCGCGACGAGGTCGCCGACCTGGAAACGGCCGGCATCGGCATCATCCAGATCGACGAACCGGCCATCCGCGAAGGCTTGCCGCTGCGCCGCGGCCAGTGGGACGCCTACCTGGAGTGGGCCACGCGCGCCTTCCGCATCGCCGCATCTGTCGTCGGCGACGCGACGCAGATCCACACGCACATGTGCTACGCGCAGTTCAACGACATCCTGCCGCAGATCGCCGCCATGGATGCGGACGTGATCACCTTGGAGACGAGCCGCTCGGACATGGAACTGCTGGCGGACTTTGGCCAGTTCCAGTATCCGAACGAAATCGGCCCCGGCGTGTACGACATCCACTCGCCGCGCATCCCCTCCACGCCCGACATGGTGAGACTGCTGCAAAAGGCCAGCGCCGTCATCCCGCCCGCCAATTTATGGGTGAACCCCGACTGCGGCCTGAAGACGCGGGGCTGGGCGGAAACGGAAGCGGCCCTGCAAAATATGGTCGCGGCGGCACGGCAGATGCGGGCGGCGTGATGACATAGGCGTACTCAGGCCGCATTCTCGGCTGCTTTCGGGGCGGCGCCCGGGTTTTTTCCGGGCGCCGCCCTTGTTTTTTGACAAGAAGTTACTGTTGCCCTGCGGAATAGCACACTCCAGGTCCCTGACCGTGATTTTTTTGCAGTAGAATGCAAGAAATTTACTGCTCCCTATTGTTGCCGTACGGAACAGTTGGCCTGCCGCAGTTTCACTTTGATAAATGTTTATGTCCAAAAGCCCGTCGCAGAAGCCTATCGAAATCAAGATTTCCACCGTCGTCGCCGTCTCCGCCATTTTGCATAGCGCCGATACGCAGGCACTCGATGCCGCCTTGCGTGACATGACGGGAGGCGTGGCGGACTTTTTCGAGGATGACCTGGCCGTGCTGGACGTGGCGGCCTTGCCCTCCGGCAGCGTGCCCATCGACTGGGCCGCCCTCGTGGCCCTGCTGAAAAAATACCGTTTGAATGCCGTGGCCGTGCGCAATGCGCCGGCCGACATGCATGACGCCATCCTGGCGCAAGGCCTGAGCCTCGACAGCGGCAAGACGCGCGACGATGCGCCGCCCAAGGATGGCCCCAAGGATACCCCGACGGCGGCCGCCCAGGCGGGCGCCGAAGCACAGGTGATGGTGGTCGACACGCCCGTGCGGGCCGGCCAGCGCATTTACGCGCGCGGCTGCGACCTGATCATCACCGCCGTCGTCAACAATGGCGCCGAAATCATCGCCGACGGCAGCATCCACGTGTATTCCTCGCTGTACGGCCGCGCGCTGGCCGGCGCCTCGGGCAATGCCCAGGCGCGCATCTTCGCGCTGGCCATGGAACCGGAACTGGTCTCGATCGCCGGTGTCTACCGCACGTTCGAGGATGGTTTCCCGCCAGAAATGGCGCGCGGACCCGCGCAAATTCGTTTGGCTGGAGACAGAATCGATATACACTCTGTCAATCCGGTCACTCCCGTGAACCGCTCTTAAGCTGCACAATTCAAGAGATATCTGAAAAGGATTATTTGTGGCAAGAATTATTGTTGTGACGTCCGGCAAGGGCGGTGTCGGCAAGACGACCTCTAGCGCCAGTTTTTCCACTGGTCTGGCCATGCGCGGCCACAAGACAGCCGTGCTCGACTTCGACGTGGGCCTGCGTAACCTCGACCTGATCATGGGTTGCGAGCGCCGCGTCGTCTACGACCTGATCAATGTGATCAATAAAGAGGCCACGCTGAACCAGGCCTTGATCAAGGACAAGCACTGCGACAACCTGTTCATCCTGCCTGCCTCGCAAACGCGCGACAAGGATGCCTTGTCGGAAGAAGGCGTGGAACGCGTGTTGAACGACCTGATCAACATGGGTTTCGAGTTCATCATCTGCGATTCGCCGGCCGGCATCGAACATGGCGCGCTGATGGCGCTGACGTTTGCCGACGAAGCCATCATCGTCACCAACCCGGAAGTATCGTCGGTGCGCGATTCGGACCGCATCCTGGGCATCCTGCAAGCCAAGTCGCGCCGCGCGCAGACGGGCGGCGAACCCGTCAAGGAACACCTCTTGATTACCCGCTACTCGCCGAAACGCGTGGAATCGGATGAAATGCTGTCCTACCAGGACGTGCAGGAAATCCTGCGCATCCCGCTGGTGGGCATCATCCCGGAATCGGAACAAGTGCTGGCTGCCTCGAACCAGGGCAACCCGGCCATCCATTTCAAGGGCACGGACGTGGCGCAAGCCTATGAAGACGTGGTTTCGCGTTTCCTCGGCGAAGATGTCGAGTTGCGCTTTACCAACTATGAAAAGCCTGGATTACTCCAGCGCATTTTTGGGGCGAAGTGATATGGCCTTGCTTTCTTTCCTGTTCCCCCCCAAGCCGAAGACGGCCACCGCGGCCAAGGAACGCCTGCAGATCATCATCGCCCGCGAACGCAGCGGACGCGATGGTCCGGACTTCCTGCCCGCCCTGCACAAGGAATTGATCGCCGTCATTTCCAAGTACACCAAGGTCAATGCCGACGACATCAAGATCTCGCTGGACCGCCAGGGCAACCTGGAAGTACTCGACGTCAACGTGGTGCTGCCGGACGCCTGAGGTCTAATCCGGCCTGACCGTGAGCAACTCCTGCGCCACCGCGGCGCAGGCATTCACGTGCTGGTTGCCGATCTGGCGGAACACGGCGTAGCCGATGGCGGCCGCCACGGCCTGGCCGGCAAACGGCACGAAGCGCGCCACCTGCTTGGTGGCAATCTTGACGCCACTGCGCTTGAGCAGGTGGAGGATCAGTTCGCGCGATACCAGCTTACCCACCAGCATGCCCCCCATGCCCACCGCCGCGCGGTAGGCCATCATCTTGAACTGCGGGTTGAGACGCTCGATCTGCTCGGGCGTGAGACCGAATTCGTGGTTGATATCATTGATCAGCATGGAAAACAGGCCCACGTCGGACATCAGGTCGACGCCGGGGATGGGAATGGCCGAAGCGCCCGCCGACATCATGGCGCGCCGCTGCACCAGGCGCCGGCAACGCTCGCGCACCTGCTCGATTTCGGCGCGGCTGGCCGGTATCAGGGTCCAATCGGTGCTGCTCTTGTCTGTCATGGCCGTTACTCCGCGGTGAGGGGTCGATCAACAAGTGTAACGTAAAGGCCCTGTCTTCCGATTTCACTGGACACAGTTGCAATCTCTGTTATATTTCACTTGAGCATTCCTTAACATTACGATAAGCAGAGCGGACCGTCTGTTTGTTGCTACACACTCCAGCCCATTATGCGAATTGCCGTACTCGATAGCGATCATAGCCAGGCAGAACTGATCTGCCAGGTGCTCACCGCCGCCGGCCACGCTTGCCACGAGTTTCAGAGTGGCAAGGAGATGCTGGGACAACTGCGCAAGGACAGTTGCGACATGCTCATCCTCGACTGGCATGTCAGCGATCTGGACGGTGCGGAAGTGTTGCGCCGTGCCCGGGAAAAACTGGCGCCGAAGGCGCCCGTGTTGTTTATGACCAACAGCTCGGGCGAAGACGACGTGGTGGCGGGCATGACGGCAGGCGCCGACGACTACATGATCAAGCCCCTGCGGCGCAGCGAGCTGACCTTGCGTACCCAGGCGCTGCTGCGCGTGGCCTACCCGGCCCAGAATGGCGCCGAGTACTTGCAATTCGGTCATTACACGTTCGAGACCCGCCCCGGCCGTCTGCTGCGCGATGGCGAAGTGCTGGACGTGACGCACAAGGAATTCGCCCTGGCGCTGCTGTTTTTCCGCAATCTGGGCCGTCCCCTGTCGCGCGCCTACATCCACGAAGCCGTGTGGCAGCGCGACACGGCCCTGCCTTCGCGCACCATGGATACCCACGTCTCGCGCGTGCGCAACAAGCTGCAGCTGAAACCGGAACACGGCTACCGCCTCGTGCCCGTCTACAGCTATGGATATCGCCTGGAAAAACTGGGCGGGTGACGCCGGCGCAGCAGGGCAAAAACAGGCGGACTGCTCAAAGAGCGGGCACAAGGCGCTATAATGTCGGCATAAGAATTCCCAACAGCCCTGAAATGCAACTGCTTGCCGTCGGCCTCAACCATACCACTGCCCCAGTGTCGCTCCGCGAACAGCTGGCGTTTGCGCCTGAGCATCTGGGCCAGGCGGTGATGGCGGCGCGCACCTGGTTCCAGCGCATCGACCTGCGCGACAACGACGAAGCGGCCATCCTGTCGACCTGCAACCGCACGGAGCTGTATGCGGCCAGCCATGTGCCCAATCCGCTCGACGCGGGCGCGCATTTCCTGGCCGATTACCACCAGCTCAACTACAGCGAGCTACGCCCCCACTTATATATGCTGCCGCAGCACGATGCCGTGCGCCACACCTTCCGCGTCGCCTCCGGGCTGGACTCGATGGTGCTGGGCGAAACGCAGATCCTGGGGCAAATCAAGGACGCCATCCGCACGGCCGACGAGGCGGGCGGCCTGGGCACGTATCTGCACCAGTTGTTCCAGCGCAGCTTTTCCGTGGCCAAGGAAGTGCGCAGCAGCACGGAAATCGGCGCCCACAGCGTGTCGATGGCGGCCGCCGCCGTGCGCCTGTCGCAGCGCATCTTCGACAAGATTGCCGAGCAAAACGTGCTGTTCATCGGCGCCGGCGAAATGATCGAACTGTGCGCCACGCACTTCGCGGCGCAGAATCCGAAAAGCATCACCATTGCCAATCGCACCATGGAACGGGGCGAGGAACTGGCGCACCGCTTCAACGGCACGGCCATCCGCCTGGCCGATTTGCCGGAAAAACTGCACCAGTTCGACATCGTCATCTCGTGCACGGCGTCGTCGTTGCCGCTGCTGGGCCTGGGCCTGGTCGAGCGCGCCATCAAGGCACGCCGCCACAAGCCCATGTTCATGGTCGACCTGGCCGTGCCGCGCGACATCGAAGCGGAAGTGGGCCGTTTGAACGACGTCTTCCTGTACACGGTCGACGACCTGGGCAAGGTCGTGCAGACGGGCCTGGAAAGCCGGCAAGCGGCCGTGGCGCAAGCGGAAGCCATCATCGAGACGCGCGTGCAATCGTTCATGAGCTGGGTCGACGACCGCGCCATGGTGCCCGTCATCCAGCATCTGCATGAAAACAGCGAAGCGCTGCGCCTGATGGAAGTGGAGCGGGCGCGCAAGATGCTGGCCAAGGGCGCCGACATCGACGCCGTGCTCGAAGCGCTGTCGAAAGGCTTGACGGCCAAGTTCCTGCACGGCCCGCAGCAGGCGCTGCACCATGCGCAGGGCGACGAGCGCAAGCAACTGGTCACCCTGCTGCCGAAACTGTTCCGCCCCCGCCGTTAGCGCAGCCCGCTGGCCGCCCGCGCGGCCGCCCCTGCCCGCCTGCCGGGCTTGCCGGACCCGCACCATCCCTACACTCTTTTACCGCGAATCGCTATGAAACCATCCATGCTGGCCAAACTCGATCAACTGGCGAACCGCCTGGTCGAACTCGACGAACTGCTGATGCATCCGGACGCCACGTCGAACATGGACAGCTACCGCAAGATGACGCGCGAGCACGCCGAACTGGGCCCGCTGGTGGCCCTGTACCGTTCCTACCAGGAAGCGGGCAACGATATTGCGACGGCGCAAGAGATGCTGTCCGACCCGGACATGAAGGAATTCGCCCAGGAAGAGATCGAGGCGGCAAAAGCCACCATGGCGCAGCTGGAGCGCGAATTGCAGACCATGCTGCTGCCGAAAGACGTCAACGACGAGCGCAATATCTTCCTGGAAATCCGCGCCGGCACGGGCGGCGACGAATCGGCCCTGTTCGCCGGCGACTTACTGCGCATGTACACGCGCTTTGCCGAGCGCAACCGCTGGCAGGTGGAACTGGTGTCCTCGTCCGATTCCGACCTGGGCGGCTACCGCGAAGTGATCGTGCGTATCGTCGGCAATGGCGCGTACTCGAAGCTGAAATTCGAGTCCGGCGGCCACCGCGTGCAGCGCGTGCCGGCCACGGAAACGCAGGGCCGCATCCACACGTCCGCCTGCACGGTGGCCGTGATGCCGGAAGCGGACGAAGTGGAAGACGTCAACATCAACCCGGCCGACCTGCGCATCGATACCTACCGCGCGTCGGGCGCGGGCGGACAGCACATCAACAAGACGGACTCCGCCGTGCGCATCACCCACTTGCCGACCGGCATCGTGGTGGAATGCCAGGATGACCGCAGCCAGCACAAGAACAAGGCGCAGGCGATGAAAGTGCTGGCCGCGCGCATCAAGGACGTGCAGCTGCGCGAACAGCAATCGAAGGAAGCGGCCACCCGCAAGAGCCTGATCGGCTCGGGCGACCGCAGCGAACGCATCCGCACCTATAACTTCCCGCAAGGCCGGCTGACGGACCACCGCATCAATTTGACCTTGTACAAGCTGGACTTCATCATGGATGGGGATTTGACGGAGCTGACGAATGCGCTGGCGGCAGAGCACCAGGCGGAACTGCTGGCTGCTTTAGGCGACTAAACGCTGGTGTCATTGCGTCGGCTTACGCTGCGCTAAGCCGACCTACATTCCCAAAGCCAGTTGTAGGTCGGCTTAGCGCGCAGCGCGTAAGCCGACAGCTTTAAGTAGCGGCTAAGCAATAAAAATCTGCCCTTGTGCGAGAATGCGTAACGCTTTTTCCCTATTCACCTCACCGTGTCGCCCATGAAAAATTCACGCACCGTCCTCCTGTCGATCGCCGCCCTGTGTTTCCTGATGCTGGGCGTCGCCATGTATTTGCAGCATGCCATGAACATGGCGCCCTGCCCGCTGTGCGTGATCCAGCGCTACCTGTTCCTCGCCATCGGCATCGCCTGCCTGGCGGGCGCGGCGGCGAACCGGCCGAAAATCGGCGCCGGCATCGGCCTGCTGGCGGCCTTGGGCGGCCTGGGCGTGGGCGCCAAGCATTTGTACGTGCTGGCCAATCCCGGCTTCTCGTGCGGCATCGACCCCGTGGAAACGGCGCTGAACAAGGTCTTCACGGCGCAAATCATGCCCTTCATGTTTGAATCGTATGGCGCCTGCGAAAATGCCGGCGAGCCATTTTTCGGCCTGTCCATCCCGCAATGGGCGTTCCTCTGGTTCGCCATTTTTGCCCTCGGCCTGCTGTGGACCTTGCTGCGCCGTCAGAAATAATTGAAAGCACTATGCCAGAAACACTGATCCCCGCCGGCAGCACTGTCGGCGCCCTGCAAATCCGTCCACTGCTCGACCCGCTCGACAACCGCATCCTGCTGGGCCACGCGCTGGGCCTGTCGCGCGTCTCGCTGATCACGCAATCGGAGCGTGTGCTCACTAGCGACGAAGCGGGTCGCTTGTCGGCCTTGCTGGCGCGCCGCCTGCAAGGCGAGCCGATCGCCTATATCGTGGGCCAGCGCGAATTTTTCGGCCTGCCGTTCGAAGTAAACGACGCCGTGCTGATCCCCCGCCCCGACACGGAAGTGCTGGTCGAACTGGCGCTCGAGCGCCTGCCGCCCGGCGGACGCGTGCTCGACATGGGCACGGGCAGCGGCGCCATCGCCGTCGCGCTGGCCTACACGCGGCCCGACGCCGTCGTCACGGCCCTGGACGTGAGCAGCGCGGCCCTGGCCGTGGCGCGCCGCAATGCCAGCGCCAACGGCGTCAACATCACCTTCATGGCCAGCGACTGGTTCGAAGCGCTGGGGACGGAAAAATTCGACCTGATCGTCTCCAATCCCCCCTACATCGCCAGCGGCGACCGCCACCTGGCCGAAGGCGACCTGCGCTTCGAGCCGGCCGGCGCGCTGACCGACCACGCGGACGGCCTGTCGGCCCTGCGCACCATCGTCTCCGGCGCCGCGCGCCACCTGGCGTCAGGCGCCTGGCTGCTGATGGAACACGGCTACGACCAGGCGCCAGCCGTGCGCGGCTTGCTGGCCGACGCCGGCTACAGCAAAGTGCAAAGCTGGCGCGACCTGGCCGGCATCGAGCGCGTCAGCGGCGCCCGCCTGGGCTGAGCCCGTCCACGTGCACGGGGCTTGATCCGGCGACGCGCCAGATGCTCCGCAGTTTGTTAAAATATCAAGCGAATTCCTGACCGAAGCGCCGCCCCCGTTCCCCGGGGCGGACGCTGGCGACGCGGCGTTTTTTGGGCCGGCGCCGACGCATTTGCCAAAATTCGGTTAATCTCAGCACAAATTATTTATATGCTGCACAAGAAAGGAAGCTCAAATTGCCCAACCTGTTGACTCGCCGCCTGGCATTGCTGACCGAAGATGCCAACCGCGCGCTGCTGGGCGGCTTGCGCGGCATCGAGCGTGAAACCCTGCGCGTCGACCATGCCGGCCATCTGGCTTCCACGCCCCACCCCGCCGCCCTGGGCTCGGCGCTGACGCACCCTGAAATCACCACCGACTACGCGGAAGCGCTGCTCGAATTCATCACGCCGGCGGAACAGGATATCGCCGTCACGCTCGACAAGCTCGACACCGTGCACCGCCACGCCTACAGCCGCCTCGGCGACGAGTTGCTGTGGAGCCAGTCGATGCCGTGCCAGCTGCCGCCCGAAGCGGAAATCGAGATCGCCAACTACGGCACCTCGAACATGGGCATGCTCAAGCACGTCTACCGGCGCGGCCTGGCCTTGCGCTACGGCAAAGCCATGCAATGCATCGCCGGCATCCACTATAACTATTCGCTCGACGAGCAGCTGTGGCAAGTGCTGGCCAGCAATCCGGACACCAGCGCCAGCCCCGCGCACGCCACGGCCACGCCGAAAGACGTGCAGTCGGAAAGCTACCTGGCGACGATCCGCAATTTCCGCCGCTACAGCTGGCTCCTGATGTACCTGTTCGGCGCCTCGCCGGCCCTGTCGGCCGGTTTCCTGCGCGGCCGCGCGCACAAGCTCGACACCCTGTCCGACGACACCCTGTTCCTGCCGTATGCCACCAGCCTGCGCATGAGCGACCTCGGCTACCAGAACGATGCCCAGTCGGGTCTGCGTCCGCACGAGAACAGCCTGGACGACTACGTCAACGCGCTCACGCATGCCGTCAACGATCCGTATCCGCCGTATGAAGCGCTGGGTACCAAAAAGGATGGCGAGTGGATTCAGTTGTCCACCAACGTGCTGCAGATCGAAAATGAATACTATTCGACCATCCGACCGAAGCGCGTGATCCGCACGGGCGAGCGCCCCATCCAGGCCCTGTGCCTGCGCGGCGTGCAATACATCGAAGTGCGCTGCATGGATGTCGACCCGTTCGAACCGGTGGGCATCAGCCTGGAAACGGGCCGCTTCCTCGACGCGTTCCTGCTGTTCTGCGCGCTCGACGACAGCGCGCCCATCTCGGCCGAGCAAAGCGCCTGCTACACGAACAATTTCGCCCGCACCGTCAAGGAAGGCCGCAAGCCGGGCCTGACCCTGCGCCGCGACGGCGAAGACATCGGCCTGCAAGCGTGGGGCGAAGAGCTGCTGGCGCGCATCGCCCCCGTGGCGGCGCTGCTCGACGCGCGCCATGGTGGCACGCAGCACGCGGACAGCCTGGCCGCGCAAGCCCGTAAACTGGCCGACCCCGATGCGACGCCATCGGCGAAGGTGCTGGCCGAGCTGCGCGCCAACGGCGGCTCGTTTGCCGCCTTCGGCCTGCGCCAGAGCGAACGCCACGCCGCCTATTTCCGCGCGCAGCCGCCGGCGCCGGAACAAAGCGCGTATTTCGACGAGATGGCCGCCAGCTCGCTGGCCGAGCAGCGCGCCATGGAAGCGGCGCCCGCCGGCAGCTTCGACGATTTCGTCGCTGCCTACCGCGCCAGCACCCTGTGCTCGCACACCTGAGCCTGACCTTGCGCAAAGCGCCCCATGCTGACCTTCTACAATGAATTGCACGGCCAGCACCGGGGCCGCTTCGAGATGTTTCGCGGCGCCATGGTGCCCTGCTTCGAGACGCCCGAACGGGCCGACATGGTGGTGGCCGAGCTGGGACGGCGCAATCTGGGCCGCATCGTCACGCCGCACGGCGTGCCGCTGACGTCGCTCGAGCGTATCCACACGCCACGCTACCTGCACTTCCTGCGCCACGCCTGGCACGACTGGCTGGCGCTCGATCCCGACAACGCGGGCAAGGACGCGCTGCCATCCGTGTGGCCCGTGCGCACCTTGCGCAGCGATATCGAACCGGACAACTTCACGGCCAAGCTGGGGCTGTATTCGATGGACAACGGCACGCCGCTGACGGCCGGCACGTGGACGGCGGCCAAGACGGGCGCCGACTGCGCCGTCAACGCGGCCCACGCGCTGCGCCTGGGCGAACGGGCCACGTTTGCCCTGACGCGCCCGCCGGGCCACCACGCGGGCAGCGATTTCTTCGGCGGCTACTGTTTTCTCAACAACGCGGCCCTGGCCGCGCAGCACCTGCTCGACGACGGCGCGCGCAAGGTCGCCATCCTCGATATCGACTACCACCACGGCAACGGCACCCAGAGCATTTTCTATACGCGCGACGATGTGCTGTTCGCCTCCGTCCACGCCGACCCGCGCAGCGAATATCCGTTTTACCTGGGCCATGCCGACGAGACGGGCAGCGGCGCGGGGCTCGGCTACAACGTCAACCTGCCGCTGCCGGCCGGCACGTCCGCGGCCAGCTGGTTCGCCGCGCTGGAAACGGCCTGCCTGCGCATCGCCATGTATGCGCCCGACGCGCTGGTGGTGTCGCTGGGCGTCGATACGTTCGCCGGCGACCCGCTGTCGCACTTCTGCCTGCAAAGCGGCGACTACCTGCGCGTGGGCGAGCGCCTCGCGCACCTGAACCTGCCCACCGCCTTCATCCTCGAAGGGGGCTATGCGGTGAAGGAAATCGGCATCAATGTCGTCAATGTGCTTGAGGGTTTTGAAACGGCGGAGTAATTCTGGGGTCAGACCCCCGTCCACGTTGACGGTGAGCCTGGCGTTAGCGGTGTTGAGGGCCTGACCCCGGCTTTAGCAGCTCTACATATTCCTGAACAGCGCCATGAACGGCTGGCTCACGGCCAGGGTTTCCGGCCGCGTCTTGAGGCGCAGGATTCCCCGCCCCACCTCGTCGCGCGTGACGGACGCCACCATCTTCATGTTGACGATGGTGGAACGGTGGATCTGCTTGAAGATGGCCGGGTCCAGCACGTCGAGCAATTCGCGGATCGGCTTGCGCAGCAGCGCCTCGCCCTCGGCCGTCATGACGGCCGTGTACTTGGTGTCCGACTGAAAATACGCGATATCTTCCACCATGATCAGGCGCGTATCCTTGCCGCTGCTGGCCGTCAGCCATACCAGCGGCGGCGACTTGGCGGCCGCCGGCAAGGCGCTGCTCAATTGCTGCAGCAGGCCGGCCAGCGCGCCGTCGCCCGCCCTGGCCTTGCCGGCGCGCGCCCGCAAGCGCTGCAGGGTCGCCTGCAGGCGCTCGCGGGCGATGGGTTTTAACAGGTAATCGACGGCGCCGTTGTCGAAGGCATCGATCGCGTACTGGTCGTAGGCGGTGACGAATACCACCTGCGTGCCGGGGCTCGCTTCCAGCGCGCCGGCCGCCACTTCCAGCCCCGTCAGGCCCGGCATGCGGATATCGAGAAACGCCACGTCGGGACGCAGGGTGGCGATGGCCTCGAGCGCCGTGCCGCCGTCGTCGCAGGCGGCGACGATGCGCAAGTTGGGCCACGCTTCGGCCAGCAGGGCCACCAGCGCATCGCGCAGCAGGGTCTCGTCTTCGGCGATGACGCACGTCATTTCAATCTCATGCATACGACACTCCTTGCGCCGTGCTGTCCGGCACCGTGATGGTGGCCGTCACGCCATCGGGGAAATTGGCGACAATGGCAAACGCGGCGGCATTGCCGTAGGTCAGGCGCAGGCGTTCACGCACATTGCGCAAACCAATGCCCGTGCCCGCGCCGTCGTCGCTGAACCCCTTGCCGTCGTCGGCCACCGTGACGATCACCGTGCCATTGCCGCTGCGCGCCATGATCCAGATCGTGCCGCCGCCGCTTTTCGGCTCCAGCCCATGCTTGATGGCGTTTTCCACCAGGGTTTGCAGCATCATGGGCGGCAGTTCCACCTGGCGCAGGTATTGCGGCACTTCGATCTGCAGGTTCAGGCGCTCGCCCATGCGGATTTTCAGGATATCGAGGTAGGCGCGCGCCCGTTCCAGCTCCGTGCCCAGGGTCGACATCGCCTGCTCCGTGCGCGGCAGCGAGTGGCGCAGGTACAGGATCAGGTTGCCCAGCATTTCGTCGGCGCGCACGGGATCGCTGCGCGTGAGCAGCTGCGCGCTGGCCAGGGTGTTGTACAGGAAGTGCGGCTCCACCTGCGCGTGCAGCAGGCTCAGCTTGGCCACCGTGAGCTCCTTTTCCGTCACCGTCTGGCGCGCCTCGGCCTGCTCGCCGCGGCGCCGCTGCGCCACCCGGCGCGTCATCGCCCGCGTCACCGCTTCCGCATTTTCCAGGTTGCTGCCATGGTCGACGAGGAACCAGTCGGTCCAGGCATTGCGCGCCGGCTCGCAGATCAGGGTCACGCTGCCCGCCTCGCCATTCGGCGTGACGGTGGCAAGGATCTGGTTCGGCCGCGGCTCCAGGAAACCCAGCACGCGCATGCGGGGCAAGCCCGTGTGCGTGTACGGTGCCGCGCGGCGCACGCGGGCCTGCACCTGCAGGCTGTCGCGCGCGCTTTCGACCACTTCGCTGCCCGGCAGTTCGCGGATGGCCGCGTCGATCATGTCGAACACCTCGCCCGCCTCGAACGGGATCTCGATCTGGCGCCGCTGACGGCTCGACAGGGTGCTGGCATTGACGGCGCCGGCGATCAGGCGCACGCGGCGCACATGCGAAAACGCGTTCGTGACGACGACGCTGGCCAGCAGCGCGCCGACGATGACAAAAAAGCCTTCCGTATGCCCGAAGATATAGCGCAGGAAATTCTCCACCAGGATAGCCGTGGCAATGATGTAGGTGACCATCGTGGCCAGGGTGATGCGCAGGATAAAGAAGAGGCTGGTCATGATTTTTCCTTGGGGTTTGAAGTGGGGCCAGCATAGCAATCGGCCCCGGCGACGGAGGCCATTATGCGATGGAAGGGCCATACCGGCGACAAAGGCCAAAAAATAATGCACAAATATGCGCCGCCTCAAAATAAAATCGCTTGCAATTAAATAGCGCGCGATATATATTGTGTACATGGACGCCGGCAATCGCTTCTTCAGACGGGCATCCTGGGGCACCAGCCCACGAAACAAGTAGCACACTATCTAGTCGTTAACTATTTAATTTACTCGAGGAAAACCATCATGTCGATCAAACAAGTCCTGTACCGCGCTCAAGCTACCGCCACCGGAGGCCGCGAAGGCCGTGCCGTATCGTCCGACAATGTGCTGGATGTCAAGCTGACCACGCCGAAAGAACTGGGCGGCAATGGCGCCGTGGGCACCAATCCGGAACAACTGTTCGCTGCCGGCTACTCGGCCTGCTTCATCGGCGCCATGAAATTCGTTGGCGGCCGCGACAAGATCGCCCTGCCGGCAGACCTGTCCATCGAAGGCAACGTCGGCATCGGCGCCATCGACACGGGCTTCGGCATCGAAGTGGAACTGAAAATTTCGCTGCCGGGCATGGACCGCGCCGCCGCCGAAGCGCTGGTCGCCGCCGCCCACATCGTGTGCCCCTACTCGAACGCCACGCGCGGCAACATCGACGTCACCCTGACGATCGTGTAATAGAACACGCAGAACACGCGGCCCTGCGCCCGTTGCACATCCCCGGCCGCGCCCTGGCGCCGCCGGGGATGTTGCGTTAACGTTGCGTTAACGTTGCATTAACGCAGCGCCTGCAGCAGCTGGTCCGCCAGGGCCGGCGCCGAGGCGGGATTCTGTCCCGTGATCAGTTCGCGGTCGACCACCACGTTGCTGCTCCACGGCGCCTGGTTCTGCACATACTGCGCACCGGCCGCCTGCAAGCCCGACTGCGGATAGAACTTCATCGTGCCGCCGCCGAGCGCTCCCTGCGCCGCCGCCTCTTCCTCGTTGCTGATCACCGTCATGCGGTAGCCGCTGTAGATCCAGCCGGCCGGCGTGGCGGGCGTCTGGCCCGCTTCCAGCGCGGCCGCAAATGCCCCCGCCTGCGGCAGGGCCGACAGCAGGGCGATGGGGCCGTGGCACAGCAGCGCCGTCGGCTTGCCGTCCGCATGGAACTGGCGCAGCAAGGCGCCCAGGCTGGCATCCTTCAACAAGTCCTGCATGGGCGCGTGGCCGCCCGGCACCAGCACGGCCGCATAGTGGCCATAGCCGATCTGCTCCACCCGTTTCAGGCTGATCACGGGCGAGCGGCCCGGCACCGTCAGCGCCAGCTGGTCCAGCAAGGCCTTGTGCGCCGCGTGCGCGGCCGCGTCGCCGCCGAAATAGGCAGCCGTATCCGAGCTGGCGTCCAGGGTGGGCGCCTGGCCCTGCGGCGTGGCGAACGTCACCGTGTGGCCCGCGTCGAGCAGCCGTTTTACGGGCTGCATCAGTTCATTCAGATAAAAGCCCGTCGCGAAGACCTTGCCATCGCGCAGTTCGAGGTGGTTCGCGTCGGACAGCACGACGAGGACGTCGGCCGCCTGGGCGGTGGAAAAGGCGGCGAGCAACACACTGCTTAAGAGTAATTTTTTCATCATGAGGATTCCAGTAGAGAAGCCGCCAGCATATTCCGAATCAAAATGGAGAAAAATGATGAATAATGCAGCTGACTAATGCCAAATACGACCGAATGGAAACGCAATGGATAAATTGCAGGCGATGCAGCTGTTTCGCCGCGTGGCCGAGCTGGGCAGCTTTCGCCGCGCGGCCGATGAACTGGACCTGTCGGCCTCGTATGTGAGCCGGCGCATCGGCCAGCTGGAGCAGGAACTGGGCGGGCGCCTGATGACGCGCACCACGCGCCAGCTGGCCCTGACGGAAACGGGCGCCGCCTACCTCGAGCACTGCCGCAAGCTGCTCGACGAACTGGCGCAGGCCGAGGACATGGTAGCCCATTCGACGGCCCACGTGACGGGCCGCCTGCGCATCAACGCGCCGCTGTCCTTGGGCGTGGGCGAGCTGGCCGAGGGCCTGGCCGATTTCATGGCCGAGTGGCCGGCCTTGCGCCTGGACGTCGACCTGAAGGATGAATATGTGGACCTGGCGGCCGCCAACTACGACCTGGGTTTTCGCGTCACCACGGCGCTCACGGATTCGAGCTATGTGGCGCGCCACATCCACGACTACCGCCTGCACATCTGCTGCGCGCCCGCCTACCTGGAACGCCACGGCCCCCTGCTGGCCCCCACGGACCTGACGCGCCAGCGCTGCTTCATCTACAGCCACGCCCTGTTCGGCAGCCGCTGGCCGCTGCGCCATGCGGGGCCGCACAGCGACATCGAAGTGCCGAACTGGGTGCGCACGAATAACACCCTGTTCATGCGCAGCCTGATCCTGCGGGGCCTGGGCATCGGCATCCTGCCCACCTTTGTCTGCCGCGAAGAACTGGCCAGCGGCGCGCTGGTCGAACTGTTTCCCGACGTCGAGCGTCCCAGCCTGGCGCTGTTTGCCATCTACCCGTCGCGCCAGCTCGTGGCACCCCGCGTGACGCGCTGCATCGAGCACCTGAAGCAGTGGTATGCGCAGCGCTATCCCGCGCCAGCGGCGTGAAGCCGGTAAAATCATGGCCACTCTCAATCAAGGATGACCCATGATCAGCTGGCAATGGAATACGTTCGAAGAACTCGGCCCCCACGATTTGTACCAGGTGCTGGCCTTGCGCCAGCGCGTGTTCGTCATCGAACAGCAGTGCATTTACCCGGACCTCGATGGCCATGACCAGCAGGCCATGCACTTGCTGGGCTGGCAAACGGCCGGCGGCCAGCGCCAGCTGGCCGCGTACCTGCGCGTGCTGGCGCCCGGCGCCAAGTATGTGGAAATGTCGCTGGGCCGCGTGCTGACGGCGCCCGAGGCGCGCACCACGGGCGCCGGCCGGCAGCTGCTGGCGGAAGGCATCGCGCGGGCCGAGCGCCAGCACCCGGGCCACGCCATCCGCATCGGCGCGCAGCAGTACCTGGAGCGCTTCTACCAGTCGTTCGGCTTTGTCACCGTCAGCGCGCCGTACGATGAAGACGGCATACAGCATATCGACATGCTGCGGGCCGTGGCGGCATGACGACGGCCCTGATTTCCTGGAGCGGCGGCAAGGATTCCTGCCTGGCCCTGTGGCGCGCGCGCAACGCCGGCCTGCGCGTGCCGCTGCTGATCACGGCCATGGATGAGGATGGCCGCAAATCGCGCTCGCACGGCGTGCCGCCCGAGTTGCTCGAAGCGCAGGCGGCCAGCCTGGGTGCGCGCCTGCAGCGCTATCACGCCAGCTGGGCCAGCTACGAGGAGAAATTCATCGCCATGCTGCGCGCGGCGAAGGACGAGGGCATAGCCCACGCCATCTTTGGCGACATCGACCTGCAGCCGCACCGCGACTGGGAAGAAAAGGTGTGCGCCGCGGCCGGCCTGACGGCGCATCTGCCCCTGTGGGGCGAAGAACGGCGCGCGCTGGTCGACGAATTCCTCGCCGCCGGCTTCAAGGCCATCGTCGTGTGCATCAATGGCCAGCACCTGCCGCGTGAATTTTGCGGGCGCGAATTCGACGCCGCCTTCCTGGCCGACCTGCCGCCCGGCGTCGACGCCTGCGGCGAAAACGGCGAATTCCACACCTTCGTCTACGACGGTCCCGCCTTCAGCGCGCCGGTGGCGCTGCGCCGCACGCAGGTGCTGCAATACGACGCGCCAGCCACCCTGGGCGGCGCCACCTATTACTTCCAGGAGCTGGCGCCGGCCTGACGGCGCCTGGCCATGAAAGCAAAAAGGGCGATTCCGTGGAATCGCCCTTTGTCATTGCTACCCTGTGTGCGCTTACTTTTTCGTCACCTTGACCAGCGTGATGTCGAACACCAGGCCGGCGTAGGCCGGGATCACCACGGCGCCCGTCACGGGGTCGCGGGAGCCGCTGACACCATAGCCCAGGTCATACGGTATGAGCAGGCGGCGCGTACCGCCCACCTGCATGCCGACCAGGCCGCGGTCCCAGCCCAGGATCATTTTGCCTATGCCCAAGGGAAACTCGAAACCGGTGAGCGCGGGAGATGCATCGAACTGCTTGCCCTTGTTATCCGGCTTGGTCGCGTCATACAGCCAGCCCGTGTAGGTCACCAGCAGGGTATCGCCGGCCGCTGCCGCCGTGCCGGTGCCGACCACCGGATTGGTAATGGTGAGCTCTTTCACCTGTGTATTCGGGTCCAGCACGACCGGTTTCTCGGTATTGGCAGCAGCACCGCAAGCAGTCAGGGCCACGGCGCAAGCAAGCGTGGCGATCAATTGAAATACCGATTTCATGGTTTCCCTTTAAATATTGGTGTGTGGCTAAGGCCCGTACGGTGCGGACCGGTACGGGCTGGAGTTTAACAGGAGTCGCCGGACCCATTTGTAAGCAGACGTAAGCGCGGCGATAAATTTGTGCGTCAATGCAACGTTGACACAATTATCATATTGTTTAAATTTCCACCTGCGTGCCCAGTTCGATCACCCGGTTGCTGGGGATCTGGTAGTAGTCGGCCGCCGTGCGCGCATTGCGCGACATGGTGACGAACAGGTGCTCGCGCCACGGCATCATGCCGGCGCCCGGCGTCGAGATGATGGTCTGGCGCGCGATGAAGAACGACGTTTCCATCATCTCGAAATCCAGGCCCTGCTCGGCGCATTGCGCCAGCGCCGCCGGAATGTCCGGTTCATCCTTGAAGCCGTAATGCACATTGACCTGGTAGCACTGGTGGCCCAGGTCCACCACGCGCACGCGCTCCGATGGCGCCACCCACGGCTCTTCATGCATGAAGACGGTCAGGAAGATCACCCGTTCGTGCAGCACCTTGTTGTGCAACAGGTTATGCAGCAGCGCATGCGGCACGCCGTCCGTTTCGCCGCGCAGGAAGATGGCCGTGCCGGGCACGCGCAGCGGCGGCGCGATGAACAGCGAGGAAAGGAAATCGTCGAGCGGAATCGCATGCTTTTCCAGGTTCTCGAACACCAGCTGGCGGCCCCGCTTCCAGGTCAGCATGATGATGAACAAGATCGAGCCCAGCAGCAGCGGGAACCAGCCGCCGTGAAACAGTTTCAGGGCACTGGCCGAGAACAGGTTGACGTCGATAATCAGGAAGAAACCGGTAGCGGCCCAGCACAGCAGCAAATTCATCTTCCAGCGGTAGCGGATGACGAAGAAGGTGAGGATAGTGGTGGCCAGCATGGTGGCCGTGACGGCAATGCCGTAGGCGGCGGCCAGCTTTTCCGACGAGCCGAAGCCGACGACGGCCATCAGCACCACGGCCAGCTGCAGCCAGTTGACGGCGGGAATGTAGATCTGGCCGATTTCGCTTTCCGACGTGTGGCGCACGCGCATGCGCGGCAGGAAGCCCAGCGCGATCGCTTGCTTGGTCATCGAGAAGGTGCCGGAAATGGTTGCCTGCGAAGCGATCACGGTGGCCATGGTCGACAGGATCACCAGCGGGTACACGCTCCAGGCGCCCAGCTGCTGGTAGAACGGATTGGAAATGGCTTCCGGATGGGCCAGCAGCAGGCCGCCCTGGCCCAGGTAGTTCAATGCCAGCGCGGGGAAGGCGATCAGGAACCAGGCCATGCGGATCGGCTTCTTGCCGAAGTGGCCCATGTCCGCGTACAGCGCCTCGGCGCCCGTCAGCGCCAGCACCACGGCGCCCAGCGACAGGAAGGCGATGCGGCCATTTTCCAGCAGGAACGCTACCGCATGCAGCGGGTTGACGGCGGCCAGGATGCCCGGCGACTTGATGATGTTGACGACGCCCATGCAGGCCAGCGCGACAAACCAGATCAGCATGATGGGGGCGAAGAAGCGGCCGATGCCGGCCGTGCCGTGCGATTGCACGGAATACAGGCCCACCAGCACGGCAATCGTCAGCCACACCACGTAGGGACTGAAGGCGGGCGTGGCCACTTCCAGGCCCTCGATGGCCGACAGCACGGAAATGGCCGGCGTGATCACGCTGTCACCATAGAACAGGGTGGCGCCAAACACGCCGATCACCATCAGCGGCACATGCCAGCGCGACGACTTGCTGACGGACGACAGCACCAGCGCCATCAGGGCCATGATGCCGCCCTCGCCGCGGTTGTCGGCGCGCAACACCAGGGTCACGTACTTGAGCGAGACGATCAGGGTCAGGCCCCAGAAAATCAGCGAAACGATGCCCAGCAGGTTGTTGTGCGTGACCTCCAGGCCGTGGGCCGGGTCAAAGACCGTCTTCAGCGTGTACAGCGGACTGGTGCCGATATCGCCGTAAACGATGCCGACGGCCGCCAGGGTCAAGCCAACCAGGCCGCTTTTTTTGTGTTCCGACGTCAAGATTGCACCCGTTTTTGTTTTGTTGCATCGCACAATATGATAGGTATTAGCAAATAGCAAGAGTATTTTTGCATGGTTCCGGGCTGCCCCACAGTCGTTGTTTTATGCCGTTCCGCCATGTCGCGCGGGCTTGCGGCCATTGATTTGTTGCCATTCTACGCCTCGCCAGCGGCGCCGGGCAGCCCCCGGTGTTTTCAGCCATAATGACAGACTGTCTACTCTTTAGCGAACGCCATCATGAATCCAGGCATGCTCTACGCCTCCCTCGCCTTCCTGTGCTGGGGCCTGTTCCCCCTGTATTTCCATGCCATCGGCGAGATCGCACCGCAGGAAATCCTGGCGCACCGCATGGTCTGGTCATTGTTGTTCCTGGGTGTCGTGCTGACCGTGCGCCGCCAGTGGGGCTGGCTGGGCAGCCTGAAAGCGCAGCCCCGGGTCGTGGCCAGCTTCGTGGCCAGCGCGTTTTTGCTGTCCGCCAACTGGTTCATCTATATCTGGGCCGTCAACAACGGCCACGTGGTCGACGCCAGCCTCGGCTACTTCATTACGCCCCTGATCAACGTCATGCTGGGCTTTTTGCTGCTGCACGAGCGCCTGCGCCGCCTGCAGTGGCTGGCCATCGGCCTGGCCGCCTGCGGCGTGGCCTGGCTCACCTGGCAGGCGGGACAAGTGCCGTGGATCGCCCTGCTGCTGGCCGCCACGTTCGGCGGCTATGGCTTGCTGCGCAAGACGGCCGCGCTGGGCGCGCTCGAGGGCCTGTCGTTTGAAACACTGATTTTATTTCCCCTGGCGCTGGCCTACATGCTGTGGCTGGCCTGGCATGGCCAGAGCGGCTTCGTCAATACAGATTCCACCGCCACGCGCGCGCTGCTGCTGGCGTCCGGCCCCATCACGGCCATTCCCCTGCTGCTGTTTGCCGCCGGCGCGCGCCGCCTGCCGCTGGCCGTACTGGGTTTGCTGCAATATATCGCTCCCACGGGCCAGCTGCTGATCGGCGTGTGGGTCTTCCACGAGTCGTTCACGCCCGAGCGCATGCTGGGCTTCCTCGTCATCTGGACGGCGCTGGCCCTGTATGCGGCCGAAGGGCTGTGGACGGCCCGCAAGGCGCGTGCCGCCGCCTAGTCCTGCCTCTGGCGTCCGTTTCCGCAGCGCGCAGCGCTGGCCGGAAGCGGGCGTTTACCGTATCCTGTCCGTCTTTGTATATCACCCGAGATTTCTAATGGCAAATTACGTCTACACCATGAATCGCGTGGGCAAAATCGTCCCGCCCAAGCGCCAGATTCTGAAAGATATTTCCCTGTCCTTCTTCCCAGGCGCGAAGATCGGCGTGCTGGGCCTGAACGGCTCCGGCAAATCGACCCTGCTGAAAATCATGGCAGGCATCGACACCGACATCCAGGGCGAAGCCGTGCCGATGCCGGGCCTGAACATCGGCTACCTGCCGCAGGAACCGCAGCTGGACCCGGAAAAGACCGTGCGCCAGGAAGTCGAGTCGGGCCTGGGCGAAGTATTTGAAGCGCAAGCCAAGCTGGAAGCCGTGTACGCCGCGTATGCCGAGGAAGACGCCGATTTCGACGCCCTGGCCACGGAACAGGCACGCCTGGAAGCGATCATCTCGACTTCCGACGGCGGCAATCTGAACCTGCAGCTGGAAATGGCCGCCGACGCGCTGCGCCTGCCGCCATGGGACGCCAAGATCGGCGTGCTGTCCGGCGGTGAAAAGCGCCGCGTGGCGCTGTGCAAGCTGCTGCTGTCGAAACCGGACATGCTGCTGCTCGACGAGCCGACCAACCATCTGGATGCGGAATCGGTCGACTGGCTGGAGCAATTCCTGCTGCGCTTCCCCGGCACCGTCGTGGCCATCACCCATGACCGCTACTTCCTCGACAATGCGGCCGAGTGGATCCTGGAGCTGGACCGCGGCCACGGCATTCCATGGAAGGGCAATTACTCGACCTGGCTGGACCAGAAGCAAGCCCGCCTGAAGCAGGAAGAGGCGACGGAATCGGCGCGCCAGAAAGCGCTGCAGAAGGAATTGGAATGGTCGCGCCAGAACCCGAAAGCGCGCCAGGCCAAGTCGAAAGCCCGTCTGGCCCGCTTCAACGAGCTGTCCGAGCACGAATACCAGAAGCGCAACGAGACGCAGGAAATCTTCATTCCCGTGGCCGAACGCCTGGGCAATGAAGTCATCGAGTTCAAGAACGTGTCGAAAGCGTTCGGCGACCGCCTGCTGATCGATAACCTGAGCTTTACCGTGCCGCCAGGCGCCATCGTCGGCATCATCGGCCCCAACGGCGCCGGTAAGTCGACCCTGTTCAAGATGATCACCGGCAAGGAAACGCCGGACAGCGGCGAAGTGGCCATCGGCCAGACGGCGCGCGTCTCCATCGTCGACCAGAACCGCGATTCGCTGGCCGACAACAAGTCCGTGTTTGAAGACGTGTCCGGCGGTGCCGACATGCTGACCGTGGGCCGCTTCGAAATGCCGTCGCGCGCCTACCTGGGCCGCTTCAACTTCAAGGGATCGGACCAGCAAAAGCAAGTGGGCAACCTGTCCGGCGGTGAACGCGGACGTTTGCACCTGGCAAAAACCTTGCTGATGGGCGGCAACGTCCTGCTGCTCGATGAACCGTCGAACGATCTGGACGTGGAAACCTTGCGCGCGCTGGAAGACGCCCTGCTGGAATTTGCCGGCAGCGTCATGGTCATTTCGCATGATCGCTGGTTCCTCGACCGTATCGCCACGCACATCCTCGCTTTCGAAGGCAACTCGCAGGTGACTTTCTTTGACGGCAACTATCAAGAATACGAAGCCGACAAGAAGAAACGCCTGGGTGAAGAAGGCGCGAAACCAAAACGTATCCGCTACAAGCCGCTGACCACGTAATTTCGGTCCAGCAATGCAAAAAGGCAGTTACCTCACGGTGACTGCCTTTTTTTTCAGCACATTTCTAAGTGATTAGAAATTGTAGCGTGCGCCCAAAGCGAGACCCGTCGCCTTGCGGCCCTGGTCGGCGCTCTTGCCGAAATGTTCCACTTCCGCCGTCAGCGAGACTTTCTCGTTGATCGCGTACTGGGCACCGACGGAGGCGTACACGCCCGTCTTGTCGTTGCCGCTGATGCCGGTCGACAGGCCCGTGCCGCTCAAGCTGTTCTTGA
Organism: Janthinobacterium violaceinigrum; assembly: GCF_009208555.1. Lineage (GTDB taxonomy): Bacteria > Pseudomonadota > Gammaproteobacteria > Burkholderiales > Burkholderiaceae_D > Janthinobacterium > Janthinobacterium violaceinigrum. Next base: position 184,130 of record NZ_WFLI01000005.1, on the reverse strand, counting down.
CCTTGGCCACGCCCAGCTTGCCGAACACGCCCACTTTGTCGCTCACTGGCATGGTGGCCTTGCCGGCCAGGTAGTAGCCGTGCGAATCGCTTTTCACGGAACCGTTGCCGGCGCTGGTGACATAGCTGTAATCCTTGCTGCCGAAATCGGCGTAGCCGCCTTCGATTGCCCAGGTTTTATCGAAATCGTAACCGGCGAAGACCTTGGCGCCGGCCTTGTAGCCGCTGTGATTATCGGCGCTGGTGGCGCCAGGAATATCGAAGTTGTAACGGTTACCCGTGATACCGGCACCCACATAGGCGCCTTCAGCGTGTGCGGCGCTCATGCCGGTCAGTGCGGTGGCCGTAGCGATCATTGCAAACAGGATTTTCTTCTTCATCATGTTCTCTCTCTCAATTAGTGAATGGTGCCTGGATTCGCAGTTCAGCGAAGTGCGATGACTACACAATAACAGCCGAAAAAAGCCACGTCTTTCTCCATTCCGTAAGAACTGTGACAAGATGTAAGCGGAGATTTCAAACTGACAATAAAGCAAAGATGCGCACTGTTGAGCGAACTTAAGATAGACTTAAGAACATTAGCGATTTTCAGCCCACAGGAGAGGTGCATGCACAAACGCCAGTTTCTCGCCGCCGCCATGGCCGCCGCGGCCCTGCCCGCCATTGCCCGGGCGGCACCCACCGGCCTGCGCGGCCCGGCCCTGCTGACCATCACGGGCAGCATCGACAAGCCCAACCGGGGGCCGTTCGACGCCGTGCGCGACCAGATGATGCACAAGCAAAAAATCAGTTTTGAGCGGGCGCGGGCATTCGACTTTGCGGCGCTGGCGAACTTGCCGGCACGCACCATCCACCCCACCCTGGAATACGACGGCAAGGCGCATGCCCTGCGCGGGCCCCTGCTGGTCGATGTCTTGAAGGTGGCGGGCGCCCCGGACGATGGCGAGGTGCGCCTGCTGCTGCGCGCCGTGGACGGCTATGCAGCGGCGCTGACCGTGGCGCAGGCGCGCGCACAGCGCTTTATTGTCGCCACCCACCTGGACGGCCAGGCGATGGCGCTGGGCGGCCTGGGCCCGCTATGGGCGATCCACGATGCGGACCGCATCGCGACCGTGGCGGCCCTGCCCCTGGCCGAACGCTTCGCCAACTGCCCGTGGGCGCTGTATCACATCGGCGTGGAAGCTGGCTGACGCGGCTTAAAACGCCAAACAGAACCGTGGCGAGCGGCAGTGGGGCGCGGCGCCCCCGTTGGCTTGAGAAGCGGCGCGGTGCGCATGCACGAGGCCGCCGAGGCAGTGAGCATCGGCCGCCGCACGCGCTGCAGGTTGTGACAGGCGTTCAGGCGTAGGCTTCGGCCATCGACATGACGCGCGGCGCGATGGTGATGCCGTGCTCCTCGAACAGAGCCGTGATGGCCGCCAGGTTGTGCGTGCACTCCTCGGTTTTCCAGCCCTTGAAGATATCCGTGCCATCTTTCTGGAAATGCAGGTCCAGCACTTTGCCCGAATCCTTGTGCAGGTAGGGCGAACTATAGGTGTTCTCGAAGCCGAGCGCCTTCAATTGTCCCAGCAAGGCATGCGGTGGATGGTCGGGATCGGTGGCGAGGAAAATGCCGAAGGTCTTGCCCGGTGGTTTGGCGGCGATGTCGACCTCATAAATACCGGGGGCCTTGCTGACGGACGTACTCTTTAAAAATAACATACTACACTCCCTGCGCGTGGTGTCCTGCACCTGAAACGGGCGGCAAGACAGGGGTGCTGCGCAATGATTCCCCTCGTCAAATCTTATTGCTAATTTGCATCTTTGTCGACAAATCGGCACTTTTATTTGGTAAGTCGTGGTTATCTTGTCGCGTTCGCCAGCGTAAATTATCAATAAAGCCAGTTATCATTGCGCCAATACCCGGCCTGCTGCATACTTTTGGCTTGCGTAAAGATTGCTTCAGCGCCAGGCGCCTGGGCAAGACCTGCACGCCCTGGCCTGCCCACCTTCGTCTCCATGCGCCTTCTGTCGATCAAGTACCGCCTGCTCATTCTCCTGACCCTGATCCTGGGGGCGGGCTTCCTGGCCACCAGCCTGGCCAGCTACCTGGCCTCGCGCCAGGCCATCGAGCATGGCATCGCCGACCAGACCTTGCCTTTGACGGGCGACAATATTTATTCCGAAATCCAGAAAGACATGCTGCGCCCCGTCTTCATCTCGTCGCTGATGGCGCACGACACCTTCGTGCGCGACTGGATACTCGCCGGCGAGCGCGACCCGGCGCAGATCGTGCGCTACCTGGCCGAAGTGAAGAAGAAATACGGCGCCATCACCAGCTTTCTCGTCTCGGACAAGAGCAGCAAATATTATTATGCCGAAGGCACGCTGAAATCCGTCAGCCCGCAAGCGACGCGCGACATCTGGTACTACCGCGTGCGCGCCATGGAAAACAGCGACTACGAAACGAATGTCGACGTGGACATGGCCAACCGCGACAGCATGACCATCTTCATCAACCACCGCGTGTACGACTACGACGGCCAGTTCATCGGCGCCACCGGCATCGGCCTGACCCTGGCCACCATGAGCCACATCATCGACCGCTACCAGGCGCGCTTCCACCGCAACATCTATTTTGTTGACGGCGCCGGCACCCTGGTATTGGCAGGCAAGACCATGCGCAACGGGCACGGCAACATCCGCAGCCTGCCCGGCGTGACCGCCATTGCCGACCGGATCATCAACCAGCAGAGCGAACCGACGCACCTGTCGTACCAGCTGGGCCGCGCGCAAATCCTCGTCAATTCGCGCTTCATTCCGGAACTGGGCTGGTATCTGGTGGTCGAGCAGAATGTCAGCGACGAAGTCCAGTCGCTGCAGCGCGTATTCATCTTCAACCTGGCCATCAGCTTTGGCGTCACCCTGCTGGTACTGGTGCTGACCTTGCTGACGGTGAACCGCTACCAGCGCCGCATCGAGCGCATCGCCTCGACGGATGCGCTGACGGGGCTATTGAACCGCCAATCGCTGGAATTGCTGTTCCAGCGCGCCATGCTCCTGTCCAAGCGCACGGCGCAGCCGATGTCGGCCATCCTGTTCGACATCGATTTCTTCAAGCGCGTCAACGATACGCACGGCCACCTGTGGGGCGACAAGGTCATCCGTGGCGTGGCCGACGTGGCGCGCGCCACCGTGCGCGAAAGCGACGTCATCACGCGCTGGGGCGGCGAGGAATACCTGGTGCTGCTGAATAACTGCAGCCTGGCCAAGGCGGCGGAAGTGGCGGAAAACCTGCGCGCCGCCGTCGAACAGCACGATTTCGGCCTGCCCGAGCCGCAGATACCCGTGACGATCAGCCTGGGCGTGGCCGAGTACCGGCTCGACGAAAGCGAATCGGCGTTCTTTTCACGCGCCGACAGCGCCCTGTATCAGGCGAAACAGCAGGGACGCAACGGCGTGCACGCGAGCTAGCGCTCGGACTTGCGCTTGGCCAGCGCCTGCGTGGGCGCCACCAGCGCCCGGTACAACTCGCCCGTGGCGGCATCCCAGCCTTGCACCGCCTGCTGCTGGCGTTGCACGGTGGCCGAATCGCCGCGGGCGATGGGCCCGGACAGCGCGGGCGCGGCGCCCAGGCGAAACACATTGGCCACCGCTTCCGTCACCAGCGGCTGCGCCAGTTCGCGCGCCACGGGCTCGGGAATCCCGGCCGCCTGGTAGGCGCGCAGCGCCGCATCGAGCACCGTCACCAGATAATTGCTGGCAAACACGGCAGCGGCGTGATACAGGGTCTTGGCTGCCGGATCGATGGGCACGGGGCGCGCGCCGATGGCGTTCAAGGCCGGCGTGAGGAAGGCCAGCGCCAGCGCATCGCCTTCGACGCCGCAAAAGGTGCCGTCAAAGGTGGCCGCCACCTGCTGCGGGTCGGCAAAGCTGCGGATCGGGTGCGCGCTGGCCACCGAGGCGCCCGCCTGCGTGGCCGCCAACAGCACGCTGGACGCCAGCGCGCCGCTGCAGTGAAACACGATGGCGCCCGCCTGGCGTCCCTCGGCCACCAGTGCCGCGCACGCGGGGCCGATCTGGTCGTCCGCCACGGCCAGCATGGTGACGTCGGCATGGCGCAAGGCCGCATAGTGCGCGACGGGCGTGCCGGCACCGATGAAATCGACGGCCGCCTGCGCCGACGCCATCGAGCGCGTCAGCACGTCCTGCACGGCGATACCGTCCACGCCAGCGAACAGACGGCCCAGCACGCGGCCCACATGGCCGGCGCCGACGATGTTGAGGGTGACGTTCATGGCGGCCTAGAAGCTGGAACCGGGCTGGCGCAGGAATGCCGCTTCTTCCGGCGTGGAGGGCCGGCCCAGAATGGCGTTACGGTGCGGGAAGCGGCCAAAGCGGGCGATCACTTCCTGGTGGCGCTGCGCATAATCGAGCATGCTCTCGAAACCGGGCTGCGCCTGCGACAGCAGCTGGAACAATTCGACGGCGCGCGCCTGCATGGCCAGGTCTTCCGCATGTTCGAACGGCAGGTAGACGAACGCGCGCAGAATGGGCGGCAGCTGCCGGTCCTGTCCTGCCTGCGTCAGGGCGACGGCCAGCGCCAGCGCCTGGGCGTCGCCGGCAAACGCGCGCGGCGTGCCCCGATAGACGTTGCGCGTGAATTGATCGAGCACGATGAGGCGCGCCAGCGCGCCGTGCGGCGTCGCTTCCCATTCGCGCAAGCCGCCCCCGATGGCGGCGTCGATCAGCGCGCCGAAACGCGCGCGTATCTGCGCGTCGTAGCCATCATCCTTGCGGAACCATTCCATGCGCGACTGGCCATGGCCAGGGTTATCCGGCGGCAGGAACCAGAAATCGAGTACGTTTTGGGCCTGTGCGTCCATGTCCATCCTTTTCAGTTGCGTGCATGCGACAGCTGGAAGCCGGCGATGCCTTCGAAGGCGGCCAGTTCGGCCGACATGGCCGACAGGCTGGCGCCCGTATTCTTGCCATGCGCGATGGCGACGAAGCGCCATTCCTGCATGCCGTCCGTGCTGCCGATGGTCAGCGAGCCGCTGGCGATGTCATAACCGCGCTTGGCGGCCATGCGCCGCAGCGCATCTTCGCGCGGAATAAAGCCCTGCCTGAAGCGCATGGTGATGGCCACCGCGTGGCGCGACGGCAGCCAGTTTTCCAGTTTTGACAGGAAAATCATCGCCATCGCGCACAGGAAAGCCAGACCCATGGCCGACAGATAAAAGCCGATGCCGACCATGATGCCGATCACGGACGAGGCCCAGATCGAGGCGGCCGTCGTCAGGCCGCTGATATTGAAGCCTTCGCGCATGATCACGCCGGCGCCGAGAAAGCCCACGCCCGTGACGATGCCCTGGATGACGCGCGTGGGATCGCTGCCGACGATGGCGCCATGCCCGCCGTACCAGAACTCGGGATAGCCGCCCAGCACCGTCAGCGCGGCCGAGGCCATGCATACGAGGCTGTAGGTGCGCATGCCCGCCGCGCGCCCGTGATACGAGCGCTCGTAACCCACCAGCAAGCCCAGCAGCAGTGCGCCCAGCAGGTTCAGCAGGATCACGCCATTCGTCGCCAGCTCGGCCGGCGACCAGTAGGCGCGCAGGAAGTCGATGGTCGGCATTTAGTCCTGTGGCTTTTTCGTCAGCTGCTTTTCAAACGCCACGTCAAGCTTGCTGACGCGGCGCGCCTTTTGCGGTCCCAGGCCATTGACGAAGGCGACAAAGGCGTCCAATTCCAGCGGCGGGCACAAAGGCGGCAAGCCCGGGCCTTCCGTGAGAAAGAACAGTTCATCGCCCGTGCGCGCCATCGTGTAGAGGCGGTGGCCGGTGCGTTCCTTGAGCCGCTCGATGGCGGCGGTGGCGCGGGTCGAGCGCATCAGATGGCTCCCGTGCGCTGTTCCAGCCACGCCAGCGCGTCGCCCGCCAGGTGCGGCGACAGGCGCGCACGCACGGTGGCGTGATAGTCGTTGAGCCAGGCCGCCTCGTCGTCGCGCAACAGGCTGCGCTCCACGCAGCGCGTGTCGATCGGGCACAGGGTGAGGGTTTCGAAGCGCAAAAATTCGCCGAAGGGCGTCGTCCCTGCCGGGACATTCAGCACCAGGTTCTCGATGCGGATGCCCCACTGGCCGGGCCGGTAGATACCCGGCTCCACGGAAGTGATCATGCCCGGCTCCATGGCCGTCTGCGGCTCCGGCATGGCGGACTGCGAAATCGATTGCGGCCCCTCATGCACGTTGAGGAAGAAGCCCACGCCATGGCCCGTGCCGTGGCCGAAGTCGATGCCCTCGGCCCACAGGGGCGCGCGGGCGATCGAGTCCAGCATGGGCGACTTCACGCCGCGCGGGAACTGCGCGCGCGACAGCGCGATCATGCTGCGCAGGACCAGGGTGAAGTCGCGCCGGTGTTCGGCCGTGATCGCGCCGACGGGAACCACGCGCGTGATATCCGTGGTGCCGCCCAGGTACTGGCCGCCCGAATCGATCAGCAGCAAGCCGTCGCCTTCGATGGTCGCCTCCGTGCCCGCATGGGCGTGGTAATGCATGATGGCGCCGTGCGCATTAAAGCCGGCGATGGTACCGAAACTGGGGCTGACAAAACCGGCGCGGCGCGCGCGGGCGGCCGTCAGGTGTTCGTCGACGCCGATTTCCGTCAGCGGCGCGCGCTGCGGGTCGGCCAGGGTGGCATCGAGCCAGCTGAAGAACTCGCACAGGGCAGCGCCATCCTGCTCCATGGCCGCCCGCACATGCGCCGCTTCGCTGTCCGTCTTGCGCGACTTGGCCAGGGTGGTCGGGTTGATGGCTTCCACCACGCGCACGCCGTCGGGCACGGCCTGGCGCGTGCCGAACGTGATGCGGCGCGGGTCCAGCAGCAAGGTGGCGCCCGCAGGCAGGGCGGCCAGCACGGCCGCCGCGCGGTCATACGCGGCCACGTCCACGCCTTCGCTCTCCAGGGTGGCGCGCAGGGCGGCCGGCAGCTTGCCGTCGGCGACGAACAGGGTGGCGCGCTCCGGGCCCACCAGCGCATGCGCGAGGAAGACGGGGTTGTAGCTGACGTCGGCGCCGCGCAGGTTGAACAGGTACGCGATATCGTCAAGCGTGGAAATCACGTGGTGGCTGGCGCCGTGGGCCGCTATGCCGGCGCGCAGGGCGTCCAGTTTCTGCGTGCGCGACAGGGCCGGATACGCGGCCGCGTGCTCGTACACGGGCGCGGCCGGCATGGCCGGACGATCCGGCCACACGGCTTGCAGCAGATCGGTATCCGTGCGCAGGGTCACTTGCGCGCCCAGCGCCTGCTGCAGCAGGCGCGCATTGGCCAGGCCCAGCACGGCGCCATCGACGGCCACCGTCTGCCCCGGCTGCATGGTCTCGCCCAGCCAGTCGATATACAGCACGCTGGCGCCGGACGGGATCTTCTTCAGGACGATGCCGCTGCCGGCCAGTTCGTCTTCCGCCTGCTCCCAGTAGCGGCCATCGGTCCACACGCCGGCGAAGTCCTGCGTGACGACCAGGGTGCCGACGGAACCCGTAAAGCCCGACAGCCACTCGCGGCCCTGCCAGCGGGCCGGCAGGTATTCGGACAAATGCGGGTCGGCCGATGGCACGATCAGCGCATCGATCCGCTGCGCGCGCATGGCGGCGCGCAGTTCGGTCAAACGGGAGGCGGGGGTACTCTGAACGGATGTCTGCATGGCGGCGAAAAGGTGCGGTGCTGGGAAGCGCCTATGATACCGCGATTAGCCGGGCGCTTGCAGGGTGTTCCGGCAGCGCGGCCTCATTCGGCGTCATCGGCTTCATAACGGCGCAAGCCATCGAGGTCCAGCACGCGGATGCCGCCGTAATCGAGGCGCAGCAAGCCTTTCTTTTCCAGCACCTGCAAGGCCTGGTTGGCGCGCTGGCGCGAGGAACCGGACAGCAGGCCGATCTCTTCCTGCGACAGCTGCACCAGGGTATCGACGCCCGGGTACAGATGCGAGTTGAACATCGAGGCCAGGCAGCGCGCCACGCGCGTGTTCAGGTCCAGCAGGCGCTCGTTTTCCACCATGCCGATGAACTGTCCCAGGCGTTCGTTCAGCTGCATCAACAGGAAGCGCGTAAACGGCAGACTCGTTTCCAGCAGCCAGTGGAAGGTGGTGCCGGGCAGGCGCGCCACGCGCGTGTCGCGCAGGGCCATGGTGTCGTATTTGCGGATTTCATTCTTCAGCAATGAACCTTCGCCGAACCAGCTGCCGGGCGGCACGCCGATGAAGGTCATGGCCTTGCCGGAGGCGGAAAAATTATTCATCTTGACCATGCCGCTGATGACGCCGATCCAGTTGTCCACCGGCTCGCCCTTGCGGCAGACAAAGCCGCCTTTCGGCACGAAGGTTTCAAACACATCCGCCTCCACCCGGGCCATTTGCACGGGATCGAGCAGCTGCGCCCAGTTGGCCGCGCGCACGGCATCCTTGAGGCTGATATCAGGGTTGGTCATTGTGCGATGCACCATCGAAAAGTGGGTAAATGTCCCCGAAAAGACAACTCGGCAAACTAACGCAAGCTACTATCATTGCACAAACGCCTTACACATAAAAAACACAGAGCGCCATCCAACGAGGTGGGGCCTGAGACAAGCAACAGGGAGACACTGGTGCAAACGAATACCACAGCAACCATGCCGACTTTTCCGCGGCGCTTATTGCAACACGGGACAGCACGATCCGACAAGCCCGCATTTCGCGAAAAATACCTGGGCATCTGGCAAACCTGGACCTGGCATGAGGTCAACGACGAAGTGCGCGCACTGGCCTGCGGCCTGGCCGCCATCGGCTTCCAGCGCGGCATGAACCTGGCCATCATCGGCGACAACCGGCCCCGCCTGTACTGGGCCATGCTGGCCGCGCAAAGCCTGGGCGGCGTGCCCGTGCCGCTGTACCAGGACGCGCCGGCCGCCGACATGGCCTACGTGCTGCAGGACGCGGAAATCCGCTACGCCATCGTCGAAGACCAGGAGCAGGTCGACAAGCTGCTGGAACTGAAAAGCCTGTACCCGCACGTGGCCCACATCGCCTATGACGATGAACGGGGCATGCGCCACTACCGCCAGCCGGAGCTGACCTCCTTTGCCGCGCTGCAGGTGCTCGGCAGGGCCTACGACCGCGAACACCCGGGCTTTTATGACGCCGCCGTGGCAGCGGGCAATGGCAGCGATTCGGCCGTCATCCTGTACACCTCGGGCACCACGGGCAAGCCGAAGGGCGTGTGCCAGAGCCATACGGCGCTGCTGGCCGCCGGCGAAGGCGGCGTGGCCTTCGACAAGCTCACCGACGAGGAAGACATCCTGTCCTACCTGCCCATGGCGTGGGTGGGCGACTGCCTGTTCTCGCTGGCGCAGGCCATGGTGGCCGGCTTCACCGTCAACTGCCCCGAATCGGGCGACACGGTGATGATCGACATGCGCGAAATCGGCCCCACTTGCTACTTTGCGCCGCCGCGCGTGTTCGAGAACATGCTCACCAGCGTGATGATACGCATGGAAGACGCGAGCAGCATCAAGCGCCGCATGTTCAGCCACTTCATGGACGTGGCCAAGCGCTGCGGCGCGCAGATTTTGGATGGCAAGCCCGTGTCGCTGGCGGACCGCCTCAGCTACAAGCTGGGCGAGCTGCTGGTCTACGGCCCGCTGAAAAACGTGCTGGGACTGTCGCGCGTGCGCGTCGCCTACACGGCCGGTGCTGCCATCGGTCCCGACCTGTTCCGCTTCTACCGCTCCATCGGCGTCAATCTCAAGCAATTGTACGGTTCCACCGAAACCTGCGCCTATGTGTGCCTGCAGCCGGATGGCAATATCAAGTTCGACAGCGTGGGCCTGCCCGCGCCGGGCGTGGAAGTCAAGCTGGCGGCCAATGGCGAAGTGCTGGTGAAGTCGCCCGCCACCATGAGCGGCTACTTCAGGCGTCCAGATGCGACGGCAGAAGTGATCGATGCCGACGGCTACTTTCATACGGGCGACGCGGGCGTGTTCGACGGCGAAGGCCACCTGAAAATCATCGACCGCGCGGCCGACGTCGGCAAGATGAATTGCGGCGCCATGTTCGCGCCCAACTACATCGAGAACAAGCTCAAGTTCTTCCCCTTCATCAAGGAAGTGGTGGCCTTCGGCCATGCGCGCGACCAGGTCTGCGCCTTCATCAATATCGACATCGAAGCGGTGGGCAACTGGTCCGAGCGGCGCGGCATCGCCTACTCCGGCTACACGGACCTGGCGGCGCGTGCCGAAACCTACGGCTTGATCCGCGACTGCATCGAGCAGGTCAACGCGGAACTGGCGGCCGACCCGCTGATGGACCGCACGCAGGTGCACCGCTTCCTGGTGCTGCACAAGGAACTCGACCCGGACGACGACGAGCTGACGCGCACGCGCAAGGTGCGCCGCAAATTCATCGCCGAAAAATACGCGGTGCTCATTTCTGCCCTGTATGAGGGCAAGGCAACGCAATACATCGAGACCCAGGTGAAATTCGAGGATGGCCGCCTTGGCTCGACCAGCGCCGACCTGCAGATCTGGGACAGCAAAACGTATCGGCCCCAGGGCCTGGCCGCATGATGGAGCACAGCACGATGCAAATGAACGAACTCGACGCCCATTTCGGCACGGCCCGCAAGACGGGTCCCGTCATCCTCGATCTGAAGAACATCTCGCTGTCGTTCGGCGGCGTGAAGGCGCTGACCGACATCTCGTTCGACGTCAAGCAGCATGAAATCCGCGCCATCATCGGCCCGAACGGCGCGGGCAAAAGCTCGATGCTCAACGTGATCAATGGCGTGTACCGCCCGCAGCAAGGGGAAATCATCTACCGCGGCGAACACCGGCGCGGCATGGATTGCTACGCGGCCGCCAAGTCCGGCATCGCGCGCACCTTCCAGAACATCGCCCTGTTCAAAGGCATGACGGTGCTCGACAATATCATGACGGGGCGTAACCTCAAAATGAAGTCGAATTTCCTGCTGCAAGCCCTGTACTGGGGACCGGCGCGGCGCGAGGAAATCGAGCACCGCAAGAAGGCCGAGGAAATCATCGATTTCCTGGAAATCCAGGCCATCCGCAAGACCCCCGTGGGGCGCCTGCCCTATGGCTTGCAAAAGCGCGTGGAACTGGGCCGCGCCCTCGTGGCCGAGCCGGAAATCCTGCTGCTGGACGAACCGATGGCCGGCATGAACGTGGAAGAAAAGCAGGACATGTGCCGCTTCATCCTCGACGTCAACGACCAGCTGGGCACGACCATCGTGCTGATCGAGCACGACATGGGCGTGGTGATGGATATCTCCGACCGCGTCGTGGTGCTCGACTACGGCAAGAAGATCGGCGACGGCACGCCCGACGAGGTGCGCAGCAACCAGGATGTCATCAACGCGTATTTAGGTGGTGTAGCCGGGAATTCAGGCAGCACGCTGCCTGCCGGCGAAACGACCTGCCCGTAATCGGGCAGGGCTACGCACAACCCATTGGACAACTCATGAATATAAATTTTTTCTTTGAAGTGCTGATCGGCGGCCTGCTGTCGGGCGTCATGTATGCGCTGGTGGCGATCGGTTTTGTGCTGATCTACAAGGCGTCGGGCGTGTTCAATTTTGCGCAGGGCGCGATGGTGTTTTTCGCCGCCCTCACCTGCGTGGGCATCATGGACAAGTTCGGCCTGTCGCTGTGGCTGGCCATCCCGCTGACGATGGTGACCATGATCGTGCTGGGCATGGCGATCGAACGGGTGGTCTTGCGGCCCCTCGTCAACCAGCCCGAGATCACGCTCTTCATGGCCACCATCGGCCTGACCTTTTTCATCGAAGGCCTGGCGCAGCTGATGTGGGGCTCGCAGGTGCACAAGCTGGACCTGCCCATCGAAGACGTGCCGATGCCCTTCCTGATGGACCATTTCAATATCATCGTCTCGCAGTTCGACGTGGTGGCGGCCGGCATCTGCGCGCTGCTGGTGATCTGTCTGGCCCTGCTGTTCTCGAAGACCAAGGTGGGCCGCGCCCTGCGCGCCGTCGCCGACGACCACCAGGCGGCGCTGGCCGTGGGCATTCCGCTGCAGCGCATCTGGGCCGTCGTGTGGGGCGTGGCCGGCCTGGTGGCCATGGTGGCGGGCTTGCTGTGGGGCGCGCGCAACGGCGTGCAGTTCGCGCTGACCTTCATCGCATTGAAAGCGCTGCCGGTGCTGATCCTCGGCGGCTTTACCTCGGTGCCGGGCGCCATCGTCGGCGGCCTGATCATCGGCGCGTCGGAAAAGCTGGCCGAAGTCTACCTGGGCCCCATGGTGGGCGGCGGCATCGAAGGCTGGTTCCCGTATGTGCTGGCCCTGCTGTTCCTGCTGGTGCGCCCGGAAGGCCTGTTCGGCGAACGCATCATCCGGCGCATCTGACGCCGCAGCGCCGCCCCATGCACACGCCGCACAACGCTATCGCTCCATCGCAAAGGACACGTCATGATTTACCGTGAAGCAGGACAATTCAAGACCAGCTACCAGGCTGACAACCAGATCTTCCCGATCCGCCAGGACCGCCTGGCGCTGACGGCCACGCTCCTCGTCGCCGTCTTCCTCCTGCCGTATTTCGCCTCGCCCTACATGCTGTCGGCGATCCTGATTCCGTTCCTGATCTTCGCGCTGGCGGCACTGGGCCTGAACATCCTGACCGGCTACGCAGGCCAGCTGTCGCTGGGCACGGCCGCCTTCATGGCCGTGGGCGCCTTTGCCTCGTATAACTTCATGGCCCGCATGCCGGGCTTGCCGCTGCTGGTGTCGTTCATCCTGGGCGGCCTGTGCGCGGCCATGGTGGGCATCGCCTTCGGCCTGCCCTCCCTGCGCATCCGCGGCTTCTACCTGGCCGCGTCCACGCTGGCGACGCAGTTCTTCGTCGTCTGGTGCCTGACCAAGATCCCCTACCTGACCAACTACAGCTCCTCGGGCGTCATCACGGTGCAGAAGATGAGCATCCTGGGCTACCAGTTCGACACGCCGCAAAGCAAATACCTGCTGGTGCTGGCCATCGTGGCCGGCATGGCGCTGCTGGCCAAGAACATGATCCGCTCGAACGTGGGACGCTCGTGGATGGCCGTGCGCGACATGGACATGGCGGCCGAGGTGATCGGTTTCCGCCTGATGCGCACCAAGCTGCTGGCGTTTGCCGTCAGCTCCTTCTACTGCGGCGTGGCCGGCGCGCTGTATGCGTATGCCTACCTGGGCACGGTGGAACCGGAAGCGTACAACCTGGACCTGTCCTTCCGCATCCTGTTCATGATCATCATCGGCGGCGTCGGTTCGATCCTCGGTTCCTTCCTCGGCGCGGCCTTCATCGTGCTGCTGCCCGTCGTCCTGAACACCATCGCGCATGGCCTGGCACTGCCGACCAGCGTGGCCTCGAACCTGGAACTGATGGTGTTCGGCGCGCTGATCATCTTCTTCCTGATCGTCGAGCCGCACGGCCTGGCCAGGCTGTGGCAGATCGCGAAAGAAAAGTTGAGACTCTGGCCCTTCCCCCATTAAGTTTTTGCAGTCGATGTCGGTTCACTTGAATACCAAATAAAACAAGAGGAGACACAATGAAACACATCAAATCGCTCATGCTGGCCGCCGCCATCGCCAGTGCCGCACTCACCATGGCCGGCAGCGCGCAGGCGCAGGACAAGGAACAGTACATCGCCCTGCCGTCTTACCGCGTGGGTCCTTACGCGGCCGGCGGCTCCGGTTTCTACGGCGGCATCATCGACTACTTCAACCTGGTCAACCAGGCCGGCGGCGTCAATGGCGTGAAGATCAGCTGGGAAGAATGCGAAACCGAATACAACCCGTCGCGCGGCGTCGAATGCTATGAACGCCTGAAAACCAAACAGGGCGGCGCCACCCTGGTCGAAACCCTGTCCACGGGCGTCGCCTACGGCATCCTGGACCGCGTGGCACAGGACAAGATCCCCATGACGATGATCGGCTACGGCCGCTCGGACGCGGCCAACGGCAAGGTCTTCCCGTATGTCTATCCGCTGATCTCCAGCTACTGGAGCCAGGCCGCCGGCATGATCAGATACCTGGGCGACAAGGACGGCGGCATGGACAAGCTGAAAGGCAAGAAAATCGTCCACCTGTACCACGATTCGGCCTTCGGCAAGGAGCCGCTGCCCGTGCTCGAAGCGCTGTCGAAACAGTACGGCTTCGAACTGGTGAAAATTCCCGTCGCGCCGCCAGGCAGCGAACAGCAATCGCAATGGCTGCAGATCCGCCAGGCCAAGCCGGATCACGTGATCCTGTGGGGCTGGGGCGTGATGAACTCCGTTGCCATCAAGACGGCGCAGCGCAACGGCTTCCCGCGCGACAAGATGCTGGGCGTCTGGTGGGCCGGCTCCGAGGAAGACACGATTCCATCGGGCGACGCGGCCAAGGGCTACACGGCGATGACCTTCAATACGCCGGGCAACTACCCCGTGCTCGACGACATCCGCAAGAAGCTCTACGCGTCCGGCAAGGGCAACCTGTCCGACCAGTCGCGCATCGGCTCCGTCTACCACATGCGCGGCGTGACGGCCGGCATCCTGTGGGTGGAAGCGATCCGCACGGCGCAGGAAAAATTCGGCAAGGGCAAACCGATCACGGGCGAACAGATGCGCTGGGGCCTGGAAAACCTGAACGTCGACGATGCGCGCCAGAAGGCCGTCGGCGCGCTGGGCATGTTCCCCACCGTGAAGACCAGCTGCGACGACCATGAAGGCTCGGGCGCCGTGAAAGTGCAGCAGTGGGATGGCAAGAAGTGGACCGCCATCACGCCGAAGTGGATCGTCGGCGACAAGGCCCTGGTGCGCAAGCTCGTCGAGGAATCCTCGAACAAGTACGCGGAAGAGAAGAAGATCACGCCGGCGTGCATGAAGTAAATCGCTGCCGATGGTGGTGTCGGATTACGGCCTGCGGCCTGATCCGACCTACGCCGCATCCACGTAGGTCGGATTAGCGAAGCGTGATCCGACAGCATCGCCAACACATATGAAAACGAAGCAGCCATGACCCACACAGCCACGCAAACCCCGATCAAGCCGGACGCGCCGCCGCCCTACCTGTCGGTGAACAATATCGAAGTCATCTACGACCACGTGATCCTGGTCCTGAAAGGCGTGTCGCTGCAAGTCCCGCAAGGCAAGATCGTGGCGCTGCTAGGCGCCAACGGCGCCGGCAAGTCGACCACCCTGAAAACCATCTCGACCCTGCTGCGCGGCGAACGGGGCGACGTCACCAAGGGCGAAGTCCAGTTCAAGGGCGAGCGCGTGGACCAGTTGACGCCGAATGAGCTGGTGAAGCGGGGCCTGTCGCAGGTGATGGAGGGCCGCCACTGTTTCGGCCACCTCACCATCGAGGAAAACCTGCTGACGGGTGCCTACACGCGCAGCCTGTCGCGCGGCGAGCTGAAAGACGCGCTGGACAAGGTCTACCACTACTTCCCGCGCCTGAAAACCCGGCGCAGCAGCCAGGCCGGCTACACCTCGGGCGGCGAACAGCAGATGTGCGCCATCGGCCGCGCGCTGATGGCCAAGCCATCGATGATCTTGCTGGACGAACCGTCGATGGGCATCGCGCCGCAGATCGTCGAAGAGATCTTCGGCATCGTCAAGGACCTGAACCACAAGGAAAACGTCTCCTTTTTGCTGGCCGAACAGAACACCAACGTGGCGCTGCGCTATGCCGACTTCGGCTACATCCTGGAAAACGGCCGGGTCGTGATGGAAGGGCAGGCGCAGGAACTGGCCAGCAACGAAGACGTCAAGGAGTTTTACCTGGGCGTGTCCAGCGCCGGGCGCAAGAGCTTCCGCGACATGAAGTTCTACCGCCGCCGCAAGCGCTGGCTGGCCTGACGCAGGAAGCAAAGCATGGACCTGGAACGGGCGAAGCAAGTGTGCCGCGGCTTTCCCGGCGCGACGCAAGACATCAAATGGACGAACGTGCTGGCGTTTTGCGTCGGTGGCCGGATGTTCGCGCTGTGCGGCGCGGAAGCGCACAGCACGCGCGGCATGAGCTTCAAGGTCGATGCGGAACGCTTCCTGGAATTGACGGACCGCCCCGGCATCCGCCCGGCGCCGTACCTGGCACGGGCCAAGTGGGTGTATATCGCCAGCCCCGATGCGCTCGACGACGGGGAAATGGCGGCCCTGCTGCACCGCTCATACAGCCTGATTTTTGCCAGGCTGACGAAAAAACTGCAACGTGACATTGGAGAATCCGCAACATGACCGATACGCTCGACAGTCTGGAAGCACGCGCGCCCGAAGAGCGCGAACGCGAATTGATGGCCGGCCTGCCGCAGCTGATCGCGCGCGCGCAAACGGCGCCGGGCTGGGCCCGCATCCTTGATGGCGTCAACGCCGCCGACATCACCAGCCGCGCCGCGCTGGCGCAACTGCCCGTGACGCGCAAGTCCGACCTCAAGCAATTGCAGCACGACGCCCTGCCGTTCGGCGGCTTGAACACGACGCCGAAGAATGCGCTGTCGCGCGTGTTTGTCTCGCCCGGCCCCATCTTCGACCCGGAAGGCCGCGGCCCCGACTGGTGGCGCTTCGCGCGGCCCATGTATGCGGCCGGCGTGCGCGCCGGCGGCTTGCTGCAGAACTGCTTTTCGTACCACTTCACGCCGGCCGCCTTCATGGTCGAAGGGGGCGCCGCGCGCCTGGGCTGCACCGTCATCCCGGCCGGCATCGGCCAGACGGAAATGCAGGTGCAGGCGATGGTCGACCTGAAGCCGGACACGTATATCGGCACGCCGTCGTTCCTGAAACTGATCATCGAAAAGGCGCGCGAAATGGGCGCCGACATCAGCAGCGTCACCAAGGCCGTGATGGGCGCGGAAGCCTTGCCCGAATCCCTGCGCAGCTGGTTTGCCGCGAACGGCGTGCCGCACGTGTTCCAGACCTATGCCTCGGCCGATATCGGCAGCATCGCCTATGAAACGGCCAGCAATGGCAAGCTCAATCCGGGCATGGTGATCGATGAAAACGTGCTGCTCGAAATCGTCCACCCCGGCAGCGGCATGCCCGTCGCGCCGGGCGAAGTGGGCGAAGTCGTCGTCACCGTCTTCAATGCCGACTACCCGCTGATCCGCTTTGCCACGGGAGACCTGTCGGCCGTGCTGACGGATGCGCCGGCATCGCCGTGCGGGCGCACGAATACGCGCATCCGCGGCTGGATGGGACGCGCCGACCAGACCACCAAGGTGCGCGCCATGTTCGTGCATCCGTCGCAGGTGCATGAAATCGCGCGCCGCCACCCGCAGATCAGGAAGGCGCGGCTGGTGGTGTCCGGACGCATGGCCAACGACGAGATGGCTTTGCATTGCGAAGTCGACGATCCGCATGACGCCAGCGGCACCGAGGCCATCATCGGCTCGATCCGCGAACTGACCAAGCTGCGCGGCGACGTGGTGCTCGTGGCCGTGGGCAGCCTGGCGCAGGATGGCAAGATCATCGACGACATGCGCGATTACAAATAAGGCCGATTTGCGGGATAATACCGGCATTGACCATCAGCCCCATTCATCGCCATGCAAGAGTCCATGCAAGAATTTCATCACAACCGTGCCCGTGACCTGATCAAGAACGCGGAACTGCTGTTCGACCAAGATACCGTGCAGGCGTCGATCACGCGCATGGCCGATGTGCTCAACACGCGCTTCAACGCCGAGGATTCGCAGGAATTCCCGCTGGTGCTGGGCGTGATGGGCGGCGCCGTCGTGTTTACGGGCAACCTGCTGCCACAACTGAGCTTTCCGCTCGAGTTCGACTATATCCACGTCAGCCGCTACGGCGACGACGACAAGGGTGGCGAAGTGGTGTGGAAAGTCATCCCCCGCTCGAATGTAGCGGGCCGCACCGTCATCGTGCTCGACGACATCCTGGACGAAGGCGAAACCCTGGCGCACGTCAAGCAGCGCTTGCTGGACATGGGTGCCTCCGAAGTGATCCTGGCCGTGTTTGCCGACAAGGCCATCGGCAAGAAAAAGCCCGTGCAAGCCGATATCGTCGGCCTGGTGATCCCGAACCGCTTCGTCGTCGGCTTCGGCATGGATGCATATGGCTACTGGCGCAACCTGCCGGGCCTGTGGGCCATCAAGCCCGAGGATTTGAAGCAGGAGTGATTCATGATGGTGGTCGGATTGGCGCGCAGCGCGTTATCCGACATCCTCACCAACGTTACAGCTTCAGCCGCGCGCGCGCCGCATCGTATTCGGCCTTCAGGCGCGCCACCATCTCTTCAACGCTCGGCACGTCATCCATCAAGCCCACGCCCTGGCCCGCGCCCCAGATGTCGCGCCAGGCCTTGGCGCTGCCCGAACCAAAATTCATCGAACTCTTGTCCGCTTCGGGCAAGGCTTCCGGATCGAGTCCGGCCGCGACGATCGATTTCTTCAGATAGTTGCCGTGCACGCCGGTAAACAGGTTCGTGTAGACGATGTCCGCCGCGCTGGAATCGACGATGGCGTCGCGGTAGCCGTCGCTGACGTTCGATTCCTTGGTGGCCAGCCAGCGCGAGCCGATGTAGGCAAAGTCCGCGCCCATCGCTTGCGCGGCCAGCACGGCGTCGCCCGTGGCGATGGAGCCCGACAGCGCCAGCGGACCGTCAAAGAATTTGCGCACTTCGCCCACCAGCGCGAACGGCGACAGGGTGCCCGCATGGCCGCCGGCGCCGCTGGCCACCAGGATCAGGCCATCGACACCCGCCTCCAGCGCCTTTTTCGCGTGGCGGATCGAGATCACGTCATGCAGCACGATGCCGCCATAGCTGTGGATGGCGTCGAGCATTTCCTTGGGCGGCGCGCGCAGCGAGGAAATGATGATGGGGATCTGGTGTTTGACGCACACTTCCACGTCATGCGCGAGGCGGTCGTTCGACTGGTGCACGATCTGGTTGACGGCGATCGGTCCCACTTTCTTGTCGGGATTGGCGGCCTGGAAGGCGGCCAGCTCGGCCTGCAGCTCCGTGAGCCAGGTGTCGAGCAATTCGGCGGGACGCGCGTTCAGGGCGGGAAAGGATCCGACGATGCCGGCCTTGCACTGCGCCGCGACGAGGGCCGGGCCGCTGGCGATGAACATCGGCGACGCGATAACGGGTAAGGAGAGGTTTTGCAACGCAACAGGCAATGCCATGGCGGACTCGCTGGAAAGTTGATCGGACGTAAAAAACACTGAACGTTGATTATAGTGCAGAAAAAGTACGATCGTGCTGAATTTATTGCGCCCGCGCATCACCCCTCGTTAAGCAAGTACTCACCCTCGACGCGTGCCGCTGCAGCCCTCAACAGTTGCGAGACGGCCCATTCGGCCAGCGCGGCCGTTTCCTGGCGCAGGAAGCGCCGGTTGGCCTCTTCAAATATGGGCATGCCGCGCAGCAGCGCGGGTATCTCGGCAAGGGCGATGCGCTGGCGTTCCAGCAGCAGGAATTTCAGCAGCACTTTCACCGCATTCTGCGCGTTGCGCACGGGATCGGACGCCAGGTAGTCGAGGCGCGAATAGGCGCGCTGCAGGGCGCCGGCGGCATCCTGGAACGGCCGCCCGTGGCCGGGGATCACCACGCGCACGTCCAGGCTGGCGATCAGGTCCAGGGTGGCGCGCGCCTCAGGAAAGCCGGAGCCGCCATCGAGTTCGGGGAAGATCACGCCAAAGCCGTTTTCCCACAGGGCGTCGGCGGAAATGAGGATGCCCTCCTGGGCGCAGTAAAAGATCAGCGAGTGCGGATCGTGGCCCGGCGCGCCCAGCGCTTGCCAGGCCATGTCGGCCATGCTAAAGGTGTCGCCGGGCGAGACGGTGGCGTCGAAGCCGAAGCGCGGGCACTGCTGGCCCGTGGCCTGGAAGCTGAGGGCGTCGACGTCCCACGCCGCCACCTTGTCCGCTTCCGAGGAGGGAATGGCCGTATGACAGCCATATGCGGCTTGCAGCAGCGCGTTGCCGCCGCAATGGTCGGAGTGCAGGTGCGTATTGAACAGCCGCTCCAGCGGCCGGCCGGCCAGGCTGTGGCGCAGCAGGGCCAGGGTTTGCGGCGCATGCGTGACATAGCCGCTGTCGATCAGGGCCGTGTCGTCCCTGCCCTGGAACAGGATGTTATTCGACGACAGCCAGCCGCGTTCGAACACCTGCATGGAATCGGGGAACAGCGCTGGCGATCGCGGCATGGGCGTCCTCAGTAGTCGGGTTCGAAATCGAGCAGTGATTCACGACCCGGCAATTCGGCCCACACGGCGCGCTTGAAGTCGTCGTCGGCCTTGCTCCAGGCGATGATCTCGTCGAGCGTGCGCAAACAGCCTTCGCACAAGCCGCTGCCGCGGTTCATCTTGCACAGGCTGACGCAGGGCGACGGTACCGGTGACGGCAAGGGGAGCGGAACGGCTGGCGGAGTATCGACCATCATGGAGCGGCATCGGTAAACGTGAAGGCTTTCATTATGCCGCGAAACCACGCCGGCGAGTCGGCGGCATCGCCATGCAATGTTTCCGTCAATATATTTTCCAAAGAAAACATGACGAAAAATGCATGCTTCGAAAATATATTTTACGTGACATTCTCACTCTGCGGCGGCCCATCCTGCGCCCCGATCGGGCCAGATCGCGCTTGACTTGAGGTGTTTCAGAACTATACTACCATCCATACAGATGGCAAATGGATGCCACATGGAGTTTTTGGAGACTTATGGCCAAGCAAGACAGCAAGCCCAAAATTGGGGAATCCGAGAAAATCACGATCAACCTCGGCTTGATCGACCTGGGGCAGATCGATCTGCTGGTCCAGGAGGGATTTTATTCCAACCGCACGGATCTGATCCGTACGGCCATACGCAACCAGCTGGGTACGCACGCCGACGTGGTGAAACAGACCGTCGCCCGTAAAAGCCTGGTATTGGGCATGCAGCACTATTCGCGCGCCGACCTGGAAGCGATCCAGGCAGCCGGCCAGCGCCTGCAAATCCAGGTGCTGGGACTGGCCAGCATCGCCAGCGACGTCTCCGTGGAACTGGCACTGGCCACCATCGAGTCTATTTTCGTATTAGGTGCCCTGCATGCCAGCACCGTCGTCAAGACGGCGCTCGCAGGGCGAATTCACTAGCGTATCGGTTCGCGGCGATGACCCGGCCGATGCGCGGCACCGTTAAGGATGGTCATGAAACTACCTCTCAACATGCTGGCGCACATGCGCGCCGCAACCCGCAACCTGATGGGCCAGGGGCCGGCCGCCGCCACCGAAGCCATCCAGCAGGCGCTGGCCGCCGCTGGCCTGGCGCCGCAGGCAGCCGCACCGCAGCCACCGCCACCGCAGCCGATGCGCGACATCAATCCGCCACCGGCGCCTGCCGCACAACTGCGGCCGCGCGCGGCACCGCGGCGGGTGCCAGCGGCTTCAGCCCCAGCAGCGACTCCTTGGTGGCGCCGCCCGTGTTGACGGGTGCCGGATCGACCTGGTTGCGCAGCACCAGCGACAAGGCGCCCACGCTGCGCGCCAGGTCCAGCTTTTCCACCTGGTCCGGCGTCAATTCCAGGGTCACGGCATTGACCACCTTGGGCTTGTTGTCGTCGCGGTTCGATTCCTGCGCCACGGCCAGCACGAGGATGCGCTCGAGCACGATCTTGGAAATGGCCAGCTCGCCGCCGCCGCTGGCCTTGGCCCGGTCATCCTGGGTATTGACGAGGATGTCGACAAAGTTGCCCGGCAAGGCAAAGCCCGCCACCCCCACGACATCGTTGACGCGCACGGTCATGGCGCGCTTGCCGTCGGCCACGATGGACGACAGGCCGCCGGTCGTGCCCGGCGGCGCCAGTTTGCTTTCCAGCACGGGCTCGCCCAGGCTGATGGCCGTGCGCGTGATGCGCCCGTCCAGCGCCTTGCTGTCGGCAAAGGCGCCCGGCGGCTGCGCGCCTGCGGGCCAGTCCATGCTGCGCAACATGAGCGGACTGATCTTCGTGCCCACGCCGATATCGACCAGGGCCACGACGATCTTCTGGCTCGCGGGCGTACTCTGGCCGCCCATCCAGACCGCCGCCGCCAGCACGGCGGCGCCAGCCAGCACCAGGGCCAGCAGCAACATCAATAAAGCACGGGTATTTCGCATGGTTTTTCCTCTGACTTCAGCTTGGTTTCTGTTCGCGCCGTTCCTGCACGGCCTTCGCTTGCGCGCCCTGACTGTCGCCGGCGCCGGCGCCGGCAAAATAATTGTTCCAGGCCCAGTCCAGCACCTGCTCGTTCAGCTGCGCCGCCGTGCCTTCGTAGCGGGCCAGGTCGCGCACCTGGCGCAGCAGGTCGCGCGGATAACAGGCCAGCAAGGGCGTGGAGCCGCGCGCATGGCGCTGCAGCAGATAGGCAAAGGCGGCCGCATCGAAGGGCAGCCCGTAGCGGGCACAGGTCTGGCGAAACACGGTTTCATAATGGGCCGCGCTGAGCGCCGGCACTTCGATCTTGTAGCCCAGGCGGCGCAGGAAGGCCGCATCCGACAGGCGCTCTGGCAGGAAGTTCGAGGAAAACACCACCACCACGTCGAACGGCACCTGGAAGGTATGGCCGTTGTGCAGCGACAGGTAATCGATGGCGCGGTCCATCGGCACGATCCAGCGGTTCATCAGTTCCAGCGGCGAGCAGCGCTGGCGCCCCAGGTCGTCGATGATGAAGATGCCGTTGTTGGCCTTCAGGTGGGGCGGCGCGCGGTACAGCCGCGTCACGCTGTCGAAGCGCAGGTCCAGCATTTCCAGGGTCAGCTCGCCGCCGGTGAGCACGGCCGGGCGGCGCACGCCGCGCACCCAGCGCGCGTCGAGCTGCACGGCCCGCTCAATGCCGGCCGGCGCTTGCGGCTGCTGCGCCGCCGGCAGATGCAGCACCGGATCATAAAAAGGCACGACTTCGCCATCGACCATGATGGCGTATGGCAAGGCGATGGCGCCTTGCAGCAAGTCTTGCAGGCGTTCGGCCAGATAGGTCTTGCCGCTGCCGGCGGCGCCGTAGATGAATATGGCGCGCCCTGAATTCATGGCCGCGCCCAGCTGGTCGAGCACGCCCGGGTTGACCACCACGCCATCGAAGCTGGCCGCCACCTGCGGGCGCGTGACGTGCATGTTGGCCACGCTTTGCGCCGACACCTGGGCGTTGTAGGCAGCCAGCGGCACGGGGCACGGGCCCGCATAGGCATTGCGCGCCAGGCATTCGAGGGCGCGCTGGCGGCCGCTGTCCGTCAACTGGTAATGGATGTCGGCATCCGTGCCGCTGGCGCCGCGGCGCATGACTTCGCACATCTTTTCCTGCCGCATGAAGACGATCACGGGGTCGATCACGCCCAGGCCCAGCTTGACGTAGGCGGCCAGTTCCGGCAGGTGCAGCTGGCCCCGCTGGAACAGCACCTTGACCAGCAATTCGACCAGGAAAAAGAAAGGCAAGCCCGTCTCGTCGACGGTGCGCGGTGCGCGCTGGGACGCCGGTGCGGCAAGCAGATCAGCAGACATGGGTACGGGTACGGAAGACGCCAGCGGTCATGCGAAGATTCCCAGCGGGCCACTGGCGGCCAGGAGCAGATACAGCGACGTGCCGCAGGCGATGGCTATGGCATAGGGCAACTTGCCGCTAGGCACGACCGGCGCATCGATCTCGGGCCGCTGCGCCGCGATGGCCCGCATGAAGCTGTTCAAGGCCATGTGGTAGCTGTTGCCGGCGACCTGGCGCAAGCTGCCGTGGAAGGCGGCCACGGCCAGTGCCAGCACGCCGCCGGCGAGCAAGGTGGACAGCAGACAAAGGAAGACGGTGTACGGGCCCACGAACGCCCCCACCATGGCCATCAGTTTCACGTCGCCGGCGCCCAGCGCCTTGAGCGCATACATCGGCAGCAGCAGCGCCAGGCCCAGTGCCAGGCCGCCCAGCGCGGGCCAGAAGCCGATCGCGCCCGGCGTGGCCGTCAGCAGGCCGGCGCCGGCCGGCATGACGCAATTGAGCAGCAGTCCCGCCAGCGCGCCCGACAACACCAGGCGGTTCGGAATGCGGCGGCTGCGCACGTCGTGGTACACGGCCAGCAGCAGCAAGCCGGCCAGCAGGACTGCCGGCGACCAGGTCAGGAAAAGATCGGTGTACATGGATTCTTCGGCACGGGAAGCACGATGGCTGGGGCACAAACAACGATGGCCCGGCGCCATGCGGCTGATCCGGGCCACCATCGGCGCGTGCCCGGGACGGGGCACGTCGCCATGTCGCGAGCGATGATTACGGCTTGGCAGTCAGGGTGGTCGAGACGCCCGTGAAGACGGCCGACAGATTGGTGCCCAGCAATTTGACTGCGGCAACGATCGCGACGGCGATCAGTGCGGCGATCAGGCCGTATTCGATTGCCGTTACGCCATCTTCTTCAGCGATAAAGTTTTTGATGAAATTCATGATTAATCCATTCAGAGTGAGTTTTACAACGTCATGTGCAACGGCGCAGGCAGCCAGAAAATGGAGCAACGCCGCGGATTCTTGCATATGGACAGAAGTACAATCAGGCATACCACGACCATCGGCGACAATAACAAGAGGTGTCCGAAAGTGAATTGCCGCGCCAATCGCGCAAGAAATACACGACGACGTGCTTATCGTCTCTTTTTCGATCTCTTCCTGCTCTTTTCCCAATTCGTAATAGCAGTCTGGCTAATTCAGCGGTATTTACCGATTGCTGATAGATGTATTATAAAGAAATAAATATTGATATTAAACAGACAAAAGTAATTTTATTGCCGGTACAAAAGAGCTTTTTTTTCGCAGGCATTCGGTACATTTGTACTGGCCTCAGCATTCATGGGCCACGGCAAGGCCATTCTTCAAGGCATACACATACAGCTCCAGGCGGTTGGCCACGTCGAGCTTGCTGTAAATCGACGTCAGATGGTTGCGCAAGGTTTGCTCGGAAATAAACGCGCGCTGCGCTATGGTTTTATTGAGTGCGCCATTGCCTTCCACCATCATGGCGACAATCTTGCGCTCCTTCAGGGTCAGCAAGGCGATGCGGGCCGCCTCGGGATCGGCCGCCGCCGCTGCCGGCACCGGCTTGATCAGCGCTCCCAGCAAGTTGCCCAGCAAGGCCTGGTCCAGGCACAGTTCACCGCGGTGCACGCGCGCGATGGCATCGATCACCTGCGCCGCCGCCACCTCCTTGCCGATCACGCCCCGCGCCCCGTTGCGCACGGCGCGGGCCAGCATCTCCTGGTCGCGCGTGCCGCTGAACATCAGCGCCCGCGTGACGCCATTGGCCACCAGCGCCGGCACGAAATCGACGGAACACACGCCATCGAGATCGACGTCGAGCACGACGATATCGGGCTGCAGGCTGCCCGTCAGCGCCACGGCATCGCCGATCGTGCCGACGCTGGCCACCACCTCCATCGTCGGGCACGCATCCTCCAGCAGTTTTTCCAGGCCCCACAGCATGGTTTTATGGTCGTCGACCAGCATGACGCGGATGGGGTGCAGAATAGACATAGGCTTACCTTTTATGTGCCACGGCCCGCAGGGCCAGGCCCTTACACGGGAATTTCAATGCGCACCGCCGTCGCGCCGCCAGCTGCCTGGCCGACCTGCACGGTGCCGCCCAGCGCCTGGGCGCGTTCGGCGATGGACGCGGGCATGAACGGGGCGCGCTGCGGCGCTTCGGCCTCGGCCGCATTCTCGATCGAGATGGAGACGGCATGCGTGTCGCAGGCAAGGCGCACGCAACCCTCGCGGGCCGTCGTGTGCCGGCGGATGTTGCTCATGCCTTCATTGACGATCTGAAACACTTCCGCCGCCAGCCTGTCGCTGAGGACGAACGCCCGCTCCGAGACAATCTCGATGTCGATGCCAAAGAATTTCTTCAACTGTTCCGCCTGCCGCCGCAGGGCCACCAGCAGCTCGGGCTCGTCGTGCTGCTGGCCGCCGCGCACCGTCCTGGCCATCTGGCGCAGGTCGCCGATCACCTGGCCGCTCATGTCGATCAGCTTGTCGAGCTCGCCCAGCAAGGGGCTGTCGGCGGCCACCTTGGCGCGCAAGGCGCTCAAGCCATGGCGCAAGCCGATGTAGGGCTGGATGGTGGAATCGTGCAAATCGCGGGCAATTTTCTGCCGTTCGCGGTAAGCGGCGCCGGAAGCGAGCTTGTCGAGAATGGCGATGTTTTCTATCTGGGGAAAGACCTGCGTCACGATATGCGTAAGGAAGCGCGCATCGGCCTTCGACAGCCGCTCCCTGGCCGACAGCACGTACAGGCGGCCCTGCCCCTTATGCAAGGGCAAGGGAACGCTGATGAACGATGGCGCATCGAACAGTTCCGCCAGGGCGGCCCCCTGCGTGGCCTCCATCGCGAGCCGCTGCCATCTGGCGCTGCCGCGCGCCGTTGCCTGCCACGCATGGCCGAGCCCGAGGCGCGCACGCAGCGACGGCGCGTACAGCACGCTCTGGCTGGCGTCGAACGCCATCAGCGGCGCCACGGCCGCTTCGCTCATCTGGCTGACGCGCCCGCCATTTCCCCGGCTGTCGTCGAGCGCCGTGCGCAGCTGCCAATGCGCGGCGCCGCCCTCGCGCATGACCAGGATGCAGCTGCTGGCGCCAAAGAAGACGCGCGCCTTTTCCAGCATGGACGCCACCGTATGGTCAACCCCGAAACGGGGATTCGATTGCTGGCTCACTTCGCGCAGCAAGGCCAGGCGGCGCTTTTGCAGCAGGCTCAGGCCACCCCAGTACGCGATCATGTAGCCCAGCGCCATGACAAACGCCGTGCGCAAGAGCAAGTGCGACAGGTTCGGCTCCTGCTCCGACAGCACCGACGCCAGCACCAGCAAGGCGCAGGAAGCGAGCGTCATGCGCGTGCCTTCATCGAGCCCCCGCTGAAACGAGGATGCCAGGATCACAAAGAAGAACAGGGGGAAAAAATAACTCTCGCCGCCGCCCGTGCACAGCACGATCAGGCCGCACCACAGGACATCGAGCCAGTACACGCGCTTGCCGCGGCCCCGATGAAAATGCAGCAACACCAGCAATGCCCCGCTGTATAGCGCATACAGGGGCAGGATCGTCCAGGCCAGCTGCCCCGACATTGCCTGATTGCCGGGATTGACTATCAAGGTCAGCAATGCCGCCATGGCCAATAACAGGCGCATGCCAAAGATCATTTGCAAGTCCGCATGCTCCTCCGGCGGCAATGCCGCCACGGTATTCTGCTCCCCTTGCAATTGTTGCTTTTGCAGCATGCTGATTTCATCTTTGCATAAAAGCGCCATTGGCTGGGCACGCCAGACAATGGTTAATTATTTTTTAATTTCCTTACGCTCCGCATATTACTCTCAGGATCAGGAATTAGGAATGGGAAGCCCGTTATTTACTATGTAAATTACAATAAACTTGATTTCCGCGCATTTTAATGCGACCCTCACCCGCTTAAAGCAAGATAAAATAAGCCTCGGCAAATTTATTTGAATTCACTGCCAGACATATGCCGGCGCGAGCCTTTACCTGGATACCTGCAATGACGCTCAGCAAGGCCAAACCCCGTTTTTCCCGCCCCCCGCCCGCCAGCATCCGGCAAGCGGGCGCCTCCCTTGTCGAGTTTGCCATCATTGCCCCCGCCTTCCTGCTGCTGATGATAGGCGTGATCGAACTGAGCATGGCGTATTTCGCCAATCTCACCATGCAGCATGCGGTGCGCGAAGGCGCGCGCTATGCCGTGACGGGCAACAAGGATCTCGACCCCGCCAGCAGCAACCAGCAACGCTACCAGGCCGTCATTCAAAAGATGAAAGCCAGTTCGATGGGCATCTACGACAAGGTCAATCCCATCATCACGGTGAACGGCACCAGCGGCACCAGCGCCGGCATGTTCGGCAACAGCGGCGATATCGTCGTCATCTCCGTCGAATGCAACTGGAAGTTCGCCACGCCGCTCATGGCCGCCTTCTTCAAGGACGGCAAGTCGCGCTTCGTGGTGGCCGCCACCATGCGCAATGAAAGCTTTGGCGGCCTATGAGGCGCGCCCACCGTCCCCTGCGGCGCGGCGCGCGCGGCATTGCCGCCGTGGAATTTGCCATCGTGCTGCCGCTGCTGGCACTGCTGCTGGTCATGGTGGTCGACCTGTCGCGCGCCATCCAGGCCAAGATCATCCTGCTCAACATCAGCCGCGAAGGCGCCAACCTGGCTTCGCGCGCCACGTCCGACCTCAGCGGTTCCAGCCAGGGCATCATGAATGCGCTGGCCGCCAGCACGCCGCCGCTGGACATGAACGGGCGCGGCATGATCTATATCACCAAGATCATGGGTTATACGCCGTCGGCAAATGCCGCCGTGCGCAACATCGTGCTGGAACAGTACCGCTGGGACGCGGGCGCGAAGGCCAGCGGCTACCTGCCCGCCAGCCAGGTCTGGCAATGCGGCAGCTGGACCAATGGCACGTGCACGGGCATCGCCAAGGCGGACAAGGCGCCCGTGCTGTCCCTGATGGCCGGCCAGCTGGCCGATGGAGAACTGATCTACGCCGTGGAAACTTTCTACAATTTCGACATGCTGTTCGGCACATTAAAAATTGGCAACAGCACGACGCCCATCCTGGGTCCCGACCTGACTTCCATGACGATATTCTGATGCGCATTCCACACAAGCGGCAAGGCGGGCAAGTGCTGATCATGGTGGCGCTGTCGGCCGTCGTCCTGATCGCCGCGGCGGGCCTGGCCGTCGATTCGGCCCTCGGCTACTTCGTCAAGGCCAAGCTCAATGCGGCCGTCGACTCGGCCAGCCTGGCGGCGGCCCGTGGCGTCACGGCGGGCAACTCGGAAGCGGAACAGCGGGCCAGCGCGCGCCAGTCGGCAAAGGAGTTTTTTGATGTTAACTACCCGGACAAATTCCTGCTGTCGACGCCGACCTTGAATCCCGTCGACGTCACGTTCGACAAGGGCACCGTCACCATCGACGTTTCCGCCACCGCCTCGCTGCCCGTCTCGCTGATGGGCATACTGGGTTTCAAGACCCTGAACGTGGCCGCCAGCGCGCAAACCATCCGCAAGGACCTGGACATGGTGCTGGTGATGGACACGTCGGGTTCGCTGAAAAACAATACCGATGCCGTGCGGGCGGCGGGCAAGTCCTTCCTGAACAAGTTCAACTCCACGGTCGACCGGGTCGGCTTGCTGCATTTCGCCTCGGAAGCGCAAATCGATGTCCCGATCAAGCAGGTCAACCGCGGTTTCGACCGCAGCAGCATGACCGTAAAAGATGGCAAGATCGATAAATTCATCTTTACCGGCGGCACCAATTCTTCCGCCGGCATGTTTCATGCACGCAAACAGCTGAACGATATCTTGCCGCTCAACCGCTCCAGCCTGCGCGTCATCGTGTTTTTTTCCGATGGCTCGCCGGCGGCGTTTTCCTCGTACTTTCCCAACACGGGCAACAACTGCACGACGGCAGGCGGCCTCGCCACTTTTACCGCTTTCCAAAACTCCCCGCTGGTCGGCCTGTACGCAATGAAAGAGGCTGACAACGTGCAGTCCGGGAACTGCGCTGCCAGCAGGATCACCGCGATCCCCCCCTGGTACAACGCGGATAAAGAATTCGACAAAGCCGACGACGTGGCGCTGCGCGAGTTTCCCATCGTGACCAACACGCCCCGCGTCGTGACCGCTTCCATCGCCTCGGCGCAGGTGCAATGGACAAATGTGCACCGCGCCTCGCGCAACCTGGTCGAAGCGATGGCGGCCAAGGCGCGCCAGGAAGGCATATTCATCTTCACCCTGGGCATGGGCGCATCGCTGAAGACCAAGGAAGGACCGGACAACGAGCTGGGCGAAGACTTGCTGCGCTGCCTGGCCAATACCACGGATGCGAAAGCCAGCTGCCGCAAGCCGGCCGAACCCGTAGGCCTGTACTGCTACGCAGCCACCGACAGCGACCTGAGTCCCTGCTTCACGCGCCTCGCCTCGGCCATTTTGCGCATTTCCAAATAAGCGCCTAGCCCTGCCACTGCCCCGCCACGACAAAACCCAGCGTCATGGCCACCACCATCGCCGCGCCGGTGGGCGTGGGCGGCGTGGGCGATGGCAGGTCGAACCAGCGGCACACGGCGCCCACCAGCAAGCCCAGTACCGATCCTGCCAGCATGACGTTCATGGCGCCTCCCGTTTTAATGCACGGCGCTGCAGGTACAGGCCCGTGAGCCAGTAGCCGCAGCTGGTCAGGAACACCAGCAGCGCGGCGCTGAGCACGGGCGGCGCCGGCACGGGGATGCGCGCCAGCTGGCACACGAAGCCCACGACAAAGGCCAGCAGCAGGCCGAGGATGACTTTCTTGTAGCGCATATTCATCTCCGTCACCGCCTAGAAAGCGAAGCAGCTGCAGCCCAGCGTGCCCCAGAAGCCGGAAAAATCGCTGATCGGCACGGCCGACTTGCGCGCCCGGTCATGGGCATGCGCATGCACGCCGCAGGCGCCCGCGCACTGGTGCGGCAGCGCGGCTTGCGCCGGCCTGGCCGCGGGCCGGTAGTGTCCCGGCACCGTGCGCACGGGCGACCACTCGGGCAGCACGGGGATAGGCGGCGGCGCCAGGGTCGTGAATTCCGCCTGGCCGTAGACGACCTTGCCGCCCACCATGGTCAGCACGGATTCGATGGACTTGATCGCCTCTTCCGGCACGCTGAAGTAATCGGCCGACAGCACGGACAGGTCGGCCAGCATGCCGACACGGATGCGCCCCTTCTTGCCTTGCTCGCTGGAGAACCAGGCGCTGCCGGCCGTCCACAGTTCCAGCGCCGTGTCGCGCGACAGACGGCCCGCCGCATCCGTCAGGGCCAGGCCGCCCACGGTGCGCCCCGACACCAGCCAGTACAGCGCCGTCCACGGGTTGTAGCTGGCCACCCGCGTGGCATCCGTGCCGCCGCCCACGGGCACGCCCGCGTCGAGCATGCGCTGCACGGGCGGCGTGGCCTTCGCCGCCTCGGCTCCGTAGCGCTCGACGAAATACTCGCCCTGGAAAGCCATGCGGTGCTGGATGGCCAGGCCGCCGCCCAGCGCCTTGACCCGGTCGATATTCCTCGGACTGATGGTTTCCGCGTGGTCGAACAGCCAGTGCAAGCCGCCGAACGGCGTGTCGCGGTTGACCTTTTCAAACACGTCGAGCATGCGGCCGATCGATTCGTCATAGGTGGCATGCAGGCGGAACGGCCAGCGCTGCTCGACCAGGTGGCGCACAACCTTTTCCAGCTCGTCTTCCATGCCGGCCGCCAGTTCCGGGCGCGGCTCGAGGAAGTCCTCGAAGTCGGCGGCGGAAAACACCAGCATTTCGCCGGCGCCGTTGTGGCGGTAGAAATCCGTGCCGTCGCCCGGCTTGACCATGCCCGTCCACTTCTGGAAGTCCTGCAATTCCGCGCCCTTGTTTTGCGTGAACAGGTTGTAGGCGATGCGGATGGTCAGCTGCTCCTTTTGCGCCAGCTCGTCGACGACGGCGTAATCCTCGGGATAATTCTGGAAGCCGCCGCCCGCATCGATGGCGCTGGTGATGCCCAGCCGGTTCAATTCGCGCATGAACTGGCGCGTGGAATTGACTTGCAGTTCCAGCGGCAGCTTGGGGCCTTTCGCCAGGGTCGCATATAAGATCATGGCGTTCGGCCGGGCGATCAGCAGGCCCGTGGGATTGCCTGCGCCGTCGCGCACGATCTCGCCGCCGGGCGGGTTCGGCGTATTCTTGTCGTAGCCGACGGCGCGCAGGGCGGCGCGGTTCAGCAGGGCGCGGTCGTACAGGTGCAGGATGAAGACGGGCGTGTCGGGTGCGGCCGCGTTGATTTCATCGAGGGTCGGCATGCGCTTTTCCGCGAACTGGAATTCCGTCCAGCCACCCACCACGCGCACCCATTGCGGATTCGGCGTGCGCAGCGCCTGCTCCTTGAGCATGCGCAAGGCGTCGGCCAGCGACGGCACGCCTTCCCAGCGCAATTCCAGGTTGTAGTTCAAGCCGCCGCGAATCAGGTGCAGATGCGAGTCGTTCAGGCCGGGAATCACCGTGCGGCCATCCAGGTCGATCACCTGCGTGGCGGGGCCCCGGTGGCGCATCACGTCTTCACCGTCGCCCACGGCGAGGAATTTGCCATCGGCGATGGCGACGGCGGACGCCAGCGGCTGCGTCCTGTCGACCGTGTGGAAACGGCCATTGAGTAAAATCGTGCTTGCGCTCATGCTAAATCTCCGGAATCAGGTGCTGGACGGTGCCCCGCCGGCTGGCGGGGCTGATACTTCGCTGAAAATCAATGGCCTTCGCTGGCGTTGAACATGGATTTGGCGTAGATCAGGCCCAGGCCGTAGCCGCCGCCGTGCGCCACGGCCGTTGCCACCGTCTCATTGTAGGTCTCGCCGCGGGCCCAGTCGCGCTGCAGTTCCAGCAAGTATTGCACGGACGTCAGCGGCTGCGCGCCCGCCTGTATCATGCGCTGCATCGCCATCGCATGGGCTTCGTCGGAGACGTCGCCGCTGGCGTCGGCGATCACGTACACTTCGAAACCCTGCTCCAGCGCCGACAGGGCGGGACCCACGATGCAGACAGACGTCCACAGGCCCGCCAGCACGATCTTGCCCTTGCCGTAGCCATTCACCTTGTCGGCGATGCGCGCGTCTTCCCAGGTATTCATGGTGGTGCGGTCGATCGGCGTCTGCTGCGGGAAGACGGACTGGATTTCATCGAAGATGGGGCCGGAGAACGATTTGGCGGCCACCGTCGTGAGGATGGCAGGCACCTTGAATTCGGCCGCCGCCTTGGCCACCAGCGCCGCGTTGTTGCGCAGCAGGGCCAGGTCGATGGAGCGCGTGGCGAACGCCATCTGCGACTGGTGGTCGATCATGATCAGGGTGTGGTCGTTCGGGGTCAGCAGTTTTTGTGCGGCTTGGGCGGTAGCGATCGGCATGATGTTTTCCTCGGTGAAAATAATTGAATATCAAAATGGTGGTATCCGGCCCGCACAATCTAGCGCTTTCCTTCTTGCGCTGCCATGTTGCGTGTCAGTGATATGCAGTATGCACGCACAAAAACAAAAACAAAAACGGAAAGAATGCCAAGCTATATTCGATTTTTTCGATGATATAAAATACATGCACCGCAACCAATCGCACGGAGGACAACATGGGGTTTGAATTCAGGATCGCGGCCAGCCTGACGGCCGGCCAGCGCCAGCACCTGGGACAGTTGCTGGCGGCGCTGCCGCAGGCGGCCGGCGGCATGCCCGGCACGGACGCCAGGCTGACGGACGCCGGACTGTACGTGTGCCAGTACCTGCGCCCGGACCCGTGGCACGGCCTGGACGCCGTGCGCGCCTGGCTCGATGCCCAGGGCGTGCGCTACGCCGTCGAAGAGATCGACGACTAGGCGCAATGCCGTGGCAACGAATAAGGGAGGACGCGCCAGCCCCTTTTCTTTACTTGCGGCATTGCAAACTTGAAACAAAACAGGCGCGTTTTTGCCAGGCTGTTATACTTCGCGTGTGCGGCACATATGACCAGTCCCCTTGCCGCTGTCTTTCGACCCCTAATCTGATTGCCTGCGACTGGCGCCCCACGATGGCGACAGGCCGATCTCACAATAAAGTTACCATGTCCTTTTCCTCCCTCGGATTGTCCGACGCTATCGTACGTGCCGTTACCGAACACGGCTACACCGTGCCGACCCCGATCCAGTCGCAGGCGATTCCCGCCGTGCTGGCTGGCGGCGACTTGCTGGCCGGCGCACAAACCGGTACCGGCAAGACGGCCGGCTTCACCCTGCCCGTGCTGCACCGCCTGTCGACCGACGCCAATGGCGCGGCCATCACCAGCAACACCTCGACGCGCCCGATCCGCGCCCTGATCCTGGCACCGACGCGCGAACTCGCCGCGCAGGTCGAGGAAAGTGTGCGCGCCTACAGCAAGTACACCAAGCTGAACTCGGCCGTGATCTTCGGCGGCGTCGGCATCAACCCGCAGATCAAGCAACTCAAGCACGGCGTCGATATCCTCGTCGCCACGCCGGGCCGCTTGCTGGACCACATGGGCCAGGGCACCGTCGACCTGTCGAAAGTGGAAATCCTGATCCTGGACGAAGCCGACCGCATGCTGGACATGGGCTTCATCCGCGACATCAAGAAAGTGCTGGCCGTACTGCCGCCGAAACGCCAGAACCTGCTGTTCTCGGCCACGTTCTCGGAAGAGATCAAGGCCCTGGCCGACGGCTTGCTGAACAAGCCAGCCATGATCGAAGTGGCGCGCCGCAATTCGACCGTGGAAGTGATCAAGCAAAAGATCCATCCCGTCGACCGCGACAAGAAGCACCCGATGCTGTCCTACCTGATCAAGTCGAACAACTGGACGCAAGTGCTGGTGTTTACGCGCACCAAGCATGGCGCCAATAAACTGGTCGAGCAACTGGGCGCGGACGGCATCGGCGCCCTGGCCATCCACGGCAACAAGAGCCAGTCGGCACGCACGCGCGCGCTGTCCGAGTTCAAGGATGGCACCCTGCAAGTGCTGGTCGCCACCGACATCGCCGCGCGCGGTATCGATATCGACCAGTTGCCGCACGTCGTCAACTACGACTTGCCGAACATTCCGGAAGACTATGTGCACCGTATCGGCCGCACGGGCCGTGCCGGCGCCAAGGGCGAAGCCGTGTCGCTGGTTTGCGTGGATGAGCACGAAATGTTGAAAGACATCGAAAAGCTGATCAAGCAAACCCTGCCGCGCGAAGTGATCCCGGGCTTCGAGCCGGACCTGAACGCCCGCGCCCAGCCTGTGCAATTGCGCAGCGGCACCGGCGGTCACCGCAACAACAGCCGCGCGCCAGCAGGCGCCGTGGTGCGCGTGAAAACGGGCGGCAGCGGCGCCAAGCCACGCAGCGCCGGCCCATCGGGCGGCGGTGGCGGCGGCAACCGTTCGGGCAATGCGCCGCGTTCCGCGGCCAACCATCGCTCCGGCGGCCGCGGCCGCTAAAACGCGGCCTGAAAGCTACTGCGCGGGGCGCTATTGCGTTTGCGTTGCTCGCCGTACTCTTGTACGGCTGCGCGACTCGACGCAATATCACTCCCGCTCGCTACGCTTTCAGGCGGCGTTTGTCTTAATCAAAAAGACGACAAAAACCGTTCCAGAACTAGCTTCTGGGACGGTTTTTTTATGCACGCCACCAATTGGCGATTTGGGCTAGGATAGTGTCCATCGTCCTCACCTGCGTGCCGCCATGCCGAACTTCGCTGCCAACCTCAGCATGATGTTTACCGAACTGCCCTTCCTGGACCGCTTTGCCGCCGCCAGGGAAGCGGGTTTCGATGCCGTCGAATTCCTGTTCCCCTATGCCGTCGAGGCGCGGCAGATTGCCATGCGGCTGGAACGCCACCGGCTGCAGCTGGCCCTCTTCAACTTTCCGCCCGGCGACTGGGAGCATGGCGAGCGGGGCATCGCCTGCGATCCGCGCCGGGGCGAGGAATTTCGCGGCAATGTGCAGCTGGCGCTCAACTATGCGCTGGCGCTGGGGGCCAGGCAGCTGCACTGCATGTCGG
Organism: Janthinobacterium violaceinigrum; assembly: GCF_009208555.1. Taxonomy (GTDB): domain Bacteria; phylum Pseudomonadota; class Gammaproteobacteria; order Burkholderiales; family Burkholderiaceae_D; genus Janthinobacterium; species Janthinobacterium violaceinigrum. Next base: position 148,623 of record NZ_WFLI01000005.1, on the reverse strand, counting down.
GCATCGTGCCACCCGGCATGAGCCTGGAGCGGGCGCGGCAAAGCCTGATCGGCAACCTGCAATTTGCGGCCGACGCCTGCCGTCCGCACGGCATCAACGTGTTGATCGAGCCCATCAACCGCTACGACATGCCCGGCTACTTTCTGAACCATAGCCAGCAGGCGGCCGACATCATCGCCGACTGCCAGCGCAGCAATATCTTCCTGCAATACGACATTTATCACATGCAGCGCATGGAGGGCGAACTGAGCAATACCATCCGCGCCATGCTGCCCCTGATCCGCCACATCCAGATCGCCGACACGCCGGGCCGCCACGAGCCGGGCACGGGCGAGATCAACTACCGCCACGTGTTCAAGCTGCTGGACCAGGTCGGCTATGCCGGCTGGGTCGGCTGCGAATACCGCCCCGCCGGCGACACCGTCGCGGGACTGGGCTGGCGCGAGCAATTGACGAATACCTCGGGCGCCTGATCGCAGCGCGCTTGCGCCCGCACAAGGCGGGCGGCGCAGGCCGGCACCACAATACCTTTCCATACAGTATTTCCTGTCGAGAGGTGACGTGTCTGCCCTGCCCGCCCGCCATCGCCGCGCCATTTGCCTGAAGCTGTACCTGAGCCTCGTCCTGGCTGTCGTGCTGTGCGGCTGCGCCGCCCCGCGCGCGGAGCTGGCGCAAGTGCGCGCGCTGGCCGCCGGCACCGATGCCGTGAATGCCTTCAGCGAACTGTCGCAGCGCCACGTGGACAGCTATCAGCGCGCCCGCCCCTACCTGTCGCCGGCCGAAGATGCGCGCGAGCGCCTGCTCGATGCGCAGCGCCGCGCCGCGCACGCAGACGTGGCGCGTCTGGCGCAAGCCGTGCGCCTGTACCTGCAGGCGCTGGGCCGGCTGGCCGATGCCGGCGCCTATGACGTGCAGCCCGAACTGGCCGGCGCCGGGGCCGCCATCCGCGCCTGGCCGGGCAGCGGCATCGACGACCGCCATGTGAGCGCCTACACCCTGTTGCTACAGCAACTGTCCCGCCTGGGCGGCGGCGCCCGCCAGCAGGCCGACCTGGCGCAAGTGCTGCATGACGGCGATGCCCCGCTGCAAGCCCTGCTGGCCGCGCTCGACAGCCTGCTGGCTCTGTACGACAAAAGCGGCGACAACGAACGCGACATGGTGCTCGGCTTGCTCGACGTGGAAATCGCTTATGCGGACACGCCGCAGCAGCGGCTGCTGGCCGTGCTGGCGAAAAACATGCAACAAAGCAAAACGGAGGAATACCGCCTGTTTGGCCTGCGCCATACCCTGGCGCGCCGGCAACTGGCGGCGCTGGGGCGCGAGCACGCGCACCTGGCCGCCGCCCTCACCACCACGGAGGCAAGATGGACGGATCGGTAGGCAGCGAACGCCGCGAAGCGGCCCTCAGCAGCGCCATGCGCGTCGAGCAACTGGCCGACAGCCTGTCGCAGGCGGCCGTCACCCTGCACGGCGCCGTCATGCGGGCCATCCGCAAGCGCGCCAGCCAGGGGGCAAACGGCATCAGCCACAGCCAGGCACAGGCCGTCTTCGCCCTGGAAGTGGCCTTGCGCCAGCAAGCCAACCAGTTGTATGCCGATGCCGCCGGGCACACGGTGGCCGGCCTGGAAACGGCGCAGCGCCAGCTCAGCGGCCTGCTCGACACGGTACGCCTGCGCATCGCCCGCAACGACGACGCGCGGCACTGGATCAGCCTGGCGACGAGCCTGTTGCACCTGGGCAGCGCCGTCCTCGCCGGCAATCCCGAGCGCATCCTCAATACCCTGGACAGGGTGCGTGAGCGCTTGCAAGAGATGGCGCCGGACTGATTGAAATTGGCTGGCGAGCGCCTATACTGGGACGTCCCCGCATGGCAATCGTGCCTGCGGGACCACCAGAGGAGGCCAATATGCGTATCGAACCGTATTTGCAATTCAATGGAAATTGCGCGCAAGCGCTGGAATACTACCGCCAGCACCTGCATGGCGAAGACCTGTGCCTGATGCCGTTCCGAGGCTCGCCGGGCCAGGACCAGGTCAAGGAAGACTGGTACGACAAGATCATGCACGGCTCCGTGCAGCTGGGCCCCACCATGCTGATGGGCTCGGACGGCGGCTGCAGCGAAGATGGCGCCAGGGGCATGAGCGGCAGCTCCGTCTGCCTGACCCTGGACACGCCGGAAGAAGCGGAGCGGGCTTTCGACGCGCTGGCCCGTGACGGCAACATCCAGATGCCCTTGCAGGAAACGTTCTGGGCCAAACGCTTCGGCATGCTGAAAGACCAGTTCGGCGTAGCCTGGATGGTCAACTGCCTGAAAGAACCAGCATAGAACGGCCCTAGCCTGCCTGCGCCGCGTCAAACGCGGCGCGGGTGGTAGCGCAAGCAGAGCCGCCAATCTTGGACTACCATATTGGGAGAGACCTCTATCGGGTGACGGCCATGAATGAATTGCCACAAGAGCAGTTGCAGCGCCTGCAGGGCGTGCTGGAGCAGCGCAAGCTGGCGCTGCTGGAACAAATCGAGAACGAAGCGGCCGAGGCTGACGCGCGCGCCTCGCTGCTCAATGAAATCGAAGCCTCGCCTGCCGACAATGCCAGCGTGCGCACCTTGAACGCCCTCGTCAGCGAAGCGGCCGAACACAACCTGGCGCAACTGGCCATCATCAAGCACGCGCTGGCCAAGTTTGCCGATGGCAGCTACGGCCTGTGCGACAACTGCGGCGAAGCCATCGGCCTGTCGCGCCTGAACGCGCGCCCCGAAGCGCGCCTGTGCATCGATTGCCAGACGCGGCTGGAAAAAGCCCAGCGCTAGACGGGGCGGCTGCCCGGCCACGCCGCTTCTCCAGCCAGCCAGCGCATCATGACTTCATGGCTTCATGACAAAGGGCAAGGCATCGCTGCCCTGCCCCCTGCGTTCCTTCCTTGCTGCTGCCTTTCGTCCCCCGCCAGCATCGTGCGTGCCGGCTGGACGGACGGGTCTCCTCTACTGCCATTGCCCTCCTGCAAGCTGCCAGCTTGCCTAACTCATATGCTGTCCGCCATTGATGGCGATATTCGCGCCCGTGACGAATGCCGCCTCGTCGGACGCCAGGTAAGCCACCAGAGCCGCCACTTCGTCCGGCTCGCCCAGGCGGCCCAGCGGGATTTGCGGCAGGATCTTCGTTTCCAGGATATCGGCCGGCACGGCCGTCACCATCTGCGTGCGCAGATAGCCGGGCGAGACCGTGTTGACGGTGATGCCGTGGCGCGCCACTTCCAGCGCCAGCGCCTTGCTGAAGCCATGCACGCCCGCCTTGGCGGCCGCGTAATTGCACTGGCCAAACGCGCCCTTCTGGCCATTCACGGACGAGATGTTGATGATGCGGCCCCAGCGCTTGGCCAGCATGGGCTCGAGCACCTGCTTGCTCATGTTGAACAGGCTGTCGAGATTGGTGCGCATCACCTCGGTCCAGTGCGGCAACTCCATCTTGCGCATGCTCTGGTCGCGCGTGATGCCCGCATTATTGACCAGCACGTCGATGCGGCCGAACTGGGCCAGCACGCGCGCCACGGCAACGCTGCAGGCATCGAAATCGCTCACGTCGACGGCCAGCGGATGAAAATAATACTGCTGCGCCTGCTGCTCGTCGAGCCAGCTTTCCACGCGCGCGTTGCCCGGCGTGTGCGCGGCCACGACGGCAAAGCCCGCCGCATGCAGGCGCCGGCACAAGGCCGTGCCCAGTCCGCCCATGCCGCCCGTGACCAGTGCTACCTTTTGTTCTTTCATTGCTGTCTCTCCCCGCTTGTTATGGTTGTTCTGCGTGGAATCAAGTGTAGGTGGCACTTTTGAAGCGGGCATTGCGCCAGATCAAAGGCTGAGCCTGCGTATTGCAGCGTCCGTCTGCGCTGCATCCATGCAGGGAAAATGATCAAAATCATACTCTCCCATGAGGTGATGGCACCTCGACAGGCAAGTCCTGCAAACCTTGCTTGACGGTAGGAATCACAGGGAGAACGCGATGGAAATCCAGGACGACACAGCAGCATTGAGGGACTTGTTCAACGATATCAATCCCGGCACGAGCGACGTGGAATCCGTGCATCAGGCGGAGCTCGATCCACAGCATGTGCTGGCCCTGATGGCCAATCCGAAGGCCGCATTGAAAGCCATGGGCATCCCCGTCAGCGATGCTTCGCAAGTACAGGTCAGCATGAAGAACCGCGCCAGCCGCGCCACGCTGGAGGTGGCGCAAAAGGCGGCGCAATTGCGGCGCGTCATCGTCATCGTGATTCATTACCGCAACTGCGACGCCGACATCATCATCATTGCCATGAGCTGACGGGCCGGGGCAGCGGCCGCACGCGTGCGCGGCCGTTGCCCGTGACTGTGCCAGAATGGGGCTTACTCCACAGCGAGAGGCCAGGCCATGACGTATAAAACCGTATTGCTCCACATCGACGACAGCGGCGGACGTGCCGCCCGCATTGACGCGGCTGCCAGCATCGCCCAGGCTTGCGGCGGCCACCTGACGGGCGTGGCACTGACGGGCGTGTCGCGCCTGCTGTACCAGAACCAGCCCGACCTCGATGCCGACCCGAACCTGAGCTTGCACCTGAATTTCCTGCGGGAACGGGCCACACGCGCCCTCGACGGCTTCGAGCAGCAGGTGCGCGCGGCCGGCGTCGTCTCGTTCGAACAGCGCGTGCTCGACGATGAAGCGGCAGGCGGCATCAGCCTGCTGGCCCGCTATGCGGACCTGGTGGTGATCAGCCAATACAATGCCAAGGATAAATCGCCGTCCGTGATGCGCGACTTTCCCGCCTATGTGCTGCTGCATGCGGGCCGCCCCGTGCTGATCGTGCCGTATGCGCCGCCGCTACCCCGGCTGGCGCCGCCGGCGGCCGCGCGCAATGTGCTCATTTCCTGGAATGCCAGCAAGGAAGCGAGCCGCGCCGTGAGCGCCGCCCTGCCCCTGCTGCAGCGTGCGGAACAGGTGCACGTGGCCATCTTCGATGCCCAGGTGCATGCGGCCGAGCACGGCGAACAGCCGGGCGCCGAACTGCTGCACTACCTGGCGCGCCACGGCGTGGACGCGCGGCTGCATCTGCTCGATGGCGGCGGCGTGCGGCGCGGCGACATCGGCGACGCGCTGCTGTCGCAGGCGGGGGACCTGTCGGCCGACTTGCTGGTGATGGGAGCGTATGGCCATTCGCGCCTGCGCGAAACCATCCTGGGCGGCGTCACGCGCACGATTCTGCAGAGCATGACGATCCCCGTGCTGATGGCGCACTAGCGCCGGTTGAGGGCGGCGGGCTAGCCGCCCTGCCAGGGCTGGCTGCGGATCTTCGCCACCTGGCGCTGCGCCAGCCACTGCCACAGCTGCAGCGCTTCGCCCTGCGGCAAGGCCGACATGTGGCGCGGCGAAGCCAGGGCGATCTCGCAATCGCGGTCCGACCATTCCTCGAAAGTGACTTCGCCTCCGCTAGCGACCTCGACCTGATACATCAAGCCGTCGTCGTAGCCAAAGCGCAACAAGACGGCGGCCGGGCTGCCGTCGGGCGTGACGGCGCCGCCGCGGTACACCTCGGCCAGCGCATCGGCCAGCTGTGCCGGAGAGGGCGCGCAGATGTCGCGCCCGTCGGCCCGTGTCAGAATGAACCATGCCTGTGTCATGACGCGCCCTCCTATCCATACTCGTTAGCATGCGAGGCAAGTACTACGGGCAGTCACCTGGGTCCAGTATCACTTCGGGCGCACGGGAACTATCCCTGTCGGCATTGTTTACCAATAATTACCAATACTAACAAGAATCATACCTAAATTTCGTGCAGCGCGGCATTTATGCATATGGCACGGCTGGCGCCCCGCTTCACGCCACCAGTACGGGAATGCTGAGCGGATCGAAGTCGTGCCAGTCGCCATTGGCGATCGTGCCTTCCGCTTCCTCGATATGCTCGGCGCCCAGCCGGTGCAGCGCCTCGAGCGCCCGTTCGCGCTCGTCGAGGCCGCCCAGCGCCACGGCGATCAGCATGCCCGGATGGCGTGGCTGGCTGCGGTTTTCGCCGTTGCCCTCGGGCTCGCCCGCTTCCTTCATTTTATTGAAACTGTAGAGCGATCCCACGTGGGCGCCCACCAGCGCGCCCACCACGGGACCCAGCGGCCCCGTCGCCAAGGTGGTGGCCGCGCCGATGCCCGCCCCCACGGCGGCCCCGACGGCCACGCCCTCCACCACGCCCTCCGGCGTCTCCCGCGCCCCGGGCGACGTGTCGCGGTCGCCGCCCAGCGCGTGCAAGTCGTGCTGGCCCGGCTGGTTGACAAAGAAGGCGCTGATGCGGCTGTCGGGAAAGCCCGCCTGGTTCAGGGCGGCGCGCGCGGCGTCTATCTGTTGCTGCAACTGAAAATGACCTGCGATGATGCGTGACATGATACGGCCCTCCTCGTCGGCTGCTGGCGCACCATGCGCCGCCTCGATAGCGTGCGCCGGACAACGCCGGGATACCGTTCGCTTGCGCACACAGCCGCTCACTCCCATGCGCAATCATGCGCTCATTCACGCGCTCGCGCTGAACGGGCTGCGGATATCGGACAGGAATTGTTGTGCGCGTGCATGTTGCGGCCGCGCAAAGAAATCCTCGGGTGCAGCCCGTTCCAGCACTTGCCCGTGGTCCATGAACCAGACGCGGTCCGCCACTTCGCGCGCAAAGCCCATCTCGTGCGTGACGCACACCATCGTCATGCCGCCCTGCGCCAGGTCGCGCATCACTTGCAGCACCTCGCCCACCATTTCCGGGTCCAGTGCGCTGGTGGGCTCGTCGAACAGCATCAGCGGCGGCTGCATGGCCAGCGCGCGGGCGATGGCCACGCGCTGCTGCTGCCCGCCCGACAGGGCCGCCGGCATGGCGTGCGCCTTGTGCGCGAGGCCCACCCGTTCGAGCAGGGCCAGCGCCCGTTCCTGCGCTTCCTTGCGGCTCAGCCCGCGCAAGCGCTGCGGCGCCAGCGCGCAATTGTCCAGCACGGAGAGGTGCGGAAACAGGTTGAATTGCTGGAATACAAAACCGATGTGCGAGCGGAAGGCATTCACGTCCAGTCCCGGCGCATGTATGTCCTGGCCCGCCACCGTGATGCGGCCCGACGCGATCGGCTCCAGGCGGTTGATGGTGCGGATCAGGGTCGACTTGCCGGAACCGGACGGGCCGCATACGACCAGCACTTCGCCCTTGGCCACGTGTTCATTGATGCCGCTCAAGGCGTGATAGTCGCCATAATATTTGTTGACGTTGTCAAAGGTAATCATGCAGCCGCTTTCAGGAGACGCGCCTGGCGCCGCTCGAGCCAGAAGGCGGCGCGCGACAGGCTGAAACATAGAACAAAATACGTCATGCCCAGCAAGAAATACACTTGCACGGGCTTGGTCAGCACCAGGCCGTTTACTTGCGAAGCGATGAACGACACTTCGGCCAGGCCGATGATGGTGCCGAGCGAGGTTTCCTTGATGGTGGACACAAACTGGTTCACCAGCGAGGGCAGCATGTGGCGCAGCGCCTGCGGCAGCACCACCGTGCGCATGCTGTCCAGGTAGTTCAAGCCCAGGGAACGGGCCGCTTCCACCTGTCCCCGGGGCACGGCTTGCACGCCGGCGCGCACGATTTCGGCCAGATAGATGCCGTCGAAGATGACGAGGGCGGCCAGCATGGTGCCGAATTGCCCGCTTTCATGACCCGTGATGCTGGGCAGGAAGAAATATGCCCAGAAGATGACGAGCAGCAGGGGAATGCCCCGCACCACGTGGATCAGCGCGGCGACGGGCCAGCGCAGCAGGCGCCAGGGGCTCAGGCGCGCCAGCCCCAGCAGCAAGCCAAACGGCAGGCTGAGCACCAGCGCCAGGCTGGCCAGCAGCACCGTCAGCGCCAGGCCGCCCAGCGGGCCCTCGGGATAGCGTCCCACGAGAAAGTACAGCCAGTAATCGTGCAGCAGTTCCAGCATCAGGACACCTTCTTTTGCAGCAAGGCCGCCAGGCTGGCGATCAGCAGCGAGACGGCCAGGTAAGCCACGCTGGCAAAGACGAACGCATCGACGCTGCGGAACGAGGCCGCTTCCACGCGCTGCGTCTGGTACATCAGCTCGGCCACGCCGATGACGGTGGCGATGCTGGTGTTTTGCCACAGGTTCAGGGTTTGCGACAGCAGCGGCGGCGCGGCCAGCCGCAGCGCCTGCGGCACGATGCACAAGCGCATGGTGGCAAGAAAACTGAAGCCCAGCGCCCGTCCCGCTTCGAATTGCTGGACGGGAATGGCGCGGATGCCGCTGCGGATGTCTTCCGCCATGTAGGCGGCCGTGTACAAGGTCAGGGCCGTGATGGCGCTGACGGCTTCGATATTGCTGGCGTACAAACGTTCCTTCCAGGCGTCGGGCAGCAGTTCGGGCGCGCCGAAATACCAGAACAGGAAGTGCGCCAGCAAGGGCACGTTGCGGATCAGCTCGACGTACGCGGCGCCCAGCCCGTTGAGCAGACGCGACGGCGCCAGGCGCAGCATGGCCACGCCGCACGCCAGCGGCAAGGACAACAGCAAGGTGATGCCCATCAGTTGCAAGGACAGCAGCAAGCCGGACAGCAGCCAGTCGCGGTAGTCGCCGGCCAGCAAAAAGTTCAGATCAAACATGCGGAAGAATCAGGCAAGGTTCAGGCGTCGATCTTGTCCGATTCAATTTTAAATGTGCGCTTCTGGAACTTCACGTTGCTCGTCGGGCCATACCATTTGAAGAACAGCTTTTCCGCTTCGCCCGACTTTTCCAGGCCCCGCAGCACCTGGTCGACGGCGGTTTTCACGCCCGTCTCGCCCTTGCGGATGCCGAAGGCAAACACTTCCTGGCTGATGTTTTGCGGCAGCACGATGTAGTCTTTTTGCGCAGCGCCCAGCTTGGCGTAGTTGTTGAGCAAGGACACTTCATCGTCGACATAGCCGACGCCTTTGCCTTGCTGCAAGCCCAGATAGGCCTGGCCCGCCGTCTCGAACGTCACCACGTCCACGCCGGGCACGGCCTTGCGGATATTCGGTTCCTGCGTGCCGCCCTTGACGGTCAGCACTTTCTTGCCGGCCAGGCCAGCGACCGTCGTGATATTGCTGCTTTTTTTGACCAGCACGCGCTGGCCCGTGTAAAACGTGGACAGGGAGAAATCGATCAGCGCTTCGCGTTCCTTGTTGTGCGTCAAGGATGCCGTCAGGATGTCGATGCGGCCCTGCTGCAGTTCGGGAATGCGGGCAGCCACGGCCAGCTGCTTCACGACGGGTTTCACGCCCAGGCCCTGGGCGATGGCGCGGCACAGGTCCACTTCATAGCCGACCAGCTGGCGCGACTTGGCGTCGATAAAGCTGTTCGGCTCGTCCGTGCCCAGGGTACCGCAGACCAGCTCGCCTTTCGCCTTGATGGCGGCCAGCTGGTCCGCTTGCGCCACCTGCGTGAAGGCGATGCTGGTGAATAACAGGGCGGCGAAATGGAGACGGGTCTGCATGGGATTCCTCTGGTGGACAATGAATGCCGCCATTAGACCGCAGCGCCCTTATTTCCAAAAAGGAATCTTTTCACCCTTGCTTATGAAGAATTCATCTAAGGCATCAGCGAAGACCTCAGCTAAAGCGCCAGCGCCTTCGTCTCGCCACCCAGGCGGATGATCGCCGCCCTGGCGCCCACGGCGCCCGGATAGCGGGGATCGAGCTGCAGCGCCTGCTGGTAGGCTTGCACCGCCTGCGGGCGCAAGCCTTGCTCCGCATAAAACTCGGCCAGGCTGTCCTGCAGATTCGCGTCGCGCGGATGCAGGCTGGCGGCCGCCTGCAGCACGGCCATGCCTTGCGCGACGGCGCCGCTGCCTTTCAGCCGGTACGCTTCCCCGTTCAGCACCGCCGGACTGGCCGCGCCCAGCGGATCGCGGGCCAGCGCCAGGCGCAGGGCCTCGAGTGCAGGCTCCGTCTTGCCGGCGCGCAGCAAGGTCAAGCCTTGCAGCGCATGCGCGCGGTCGCTGAGCGGATACAGTTCCACGGCCAGGCGGCTGGCCGCCAGCGCCGCCTCCGCCTCGCCACGCGCGGCCGACGCTTGCGCCAGCTCCTGCAGTTCGGGCACGAAATCGGGATAGGCGCGCTGGCCGCGGAACGCCGTGCGCAGCTGGCTATCGAGGGCGGCGATGGAGGCGGGTGCGGCCGGCCAGGCGGTGGCGGCCGTGCGGTCCCAGCTGGCCGCCAGGGTCGCGATGGCATGCTCGAAGGCGGGATCGAAACGGGGCATGGTGCCGGCCTTTGCGCCTTGCGACAAGCGGATATAGTCGCGCGCAAACGCCAGCGCGCCGCCGTGCGCATACTTATTCAGATCGGCGCCCGATGCGCGCAATGCCGCAGCCATGCTGGCGCCGGCCGTGAGAAACACGCGGCCGCCCGCGGGATGGCGGGCCGCTTCGATGTAGGCGCGTGCCGCCTGGGCGTCGGGCGCCAGCGCCTGCCGGTTGATTTGCATGAATGCCTCGCGCGTGGCGGCCGCATCGGCATACGATTGATCCGTGCGCTCGGCATAGGCGCGTCCCTCCTCGAATAAGCCTTGCGCCACCTGGTAAGCGCGCTGCGCGCCCGCATCGGCGATATACGTTTTCAGCTGCCACGGTTCGCCCGTGACCACTTCGAACAGGCGCTGCACGAAGCCTTCCGGGTTGACGCGCTCGAGATTGGCGGCGACGGCAATGGTGAGCTTGCGCGAGGGAAAGCTGTACAGATAGGTGACGGTTTCCGGCTGCTGGCCGCCGTGGGCGATGGCGTAGCGCCCGCCCGTGGGCAGGATTTCCCAGCCCATGCCGTAATTCGTCAAGCGGCCCGCGCGCGTGGCCATCGGCTGCACCATGGCGGCCACGCTGGCCGCCGACAGGATCTTCCCGTCGTGGACGCCCCTGCCGAAGGCCAGCATGTCGGGCACGCTGGCGCGCGTGCCGCCGGCCGAAAAGCGGCTGCTGATGTCGACGAATTCCGAATTCTTCCAGGCCTTGCCGTCCAGCCGGTAGCCGCGCACGCGGTGGGCGATCACGGCGTCCGGGTCATCCATCACGGTGGCGTCCATGCCCAGCGGCCCCCACACGTGGCGCCGCATGTAGCTGCCATAGCTTTCGCCCGAGGCGGCTTCGATGACGGCACCCAGCAAATTGTAGCCATAGCTGGTGTAGCGGTAGCGCGTGCCCGGTTCGGCGATCAGGTCGAACTGCTCGAAGACGGCGATGGACTGGCGCGTATCCTTGTGCTCCTTGAAATGCTGCTCCACCCTGCTGTCGCGGTAGGCATCGATGCCGCCCAGGTGGCCCAGCAGCTGGCGCACCGTGACGGGAAACGGCTTGACGGGGAAGTACGGCACATAGGCTTGCACGGGCGCATCCAGGTCCACCTTGCCCTGCTCGACCAGTTGCAAGATGGCCACCGCCGTCATGGGCTTGGTGACGGACGCCAGCCGGTAGCTGGACTGGGCCGTGGCCGGCACGCGGTTTTCCAGGTCCGCATAGCCATAGCCTTTTACCCATTCCACGCCGCCCTGGCTGAAGCCCACGGTCACGCCGGGGATGCGCTCCGTGGCCATGCGCTGGGCGACCCAGCCGTCGAAAGCGGCCAGGCGCGCGGCCAGCGCCGGAGCGGGAGCAGCAGAGGGAGCGGAGGCGGCCTGCGCCACGCCGCAGAACAGCGCCAGCGCGCCGGCGAAACCGTAATATTTGCTGCTTTGCATAATCATTAGTCCATGGTGAGGGCCGTGTGCACAGCACGGCGCTGATGCATGGTAAATGTCTTTCGTACACCGTTGGCGGGCCGTGCACGAAATGCACTTGCCCTGCACGAACGGCACCGGCGATCGCAAAAATGTTGCAAAAGGATAGCAAATGAGCAGCTACAATGCCCGCCATGCCCTCCCTCTTCCGCTACCTGTTGCTGTGCTGCCTGGCCCTGCCCGCTTTCGCCAGCGCCATGCATCCGCTGTCGCTGGACGAAGGCTGGCGCACCTGCGGCAATCCGCCGTCTACGCCCGCCGCTGCGCTGCAGCAGCTGGTCCAGCCGGGCCAGCTGCTGTGCGTGGAACGCGAACTGTCCCTGGTCGCCACGCCGCCGTCGACGCAGCTGCTGGTGCTGTCGGCGCTGGCCGCCAGCGAGCTGTGGCTCGACGGCGTCCTGATCGGCAGCAATGGCCAGCCCGCCCGCCAGGCCAGCGGAGAGCGCGCGGGCGACATCGATTTCGCCATCCACCTGCGGCCCCAGCAATTGGCCATGGGCACGCACCACCTGCGACTGCTGCTGTCGATGCAGCAGGTGCCGGCGCACCTGACGTCGCCATTTTATGCGCTGTACCTGGTCGACCGGCAAGATTATCGCGCGGCGCTGGCCTGGTACAGGCTGCCGCCACTGCTGCTGGCCGGGGCGCTGGCCGCCGCCGCCCTGCTCTTCCTGGCCTTGACCCTGCTGTACCAGCGGCAGCGGCACTGGGCCATGTTTGCCGCGCTGTGCCTGGCGGCGGCCCTGCTGCTGGTGGTGGAAATCTGGCGCAGCATCACGGGCTATGCCTATCCCTGGCACCTGCCGCGCCTGTATACCGTCAGCGCCCTGACCTGGCTGTTTTCCACCTTGCTGCCCCTGTATTTCTATGCGGCTTACCGCCTGCCCCGCTGGCCGCTGGCGGCGGCGGTGCTGCTGGCGGGCGTCGCGCTGGCCGGCGCGCTGCCCGCGCATTTCGATGCGCGCTGCTGGCAGATGTTTTTGGCGGGCCTGGCCGCGAGCCTGACACTCAACCTGGGTGCCCTGTGGCGCCGCCTGCCGGGCAGCCGCGGCGGCACCTTGATCGCGCTCGCTTCGTGCGCCCTGTTCCTGCTGACGGGCAGCCAGTTTGCCGAAGGCGGCTTCGCCCTCGTCGTGTGCTTTTTGCTGCTGCCCCTGTGCGCGCAATTGCTGGCGCAGCTCTTGCGTGAACGCAGCAAGGCAGTGCGCGCCCAGCAGCTGGAAAACCAGCTCTTACGCAAAAGCATGCAGCCGCATTTCCTGATGAATTCCCTGAGCCTGATCGGCGAACTCAACGCGCAGTCGCCGCAGGCGGCCGAAACCTTCATCGAGGCGCTCGGCGCCGAGTTGCGCATGCTCAACGAGTTTGCCCAGCAACCCAGCATCGCCCTGACGCAGGAACTGGCCATGTGCGAAAATTACCTGAGCATCATGGGCACGCGGCTGCAGCAGCCGTGCAGCCTGCAGCTCGAGGGCGAGGCGGCCGGCATCACCGTGCCGCCCGCCATCTTGCTGACGGCGCTGGAAAATGCGTTCAGCCATAACCGCTACCGCCACGGCGCCCTGTTTATCCTGCGCAGTGCCAGGCTGGCGCAAACGCGGGTGCTCACCCTGCTCTTGCCCGAAGGGGAAACGCGCCCGCATGCGGGCAGCGGCATGGGCGAACAGTACATCCGCGCCAGCCTGCACGCCGTGTTCGGCGACGACGCCCGCTATGCCAGCGAATATGTCAGCGAACAGCATCCGGCAGGCTGGCGCCTCATTTTTACCTTGCCGGCGGCGCCATGAATGTATTGATACTGGAAGATGAACCGCTGATCGCGCGGGGCCTCGAACGCGGGGTGCGCACGCATTTCGGCGCGCGCCTGGCCACGCTCGCGCTGCACGACAATGTGCCGCAAGCGCTGGCCGCCCTGGCCCGGGAAAAGGTGGATTTGCTGTTGCTGGATCTGAACCTGCACGGCGCGGACGGCTATGACTTGCTGCGCCTGGCCGGCAGCGCCCCGTTCCAGACCATCATCGTCTCGGCCCACGGGGAACGCTCGATCACGGCCTTCGAATTCGGCGTGCTCGACTTCGTTGCCAAGCCGTTCAGCCGCGAACGCCTGCACAAGGCACTGCAACGCTACACGGACCAGCCGGCCCGGGGCGCGGCGCACGCCAGTTCCCTGGCCGTCAAGAAACGGGGTGCGCTGGAATGGATCGCCATGGCCGACATCGACCACGTGCAGGCCGACGGCCACTACAGCAACATCGTGCTGCGCAGCGGCGAACACTGTTTTCACGACTTGGCCATCGACAAGCTCATGGCCCTGCTGCCGCCCCACTTCCTGCGCGTGCACCGCTCCTACATCGTCAACAGCCTGGGCTTCAAGCGGCTGCAGATCGGCGCGGGCGGCAAATACGCGCTCGACACGCAGACCAGCACGGGCATCCCCGTCTCGCGCAGCAGCTATCCGGCCCTGAAACAGCGGCTGCTGGGCTGAAGTTTCCCTTACCAGTGGGGCGCGTAGTTCGGGAATGGCGAGGCCATGTGCTCGGGTTCCACGGGCGGCGCCATCCAGTCGCGCGGGTCGACCTTGTAGTACTGCAAGAATTGCGCGTACAGCTCTTCATGGTGCTCGGCCATCTGATACGGCTTTTCAAAGAAGGTTTCCGTGGCCACGGCAAAGAATTCGGCGGGATTGGTGGCGCCGTAATGGTCCATCACGCTTTGCTGCTGGTACATGGCGTCGTGGCGCAGGTTGTCGAAGTCGCGCGACAGCACCGTGGCCCAGCTGCGGTAGCTGGACACGCTGGGCAGGTAGGGCGCGCCATTCGCGGCACCCGATTCGCTGTCGAGCTGGTGGGCAAATTCATGCAGCACGACATTGTGGCCATCGGTCCAGTCGGCCGCGCCCCGCTGCACGTGGTCCCAGGCCAGCACCACGCGGCCATCGCCCCAGGATTCGCCCAACAAGCCATTTGCCGACGGCGTCACCACGCCGCCCGGCCCCACTTCATTGCGCGTGACGATGAATTCCGTGGGGTACACGAGGATGGTGTCGAGTTCCGGATACACCTGGGTCTGGCGATTGAGCAGCAGCAAACAAGCCTGGCCGGCGATGGTGTAGCGCATCTCGTCCGTGATTTCCAGGCCGCCGCAGCCGACAAATTTCTTCTGATACAGAAATTGTACGACGAGGCGGCGCAATTGCTCCTGCAACGGAGCCGGCATGCGCTTGTACACGGGGATATTCTTTTCCAGCACGGCCAGGCCCGCGGGCGGCAAGGGCTTGGCCAGGGCACGCTGCAGGCGCCAGCGGGGGAACCACAGCGAAAAGACGATGGCCACCGTGACGAGGGCGATCCACAGTAGCGGGTTCATGCGGCGGCCCGTTTCAAGACCGGGGGGCTAGAGAACAACAAGGCGGCGTAGGCAGACAAGGACAAGCTCCTTCAAGTGAACCCGCGCGTTGCGGGCAGCAGTCCAGCCCACATGGGGATGCTTGCAGTCTTTTCAATCAGACCACATTCAATCGGCGCATCTCGGACCGTTCGGCGCAACGCCAAAAGCCGGGTCGCAACCCGGCTTTCGACATGCGTCTGATAATACGAACCACAAGCATTACGCCCGCCAGCCGCCACGCGGCCGTTCAGGCGCCGTAACTATTACTCGGCAGCTTTCTGCTGCGGCGCACCGAACAGGGCGGCCACCAGCGGATCGCGCGTCACGGGACCGCGGTTGACGCGGATGGCGTAATGCGTGTCATCGGCCAGGATGTGGAAGTGACGGCCGCTGCCTGCCATGCTTTGCTCGCGCAGGCCGGGACGGTCCTTGCGCGGTGGCGCGCCTTCGCGTTTTGGCTGGACGATAGCGGCCAGGAAGGCGCGCACGCGCTCAGGGTCCGGCGTCAGCTGGTACACTGCCTTGCCCAGGTAGGTGGCCGTGCCTTCGATATAGCGTGCCAGTTCGATCACGCCCGCTTCGCGCAAGTCGCGGATATATTTGCGGGCGCCCGATGGCGAAAACTTGAGGAACCAGGCGATTTCATCGGCCAGCATCTCGTGCAGCGACAATTCGCCGATCAGCTTTTGCATGTTTTCGATGCGGCGCAGGGTGGCCGACGTCGAACGCACGCGCTCGATCGGTGCCATGGAAATGGGATTCATGCGTTCCGGGGGGATGGGTGCTGCGCGTTCTACCATTTGCGAGCCTTTTTCGGGGCTACGAAGTTCCTGGTGCGCTGCCTTTAATTCGCTCTTCACGTGAGACTGAGTCATTGCATGCATTTGAATACTCCTTTTAAACGATTGCCGGTAGCCCGGATTGTTAAGTTCTTGGCAATTTTTATACCAGAACGCCACGAATCCTGAGCGTCTGGACACAGAATGCCACCGTGCTCTCGCTTGGTCTGTGCGTTAACGAACATTAGAAGCAAGAAAGTGAAAAATATTTCCCGTGTGAATTATTTCTCTATCGCATCTATTTTTTGCCGTCGCTACATGGGGCGACATTTCTGCGTTCAAGGTGAAATGGCGAACAGAAGCATCGGCATCCGTGCCATAAATTCAAGCTTCACGCGCGGCGCGCGGTCATCCACTGCCCGCGCCGCCCGCACCGCGCCCATCTTGATACTTGCAAAGGAACCATCATGAACATGCCTGCCCTGCTGGCCGCCGCCGCCCTCGTCACCCTGTCCGCCTGCAAAAAACCGGCCGAGGCGCCATTGCCCGAAACGGCGCCCAACCCCGCGTCCGCCCCGCAGGTGATGCCGGCCCCCGTCGCGCCGGCCACGCCGGAAGCCGGTCCGGGCAGCACGACACCGCCGGCGCCCCTGACCGATCCGGCCACCGCGCCCGCACTGCCGCCCGCCACGGCGCCCAAATAACAGCCGCCCGACGGCAATCGATCAGGCGCCAGCGCGGCGCCGCCCCTACTCCACGGGGGAGTTACGCGTTGCCAGCCTGTTTGCAACGCGTTTTTTTACGTTTGGAGTCGGCCGCGCCCCGAAGGTTCACCCGCAAGTTGGCCCCCATCGTGACCTGCATGTCCGGCACCGGCGGGCAGCGCGCCGGCCGCCCGGAATGCGGCAATCCGCACAGCCTTTCCCCTCCCCGTGCGGAAAGGCGGAATATCGCTATTTCCCATTTTCACTAGATTCAAATTAAACCTTTATAAACAATCACTTGCAATAAACGTCAAAATGCGCTCCACTGGCACGGAAGATGCTTTTATATTTTCATAACCGCCGCAGAGCGGCAGCTTCACCCCATATAAAACCATCTACCTTTTGGAGACAACAGCATGGCACGCACCTTCCGCATCTCGTCCTTCCTGAACACCAAGGCTCTGGCCGTAGCCGTCGCCCTGGCCGCGCAGTTCCCGCTGGCCGTGCACGCGGCCGATACCGTCCGCCTGGGCAACCTGAAATTCGCCCATTACGGCGCCGTTGCCTACATGAAGGAAATCGCGCCCAAATACGACCTGAAGATCGAAGAGCGCATCTTCGCCAAGGGCCTCGACATCGTGCCGGCCATGATCGCCGGTGAAATCGACGTGTCCGCCAGCGCGCTGGAAGCGGCCATCACGGGCCGCGCCACGGGCTTGCCCGTGTACCTGGTGGGCGGCTTTGCCAAGGGCGGCGTGCAGATCGTCGGCCGTCCCGACCTGAACATCAAGGGCATCGCCGACCTGAAAGGCAAGAAAGTCGGCGTCACGCGCGGCGGCCCGCAGGAAATCCTGCTGTTTGCCGAACTGACCAAGGCCAAACTGACCTGGTCCGACAAGCCGGGCAAGGACGTGCAGATCCTGTACATGGGCTATCCGGACCTGAACCAGGCGCTGCTGACCAAGGATATCGACGCCATGAGCCAGTCCGAGCCCTACTCCACGCAAGCGATCCACAAGAAATACGGCTCGGCCGTCATCAAACCCTACGACACGCCGCTGGGCGAGCCCGTGCGCGCCCTCGTGATGACGGAAAAGATGTACAAAGAGAAACCTGCCGTGGCGCAGCGCTTCATGGATTGCTTCGTCGCCGCCACGCGCGCCTTCCTGGCCGATCCGAAACTGGCGGAAAAATACGTGCGCGAATCGATGTTCAAGAACCAGATCACGTCCGAGGATTACCGCGATGCCATCGACAACGCCATCTTCACGGAAGACATCACGCAAAGCCACGTCCAGTTGACCACCGACTACATGGTGAAATTCGGCGTGGGCCGCATGGCCAAACCGCCTGCAGCACAGGATTGGGTCAAGCTGGACCTGCTGGAAAAAGCCAAGAAGTCCTACGCTCCACGCTAATCTGAAAGTGTCACGATGAATATTCAAATGATGAAACGCTTCGCGCACGGTGCCGCCGTGCCCGTGGCCGTGCTGCTGCTGTGGCAAGCCATGTCCACGTTTGGCTGGATCAACCCGCAAATCCTGCCCTCGCCCGTGGCCGTGCTGGTGAAGTGGTATGAATACCTGGTACCGCTGGAAGCGTACACGCCCGAATCGGGCAACTACCTGGTGTGGCTGTTCTCCGGCGAACTGCCGCATGACGCCTGGGCCAGCCTGTCGCGCGTGCTGGGCGGCTTCGCCATCGGCGCGGGCCTGGCCTTGCCGCTGGGCTTGCTGATGGGCACCAACAAGACCATCTATAAACTGTTCGACCCGCTGGTGCAGGTGCTGCGTCCGATTCCGCCGATCGCCTACATTCCGCTGGCGATTCTGTGGTTCGGCCTGGGCAACCCGCCCGCCTTCTTCCTGATCAGCATTGGTTCCTTCTTCCCCGTACTGATGAATACCATCGCCGGCGTGCGCCAGGTCGACGGCATCTACATCCGCGCCGCGCGCAACCTGGGCGCCAGCCAGATGACGATGTTCCGCCGCGTCATCCTGCCGGCCGCCACGCCCTACATCCTGGCCGGCGCGCGCATCGGCATGGGCACGGCCTTCATCGTCGTGATCGTGGCGGAAATGATTGCCGTCAACAGCGGCCTGGGTTTCCGCATCCTGGAAGCGCGCGAATATTTCTGGTCTGACAAGATTATCGCCGGCATGTTTACCATCGGCCTGTTCGGCCTGGCCATCGACATGGCCATGAATGCCCTGAATAATCATTTGCTGCAGTGGCACCGCGGCCTGGAACACTGAGAGGAACGGCCATGACCACGATCAATATCAATGCAGTCAATAAAATCTTCACCACGGGCGGCGCGGACGTCATCGCCCTGAAGGATATCAACCTGGAAATCGCCAGCGGCGAATTCATCTGCCTGCTGGGGCCGTCCGGCTGCGGCAAGTCGACTTTGCTCAACGCCATCGCCGGCTTTTCGCAGCCGACCTCGGGCCAGATCCTGGCCGGCGGCAAGCTGATCACCGAGCCCGGTCCCGACCGCGGCATGGTGTTCCAGGAATACGCGCTGTTCCCGTGGATGACCATCGAGAGCAATATCGCTTTCGGCCTGGAAATCGCCGGCAAGACGCCGGCCGAGATCAAGGAACGGGTCGACATGCTGCTGAGCATGCTGGGCTTGACGGAATTCCGTGCCCGCTACCCGAAAGACTTGTCGGGCGGCATGCGCCAGCGCGTGGCGATTGCCCGCGTGCTGGCCCTCGATTCGCCGATCATGCTGATGGATGAACCGTTCGGCGCACTGGATGCCTTGACGCGGCGCAACCTGCAAGATGAGCTGCTGAAAATCTGGAAAGTCTTCGGCACCACCATCGTGTTCGTCACGCACTCGATCGAGGAATCGATCTACCTGGCCGACCGCACCATCGTCATGACCTACCGTCCAGGCACCATCAAGCGCGACGTGGCCATCGAACTGCCCCGCCCGCGCGACCCGAGCGACCCGGAGTTCAACCGCCTCAAGCGCATGCTGGGCGAGATGGTGATGGAAGAGCAGCAGCGGCACCATAACGCCGAGACCATGGCAAGTACTGCAGACTAAGTAATGGGGTCAGACCCGCCGGGTCTGACCCCGCATTGCTAAACAGACACACGGAGCACCATGGCATTCGGCAAATGGACCCTGAAACCCGCGCTAGCCCCCCTGCTGGCCGTGGGTTCGCTGGTCGTGCTGACGTGGGCGTCGTATGCCTGGGTCAAGCAGCGCCAGCTCGATGAATTACACCGCACGCTCGATTCGCGCGCGGAACTGTATGCGGCGTCCATCGGCGGCGCCCTCAACAAGTACGAATTCTTGCCCCTGGCCGTGGCCCAGAGCGATGCGGTGGCGCAGCTGCTGGAGCAGCCCAGCGCCGACAAGGTCACGCAGATCAACGCCTACCTGGTCGACATGAACCGCCGCGCGGGCGCCTTTGCCGTCTACGTGCTCGACGACAAGGGCACGACCCTGGCGTCCAGCAACTGGCAAGACCGCAGCTCCTACGTGGGCGTCAACTATGGTTTCCGGCCCTACTTCAAGGATGCGATCGCGGGCGGCATCGGCCGCTTCTACGGCATCGGCGCCTCCACCTTCGAGGCCGGCTATTTCATTTCGCAACCCGTGCAGCGCAACGGGCGCATCATCGGCATCGTCGCCGCCAAGGTCAACCTGGACTGGATCGAGCAATCGTGGCGCACGCCCGGCGCCGGCGAACAGATCTGGGTCAAGGATGCCAATGGCGTGCTGATCCTGGCCACCACGCCCGCCTTCAAGTTCAAGACCCTGGCGCCCCTGTCGCCGGCCGCCAAGAACGACATCAGCGCGCAGCGCCAGTTCCTGCAGGAAAACCTGCCCATCTTGCCGCACCGGCTGCGGCGCCAGTTTGCCGATGGCGCCAGCGTGATGACACTGGAACGGCCGCAGACGGGCGACACCCCCGCCCTGTCCGGCAGCGCCGACAAGGTGGACTATCTGGCCGTGAACCGTGCGCTGGGTCCGCTGCAATGGCAGATCACGGTGCTGGCCGAACTCGACCAGGTTGATGAAGCGGCGCGCAACGCGGCCATCGCCGCCGCGCTGGGCTGGGCCCTGCTGCTGCTGGCCCTGATGTATGCGCGCCAGCGCCGGCGCCGCATCGCCGACAAGCTCAATGCGCAGCAAACCCTGGCGCGCGCCTATGAACAGCTGGAAATCAAGGTCGAGCAGCGCACGGCCGACCTCGTGCACGCGAATGGCCGCCTGCAGGCGGAAGTGGCCGAGCGCGAGCGGGCCGAGCAGACCCTGCGCTATGCCCAGGCGGAACTGGTGCAAAGCGGCAAGCTGGCAGCCATCGGCCAGATGGCGGCCGGCGTCACGCACGAGCTGAACCAGCCGCTGGCCGCCCTGCAGACGTTTTCCGACAATGCCAAGGTCTTCCTGGCGCGCGGGCGCATCGACGACGCGCTGGACAACCTGTCCACCATTTCCGACCTCGTCAAGCGCCTCGGCTATGTGACGTCGCAATTGAAAGGCTTTGCGCGGCGCAGCGACGATGCCCGCAAACCCGTCAGCGTGCGCCAGGCGTTTGCGCAAACCATGCTGCAGATCCGCACGCGCAAGAATTCGCAACGGCTGACCCTGCATGAAAGCTGGCTGGAGGACGACATCATCGTGCTGTGCAACGCCATCGGCCTGGAACAGGTGTTTACCAACCTGATCACCAACGCCATGGATGCCGTGCCGGAAAGCGAGCCCGTGAAGATATGGTTCCAGGTGCGCCGCGAAGGCAGCCTCGCCGTGCTGCATATCACCGATAATGGCCCCGGCATCCCGCTCGCTTCGCTGGACAAGATCTTCGACCCCTTCTATACCACCAAGGAACACGGGCTGGGCTTGGGATTGTCGATCAGCGCAGGCATACTGCGCGCGGCGGGCAGCGCGCTGGCCGTGCGCAACCGCAGCGCGCAGGAAGGGGGCGGCGCACAATTTACCATCACCCTGAGCTGCGACCCGGGGGAGAGAGACGAAGGAAACATCTGATGCACGAGAATAATTTTGAGGGCATGCAAGTGCTGCTGGTGGAAGACGATGCCGTCGTGCGCAAGGGCGCGCGGCAATCGCTGGAACTGGCGGGACTGCAAGTGACGGCCGTCGCCACGGCCGAGGAAGCGCTGCCCTACCTGGTGCCCGAATTTGCCGGCATTTTATTGAGCGATATCAAGCTGCCCGGCATGGATGGCTTGAAACTGCTCGATATCGCCGTGGCGCAGGATGCCAGCCTGCCCGTCATCCTCGTCACGGGCCACGGCGACGTATCGATGGCCGTGGGCGCCATGCGCCGTGGCGCCTACGATTTCATCGAAAAACCGTTTTCCGCCGACCTGCTGGTGGAAGTGTGCCGCCGCGCGCTCGACAAACGCCATCTGGTGCTGGAAAACATGAATTTGCGCCGCCAGCTCGAACAGCGGGTCGGCATCGAGGCGCGCATCGTGGGCCGCAGCGCGGCCATGGCCAAGGTGCGCCAGCTGGTGCTGAACCTGGCGCCCAAGTCGGCCGACATCATCATCCTCGGCGAAACGGGGACGGGAAAAGAGCTGATCGCCCGCTGCCTGCACGACTTCAGCGAGCGGCGCGACCACCCGTTTGTGGCCATCAACTGCGGCGCCCTGCCCGAATCGATCTTTGAATCGGAACTGTTCGGCCACGAGGAAGGCGCGTTCACGGGCGCGCAGCGCCAGCGCATCGGCAAGATCGAGTACGCAAACGGCGGCACCCTGTTCCTGGATGAAATCGAAAGCATGCCGCTGGCCCTGCAAGTCAAGCTGCTGCGCGTGCTGCAGGAACGGCAGGTGGAACGGCTCGGCTCCAATAAATTGATTTGCGTCAATTTCCGCGTGATTGCCGCCGCCAAGGAAGACTTGAATGTGCTGGCCGAACAGGGCAAGTTCCGTCCCGACCTGTATTACCGCCTGAACGTGGCCAGCCTGACCCTGCCCGCGCTGCGCAACCGGCGCGAAGATATTCCCCTGCTGTTCGAATTCTTCGTGCTGCAGGCAGCCTTGCGCTACGGCCAGCCGGCCGCCCTCGTCAGCGGCGAACTGATCGCCTCGCTGATGGCGCAGCGCTGGGCAGGCAATGTGCGCGAACTGCACAATGTGGCCGACCGCTTCGTGCTGGGCTTGCTCGACGACACCCTGAGTCCGGCCGGCTGCCGCGAGGCGTCCTTGGCCGAACAAGTGGACACCTTCGAGATTTCCATCATCGAGGAAGCCTTGCGCCGCCACAATGGCAACGTCATCGACGCGGCCGCCAGCCTGAATATCCCGAAGAAAACGCTGTACGACAAGCTCAAGCGCTTCGATATCTCGACGGAACAGTTCCGATAAGCTGAGCATCAAGCCGACACGCCCATGGGGCGACGTCCTACCCGTGCGGGCGGACTCCTGTGTGACAATGCAAGCTCATCTCAACGCTCGCACAGGATACCGCCATGAAAACCGCCGCTCTCTTGCTGGCCGCCACCCTGATGACCGTCGGCGGCGCCTGGGTGCAAGCCCAGTCGACGACGAATGTGAACCAGACGGGCAACCACACCAACAATGCCAGGCACCCGGGCCAGCAATCGGACCAGTCCGACAAACTCGACAACAAAGGCAAGCTGGTGCACGACGCCAAGCCCGGCAAGACGCGCACGGACAAGCGCACGCGGCGCGGCAAGCCAGTGGCCACGCCGGACACTCCGGCCGCCAGCGGCCCCGCCGCCGCGCCGCCAGCGACGCCCGTCGCGCCAGCGCGCTAAGCCCTCCTCCAGCGCTGCGCCACATTGCTCCACGGCACGCTATCATCTCGCTTTTCAAGATAGCCAGGATGATAATGAAAGCAGCATGGTGTGGAATGGTGGCGGCCAGCGTATTCGCGGCCGCCAGTGCACAGGCGGCGCCCACGGTGGGCCAGTGCATGGAACTGACGACGGGCATCAAATTCAGCAAGAACAATGGCGACGCGCAAGTCAATGTCGAAGAAACCTTCGAGGGCAAGAAACAGAAGGGCACGCAGCTGATCCTCGACGGCGGCGTGCTGCTGGCCACGTCCTACCAGGATATCCGCGACGGCCAGGTCTTCCTGACGGGTACCATCCATTACAACGAAGACGGCACCGTGCGCAGCAAGAATGTCTACACGCCGCAGTCCGCCATCCCCGCCAACATGCGCCCCGGCCAGGAAGTGCGCGTGCAGTTCACGGACACGCAAATAAGCACCCACTACCCGCTGGCGGGCCTGTCCGACAAGATCACGACGTCCACGCGCACGGACAAACGCGATTTCTCCATCACCTTCCTGGGCTGGGAACGCCTGGAACTGGGCGGCCGCCGCTTCCCCGACGCCTGCAAGTTCGAACTGCATGACGTCGGTGGAAAAAGCAAGGGCAAGAGCGGCGAATACGTGTGGTACGCGCAAGGCTACGGCGTGATCATGATGGACAAGCTGGACCGGGATGGCGACGTGCAGCCCGCGTACCGCATTGCGCTGACGAACATCATCAGCGCGCCGTAACTACTTTTTGACGATACCGCGCTAGCGTGGCCAAGGGCGCGAATCACTACGCCTAATGCAGCTGCACCAGCGCATTCCCCCGCACCTGGAACGCCACCTGCGCCACCGTCTTGCCCCCGTCGTCGACGAGGGCCAGCGCGTGCTTGCCCGGTACGGGGCGCCAGCTGATGCTCTCCGCAGCGCCGCCCATGTCCTTGCCGTCGAGCACCCAGCGCAAGCCGTGGCTGCCCTGGGCCTGGAAAAAGACGCGCTGCAGGGCGGGCGGGATGTCGGGGTCGATGGCGAGGATGCTGTCCTCGGCCGGATACACGATGGCGGCTGGCTTCACGATGTCGCCCACGACGGCGATGACGGCGCTTTCCGTGCCGGCGATAAACCATTCGCGGCGCGGCGCTTCCAGCGCGGGCTGGTACGCCACCATCTGCTGCAGCACGCCGGGCGGCGCCTTCGGGGCATGGCTGGGCACGTTCTTGTGCAGGTAGTCCATCACGTCGCGCCACACGGGCGCGGCGCCCGTCACGCCCGACACGTCCCACATGGGCTTGCCATCGAAATTGCCCACCCACACGCCCACCGTATAGCGCTCCGAATAGCCCATGCACCAGTTGTCGCGCATGTCCTTGCTCGTGCCCGTCTTGACGGCGCTCCAGAAATTCGTCCCCAGCTCGTTGCGTAAACCAAAGGTCATGCTGCGCGCGGCGCGGTCGGCCAGGATATCGCCCACGATGAAGGCGGCACCCGGCGCCATCACGCGGCGCTTGTCCTTGCCCGCCTGGCCCGGCTGCAGGCTGGCCGTGCTGTACAGCCCGCCGTTGGCCAGCGCGCGATAGGCGTTGGCCAGTTCCAGCAAGCTCACTTCCGACGAGCCCAGCGCCAGCGAAGGGCCGTAGTATTCGGCCGGCTCCGTCAGGCTGGACAGGCCCACTTCCTTGAGGCGGTTGTAAAAACCCTCCTGCCCCGTCAGCAGCACCGTGCGCACGGCGGGAATGTTCAGGGAACTGGCCAGGCTGGTGCGGGCGCTGACGTAGCCCTTGAAGTTGCGGTCGTAGTTTTGCGGCGCATACATGCCGGACGCCGTGGCGACGTCGAGCGGCGTATCGTCCATGACGGAGGCGGCCGTCATCAGGCGACGCTCGATGGCTAGTTCATATAAAAATGGTTTCAAGGTGGAACCGGCCTGGCGCAGGGCCACCACGCCGTCCACATGGCTGCCGCCCGCATTGCCGACATAGGCGAGGATCTCGCCGCTGCGGTTGTCCAGCACGATGATGGCGCCATCGTTGACATTGCGCTCGCGCAAGGATGCCAGTTGCTGGCGCAGGTTTTCCTGCGCAAAACGCTGCAGGGGACCGTCGAGGGTGCTGGCGACTTGCGCGCCCGGCTGTTTCAACAGTTGCTGCGCCACTTGCGGCGCGGGCGCCAGCTCCGCGTACAGCGCGTTGCGTTGCAAGGCCGTCTGCACGCGCTGGCCGATCAGCTGGCAGCTGCTGTCCATGCGCCACTCTTTTGCCAGCGCGCAGGCGCGGCGCGTGACGGTGGCCGGCGGCGCGTTGGGCGCCCGCACGAGGCTGGCCAGAATGATGCCATCCGTCTGGTTCAGGCCCGACGGCGCCTTGCCGAACAGGCTGTACGAGGCGGACGCGATACCTTGCAGCTCGCCGCGGAACGACACGAGGTTCAAATACGCTTCGAAAATCTGCGCCTTGCTCCAGCTGGCCTCGATGGCCTGGGCGGCGCGCATCTGGTCCCACTTCTGGCGCAGGCTGCGTCCGCCCGAGGACGCCTGCAAGTCCGCGTCCAGCTGGCCCGCCAGCTGCATGGTGATGGTGGAGGCGCCCCGGGGCTTTTTCGAAAACAGATTGTCCCAGGCCGCCGTGGCCAGCGCGGACACATCCACGCCGCCATGCTGCATGAAGCGCTGGTCTTCCGCCAGCAGCACGGCTTGCTGCACGGCGGGAGAGATGTCGGCCAGCGGCACCCAGGGCAAACGCCGCACTTTCATGTCCACGCGCAAGGATTGCAGCGGCGTACCACTGCGGTCCAGCAGCTGCGCTTCGGAACTGCGGTAGGCGGCCTGCACCTGGGCCGGCGTCAGCACCGCTTGCGCGAGCGCAGAGCCGGACAGCATGCAACCCATGACAAAAATCAACTTCTTCACTGCCCCACCCTCACATTCGCATTGGGCGACTCGCCAAACATTTCCGGCGAGTACATCGCTTCGATGCGCGTGGCGGGCAAGCTGAAGTCGCCAGCATTGTTCAGGCGCACCGTGTATTCCACGCTCCAGTTGCCCTTCGGCACGAAGGCGTAATAGGCGCGGAAGGCGTCGAAGGCCCGCTCCTCGAACGTGGGCCAGACCCAGCCCGTGGATTTTTCACCGGCCGTCAGCAACTGCGAATCGCGGCCCAGGCCATTGCCCAGCACCGTGGCGCTGGCGGGGATCGGGTCGTCGACCACCACCCAGCTCATGTCCGCCTGTGCCGACAAGTCCAGGCGCACGCGGTAGACGTCGCCGCGCGACCAGGCGCCCGTCGTTTTCTGTTCCACGGGCGTAATGGTTTTCTTGATCGTATAACCGCTGGAAACGGGTGCCTTGAGCGGGATGGCCGCCAGGCTTTGCACGGTGGCCCACGGTTTACCCGTGCCGCTGTGCGCCAGGCCCAGGGTATCCGTGCCTGCCGGCCACGCTTGCAGCACCGGGCCCACTTTCGCCGCGCCATTCCACACGAGCGCTTGCGTATCGCTGCCCAGTTTGACGGCGCTGGCGCCCGTCACGGGAGTGGACTCGAACTTGGCCGAGAACCTGGCAATGGCCAGGGTGCCCCAGGCGTTGGCCACCGTCGTATCCCAGCGGCCCTTTTTCTGGCGGCCCATGCTGCCGCGCACGAGGCGGCCGATGTCGTCCTTCCACGCCGGATTGTCCATCACGGCCAGCAGCAGGCGGTTGGCGTTGACGTCGCCGGACACCATCAGCCACCACCAGTTATCCTTGCGCTCCGTGGAAAAACCCATGGTCGTGCCCTGGAAGTTCAACCGGCTGCGCAAGATCTGCTGCGCCTCGGCCAGCAGCGCATCGCGGCGCGCCAGGCCTGGCGTGCGTTGCAGCAGCAAGCTCCAGTCGATGACGGCCGAGGTCGGCCACAGGTTCGGGTTGATGCTGATACTTTCCAGGGCATCGGGCGGCACCTTGTTGGAACGCGACAGCGCTTCCAGCGCGGCCAGCTTGCGCACGGCCAGGTCCGTCGTGTCCAGCGCGGAACGGCGCACGATGCGGCCCTGCACGAAGGCCGTCAAGGCTTCTTCCATGCGGTTCTTCGTCTGTTCGGGAATCGCATAGCCCGCCTCTTTCGTTGCCGACAGCACGTAGGCCGTCAGGCTGTCGCTGCCCTGCTCCATGATGGGGAAGTATTTCAACATGCCATCGCTGTCCAGGTAGGCGGGCAGGCTGGCGGCCAGCTTGTTCCACGCCTCCTGGTCTTGCAGGGCGATGGCCTTCGACGTGTTTTGCTCGAAGCAGGTGTACGGATAGGCGGCCATGTACTCGCGTACGCCAGGCAGCTCGCCGCCCAGTTTGGCCACAAAACTCGTCTGCAGACCGCCCCGGCCCGGCAAGGCGCCGGCCGGCATTTGCACGGACATATTGACGGGCTTGTCGATCTGCTGCAAGGTGGCTTGATACGTGCGCACGGGCGTGGCCTGGCCCACCTTCTGCGTGATTTTCAGTTTATCGGTATGGTTTCCTGCTTTCGCGCCGATCTCCCACACAATGCTGGCTGCGCCCAGCGGCACCTGGTAATCCCAGCCCGCTTCGCGCGCTTCGCCCGCCGCCAGGGTCAAACTTTGGCGCGGCAAGGCCTTGCCGGCCGCGCTGGCATTGAGGTCCACGTTCAACGATGCGGCCGAGGTGTTGCGCACGGTGAATCCCGCGCGCAACTGGTCGCCTTCGCGCACGAGGGTCGGCAAGCCCGACATCAGGATCAAGTCTTGCGAGCTGCGGATATCCGTGCTGCCCGTGCCAAACAATTCCTGGCCCGCGCTGGCGACGGCCACGATGCGAAAGCCCGTCAGCGAATCGTTCAGCGGTACTTGCACCGTGGCTTCGCCCTTGGCGTCGAGCTTGACGGTGCCCTTCCAGAACAGCAGGGTGTCGAACAGTTCGCGGCTGGCGCCCTTGCCGCCGCCACCGCCGGCCGGAAACGCCTTGCGGCCGAAGTGGCGCTTGCCGATCACCTGCATCTGCGCCGTCGCCGTTTCCACCTGCAGGCTGCGCTGCGCCATCATGGTATCGAGCAACTTCCAGCTATCGTTGGGCATCAATTCCAGCAACCCCGTGTCGACGGCCGCCAGCGCCACTTCGGCACCGGCCGGCAAGGCATTACCGTCGGCGCGGCGCACGCGCACGGACACCTCTGCCTTGTCGCGCGTTTTATACACTTCCTTGTCGGACACGACCATCACGTTCAGCTCATGCGCCTGCCACCCCACGTTCAGGGGCGCGATACCCATCTTGTAGGCCGGCTTGCCCAGGTCGACCAGGGCCGTGGGCTGCACGCCGTCGACCCGTCCCCGCACGACAAACACGGACACATACACATTGGGCGCATAGTTCGGTTTGACCGGGAGCGTCACCACCGGTTCCCGGCCATTGAGCTGGCGCACATAGGTGTCGAGGATGCCTTCGCGCTCGACCGTGATCAGCGCCGTGCCCGAACGGAACGGCATGCGCACCTGCAAGCTCGCTTCCTGGCCCGGTTCATAGCGTTTCTTTTCAGGCAAGACGTCGATGCGGTCATTGTCGCTGGCGTTGAACCACCAGTCGCCGCTGCCGGCCACCCAGGTTTCGCGGTTGGCGACGGCCGCATTTCCTGCACCATCCTGCGTGCGGGCGCGCAGGATCAGATTGCCGCTGGCGGGCGCCTTCACGTCGCAAATCAAGAGACCCTTGTTGTCCGTCTTGCCCGAACATGCGGGTCCCAGCTTGACCACTTCGCTGCTGTTTTCATATGCATAGAAGCCGCCGATCAGGCGCCGGCGGTGCGAATAGCTGTTGCGCTGAAAGAAGTCGACGGCGACGGCCGCATTTGCCACGGGCTTGCCATTGGTGCCCAGCACGGCCACCGTGAACTTGAACGCATCCTTGCTCAAGGCCCAGGCGTCGGGCTTGATGCCGATCACATAGTTCGATGGCCACAGCGGCACGCGCGTGGCCACGGAAGCCGTCTCGCCATTCGCATCCTGGAAAGCCATTTCCGCCACCAGGTCGCGCGGCGCGGCCAGCTGCGGCAGCTGGTCGATGACGATGCGCGCACCGCCCGCCTTGTCCAGGGTCAGGCTTTGCGTGCGCGCCGCAGCGGCGCCGGCGCCGGCCGGCATGCCATTGCCTTCGTCCTGCCATTCGCCGTCATCGTCGTCGTAGCCCGTGCCCTGCTTGACGAGGCCTTCCTTCACGTCGCCATTGCTGAAGCTGTAATCGGGATAATCGGCAAACGTCACGCTCTTGTCTTGCAGCACCGTGCGCAGCTTGACGGGCGCATTCGTGGCGGCGCCGCCGGCCAGGTAGGTAATTTGCGCATCGAGGGCCAGCTGCTTTGCCTGCACGGCGGGCGCCTTCGGTCCCTGCAGCACGGCTTTCATGGTGGGCACGCGGAACGCCTCGACCCGGAAACTGCCGGAGGGGCGGCCTGCCATGGTCACGCTGTATTCGCCCTGCTTGGCGTCGGCGGGAATCACCCAGTCGCTTTCCGCCGTGCCGCTGGCCGACCAGCGCAGGGGCAACTGGTAATTCTGGTCGCTGCCCTGGTGCGTGATGACGACGGAGGTGGCGCTGCCGGGACCGTTGTTCTTGTCCACCAGGCTCATGCCCTGCTCCGTGTGCTTGCGGATGAAATGCTTCATGTGCACGGTTTCGCCGGCACGCAGCAAGGTGCGGTCAAATACCGTGGCCAGCAG
The DNA here is from genome assembly GCF_009208555.1 of Janthinobacterium violaceinigrum. Lineage (GTDB taxonomy): Bacteria > Pseudomonadota > Gammaproteobacteria > Burkholderiales > Burkholderiaceae_D > Janthinobacterium > Janthinobacterium violaceinigrum. The sequence continues at coordinate 118,516 of NZ_WFLI01000005.1, read as the reverse complement.
GGTGTTGTCGGCGCGCGTGTCGTCCGTGGGCAAGTTGAAGCGCCAGGCTTCGATGCCGCCCACCCAGTCCGACAGGGTAAACGTCATGTCGCCGCCGCTGCGCGCACTGATGAAATAGCGGCCATTGTTCTTGCAGCTGGAATTGGCCAGCTCGCCGGGAATCTGCGCCACGCCGTCCGCGCCCGTGGTGCCTTGCCACAGCAGCTTGCCGGCGCAGTCGCGCACGGCCACTTGCGCTTTCGCAACGGGTGCGCCCTTGTCCAGCGACGTCACCCACACGAGCGACGATTGCGCGCCATGCTTGAAGTGGGCTGCCAGGTTGGTCACCAGCGCGGCCGTGCGGATGTAGGCCGTGGTGGGTTTGCCCAGCAACACCTTGCCCAGGATGGGACTGGCCAGCTCGACCACATAAAAGCCCGGCTTTTGCAGCGGGATACCGATCACTTCAAAGGTTTTCTTGCCATCGGGGCGCGGCAGGCTGAGGGGACGCGTGCCGGACGCGTTTGCCAGCACGGATTTACTCATGTTGCCCGCATACTGGGCGTAGGGCTGCCAGTACTCTCCCCCCTCGCCATTGCCGGCCAGGCGCTGCATCCACTCGATGATGAACTTGTCGTCATTGTCGGGCACGCGCAAGGTGGAGCCCGTGGCAGCGGCTGGCTGCGCGATTTCCTTGCCCGACAGCACAGGCTCGATATTGCGCACGGTGACGGGCAGCAAGCCGTCGCCCTTCACTTCGATGATGCCGAACGGGGCCGGGAACTTGAGCAGCGGCGGCTGTTCGCCCGTACGCACCGTCATGGGGAAGCGCGCGCGGTTGAGCAAGGCGCGGCCCGCGTCATCCGTCAGTTTCGGCGGCAGGCTCAGGACCAGGCTGGCTTGCACGGGGAACGGCCCGTTGAAGGCGGCGCCGTACAGGAATTCCGCCTTTTCCTCGTCTTTTGAAATCGTCGGCGCATACGTCTTGCCGCCGCCTGTCAGGGTCATGGCGCGCACCAGCGACGCTTTCACGGGCGCGGAAAACTGCACGCGCATGGGCAGGAAGGGAATGCACTGCTCCTTGGGGTTGCTGCGTTCGCAGCTGAACCTGGCCGTGAAGTCGGGACGCGTCTTGTACTGCAGGGTTTGCGCCTTGTCCGTGGCGATGCCGCTGGCGCTGGCGATGCCCTCGCCCCACACGAGCGACACCTTGGCATTGGCGGGGAAGCTGCGCTTGCATTGCAGCACGGTGACGGGCAGCGGCGGCGCGCCCTTGCTGGCCACGGGCATGCCCACTTTCCACACCGTGCCCCGCTTCTTGAAGTACACGGTCAGGTAGCGGTCGACGAAGTTCTTGCGCAAGGCCAGGACCTGCTCCAGTTCCTTGCCCTTGAGTAGGCGCACGGGAATCTTTTCATTGATGCCATCGGCGCGGCAATACGCGTGCGCGGCCACGCTGGCCTCGTTCGGCGCGGCGTCCAGGCCCAGCACGAAGATCTGGTTTTCATCGATATACGGCTGGCCGTCATACGGTACGGCCTCGACGATGGCCGGGCCGCCCGTGGAAAAGCGGTAGGACGCCGTGCCCTGCAGCGGCTGGCCCGCCAGGTCCTTCAGCCCCCCTTTCAAGGTAAAGCTGCAGGCCACGCCAGCCGGCAAGTCGCGCTCGAAATCGAAGTTCCAGTTGCGCTCGTCGGCCCAGCGACCCGCACCCGCCACCACGGCAGGCTCGGCCTTGCCGCAATCGATGGCGAACGGCGCAAGCAAGCCCATGTCGCCGAACGGCACCATCGGCGTGGCGAACTGGGCCCGCACCTGGCGTACGGCCTTGACCGTGCCGCTGGGCGAAAACAGGGATACGCCGCTGTCGGCCCAGGCCGGCATCGCCAGACCCGGCGACAACAGCAAGCCCAGCAGACATAACGGGCCCAGTTTGCCAGACAGCGGGGAAGAAAACACACGGGGAAGGTCAAACACGGGTAACTCCTTGATGAAAAGTGGCGGAGCTGGCTGCGGCGCGTAAAAGTTACCTGGAGGAAGCCCGGCAAACCAACAGAACGCGGCAGGAATACAACATCAATGTAATATTAGTTATCAAGCTCATCATTGTTGCTAATATACAGTGGCATGCTGGTAACAAGTCGTACGATTGCCTCTGCCGCGGCGCCTGGAAATGGCCGTGCTTGTAAAAGTTCCACCTAGCAAATTAGTTTTTTTCAACACCAAAGTCTTTGTCGTGAATCAGCAACACCATTGATATACAACAATGCTTTGTGCGCCAGCGCACCGACCACGCGAACCTGGAATCGTATTCTTCAGTCCAACAGCAGTGCATTTATCGCAAGACGGGCGCACCTGGAATTGTTGTCTATCTCAAGCAATAGCACGTGTAGCAAGATGTCGCTTTGATGCTGTAGAGAAAATCTCTTATCAACGTTGGGAGTTACTTGTGAATAATCTAAAAAAAATCGCCGTTGCCGCCGCAGTCTTGTGCTCCGCCCTCGGCGCACAGGCCCAGGAAATTAATCCCTCCTGGTATATTCAACCTAGCATCAACGCACTCAAGCCAGATTCCGACTTTGCCACGGATAAAACCGGCTATGGCGCAGGCTTGCGTTTCGGTAAACCTGTTTCCCCGGACTGGGATATCCAGCTGGGTACCACGTACGCCCGCTCCAAGGATGGCGGCCAGCGCTACCAGCAAAATACGCTGGGCGTAGACGGCCTGTACATGTTCTCGCGCAAAGCTTTCCGTCCTTTCCTGCTGGTCGGTGCCGGCATGCAGCGCGACAAGGACACCAGCTTCGCCTTCGGTGAACGCAGCAAGAGCTCGCCGTACGCCAGCGTAGGCCTGGGTTTCCAGTCCAGCATCACGGATCAGTTGTCCGTCCAGGCTGACGTGCGCAATGTGCACGGTTTCCTGCGTGGCAACACCTTCGACCCCAGCAGCAAGTCCAACAACTACTACGTCACCGTGGGCCTGAACTTCGCGTTCGACAAACCGCCTGCACCGCCGCCACCACCGCCGCCGCCGCCAGTGCGTGAAGAAGTCGTCGTGGTCGTGCCGCCACCACCACCGCCACCGCCGCCACGCTTTGAAAAAGTGACGATGTCGGCAACGGAACTGTTCGCGTTCGACAGCGCCAAGCTGGGTCCGACACAGACCAAGCTCGACGAGATCGCCCGCGTGCTGAACGCTGCACCGGACGTCAACAACGTCGTCATCAGTGGTTACGCCGACCGCATCGGTTCGCCCAAGTACAACCTGAAACTGTCGCAGCAGCGCGCTGACGCAGTCAAGGAATACCTGGTCGCGCATGGTGTCGCCGCCAACCGCCTGACGGCCGAAGGCAAGGGCTCCACCAATCCTGTCGTCACCTGCGATAACAAGAAGCGTGCCGACCTGATCAAGTGCCTGGAACCGAACCGTCGCGTCGAAGTGGAACAGATCACCATCGAACGCCGCGTGCAGTAAGCTCAACAGTGGTACGCCACTTGTGAATAAAAAAAGGGGCTCGCGCCCCTTTTTGCATTGAAAGCCACCATGAATTTTTCTACCCGCTATCCCAGGCTGGCCGGCCTGGCGCCGTTCAGCAAGCAGATGCGCAGTGTCATCGTCTGTTCCGTCACCGAATGGCTGGAGCACCGCGCCTCGAGCAAGGGCGCCGCCCTCGCCTATTACACACTGTTTTCCATCGCCCCCATCCTCGTGCTCGTGATCGCCATCGCGGGCTTTTTCTATGGCCCGGCCGCGGCGCGCGGCGAACTGATGGGGCAACTGCAGGGTTTGCTGGGCACGCAGGGCGCAGAAGCCATCCAGCTGGTGCTGGCCGGCGCCAAGAACCATGAACAGGGGCGCATCGCCACCCTCATCGCCAGCGCCCTGCTGCTGTTTGGCGCCACCAGCGTGTTTGCCGAACTGAAAGCCAGTCTCGATGAAATCTGGCAAGTACCGCCCTTGAAGGAAGCGGGCGCCTGGGACATGCTGCGCACGCGCCTGCTGTCCTTTGGCCTGGTGCTGGTGCTGGCCTTCCTGCTGATGGTGTCGCTGGTGGTCAACGCGGCCATGGCCATCCTCGCCAATTTCTGGGAAGGCGTATGGAAAGATACGGCCGTACTGTTTACCATCCTGTCAAATTTGATCGGCTTTGCCGTCATCGCCAGCCTGTTTGCCGTCATCTATAAAATGCTGCCGCGCGTGCGCCTGTCCTGGCGCGACGTGCTGATCGGCGCCCTGGGCACGGCGTTCATGTTTTCATTGGGAAAATATGCGATTGGCGTGTATATCGGCAATAGCGGCGTGGCCAGCAGCTATGGCGCGGCCGGTTCGCTGGTGGCCCTGCTGCTGTGGGTGTATTACTCGGCACAGATCTTTTTCTTGGGCGCCGAATTCACGCGGCAATTCGCCCTGCAGCTGGGCAGCATGAAGGATATGCCGAAGACGGACGATGGCGACGTGCAAGTCAAGATATTGAAGCGCCACCAATCCTGAGCCGGCTGCGGCATGGCAAAACGGCGCCCGCGGGCGCCGTTTTTCTTGAGTTACCGCAAGCTATTCGCCCAGCAGCTCGGCCACCACTTCCATGCCCTGCACGCGCTCGGCGACGACTTTCACGATGACGATGATGGGCACGCCCAGCAACAAGCCCCAGACGCCCCACAGCCAGCCCCAGAACAGCAGGCTGATGAACACGGCCGTGGGATTCATGCGCGCGATGCGCCCCGTCATCCAGGTGGTGACGAAAGTGCCCACCAGGGTAGCGATGGCCATCGACGTGCCCGTCACCAGCAAGACCATTTCCAGCGATTCGAACTGCAAAAACGCGACCAGCCCCGTGGCGATGGTGATGAGCAAAGGCCCGAAATACGGCATGATGTGCAGCAAGCCGGCCACGATGGCCCAGGCGCCCGCGTTTTCCAGGCCGATCACGCGCAAGGCGATCCACATCAGCAACGCCAGCAAGCCGTTGGTGACGAGCAGCATGAACATATAGTTCTGGATCGAGGTATTGATGTCTTCCAGGATGTGCACGGTGACCTTCTTGCGGCTCAGCGACGGTCCCGTCAGCTTGACGAGCTTGCGCTTGAAGGTGTCGCCCGACAGCAGCAGGAAGAACACGAGGAAGATGACCATGGTGGCCTGGCTGAGGAAACCCACCAGGCCCAGCGAACCGGCCCACACCCAGTCCATGATCTTGAAATTGGGCGCCTCGGCAGCGGCGGCGCGGCGGTTGTTGCGGCGTGCCTCGGCGCCGGCGGCCACTTGCTCGATTTCATTGGCCACGGCCTGCATCTTCTGGAAGGTGCTGTTCTTGCCGCCCGTATTGGCGGCGATCAGCCGCGACAGTTTATGTGTGGCGGCCGGCAACTCTTCAACGATGGATTCGAATTCGCCCTGCACCCTCTCGACCACGACGATGGAGCCGAACAGGATCAGGGCCGTGACGGCCGTCGTGCCGATGGCGCGCGGCACGCGCAGTTTTTCCAGCCAGGCGACGACAGGATTGAGGGTGTAGGCAATGAAAATGCCGAAGAGAACGGGAATGAGGAATTTCTGTGCCCACTGCAGCGCATAGATGAAGCTGACTGTAGCGATGATGCCCAGAGCCATGCCACGCGCATTGACGTGCAGCGGCAGGCGCAAGGATGCGTCTGGCTGCTCCACGGGCGCGCCGGGAGGTGGCCCGGCAGGCTCGGTGGAGGCAGCCGCCACCGGCTCGGGCGGGGCATCTGTAGGCTGGATATGCATGCGATTCCCGGGACGGTCGGTGGAGGGCCACAGCGCCAGCCTTCAGGCTGGCCGCTGCGGCAAGTCATGCCATTACTTGACGCGGATGTCGTTTTTCACCGACTTCACGCCTTTGACGCCACGCGCGACTTCGCCCGCTTTGGCGGCATCCGATGGCTGGGCCACGAAGCCGCTCAGCTGAACCACGCCCTTGAAGGTTTCAACGTTGATTTCCGTCGATTTCAGGGTAGGCTCGTTGAAGATGCTGGCTTTGACCTTGGTCGTGATGGCCGCGTCGTCGATGTATTCGCCCGTGCCTTCTTTGGTTGGCGTGGAAGCGCAGCCTGCAACGGCGAACAGGGAAGCAACGAAGAGGCCGGTAGCGATCGATTTAGTGAATTTCATGGTGGTTTCCTTAGGAGTGGTCAATCAATGTGCTCACAATGAGCTTCTTATACCAGTGTGGTGACTGCGCGCCGGATGGCGTTCAATAGCCAAACTGGGTTTTTGCAGCCTTGATACAGTCATCCTTGGCTGCGCCGGCTAATGCATCGCATTTTTCTGTCGCGACCTTGTACTCGGCTTTTCTTTTTGCTTCACGCGCATCGCTGCGCGCTTCGATGACTTTCTTGTCGGCCTTGGCGTCGGCCAGGGCCGCTACCTTGGTGGACTTGGCCAGCTTGACGCAGACATCCTTGTCGTTGCCCGTCAGCGCATTGCAGCGGGCCAGGTCGACGTCGTAGTTGGCATCGGCAATCTTGATGCGCGCCTTGGTATAGGCACGCAAGGTATTCGTGTATTGCGCCTGGGCCACGGCTTCATCGTAGGCACGCACGGCCTTTGCTTCGGCGATGCAGACATCCTTCGGGTTACCCGTGATTTTTTCGCATTCCGCATGGGCCAGCTTGTAATTCAGGCCCGCCTGCTCATTGGCAGCCTTGTAGGCGGCTTTCGCCTCCGGCGTGGCGGCCACTGCCTGGCCGCCCCAGGCGGCGCACGCCAGGCTGACGACGATGGCGGTGATGATCTTATTTTTGTTCATGTATTTCTCCCTGGTGGTGACAAGCATGTCTGCTTGGCATGACTACCGTTTTACGTGGATAGTCGCCGCTCTTCTGTACGCTGCCGTACACAAGTAATTTATTTTGAAAGCGGGAGCCAGACAGGGAGAAATAACAACGTTTTGCTTGATCGCGCCAGGCAAAAATGCAATTTGCACAATAAATAAGTGCGTGCGGCAGCGTACAGACCGGGGACGGGGGCGTGACTAAGATGGCACTACACCCTCACCTCGTCAGGAGAATAAAATGAAAACCAATGCCACCTTGGCTGCACTGATGCTCGCCGCCACCGCCGTACTGAGCGGTTGCGCCACCGGCCCTTCTTACCAGTCACAACAACAATACTATCCGGCCAACCAGCCTGAGTCCGCCATGTACGGCACCGTCGATTCCATCCAGCTCGTGCAGGGCGGCGGGCAAACCAGCGGCGCCGGCGCCGTGGTGGGCGGCATCGCGGGCGCCCTGCTGGGCAATACCATCGGCTCGGGCGGCGGACGCACGGCGGCCACCGTGGCGGGCGCCGTCGCCGGCGGCGTCGTGGGCAACCAGGTGGAAGGCCGCAGGCAGCAAGCGCAGGGCTATCAGATCAGCGTGCGCCTCGATAACGGCGAATACCGCACCGTGGTGCAGGACAACGCAAATGATTTGCGCCCAGGCAATCGCGTACGCATCGTTGACGGCCGCGTCTACCGCTATTAATCCGCTGGCCGGGCTTGCCCCCAAGCCTGCGCCGGACCATGCACCAACAAGGAGATACCATGGGCACCATCATTCTGATCATCTTGATCCTGGCCCTGGTCGGCGTCCTGCCTACCTGGCCGCATAGCCGCAACTGGGGTTACGGCCCCAGCGGCATCGCCGGCCTCGTCGTAGTGATACTGATCCTGCTATTACTGACGGGCAGGTTGTAAAAAAAGGCGCTGCGGCGCCTTTTTTATTTCAAGGAGGAAATATCATGACTATCCACAACACCCTATTGGCCACCCTGTTGGCCTGCAGCCTGGCACCGCTGGCACTGGCCCAGACAGCCACGCCGCAGCCGGGCGACCCGCAACGCTGGTACCAGGAAGACAGCACGGCGCAAGCCCAGCTGCGCACCTTGCGCAAGGAAATCGCCGCCGCCCTGGCCGAGGCCAAAAAAGCCTGTCGCCTGGAGCCGTCCGCCACGCGCGCCACCTGTCTGAAGGAGGCGCAAGACACTTACCGGCAAGACATGGCGAATGCGGAAAAACTGCGCGAATCAGCCCATCCGCAGTGATGTGCCGTGCTGTTGCGGCGCCGGATAAAATTGCAACACCTGGCAAAACCGTCGCGAGCGGAAGGGGGAGGTGCTAAGACGCGCAACCGTACTCTATCTAGTACGGTGCGCATCGCAGGGCCGCCTAGACCGACGCGCAGCAGGTGTTGACAGGCGTCCCTAGGCGGCGTCGCGCTCGTAGGGCGGCAACTCGTGCACCACCAGCGGCGTGTCTTCCGTGACGAAGGCCAGCCAGCCGGCCGCCTTGATCGCGCGCAAGGCGTCCTGGTAGCCCTGCTCCCAGCGCCATTCGATGGAACCCTTGGAGAAATTGATGTCCTTGGCCGCCATGTGCCAGTCGCGCCCCGCATACGGCAGGCGCACGATGTGCATGGTGCTGTCGCAGCCCAGCGCTACCAGCTCTTCCGTCTGCTGGCGGTTGTGCGCGCTGTCGGGCAGCTTGGCGTACAGTTCGCGCAATTTGTGCTGCAAGGTATGCGTATTGACGTAATCCTCGATATGCCGCTTCGAGCGCGAAGCAAAGGTGACGTCCTTTTGCCGCGTCTGCACTTCATCCAGGGTGGTCGGTTCCGGCCCTTCCGAGCTCCACAGGTCGACCATGAAGACGAGGGTGTCCACGTGGGGCGTGTCGTCGAGCACGGTTTCCAGCGGCGTATTCGAATACAGGCCCCCATCCCAGTACAGGTCGCCATCGACGCGCACGCCGGCAAAACCGGGCGGCAAGGCGCCGCTGGCGCGGATGTGCTCGACCGTCAGGGGCTGCTGCTGGCTGTCAAAACTGATCAGGCTGCCGCATTTGACGCGCAGGGCATTGACCGTCAGGCGCATGCCGCCGGGCTGGTTCAGGTAATCGAAATCGACCAGTTCTTCGAGTGTGCCGGCCAGCTCGCTGGTGTCATAGAAGCTGGCTTCTTCCGGCTTGACGGCGATTCCTGCCGGGAACAGGCTGAACGAACGGGGCTTGAAGAAGCCGGGCACGCCGCGCAGCACCGTATCGAGCGTGGCCAGCCAGATGTTCGAGCGGCGCTGCTGGTCCGATACGAGGTTCATGTCGATGCTGTCGCGGTGCGCCACGCGCTGCCAGAACTGCTTCAGGCGCACGAGCCTGTCCTCGTGCTTGTTGCCGGCCAAGATGGCGGCATTGATGGCGCCGATCGAGGTGCCCACCACCCAGTCGGGCGCCAGGCCATGTTCGTGCAAGGCGTGGTAGACGCCGGCCTGATAGGCGCCCAGCGCACCGCCCCCTTGCAGCACCAGCACGATGCGCAGGCGCGAGGGATTTAACTGATTGATCGGTGTCTTCGAATTCGTCATCAAGATGGCCCCTCTGTCCACCGCGCGGAATGCGGCGTGAATCATTGTAAGGGATTGCGCCCGCACGTGCCGGACGTTGGGGACGGGCAAAAAAAACGCCGTCGGTGACGGCGTTCCGGGGATTACAGCATCAGCGCTTGCGGCGCAGCCAGCTGGCGGCAACGGCGGCCACGGCCACGAGGACCAGGGCCGGCTTGACCAGCTTCTTGCGTCCGATAAACGATAACGCCGTCAGCACATAGGGCATGGCCCCTTGCAAACGCATGCCGCCCGGCGCCAGCAGCGATTCGACGCGGTGGCCGGCAAAGCCGACCGCCGTCTCGACCACGCCCTGCAGCAGCGATTCGGGACGCAGGGCATAGCCCACGTTGGCGCGCGCATGCACGATGCCCACGCGGTACATTTCGCCCTGGGCGATCAGCAGGCGCTTGCGGGCGGCTTGCGCCGCCAGTTTGTCGTGTTCCGACATGAATTCTCCTCGTAAGGCAGGCAGGACATGGCGAGCCCCGCACCGGCACAGGTCCGGCTGGTTCCCGCCAGCAGCTTACATCAGCATGTCGCGGTCAGCCTTCAATTCCGCCATGGTGGCGGGCATGGACAGCTTTCCTTGACGCAGCATGGCGCGCGCATAGATGACCAGGGCAATGGCCAGCAGTACGAACACGACCGTCATGATCGCCAGGATCTTCCAGCCCAGGCTATCCCAGGCCAGGAAGACGATCAGCACGCTGCCGTAAGCGATGGCAAACAAGCCCGCCACCGTCGCCAGCGCGAAAATGACCACCAGCTGCAGCATGTGATTGCGCACTTCCGACAGTTCGATGGTGGCCAGTTCCAGCCGCGACAGCATCAGTCCGACGGCGTTTTTGGCCAGGCCGGCAACCGAGCCGATCAATCCCGGCCCCTGGTGAGACGAAGCAGACTTGTCCATATCGCTCCTGACAGTGGATTACTTGCGGCCCAGGATGAAGCCGACCAGCACGCCGACGCCAGCGGCGACAGCCACCGTGCGCCATGGGTTTTCCTTGACATAGCCATCGGCCTGGGAAGCGAGCTGCTTGGTGGCGACGATGGCCGACGCTTGCGCTTCGTGCGCCTTGGCCAGGGCTGCATCGAGGGTTTTCATGCCCTTGACGCGTACTTCATCGGCTTTTTCGCCGGTCAGCGCGGCAGCGGCGCTGAACAGGGCTTGCGCATCCTTGACCAGGGTTTTGACATCGTTATTGACGGTGGTGATATTGTTTTCCAACATGGTTTAGCTCCTTAGCTATGGATGAATGTAGTTACTATACCTACTTTACTCAAAAACACTATTCCATTAGATCGCGCATATCATCGGCGTGCTCTTCCTCGACAGCCATGATTTTGATCAACAAATGGCGGGTCGTCGGATCCTTGTCGCCAATTTTCACGATCATCTGGCGATACGATTCAATCGCGACCCGTTCCGCGATCAGATTGGCACGCACCATGCTTTGCACGTCTTCGGAGTCATCATACTCGGCATGGCTGCGCGCAAGCAATGTTGCAGGATTAAAATCTGGCTTGCCATTCAATTGCACGATGCGTTCGGCCAGCCAGTCCGCATGTTCCTGTTCCTGCTGCGCATGCTCGAGGAACTCGGCCTTGATGGTGCCGTTGTCGCGCCCGCTCACGGTGTAGTAATGGCGTTTATAGCGCGCAATACACACCAGTTCGGTGGCCAGCGCCCCATTCAACAGGGTGATCAACTCCTGGCGGTCGCCCTGGTAGCCGGCCGTCACGGCGCCGTCATCGAGGTTTTTGGCGGCAGCGCGGATGGCGGCCGTATCGATGCCAGCTGGAATCTCAACAGATGTTTGGGTCATGATGCTTCCTTTCAAGTCTTGCATGGGTATCCACCGGCCAGGTAGCGGCCGGTGCTGCCTACTAACAAATCAAACACTGGGCAAAACCGTTGCGAGCGGCAGTGAATTGTGGCCGGGAAGCGGAGCTGTGCTATAGCACAGTGAGCATCGGAGGCCGCAAGTCGCGCCGCGCAGCAGGTTTGGCCTGGTGTTTTAACGGCGGGCGGGAATCGCGGTGTTATCTTCAGACAAAACGATTTCCACCCGGCGATTCAACTGGCGGTTCGCCGCATTGTCGTTGCCGGCGGCCGGATAGGCGGCGCCATAGCCTTTCGTGGCGATGCGGTCGCGGCTGATGCCTTGCTCCAGCAGCGCATTGCGCACGGACTCGGCGCGGCGTTGCGACAATTCCAGGTTGTGCGCGGAACCGCCCGTGCTATCCGTAAAGCCTTCAATCAGCACGGTGCGCTGCGGGTTGTTTTTCAGCACATCGGCCAGCTTGCGCGCCGTATTCGCGCCATCGGCCGTCAGGTTCGCCTTGTCCGTGCCGAACAGCACATCGCCCAAGGTGATGACCATGCCCCGCTCCGTTTTCTTGGCGGCCAGGTCGGCCAGCTGCACTTCCAGCGCGGCGGCGCGGGCCGTGGCGTCGCGGGCCGATGCTTCGGCCGACTGCGCCTGGGCCTTGGCCGCTTCCGCATCCGCTTGCGCCGCCTGGGCGCGCGCCGTGGCCTGGTCGGCCTGCTGCGTGCGCGCATCGAGGCGCAACTGATCGCGCTGCTTGCCCGCGTTGGCGATATCGGCTTCCGCCGCCTTCTGCTTGGCGACTTCTTGCGCCGTGGCTATCTTTTGCTTGGCCAGGTAGGCCAGCTTGTCGACCTTTTCGCTGTCATCCTGGCGCGTGGCGGCCGCGTTTGCCGCTTCCAGCGCAGCGCTCGCTTCGCGGAATTCGCGTGGCGCATAGGTCGATACGAGCGGGTTCGATTGCGCCGCCATGTAGTCGCCGCGCGTCTGGTCGAGCAGGCTGGTGGTGGTCGGTGCGGAGCTGCAGGCGGCAACAAGAGCGGCCATGGCCAGCAGGCCGGGAATGGAGGTGTAGTGAGCTTTTTTCATGGTGGGATCCTGTTCTTATTGTTTCGGGGCTTGCTGGTTGGCACGGTCGAGTTCTTCGCGCATGACGCGGATGTTCTCGTTGATTTCATCGGCGGCGCTGGTGGCCTTGGCCGAGTTGGCCTTGCTTTGCGCCAGCTTGGCGTCCGCTTGCGCCTGGTCGGCCAGGTCGCGCGCCGTCTTGTAGTCGCGGTCTTTCAGGGCCTGGTTGGCCATGCGCATTTTTTCGCGGGCCGAGCGCATTTCATCGGGTGCCAGGTCGGCGGCGCCGGCGCTGGCCGCGTTATCGACGGCGGCGCGCGACACGGCGACGTCAGCCGTGGCAGGCGTTTTCAGGCTGGAACAGGCCGTCATCAGGACAACGGCGCTGATGCAGGCAGCCAGGGCGGTCAAGGGGGTTTTGATGGAATCTCGGTTTGTCATTTTTCTTCTCCTGGAGAGTGAGGTAACGATATAAGTCATACATGGAACGAATCAGGAACTGCGTTTGATGTATGACGTTATAGGCCCCGGCACCCCGCATATCCGTTCGGTGCCGCACATAGGGTAGGAAATCGACAATACTTGCATGGGCAACGTGCGCCAGCGCACGTGCCCGCCAGCAAAATCTGAAACGGACCCGGCCTCAGGGCGATTCCTGTAGCATCGTGACTACTTGTCCAGAAAGAATCAGCTCATGCCCCTCTCCCGCCGCCAGAAAATCGCCCTCGCCAGTGCCACCGTACTGATCGCCGTGCCCGTCGCCGCCACCGTCGTCCTGCTGAATATGGACTGGAACCGCGCCAAGCCCTGGCTCAACGGGCGTGCCAGCGAAGCGCTGGGGCGCCCGTTCGCCATCGTGGGCGACCTGTCGCTGACGTGGCAGCAGCCCAACAATGCCGCAGGCCGCGCCAGCTGGCGCGACTACCTGCCATGGCCTCATCTGCAGGCGCAGGACGTACACCTGGGCAACCCGGGCAGCATGGCGGCAGCCGATGGCGAGGCGGCGCAGCTGGCCACCGTCAGCCAGCTGGCGTTTTCGCTCAATCCCCTGGCCCTGCTGGACAAGAAAATCATCATCCCGCAATTGCGTTTCGATGCGCCGCAGGTGCGCTTGCTGCGCAGCAAGGATGGCAACAACAACTGGACCTTCGACAAGCAGGACCAGCCGTCGCCCTGGCAGCTGGAATTGCAGAGCGTGGTCTTCAGCAAGGGCACCGTCTATCTGGACGATGCCGTCACGCAGACGGCAATGCGCGCCGATGTCGATACCCTGGCGGACGACAAGCGCTATGGCATCGCCTGGACGCTGTCGGGCAAATACCGCGGCGAAGCCGTCAAGGGCGGCGGCAAGGCGGGCGGCGTGCTGTCGCTGCAGCAGCAGGGCACGCCCTTCCCCATCCAGGCCGACATGCGCGCAGGCGGCAGCAGCATGGCCATCGAAGGCACCTTGACGCGCCCGGCAGACCTGGCCGCGCTCGACGTGCGCCTGAAGATAGCGGGGCCCAGCATGGCGCGCCTGTATCCGCTGACGGGCGTGCTGCTGCCGGAAACGCCGCACTTCAGCACGGAAGGCCATTTGACGGGCACCCTGGCGCCCGGCGGCGGCGAATGGGTGTACGACCAGTTCAGCGGCAAGGTCGGTTCCAGCGACATCAGCGGCAAGCTGGCGTTTTCGGCCAGCAAGCCGCGCAAGCGCCTGACGGGCGAAGTGCATTCGCGCCTGCTGCAGTTTTCCGACCTGGGCCCGCTGGTGGGCGCCGACTCCAGCGCCAGCAAGAAGGAGCGGGGCGTGGCGTCGACGCAGCCGGCGGGACGAGTCTTGCCCGTGGAAACGTTCAAGACGGAGCGCTGGACCAGCCTGGACGCCGACGTGCGCTACACGGCCGACAAGATCACGCGCGACGCCGAGCTGCCGATCAGCAAGCTCGACACGCATGTGGTGCTGACGGACGGCGTGCTGTCGCTGACGCCGCTCAACTTCAACGTGGCGGGCGGCACCCTGACGTCGCAGATCAAGCTCGACGGCAGCGGCAAGGTCATCGCCAACGGCATCGCGGCCGAACTCAAGGCCAGCGCCCGCCATCTGCACATCCAGCAGCTGTTTCCCCGCCTGCCCGCCCTGCAGGCCAGCGTGGGCGAGATCAATGGCGACGCCTCGCTGTCGGCCACGGGCAATTCCGTCGCCAGCCTGCTGGGCAGCTCGAATGGCGAAGTGCGCGCGCTGATCAACCGGGGCAGCATCAGCAAGCTGCTGCTGGAAGAAATGGGCTTGAATATCGGCAGCATCGTGCTGACCAAGCTGGTGGGCGACAAGCAGGTCAAGCTGAACTGCATGGCCGCCGATTTCGTCGTCACCAAGGGGCTGATGCGCACGCGCCAGTTCCTCGTCGACACAGACGATGCCGTCCTGCATGTCGACGGCACGGTCAATCTGGGCAATGAACAGCTGGACCTGACCCTGCAGCCGGACAGCAAGGGCTTGCGCATCTTTTCGCTGCGCTCGCCCCTGTATGTGCGGGGCACCTTCAGCAAGCCCGACGTGAGCGTCGACAAGGGCGTGCTGGCCCTGCGCGCCGGCGGCGCCCTGGCGCTGGCCGTGGTGGCGCCCGTGGCGGCGCTGCTGCCGCTGGTAAATACGGGCCCCGGCGAGGACAGCGAATGCGCGGCCCTGCTGGCCCAGGCGCGCGTCAAACCCGTGGCGCCGAAACCGGTCAAGACACCGCGCCCAAAGCGCTGACGGGCATGGCCGCCGTGGGCAATTACAATTGTTACACACCTATGTGCGTTGCCGAACAGACCCTGCCTTGTCACAATCCTATTCTGTGATCGTGCCTGAAACACCCAAGACGTGGCGATACGAAGTCTTACCGGCCCATACCTCGCCGGCGCCACGAGGTCCGAATTCATAGGAGAACTATCATGCAAATCATTAAAAAACTCGCCGCTACCACTTCCGTTGCCGCCCTGCTGTTGAGCTTGACCGCTTGCGCCAACATGTCCGGCCAGGATAAAAACACGGCCATCGGCGCCGGTGTCGGCGCCGTTGCCGGCTCCGTGCTGACGGGCGGCAGCGCCGTCGGCGCCGTCGGCGGCGCCGCTGTCGGCGGCGTGATCGGTAATCAGGTCAAGCCGAAGTAATCGCTGATGGAGAAAGCGGGGTGGGTGCCCAGGCGCCCGCCCCGCTTTTTTGCGTTTGCGGCACGGGGAAGCCGGCGTGCAGGCAGCAGCCAGGCACGCGGCAGGTAAGCGGCAGGTAAGCGGGACAAAGACTGGCAGACTCGCGGGGAGATCAGACGAAGACGTTGGCCATGCCGATGGCGCCGCTGTCCTTGACCAGCTCGTAGCAGCGGCAGGAAACGGCTTCCAGGCCGGCCGAATCGAGGATTTCGATGTTGCCGCGGCTGTAGGTAATCAGTTTTTGCTGTTGCAGCGCGCTGGCTGCCTTGGTCACGCCGACCCTGCGCACGCCCAGGGTATGGGCGAGAAATTCATGCGTCAGGTGGAATTTTTCCGACTGCAGGCGGTCGCGCGTGATGAGCAGCGAACGGGCCAGGCGCGCCTCGAGCACGTGGAAGCGGCTGCACACGGCAATCTGGATGGCTTGCGCCAGCAAGGTGTCCGTATAGCGGTACAGCAGGCGCTGCAGGGAGTCGAGCTGGGCGAATTCGGCGCAGAAATCGGCGCGCGCGATGCGGCTGGCCGTGCCGGAACGTTGCACCACGGCACGCACTTGCGCCAGGTCATGACCGAGCGCGACGGAAGCGCCCAGCACGCCTTCGCGGCCGACGGAGCCCACTTCCAGGGTCATCCGCCCTTCCGCCACGGCCAGCAGCGAAATCAGGCAGTCGCCAGGGAAATAAATGTGGCCGATAGGCTGGCCCGGCTCGTACAGCACCTCGCCTACCTCGACCGTGACGGTATCGAACAGGGCCGCCAGGTGCCGCAAGTCGTGCTCGGGCAGGCTGGCCAGCAAGCGGTTGCCGGCAGTGGGCGCGCCCGCGGGCGTACCCAGGCCGGATCGGCCTGCGTCGCGGGACAGGGTCATGCTGGCAGTCGTTGGTGGCATTGCTTTTCCTTGGTGTCGTTACAACTCGACATAATTTTTACTTAGCCTACGGTGCTGTACGGGCCCTGTATGTACGGTGACGCACGGAAGCGGGGCAAGCGGCGCAGCACACTGGCAACACACACGAATAACACGCACTACCCTTTTCATTATTTTAAAAAATCAAGGAGCCTTCCATGACCACCACGACCAAATCCCTCCATCCGCTGGTGCTTGCCGCCGCCGTCGCCGTCCTGCTGTTTTGCGGCGTCGGCACGGCTGCCCTGATGGGCTGGCTGCCTTCGTCCCAGGGCGATGCCCAGCCATTGGCGGCCAGCGCCTCGGCCGAACAGCTGGCCAGCCTGCAGGCGAACCAGCCGCAAGCGAACCTGCAGCCGGCCGGCGCCTTGCCGCTGGCCGCCCTGCCGCCACAGCAGCAGCAGCAGCAGCAGCAGCAGCAGCAGCAGCCCGTGCGCCAGCCGCAGCCACAGCCGCCGCAACAGCAATATGCAGCAGCGCCGGCGCCCGCACCGCAGGTATGCGGCAATTGCGGCGTGATCGAAGCCATCCATGAAGTCAATACGCGCGCCGAAGGCAGCGGCGTGGGCGCGGCCGGCGGCGCCGTCGTCGGCGGCTTGCTGGGCAACCAGGTGGGCGGTGGCCACGGCAGGCAGCTGGCCACCGTGCTGGGTGCCGTGGGCGGCGCCGTCGCCGGCAACCAGATCGAAGGCAGCGTGCGCGCCACGCGCAGCTACAACATCGTCGTGCGCCTCGATACGGGCAAGACGCGCACCGTGCACCAGAGCGCCGCGCCCAACTGGCGCCAGGGCGACCGCGTGCGCGTCGTCAACGGCGGCTTGCGCGCCATCGGCTAACGCCGCCGCGGCAGCGCTGCCGCGATTAGTTGCAAATTAAACACACGCCCGGCCTGTCCGGGCGTTTTCTTTTTGGCAATGTTCGTTGGCGTAAAGATGAGCTTGCCGTCCCGCGAGATGATGCATTCAGGAAAGTTCAACGGATAATCCCCTCAAGGAGCAGCGATGGAAAACGACAAGGCAGGCAGCAACAGGATCTGGCTCGGCTTTATCGGCGGCGGCATGCTGGCCACCGCGCTGGGCTTTTGCGCGCTGGACCTGGCGCCGGCGCAAGCGAGCGCACCCGTGTTCGGCGTCATGCTGTTGCTGACGGGCGGCATGGTCAGCTGCCTGGCGGGCGCCGTCGGCATGGCCGGCATGCTGGCCTGGATACCGGGCATGGAGGGCGAAGCGGAACGGCGTGCGCAGCCGCAACGGCGCCTCCGCGAGCGCAATCTGCCCAAATCGGGTGAATTGACAGGCTAAATGAGGGTTGTGTACGGCAGCGTACAGAAAATTTCAGAAACAAAGTAGACAATAAGTCATGGCATCAGCGTTCAGCGACCCGGTCGCCGCGCAATGACAAAAACCGATGACGGCGCCGGAAGCCAGCAACTTGCCAGCCAGGCAGCCGTCATCCACACACTACTCTCGGAGGACATATCATGCTCTATACAATCGCAGTAGTACTCATCATTCTCTGGCTGCTGGGTCTGGTCACTTCCTATACCATCGGCGGCTTCATTCATATCCTCCTGGTCGTTGCAGTCATCATGATCCTGTTGCGCCTGATTAGCGGACGCGGGCTTTAGACCCGGTCGTTAGCGCAGGCTGACAGGAGCGGCGCGCGTGCAAACGGGCGCCGCTCTTTTACGTACGGTGTGCGCACTGGCACGCCGATGCATTTTGCAGTAACGTGTGCAGGTAGTTCCTGGGTATGTCCCAATAACAAAACAAGGAGAAAATCCATGAAAGCATTGAAAAACGGCGCTGGCGCCAAATCCCTGGTCGGCATGCTGGTCCTCGCGCTGGCTGCCACCGGCTGCGCTGACATGTCCTCGACGCAACGTGGCACGGCCACGGGCGCGGGCATCGGCGCTGGCTTGGGCGCCTTGATCGGCGGCACCACCGGCGGCGGCAGCAGCGGCCGCACGGCTGGCGGCGCCCTGCTGGGCGCAGCGGCTGGCGCCGTGGTGGGCAATATCTGGTCGACCCGCATGGAAAACCAGAAGCGCGCGATGGAACAGGCGACACAGGGTACCGGTGTGCAAGTGACGCAGACGGCCGATAACCGCCTGAAAATGGAAATTCCAAGCGACATTTCCTTCGATACCAACCGCGCCGACATCAAGGGCAACTTCCGCCCCATCCTCGACCGCTTTGCCGCCACGCTGAACGAAAACCCGAACACCACGGTCAGCATCATCGGCCACACGGACAGCACGGGCAGCGATTCCATCAACGAACCGCTGTCGGTGGAACGCGCAGCCCACACGCGCGACTACCTGTCCATGCGCGGCGTGTCGCCCACGCGCGTCGTCACGGAAGGCCGCGGCGCACGCGAGCCGATCGCCTCGAATGCGGATGCCTCGGGACGCGCACGCAATCGCCGCGTGGAAATCTACGTCGCCGAAATGGCGCCACGGGGCTAACACCGAACCCAACCTGCTGCGCGGCGCTTTGCGGCCTGCGACGGTTTTGTCCGGCGTCGTGACTGTTACGTCAACGTCCTGAAATAAAAGAAGCCCGCTGGCAAATAATTTGCCAGCGGGCTTCTTTATTTAAAACAGCTTACTTCGACGTCGTTGCCTTGGCGCCGCTGTCGCCCTCTTTCGCCACCTTGGCAAAGTCGCCCGCCGTGACGACGGAGACGGCCGCTGGCTTCAGGTAGTCGCGCAAGCCCTGGTTCACTTGCGCCAGGGTCAAGGCGGCCACTTTCGCTTCCAGATCCTTGTCGTAAGCCATGGTGCGGTCCTGCGCCAGGTAGCCGGCCAGTTCGCGCGCCAGGCCCGCATCTTGCGTGCGGCCCACTTCTTCCGACTGCAGCCAGCCTTTCTTTGCTTCGGCCAGTTCCGTTTCCGTGAACCCGTCGGCCAGCGCCTTGGCAATTTCCTCGCGCAGGGCAGCTTCCACCTTGACCGTGTTTTGCGGGGCGCTGATGGCATACGCCATCCAGTAGCCGGCCGGCTCGCGCGACGGCACGGAAACTTGCGATCCGACGCCGTACGACAGGCCTTCCTTCTGGCGGATGCGGTCGGCCAGGCGGCTGCGCAAGGCGCCGCCACCGAGCATGTGATTGGCCATCAGCAAGGCGGGATAGGCGGCAGCGTCATCCTTGAGGGGGATCGGCTGGATGGCGAACAGCACGCTGTTGGCCTTGTCCGGCGTTTCCAGGGCGACTTTCTCGCCGCTGACGGGCTTGACGGCATCAGGAATGCGCACATACGGCTGCTGCGCCTTCCAGCTGCCGTACAGGCTGGCCACTTGCGCCTTCAGCGCGGCCGGGTCGAAATCGCCCACGGCCGCAAAGGTGGCGTTCGACGCGCCATAGTAGGCGCCATGGAAGGCTTTCACGTCGGCCACCTGGATGGCTTTCCATTGGGCCAGCTCGGCCGGCAGGGTGGCCACGTGGCGCACATGGCCTTCCGGCGTGGCGTCGAGCAGGCGGCGGAAGGCGTTCACGGCCAGCGGCTGCGGTTCAGGCAATTCCTGCTCCGCGCGGCCCACTCTTTCGCGCTGCAATTCCAGGAATTCCGTTTCGCTCAAGGCAGGCTTTTGCAGCACTTGCGCCAGCAGGTCCATGGCGGCCGGCAAATTGTCGCGCTTGCCCGTCAGGGTGGCCGTGACGCCCTCGGCGCCGCCCGCGATGGCCACTTGCATGCCCAGCTGGTCGAACTTGTCCTTCACTTCCTGGCGCGACAGTTTATCCGTGCCGCGCGACAACAGATTGGCCGTGTAGCTGCCCACCTGCGCCTTGCCGCGCAAGCTCTCTTCGCTGCCGATCTGCAATTTCAACACGACGCTGACCGTGCTGCCCTTGGTTTTCTTCGGCAGCAAGGCGCCCTTCAAGCCGTTCGGCAAGGTGAAGCGCGTGGTGCGCGCTTCGATATTGTCGGGGCTGGGGTCGAACGCTTCGCCCTGCGCCACCACGGCGCGGCCCGTGTAGCCGGCCAGCTGCGGCGCCACATCGGCGTAGGCCGGCACGACCGTGCGGTCCGGCGCATCGGTGGGAATGAAGCGGCCCAGGGTACGGTTCGAGCTCTTCAGGTATTTCTCGGCCGCCGCCTGCACCTGCGCCGTCGTCAGCTTGTCGAGCTGGTCGCGCTGCAGGAAGAACAAACGCCAGTCGCCGGCCGCCAAGGATTCCGTCAGGGCAATCGTCATGCGCGCCGTGTTCGAGGTGATCAGTTCCACCTGCTTGCTCAGCTGCTGCTTCACGCGCGCCACTTCCGCATCCGTGATGGGCTGCGATTTCAGCTCTTCCAGCACTTTCAGCATGGCCGCTTGCGCCGCATCGAGGTTGCCATCGACGGGCACCAGCGCACCGAACAGGTTGTAGCCCGGTTCCAGGTTGCTCACCGTGTTGTATTCGATCTTGCTGGCCAGCTTGGTTTCCACCAGCGCCTTGTGCAGGCGGCCGGCCGGCGCGTCCGTCAGCACGTGGCCCAGCACCTCGATGGCCACCGCTTCCGGGTTGCCGGACGGCGCCACATGGTAGCCGGCGCCGACGAACTGCGTGCCGCCGCTGCGGCGCACCGTCACGGCGCGCTCGCCATCCTGCACGGGTTCGGCCGTGTAGGTGGGCTCGATCACGCGCGTGGGTTTCGGGATCTTGCCGAACAAGTCATTGATCTGCTTCAAGACCGTCGCTTCGTCGAAGCGGCCCGCCACCATCAGCACGGCGTTGTCCGGCTGATAATATTTGTGATAGAACGCGCGCAGGCGGGGAATGTTCACCTGCTCGATGTCGGAACGGGCGCCGATGGTCGACTTGCCGTAGTTGTGCCAATCGTAGGCGATGGCCTGGATGCGTTCGCTGGTCACGCCGATCGGGTCGCTCTCGCCCATCTCGAACTCGTTGCGCACGACCGTCATCTCGCCCTTTTGCGTCTTCGGATTCCACAGGTCGTTCTGGTCGATGGCCGCGTTGACCATGCGGTCCGCTTCCATGGCCAGCATCTGGCGCAGGTTGTCGTCGTTGGCGGGGAAGGTGGCGTAGTAATTGGTGCGGTCGTACCACGTGGTGCCGTTGAACTGGGCGCCTGTCGAGTTCAGTATCTCGACGGGGGTCTTGGTCCCCTTCTTGACGCCAAAGTTGGCGCTGGGCTTGAACAGCAAATGCTCGAGCAAGTGGGCCATGCCCGTTTCGCCATAGTTTTCATGGCGCGAGCCGACCAGATAGACGATGTTGGTGGTCAGGGTGGGCTTGCTGGCATCGGGGAACAGCAGCACGCGCAAGCCATTGGCCAGCCGGTATTCGGTGATGCCTTCGACGGACGTGACTTTGACGGCGGTGCGGCTGGGGGCTGCCTTGCCGGTTTTCTGGGTCGGCGCGGCTTCGACAGGGGTGGCGGCCAAGACGAACGACGGCGAGAGGATGCCGGCGGCAAGCAGGAGGGCGGTAATTGGTTTCAAGTCGGAGTCCTGGTAACACTACGTTATTAGACAAGCGCACAAGCGGGCGCCATGGAAGACAAACGCAAGAATGTTCACCGGGCCCGCGCTGCGTCTTCGCCGCCAGGTGAAATTATTACTATTTCACAATTTACGGCATACTTATCAGTTACGCAAGTCCTTGTCATCAAGCTGTTATGTGCCCGTGTTATACTCCGCGGTTCCAGAACTATCTGCCTGTATATGAGACGAGCTCTCGTCCTGCTCTGCCTTTTTGTTTTCATCGCGTTACCCCAGGCGTTCGCCAGCATGGCCTACGCCAGCCCTTCCCCATTCCAGCACGCTAACGCGGCCGGCGTTGCCGCCACGCCTGCCCTCGTCGCGGATTGCCACGATGCCGACGCCCATGCCGGCTTGCCCGGCGACAATTGCGGCGCCGACGAATGCGACAACGATCCCATCACGCTGTACCCGACCTCGCGCCAGGGGGCGCCGTTTTGCGCCATCATTTGGCAAGCGGGACCGGGAGCACTTGCCGAAGCGGACGCGCGGCGGGCCACCCGGCCGCCGCGCGTCCGCCGCCACTTCACGCAATAGCAACATGGTTCCCTGGAGCAGACGCTGCCAGGCACGCTTTATATTGATTTGACTTTACAAGGTTACACACATGGAATGGTTATTTGACCCGACAATCTGGGTCGGCCTGCTGACGCTGGTCGTACTGGAAATCGTACTGGGTATCGACAACCTGATTTTCATCGCCATCCTGGCGGAAAAACTGCCGCCGCACCAGCGCGACCGGGCACGCGTGCTGGGCCTGACCCTGGCCCTCGTGATGCGCCTGGGCCTGCTTTCGCTGATTTCCTGGCTGGTCACCCTGACCACGCCACTGTTTTCCATATGGACGTTTTCGTTCTCGGGGCGGGACCTGATCCTGCTCGTGGGCGGCCTGTTCCTGCTGTTCAAGGCCACCACCGAGCTGCATGAGCGCCTCGAAGGCGTCACCCACGCCCAGACGGGCCCCAAGGTCTACGCCGGCTTCGGCCTGGTGGTGGCGCAGATCGTCGTGCTCGACGCCGTCTTCTCGCTCGACGCCGTCATCACGGCCGTCGGCATGGTGGAAAACCTGTACGTGATGATGGCGGCCGTCGTCATTTCCATCGTCGTCATGATGCTCGCGTCGAAAGTGCTGACGCGCTTCGTCAACGCCCACCCCACCGTCGTCGTGCTGTGCCTGAGCTTTTTGCTGATGATCGGCCTGTCGCTGGTGGCCGAAGGCCTGGGCTTCCACATTCCGAAAGGCTATCTGTATGCGGCCATCGGTTTCTCGATCGTCATCGAATTCTTCAATCAGCTGGCGCGCCGCAACTTCCTCAAGCTGCAGTCGAACGCCCCGCTGCGCGACCGCACGGCGCAAGCCGTGCTGAGCCTGCTGGGCGGACGCAAGGGCCGCGAAGCCGTGGAAGAGCACGAAGTCAAGGAAATGCCCGACGTCTCCGCCTTTGGCGTGGAAGAGCGCAACATGGTCAGCGGCGTGCTGACCCTGGCCGAACGCTCGATCCGCTCCGTGATGACGCCGCGCGGCGACGTGTCGTGGGTCAACCTCAACGACAGCAGCGACAAGATGCTGCAATTGCTGCGCGAAACGCCGCACAGCATGATTCCTGTCTGCAACGATGACCTGGACAATGTGGTGGGCATCGCGCGCAGCAAGGACTTGATCGAGGATCTGGTATCGCACGGCAAGATCGACCCGGCCAGCATGCGCGAAGCCGTCGTCGTGCCGGAAGCGGCCGGCGTGCTGAAAGCCATGGAAACCCTGAAGCGCTCGCGCGGCCAGCTGGTGCTGGTGGTCGACGAGTTCGGCACCGTGCAGGGCGTGCTCACGCCCATCGACATCCTTGAAGCCATCGCCGGCGAATTCCCCGACGAAGACGAGCAGCCGGACGTGGAAGTGCTGGGCCCCGGCCATTGGCGCATCGACGGCGCCACGGACCTGCATTATCTGGAGCAAGTGTTCGAGACGGAAACCCTGGTCAGCGAAGACGGCGAGTACAACTCGCTGGCCGGCTTCCTGCTGGCGCATTTCGAGAACATGCCGGCCGTGGGCGAAGTGCTGGAACTCGATGACTTGCGCTATGAAATCGTCGAGGCGGACGAGCGCCGCATCGCCTGCGTGGACGTGCGCCGCATCGAACCCGATCACAGTTTGTAACACAATGGCAAGCGTGTCCCGCTTGCCATGCCGTATGCTGGGGTCTGCCAATACGGAGACCCCCGATGAAATTTTCCCTGTCAAGCCTGACCCTGCTGGCCTGCGCCGCCTTCGGCGCCCAAGCCAGCGCCCAGACCGCCACGCAGTCCCCCGCCATCAAGCCGGGCCTGTGGCAAGTCGACAGCAAGATGGCGTCGCCGGACGCGGCCACGGACAATGCCATGTCCATGGTGCTGCAACAGCTGGGCAACCTTCCTCCCGATCAACGCAAGCAGCTGGAAGCCATGGCGGCCAGCCGCGGCATGGCCATGCCCACCGTGGCGGCCGACGGCGCCGTGCGCGTGACGGCCTGCGTGACGCCGGACATGGCCGCGCGCAAGCAGATTCCCACGGGCCAGCCCGGCGACTGCAAATCGAAGAACACGGACATCGCGGGCGGCATGCAGGTGTCGTTTACATGCGCGAACCCGAAATCGAGCGGCGAAGGCAAGGTGCTGTTCAGCGGCGACCAGGCCTTCAACATGCAGCTGGCGGTGACGACCAGTGCGCGGGGCGCGCCGGAACAGGTGAATGTGACGAGCAACGGCAAATGGCTGGGCGCCAGCTGCCCGGCCCAGGCGCGGAACGTTCAGAAGCCGTGACGGAAGCCCAGGTTGAATGCCGCATCGCCGCGGCCCGCGTCGCTGGCATTGCCCACCGTGTAGCGGGCGCCGTTCTTGTTGTGGATCTTCGCATAGGACGCGTAGAAATCGCTGCGTTTTGACAGCGTGTACGTGAGGCCGACGGCCACCTGGCTGGCGTCGCGGTTGGCCAGGTCGCGGTCATCCTTGCGCACCCAGGACGCCAGCAGCTTGAAGCCGCCCACGGGCACGGACACGCCCAGCAAGGTGTCGCGGCTGTCCGAGGACGACATCGACAGGGCCAGCGCGCTGTAGGCGTTGCTGGGGTCCCACGGCGAACTGCCATAGCCCTTGTTCACGCCCACGGCGGCAAAGGCGGTGGCCACTTTCAGGTCGATGTTCGCCGCGATCAGGGTGTTGCGGGCCGACATGTCGATGGCGGGCAAGGTGCCGGAAGCGAGGATCAGGCTATTCTTGCGCTGGTGCGAAATGCTGACATTCACGGCGCCGGCCGAATAGCCGAGCGTGGCGCCATACGCGCGGTTGTTGGCGCTGCTGTACGGCGACTCGCCGAAGCTGTAGATGGCGCTGGCGGACACGCCGCGCAAGGCGGGCGTCACGTATTTGACGGTATTGTCGTAGCGTTTCACGCTGTAGCCGGCCAGGTTGCTGGCGCTGCCGGCCATGCCGCCCTTGAACGGGTCGGCCACGTCGGTCAGGGCCAGGTAGTGGGGGTTGTACTGGCGCCCCAGGGTCAGCGCACCCAGGCGGCTGTCGAGGCCCACGTAGGCCTGGCGGCCGAACAGGCGGCCGTCTTCCGACTGGCCCGTGTCGTTCTCGATGCCCGCTTCCAAGGTGAACACGGCGGACACGTCGTTGCCCAGCGCTTCGCGGCCCTGCACCCCCAGGCGCGAGCCGGAGGCGACGCCGCCCGACACCTTGGTGCTGGCGCAATTGGCGGCACAGCCCCGTTCGGCCACGATGCCCGCGTCGAGCACGCCATACACGGCAACATTACTGGATGCGGCACCGCCCGCGCCATCGGCGGCCTGGGCCGGTGCAAAGAGCACCCAAGGCCCCATCCCTATCACAGCAAGCGCAAAATACGAGGTCTTCATGATAAATATCTCGGTAACGTGAATTGAAACTTCCCGGTATTGATCAGGACATGCGCTGTGTGTCTGATCTTAGTGTTACCTTATCCTCGCTTTTTGTCCAGCCATCCGTGCGTTGTACAACAGAAACTTCAGCTTAGCCCCGGGAACTGCGTCGCGCACTGACAACACGCAAGTTTGACCATGATTGTGGCAATTTGCGGCAAAATGGCGTTAAATGCAGGCCCTGCCGTAAAGCAATGTTCGCTGGCGAACGTTGCGCAGTTTCGCGCAGGCGGTACACTACTGGTTTTACCGACAGCGGCTCGCCCGTTTTTTCTGCATGCTAGCTATCCTCGAACGCATTGACCCCAACTCCAGCAATATCGACTTGCTGGTGGAATTGTTCAACTCACTGCGTCCCAAGCGCCCCCACGACAGCGCTACCGCGATCGCCAACGTGCGCACCCTGCGCCAGCTTCTCAAAGGTAATCCCGCGCAAGCGCGCGCCCTGCACGAATACGTGCTGCGCGTGCTGGCCGCGCGCCGCCACGCCAGCCTGTACACGGATATCGGCGTGCTGTCGAACAGCGGCTTTTTCACGGAATTGAAACGCCGCATCGCCTACCGCATGCTGCCGCCCGCCCTCGGCGACGAATACCTGAACGACGCGCTCGACCAGGTGCTGTACCTGAAGACCGATTATTTGTGGATCAGCAACGTACCCGCCACGGACTGGCTGGAACTGTTCGACGTACTGACCAGCGACGAGATCGAACTGGCCGTCGGCGACGGCAATATCATGCTGCCGGGTATGCTCGACGCCATCCGCACCCTGTCCTACCGCGTCTGCGCCATGGGCCTGGAACCGGAATTGACACGTTTCCATAGCGAAATCGAAGTGTTCCAGTCGCCGTTCATGGTGCAGAACACGGAAGTGAACGCCTACCTCGATGCCTACACGAATCTATTGCACGGCAACATCGAGCACATCGAGGATGCGCGCCACCTGCTGGTGATGCTGGACCAGTGCGACGCCGTCATCGCCAAGATCCGCAAGAAGGCGCTGTACCAGGGCACCAGCATTCCCCTCACCTATTTATTGGTGGCGCTGGCGCAAAGCATCGAGCGCCTGCGCAAGCTGCTGTTCCTCGTCGACACGAGCGGCGAATTGCCCGCCTCCGCCAACGTGGACATCGCCGCCATCACCGTCGACGCCACGGCCGACCTGCTCGACGCGCAGCCCGTCAGCCGCCGTCGCGCGGGCGCCGTGGGCCTGGCGCTGGAACTGATCCAGGCGCACAACAACAAATACAAGGTCAGCGACCTGTTTTCCGACAATATCAACTTGCTGGCACGCAATGTGACGGAAAACGCCAGCCGCACGGGCGAGCACTACATCGCGGAAAACCGCCGCGAAATGGGCGCCATGTTCCTGTCCTCCGCGGGCGCCGGCATCATCATCGGCTTCATGGCCCTGTTCAAGATATTGATGTCGTATCTGCGCTCGGCGCCGCTGGTCGAAGCGTTCATGTTCAGCATGAATTACTCGATCGGCTTCATGTTCATCCACTTGCTGCACTTCACGGTGGCCACCAAGCAGCCGGCCATGACGGCGTCGCGCATCGCCGCGGGCCTGCACAGCAAGGATGGACGGAATATCGACCTCGACAGCATGGCGGAACTGATCAACAAGGTGTTCCGCACGCAAAACATGGCCGTGCTGGGCAACCTGGCCACGGCCATCCCCACGGCGTGGCTGATCGCGCTCGGCTACAAGGCGATTACGGGACACAACCTGGTGACGCCGGAAAAAGCCATGCATCTGCTGCACGATATCGACCCCATCGGCAGTCCCGCCATCTTCTACGCCATGATCGCCGGCGTCTGCCTGTTCGTGGCGGGCCTGATTTCCGGCTACTACGACAACCAGGCGCTGTACACGCGCTGGGCGCAGCGCATCGCGCAATTGCGCGGCCTGGGCCGTGTCATCGGCCAGGAACGCTTGCAACGGCTGGGCCTGTACCTGGAAAACAACTTGGGCGGCCTGATGGGTAACTTCTATTTCGGTATCCTGCTGGGCTCCATCGGCACCCTGGGTTTCCTGATCGGCTTGCCGATCGATATCCGCCACATCACCTTCTCGGCCGCCAACTTCGCCACGGCCCTGGTGGGACTCGACCACAACATGAGCTGGCAGCTGGCCGTCAAGTCGCTGTCGGGCATCTTCGCCATCGGCACGGCCAACCTGCTGGTCAGCTTCGGCCTGGCCCTGTGGGTGGCGCTGCGTTCGCGCCAGGTGCGCTTCAAGCACGGCATGCAATTGCTGAAGATTCTGGGCAAGCGTTTCCTGAAGTCGCCCATCGTCTTCTTCTTCGGCTCGAAAAACCCGCCGCCACTGGCACTGGCCGATGATTCGGCAAACCTGTCCCCCACGACCAAGGCTCAAAAATGACCGCCAGGCGCATGCAACCCTGCCTCACCGCCCTACTGCTGTGCTGGACTCTGGCTGCATGCGCCTCGCTGCCCAACGTCAAGAATCTCAACACCACGCTGGAACCGGTGGCCAAGCCCAAGGTCATCACGGGCAAGGGCGCCGTGCTGAACGTCAACAGCCGCGCCGCCCTGCTCAACAAGCGCTGGGCCAGGTCCGGCATGGACTTGAAAGCCCAGGCCGCGCTGGAAGAGGCGGCCACGGGCGTGCCTTTAATCAAGGGCAACAAGGTGACCCTGCTGTTTGACGGCCCGCAAACGATGGAAGCCATGTTCCAGGCCATCAGCGAGGCCAAGACCAGCATCAACCTGGAAACGTATATCTTCGACCAGGACCCGCTGGGCCTGAAGTTTGCCGACATGCTCATCGAAAAGCAGCAGGCGGGCGTGACGGTCAACGTCATCTACGACAGCGTGGGCACCCTGGGCGTGCCGCAGGCGTTCTTCGACCGCATGCGCGCGGCCGGCGTGCACCTGGTGGCCTTCAACCCCGTCAATCCTGCCAAGCTCAAGGGCGACGACTGGAAGATCAACAACCGCGACCACCGCAAGGTGCTGATCGTCGACGGCAAGACGGCGTTTACGGGCGGCATCAACATCAGCGATACCTATGCGAAAAGCTCGCTGTTCCGCTCGAAATCGAAGCCCACCGACAAGAAGGACGTGGGCTGGCGCGACACGCACGTGAAAGTGGAAGGCCCGGCCGTGGCCGCCTTCCAGTGGCTGTTCATCCGCACCTGGGCCCAGCAAGACCAGGCCGATTTACCGGACGCCAATTATTTCCCTACCCTGTCGGAAGTGGGCGACAAGCTGGTGCGCGTGGTGGCCAGCGAACCGGACGGCGGCTTTGAAATCTACAAGGCGTATATCCTGGCCATCCAGGAAGCGAAAAAATCCATCCACATCACGTCCGCCTACTTCGTGCCCGACCAGCAGACGGTCGACGCGCTGATCGCGGCCGCGAAACGGGGCGTGGACGTCACCGTGGTGCTGCCCGGCGTGTCCGACAGCGGCCTCGTGTTCCATGCGGGCCACGCGCTGTACGACCAGTTGCTGGCGGGCGGCATCCGCATCTTCCACTTGAAACTGGCCGTGCTGCACGCCAAGACGGCCGTCATCGACGGCGCCTGGTCGACCGTGGGTTCGACCAACATCGACATGCGCAGCTTCCTGCATAACAGCGAGCTGAACGTTGTGGTGCTGGGCGACAGCTTCGGCCGCGAAATGGAAAACGCCTTCCAGGAAGACTTGCGCGACTCGGAGGAAATCACCAAGGCCAAGTGGGAATCGCGGCCCTGGGGCGACCGCATGAAGGAGTGGGCGGCGCGCTTCATGCATTACTGGCTGTAGCGGCCGCGCCCGCTTGAACGGCGACTAGGGCGTGCCGAAATCGATGACGCCATCGCCGATCGGATATTCACGCGCACGCGCCTCCCAGGCGTTCTCGGCCACTTTCAGACGGTACTGATCGAACAGGAAAGGCAAGCCTTCGCTGGCCAGGATGTCGGGATTGCTGGCCACCTGAAAATGCAAATGCGGCACCCGCGCATCGCCGGAATTGCCCACCCTCCCAAGCAACTGGCCGCGCCGCACGCGCTGTCCCGTCTTCACCTGCACGCTGCCCGGCTGCAGGTGCGCATATTGCGCGAACTGTCCATTACCCAACGCAATCGTGACCACATTGCCGGCAACATTCTCCATCGAGATGGGCACGGCTGGCGTGAAGCCGGCCGGCGTACGGGGAATATTGTCCGGCATGCCATCGCGCGCCTGGACGATCTCGCCATCGGCCACCGCCAGCACATTTTCGCCATACGCGTGATAGCTGCGCACGTCGCGCGCATCGCCTGCGAACATGCTGCCATCGCGATATTTCTTCCAGTCGAGCGCATAGCGCCGGGCGAGCTGTGCCATGCCGCCGGCCACGAACACGCCCATGCGGTGATGAGAATCGATGCTGGGGCCGTTGTCGGCCGTCCAGCCCGTGCCTTGCAGCGGACGTCCCAGCACGGCCAGCAGCGTATGGCGCGTGCCGATGGGAGGACCGTCGGCCAGCGCCCCGTCAAGTAGCAAGCGATGGCGCAAGGTGGCCGGCACGGCGGCGCTGGCGTCAAACGCCAGACACAGATAGACCACGGCGCCCTGCCCGCCCGCCAGTTGCGCCGCTCCCTCCTCGCTGCTGGCGCCGGCCACGCGCACGCGCTGCCGCAGTTGCGCGGCTGTCAGCGCCAGCAAGGCTTGCCGTTCGCTGCCCGCGAGGACTTCCAGGCCGCGCAAGGTCATGGCCTCGTCGGAAAAGTTATGCAGGTGTAATTCGTAGAGCAGATAATTGCGTCCCGTGCCGGCCAATACGGTGGGTTCCAGCGGCGTGCGCATGTCGAGCTGGGGCGGTGGAAACACGATCGTCTGCACGGTGGTGGCCGCCCGGGCGGGCGCGCCGGCGGCAATCACATCGCAGCCCCGAGGGGGCGGCAGGTCCGCTGCGGTGGCAGCCAACAGTGGCGAGGCGCCGAAGAAACTGCACAGGCAAGCGGCATGGGCAAACAATCTGGCTGACATTGTATCCTTGGAGAAAAGTGGGCACCACGGGCAAGACCGCCGCCGCGTCGCTGCAGAGTAAAAACTGCCAATCTTAGCAGATAAGCATGACCAAAAACATAAAGTTGCCATAGAATAATTATGGCAGGCGCGGCGTGCAAGGATGGGCGTCGACAGGCGCGGGCCGGCACAGGCGGGGGGGAGCGAGGCGTCATTTGCGCGTCACCGATAACGCCACCGCCAACAATAGCGTCGGATGACACGGGACCATGTCCCGCCAATCGGGCTTACAGCGGCCGCAAGCTGGCCCACACGCCGCCCTGGCGCTGGAACGCTTCCGTGCTGACCTTGTCAAAGCCGGCGCTGTCGTCGTTCCAGCTGTAGCGCTCGACGCGGATGCAGCTGGCTTCGATGCGGATGACGTTGAAGGAGTTTGACTCGCCCCTGCCCCGCGTGGACGTGGCCGTGCCCGCCTGCACCATCAGGGCAGCGTAGCCGTCGATCTTGTAGCGTTCGGCCGTGTTGCCCGCCACGCTCGCATGCAAATGGCCCGCCAGCAGCAGGTCGACGCCGCATTCGGAAAACATTTGCAGGGCCAGCGGCGCGCGGTCGACCAGATCATCCTTGTCGAAATGCTCGGGCAAGTCAAATGGATGGTGCGTGACGATGATGCGCGTCAAACCGGGCGGCAAACGGCCCAGGCGTTCACGCAGGAAATCGATCTGTTCATGGCTGATACGGCCATCCTTGAACGTCAATGAACGGGCCGTATTAATGCCCAGCACGGCGATTTCTTCGTCCACATATTCGGGCGACAAATCGTCCGTAACATGGCGCCGGTACTTCACCAGCGGCGTCAGGAAGCGGGAAAAAACGTTGTACAGAGGCACGTCATGGTTGCCCGGCACCACGATCTGCGGCCCCGGCAAGCTGTCGAGAAAGGCCCGCGCCTGCTGGAATTCCGCGCTGCGGGCCCGCTGCGTGAGGTCGCCCGACACCACCACCACGTCCGGTTCCAGCCGTTCGACCAGCGCGCGCAAGGGCGCCAGCAGGGCTGCGTCGACGCGGCCAAAATGCAAATCGGACAAATGCACGAGGGTACGCATGGCCTACTCCCCGCCTGGCGCCGCGGCGGGAGCGGGCACCAGCACGGCCAGCGCGGCGGGACGGATGCGGTAGTGCAGCGGCGTATTCATGATGGTCACTTCGCCATCGGTGGCCACACGCAGGCGGCGGTGTTTCGTGGCGATTTCCAGGTCCGTGGCCGTCAGCACATCGAAATCCTTGGCTTGCGACAATTTGCCGAACAGCGCGTGCAAGGCCAGCTTGAGCAAGCCCAGGCGGCCCGGACGCTGCGCCACGTACAGGCTCAGCTGGCCGCCATCGAGCCGCTCGCGCTCGCCGATATTCAAGCCTTCCATCAGGTATTCATTATTGCCGATGAACACAAACGGCGTGCGGCGCGCATGCACGGCGTCGTTGAGTTTCAATTGCACGCTGAGGAAGGGATAGCGGCGCAAGGCGGCCACCAGGGCCCAGCTGAAGGCCAGCCACTTGCCCCGTCCCAGCCGGCGCTGCTGCTTTTCGCGGTCGCGCACGATATCGGGATACAGGCCCAGGCTGGAATTGTTCAGAAAGATGCGGCCATTCACTTCGCCCACATCGACCTGGTGCGGCACGCCCTGCGCCACGTTGGCAATGGCCGCCTCGAGCGTCAATGGAATATTCAAATCCTTGGCGAAATGGTTCAAGGTGCCCAACGGCAAGACACCAAACGGCGTGCCGCTGCCCGTGACGACGGACGCGACGGCATTGATGGTGCCGTCTCCGCCACCGGCCACGACGATGGGTGCGCCATCGCGCAAGGCCTGTTCGGCCGTGGCGATCATCTCGGCCCCGCTTTGGGCCAAGGTGATGGCGGCATCCAGGCCCACGGCCAGGAACTGCGCTTCCAGCTGCTGCGCCCAGTCGGACGCATAGCCGCAACCGGCGCTCGCGTTGATGATGACTGCAATCTTGCTCAGGATCGTCCCCTTATGTGGTTTGCCGGATATGCCGGCGGCGGCGCAGGGTCGACACGCCGGCGATGCAGATGGCCAGCCAGCCATAGCTTTCCGCCATGGCCGCCAGCACGTCGCTCAGGTAGTGCGCGCCCAGGTAAATGCGGCTGAAACCCACCAGCGCCGCCATCAGAAAGGCCGCCAGCGCGATGGCGATGCGCTTGCCCCAGGCGCCCGGCGCCGTCTGGCAAATCAGGTAGGCGCCCAGCAAGCCGTACAGGGCAGTCGACGTGGCCGTATGACCGCTGGGAAAGCTGTACGTGCTCAAGGCCGTCTGCAAAATGGGGGCGTCAAAGCTGGGCCGCGCGCGGACAAAAATGTACTTTAGCAGCAGGTTCAAAAACATGACGCCCGGCATGGTGATGACCAGGGTAAACAGCCAGTAGGTGGCGCCCTTGCGGTGCAGATACCAGCCCAGCAAGGTGGCCAGGGTGATGGCGCCGATCACGCCATGCAGGTGCGTGACGACCAGCAGGCAACTGGTGATCCACGGCACGGCATGCTGGTTGAACCATTGCGCCACCTGCAGGTCGATCACCGTGATCTGGGCCATGCCCATGACGGCTTCGGCGATCTCGTGGAAGACCACGATGGCGACCAGCATCAGGGCCACGCCCACCGTCATATGCAGGCCCAGCTCCCCTTCGGGCGACAGGCGCGCCTCGACGAAGCGGCGCAGTTTCGTGGTCCAGCCCGTGGTCATGCCCATGTCATTCTTCTCTTGCAAACTGCTCTCGCTTTCCTGTTTTTGGTGCTGATCAAAAAAACCACACCAGTAAAAAAATACTGTTTATTCATACAGTAGCTGTGTTTTCATACAGTAGTTATGCTATTCTGATGACTCGTTCAACACATCTCCCTCAAAGGAATTGTCATGGCAACATTGAATAGCGGTTTTGGCTCACGGTTCGGCCTGGAATACGCCCCAAGCTCTTTCCTCGTCCGCATGGGCAAGCGCGAAATCCTCGTCTGCCGCGACTTCCGCAAGCGCTACTACACCGTCAATCCCTTGATCGAGTGCGGTACGGGCATCGAGCCGGGCTATGTTGAAGTGCTGCTGATGCGCCGTTGGTTGTTGATCTTATCTAAAGCGCATTAAATACGCCTTAAAATCGACTGCGTGGCGCGATTTGCGGCCTGCGATGCTCGCTGTACCAAAGTACAGCTGCGCTTCCTGGCCACCACTCCTTGCCGCTCGCTACGATTTTTCTCGGCGTATTCCGGGGTTTTCGGCGACCTTGCTTGAAAACCCCGCCCGGCCACGCCGGGAGCGCACCAGTACCGGCCAGCAGCACGCTGGCCGACCCCTCATTACTGTGTGCGTTCCGGCGCGGCCGGGCTGGCAGGTGTTGTCGCCACCGGCGTGATATCAACGTTGGCACCCGCGTTGGCAAGCGGCACCGTGTCAAACACATTCGCTTCGTACCACAGGGTAACGAACAGCACCATCACGACGGGGCCGATGAACAGGCCCACGAGGCCCAGGGTTTCCACGCCGCCCAGAATACCGAACAGCACGGCCAGGAAAGGCAAGCGGGTGGCGTTGCCGATCATGCCGGGACGCACGAAGTGATCGGCCACGAACAGCACCACGGTGCCCCACGCGGCCACGCCGATGGCGGCGCCCACGTTGCCCTGGAAGACCAGCAAGGCGGCCGCACACAGGTAGGCGAGCGGCGCGCCGAACGGGATGATGGCCAGGATGCCCGTGGCAAACGCCCACAGGGCCGGCGACGGCAAGCCGGCGATGGCATAGGCAATACCGATCAGCACGCCTTCGGCCAGGCCCACCAGCACCAGACCGTTGACCGTGGCGCGGATGGCCGTGGGGATTTTTTGCGCATAGCGGCCCCAGCGTTCGGGCCGCAGGAAATGGCTGCCGACGGCCGTGATCTGGCGCGTCAGCGCTTCGCCATCCTTGTAAAAGAAAAACAGGCACAGAAAGGCCAGGCCGAAGTCGACCAGGCGATGGAACACGTCCGCGCCGAGGATTTTCAGCATGTCGCGCGCGGAATGAAAGCCGCCCACGGCGCTGCCCGCAAAGAAGTGGCTGAGGCCATGGGGCTGGCTCAGGGTGGCTTGCCACCAGTCGCCGATGGCGCTGCCGGCCAGCGGAATGTTCGCCACCCAGTCCGGCGCAGGCAAGCCGTCCGTATTCGCATGGACGACGAAATTGGCCAGCACGGGCACTTCGCGCGCCGCCTGCGCCACGCCGAACAGCACGGGGATGATGAAGATGCAGGCAAACGCCAGGGTCAGCAGGGCAGCGGCCACGATGGTGCGCTGGCCCAGCGCCGCGCGCACGCGCACATACAGGGGCCAGGTGGCCACGCACAGGATGCCCGCCCACACGAGCGGCAAAAAGAAACGCTGCATGACGAAGGCCGTCACGGCGATCAGGGCCAGGGAAAAGCCTGCGCTGACGATGTCGCGCTGGGTATCGCTCATACCACTCCATTCGTGCCCCGCACCGTGACCGGTGACGGCGCTTAGCTACGCGCCAGTTGCGCAGGCGTAGCGTAACACGGCAGCATGGCGATCCCGCGCCCGCCCTGCCGCAGGCAGCCGCTGGAGCAGGCGCTTACACGAGGCCCAGCTCCACCGGCTTGACACCGGCAAACACGTGCTCGAGTTGCGCCGGCGTCAAACCGAACGTGCGGCGCAGCAAGCCGCCCAGCACGGCGCGGTACTCGTTGAGCACCGGCATGTCGCGGTTCTGGAACAGGGTTGCCTGCGAAATCGCCACTTGCTCGCCCGCCACCTGTTTCCCCTTGATGCCGCCGCCCAGCACCCAGAATACGCTGCCGTGGCCGTGGTCCGTGCCGCGGTTGCCGTTTTCGCGGAAGGTGCGGCCAAATTCGCTGACCACCACCACCACGGTATTGCGCCACTCGCTGCCCATTTCCTGGGAAAACGCCGCCAGGCCCCGTCCCAGCTCATCGAAGCGCCCCGCCAGGTAGCCGTTGGCGCCGCCCTGCCCCACATGCGTATCCCAGCCGCCCACGTCTACGAAGCCGATGTTGTATTTGTCTTTCATCAGGCGGGCGATGCGCTGCGCTTCCAGTTCAAAACCCTTGGTACTGATGGCGTTGCGGTTGGCCGCCTGCATCTCTCCCGTCAATTCCTTGTTCACATCATCGCGCACGGCAAAGCCCGCGCTGACCGGTTGCTGCAAGGGCGTGCCCCGGTACATGGATGCGATGACTTGGCTTTGACGCGCATCAATGCCCGACTTGCCCACGGAGCGCAGCCCCATGTTCGGCACCTGCACGCCGCCCTGGAAGATCAGGGGCAGCTGGTCCGTGAAGGAAATGGCGTGATTGCCCTGATTGCTGTTCAAGCTTTGCGCCAGCCGGTTCAGGAAGCCCGAGCGGAAATCGCGGCGTCCGCCGATCTCCTGTCCCAGCTCGATGCTGTCCTGCGTCTCGAAATGGCTGCGCGTCAAATCCGTCGTGCCTGCAAACGGTATGAAGGCCGCTTCGCCGCCTGTGAACATGGGATAGATGGTTTCGCGCAGGGCCGGATGCAGACCCCAGTCCGCATTCAGGGCCAGCGCGCCATTGTCCGCGCCCGGCTTCGCAATGGCGATATTCGGTCGCGATGCATAGTAAAAATCGCTACCGACCGGCACCAGCAGATTGTTCGCGTCATAGCCGCCGCGCAAAAAGACGAACAGCAGCCGGGCATTCGTGGCGGGCGCGGCCAGCAAGCTGCCTGCATGCGACAGCAGGGGCGCGGCGGCCAGGGCTTTCAACAGGTCACGACGGTTCATGGCAACTCCTTTAATCTAACGGTGCATCATTTCCGGCGAGGAAAGAAGAAATGTGTTCCACTCCTGCGGCGTGGCGGCCTGCTCCAGGGCCTGGCGCGTGGCCGGGCTCAGGCTTGCCTGCAGCGACTGGTAGTACAGGGCGCTGGCCAGCTGGGGAAACGCCACCTTTTCCTGCGGCTGCGGGCCATCCGTCTTGAACAGGCCCGCGCTGCCCGAGCCGATGGTGCGGGCGATATCGAAGCGCGTCGTCATTTGCCCGGGACTGGCCCAGGAGGCATCCGCCAGCGGATAGCCATCGGGCGTCTGGCGCCCGTACAGGGGCTGGCCCATGCGCGAAAGCCAGTTCAGCATGGGGCCCGCGTTCAGGATGGGCTTGTCGTCATAGCTGAGGCGCACGGCCGACACCACGTAATGCATGGGGTCCTTGAATTTCTTGCCCAGCGATTGCTTGAACTCGGGGCTGCCGAACATGGTCTGCAGCACGTCGGCGATCATGCCGTCGCTGCTCTGGAAAGTGGCCGCCATGCGCGCCACCAGCGGCTCGGGCGGATTGTCGCCCACGAAATACTGGGCCAGCTTGCTACTGATGAAATGCGCGGTGGCGGGACTGCGGCTGAGGCGGTCCAGCGCTTCGTCGAGTTCGGCCAGCCCCCTGCCCTTCACGGTGTGTCCCAGGAATTGTTTATCACCGTAATCGTGGCGGTTCGGATTGAATTCGAACAAGCCCCGGCGCACATACTGCGCCTGCAGCGCCGGCCTGACTTTCGGCGCATCCGGTCCCAGGTTCACGCCCACCCCGGTCAGGATGCGCGCCAGCTCCTGCACGTCGGCCTGGCTGTAGCCGCCGTTGACGCCCAGGGTGTGCAGCTCCATCAGTTCGCGCGCATAGTTTTCATTGATGCGCTTGACGGCATTGGCTTCATTGTCCAGGTAGCGCAGCATGGCCGGATGGTGGACGGTGGCGCCCAGCAAGTCGCGGAATTTCCCCAGCGCATGCGGCGCGATGGCGTTCGCCTCGTAATCGCCCACCATGGCGCGCAAGTTGTGCTTGCCCTGGTGCACGCTGAAATGGTTGAGCCAAAACCAGCTCAGCTGCTGCTGCAGCTGGTTAGGCGAATACACGTCTAGCAGCACGGAGCGGGTGGCCGCCTCGCGCGCCAGGCGGTTGAGTTCTTGCTGGTAATCCTTTTGCGCCTGCTGCTTCGCCATGTCGTCCATGACGCCGGCCGATTCCTTGCGCTTTTGCTCCATGGACAGCACCAGCTGGTCGAGCGGCACCTGGCTGATGGTCATGGCATCGATCTGCGCCTGGATGGCGGGCGGCAGGCTGGCTTTGCCTGGATGCAGCTGCGCCTGCAGGTAAGCATTCCACCCTTGCGCCTGCACCTGGCGCACGCTGCCCGCATTCACGCCCCAGCTGACGCGCTCGAGCATGGCGATGCCCTGCGCGGCATTGTCCGGCGCGCCGGCGCGGGGGCTGGCGGAGGGCGGCAGCGGGCCGCCGCTGCCGCCCGTGCCGGCGCAGCCGGCCAGCAACAGCAAGGAAATCAAGGTCGTCGGCAACAGTCGGTTAGGGGTCATGGCAATCCTTCAAGCGGTTTCATGCAGAATGCCTGAGGGTACGCCCAGGTTGACCTGCGCATGATTGCCATTTGCAACGAGTTGTAATTAATAATGTTGTTTTAATAACTCTGCGCACTTGTCGCGCAGGAAATCGCGCAGTTGCAGCACCAGCGGCGTTACCTGCGCCCGATGCATGCAGACCAGCTGCAGGGGCGTGGCCTCGCCCGCCGCCTCGGGCAGCAGCACCTGCAAGCGGCCGGCGGCCACGTCGCCGGCAACGTCGAGCCGCGATTTATACGCGATGCCCAGGCCCGCCACGGCCCAGCGGCGCACCAGCTCGGCGTCGTCCGCGCTGCGGTTGCCGCTCACTTGCACCGTCACCTGCTCGCGCTGGGGCAGGCGGTAAAAAGTCCAGCGGTCGTGCATGCCGTCTTCCAGCGCAAAGCGCAGGCAATTGCGCTGCGACAAGTCTTCCAGCGCCAGCAAAGGCCCATGCTCGCGCAGGTAGCCGGGCGACGCCACCAGCACCCGGTCGTTGGCAGGCGCGATGGGCATGGCGACCATGCTCGAATCGTCTTGCTGGCCGTAACGCAAGGCAATGTCCACTTGCTGGCGCACCATGTCGGCCACCCGGTCGCTGACGCTGAGCTGGTACTGCAGCTTCGGGTGGCGCGTCTGGAATTCGTCGAGCCAGCCCAGCATCAGGTTGCGTCCCAGGTCGGAAGGCATGGCAATTTTCAAGGTTCCGCCGAAACTGTCCTTGCCGGCCAGCAGCGCGTCGTGGCCCGCGCGCAGCAGGCGCAAGGCTTCACGCGCATGTTCGAGGTATTGCGTGCCTTCCGCCGTCAGGCTCAGCGAACGGGTCGTGCGGGCCAGCAGGCGCAGGCCCAATTCCCCTTCCAGGCGCTTGACGGCGGCGCTGGCCAGCGCGGGCGAAATGCCGATCTCGCGCGCAGCCGCCGACAGGCTGCCCCGGTCGGCCGTGCGGACAAATACCTGCAAGTCATCGAGTCGCAGCAATTTTCAGCATTCCTTTGAAAGTGTTTCGGTACGCGCCCTCTTTTTCCTGGACGCGAAAGCCACCATCATACGTCATCGCCTCCCCACTCTCGACCAAGGATTACCATGAAAGCCATCGCCTACCGCCACAGCCTGCCCATCACGGATGCGGACGCCCTGCTCGACATCGAGCTGCCCACGCCCGTCGCCACGGGGCGCGACCTGCTCGTCGCCGTCAAGGCCATTTCCGTCAACCCCGTCGACGCCAAGGTGCGCAAGAACCGCGCGCCGAAAGAGGGACAGCCGGAAGTGCTGGGCTGGGATGCGGCCGGCGTCGTCACGGCCGTGGGTCCCGACGTCACCCTGTTCCAGGTGGGCGACAAGGTCTGGTACGCGGGCGCCATCAACCGGCCCGGCAGCAACAGCGAATTTCAATTGGTCGACGAGCGCATCGTGGGCCACATGCCGGCCAGCCTGGACTTTGCGCCCGCCGCCGCCCTGCCTCTCACCAGCATCACGGCCTGGGAACTGCTGTTCGACCGCCTGCAGATCAGCCGCGACAAGAATCTGACGGACAAATCGCTGCTCGTGATCGGCGCGGCCGGCGGCGTCGGTTCCGTGCTGGTGCAGCTGGCGCGGCAATTAACGGGCGTCACCATCATCGGCACGGCCTCGCGCGCGGAAACGGCCGACTGGGTCAAGGAACTGGGCGCCCACTACGTGATCGACCATAGCCAGCCCCTGGCCGCCGAAATCACGCGCCTGGGCTTGCCGCCCGTCGATTACGTGATCAGCCTGAACCAGACCGACAAGCATTTCGACCAGATCGTGGAATTGATCGCGCCGCAAGGCAAGTTCGCCCTGATCGACGACCCTGAACACATCGACGTGCGCAAATTCAAAGGCAAGAGCGTGTCGTTGCACTGGGAACTGATGTTTACCCGTTCGCTGTTCCAGACGGACGACATGGTCAAACAGCATGCATTGCTGGAGGAACTGGCCCAGCTGGTGGACGGGGGCGTGATCAAGACCACCCTGGCCGAGCGCTTCGGCACGATCAACGCGGCGAATTTGAAGCGCGCGCATGCCCTGCTGGAAAGCAATACCGCCAAGGGCAAGATTGTGCTGGAAAATTTCTAAACGCCGCTAAAACCTGCTGCGCGTCGGAATTTGCGGCCTGCGATGCTCACCGCCTCTGCGGCCCCGTACTTCGTACGGTTGCGCTTCTCGGCCACAACTTCCTTCCGCTCGCGACGGTTTTATCTGACGTTTTCTGAAGTGGTAATCAGGATGGCCCGGAAATCGTTGACGTTCGTCAATGTCGGGCCCGTGATCACGCTGTCTCCCAGCGCCTGGAAAAAGCCGTGGCCATCGTTGTTGTCCAGGCTGTCGCGGGGCTTGATGCCCAGGGCCCAGGCGCGTTGCAAGGTATCGGGCGCCAGAAGCGCGCCGGCAATGTCTTCCTGGCCGTCGACGCCATCCGTGTCGCCCGCCAGCGCGTGGATGCCCCGTTGACCGTCCAGCGCGATGCCCAGCGCCAGCAGGAATTCCACGTTGCGCCCGCCACGGCCGTTGCCGCGCACGGTGACCGTCGTTTCGCCGCCCGACAGCAGCACGCACGGGGCGGGAAACGGCTGGCCCCGCAAGGCAGTTTGCAGCGCGATGCCGGCCAT
This sequence comes from Janthinobacterium violaceinigrum, assembly GCF_009208555.1. Lineage (GTDB taxonomy): Bacteria > Pseudomonadota > Gammaproteobacteria > Burkholderiales > Burkholderiaceae_D > Janthinobacterium > Janthinobacterium violaceinigrum. Next base: position 77,718 of record NZ_WFLI01000005.1, on the reverse strand, counting down.
CACCTTGCCCACGTCGCGCGCCTCGCCTTCCAGGCTGTCGCCCAATATATACGGCGTGACGCCGGCCGCGCGCGCCACGCCAGCTGCCGCTTCCAGTGCCAGCTGCGGCGTGGCGATCAGGGTCGTGCGCGTGCGCGCCAGCCGGGGATCATCGGGTTTCACGGATTCGCCGCGTCCGCTTTCCAGCGTTTTGCGTATGCTGTCCGGCAAGTCCATGCCGTAGCGGCGCACGATGGCCAGCGCGTCGTCGCACGTCGTCGCGTCGCCCACCGTGGGGCCGGACGCGATATCGCCCAGCTTGTCGCCGGGCACGTCGGAAATCGCCAAAGTGACGACTTGCGCCGGATGGCAGGCGGCCGCCAGCCTGCCGCCCTTGATGGCGGACAAATGGCGGCGCACGCAATTCATTTCACCGATGGTGGCGCCCGACGCCAGCAGCGCGCGGTTCAACGCTTGCTTGTCTTCCAGGCTGATGCCATCCAGGGGCAAGGCCAGCAGCGATGAGCCGCCGCCCGAAATCAAACACAGCACCGTATCGTCGGCCTGCAAGTTACCCACCAGATCGAGCATGCGCCGCGCCGCCAGCATGCCGGCCGCATCCGGCACGGGGTGCGACGCTTCCACGATCTCGATGCGCTCGCACGGCACGGCGTAACCGTAGCGCGTCACCACCAGCCCGGAGAGCGGCCCCGGCCAGTGCTGTTCCACGGCGTGCGCCATGGCGGCCGACGCCTTGCCGGCACCGATGACGATCAAGCGCCCCTTGGGCGCGGGCGGCAGATGGGGCGGCACGCAGTGCGACGGTTGCGCCGCGGCGACGGCGGCGTGGAACATGGCTTGCAGCAAGGCGCGCGGCGCTGGGGGGGGCGTCATGGTCAATTCCTCCGGTTCGATGGCAGCTTCGTTCAACGGTTCACGATGCGCGCGGGCACGCGCAGCACCAGTATGGCGCCCAGCAGCATGACTGCGGAAAGAATATACAGGGCCACATCGGTGCCGCCCGTCGCATCCTTGATCCAGCCGACGAGGAAGGGGCTGACGAAGCCCGCCACCTGGCCCAGCGAATTGATCAGCGCCAGGCCGCCGGCCGCCGCCGCGCTGCCGAGAAACGCCGTCGGCAGAGGCCAGAACATGGGCAGGCCGGACAGCGCGCCCATGGTCGCCAGCGACAGTCCGATGAGGGCGACGACCACGTTGCCATGCGCCTGGGTGGCCAGCAGCAAGCCGCACAGCGCCATCAGCAGGGGGCCGCTCAAATGCCAGCGGCGTTCCTTGTGCTTGTCGGCCGAACGGCCCACCCAGATCATGAAGATGCTGGCGCACAGGTAGGGAATGGCACTGATCCAGCCCACGGCCACGGGGCTGGCGAAACCCAGCGACTTGACGATGGTGGGCAGCCAGAAATTGATCGCATACACACCCATCTGGATGCAGAAATACACGAGGCCCAGCATCCACACGTGCTTGTTGCGCAGCACGCTGGCGAAGGTGTCGGCCGTATTCGCGCTGTTGCGGCGCTGGCGTTCGTCCTCGTCGAGGTCGGCGCGCAGCAGCTGCTTTTCTTCCGCATTCAGCCACTTCGCCTGGGCAATGCCGTCGTTCAGCAGCACATACACGAGAAAGCCCAGCAGCACGGTGGGGATGCCTTGCAACAGGAACATCCATTGCCAGCCGGCCAGGCCGCCGTGGCCAGCGAACGATTGCATCATCCAGCCCGACAGGGGGCTGCCCAGCAAGCCGGAAATGGGAATGGCCGACATGAACAGGCCCATGATACGGCCCCGGCGCGACGCGGGATACCAGTTCGTAAAGTACAGCACGATGCCGGGGAAGAAACCCGCCTCGAACACGCCCGTGATGAAGCGCAGCGAGTAGAACGCGGCCGGCGTGGTGACGAACATCAGGCAGGCCGAGGCGACGCCCCAGGCGATCATCAGGGTGCCGATGACCTTGCGCGCGCCCAGGCGGTGCAGCAGCAGATTGCTGGGCACGCCGCTGGCCACATAGCCGATGAAGAAAATGCCGGCGCCCAGGCCGTACACGCTCTCGCTCCATTGCAGCGCATCGAGCATTTGCAGCTTGGCAAAGCCGACATTCACCCGGTCCAGATAATTGAACAGGTAGCAGATGAAGATGAAGGGGATCAGATGCAAGGTGACCTTGCGGTAGGCGCCTTCGCGCACGCGGTCCTGCGCGGACGCGCCGGCGGACAGGCTGGCGCCTGGATGGGTGGTCATGGGTGTCTCCTGACTATTTTTTTATGGAATACGAGCAGCCCATCGTACAATCGCCCACAGAAACAGTCATCGTGCGGATGCACGAAGAAACACGAGTGCCGAATACGATGATTTCATGCAAATGCACAAGAGCAGAGGCAGACATCATGCAAAGCATCGATTTTCCCCTGGCGCAGGACATCGTCCAACGCACCATGCACATCATTCCCTTCAGCGTCAACGTCATCGATGCGCGCGGCGTGATCCTGGCCAGCGGCGACCCGCAGCGCGTGGGCGACCTGCATCCGGGCGCGCAACTGGCGCTGGCCCGGCGCGCCAGCGTGGAAATCGGCACGGCCGACATGGCCAGGCTGCCGGGCACGCGGGCCGGCATCAACCTGCCCCTGGCCGTGCGCGGCGAGATTTGCGGCGTGCTGGGCCTGACGGGCGAGCCGGACGACGTGCGCCAGTTCGGCGAACTGGTGCGTGCCATGGCGGAAATGATGCTGGAGCAGGCACGGCTGGTCAGCGAATTGCAGCACGAAAAGCGCTACCGCGAGGAATTCGTGTTCCAGCTCGTGTACCGCACGGGCATTTCGGATGCCAGCATGCAGGCGTGGGCGGCGCGCCTGGCGCTGGACTTGCGCGTGCCGCGCGCCATGTTCGTGCTGGAAATTCCCGATGCGGGAGAAGGCCCGGGCGAACGGCTGGACCAGGTGCTGACGCAGTTGCAGCAGGTGCAGTCCGACCTGTCGGCGCGATGGCCTGCCCTGCTGACGGCCGTCGTCTCCCCGGGCGAACTGGTGCTGCTCGACGCTTTTCCCGCCAGCGGCCCGCAGCAGGCGCGCGCGGCGCAGGCAAGGCAGCGCCTGCTCGAACTGCACCAGGTGGCGCAGCAGGCGCTCACGCCGCCCGCCACCCTGTCCATGGGCGTGGCCTTGCCGGGCCTCGATGGCGCGACGGCGTCATATGAATCGGCGAAGCAGACGGCGCGCGTGGGGCGCGCCCGCGATGGCGCGCAAGCCACTTTTTCCTACCTGGAACTGAGCCTGCCCGTGCTGCTGTCCGGCCTGCAAGCCGGTTGGCAGGCGGAGCAATTGCGCCAGACCCTGGCCCGCCTGCAGGCGCACGACCGCAAGTCAGGCACCCTGATGCGTACCCTGGCCGCCTGGTTCCGCCACCACAGCCACCCGATGGCCACGGCCAGGGCCCTGCACATCCACCGCAACACGCTCGATTACCGGCTGCAAAAGATCGCCGAACTGACGGGGCTGGACCTGGACGACACGGATGACCGCCTGCTGCTGTATGTCGCCCTGCAGCTCAATTGAGGCACGTCCGTCTACAATGGCGGCTGACCGCACAACAGGAATAGCATGAACGACGCCATCGAATGGACCAGCCTTGCCCGCACTTTCGGGCTGTTTACCGTCACGGCCGTGGCTGAACTGCTGGGCTGCTACCTGCCCATGCTGTGGCTGAGCAACAAGGGCAGCGCCTGGCTGCTGTTGCCGGCCGCCATCAGCCTGCTGATCTTCGTGTGGCTGCTGACCCTGCATCCGGCCGCCAGCGGCCGGGTGTACGCCACGTATGGCGCCATCTATATCGCCACGGCCCTGGGATGGCTGTGGCTGGTGGACGGCATCACGCCCGCCTGGACCGATGTTGCGGGCGTGGGCCTGGCCCTGGCGGGCGCTGCCGTCATTGCCATGGGCCATAAAACAGCCTGATGTGCATCAGGCGGCATGCGCGCGGAAATTCGTTTCCGCTGACCATGCCGCGCTGGCGCGGGCCAGCAAGACGGCTTCGCCATCGGCCAGCCAGTCGTCCGCATCGGCGATCTTCCACATGGCTTGCAGCAGCTTGCGGCGCAAGTCCGGGTCCGTGATTTCATCGAGCAGGCTGTCGATCACGCCATTGCCCAGCTGGATGGCGCCATGCACGGTGGACGTCAGCATGTCGTCGCACAAGTCTTGCAGCAATTGCTGGAAGGCGGCCGGCTCCAGGTCGATATGCTCGAGGATCTTGCTGCGGTGCATGGCTTGCAGCTCGGCGCTGGCCAGGTTGCCGTCAACCACCATCATCAGGGCCAGGATACGTCCCGCTGCCTGGGGACTGTTCATTTCATACGTACGCATAATTTCTCTTTCATTGTGAGTTCAAGGCGCGCCGTACTGCCGTTTTACTTCTTGTCGCTGCGGGTGATGAACACGCTGGCCACGCAGCTCGACACGATCAATACCGCCACCACCAGCAGGGACGCTTCGACGGGCACGTGGTACCACGGCATGATCAGCATCTTTGCGCCGATAAACACCAGCACCATCGCCAGGCCATACTTGAGCATGTGGAAGCGGTCCGCCACGTCCACCAGCAGGAAGTACAGGGCACGCAAGCCCATGATGGCGAACAGGTTCGACGTGAAGACGATGAACGGGTCCGTCGTGATGGCGAAAATCGCCGGGATCGAGTCCACCGCAAATACCAGGTCCGTCACCTCGATCAGGATCAGCACGAGGAACAGGGGCGTCACATAGCGCAAGCCATTCTTTGCCACGAAGAAACGCTCGCCGTGGTCGCCATCGGCCACCCGCAAGTGGCGGCGGGCAAAGCGCAGCACGGGGTTGTTCGCCACGTCCGGCTCCGCATCGGCCGCCACCAGCATGCGCATGCCGGTAATCAACAGGAAAGCGCCAAACAGGTACAGCACCCAGCTGAACTCGCTCACCACCCAGGCGCCGGCCATGATCATCACGGCACGCATGACGATGGCGCCCAGCACGCCGTAAATCAGGACGCGGCGCTGGTACTGGATCGGCACCTGGAACGCGCTGAAGATCAGCAGGAAGACGAACACGTTATCGACGGACAGCGCTTTCTCGATCAGGTAGCCGGAGAAAAATTCCAGCGCCTTCTGGTTGGCGATCTCGGGTCCAGCCGTGCCGTTCAGATACCACCACAGGCCGCCGTTGAACAGCAGGGCCAGGCTGACCCACACGAGCGACCACGTCGCCGCTTCCTTGACGCCCACCTTGTGCGCCTTGTTGCCGCCGAAGACGAACAAGTCCAGCGCCAGCATGAACAGGACGAACACGATGAAGCCGGCCCACATGGGTGCCGTTGCAATACTTTCCAGGCCGTTCATCGGCGGCCTCCGCACTGCTCTGTTTGTATTCTGTAGTCCATGACACTCTCCTTGCATGAATTGAGCAGCCATCATAGTCTGAATATAAACATCGAACAAATCGAATATAATTTACAAATACATCGAAAAACTCGATGCATTATTCTTTGGGAAAACCATGTCGACACTCAACTTCAAGCACTTGCGCTATTTCTGGATGGTGGCCAAGACGGGCAGCATCGCCCGCGCGGCCGAGCAGCTGCACCTGACGCCGCAATCGATTTCCGGGCAGCTCAGCGAGTTTGCCGACACCCTGGGCGTGGAACTGTTCCGCCGCAGCGGGCGCCAGCTGGAATTGACGGACACGGGCAGGCGCATCCTCAGCCATGCGGAAAGCATCTTCAGCACGGGCGATGAATTGCTGGAAATCGTGCGCGACCAGTCGCGCACGGCGACGACGACGTTCCGCGTGGGCTGCGCCGATTCCGTCTCGAAACTGATCGCCTGCCGCCTCGTGGCGCCGGCGCTAAGCCTGGCCGAACCGCTGCGCATCATTTGCCGCGAAGGCCGGCTGGCCAGCCTGCTGGCGGACCTGGCCGTGCACCGGCTGGACCTGATCATGGCGGACCGCCCCATGCCGGCCCATTTGAGCGTGCGCGGCTTTAACCACTTGCTGGGCGAAAGCGGCATGACCCTGTTCGGCACGCCAGCGCTGGCCGCCACCCTGACGGGCGGCTTTCCGCTATGCCTGGACGGCGCGCCGCTGCTGCTGCCGGGCGAAGACTTCGCCATCTACGGGCGCCTGCTGCAATGGCTGGGCGACAACAATCTGCATCCGCGCATCGTCGGCGAGTTCGACGACAGCGCCATGATGAAGGCCTTCGGCCAGTCCGGCGCCGGCCTGTTCTTTGCGCCCACCGTGATCGCGCCCCAGGTCTGCGAACAATATGCCGTGGTGGCGCTGGGCCGGGTCGACAGCCTCGTCGAGCAAGTGTATGCGATCACCACGGAGCGGCGCCTGAGCCACCCGGCCACCGTCGCCATCAGCCAGAGCGCGCGGCACGAGCTGTTCGTGTAAGCCTGTGGCGTCCGGGCCGCACCTGGCGCCGCAAGGGCGGGCCCTTGCCGATTTTCCGGCCGGGGTATGGCTGCTGTCGTCAATTGCCCACAAATAAGGCAGACGAAAAGCATTCGGACAAATATATCTCTATAATGGCAAGTCTCCCCGACGCCCTGCGCGCCCCTTTCTGGACTTGCCGCAATGAAGCACTTGCACGACATCCCCTCTGCCTTCAAGCATGAATTTGCCAACCCGCGCCTGTGGTGGTCGCGTGCCGTCGTCGTCGGCATGGCCGCCATCGCGGGCCTCGTCGTCGTGGGATTTACATGGCTGGCGGAAACGGCGCTCGATTGTTTTCTGTTTTTTAACGGCAAGGCCTGGTGGTTTGCCCTGCTGTGGACGCCCATTTGCGCCGCCCTGCTCGTCTGGCTGACGCGCCGCTACGCGATGGGTGCGGCCGGTTCCGGCATCCCGCAAGTGATGGCGACACTGGACCCTGCCGTGGCGCCCGAGCAGCGCTCGCTGTTTGTCTCGTTGAAACTCAGCGCCGCGAAGATAGGCCTGACGGCGGGCGGCTTGCTGGGGGGACTCTCGCTGGGGCGCGAAGGACCGTCCGTGCAGATCGCGGCCGGCGTGATGCTGGCGGCGCGCCGCTGGCTGCCCCGCCACTCGCAGGTGAGCGCCCATTCCTTGCTGGTGGCGGGCGGCGCGGCCGGCATCGCGGCCGCCTTCAACACGCCGCTGGCGGGCGTCATGTTTGCCATCGAGGAACTATCGCGCTCGCCCGAGCAGCGCAACAGCGGCCTCATCGTGGCTGGCATCGTGCTGGCCGGCATGATGGCCGTCTCCATCCACGGCAACGCCACCCACTTCGGCATCATCCACCCGGGCCCCATCGGCCTGGCGCTGGCCCTGCCCGGCTTGCTGGTGACCCTGGTGGCGGGCGTGGCGGGCGGCCTGTTTGCGCGCCTGCTGCTGGCGTCCGCCAGGGGCAATCCCCTGGGCAAGCTGTCCGCGTGGCGACAAGGCCGGCCCGTGCTGTTCGCCGCCGTCTGCGGCTTGCTGGTGGCGGCCATCGGCATCGCCAGCCATGGCGCCACGTTCGGCAGCGGCACCGTGGCCACGCGCGCCATGCTCGATGGCGCGTCCGACGTGGCGCCCGCCTTCGTGGCCTTCAAATATGTGGCGACGTGGCTGACCGTGTGGTCGGGCGTGCCGGCCGGCATCTTCGCCCCGTCGCTGGCCATCGGCGCCGGCATCGGCCACGATATCGCCGTGCTGCTGCACTATCCGCACGCGCCCGCGCTGATCGCGCTGGGCATGGTGGGTTTCCTGGCTGCCGCCACGCAGGCGCCGCTGACGGCGTTTATCATTGTCATGGAAATGGTCGACGGCCACGGCATGGTGCTCAGCCTGATGGCGTGCGCCGTCGTGGCCAGCACCGTGTCGCGCGTGCTCAGCGAACCGCTGTATGGGGCGCTGGCACAGCTGCAGCTGCAACGGCTGCCGCAGGCCAGCCGGGACGCTACATCGTAAACGGAAACGGCTGCATGCCCGCCTGCCTGTCATCGGGGGCGACGACGGCCAGCAAGGCGTTCAAGCCCTGGTTCAGGTGGGCCAGGCTGTCGGGGTCCAGCTGGGCCAGCGCGCTGGGCAGCAAACCGCGCGCCGGCTGCGGCGCGCCGGCGATCACGGCTTGCCCTTCCAGCGTCAGGGTCAGGGTGACCACGCGCTGGTCGGGCTGGTCGCGTGCCTTGCGCACATAGGTTTTTTTCACCAGCGCATCGACCAGGTTGCTGGCCGTCGTCTGGTGGATCGACATCTTGCTTGCCAGCTCGCCCATGCGCAGGCCCGGCCGTTCCAGCAATTCCTGCATCACCCACAATTGCGCACCCGACACGCCGCATTGCTTCTCGATCTGCGCCGAGTGCCGCTGCGCCGCGCGCATGACGACGCGCATGTTTTGCAAGGCCATGCCTTGCGCCCTGGCCATCGCCGAAACTTCCGCTTCCACCACCATTGCCTCCAGTTATCCTGCCGGCTTCGCGCCTGCTGGCGGGCCGGAATCCGTACATGATACCTGCAAAGGCGGGCGCGCTCCTACTGCCTAATGACCGGCAGGGACGGGTTCGCCAGCCTGCCACGCCTGTTCCAGCACCAGCTTGCCCGCCTGGTCCCATTGACGTTCGATGCCGTGCTTCTTGCCGTGGTCGTACGGCACGATCTGGCGCAGGCTGCCGTCGTCGTACCAGGCCTGCAGCAAGCCGTGGCGCTGGCCTTCGACAAACGGAGTCACGCTGGCGCGCACGCCGTTGGCATGCCAATCCGTCGTGTCGCCGTGGTCGCGCCCCTGCGCGTCTTTTTGCCATGCAAAATTGGGCCGGCCATTCGGCCCCCACGTTTGCAAGCTGAGCACGGCGCCTTTCCGATACAGCGTCTTGTTCGACACGACGCCATTGTCATGGCTTTCAAACGACCAGCCATCGGGCTGGTCATGCTCCCAGACGGTGCTGGCCAGCACCTTGCCATCCTGGGCATACCGGACAAACTCGCCCTCGCGCTTGCCATCGACGAAGCGTCCCCGCCGGTGCAGCTTGCCATCCGCATAAAACAATTCCTGCACGCCATCCATCTTGCCATGGCGCTGATACGAGCGGCTGCTCACGGCCCCATTCGCGCCATACGACACATGCTCGCCATCGGCCATCTCGTCGCCGTGATACAGCGTTCGGCTCATCAGCTGGCCATTCTCGTGATACGTTTCCGAGATGCTGTCGCGTCCGTTCGGCAATGCGGTCACCCGCTGCTGGACCTGGCCATTCTCGAAGTACGCGCTACCGCCGAGCAGCTCCTCGCCCTGGGCATCCAAACAGGTTTCGCGCAACAGCTGGCCATTCTCGTGGTAGTACTTGCGAAACTTCACGAACTTGACCTGGCTCAGGTCCAGGTCCGTGGCATAGGTTTCAAAGGCCAGCACGCCCGGCGTGTCGGGAAATTCGAGCCGCACATGCCAGGCGCCCAGCGCCTCGTCGCGCACGGGCGGCGTGCGCAGCGCATACGCGGCGCGGCCCTGGCTGCTGGGTACGAAATTTTCATCCAGATACATGCTGCGGTCTTCCTCCTGTCGCGTCGGTGTTGTCTCCGCCGGCTGTTCCTGGGCCGCCAGCGGCAAGGCCGTACCCAGCGCGGCGGCCAGCAGCCAGCGCATCGTCTGTTGATTCTTCATGTTGCTCCATTGCTCATATTGCATTGCGGCTGCCATCATATAGGCAAGCGCCATTCGCCGCGGGCACGATTGCCGCGCCCAAAATAAAAAACCGGGACCGGACCTGCTGGTCCGGTCCCGGCCTGGGGACATGCGCTGGCGCGGCAGGCGCGCCACACGTCAGCCCACGCCATCCTTGACGGGCGACAGCTGGCTCGCATGCAGGCGCGCATACGCGCCGCCCTGCTGCAGCAAGGCTGCATGGCTGCCCGATTCCACCAGGCGGCCGCCCTGCATGACGACGATGCGGTCCGCGCTTTCGATGGTGGACAAACGGTGGGCGATGACGATGGTGGTGCGGTTGCGCATCAGCACTTCCAGCGCCGCCTGTACCGAACGCTCCGACTCCGTGTCCAGCGCGCTGGTGGCTTCGTCGAGCAAGAGAATCGGTGCATCCTTGTACAGGGCGCGGGCGATCGCCAGGCGCTGGCGTTGCCCGCCCGACAGGCGCGAACCGTTCTGTCCCGCCTGCGTTGCATAGCCTTGCGGCAGCTGCATGATGAAGTCGTGGGCGTAGGCGGCGCGCGCCGACGCTTCGATGCGGTCCTGGTTCGGCGCCGGATCGCCATACGCGATATTTGCCGCCATCGTATCGTTGAACAGGATCACATCCTGGCTGACGAGGGCGAACTGGCGCCGCAGGGCCAGCAAGGCATAGTCGCGCACGTCGACGCCGTCGAGCAGGATCTGGCCGCCGCTGACGTCATAGAAGCGGGGCAGCAAGCCCAGCAAGGTGGTCTTGCCGCCACCCGAGCCGCCCACCAGGGCCACCGTTTCGCCGGCACGGATGTCGAGCGAAATGTCGCTCAGGGCCGTGGGCGCATCGGGATCATCGCTGTTGTAGCGGAAGTTGACGTTCTGCAGGGACAAATTGCCCTGCACCGTGGCGGGCGCCAGGGTGCCCGGGTCCGGTTCCAGCGGCGTGTCGATCAGGCCGAAGACGGACTCGGCCGCCGCCAGGCCCCGCTGCAGGGGCTCATTGATCTTGGTCAGGTTCTTGATCGGCGACTGCATGGCCATCAGCGCGCCCATGAAGGCGACAAACGCGCCCGGCGTGATGGCGCCGCTTTGCGCGCGCAGCATGGCGAAATAGATCACGGACGACAGCGTGATACCGACGAGCATCATGATGAAGCCGGAATTCATTGCCGAGGTGGCCGCATGCTTGACGGCCAGCTGGCGGTTGCGCTTGACCACGTCGACGAAGCGCGCCTGTTCATAATCCTGGCCGCCGAAGATTTTCACCACGCGCTGGCCGCCGATGCTTTCGTCGAGCACGGACGTCAGCTCGCCCACGGCTTGCTGGGAACTCTTGCTCAGGTGACGCATGCGCCGGCCCGCCAGGGTCACGACGATGGCCACGATGGGCATCGAAGCCATGCAGAACAGGGCCAGTTTCACGTCGATGCTGAACAGCAGGATCAGGTAGCCGATGGTGGCGACGGAATCGCGCACCATCACGTTGAGCACGTTCAAGCCCGCCTGCGACACCTGGCTGGCGTCGAAGGCCACGCGCGACTGCGTCAGGCTGGTGGTGGTGGTATCGAAAAAGCGGCTGGGCAGGCGCATGATGGTGGCGAACATCTTTTCGCGCAAGTCCGCCTGCACGCGGCTCGATAGCCAGACGGAACCGTAATCGCCGGCAAAGCTCGACACCATGCGCAGCACGGCCAGGCCCAGGATGGTGGCGGGAATCACCCACAGATCCACCTGCCCCGCCTGTGCCGGCAAGAAACGGTCAACCCAGCCCTGCAGCATGCCCATCATGCCCGATGCGGGCGCGACCTGCGTGCTGGCCGTCGCGCGCATGGCGTCTACGACGTTTTGCAACTGGCGGATTAACAACACATCGGTGGCGGACGCCACGCCCACGGCCAGCAAGGTAGCGGCAACGATGGCGCCATACCGGCGAAACTGGCCGGCCAGGCGGAAGAACAGGAGGCGACTTTGCTGCATGCAGATGGGAAAAAAGAAGGTAAAACGTGATTCTAACCGTTGCGCGAGGCTTTCCCACGAGAAAGTAGAGAAGCATGGCTTGCGCGCCTGGCGGCAAGCGCATGGCCATCGTGACAATTGGAGATGGTGATGGTGAAAATACGACCTACACTTGCTGAGCTAGCTTAACGATGCCGAGGCATCGGGACTGGCCCTACACGCCGCGGGCCTGGCGGCGCGCCCCCCTTCCTGGAGATACCATGAGCGTTCCCATCTACAAAGTCAATGCCGTGCACCTCGCCATCGACAAGAGCCATCCGCCGCATTTGCATGTGAGCGCGATCGGCGAAGTCAGCTCCGGCGGCTGGAAGGCGGCTACTCTCGCGCCCCGCGTCTACATCAAGCCGCCGCAGGACGGCATCCAGGACCTGGACTTCGAGGCGACGCCGCCCAAGGGCAGCGAGCCCGTGATTCAGGTCATCCTGCCCATCGCCGCTGGTGCCGTCCTTGCCCTGCCGGACTGGCTCAAGGGCGTGCGCGTGCATGCCAAGACCAATGCCGTGGTCACCTTGCTCACCGACGAAGCAAGCTTGCGGCAAGTGGCCGCCATCAACCACGACTAGGCAGCCGCGCACCAGCTGCGGCCAGCCGTCGCGCCGCCGCCCTCCCGGCAAGGAAGGGCGGCCGGTTCTTATTGCTTTTTCACTTTCCAGTCGCCGGCGCCCGCCTTGCAGACCGTCAGCTTGAGGGTCTGTTCCTGGCCCTTGGCGCTCAGGGCCACCTGCACCTTGCGGCAGGTTTGCGCGTCCGTCTTTTGCGTGTCGCTGGCCGTGATCTCGGCGGCGATGCGCACGGAATTGCGCAAGCCCTCATTGCTCCATTGCACGGTTTCGCCATCCTTCTTGTCATTGAGCACGTCGCCCACGGCCTTCACGAAGACGGGCTTGTCGTTCTTGTTCAGGTAAGCCATCGGCGTATCGGCCAGGAAACCCAGGCCCACGGCGGAAGCGGAAGCGCTGAAGACGACGCTGCCCAGTATCAGGGCGGACAACAGTGTGGCGGGACGAATACGCATGAAAAACTCCTTGTAAAGTAAAAATAGGGACCGGGAAGCGGAAGCGCCGGGATGGCACTCAGCCGGGATCCGCCGGCGAAATACCCACTGCCAGCAAGGCATCGATGCTGGGCACGAAATAGATCGCCGACGACAGCGCCGTGGAAAAATCCAGCAGCCTGTCCGTTTTGGTGATGCCATCATAGCCTACGCCGTACATTTGCCGCAGCATGCCCATAGTCACCGTGATGTCCTTGCAAAAACCGACAAACATGACGCCCGCCTCGCCGGCATTGGCGTAATTGGCATTGCGGCGCACGATATCGACTTCCTCGCCATCGCGGATGAATTGATTGCGGCCCACGTGGGAATCGACGGGCAGCGGCGACAATTCGTGGCTGCCCGCCTTGGTGCGGCCCCACACCTGTTCCGCCGCGTGCACGGGCAAGGCGCGCAGGCGCTCCACATCCATGCGCCATTTCTGCAGCAGCACGGTGGAGCCGCCCGCGCCCTTCTCGCCGTCGGGAATGATGGCCACGCCGTGGGCACGGAACGGATTCGGATTGGCGACGCCGTCGGCAAAGCCGTCGAAGGTCACATTGTTATGGTAGGGAAAACACACCTGCTCGCTGGCCAGCTCGGCGAAAGGCCCCAGCAAGGTAAGCGCCGTGCGCATGCTGTCGTACAGGGTGGCCGCGTTCGACTGCGTGATCCAGACCCAGAAATCGTGCTGGGTGGCCGGCGCCGTCTTGCCATTGGCGCCCACGAGGTCGTGGTCGAATGACGCCATGTTGTCCGGCACGCAGCCGGGGCAGGCGGCGCGCCACAGCTCGGGCCGGAAACCCAGCACCACGTTGGCCGTGCCGCCCGTCAACTGATGGTGGCGGTTCAGGGTGGGATCCAAAATGCCCGTGACCTGGGATTCCCACAGTTTACTGAGCAACTTGAACAACTGCCGCATGTCGACGCCGGCCTTTACATTGAACTGCAAATGCACTTCATCGCGCGCGACGACGGATAGCATGCTTTGTGGAATTGCCATGACCGATACTCCTCTTTTGATTGCTATGTGGATGGTAAACCAGGAAGTGCCGGATGCCAGTTTCATTTAAGCAACATGCGACAACTGTAACTATAGGTAGTCATGAATTGAACGATAATGCAATGACGTAGAGCAAGAATAAAAATGGATACCATTGCATGAAACTGTATGAAAAGCTCGTTGGCGACATCGAGCAACTGGTCGCCAAGGGCGTGCTCCTGCCCGGCGAACGCATCCCCTCCGTGCGCCAGACCAGCCAGCAGCACAAGCTGAGCATCACCACGGTGCTGCGCGCCTACGTCAAGCTGGAAAGCATGGGCGTGATCGAAAGCCGGCCCCAGTCCGGCTACTTCGTGCGCCCCCGCGCCGGCGACACGGCCACGCCGTCCATCTGCATGCAGGCGTCGCACCCCAGTCCCGTGCCGGCGGAAGTGCACGTGAGCCGCCTGGTGCTGTCGACCCTGCGCTCGATCGGCTTGCACGACGCTATCCCGCTGGGCTCGCCCTACCCCGACCCGTCGCTGTTTCCCTGGGAACGCATCAACCAGTATGCGGGCGCGGTGGCGCGCCGCAACCGCGCGTGGAACGTGACGGACGACCTGCCGCCGGGCAACCCGCAGCTGATACGCGAAATCGCCCGCCGCTACCTGGAAAACGGCCTGGCCGTCGATCCCGACGAAATCATCGTCACCGTGGGCGCCACGGAAGCCATCAACCTGTGCCTGCAAGCGGTGGCCAAGCCGGGCGACACCATCGCCGTCGAGTCGCCCACCTTCTATGCCATGTTGATGGCCGTCGAACGGCTGGGCATGAAGGTGGTGGAAGTGTCCACCGACCCGTATGAAGGCATCAGCATCGAGGCGCTGGCCGACATCATGGCCCGGCAGCCGATCGCCGCCGTCATGGTGATGCCGAACTTCCAGAATCCGCTGGGCTTCCAGATGTCGGACCAGCGCAAGCGGGCCCTGGTCCAGCTGCTGGAGCAGCACGACGTGCCCGCCATCGAAAACGGCGTCTACAACGAACTGTATTACGGCGACGCCCACCCGTCCTCGCTCAAGTCCCACGACCGCAAGGGCCTGGTGCTGCACTGTTCCTCGTTTTCCAAGAGCCTCAGTTCCGCCCAGCGCGTGGGCTGGGCCCTGGCCGGACGCTACCGGGGCAAGGTGGAAGAACTCAAATTCCTCAACACCCTGGCCACGTCCTCGTTTCCCCAGCTGGCCATCGCCGAATACCTGCAAAACGATGGCTACGAACAGCATCTGCGCCGCACCCGCAAGGCCTATGCCCAGCAGGCGCGCATCATGGCGGCCGCCGTGCTGCGTTTCTTTCCTGTCGGTACGAAAATCTCGCACCCGCAGGGCGGCTACGTGCTGTGGGTGGAGTTGCCCGGCAATATAGACTCCATGCAGCTGTACCGGCGCGCGCTCGAATGCAAGATCACGGTGGGCCCGGGGCGCATGTTTTCCGTCAGCCAGGCCTACAAACATTGCATCCGCCTCAATTACAGCTATCCGTGGAGCGTGGACGTGGAACAGGCGATCATCCTGCTGGGCAAACTCATCACCGAATTCCTGTAGACCATTCAGCCGCCCACCAGCGACATGCGCACGGTGCGATACTGCTTGCGGCCGCTGGCCTGGGCCAGTGCGCCGCGCACTTCCGAATAGCGGTCGCCGCGCCGCTGCCAGTGCCGGCGCAGCAGGCTTTCCAGCCCTTGCGCGGAGTCAAGCTGAGGCCGCAGGTCGAGGCCGTCCTGGGCGAACAGACAGGTAAACAGCTTGCCGTCCGACGACACGCGCACCCGGCTGCAGTCGCCGCAGAACGGCTGCGACACGCTGGAAATGAAACCCACTTCGCCGCCGCCATCAAGGTAGCGGTAGCGGCTGGCCGTTTCGTGCAAGAGGGGCTTGCCTTCGCCCAGCGATACGAGGGGGAATTCGGCGGCGATCAGCGCGCGCGCCGCCTCCGACGTGACGACATGCGTGCGCGACCAGGCGCCGATGCCGCCCACGTCCATGAATTCGATCAGGCGCAGCACCACGCCCGTATGGCGGAAGTGGCGCGCCAGCGGCACGATCTGGCTATCGTTGACGCCTTTCTGCACCACCATGTTGACCTTCACGGGGTTCAAGCCCACGGCTTGCGCCACCTCAATCCCGTGCAGCACTTTGTCGACGGGAAAATCGACGCCATTCATGCGCTGGAAAATGCCGTTATCGAGGCTGTCGAGGCTGACGGTAACCCGGTCCAGGCCCGCATTCTTGAGCGAGCGCGCCTTGGCCGCCAGCAAGCTGCCGTTCGTCGTCAGCGCGATGCTCACGGCGCGCCCGTCCGGCGTGGTGAGCCTCGCCAGCGCCTCGATCAGCTGCTCGAGGTTCTTGCGCAGCAGCGGCTCGCCGCCCGTGATGCGGATCTTGTCGACGCCCAGGCGCACGAAGGCGCGCGCCATCGTTTCGATCTGCGCGAAGGACAGGCGCTCGCTGGACGGCAGAAACGGGTAATCGCTGGGGTACAGCTCGGCCGGCATGCAATACGTGCAGCGGAAGTTGCACTGGTCGATGACGGAAATGCGCAAGTCCGTCAGGGGGCGACCCAGCATGTCCACGCACGGTTCGATATGGCCTGGCTGCCGGAGCGCCGGCGGCGGATACAGGATGGTGTTCATGGTGCTTCCCCTCGATAGGCATTCGTCAGGGTCCAGCATAGGACGAATGGGGGCGGGCAAAGAGGTACAGTCCGGCGCCAGGCGATAGAGTACAGACGCGCGGGACCGTGCGCCTACGGTGCTGGCGGCGCGGCAAATACCGTGGCGCACAGTTCCGCGCCCGCCGCGCTGAGTAGCGCGCTGCCGCCGCCGCTCTCCGCCGTCGTCACGTTCACCAATCCCGCGCTGGACAGCGCATTGAGCTGGCGCAACAAGGTACTCATCTGTACCCCTGCCCGCTTGGCCAGCTTGGCCAGCGACCACGGTTTTGCGGGCGCCGCCTGCCGTGCTTCCCACAGCAGCGCCAGCAAGGCCACCAGCGCCGCGTCGATGCCATCTTCCT
Source organism: Janthinobacterium violaceinigrum (assembly GCF_009208555.1). Classification (GTDB taxonomy): domain Bacteria; phylum Pseudomonadota; class Gammaproteobacteria; order Burkholderiales; family Burkholderiaceae_D; genus Janthinobacterium; species Janthinobacterium violaceinigrum. The sequence continues at coordinate 60,972 of NZ_WFLI01000005.1, read as the reverse complement.
GTTCCATGTTTTTCCTCGCTCCATGCTGGCAATGCCCGATGCACGTCCTGAACCGCATCATAAATCAGCGGCATGGCGGGCGCGATGCAAATCGCCGCATGCCCATCTGTACTCTGTTTTTTTGTCCGGAACTGTGCGCCTACGGGGCAGTGCGCCGCCCCTACCATGTGATTGTCCCATCGCATATCATCAGGAGAGTCATCATGAGCAAGCCAAAGTCCGACGCGCGCATCGCGCCCTACACCCATGCAGCGGCCGGTTGGGGAGCCCTCAAGTACGTGGCCATCAACCTGTTCAAGGAAAAAGTCAGCGCGGGCAATTACCGGTCGCTGTTCGAGCAAAACCAGCCCGACGGTTTCGACTGTCCCGGCTGCGCCTGGCCCGACCGCGAACACGCATCGACGTTCGAATTCTGCGAAAACGGCGTCAAGGCCGTGGCTGCCGAATCGACGAGCAAGCGCGTGCGCCCCGAGTTTTTCCAGGAACACACGGTCACCGAACTGATGGAACAGTCGGACTATGACCTGGAACAGCATGGCCGTTTGACGGACCCCATGGTGTATGACGCGGCCAGCGACAAATACCAGGCCATTTCCTGGGACGATGCCTACGCCCTCGTGGCGCACCACCTGCACGCGCTGGACGACCCGGACCAGGCCGCCTTCTACACGTCTGGCCGCGCCAGCAACGAAGCGGCCTTTTTGTATCAATTGTTCGTGCGCGCCTACGGCACGAATAATTTCCCCGACTGTTCCAACCTGTGCCACGAAGCGACGAGCCGGGGCTTGCCGGAAACGGTGGGCATCGGCAAGGGCACGGTGCTGCTGGACGACTTCGAGCATGCGGACACCCTGCTGCTGTTCGGCCAGAATCCGGCCACCAACCACCCACGCATGCTGGGCGAATTGCGCGAAGCGTCGCGCCGCGGCGCTGTCATCGTCTCCATCAACCCCCTGCACGAGCGGGGCCTGGAGCGTTTCACCAGCCCCCAGCATCCGCTGGAAATGCTGACGGGCGGCAGCACCAACATCTGTTCGCTGTTCATCTGCCCCACCTTGGGCGGCGACTTCGCGCTGATCAAGGCCATGGCCAAGCGCGTCGTCGAGCTCGATGACGAGGCCGTCGCCCACGGCCAGGAGCGCGTGCTCGACTGCGATTTCATCGCCGAACACACGAGCGGCTTCGACGCCTTCGCGGCCGACCTGCGCGCGGAAAGCTGGGACTTGCTGCTGGCCGAGTCGGGCGTGGCGCGCGACAAGATCGAGGAGCTGACGCAGATCTATGTGAACGGCAAGGCCGTCATCGCCACCTGGGGCATGGGCGTGACGCAGCACAAGAATTCGCTGGCCACCGTGCAGATCCTGTCGAACTTGATGATGATGCGCGGCAATATCGGCAAGCGGGGCGCGGGCCTGTGCCCCGTGCGCGGCCATTCGAACGTGCAGGGCGACCGCACCATGGGCATCGAGGAACAGCCGACCAAGGAATTCCTCGACCGCCTGGGCCTCGTGTTCAACTTCGAACCGCCCCGCCACCACGGCTACGACGCCGTCGGCACCATAGCAGCCATGCTGGAGAAAAAAGTGAAAGTGTTCGTCGCCCTGGGCGGCAATTTCTCGATGGCCACGCCGGACACGCCGCGCACCTGGGACGCGCTGCGCTCGTGCGACCTGACCGTGCACATCGCCACCAAGCTCAACCGCAGTCACCTCGTGCACGGCAAGGATGCGCTGATCCTGCCGACGCTGGGACGCACGGAAATCGACGTGCAGGCGGGCGTGGCGCAAGGCGTCACGGTGGAAGACTCGATGAGCATGGTGCACATCTCGTTCGGCATGAACCAGCCCGCCTCGCCCAATCTGCGTTCGGAAATCGCCATCGTGGCCGGCATGGCGCAAGCGACCCTGGGCAGCGAGAAGATCGACTGGCTGCGCTACTCGGGCAACTATGCGCTGCTGCGCGATTCCATCGAACAAGTGTTTGACGACTTTTTCGACTACAACTTGCGCGTGGCCAAGCCAGGCGGTTTCCACCTGGAAATCGCCTCGCGCGAGCGCGTGTGGAAGACGGCCAGCGGCAAGGCGCAATTCCTCGTCAACGCCGTGGAACTGGACACGCCCATCCACCGTGCGCGCCAGCAATATGGCGAGCGCCTGATGGTGCTGATGACCACGCGTTCGCACGACCAGTACAACACGACGATCTACGCCATGGACGACCGCTACCGGGGCGTGTTCGGCCAGCGCCGCGTCGTCTTCATCAACAAGGACGACCTGGCCATGCTGGGCTTTGCGGCCGGCGACTGGGTCGACCTGATCGGCGTGTGGCATGACGGCATCGAGCGCCGCGCCGACCGTTTCCTGCTGGTCGAGTATGACATTCCCCGCGGCTGCATCGGCGCCTACTACCCGGAAACCAATCCGCTGGTGCCGCTCGACAGCGTGGGTTACGGTTCGCGCACGCCGACCTTCAAGTCCATCCCCGTGCTGCTGGCGCCGTCGGCCGCCATCGCCTGAACAGGAGAACGCCATGTTCGGTTTCGATACCCTGGACCTGTCGCGCGCGCAATTTGCGATGACGGCCATCTTCCACATCCTGTGGCCCATCCTGACGATCAGCCTGTCGCTGTTCCTGTTCGTCGTCGAGGCGCTGTGGCTGCGCACCAGCGACCCCGTGTACTACCGCCACGCGCGCTTCTGGAGCAAGCTGCTGGTGCTCAATTTTGCCGTCGGCGTCGTCAGCGGCATTCCCCTGGAATTCCAGTTCGGCACCAACTGGGCGCCGTTCTCGCACCATTCGGGCCAGTTTATCGGCAACATCCTCGGCTTCGAGGGCGCCATGGCCTTCATGCTGGAAGCGGGCTTCATCGGCGTCATGATGTTCGGCTGGGGCCGCGTCCCCAAGGGCGTGCACCTGTTTGCCACCGGCATGGTGGCGCTCGGGTCCAGCATTTCCTCGTTCTGGATCATGGTCGCCAATTCCTGGATGCAGACGCCAGCCGGCGTACGCGTGGTGGACGGCAAGATCATCGTCACCGATTACGTGGCCGCCATCTTCAATCCCGACATGGCCTGGGCCGTGGGCCACATGTGGGTGGCCGCCGTGGAAACGGGCTTGTTCGTCATTGCCGGCATTTCCGCCTGGTATATGTTCAAGCGCCGCGAACCGGCCTTCTTCGCCCGCTCGTTCAAGCTGGCCCTGATGCTGCTGCTCGTCATCGCGCCGCTGCAAGTCTGGCTGGGCGACTCGAGCGGCGTCGACGTCTTCAAGACCCAGCCCGCCAAGGGCGCCGCCATCGAAGGCCACTGGCACACGAACCGCGATGGCGAGGGAGCGGCCTGGTCGCTGCTGGCCTGGCCCAACCAGGCGGAGCAGAAAAACGACTGGTCGCTCGAAGTGCCCGGCATGCTCAGCGTGATCGCCACGCATAGCGCCACGGGCAAGATCACGGGCCTGGCCGACATCGCCCGCGCGGATCAGCCGCCTGCGCTGCCGCTGCTGTACTACGCGTTCCGCGCCATGGCCGGCATCGGCATGTGGTTCGTGCTGCTGGCGTTCTGGACCTTCGTAGCCTGGCGCAAGGTGGGCGGACGGGTGCAGGAATTCGTGCGCAACCGCAAGCTGCTGCTGGCCTGGGTGCTGACGATTCCGCTGCCCTACATCGCCGTCGAGTGCGGCTGGATCGTGCGCGAAGTGGGACGCCAGCCCTGGGTCGTGTACGGCTTGCTGCGCACGCGCGACGCCGTGTCCGACGTGGCGGCCCACGCCGTGGCCGGCAGCATGCTGATGTTCTTCGTGTTTTACATCGTGCTGTTTGCCACCTTCTTTGTGTTCGCCAAGAAATGGCTGCAACGAGGCCCGGACGTGACGCTGCTGCCGCCGCACGCCTCCCACGCCGTGGGCGCCCTGCTGCAAGCCCGGCGCTGAGATGCGGCCCCATCAATCAAGGAATATGAGAAGTATGAGGAATATAAAATGGATATGAATTCGCATGCCATGCTGGGCAATGCCTGGTTCGGCCTGATCGGCCTGATGCTGGTGTTTTACGTGGTCACGGACGGCTTCGACCTGGGCGTGGGCATCCTCAGCCTGTTCACGCGCCGCGAGCAGGAACGCAACCTGATCTTCCAGTCCATCGAGCACGTGTGGGACGCCAACGAAACCTGGCTGGTGGTAGTGGGCGGCGCCCTGTTCGGCGCCTTTCCCAGCGCCTACGCCACCTTGCTGGAACAGCTGTACATTCCCATCATGCTGCTGATCGCCAGCCTGATCATGCGCGGCGCGTCGATCGAATTTCGCCATGCGGCCGGCAACAAGCGCCTGTGGGACCTGGTCTTCGGCGCGGGCAGCCTGCTGGCCGCCGTGGCGCAGGGCGTGGTGCTGGGCAAGGTCATCACGGGCTTGCAGCCTGGCTGGCTGAGCGGCGTCTTCACGGCGTGCACGGCGCTGGGCGTGGTGGCCGGCTATTGCCTGCTGGGCAGCACGTATCTGATCAAGAAGACGGGCGGCGTGCTGGAAGCGGCCGCGCGCCGCTACGCCACGGCCAGCGTACTGGCGACGGTCGCGGCCGCCATCGTGCTGTCGGCCGGCACCATGGTCTTCAGCGCCATCGGCCACGACCGCTGGGCGCAGCCGGGCGTGTTCGGCGTGCTGCTGTCGCTGGCCTGCGTCGCCGCCTGCGCATTTATCTACATCCTGTGGACCGTGCACGTAAATGGCGTGCGCGGGCCGTTCCGCGGCGCCATCGTGCTGTTCCTGGCCTCGTTCGCGGGCCTGGCCATCAGCTTCTTCCCCGACCTGGTACCGGGCAAGCTGAGCATCGCGGCGGCCTCATCCGATGAGCCCACTCTGATCTTCATGCTGATCGGCATGGGTTCCATGCTGCCGATCATGATCGGCTACAACCTGTTCCAATACTACGTCTTCGAGGGCAAAGTCGTGCCCCGCAAGCATTGAGCGACATCACATATGATCATTCGGCCTACCACCAACTGGTTCCGCATGCTGTTCGTCTGGAACGGCTCGGTACTGCAAGCCATCATCCCGCAATTGCTGCTGATGCTGGTCGTCAGTTCGCTGGCCTTGCTGACGGACGGCCGTATCTTCGGCGTCAAGATTCCGCTCGATACGGCACCGTTTCCCATGGTCGGCATCAGCCTGGCGATCTTTCTCGGCTTTCGCAACAATGCCAGCTATGCGCGCTTTGCCGAGGCGCGGCATATCTGGGGGCAATTGCTGATCGCCGCGCGGGCGCTGGCCTCGCAGGCGATCACCTACCTACCCCAGGAAACAAGCGGACTGGACCAGCAGTTGCTGCTGCGCCGCCTGATCGCCTTCGTGTACGCGCTCAAGCACCAGCTGCGCCAGACGGACCCGCAGCAAGACCTGGCGCGCTACCTGCCCGCCACCGAAGTACAGCAGCTGCAGGGCATGACCTTCAAGCCCGTCGCCGTGCTGCACACGGTGCGCGCCATGCTGCACGACGCCGTGCAGCGCCAGGGGGGCCAGACGCAGCTGCTGTGGATGCTCGACACGCAGCTCAACGACCTGGCCGCCACCGTGGCCGGCTGCGAGCGCATCAAGAACACGCCGATCCCGTATCCGTACGGCGTGCTCGTGCACCGCACCGTGTACATGTACTGCTTCCTTCTGCCGCTGGGCCTGGTGGACGCCATCGGCGTGGCCACGCCCCTCATTTCCGTGTTCGTCGCCTACACCCTGTTTGCGCTGGAAGCCATCGCGCAGCAGATCGCCGAACCGTTCGGCCTGGCGCCCAACTGCCTGGCCCTCAATGCCATGACGCGGGAAACGGAACGCTCGCTGCTGGAATTGCATGGCGAGCCGCTGCCGCCCTCGATCCAGCCCTGCCCGCGCTATCAGATCGATTAACCGGAGGAAAAAATCATGGAATGCGACATCACCACCATCGAACGCGACGGCTACCTGGACGTTCCCATCGTGCGCCACCAGGGAAGTGAAGCCACGGCAGGCCGCGACATGGTGGCCGAGGAGTATCCCGTGGCCCTCGTCTACAACGGCATCGCCCATGCGGTGATGATGGCCACGCCGCGCGACCTCGAGGAATTCGCCGTCGGTTTTACCTTGACCGAAGGCATCGTCGGCAGCGTGCGCGACATCTACGACCTCGACGTGTGCTGCGGCGAGGATGGCGCGGAAGTGCGGCTGACCATCGCCCAGCCCGATTTGCTGCGCCTCAAGGGCCGCCGCCGCACCCTGGCCGGCCGCACGGGCTGCGGCGTGTGCGGCATCGAAAGCCTGGCCCTGCTGGACCTGGTGCCGGAAAAGATCACGCGGCCCCTGCCGCCGCTGGTCGCCAGCAGCGCCATCATCGGCCGTGCCGCGCGCGAGCTGCTGCCCTACCAGGAGCTGATGCACAAGACGGGCGGCGTGCATGCGGCCGCCTGGTGTACGGCCGAGGGCGCCATCGTCAAAGTGTTCGAGGATGTGGGCCGGCATAACGGCCTCGACAAGCTGATCGGCTACCTGGCCCTGCACCGCATCGCCATGCATGACGGCTTCGTCTTCCTGTCCAGCCGCGCCAGCTATGAACTGGTGCGCAAGTCGGCGCGCATGCATATCGGGCTCGTCGCCACGATCTCGGCGCCCACCTCGCTGGCCATCCGCATCGCGCGCCAGGCCGGCATGCAGCTGGCCAGCTTTTGCCGCCGCGACGGCTTTGTCGAATACACGGCGGAAGACGGGGAAAACAACGGCCACCATGCACCCTGAACGGCCGATGCTACATTCTTTGCCGTAAAGCAAGTGCACGCTTGACTTGGCGCCGCGTCAGGCTTTCAATGGTCATTGTTTCCACTTATTAACATTGCCCCCGTGTCAGCGCACGGCGCGGCAGCGATGAAAGGATGGCGCGATGGCCCTGGCACAGGAACAGCAACTGGCGGACACCTGGCAGACGGGCGGCTTGAAGCCGCGCGCCTGCGACTGCGGCGGCACCGTCTTCACCATCCTGCACCAGCGGGTGATGGCGGACATGCGGCGCCGGCAATTCCTGGGCGGCGCGGCCGCCATGCTGGCGCCCTTCATCGGCTTGTCCACCAGCAGCGCCATCGCCCAGCAGCCGCAAGTGCAGCAACGGCCGCTGCTGCTGACCAATCTGCGCCTGTTCGACGGCACGGGCAAGGCGCCCCGCGCCGGCATGCACGTGCTGGTGACGGGCCCGACGATCACCGCCCTGCTGCCGGCCGGCGAAAAGGTGGACGGCGCGCAAGTGATCGATTGCCAGGGCAAGCTGGTGATGCCGGGCCTGATCGACGCCCACTGGCACACCATGCTGGCCGCCATCAACCAGGTGACGGCCATGACGTCCGATATCGGCTATCTGTACCTGGTGGCGGCGCAGGAAGCGCAACGCACCCTGCTGCGGGGCTTTACGTCCGTGCGCGATCCGGGCGGCCCCGCGTTTGCCTTGCAGCGCGCCATCGATGAAGGCATCGTCGACGGCCCCCGCATCTTCCCGTCCGGCGCCATGATTTCGCAAACCTCGGGCCATGGCGACTTCCGTTTGCGTTCGGACATTCCCCGTGCCGCGAATGCGCCGCTGGGCATGGCGGAAACGGCAGGCATGGCCATGATCGCCGATGGCGAGGCGGAAGTGCTGCGCCGCGTGCGCGAGCAGCTGATGCTGGGCGCGACGCAAATCAAGATGATGGCGGGCGGCGGCGTGGCATCCATGTACGACCCGCTCGACAGCACGCAGTATTCGGAACGCGAACTGCGCGCCGGCGTGGAAGCGGCCGCCGACTGGGGCACCTATGTGATGACCCATGTGTACACGCCGAAAGGCATACAGCGGGCCATCCGCGCGGGCGTGCGCAGCATCGAGCATGGCCAGCTGGCGGATGACGAATCCGCGCGCATGATGCGCGACACGGGCACGTGGTGGAGCCTGCAGCCGTTCCTGCAAGACGCGGATGCGAATGTGTATCCTGATGCGGCGCGCAAGGCCAGCCAGAGAATCGTCTCCGAAGGCACGGTGAAGGCGTATGCGCTGGCGCAAAAGTACGGCATCAGGACGGGCTGGGGCACGGACATCCTGTTCAACGCGAAAAACACGCCCACGCAAGGCCGCCAGCTGGCCAAGCTCACGCGCTTTTACGACCCTCTGATTCTGCTGGCGCAGGCGACGGGACAAAATGGCGAACTGCTGGCCCTGTCCGGCCAGCGCGCGCCCTACGCGGGCACCCTGGGCAAGCTGGCGCCGGGCGCGCTGGCCGACTTGCTGGTGGCCGATGGCGACCCCGTGAAAAACCTCGATTTCCTCGCCCGGCCGGAAGAAAACCTGCTGTTGATCATGAAGAACGGCCGCATCTACAAAGATAAATTAAGCGCGCCGCTGGCCGGTTGAAGACTGGCGCGTTGGCAACAACCGTGGCTTGCCGCATAATGCGCGCATGTTCAAACTGACTTTTCTCGGCACGTCTTCCGGCGTGCCCACGCGCTACCGCAACGTCACGTCGCTGGCCTTGCAAACGATGCACAACCGCGACTGGTGGATGATCGATTGCGGCGAAGCGACGCAGCACCGGCTGCAGCGCCTGCCCCTGTCCGTACACGACCTGGTGGGCATCTGCATCACCCACGTGCATGGCGACCACAGCTACGGGCTGCCGGGCCTGCTGGCCAGCGCCTCCATGACGGGGCGCAAGAAGCCCCTGCTGCTGATCGCCCCGGCCGCCATCAAGGCGTGGATCGACGCCACTTTGCTGCACACGGAACTGTTTTTGACGTATCCGCTGATCCACATCGACGTGGACAGCGCGCCGGTGGTGCACGAGGAAGCGGGGTTGACCGTCTCGCGCCACGCGCTGTCGCACCGCGCACCGAGCGTCGCGTATCGTTTTACGCTGGAAACAAGCCGGTGGAAGCTGGACAAGGCAGCCCTGCAGGCGGCGGGCGTGCCGCCCGGTCCCGCCTGGGGCGCCTTGCAGGCGGGCCAGGATGCGCTGCGCGACGATGGCAGCGTATTGAGCGCCGCCGCGTTCCGCCAGACGGAAACGCAGCGCGCCACGGTGGTGATCGGCGGCGACAACGACACGCCCGCCTTGCTGGCCGACGCTTGCGCGGACGCGCAGCTGCTCGTGCACGAAGCCACGTACACGGAAGCCATGCTGCAAAAGGTGGGACCCGGTCCCACGCACAGTTCCGTGCAGCGCGTGGCGCAGTTTGCCGCAGCGGTGCGCTTGCCGAACCTGATCCTCACCCACTTCAGCGCCCGCTATCACAATGCGGACGGCATGGCCGAGCTGGAAGAGGAAGCACGGCGGCATTACTCGGGCGAACTGTTTCTCGCGCGCGATTTCGACAGCTATGAACTCGATGCGGCAGGCGTGCTGACCAGGCTGCCCGCGAAATCCTCGCTCAGTGGGGATTGACGCCGTACTGCGCCGCATACTCGGCGGCCAGCGCGCGCGCTGCCTGCTGCTGTGACGGCGTGAGGATTTCCAGCAACTGGTCGCGGTTCTTGACCGATTGCGCGCTGCCCGCCTCGGCCGGCATGGCGATCCACGCGTACGCCTGCACGTAATCGAGTTCCACGCCCTGCCCTTGCGCGTACAGCAAGCCGTACTCGTTCTGCGCCGACAGGGAACCGGCCTCGGCCGCCTGCTTGTACCAGAACGCCGCCTCGGCATAGTCTTGCGGTACATCAATCCCCTTGCGGTAGGCCTGGGCCAGGTTGAATTGCGACTGGCCGTCGCCCGCCTCGGCCGCCTCGCGCCCGTAGGCCAGCGACTGCGCCATGTCTTGCACGACGCCATCGCCGCTCGCATACATCAGGGCCAGATTGGCCAGCGACGGCGGAAAGCCGGCCTGCGCGGCAGCCGTGAATAATTCCACGGCCTTCGGCAAGTCCTGCGCCACGCCATGGCCCTGGTAATACAGGCTGGCCAATAAATGCTGGCCGGCGGGATCGCCCGTGCGGGCGGCCGCGTCGAATTGCTTGTATGCCTCGGCGTAATTGCCGTCGTTATAAGCGAGAATGCCCGCTTCATTAAAAGATGCGCTGGAAACCGTCATGAAGATTCCTTGTTCGGGGATTTTTTTCGCATTGTACACAGCCCTGTTACGCGCGAATGCACGATAGGAAATGGTGTGGCGCATAGCCCAAATCATGCGTTATGATCATTCTCCGCTCGGTGCAATCCGCGCATTGTTCCCCCGTGCCAGCCCAAGAATATGTCCATGAAACTGATTGCTCTGCTTTTATCCCTGATTTCCACTTCGGCTTATTGCGGCACCTTGCACCTGGATAAAGCCGCGACAGGCAAAGTGCGGCAGGCAGCCGATATCCGCTATGCGAATCACGATGAAAAACAGACGTACCGGCTGAAAATCGGCAGCCAGTGGATCAAGGGCAGTTGCAGCAGCAGCGGCACGGGTAATTTGCACGCCCTGCTGCTGGACATGAATTTCGACGGCCATGCCGACCTGTGGGTAACCGGCTATACGGATAGCCAGGGACGCATACGCTGTTCCGATGTGTGGTTATGGGATGCGCCAGCGAAAAAATACAGTTTCAATCAAACATTATCGGCAATTCCGAATCTGGACATCGACATCGCCGATCAAAGAATCGAAGGGGGCATCCCCAATTGCGGCTGCGCGGCGCAATGCTTTTATAAAGACAGCTATGCGTGGCGGGCCAATACATTAATCGCCATCGCCCGGCGCGCACAGGATTGCGAGCGTTACAGGGAATACGGATTGAATGACAAGAACGAATTGATCATCGTCAAGGATGAAATCATCGATAGCGGCAATCCCGGCCAGCAGGCAATCGAAAATACCAAAGTCTTTGACTGGCAGCGCCATGCGCAAACCATGCGCAAATCCTGGGAATGAGGTTTATCCGGCCCCATACCCGCCACAGACACGACACCAGCGAGTAATTACATGACGACACATCCAGCCTCCATCACCTTCCATGCCGCCAATGCGGACGATACGGCCGCCTTCATCGACTTGCGCGGCAAGACGCGGCAAAACGCCGTATCCGCGGAACGCCTGGCGGAAGTGGGCATCACGGCCGCATCCTGGGCCGACATGATGCGCTCGGGCAACCTGCCTGGCCACGTCTGCCATCACGACGGCCAGCTGGTCGGCTATTGCTTTGGCGCGCGCGACACGGGCGAAATCGTCGTCCTGGCCCTGCTGCCGGAATTCGAAGGCCGGGGCATCGGCAAGACCATGCTGGAACGGGTCATGACGGACTTGCGCGCGCGCGGCCACCAGCGGCTGTTCCTCGGCTGCTCCGACGACCCCGCTTCGCGCTCGTACGGCTTTTACCGCTACCTGGGCTGGACCTCGACGGGAGAGAGGGACAAATACGGCGACGACGTGCTGGAATTTCGCTATACGGCCTAGCGCCTAGCCCGGCACGCGGCTGGCATCCCACACGCGCAGAATCTGCGTAATGGCGCCGTCCAGCACGGCATAGCCCACGCCATCGCGCGCCTGGATGGACACGCCCGACAGAAAGCTGTCGAAGACGGCCGCCAGCGCCGCCGCATCGGTCGCGGCGGGCAATTCGCCGCCGGCCATGCCCCGCTCCACGCAGCGCACGAAGCCGGCGCGCGTGCGCGCGCGCGAAGCCGTAAGGGGCGCGGCCACGGCCGCATGCTCGGCCGTCGGCGCGCTCATGCAGCCGAGCGCCACCATGCAACCGGGCGGATGGCCCGCATCGGACTGCATGCTGGCCGACTGCCGCAAGGCCAGTTCGATGGCTGCGCGCGGTGCCAGGCCATCATCCCACAGGCATTCCGTCACGCGCGCATACGTGTCCAGATAGCATTGCGCCGCCTCGCGGAACAGCGCTTCCTTCGAGCCGAACGCCGCATAAAAGCTGGGCGCGGAAATGCCGCCGCCCAGGCTCGCCTTGAGCTGGCTCAAGGACGTCGATTCATACCCTTGCTGCCAGAATAAAAACATGGCCTGCTCGACCGCAGCCTGCCGGTCGAACGTACGCGGCCGTCCCATTTGCGCCATCCATCCCTCCTTTTCATCTACTTACATACTACTCGATACAGAAGTCATTGACAATGCGGTGCGCGCTCGCCTATATTTATACCGATCGATACATATGTACCGCAACGACGGTCGGGGCACTCCTGCGCCCGATCATTTGACAAGGATGTTTGCCGTGAATCACGCCACTATCACTACCGGAACCAGCGCTGCGCTGGCCGACCGCCTCCCCGTCGCCGGCTTGCTGGCCCTGGCCATGACGGGTTTTATCTGCATCGTCACGGAAACCTTGCCCGCCGGCTTGCTGCCGCAGATCAGCGCGGGCCTGGACATCAGCGCCGCGCTGGCAGGGCAAATGGTCACGGCCTATGCGCTGGGCTCCCTGCTGGCCGCCATTCCACTCACCATCGCCACGCGCGGCTGGCGCCGCCGCAACGTGCTGCTGCTGACCATCATCGGCTTTCTCGTGTTCAATACCGTCACTGCGTTGTCGTCCCACTACTGGCTGACACTGGCGGCCCGCTTCTTTGCGGGCATGGCGGCCGGGCTGGCGTGGAGCTTGCTGGCCGGCTATGCGCGGCGCATGGTGGCGCCCCACCAGCAAGGCCGCGCCCTGGCGCTGGCCATGGTGGGCGCGCCCGTCGCCCTGTCCCTGGGCGTGCCGCTGGGTACCCTGCTCGGCTCCCTAGTCGGCTGGCGCGCCGCGTTCTGGATCATTTCCGCCCTGACATTGATCCTGATCGCCTGGGTGCTGGCCAAGGTGCCGGACTACCCGGGCCAGTCCGTCCATGAGCGCCTGCCCCTGCGCCGCGTGTTCACGACGCCGGGCGTGCGCCCCGTGCTGGCCGTCGTCATTGCCTGGATGCTGGCACACAATATCCTCTACACCTACATCGCGCCGTTTGTCGCCCCTGCCGGCTTGACGGGCAGAATCGACCTGGTCTTGCTTGTCTTCGGCGCCGCCGCCATGGCCGGCATCTGGATCACGGGCAAGCTGGTCGAGCGCCACCTGCGCGCCACCGTGCTGGCCAGCCTGGCCGTGTTTGCCGCGACGGCCCTCGTGCTGGGTGTCGCGTCGCACTTGCCTGCCGTCATCTACGTGGGCATGGCCGTCTGGGGCCTGAGCTTTGGCGGCGCGGCAACGCTCTTGCAGACGGCGCTGGCCGATACGGCCGGCAACGGCGCCGACGTGGCCTTGTCGATGAATGTGGTGGCGTGGAACGGGGCCATCGCGGCGGCAGGCGTGGCGGGCGGCGCCCTGCTGGAAGCCTGGGGCGCGGGCGCCTTCCCCTGGGCCATGGCGAGCTTGCTGGTGCTGGCCTTTGCCATTGCCTGGTCGGCCCGCAAACATGGCTTCCGCCCGGGACGGCGCAGCGGCGGCGCGCCCGTGGCCGGGCATTGACATGGCCGTCGCTTAATTGGCAGCGGGGATGGGCAGGATGCGGGGCACATGCCCCGTGTGTGCGAGGAAACGTACCATGGCCCCATGCGACAGCGCCACGGTAGCCGTGTTGCGCAGCGGATGGGCTTGCACAGATTCGGCTTCCCACACGGCCTGGTCCAGCACCAGTTCCACCGCCTGCGTGCTGTCGTGCAGCAAGGCAAACAGGCTGACGGAACCGGGCGCGATGCCCAGGTGCCGCAGCAGGCGTTCCGGCAAGGCCATGCTCAGCTTGTTTGCCGGCAGCAAGCGCCCCAGCGCGGCCAGGTCGATGCGCTTGTCGCAAGGCACGATGACAAGCCAATGCCGGCGGCCCTTCTCGTCGCGCACGAACAGGTTTTTTACCATCAGGCCGGGCATGGCCGGCACATGCATGAGCGCTTCGGCGATCGTGTGCACGGCCCGGTGCTCGACGAGCGGGCAGTCGCCGGCATTGCTGGCCAGCCAGCGGGACAGGGTGTGGTGCATTGCTGATGCCTGAGACGCGTGTGCGATACGGTGATTGTAGCGGGTGATTGCAGCGGGTGATTGTAGCGGCTCGCTGAACCGTCCGGCGGCAGTCGCCGTCAAGGCTGGCTTTCATCCTCTTGCTTGTCGGCCGCCGCCAGCCCCCAGTCATTCCAGCCTTCGCCAAACAGCTCGATCGGATGCTGCGTGCGCTCGGAACCATTACCGCAACGCATGGCGTCCGGCGGACAATACTTGTCGCAGCCCCAGCAGATGCGCTCGGGATTCCTGGGGTTCAAGGGAAACGGTTTGGCCATGGGCTTGGGCAATGGAGCCGGTTGAAGTCTCGCCAACGACTGTAGACCTGGCGCGGCAGGCGGTCAAACGAATTTCGGCGGAGAACTTGTCCGGGATCAATTCTGCGCAGATGGCTGGAGTGAGGACAAAACGTCGTACCCTATTCTGCGGAGACCCGGGACATCTTCCACATGGTTGGCCCGTCGTGCAGGCTGCTGAAATTTAACCCTGGTAGCTGTTCACTGCATCATTGGCATTATTCTGAATCACTTCCATCATCCGCGCGTTACCCTTGTATTTCATCCCGAGTATCCTCAGTTCAGTTTTCGCCGCCTTGCAGTATTTATCAATATTTTTCACAATATCGTCCCGCTGCCGCTCAGGCAGCTCTCCATCGAACTCCCCGGCCAAATGCTCGCATGCCTGCGCATGAGAAATGAATCTTTTTATATCTGGCGGGAGGACCTCCTTTGAAAACACAGGAGAGGAAAAAAACAAAATAGACAGTAAAATTAATCGCATGATTTCCTTGAATAGCCATGATTAAACCAGTGTGGTGCGCATGCCCAGGGCCGCCATACTCCGCTGCCATCATGTAGCGGCATTATCCAGTAGAAACAAACGCTTGCAGCACGATGCGCGCCACATCGACACTGCCGTCGGCGGCCGGCTGTGCCTTCAGTTCGTCCAGCGCATACACCATCGTCACCATGGCGCCAGGCACGAACAGCTTGATATCCTGCTTGCGGTGCGCGTAGATGCCCTCATCGACGGTCGAGCCATCGGCCAGGCGCAGGGTGACGCTGTTGACTTGATCGCCGCGGCGGCTGTCCTGGCCCGCGAAATATATGCGTTCTATGATGCCCGTCAACGTTTGCGTCTGGATGCGTCCCGCTGTGATGCTTTCCCACCAGGCGTCGGAGGCGAACAGGCCGTGGCGGCCTTTCAAGCCCATGTGGGGCCTGGCGCTGTCGAGGGTGAGGGCTTGGGTCTTGGCAATGCGGCCGGGGTCCTGTGCCAGGGCTTCGGCGAGGGTGTAGACGGGTTTCATAAGGCGCAGGAACTCCTGGTCAGCATGGCTGATGCGGTGAGGATGGCGGGTTTGACGCGAGCGCGTCCGCGCTCAAGGGTAAGATCGCATGCAGGGGCGAGCGGCATGTCTCCACCTTCTCGCGCCCTCTTGCATCGAGGCATCCTCCTCAATGCTGGCGGCGCACGACGTAGGCGTTGCCCGCCGGCTCAAAACCCAGCGTCGGATAATAGGACATGGCATCGGGAGCGGAAAGCAGTATCAGGGACACTTCGTCGCCGATGACTGCCTGGGTGCGCCTGACCAGCTCTTTGCCGATACCCAGGCCCTGATATTGCTTGTCGACGGCCAGGTCCGAGAGATAGCAGCAATATGCATGGTCGGTCAGCGAGCGGGCCAGCCCCACAAGCTGGCCATCCACCCATGCCGACAGCAAGAGGCAAGGCGCGGCAAACATGCGCGCAATTCTCGGAAGATTGGCGGTCGGCCGCTTGATGCCGGATTGATCGAAGACGCGGACAACATCGAGCGGATCCAGAGGAAAGTTATGACGGTATTCGACAGTGGTGTTTTTCATGGGTTCATGGGTGTAAGGAAACCGCGCATGGCGCGTTCAGTGCTTGATCCGGGCTGGGCGGCTTGCCGGCCCGGGAAAAAACCTCTTGTATGCCAGAGTATAACCAGCGATCATCCAGGCCTGTGGACGATACGACAGAAGCGGGCGGAGGCAGCGGGATCTGTCGATGCCTGGCGTGACGGCGCCAGCAGCGCGCACCAGAAACCATGATGCCGCCGGGTGGCTGCCGCCCCATCGCCGGCATGCCCGGACGCTGATTCAAGCGCCTCCGACCTGTTAAAATATATGCAAATTTCAATCAGTAAACCATGAATAACCCGGATTTTTTCAGCTACAAGGAATGTGCTTAAGCAATGAAAGCCATTATATTCTGCACCAGTTTTATAAAAGATGCGCCGTCATGGGAAAGCCGGTATCAAAGGTGGCTCGACTATTACGAAAACATTCCAATCGATGCCGTCAAAAAAATAATGATTGACGATGCTTCGCCATTTCTTCCGCCTGCCGAAATCATCAAGACGGTTTCCAATAAAGATGCGCTGGCTTCCAATGGCGACAAAAATCTCATCATTCGCTTCGATAACAATCTGGGACGGCAAAGCGGGGCTGATTACCCCGGCTGGTGGCGGAGCTTTCTCCATTCCATCAATGTGGCAAATGAATTAGGCGTCGACAAGATCATCCACATCGAATCGGATGCCTATATCATGTCGCCGCGCCTGGTAAATTTCATCAATGAAATAGAATCAGGCTGGAACGTCTTATGGTCTCCGCGCTATCGGTTTCCCGAGACGGCCATTCAAGTCATCTGCCGGGATCAATTCGGCATCTTCGAGAAATTCAAGGACGACAACCCTAGCCTGGCTTTCCCCGATATCGCGGAAAACCTGCTTCCTTTCACAACTGTACACAAGCAGTTCAAAGGCGACCGCTACAGCGATTTCACGAAAAACAGATGGATATTCCGTTCGCGAAAATTCAATAAAATCCCCATCTTCAAATGGAAATTTTTCTGGGAAACGATACCGCCGGATGCGGACTTTGTCACCCAAGGCATCAGCAGTCAACAATTCACATATCGACGGAGTGAAGAAGTCTGACTGCGTCAAGCTGAAAAAACTCGCCAGCGCGCAATGCCTGGCGATGCTCCCCTATTTCTATCCAATATCAAACAGAGCCGGCAAGGCTTGTCAATATGTTGCTACCATCACCATTGAATACACGCGTGTGCGCCACCCTGATTGCCTTTCTCGTTGCCGGCATCTCGCCGGCACGCGCGTCCACGCTGAACGAGGATCGGACACGCGGCGACATACAAGGCTTGTTTGAGATAAGGGATGCTGCCGTCAAGTTCATTGCAGCGGAAAATCTAAAAGATGGCACAAAGTGGCACGTCATGGAGCCAAACCGGAAGATTCTGGTCAGCACATGCGCGGCGCCTTTGCGCGTCACATGGGTTGCAAAGAGCTACGGCCTGTCTGGACCCAATGTTGCCGTGAGTTGCGCCAGGACCGTAAAGCCCACGACACAAAAGAAATGGGAAGTGTTCGTGCCGGTCAGCCGATAAGGGATTCATCGCTCATGACTGGCCGCGTGGAGAGTCAGGCGCCTGCGATGCGGTGACACCAGAATTTCTCGATTAAAATCACCGGCTTCGTGCAAACGGACAAGGACAGATATAATCATGGATTCATATCTGGCTCAGACAACACGCAACATGAAAATATTACTCATCGCTTCGCTGGGAATTCTGTCACTGCTTCAAACATCATCGTCCTTCGCCGAGAATATCAATGGAAAAAATCTCTATGTACAGAGATGTGCCATGTGCCACGGCGTGGATATCAAGGGAACAGGGCCATTGGCAAACAAAAGCAATCCGCCCACACCTGACCTGACAACATCCGCTTTCAAAAAGCGCCTCAGGGATTATCCGGGCGTCATTGTTTCATCGGTAATCTTGCGTCCGAATGGAGACTTGATTCCAAAAACCCTGAAAGAGAATGGCGTCAAGGTGGCGCCGTACGCCTGGCGGGTCAAGGATTTTCGCGATTTAAATGAGTACATGAGTGATGTGATTGCAAAGAATCGATGATACCTCGATGAAGGGTCGCTACGAGGTTCCATCCTGAGAAAAAACGAGCATCGCAATTCTTCGAAAACTCAGGAGTACAATAAAAAAGCCAGTCAACTGACTGGCTTTTTTTATGATGTCGGACTTTCTTGAAACTGTTTTGCATTATCACAGATCTCATACCATGCAGGCTTGGAGCCGACATACACATGAAATTGCATACTTATCTCAGGGTCATCATCCAGGCAATTCACCGAGATTGGAAATGAATCACTCTCTGAGCCAATCTCTCCCAAAGACGTCCCGCAGTGCTTGCAAAAGGTTCTTGCATATGTAAACGGTGGCTCTGGCGCATATCGTTGAATAAATTCCCGCCCCTCCAGCAAGGTAAATGAGCTTTTATTAACGAAGGCCAGGGCACTTGCTCCGGCCTTCCGGCAACGAGAACAGTGGCACATGCCCATCATGGCTGGGGGCGATGCCAATTCAAACTTTACCGAGCCGCAGCAGCAACTGCCTTTGATCATGAGGTGTCCTGTTTGAAAGTTGATACTGTATTTTTACACAGTACTTTCAGACAGGCAAGGCATACGTGCAGGCACTTTCAGACCCCAAGACAGAAAGCACCGTGCGGGCGCGGGAGTCGGGCCCAGCATGGATACAGGCACAGATGCGACGAACTGATGCGGCATCCCCTTCAAGGATGAAACACAGGTCACGGGCCTGGAAAATTCGCCAGGCTTCGCACTTCGCTCATGAGAAGGCCAACTCCAGGCCGAGCATCCTGACAAAGATGAAGGTGACGAGACCCAGGCTCAGCAGCAATAGTCCGAAGATGGCGATCACCTTGCCGCTCGCACGCAGCACCGCGCGATTCTGCTTCGCCTTGTCCTTATCCTTCTTGCCTTGATCGTAATGCCACTTGATGGCAAAGAACATGCCCGTGGCGAGCACGAGAGCCTTGAACGTGACGAAGACTATAGGGGTCCAATCTATCATTTTGAATATTTCCAGGCTATTACTTGACACTATCTGTGGTGAGGAACACTTCCTCAAAACGCTGCTTCAGCAGCAACTGCTCCAACCCATCCCCAGGCACCCTGTTTGACTCTTTCATTATAGCCAGCCATGACATCACAGTGGCATCGGGCGCAGTGATGTGCCGAATGCGCATGAGAGCAGAGAAAACGTCAGCAACTGCCATACAAGCATGGTGTTGCTCTACGTTATGATGCATACTACATGAAAACAATCTCCATACATTGAGACAAAATGTCCCAGTTGAAAACCATACAAGATGAAGATTTAACCAACTGGCTGCCGCGCCTGACCCCGAACAAAGGGCCGCGTTTCCTGCAGATTGCCGATGCGCTGCAGGCGGCGGTGGCAATCGGTTCCTTGAGCCCGGGTGATCGGCTGCCCCCGCAACGCCACCTGGCAGCCCAGCTGGGCGTCGACCTGACGACGGTCACGCGCGCATACGACGAAGCCAGGCGCCGCAACTTGCTGGAGGGCCGCGGCGCTCGGGGCACTTATGTCGCGGCGCCGAAAGTCGAATTGACGGCGATCCTCGACCTGAGCATGAATACCCCGCCGCCGCCCTATGGCGTGGACTTTGACGACATGTTGAGACAAGGCCTGTCGCAAGTACTGATGAGGGCAGATAATGAATTGCTGATGACTTACCACCTGGGCGGGGGAAGCGACTCCGACCGCAAGGCTGGCAGCAAATGGCTGGCGCCGATGTTCGGGCATCTGGATTCCCGGCAGCTTGTTGTCTGCCCCGGTGCGCAAGCGGCGATCGCCGCATTGATCCTGGCGCTGACGGAGCCAGGCGACGCGATCCTGGCAGAGCCAAGCAGTTATCCCGGCTTGCGGGCCGCAGCAGCCCAATTCGGCCGGCACATCATTGCCGTGGAAGCGGACGAGCACGGGATGGTGCCCGCGATGCTGGAGCAAGCGTGCCGCCAGCACAAGCCGGGGCTGATCTACCTCAATCCGACATTGCAGAACCCGACCGCCATCACCATGCCGGAACGCCGGCGCAAGGAGCTCGCCGGCATCGCGCAGCGCTGCAATGTACGCATCGTCGAGGACGATCCCTACTGGCTGCTGGCCGATGCCCCGCCACCGCCCGTTGCCACGTTTGCCCCGGAACACGTGTACTACATCTCCACCCTGTCGAAATGCCTGACGCCCGGCTTGCGTGTCGCCTTCGTACTGATACGCGACCCGCAGGAACGCGAACGCTTCCTGGTCGCGCTCAGGTCATTTGCGCTGATGGTCGCGCCGCTGACGGCCGCCCTGGCCACGCAGTGGATACTCGACGGTTCGGCCGACGGCCTGTTGCAAGGCGTACGCAAGGAGGCGCGCCTGCGCCACCGGATGGCCCGCGATATCCTGGCGGGGCGCTACAGCGGCTCTGGTGACGGCCTGCACGTATGGCTCGAGTTGCCGGCGTATTGGAACTCCTCGCAGCTGGCGCGGGCAGCCGACAGCTCCGGCATCGCAGTCACGCCGGCGGAGGCATTTGCAACTGGCAGCGTATCCGTGAATGCCATCCGGATCTCCCTGGGCAGCATCAAGGACCGCGGACGCTTGCAGGCGGGTCTTCAACGACTGTCGCATCTGCTTGCAAGGCGGCCCGAGTCGTTCAGCGCGGCCGTGGTTTGACTGTCCACGCGCGTGGATCAGTTCCGTCACTCAGATACGGACTGATGCGCTGGATGCGGTAAAAGCCGGGGCAGTCGAAAGACAATCGGGATCACGAACGCGCGCCCGCGGCGCGCGAAGCTGCCGCGCGACGGCAGCGATCCCTGGTCAAACCCATATGCGGTACAACCAATAGCTCTCATCCGTCTGCGCGAGCGTAATCAGCTCGCGCGGGCTGGCGCCCACCAATTCGCGCGCATCACGCGACAGATGCGCCTGATCCGCGTAGCCTGAACGGGCCGCCACGTCGGACAGCGACGTTTTCCCCTGCTGCTGCTCGCGCGTCGCAGCCACCAACGATTCCTCGGCCCGCGCCAGGCGGCGCAGCATACGCAAGGGGTGCCCTGTCCACGTCCGCACGCGGCGCTCCACCATTCGTGCGCTGCGTCCCGCGCCAGCGGTTGCGGCCCGCAGGGCAAGCGCCTGCAGCCAGTCATGGATCGGCGCCCATAATGCGCCCTCGGAGCCCCGCTCCTGGCGCCATCGCGGCTCCAGCCAGTCTTCCAGCACGGCGATACGGGCCTCATCGTCCGCCGCCGCCAGCAAGGGCGCCGACAGCGCCCGCCATTCGTCACCGAGCGCAGCGCCAAGTTCGGCCATATTATTGATCTGAGCGGACATGTCCATCCCGGTCAGCCGATGCAGCGCGTCGGCAAAGAACAGCACCGTAATCGTGTGTACGGGGCCGGGATTGGCAGTGATGCACGGCTGCGTGCGCGGACCGGAAAAGACGGCGTCGCCGGGGCCCGCCTCCTCGCCGGTGGCCGGCTCCACCAGTGTGGCATTTCCCTCGATCATCCATGTAATGGCGCAGAACGGCGTCGCGGGAAAGCGGTTAAGACGCTGTGCCGGCGGCAACGGGGCAGAGTACATGGTGCTGCGTACCAGCCAGGCACGTACGCAGGAAGCCAGTGCCACGCGCGGGGCAACGAGGCGTGCGACAGTCGGCGGGCAGATGGCATCAGGTGGCGTCATGCAAGCATTGTAGCGTGTCGCAAACGTTCAAGACCTGCTTGCCTGAGCAAACGATACTGCCTTCATCACCTGCCAACCGAGGGAGTTTCATGAATACTGCCGCCATGCCCGTCTCGCGCGAGATCGCCGACTTGCCTGCCCCGCCCGCGCTGCCGTTTCTCGGCAATGCGCACCAGCTCAACCCCCGCACTATCCACCGGACCATGGAAAAATGGAGCGGGCGCTACGGCCCGATATTCCGGGCCAGCATAGGCAGCCGGCAAGTGGTGGTGGTGTCGGACAGCACGGCGATCACCCAGGTACTGCGTGCGCGGCCCGACACCTTCCGCCGCCCCGCCGTGACGGCCGACATCTCGGCCGAACTGGGCGGCGCACCCGGTCTGCTGCTGGCCGAGGGCGACGAATGGCTGACGCAGCGCCGCATGGTGATGCACAGCTTTTCGCCAGCAATGGTCAGGGCGTATTTCGTGCGTCTGCGTCAAGTGGGCCTGCGACTGGCGCAGCGCTGGAACGCTGCGGCACAAGCGCAGCAGGAGATTGATCTTTCTGGTGACCTCAAACGCTACACGGTCGATGTGATTGCCGGTCTCGCCTTTGGTGAAGACGTCAATACGCTGCTCAACGGCGACGACAAGCTGCAGGAAGACGTGAGCGAGGTGATGGCCGGAGTGGCCCGCCGCTCGCTGATGCCGTTCCCTTACTGGCGCTGGCTGCGGCTTCCCGCGGACCGGCGCCTGGAACGCAGCGTACGCGCACTGCAGGCGGCGACGGATGGTTTTATCGACCAGGCACGCCACGCGCTTGCGGCCGATCCCGCGCTGCGCGCCCAGCCCGTCAACATGCTGCAAGCCATGCTGCTGGCAGCCGGGAAACCGGATAGCGGCGTCAATCAAGCTGTCATTTCTGGCAACGTCTCCACCATGCTGCTGGGCGGCCAGGAGACGACTGCCAGCGCGCTCGCATGGCTGATCTGGCTGCTCTGGCAGAATCGAACCGCACTGGAACGTGCGCAACAGGAAGTACTGAGCAAGATATCCGATACCGACACGATGACACCGGAACAGGTCGACGGGCTCGATTATATGGAGGCATGTGCGCTTGAAGCCATGCGCCTGAAGCCACCCGCGCCATTCCTGCCGCTGCAGGCGCTGTGCGAGACCACGGTATTGGATGTGCGCCTGCCGGCGGATACCCTGCTGTGGTGCGTATTGCGGCACGACAGCGTGGCCGAGGCGTTCATTCCCGAAGCGCAGCGTTTCACACCGGAGCGTTGGCTGGTTAACGATGGCGCTGCCCGCCAGTTGTCCCTGCCGTTTGGCGCCGGGCCAAGAATGTGCCCTGGACGCTACCTGGCACTGATGGAAATCAAGGTAGCAATGGCAACGGTGCTGGCCAACTTCGATGTCACGCAAGTCCGGCCATTGACTGGCGCCGCCCCCAGTGAAGTGATGGGTTTCACGATGACGTCCACGCCGCTGGCGATCACCCTGCGCCAGCGGGGATCGGCGGCAATGGACTGATCGCTCCTGGACAGGAATCTTCTTATGGAGCGGTATCTCCAGCGCGTTGGCAAGCGGCGCCAACACTCCGAGGCCATGGGCACGTGACGGTAGGCAAACACAGCAGGTGTTGCTGTCCTCGGGTTGGTGGAGCGCCAGCGCAACACAGGAAAAACCCGACTCACTCATGAATGCATATGTCAATTCGTAAAGTTCACCGCCTGGCGGCCTATCTATTGCTCCATCTTGCCAATCACCTGGCGGCCATTGCCGGCGCCCACGCGCACATCGCCGTCATGGAGGCGATCCGGCCACTCTATCGGCATGCCGTAGTCGAGCCGGTGCTGCTGGCGTGCGTGCTGTTTCAATGTGGCAGCGGAACATGGCTGGTGCGGCAGAAATGGAAAGAACGCTCCGGACTGGTAGCGTGGCTGCAGGCCGGCTCGGGAATCTACCTGGCCCTGTTCCTGCTTTTTCATGTCGGTGCAGTCCTGTTCGGCCGCGCCGCGCTCGAGCTCGACACCAATTTCTACTATGCCGCTGCCGGTTTTGTGCGGATGCCATATGCATTGTTGTTTGCGCCGTACTATTTCTTCTCTGTGTCTGCCCTGTTCACGCACCTGGGCTGTGCCATGTATTGGCAAGTCCAAGCGCGCTCCCTGACGGTGCGCAGGTTCGCCCTTGGCATCCCGGCGGGAGCCGGCCTGCTGGCCGCCCTCCTGATTGACCTGGCTTTCGCGGGCATGCTCCACCCGCTCCACATTCCCGCGCAATACCTGACCATTTACCAGTAAGCCGGGCGTGACGGCACCGGGCCGGAGCACGCATGGAGGAGGCATAGCGCGTCCCTCGCCATCGCCGCATCCGCACGAAAAACCGCTGTGCTGCACGCGCGAGGTTCAGATTCAAGGCCACTCGCTGTTGGCGCTGAATTGGCACGCACTCGGCTGCGCAAACCGATTGCCGTTTTTGCCAGTATTTACTTGAACATACAGGCGCCTTGTTGCACAATCAGCCATTTTCCTGGTGAGAGATGCGCGATGAGTGACTTGAAAGCAGCCGGCGCCCTGACGATGGCAGGTGTGACGTCCAGCGAAATCGAGGGCGATAACACGCCGCAGCGGGCCAGTGCCGCGCCCATTGCGAACTGCGCCAACTGCCAGGCGCCGCTGGGCGGCGCGTTTTGCCAGGCCTGCGGCCAGTCGGCCCACATCCACCATTCGCTGCTGCACCTGGCCGAAGAAGTCATGCACGGCATCCTGCACTTCGACGCCAAGGCCTGGAAGACGCTCCCGCTGCTGGTGGCCTTTCCGGGCCGTCTGACGCGCCGCTACATCGACGGCCAGCGCAAGAACTATGTTTCGCCGCTAGCGCTGTTCCTGTTCATGGTCTTCCTGACCTTCTTCATCACCTCGTTCGGCAGCGGCAAGCTTCTCAGCCGCGACGCCAATATCGCCTCGCTGACCAACCACGCCGCGTCTGCCAAGCTCCGGGTCGAGCGCAATGAGCAGGCGCTGGCTGAAGCCCGCAAGGCCAATACCGGGGTCGCTGGGGTCGAGAAGGCGCTGGCCGTGTCGCGCAAGCTGCAACACGAAGCCGAGCAACGCCTGCTGTACGTCGTATCGCCCGAAAAAGTGAACAGTGAGGAGGCCATTGAGCTGAGAGAGCCCGGCTGGTTCGACAAGACTGTCGCCAAGATCGCATCCAGCCCACCCAATCCCGACGCCGATTTTCCGGAGCTGGAAAAAAGCTTTCGTCATGCCGCTGAGAATCCCGAGTTGGCGTTTTACAAGCTCAAGAACACGATCTACAAGTTCTCGTTCCTGCTGATCCCGATCTCGCTGCCCTTCATGTGGCTGATGTTTTTCTGGAAACGCGACGTGACCATGTACGAGCATGCGGTGTTCGTGCTGTACTCGCTGTGCTTCATGTCCTTGCTGTTTACCGTGTTGATACCGCTATCGATGCTCAACCAGGGTTGGCTGATCGGATTACTGGTGTGCCTGGCGCCGCCCCTGCACATGTTTCTGCAGCTACGCGGCACCTATAACCTGGGCAAATGGGGCGCGCTGTGGCGCACTTGCATGCTGCTGGTAGTGGCCAACATCGTGTTTTGCGTGTTCATTGTGCTCGTGTTGATGAAGAGCGTGCATTAGCAAGTACGAGGACAGGTCTGCTATTCGGATACGGGCTGCTGCACTTGCTGTACAAGCTGGCTCAGTTGAAGACCTAATTGGAAACACGAACGTGCGCCCTCGGCGCGAGGGGCTGCCGCGCAGCGGCATTCGGGGCGGGCTGAACCGGTAGGCCCGGCCCTTCGAATCTCACACATAGGGCACGAAGGCGCGCTGCGTGTGAGATTCAAATATCTAAGTTTTAAGGCTTTCAAACCGCCATACGCCAACCGTACCTACCGGACTACCTACGCATAAGAATCGCTACAAAAAGTCTTTGTATATCTGCACCAATACGATTTGGCTATGAAAATCAAATGTAGGCTGGAATGGCGTGCAGCCGCATGGCCGCGCGCATGGCATCATGCGCGCATAACATTAACTATGGTGACACATGGAGCAATTTCATTTCCTGGTAGGCGAATTCAAAAAGAACAGCCCATTTATTCCTGCCGCCGTCAGCGCGCAACTATTTGCCTGGTTTGAGCAGGTGGGCGAGCGCGTTGATCGCTACGGCAGCAAGACCGGCAAGGTCGTCAAGTTTTCGCAGAAAAACTACGAGAAAACCCTGTTCGCACCTGATGCCGACAGCATCAGCCTGTATTCGCCTCGGGTCGTACCACCCGACGATATAGACGAGTGGGCGAACTGCGACGTTCTTGCCCTGTACTCAAATAGCTCTTCGCTGATGCTGGCTATCAACGCCAGCAAACTGCCGCTGGCACAGCTATTTCAAAGCGCGGAGGGCATATCTGGCTTGCTCGATCATTGCGATTATGTGTACGGCTACAGCGAAACGCTGGGCTATGGTGCGGGTTACGCAGGCGGCTATCGCATAATCGATGAAGCCCATCCGTTTGTACCGGCCAGTTCCGATCCTGGCAATAACTGGGGCGCCATCAAGCGCAACGGGCTGCAGTATGAGCACATACGCGACGTATATCCCATCAGTATTTTCAGCCAGTCCAGACTCGACGCGCTACCGCCGGAGCGTCAACAGGCATTGCGCCAGGCGATGCAGGCATATGGCAACAGTAATACGCAAGACGGCAGGACGCACTGGATTTTAAGTGGCGAGGAAGAGGCGGCGGCCCGGAGCGACCTGCAAGCGCACGCCATGCTGGATTCCTTGATCGACCCACGCAGCCGGTAAGGGCTGCAACCTGTTTGCAACTTGCATTCCGAACCGGCTTGCGCATTTCCGAACCAGTTGCCCTGGACTGGTTCGGAAGTGGACTTAGAGCGCGGCGGGTTCGATTCCCGCCGTCTCCACCACTGAATTATTTAGAATCAAGTAGTTAGCAAGAAGGAGGCTGTCATTATTGGGGTTGTTTTTGGGCTGTTTTAGCCTGGGAATGACAACAAAATGACAGCCTTTTTTGTTGGAGTATCCCCTTCCTAGCGCCCTCTGCTTACATACGTTTACTTGCATCCGGCTGACCTACCAGCTGGACTGCTTCGCGCGTCAACTCTTCAGATAACAACCGTCTTTCACGTGCCATGTAATTATTTTTCTTATTTGTGTGAATGTGTGAAATTTCACAAGATTTACACTGATACTATGAATCAATTATCCAAAAAAAATTCTCCAAGCTTGAAAGCACAAAACCGATAGTATCCCCCCATGAAAATAACATTGATTTTTAATTAACAAAAAACAAATGCCGCATTGATAATTTTTCTTCATTTTCGATGTAGATGGCGGCGCTGTGCGCCTGTCAATCCCCGTCGCCAGCGGCCAGTGCGCCGCCACTGCAGATCCCACCTTTACCGCAGACCATCGGATTGAAGCGCGCGCCGAACTTGACCCGGCGACTGCGGCAGCTCTTGACGCCATTGCCGGCGACGGCGACGACGTCACCCGCCAATTGAACGCCTGTATCGACGCCTACAACACCGTGCGGAACACCTACCATGTACAAACCGAATAGCCTGCGCCAGCACCTGGCCGCCGCCATCCCCGACCTACAGGGCGATCCCGACCGCCTGCTGGTCTTCGCCGACGAGGGCAACGTGGTGGCGTCGGCCACAGCCTCCCTCTCCTTCGAATACCGCTTCAAGCTCAACCTGATCGTCACCGACTACGCGGGCGACGCGGACGCCATCATGGTGACCTTGATCGCCTGGCTTAAAGTCCACCAGCTCGACCTGATGGCCAACGAGGAAGCCCGCAAGCACGACATCGCCTTCGAGGTGGATTTTAATAACCACGAAACGGTCGACATTTCCATCAAGCTGGACTTGACCGAGCGCGTGGCCGTCAAGGCCGGCGAGGCGGGCCGCCTGGACATCAAGCACCTGGCCGAGATACAGCACATGCCCGCCTACGCGGACGAGTTCTGGAAACTGTATGACGGCGACACCCTGCTGGCGGAATGGCGCACGCCCGAGGCCACGCCATGAGCGACGACCTGCATGCGCTGGAAGCTTGGGCCGGCGCCCTGCTGGCCAAGCTGCAGCCGGCCCAGCGCCGCGCCATCAATCACAAGGTGGCCATCGACCTTCGCCGCAGCCAGGCACAGCGCATCAAGGCACAACAGGGTCCGGATGGCACGGCTTACCCGGCGCGCAAGCGGCGCAAGGAATTCAAGGGGAAGAATGGGCGTATCAAGCGGCAGAAGCCGGCGATGTTCGCCAAGATCCGTACCGCCAAACACTTGACAGTAAAAACGAGCGGGGACCAGATCGAGGTCGGGTTCTTTGGCTGGGTGGCGCGCGTGGCGCGGGTACATCAGTTTGGACAGCAAGAAAATACGCCCAAGAAAAGAGCGGCCTGCAAGTACCCAGAGCGGCCACTATTGGGATTTAGTGAGCTGGATCGGATATCAGTACGCGAGTCACTTCTACATCAAATGGAGCACAAATAAAACATATCAATGAAAAATTCAGCTGACATTAGTTGCCAAATGAGTTAGAGTTATCATTTAATAACTTCAGTCACTTGAAGTGATTTCCGTAAAAAATCATCTTTTTACAATAATCCACGTTCACAATTTCTTAAAAACATGGATTTTCTACTTAACATAAAAACCCTATATGCTTTTCTCAAATTACTTCACAGACAAAGCATCATAAATTAACTGGAATAGATTATGAAATGTATTATATGCAGAACAAATGAGTATAAAATGTCTGATGAACATGTTATACCAGAATCCCTTGGTGGTTTTTACCACATATATTCCGTCTGTGAAAACTGCAACTCTACAATGGGTAGCAAAGTCGATGCTCCACTAATCAATCACAAATTAACTGAATTATACCGCTTCTCCGAAGAAATAAAAGGTAAAACAGGGAAAATACCAAATCCATTCTCTGGAGTATTTAATGAAGAAAACAACAAAAAAAATAAAGCAATAGTTAATATTGATGCAAATGGGAAATTAAAAATCTCACCTCATCCAATAATTAGAATTAATGAAAATAATGGCTTAATAACATCCATTGAAATTGAAGTGGACTCGGAAAATGAAGATGAAATTGATCGAATTTTATCGAAAACCTTAACGAGAAATAAAATTCCGCAATCAGCAGTTATTAAAAAAAATAAGAAAGAAGAATTTAAATATAGCAACTTTGAAACAAGATGGAATATAGACACCATAGAATTCAAAATTGGCATACTTAAAATTGCTTACGAATTTGCCATGGATAGCATCGAATCCTATATCAACAACGAAACATCAATTGAAATTTCAAATATAATAAAAAATGTAAATCACGAAAAAGCAAATGAGTATTTGAAAATTAACTTTGACACTGATGCATTTTCTGAATACGGAAAATATATAGATTTAAATAGCAAAAAACATTATTTAATACTTACGCAAACAGATGACGGATTAATATGTTTCGTTAAATTACATGGAACTTTTTCTGCGGCAGCAATACTTTCAAAAGACAAAATATTAGACGCAAGTGAAACAATCTTCGGAATAAATGACATTGAAAAAAAATTCTTTGAGAAATTAATGGTCGGTGAAGTAGTAAATAAATGCTTAGGGCCAGCACATACAAGATTCGGATTTTACTCCAACTCTTCAAATAAATCATTTTTAGAAAATTCAGAAATAAATTCACCCGACTTTAATTGCGAATTAAATAGCACTGGCGATATCATAATTTACAATAAAAATGGAGATCACCACCCAAATAAATTTATTGAAATATTAAAAAAATCAAATTATACGGAAAAAACAGAAGGGGCATGGGATATAACCCTTTTTGACTTAGGCGATAATTCTGAATACTATATAAAATCCGAAAAATCAAAAAAATTATTTCAGGTTGTCCAATATGAAGTCAGCAGGGAGAGAATTTTTAAAATATAGCCCTTTACTTACAATGATAAATTCAAGGAATTTTACAAAAAAACAAATAAGAAAAGTATATAGCTAGCGGTTACTAAGCCACATATTAACCCACCCCCGCGTGCATTTGCACGCGGACTTCGGCAACATGCACTGCATGAACGCCGACCTGTCCGACCTCCTCCGCTTGCTGCAAAACCTGATCCGCCTGGGCACCATTGCCGAGGTCAAAGGGGCCAAGGCGCGCGTGCGGCTCGGGCCGACTCTCACCACGGAATGGCTGTACTCGGCCACCCCACGCGCCGGCAGCACGCGCACCTGGTCGGCGCTCACCGTCGGCGAACAGGTCATCGTCTTTTCCCCAGGCGGCGACCTAACACGCGGCATCATCCTGCCGGCGCTGTACTCCCAGGAATTTGACGCGCCCGAATCCAGCCCCACCATTCACACCGCGCATTACCCGGATGGCGCCGTGGTGCAGTACGACCATGCGGCCCATTCCCTGACGGCCACCCTACCCGGCGGCACCGCCACCATCACGGCTGACAAGGTCACGTCCAACGCACCCAGCACTATCTGCACGGGCGACCTGACCGTCATGAAAAACCTGATTGTCATGCAGTCCGCCACCGTGGAAGGCGCCACCACCCTGAACAGCGGCGTGGCCATGGCCGTGCAAGGGACGATCCAGGCCAGCGAGGACGTGCTGGCCGGCGCCATCAGCCTGGCCAAGCATCCGCACGGTGGCGTCAAGGCCGGCGGCGACCAGTCGGGCGGGCCGCAATCATGATGGGCATGCACGCGGCCACCGGGCGCAGCCTGACGGGCCTGGGCCGCCTGCGCCAGTCGGTCACAGACATTCTCACCACGCCCATTGGCTCGCGCATCCGGCGCCGCCGCTATGGCTCCGAAGTGCCCGAGCTGATCGACCAGCCCCTGAACAGCGCCACGCAGTTGCGCATCTACGCCGCCACGGCCTTTGCCCTGCGCCGCTGGGAGCCGCGTTTGCAGCTCGCCAGCGTGCAGCTCACGCGCGACACGGACGGCGCCATCGCCCTGCTGCTTGATGGCACGGCGAATGGCCAGGGCATCACCCTGTCCGTTCCCGTCAAGCAAGTGGGCATCGTATGAGCACGCCCATCGACCTGACCCAGTTGCCCGCGCCCAGCGTGGTCGAGGTGCTGGACTTCGAAACCATCCTGGCCACACGCAAAGCCCACTTGGTGAGCCTGCGGCCGGAAGCCGAGCGCGCGGCCGTCACGGCCCTGCTTGAGCTGGAGTCGGAGCC
This sequence comes from Janthinobacterium violaceinigrum, assembly GCF_009208555.1. Lineage (GTDB taxonomy): Bacteria > Pseudomonadota > Gammaproteobacteria > Burkholderiales > Burkholderiaceae_D > Janthinobacterium > Janthinobacterium violaceinigrum. The sequence goes on along the minus strand of NZ_WFLI01000005.1, from coordinate 30,145 downwards.
AGCCACCAAGCTGCTGGAAGAGAACAACTATCAGGAAACCATCCTGCGCAACCGCGTCAACGATGCCGGCAAGGCTGTCATGCTGGCGTTTGCCCTCGATGGCGACCTCGATCAACTGGGCGCCAACGTCAACGTGGCGCGCCTGGTCATCACGCCGGCCAATCCCAACGCCCTGCCGCCCGTGGCCGCCGTCATGGAAGACAACGACGCCTATCGCCTGCGCATCCAGGAAGCGCCGGACGGCCTGTCCGTGGCCGGCCCGAAAGCCTCCTACGAATTCCACGCCCGCAGCAGCGACGGCCGCGTCAAGGACGCGAGCGCCACCAGCCCGGCGCCGGCGCACGTCATTGTCACGGTGCTGGCCAACAACGACACGGGCATCGCCGACGCCGCGCTGCTGGCCACCGTGGCGCGCGCGCTCAACGCCGAGGAAGTGCGCCCCTTGGGCGACCGCCTGACGGTGCAAGCCGCCCAGGTCATCGACTACCAGATCGAGGCCACCTTGTTTATCGGCGTCGGGCCGGAAGTACCGATTCTGCTGGACGCCGCGCGCGCCTACGCTGCGCGCGTGTCGCAGCCGCGCCGCCCTCTGGGCCACAGCATCTACCGTTCCGCCTGCAGCGCCGCCGTCCACGTCGAAGGCGTGCGCAAGGTCGTCTTGACCAGCCCCGCGGCGGACATCGAACTGAACGCCACCCAGGCCGCGCGCTGCACGGCCATCAAACTGAACGTGGTCGTGCTCGATGAATAGGACCGTGCCGACACTGCCGCCCAACACCACGGCGCTCGAGCGCACCATTGCGGTAGCTTGCGCCGAGCTGGTCAACGTGCCCGTGCCGCTGCGCGAGCTGTGGAACGCCGACCGCTGCCCGGTTGCCCTGCTGCCGTTTCTGGCCTGGGCCTGTTCCGTCGACCGCTGGGACGACAACTGGCCCGAATCGATCAAGCGCGGCACCATCAAGGCGTCCTACTTCATCGTCTCGCCGCGGCTGATCAATCTGACCTTGACCCTATGCCGTGGCGACGAGAGCGACCAGCTCGACATTTCCCTGGATGACAGCGACGGCAAACTGGCCCTGCCGCCGCGCGGTGCGCAGATCGCCCTGGCGCTGGGCTAGCAAGCGTCCGGCCTGGTGGACATGGGCAAGTTCACCGTCGACGAGGTGGAGCACAGCGGCGCGCCCGACACCATCACCCTGCGCGCCAGGTCGGCCAACCTGATCGACACATTCAAGCAGCAGCAGGAACACAGCTTTCACAAGACCACCTTGGGCGCCATCATCGAGGCGATTGCCTTTCGCAACGAGCTGGCGTCGGGCGTGTCGGCGCGCCTGCGCGATACCGCCATCGAGCACATCGACCAAACCCACGAAAGCGATGCGGCCTTCCTGCGCCGGCTGGGCAGGAAATACGACGCGGTGGCCACCGTCAAGAATGACACCTTGCTCTTCATCCCCATCAACCAGAGCCGCACGGCCAGCGGAAAGGCGCTGCCCGTCATCCCCATCACGCGCGCCCTGGGCGATGGCCACCGCTACCACAGCGCCGAAAGCGACGCCTAAACGGGCGTGCGCGCCTTCTGGCACGACGAGCGCTACGCGCGCCGCCGCAGCGTCGTGGCCGGTGTGCCCGGTAACAGCAAGCGCCTGCGCACCACCTTTGCCAACGAAACGGATGCGCGCGCGGCGGCCGTGGCCGAATGGCAGCGCATCCTGCGCGGCCTGGCCACCTTTGAAATGAGCCTGGCCCTGGGCAACCCGGCCGTGTTCCCGCAATCGCCCGTGACCGTGAAAGGCTTCAAGCCCGAAATCGACGCCACCGAATGGCTATCGGTCAAGGTCACGCACAACCTGGGCGGCAACGGTTTTACCACGCGCGTGGAGTTTGAAACGAAGACGGAAGCGGTGGAGGCAGAACGCGAGGACGAGAAAGACCCGGACGAAGGCATCACGGGTGTGGTGGCCAAGTGGAAGGACGTGGCGGCGAAGAAGAAAAAAGCGGGGCAGGAACAGGCAGGCGCCACCGGCACACTCAAGACGCTGGAGCATCTTTACAAGAGCAAGCAGGCCGCGAAGCGGGCGGCGCTGCATGCATGGAAGCATATTCAGGAAGTGCGCGAGATCATTCGTGAGAATAGCGAAAAGTCTTCGATACCTGAGCAGTAACGGAAGGTGGAAATTACAATTACTAAGGGTGAGCAGCTCTGCCTCAAAAGACTTATTTTGACAATGAGCGAATATTATCGCTCAAATTTTCAAACGTAACGATATGTGCGGAACTTCAACTTTATTGCTCAGATTCTCCTCAAGATTTCGCGCTGCTATCACGGTATCAAGTTCCTGCTCAGCAATTTTCAGTCGGACTAAAATTGTATCCATCGCAGAGAATAATTCTGGACTTAAGTTATTTCGCCACAAGTCCCGAATTTGCAGCCGACAGTTGAGTAAAACCATTATCTCCTGCTGGAGCATCATTTGTTTCTGCGTATATGCGTTCATATCCGTCCAACTCCTACTAATGCGTTTGAAGGCATGGTCTGCCATTCTGACACAGGCCCAGCTATGCGAATCCTCAAACTAAAGCCTGTGCGTAAGCTCAGCGTCAGTACGCATAAGCAAACGCAACATAGTTAGTCGAGCGGCATTTCCAATTAATACATAGTTTTCTGTGAGCCTAAACCTCACGACTGAGATCGTGTCCGAATGGCAGATCTGGCCCAACCACTAGGATCTGGCCTCACCACCATCGCTAGACTTAAACCAAACCTAGACGCTAAACTACTGAATCCAAAGCATGAACTAGATCATGAATAAATTTGGTAACGATTGCAACATCGTCCTGCGTAATTGGCCATGGAATCCTTGGAACCGTTGGCTGTAAATCTCCTTCGTGTACGATTTTATTACGGCGCCCAACAACCTGCATCAACTGTTTCTTAATCCTTTTAGCATCCTCGTCCCTAGTTTGCAAACTGGAACCTAAGTGTGTTGCAACCTCGATCCAAAGTGGAATCCCAGAACACATTCTGACCCCCGAAGCAATATTGTCAGGGTACTGGAAAGTTCTACGCGAAAGTTGCTCACGCACAGTGAGATCGAATGCTGCACTTGCATCAGTAGGTGATGCAGCAGTCCGGACACGCTCCATCGTTTCTGCAGGCACAGCAAAGGCTAAATAGCCAGAGCAAGAAGGCAGTCTTCCTTCAAAAATGCCCAGCATCTGCTGGGCTACAAGTTCATGCACATATAAATCTAGTGCACTGACACGCGCTGCCCACTCCGCACGTAATATTTCATCTGGTCTAAGGACAGCAGCTGCATTCCTTGATAGATAGGCGTGTACTACTGAAAGGTGGTCACAGCGCGCCCACACGTCTTTGAACTGATCAATTGCAAGCATGGTTACTTATGCGATTAATTTAAGAAGGCGATCCGCACATTCCGAAAATGCTTTCTTGAACAAATGCATGCTCTGTTCAGTTCTTTCCCATACCGCACCTTCTTGATCAGAGTGCTTCTGCTCTAACGCAAATACTGGAACTTGATGCTCTTGCGAGAAAGCAATCAAGCTATTAAAGTCTGCCACTTCCATTAGCGGCTGCCAAGGTTCGATCCCTGACCTCGTAGCAAAATCCCTTTGATTAATCATCCCAGCCTGTTCTAAAGCAGGGATTAGCGTGTCTTTTAGCCCACTGCTAAGCTGATTAATCCACTTTTGAAACGCCGCTGAAGCGCGACCGTTTCTTGGTCTATATTTCTGTATTACAGCACCAGCAAATTTCGCCTTCGGTTTAGGAAATGGATAGTCGGCCCTTAACAGAACATCGATGCCATATGCAGTATTTGCCCATGCCTGCCAACGCGGCAAGGCTCTCGCAAGGGAACTTAGAGCCATCGCAGAGAAATAATCTGGATGCAACGGAACAATGAAGAAATCTGACGTGGTGAGAAGGTTCTGATTAAGGGCCCCCAAACTCGGACTCATATCGACCAGTACAATATCAATATTGTACTTTACCATCGTTGCATCGAGCATGAAGCGGAGTGAGCCAGGCAGATTCCTCAACGGCAACAAAGAACCACTTAATTCTTGAGCTATTCCGAGCGTTGTCTCGTATTCAGAAAGACCAATATGGCCCGGCAACAAAAACAAATTATCTAATCCCCCGACTTCCACACATTCAGCCCCAATGACCTGACGCGGTTGCGATTCAAATGCTGGCGCTAATGCATCCTTAACGTTATTAGCCGGATTAACACAATAAAATCCATCAAGATCGTCAACTCCTTTGAACCCCAAGACCATACCAGTCAAATTGCATTGGGGGTCAAAATCAGCTAGAAGGACGCGCTTTCCCTTCAAGGCAAGCATCCAACCAAGATTAAAAGCGGTGGTGGTTTTGCTTACTCCACCCTTGTGATTAAAAAGACAAATAATCGTTCCCATAGAACTCCTTTGTACAAACTACATTTTTCCGCATAGGTAAAACTCGAATTCGTAACGTTCTACCAAGTGGCTCATATAACAACAGATTTCACAATAGTCTCAATTTTCGTCCTGGCCATTGTGCTCACTGGTAACTAATCGGCCAGCATACCAACGGCAAAATATGCTTACCAATCAGGTAGCCATTACAATAAGCATAAGAGGCTGAATAATTTGCAGACTATTTTTCCTTTTTTCGTCCGCTGCCGACCACATTAAAAGTCTGTGGCCCAATGATATTTCCCACGAAATTTTGCCCAATCTTGCCGTGGGTTTCAACGTGTGGGGCATTCCCTACTTGGGATGCCGAGGGCGTTGGCGAGCGCATGCCGCTAATCATCCCGAGCACGCCTGCTTTCCCGCGAACGTCCATACTTCGATAACCGGTCAACAGTTCATGTTCGTCCTCAGGCAACGCTGACAACGCATGTTCTCCTGTCAGCAAATACAACACATCTACTCCAGCCGCAGCAACGGCGGCCAAATAGTCAGAATCTGGCGTACGGGAGCCGTTTTCATAGTTGAACTGGGCACCCTTTTTTACCCCACCAAGGGCAGCAAACTCGTCCTGATTGAGGCCGAGGCGCTTCCGTTCTTCCTTAAGACGATCAAAAAAATAATTCATTTGAGTACAAACACCCTTCAAAATCACTCAAATGAGTGATATATTTACGCCATTCCGTAGCGATTACAGATCATAACATTATGAATAATTTGTCAAAAGTCGGTCGTACTGCCAAGGGCGTCACGTCACGCCCCCTTGGCGTCCGCTTGACCCCTGCTGAGGTGGATGAGGTCGAAGGCTACGCAGAGAAACTTGAACGCCCCCGTGCCTGGTTTCTACGCTTCCTGATCCTGCGTGGCCTCGCCGACTACAAGCGCGAACTCTCATCCAAACCCACCCACTAAGGACCACGTCATGTACCCCGATGCAAAACGTATTCGCAAACATACAGTCGCGCTGCGCCTGGACGATTACGAGCACCAGCTTGTTTCCTCGATCGCCAACTACCAGGGCGAAGAGCTTGCGGTGCTGGTGCGCCAGATCGTGATGCGTGAAGCCTTGGCCGTGATCGCCTTGGATGACGCCACCATCGACAGCGTACAGCGTCGTAGCGTTTAAACCGAGTCACTTTTGAGCAACTCTAAAGTTACAGAAAATGCCAGACCATCAAATTCACCTCAATGACGAAGAGCGCGCGGTGCTGGAACTCGTGCGCCAACGCCAGGGGCTGGCAAGTATCGACCAGGCGGCTGAATGGCTCGTCAAGTCCCGCTTACGCAAGCAGTCAAAAAACATGACAGGTCGCGGTCGCGCCCTGTACCAAGTGGAAAGAAAGCTGAAATGAGAGTCATCGGCCTGCCCTGCCCGCATTGCGAATACACCGTCCGCGCTGTCAAAAGCCGCACGATGTCCGCCATGTTCAAGGAAATCACCTACATGTGCCAGAACCCGGACTGCGGGCACTCCTTCGTGGCCGGCCTAGAAGTGCTGCGCACCCTCTCGCTGTCCGCCATGCCCAAGCCAGATATCCGCATTCCGATGTCCCAGCATGCGCGCGCGGCGGCCACCAGTCAGCTGGCCCTCGATCTGACGGCGGGCTGCTGATGACGATCCCGCTCCTCGCGCCGCCGTAGCCCGGCTGCCGTAACTCCCCTCTCTTTTGCTGTGCCCTGCAGCGCTCCTTTTTGAGCGTGCGGGCTTCGTTCAACCTGAAATAAGGAAAACCGATGGAAAACACGCTGCACGCCACCAGTCATGCCGACCAATCCATGGCACCTAGCACTCCCCTGCAAAATTGTATTGTCCCCGTGGCACCAACGTGTTTTCTGCTCCAAGCCAGCGCGGGCATCGGCATCGCGACGCTGACCGCCCGCATCCATGAGATTGCCAAGACCTATCACGCCTACGGCGCTGCCAATCTGACCTTCATCGTCAGCGATGCGCAAGCACTGGAGCGTGACGGCTTTTTCGCGCCAGCCAAGCAGCGTGCACTGGTCGGCAAGCTGCCCATCGAGGTGAACTACCTTTTCGCCAATGAAGCGGGTTCCCGTCACTGCTGCGGCACATCGCACACGCTCCCGTACTGGGCAGAACATTTTTTCAAGCCAGGGGCACGCTGATGCTGCGCCTGGCCAAAACCTGCGGCATCTGGCTGCTGTCGCTCCTGATCGTTATTGCCCCCGGCGTGCTGCGGGCCATCGACTTCATCAAGGACTGAAGCATGCCGGCATCCCTTATTGACAATCACCTGTCCTTCCAGCCTGCCACCGAGATTCTGGCCGCGCGCGACAAGGACATGCCGACGCCACCAGGCGCCGGGCATGCGCTGGCCGCCATCGCCGAAGCCAAGGCCCAGCTACGCAGCATCAAGCCGCGCAACCTGGCGCCCTTCATGGCCCAGGCCTGGGGATTGTCGCCGCGCGGCGCGCGGCGCTCCGTGCTAATCGCCGCCGGCATGGACGCCGACCGCTGGGAATCGCCCATCCATTCATTTACCGAGGACGAGCGCATCGAGCTGCGCGCCGCTACCTCTGCCGCTATCCGTGTGTACGAAAGACTGTTGAATGCAATCTAAACAGATCCTGCTGCCTGCCCCGCAACGCCACGAAGCTTTTTTGCGCTCCGCCCAGTTCGCGCCCGAGCTGGCCCGTATCCCGTTCAAGTGGCGCAACCGCGTCATCACGGCCGCCATGGCAAAAATGGCCTGGTCGTCCTGGTACAAAGTCTATGAGTCCGTCGCCACGAGCTTTGCGCGCGAGTTCGCCGAACAGTACGTGCCAGCCGGCGTCGATCTGTCGCAAAGCGATGCCGACATCGTGGCCACCGCTGAGCGTGCGGCGGCTGTTGTAGTCAAGGCTCTCTGGTCGGCCACGTCGGACAGGCATGCCCTGCAGATTATGGAGGACGAATGCACCTCGTATGGCATCGAGCTGCCCGAGTTCAACGCACTGGCCGACACCATCGCCCGCCTGGTGGACGCCCGCTGGTGGCGCCGCCAGTTGCGCAAGCGCGTCAAGCGCGCCTTTGAAGCGGGCAATATCCGCCTGGGCTATGTGAACTATCGCGGCGAACCCTACGCCAGCAACGACGCCGTGCTGTCGCGCCTGGCGCAGAACCGCCGCAACGCGGCAGCGCTGGCCGCCACCCTGGTGCAGAACGAGAACGGCCAGCAATTCAGCATCGCCGAGCTGGCCGAGAAAACGACCGCCAACAAGGCCATCCGGCGAGGCGAACTGATGTTGCGCATCAACGGCTTCGAGCAGATCGCCCGCGAATGCGGCGACCAGGGCATTTTCATCACCTGGACGTGCCCATCGCGCTTTCACGCCATGCAGCACAGCGGCAAGCCCAACGATAAGTTCGACGGTTCGACGCCGCGCGAGGCCAATGCATATTTAGGCAAGATGACATCACTGTGCCGCTCCGCGCTGGCGCGCCGGGGCATCGGTCTGTATGGCTTTCGCATCGCCGAGCCGCATCACGATGGCTGTCCGCATTGGCATCTGCTGCTGTTCGTGCGCCCCACCGCGAAATACAAGACGGCCCACCTGCAGGACGTGGCGGGCCGCGCCATCCGCATCATGAAGCGCTACGCCTGGCGCGTGGACCGTGGCGAACCGGGCGCCTTCGCGCGCCGCCTGGACGTTAAACGCATCGACTGGGCCAAGGGCAGCGCCGCCGGCTACATCGCCAAGTATGTGGCCAAGAACATCGACGGTGTGGCCGACCACAAGACGAAGAAAGGCTATGTCGTCACGGCCGACACCGAAGGCGATGTCGAGCTGACGCCATCGGCGCGCGTCGAATCCTGGGCCGCATGCTGGGGCATCCGTCAATTCCAGCAATGGGGCGGCGCTCCCGTCACCGTGTGGCGCGAACTGCGCCGCATCGAGGAAAGCATGCTCAACGAAGCCCCGGCTGCCATGCGCCGCGCCTGGGACGCCGTGCAAAAGATCGACGGCGAAAAGCGCGCCTGCTGGGCCGAATACCTGCGCGCCCAGGGCGGCGCCCTGGTGCCGCGCAAGGAGCTGGTCGTCACCCTGGCCAAGGACGAAAAGACCGTCATCGGCCGCTACGGCGAAACGCTGCGCACCACGCCCTACGGCGTGCGCTGCAGCGACCTGATTGGCGTGGTCTTCAAGTCCGTGCGCCATACGTGGACGCCCGTACAAGCCACAGGCGGGCGCGGGGTGGCTGTTGGGGTTGCCGTTCCTCGGACTCGTGTAAATAACTGTACGCACCCCGACCGCCCTGCCCCGCCGGATCGCAGCACCGACATCATGCGAGCGATCTGTGATGAAGAGCGAACCGCGATTTGGGCTTGTGCAGCACACAACAATCTATGCCCATTCCCCCGGATCCCGGGCGACCAAGAAAAGATCGATTTGCTTTTCGAAGTGGCGAGGCTAAACGCCTGCCCCTATCCGCGCGTGATCGTCACCGATTCGTCTTCCACAAGAGGAAATGCCACATGAGTACCTTTTCCGTGACCGTTCGCACGCAAACCGAACGCTTTGAATACGCCGCGATTGCCGCTTCCAGCGGCGACGCGATCCAGGCCGCCCTCGACCACTTCGGCGTGTGCGGCGTTACCGCCAAACTGAAAGGAGCACCGCAATGCTGAACACCCTGACCGATTCACCGCGGCAAGTCGCCCTGGGCGACCGCGTGACATTCGATACCGATGAAGGCTACCAGGCACGGATCGCCAACGACCTACGGGTTTTGCACGAAAAGCGGCGTATTGCACTGGAGCGCAAGGAGGAGCTCTTAGAGAAAATGGTGACCCAGCTGTGCGGAATACGAAAAACTGGCGTGTTCAAGGCAGATGTGTGGGCCGCACATGCAGACCTCGATGAAATCGACGCCACCTTGAATATTCTGTACGCCAAAAAGCTGAAAGGAAGCCTGCAATGCTGAATACCCTGACCGATTCACCGCAGCAAATCGCTCTAGGTGACCGTGTGACGTTCGATACCGATGAGGGCTACCAGTCCGGCACCGTCAACGACCTGCGCCGCGACGTGGGCAATGGCGAGCTGCACGCCTGGGTCGAACTGGACCACCAGTGGCCCGGCATGTTCCGGGCGGTGCCGCTGGGCGCGATCGTTTCCAGCCACGCTGTCCTGTTGGTGGCCGCATGATAGCCAATCCAGCACAGACCGAGCGCCAACACCTGGCCAATCAGGCCGCGCCTGAGTTCTCGCTGATCCGAAAGCGCTGCGCATGCGGCAAGGCCAGCACGGCGCGGCAACTGGCGCAGCATGGCCAATGTGTGTCTTGCCTGCGGCAGGTCGCAACAATGCAGACGGATGCGTACAAAGACTTCTGCCGGCTGCGCGACTACCGCAAGCCAGGCGCCGAGGTTCCCAAGTACACAGAGGCCGAAGCGTTCGCCTTGGCCACAAGAAAAAGCAAGGCATGCCAGCCCGCCGCAACGAAAGCGCAGTCCAATGAATAATCTTTTTGATAACCCCATCCAATCCGAAACCCTGACTGCGGAAGAGTTGGAAACCATTTCAGGCTGCTGCCGCAAAGTGGATCAGATCAAATGGCTGCAGCAAAACGGCTGGACCTTCATTAGAAACCGCGCTGGCGCACCCATCATCGGGCGCCTGTACGCCAGGTTGCGCTTGAGCGGCATCAATCCCGCCAGCCTGGTGAGCACGCCGGCCTGGGCGCCCGACTTGTCCAAAGTACGTTAACAGAAAGAGAACTATGCGACCTAAGAGCACTGGCTACAAACTGCCGCCGCGCATGCTGCGCCGCGTGCGCAAGCTGAAATCGGGCGAAACATGGACCGGCTACTACTACAACGGCCGGGACGATGCCGGGAACAGGAAAGAATATCCGCTGGGCACTGATTTGGTCGAGGCCAAGCGCCTGTGGGCGGAATACGAATGCAAACCCGTGCCGACCGACGCCACGCTCATGGAATACGTGTTTGCGCAGTACGTCCGCGACATACTGCCCGGCAAGGCGCCAAGTACGCAACGCGAGAACTCAAGCTCGTTGAGCCAGCTGCGCCCGGTCTTCGACAGCGCACCTATCGATGCCATCACGCCGCAGGACATTGCCCGCTACCGCGACGCACGCAGCGCCAAGGTGCGCGCCAACCGCGAAATCGCGTTGCTATCGCACGTGTTCAATATGGCAAGGGAATGGGGCTACACCAAGCGCGAGAACCCATGCAGGGGCGTGCGCAAGAATAAAGAAGTGCCGCGCGACTTCTATGCCGACAAGGCCGTGTGGGATGCAGTACGGAACGCAGGCTGCGAAGAACTGCAGGACGCCATGGACCTGAACTACCTGACCGGCCAGCGGCCTGCGGACGTGCTCAAGATGCGCGACAGCGATTTGAAGGATGGGGCCCTGCAGGTGCGTCAGGGCAAGAGCAACAAGCTGCTGCGCATCGTGCTCGAGCACGACGGCATCAAGTCCGAACTGGCGAAGGTCATCGAGCGCATCCACGCGCGCCCGCACCGGCCGCGCACCACCTTCATTGTCGCGCTGCCGAACGGCTGCCAGGTCAAGAAGTGGCATTTGCGCCTGCGCTTCGATGGCGCCCGGAAAGCTGCGGCGGAACTGGCGCTAAAGGCTGGCGACGAGGAGCTGGCCAGCCGCATCAAGGCCTTCCAGTTCCGCGATATCCGGGCGCGCTCTGCCAGTGACATTGCCGACCTGGGCGCCGCCAGTTCGTTGCTGGGGCATAGTGAAAAAGTCATCACAGAAAAAGTATATCGGCGCATTGGTCAAGCAGTACGACCAACTAGATAGTAATCAAAATAATAATACCCTCCTTGCCAAGTTTTACAGACAAATAGATCTTTCTGCAATAGAATGCTTTAAGGAAAATTAAATTTACTTTGTGAAAATACTCTCAAGGAGTCCAAGATGACCGGAAACAAAAAAGTAGTTGTTACCAACAATCCAACCATAACAGTAGTTACGACGCCGACTAGAACTAGTACGAAAGCGGGAATTCCATCTAGTTCAATGACCCCTGCCCCTAAAAAAAGTCAACCCGCCCCGAAACCGAAGAGCAAATAAGCGGTGAAAAACTATGGGGGCTGAAACCGAAATAGCTGACCGGGAAGAAGAACAACCGGAAACAGATGAAAAAAGGCAGGAAGAACTAAATAAATTATTCAAAGACTTCAAGACGGAGATTGAAAAACGGCAGGTCTTAAGCTCTGACAATCTTGATAAATCTATTCTGACGTACTCAAGCTGGGGACTTGGTATTTCAATCGCGTTTTTGAAAGATTTTGTACCAATAACGGTAGCAAACAATGCAGCCTTCCTCTATTGGTCTTGGTATCTTTTTAGTGCAGCTATAGCATTAACCACTTTATCGTTCCTGATCAGCTACAAAGGTTTGGATTTATCGCTACGTCACGCGCAGGAATACTATCTAAAGGACAATGAAAATTTCATTGACAAGAAGAATTGTTACAACATGATTGTTCTAAAATCAAATGTTGTATGCGTAATACTTTTCCTCTTGGCATTGGTTTTTACAATTGTATTTGTTTCCAGCAATCTTGAGAAATCAGCAATAATTAAGGAGAATGAAAAGATGTCAAAAATCGACAAAGTGACAAAGACTACGCACGGCACCGCGATGGACGGGCTCCCGGTAAGCTTAATGCAGGCAAAACCGCCAAAATCAACACCGAAAACTCAAGCTAATCCCGGAGCGGCAGGCACACCACCAGCCCCAAAAGCATCACAAAACAACAAGCCTCAACAATAAAATTGGTGCGTTTCTTATCGTTGTTGCGGAAATCACTTCCGCAACGTCTGCGTGATTTTTGTAGTGCTCCACCATCACCCACACACTCATGCCGCATAGACGAAAAAAAAGCCCTTTAAAATCAAGGGCTTTTTTATCATTCTGGCGGAAGCGGTGAGATTCGAACTCACGAACAGTTTAACCCGTCGCTAGTTTTCAAGACTAGTGCCTTCAACCACTCGGCCACGCTTCCAGATGGCAGCATTATACATAAAGGTCAGTGGCTTACCAATGGCTTGCACTCCCGTGGCCTTATTTCCCCAAGCGGCAAGGACTGGGGGCGTACCCGGCGGGTCTGCCCCCGGCTCTTCGCTGGTGGGTTCCATACCGCCGCCGGCACGCCAACGGAAAGCCTTACACGCCCCAGTTTTCCCGCAGCGTCTTCTCGAACTCCCCCGCCGGCAGGGGGCGCGAGAACAGGTAGCCCTGGACTTCGTCGCAGCCCGAGCTTTTCAGGAACGCCAGTTGCTCGGCCGTTTCCACGCCTTCCGCGATCACTTTATGGTGCAGTTGCTGGGCGATGCTGATGATGGTGCTGGCGATGGCGCAGTCGCTGGCGTCGGTGGGGATGCCGGTGGTGAAGGAACGGTCGATCTTCAGGGTGTCGATGGGGAAGCGTTTCAGATAGGACAGGCTCGAATAGCCGGTGCCGAAGTCGTCCAGCGACAGGGCCACACCCAGCGCCGTGATGCGGTCCATGATGCCGATCACGCGTTCGATGTTGTGCATCAGGGTGCTTTCCGTGATTTCCAGTTCCAGCCAGGCCGCTTCCAGGCCGTAGCGGGCCAGGGTTGCCGCCACCCTGGCGGGCAGGGCCGCCGTGAATTCGCGCGCGGATACGTTGACGGCCAGGCGGATCGGCGGCAGGCCGGCCAGTTTCCACGCCTGCGCCTGGGCGCAGGCCGCTTCCAGCACCCACTCGCCCACCTGCACCACCAGGCCCGTCGATTCGGCCAGGGGGATGAATTCGGCGGGCGGGATCATGCCGTGCTGCGGGTGATGCCAGCGCACCAGGGCTTCGGCGCCGATGATGCGCCCGCTGGCCAGTGCATATTTCGGCTGGTAGTGCAGCAGCAGTTGCTGCGCCGACAGGGCCTGGCGCAAGCCCGTTTCCAGGCGCATGCGCGCTTGCATGCCCACATTCATGTCCTGGCTGTAGAAGGCCACGCTTTCCGCTTCGCCGCCGCTGTCCTGCTTGGCGCGGAACATGGCGATGTCGGCCAGGCGCAGCAGGGTTTCCGCGTCCTGTCCGTCTTGCGGATACACGCTGATGCCGATGCTGGCGCCCACGCGCAAGTCGTGGCCTTCGATCAGGAACGGTTCCACCAAGGAAGCGAGCAGCTTTTGCGACACCATGCTGGCCTCGAAATGCTGGCCGATGTCGAACAGGCCGACGGCAAACTCGTCGCCGCCCAGGCGCGCCACCAGGTCCTGGTCGCGCAATGCCTTGCGGAAGCGCAGCGAAACCTGGCGCAGCAACTCGTCGCCGATGCGCCGGCCCAGGGTGTCGTTGATCAGTTTAAAGCGGTTCAGGTCGATGAACAGCACGCAACCCAGCATCTTGCTGCGCTGCGCCACGCTCAGGGCCTGGTCCACCAGCTTGGCCAGCAAGGTGCGGTTCGGCAGGCTGGTCAGCGGGTCGTAATACGCGAGGTGATGCAGGCGCTCTTCAGCCAGCTTGCGTTCCGTGATGTCCGTCAGGTAGGCGATGAGTCCGATGGGCTTGTCGTCCATGTCCTGCAGCGGCGACAAGGACAGGCTGGCCCAGAAGATCTCGCCTGACTTCTTTCGGCGGCGCACCTCCATCAGGCGTCCTCCCTGCTCCAGGAAGGCATCGTGGAAACCCGTGTCTTCTTCGTCGTACAGGAACAGGATGTTGCGCCCCACGGCTTCCACCGAGGTATAGCCGAACAGGCGCTCCGCGCCCTTGTTCCAACTGGTGATGTAGCCCGTCAAGTCCATCGTCAGCACGGATTCGTGCAACTGGTCGAGGATTTGCGTCTGCTGAGCCAGCAAGGCTTCGACTTGCGCGTAAGCATGGGTCGAGCGTTGCGCCAGCGAATGCACTTGCAGCACGCCGGCCGTCAGCGAGGCCAGGCTGGCCAGCTGGCGGCGGTCGGCGTCGTTGTACCGGCTGCGTCCGGCCACGCTGTAGTGGCCGAAGCAGTGGCCGTCGAAACTGATTTCCTGCAGCAAGGCGGGTGTATCGCTGGGAAACAGCGCGGACGGCGCCGCCGCATCCAGGCTGGCCGCAGGCAGGAACTGGCCATGGGGGCTGGCCATCACGGCGCTGGCGATGCGGCCCAGTTCCGCCACCAGCGCGGGGCCGCGCAAACGCACGACGGCGTCGCACAGGGCGGCGCTGTCACCGAGGAAATCCGACACCGGAAACAGGGGCATGCTAGAGGTTCCGGCTGACCTGGATGGCCCATTGGTAGGCCTGCAGCAGGCTGCGCCAATAGGTTTCTCCATCGATGCCGGCACGGCGCAAGCCTTCGGGCGGCGGCGTGGCGCTTTCGACCAGCGCCAGCAAGGTGCCCAGTTCGCCGCTGCGTTCGAGCAAGGCGGCGCTGACTTCGGGCGCCAGGTTCAGGGTGGCGATGATGTCCTGCATGGGCATGCCCAGCAGCACGTCGAGCAGCGAGAACACGCCCGCCATGAAGGCCAGGTCCTGCGCGTCGCGGTCGCCGCCGCGCAGCTGGCACAGCGCTTCCATCTGCGCCGCGCGCACGGCCGCCAGCGGCAGCAGCGCGTGGATCTTGCCATCGTCCTGCTGGCGCGCATATAGCAGCAGTTGCAGCCAGCGCTGCAGCTGGCGCCGGCCCAGCAAGGTGATGGCCTGGCCAAAGCCCGTGATGGGCGCCGTGAAACCGAAGGCGGCTGAATTGACCAGTTTCAATAAATGATAGCTGAGCGATGGATCTTGCTTGAGCGGCACTTCCAGCTCGTGCGCATCGGCATCGCGGGCCAGCAGGCCCAGCAGCGCCAGCAGGCGGCGCCGCGACGTGGCATCCTCCGGCTCGCTTTGCTGGCGCGCCTGCTGCAGCGCGTAGTCGCCGGCAAACCAGCTCACGCCGATTTCCTGCAACGCGGCAAGCTGCCCCCCGTCGCCGATGTTGTAGGCCAGGTGCGGCCCCGGCAAGGGCAGCAGCTGATGCAGGGCCGGGCGGGCGCCGGCCGCGTCAAAGCTCAGCGCGCGCGCGTCGACCTGCGCCGCCGTCACGGGACCGGCTTCGGCGCCATCGAGGATGATGCGGTAGCCGGCGTCGCGCCATTGCTGGCATTTTTTCTGGATGTGCTTATCGCCGGCAAGATGGGCCGGCAAACGGAAGATGGTGCGTTGCGGCGCCAGTTGCGCCAGCACGGCCTCGTCCACGCCATGCGGGTCGGCCAGGGGAATGATGCAGTCGAGCGGTGCCAGGAAGGCATATGCATCGGCGGCGGCCAGCGCCGCCAGCAGCGGCGCCGTCGAGGCCTGCGGTACATGCAAGGTGACAGCGACCCACTCGTTATGAGCGTTGGCTACTGCTTGTAATCCCACCAACGGAAACAGGTTTGATTCAGACGCTGACATCGGTATCTCAGTGTGGGTAGGGCGCCATAGTAAATAAACTGACCAGCATTGGCAACCCTGGCCCGACAGGGATGCCATTTCGACAGCAAGAATCATTCTATCCGAATCTCACCCGCGAAACAGTTTAAAATTGGCAATAAATGTTCAAAAAAAACATTCCCCCGGGAGACCCGCCTGCCATGCGGGTTTGAAAAAATGCCGCGATGCCTGCGCCGTTCAGGCACTGCCGCCATGCGCATGCTCGACCGCATATTTGATCAGTTCAGCCTGCCCTTCGATGCCCAGCTTGCGCTTGATGTTCAGCCGGTGCGTCTCCACCGTGCGCACGCTCAGGTCCAGGTCGCGGGCGATCTGCTTGTTCGACTGGCCCGCCGCGATGTGCTGCAGCACTTGCTGCTCGCGCGTGGTGAGGAAGGAATCGTGCACTTGCGGGCGCGACAGTTGCCGCGCCAGGGCCGCACTGTAATAAATACCGCCAGACATCACCGTCTCGATGGCAAACACGATATCTTTCCCTGGGGCATCTTTGAGCACATAGCCGCGCGCGCCGGCGGCAATCGCCTGCGACACATATTCGAGCTTGTCGTGCATGGACAGGATCAGCACGGCAATCTGCGGAAACGCCTGCTTGAACAGCGCCGTCGCCTCGATGCCGTTGGTGCCGCGCATATTGATATCCATCAGCACCAGGTCCACCTTGTGGAGGCGCGCCTGGCTCAAGGCTTCGTCGGCGCCGCCCGCCTCGGCCACCACGTCGAAATGCGCCACCGCTTCCAGGCGCGCGCGCAAGCCGTCGCGCACGAGGGGATGGTCGTCCACCAGCAGGATGTTGATCTTCTCGGTCATGGTTGCGTATCTATCAGTGTGTGGAGGAAAGGCCGAGCCGCGCCAGCACCACGGTGCCGGCGGGCGAGGAAGTGATGTGCAGGCTGCCGCCGATGGCTTCCATGCGTTCCGTCATGTTGCGCAGGCCGATGCCGCGCTGCGGGTGCAGGACGATGCCGTCGAAATCGAAGCCGCCGCCATTATCCCCGATGCGCAATTCCACGGCCTTGTCCGCCTCGCGCAAGCTGACCTCGACGGCGCTGGCGTGGGCATGGCGCTCGCAATTGGTCAGCGCTTCCTGGGCAATGCGGAACAGCACGGTATTGACCATGTCGGGCAAGCCCTCGCCCGCCGCCGCCGGACTGGCCGTGAAACTAGCTTGCGCGCTGCTGCTGTCGTTAAATTCATGCACGAGGTGGTCGAGCGCGGCGGCCAGGCCCAGGTCGTCGAGGATGGCCGGGCGCAGGTTGTGCGAAATGCGCCGCACTTCGCCCAGCACCTTGTTGAGCTGCTCGGCGGCCCGCTCGAACGTGGCGGGCGCCTTTTCTTTCTGCTCTGCATTGCCGGCCAGGCGCGCGATGCCCGCCTCGATCTGCAGTTTGATGGACACCAGCCACTGGCTGATGCCGTCATGCAAGTCGCGCGACAGCCGCGCCCGCTCTTCCTCCTGCGACTCCACCACGCGCTGCGCCAGCACTTTCAGCTTGGCATCGGCCACGCGCAATTCGCGCAGGTTCAGCACCAGGCCGCAGGCGGCCACCAGCAGGGAGCCGAGGATGGCGATGCCGGCGATCAATTCCATGGTGGAGCGGATATTGCGCGACTGCTGGGCGTCGACCTGGGCCAGCGCCTGGTCCACGTCATCCATGTAGATGCCCGTGCCCATCATCCAGCCCCACTCCGGCATCAGGATCACATAGCCGAGCTTGGGCGCGGACTTGTTGGTCGACGGTTTGATCCAGTTGTAGCGTTCGAAGCCGCCGCCGCCCTTCGCCCGCTGCATCAGGCGCTGGATGGTCAGGTTGCCTTCCGCGTCGCGCAGCTCCCACAGGTTCTGCCCCACCAGCTCGGGCTGGCGCGGATGCATCAGCGACTTGCCCTGCAAATCATAGATGAAGAAATAGCCATCGTCGCCATAGCTGAGGGCGGACAGGATGCGCTTGGCCTCTTCCTGCGTGGCGCCATCCTTGCGCCCCGACTGGTACAGGGAGGCGATGGAATGGCTGGCCAGGGTCACGTAATGCTTGAGTTCGGCTTCCTTGCTGGCCAGATACGCCTGCTGGATGGTGGCGCGCTGCTGCTCGGCCAAGGTGATCGCCTGGTGCCGCACGGCAAACGCGATGGCGCACAGGGCGAGTATGAGCGGCGTGATGGCCAGGAAGATGACTTTCTGTCTGAGTTTCATGGCCTGGCGCTCCGGCGGCGTCGATGCTGGTGGGAATGCGTGATTTTACGTCGCGGCGCCGTGATCGGCCTGCGTAGTAATACTGAGCGTTACTGCGTAGTGCTGCGCTTGCGGCAATTATACGATTCCTGAATACTCGCCATAAGCTGCAGATACACCAAAAGTAACATCCAAACTGGCGACGACCAGGCTCGGCAGCACACATCATCGCACGGCACAGCGCCCGTCAATCTCTGGAGGAAGCATGAACCGCATTTTCAAACAGCTCGGCTGGGCAGCGCTTGCGCTGGCCGGCGCCGGGTCCCTGGGCGTCGTCGCCCTGCAACGCGGCGAACCGATCAGCGCAATCTGGATCGTCATCGCCGCCGTCTGCGTCTACCTGATCGCCTACCGTTTCTACAGCCTGTTCATCGCCGACAAGGTGCTGGGCCTCGATGCGCGCCGCATGACGCCCGCCTTCAAGCACAACGATGGCCTCGACCACGTGCCGACGAATAAATACGTGCTGTTCGGCCACCATTTCGCGGCTATTGCCGGCGCCGGTCCCCTGGTCGGCCCCGTGCTGGCCGCGCAGATGGGCTATCTGCCCGGCATGCTGTGGATCTTGGCGGGCGTCGTGTTTGCGGGCGCCGTGCAGGATTTCATCGTGCTGTTCATTTCCATGCGCCGCGACGGCCGCTCCCTGGGCGACCTGATCAAGGCTGAACTGGGCGAGATTCCCGGCATGATTGCGCTCCTGGGCTGCTTCATGATCATGGTCATTATCCTGGCCGTGCTGGCCTTGATCGTCGTCAAGGCGCTGACGGGCTCCCCATGGGGCAGCTTCACCGTGATGGCGACGATCCCCATCGCCCTGTTCATGGGCGTGTACTCGCGCTTCATCCGCGTGGGCCGCATCGGCGAAATCTCCATCATCGGCTTTGTGCTGCTGATGCTGGCCATCATCGGCGGCCAGTACGTGCAGGAACACGCCGTGCTGGGCCCCATGTTCACGTTCACGGGCACGGAACTGACGTGGATGCTGATCGGCTACGGCTTCATCGCTTCCGTCCTGCCCGTGTGGCTGCTGCTGGCGCCGCGCGACTACCTGTCGACGTTCCTGAAGATCGGCACCATCCTGGGCCTGGCCATCGGCATCATCGTCGTCGCGCCTTACCTGAAAATGCCGGCCATGACCAAGTTCATCGACGGCTCCGGCCCCGTCTGGTCGGGCAATCTGTTCCCCTTCCTGTTCATCACGATTGCCTGCGGCGCCGTCTCCGGCTTCCACGCACTGATTTCCTCGGGCACCACGCCGAAGATGATTGAAAACGAAAGCCATGCCCGCTTCATCGGCTATGGCGCCATGCTGATGGAATCGTTCGTTGCCATCATGGCCCTGGTGGCCGCCTCGACCATCGAGCCCGGCATCTATTTCGCCATGAACAGCCCGGCCGCCCTGATCGGCACCACGGCCGAATCGGCCGCGCAAGCGATCTCGCAGTGGGGCTTCTATGTGACGCCGGACATGCTGACGCAGACGGCCAAGGACGTTGGCGAGCACAGCATCATCTCGCGTGCGGGCGGCGCGCCGACCCTGGCCGTCGGCATGGCGCAGATCCTGTCGGGCGCCATCGGCGGCAAGGCCATGATGGCCTTCTGGTACCACTTCGCCATCCTGTTCGAAGCGCTGTTCATCCTGACGGCCGTCGATGCGGGCACGCGTGCGGGCCGCTTCATGCTGCAGGATTTGCTGGGCAGCTTCGTGCCTAGCCTGAAACAGACGGAAAACGTCATCGCCAACCTGCTGGCCACGGGCCTGTGCGTGGCGGCCTGGGGCTACTTCCTGTACCAGGGCGTGGTCGATCCATTGGGCGGCATCAACACCCTGTGGCCGCTGTTCGGCATCGCCAACCAGATGCTGGCCGCCATCGCGCTGATCCTCGGCACCTGCGTGCTGTTCAAGATGAAACGGGGACAATATGCGTGGGTAACGATCTTGCCGACCATCTGGCTGCTGCTGTGCACCTTGACGGCAGGCTGGCAAAAGATTTTCGATGCCAACCCGCGCGTGGGCTTCCTCGCGCATGCCAAGAAATACTCTGCGGCATTGGATGAAGGCACCCTGCTGGCGCCGGCCAAGTCCGTGGCGCAGATGCAGCAGATCATCTTCAACGATTACCTGGACGCCGGCCTGGCCGCCTTCTTCGTCATCGTCGTGATCAGCGTGCTTTTCTTCGGCATCCGCACCATTCTGAAGGCGCGCGCCGACAGCAAGCCTAGCACCAAGGAAACGCCGTTCCAGGCCATGCCCACGGTGCAATGATGATCGACGAAATCATCAAGGCTGGACGGTATCTGGGGCAAAGCATGCGGCTCATGTGCGGCTTGCCCGAGTACGACACCTATGTGGCGCACCGGGAAGTGACCCATCCCGGCGAGCCGATGATGACGTATGAAGAGTTCTTCCGCGAACGGCAGGAAGCCCGTTATGGCGGGGCCGGCAAGCGCGGCGGCTGCTGTTAGCGGACACACCTGACCCAGCCTACTGCGCGTCGGTATAGGCGGCTTGCGATGCTCACCGTACTACAGTACGGTTGCGCTTCTCGGCCACCTGTCCCTTCCGCTCGCTACGGCTGAGTCAGCTGTTGTTGCTCAGCAATAATTTGAGGGCGGTCTTGTGAGACCGCCCTTTTCATTTCCTCTCTTATAAGTTCCCCTCCCCTTTCTTCCATTAGACCCACATCAACATCATGGTGTGTCTTCGCGTCTATATTTTTCCAATAGGAATTAAAAAACAGCCAACGGGCCGACCGGGGAAGCGCCGCAACCATGTTCAATTTCCAACGCTCCAGCATCAGCCAGAAGCTGACCATGATTTCGGTGCTGTCGTCGGGCTGCGCGCTGCTGCTGGTGTTCGTGGCGTTTGCGCTGACGTCCGTGCTCAGCCACAAGAACGATGAAGGCAAGCAACTGCTGTCGTTGGCGGGCGTGATCGGCGCGGCCAGCGCGGTGCCTTTGCTGGCGGGCAAGCCGGCGCAGGGGCAGGCGGAACAGGTGCTGGCGGCCTTGTCCGCGCGCAACGAGATTGCCCAGGCGGCCCTGTTCGACAAGGGCGGGCGCCTGTTCGCCCTGTACCGCGCGCCGCAGCATGCGCAGGGGCTGGCAACGCCGGAGGACATGGACCCGGCCCTGCTGGCCGACATGGCCGTGCAGCCCGTCACGCAAGGCTCGGGCACGACGCTGGCGCCCGCCATGCGCCTGTACCGCCCCGTCTACCGCCAGGCCGCGACGGGGCAGGAGATCATCGGCGCCGTGCTGATCGAGGCGGACCTGAACCACATGTGGCGCGACATCGGCCGCCACGTGAGCGCCATCGGCGGCGCCACCGTGCTGTCCTTCCTCGTGGCCGTGTTCCTCGCGCGGCGCTTCAAGAGCGTGATTGCCGAACCGATCACCAAGCTGATCGACACGGCGCAGAAGGTGTCCAGCAGCCAGACCTACAGCCACCGCATCGCGCACCAGCGCAGCGACGAGCTGGGCGTGCTGATCGACAGTTTCAACGACATGCTGGCGCAGATCGACAGCCGCGACAGCACCCTGGCTAATTACCGCGACCAGCTGGAACGCCAGGTGGGCGTGCGCACGGCGCAGCTGGAAAAGGCCAAGGATGCGGCCGAGGCGGCCAGCCAGGCGAAAAGCGCCTTCCTCGCCACCATGAGCCATGAAATCCGCACGCCCATGAATGGCGTGCTGGGCATGACGGAACTGCTGCTGGCCAGTCCGCTGACGGCGCAGCAGCGCCATTACACGAGCATGGTGCAGCGCTCGGGGCAGAATTTGCTGGTGATCATCAACGACATCCTCGACTTTTCCAAGATCGAGGCGGGCAAGCTGAGCGTGGAATACATCCGCTTCAATTTCCGCGAATTGCTCGACGACATAGAACATGTGTTCGCGCCGCAGGCGGAAGCAAAAAATATCAGCCTGGAATTCGATATCGCCTACGACATTCCCATCGCCATCTGCGGCGACCCGAACCGTTTGCGCCAGATCATCGTCAATTTGCTGGGCAATGCCATCAAGTTCACAGAAACGGGCAAGGTCACCGTGAAAGTGACCGTGTGCAGCGAAGACGCGCCCAGCGTGGGATTGCGCTTCGAAGTGCACGACACGGGCATCGGCGTGTCGAACGAGGCGCAGACGCGCATCTTCGAATCGTTCTCGCAGGCGGACGGCTCGACCACGCGCAAGCACGGCGGCACGGGCCTGGGACTGACGATCTCGAAACAGCTGGTCGAGCTGATGGGCGGCACGATCGGCGTTGATAATGCTTTAACGCAAGGATCGATCTTCTGGTTCGAAGTAAATTTCGATAAGCGGCGCGTCGACAGCGATGACCCGTCCTTCAACCTGAAAACCACGCGGGGGTTACGCGCCTTGATCGTCGACCACACACCCGCCACGCGCGCCGTGCTGGAGCGGCAGCTGGCCAGCTGGCACATCGTCAGCGACAGCGCAGGCACGGCCAGCGACTGCCTGGGCAAGCTGCGCGCGGCCGCGCAGGCGGGCACGCCATATGCCGTGGCCCTGCTGGACATGGAATTGCCGCGCACCAGCGGCCTGGCCCTGGCCGCCACCATCAAGAGCGACCCGCTGCTGGCCGACCTCAAGCTTTTGCTGCTGAGCACGGAACAGGCGGCGGCCGATCCCGTGCAGCGGCGCGAGGCGGGCGTGGCCTTCCAGCTGATCAAGCCGGCCCGCGAATGCGACCTGTTCGACTGCATCGTCACGCCGCCCCGCGCCAGCGACAGCCTGCGCATCCATCCGCCGCACGCGGCGCGCCAGGCGGGCCGGCGCCAGCGCCGCCGCGTGCTGCTGGCCGAGGACAATCCAGTCAACGTGGAAGTGGCGCTGGCCATGCTCGATAGCCTGGGCCTGGACGTGGTCTGCGCGCGCAACGGCGAAGAAGCCCTGCAGGCGGCGCAGGCCGAGGACTTCGACCTGATCCTGATGGATTGCCAGATGCCCGTGATGGACGGCTTTGCCGCCACGGCGGAAATCCGCCGCCACGAACAGCAGTGCGGCCACGCGCGCGTGCTGCCCATCGTCGCCATCACGGCCAATGCGCTGCAGGGCGACCGCGAAGCGTGCCTGGCGGCCGGCATGGACGATTACCTGAGCAAACCGTTCACGCAGCAGGACCTGGGCCACACGATTGCCCGCTGGATCACCCTGCCGCGCGCGGCCACCGTGCACCACAGCGAGGCGCCGGAGCCGCCCACGCCGCAGGAAGCGCCGCCCGAGGCGCCACCGCCCGCGCCTGCCTCCCAGGCTGTCCCACCGCCGTCCCCGCCGCCATCGGGCCAGCCGCTGAACCGGCAGGCGCTGGAAAACATCCGCGCCCTGTCCCGCGCCGATGGCGATGCGCTGCTCGAACGGGTCATCCTCGCCTTTACCGGCGAAACGCCGCGCCAGCTGACCGCCATGCGCGAAGCGATTGCCGGCGCGGATGCGGAAGCGCTGCGCAAGGTGGCGCACAGCCTCAAATCGGGCAGCGCCAACGTAGGTGCCGACGGCCTGGCGCAGCTGTGCAAGGAAATGGAAAAACTGGGCCGCGCCGGCAGCACCGAGGGCGCGGCTACCCTGCTGCAGGAGATGCAGCAAGCCTTCCTGTCCGTACGCGAATCGCTGAGCGCCATCCTCGTGAAGGAACACTGACATGACAGCGCCCCTCCCTCCCCCACGCGGCCTGGTGCTGGTGGCCGACGACGATCCCGTGATGCGATTGCTGATGCGGCAGATGCTCACGCAGGTGGGCCTGGACGTGATCGAGGCCGAGGACGGCGTGCAGGCGCTGGCCAGCTACAAGCACAGCGGGCCGGACCTGGTCATGCTCGATGTCGACATGCCGGCCCTGGACGGCTTTGCCGTGTGCCGCGAGATCCGCCTGCAGGAAGTGGGCGGCACCGTGCCCATCATCATGGTCACGGGCGGCGACGAACTGGAAGCCGTCACGCGCGCCTACGAGGTGGGCGCCACGGATTTCATTTCCAAGCCCATCAACTGGCCCATCCTCGGACACCGCGTGCTGTACGTGCTGCGCGCCAGCGACGCCATCGCCCGCCTGCGCATCGCCGACGCGCACAACCGCGCCGTGCTGGCCGCCATCCCCGACACCTTCTTCCGCCTGAACCGCGAAGGCTTCTATCTCGACTACGAACAGGGCCACGACGCCAGCGCGGGCTTTTCCATCAGCGACTGCGTGGGCAGCCATATCCGCGACGTGCTGCCGCCCGAGATCGCCGCGCGCCTGCTGGACAAGGCGCACGCCGTGCTGGCCACGCAGCATATCGGCTCCGTCGACTACACGCTCACGCACGCGGACAGCACGCGCCATTTCGAGGCGCGCCTGGTGGCCACGGGCGCCGACGAAGTGCTGGGCCTGGTGCGCGACATCAGCGAGCGCAAGCGCACGGAAGAACAGATCCGCCGCCTCGCCTATTGCGACAGCCTGACGGGCATCCCCAACCGGCAGGCGTTCCTGGAAACCCTGGAGCGCGAACTGCTGCGCTCGAAAGAGCACGACAAGAAGTTCGCCGTGCTGTTCATGGACCTTGATGCCTTCAAGCGCATCAACGACACCCTGGGCCACGACGTGGGCGACCATCTGCTCAAGGTGGTGTCCGAGCGCCTGCGCGAAACCATCCGCCCCAGCGACCTGGTGCTGCGCGCCGAACACGAGTTCGAGCCCACCTCCGGCGGCAGCAACCTGGCGCGCCTGGGCGGCGACGAATTCACGATCCTGATCCCCGACCTGGAGCGCGTGGAAGATGCGCTCAACGTGGCGCACCGCGTCAAGGAAGCGATGCGCCGGCCCTTCATGATCGAGGGACACGAGATTTTCGTCACGGCCAGCATCGGCATCTCGCTGTATCCGGAAGATGGCGAGGATTGCAATTCGCTGTTGAAATATGCGGACACGGCCATGTACCACGCGAAGAACTGCGGCAAGAACAACGCCAAGCTGTACAGCTCTTCGCTGACGATGGAAATCATGAGCCACGTCAAGATGGAAGTGGGTCTGCGCAAGGCCTTGCAGAACAACGAGCTGTACTTGCTGTACCAGCCGCAGATCGACGTGCCGAGTACGCAGATCGTGGGCGTGGAAGCGCTCGTGCGCTGGCGCCACCCGGAGCGGGGCATCATTTCGCCCACGGAATTCATCCCGCTGGCCGAAGAGACGGGACTCATCGTGCCCATCGGCGAATGGGTGCTGCGCACCGCTTGCAACCAGGCCAAGGCGTGGCAAAACGATGGCGGGCGGGCCATCCGCATGGCCGTAAACCTGTCAGCCAAGCAATTCAAGGATGAAAACCTGATGCAGATCGTGCTGTCGGCCCTGGCCGACACGGGCCTGGACGCGCGCCTGCTGGAACTGGAATTGACGGAAGGCACCCTGATGGACGATGCGCGCGCCACCATGGTGACCCTGGAGCAGTTGCGCGGCATCGGCGTGTATCTGTCCATCGACGACTTCGGCACGGGCTATTCTTCAATGAATTACCTGAAACGCTTCGACGTGCGGGCATTAAAAATCGACAAGAGCTTTATTGCCGGCTTGCCGCAGGATACGGAAAACGCGGCCATCACGCGCGCCATCATCGCCATGGCCCATGGCTTGAAGATGGTGGTGGTGGCCGAAGGCGTGGAGACGGACGAGCAGCTGCTGATGCTGGAAGAATACGGCTGCGACATGGCGCAAGGCTATTTCCTGGGCCACCCGTCGCCGCACGACACGATCACGGCCATGCTGGCCAGGCAGGCTGGCCAGCTGGCCAGCCTGGAAACTAGAGCACTTCGAAGGCAAGGATTTGCGTGACTTGCTGCGCGTTGAAATTGTCGTCGGAAATCATCACCAGGCTGCGGCGGCCGTTTTCCAGGCGCGGGCCCCAGCTGATGCCTTCGATATTGTCGACCCGCGGCAAACCGATCTTTTCCAGGTCCAGCAGCAGGCGCTTGCGCGCCGGCACATAGGCCGCGCCTGCCAGCGCCGGCATGGCCTGGATGTCGGTGGCGCCCTC
This sequence comes from Janthinobacterium violaceinigrum, assembly GCF_009208555.1. GTDB lineage: Bacteria > Pseudomonadota > Gammaproteobacteria > Burkholderiales > Burkholderiaceae_D > Janthinobacterium > Janthinobacterium violaceinigrum. Next base: position 3,994 of record NZ_WFLI01000005.1, on the reverse strand, counting down.
CGTGTCCATCGCGTACACGCGCACATGGTTGGTGTAGATGCCATCCGCGTTTTCCACGCCCGCCCGCTCCACCACCAGCACTTGATGGTCGTTGACGGCGAGAATTTCCGACACGCCATTGTCCGCTTCGCGCCCCGGCGCGGGCCGCGACGCCACGGGCTCGATAGCATACGCGTACTGGCCCAGCACCTTGCCCGCGCGGTCCAGGCGCGTGATGCGCACCACCGAGCCATGGTCCGGCGTAGCCAGCGGGCCATCCTGGTACAGGGCCGCTTCCATGCCCAGCCACAGGCTCTTGCCGTCGCTGGCAAACGACAGTCCCTCAAAGCTCATGTTGTTGCGCGAGCCGACCTCGTTCTTCGACACATTGAACATGGAGGGCGTGGGCAAGGTGGACAGGTAACGCCCATCGCGGTCCGCGTGGCGCACGAACGGATGCAAGCCCACCTTGCGGTTGCCTTCGCTGCCGTACCACAGGCTGCCGTCCTGCGGATCGACGCGGATGGTTTCGATGTCGGGCACCTGGTCGCCACGGTCCAGTTTGGCGTGCGCGAGGTTCGGATAGCGGCTGCCGTCGGGCTGCGTGAAGAAATGCACGCTGTTCAAGGTCACGGCGGAAAAGGCCGTGCTGTCGTAGGCCAGAGTGGCGCGGTAGAAGCGGGCCGGATTGATTTCCGAGCGGTCATCGCTTTCCATCACCCAGCTGTTGCTGGCCGCATCGTAGTCGATGCCGGACAAGCCGCCCACCGTGGTGCCCTCGAACGGCTGTTTCAAGGCGATGCGCTGTTCGCCGATCAGGCGCAGGCCCGCGATCGGTGCATCGTGAGGGAAGCTGGCGCAGGCGGAAAGAAGAACAGCGGCCGAGGCCAGGGCAAGCGCGGTGCGGAACAATGGAGGCATGATCGGTATCAAATAAGTCGGGAAGCAAATTCTGGGGTCAGACCCGCCGGGTCTGACCCCAGCTTTAGTTCTGTGGGTTAATAGCGAATTACACCACCCCATCGGCCTTGAGCCGCGCGATGGCGGCCGCATCATAGCCCAGCGATGCCAGCACCTCGTCGTTGTGCTGGCCCAGGGTGGGTCCCAGCCACTGGGTCTTGCCCGGCGTGGCGGACAGTTTCGGGCTGATGGCGGGCAGCTTGACGGGCGTGCCGTCCGCGAAATGGTGTTGTTCGAACATGTCGCGGGCGAGAAATTGCGGATCGCTCAGCATGTCGCGCACGGAGTAGATTTTGCCGGCGGGTACGTCGGCTGCCTTCAGCACGGCCAGCGCGCTGTCTATCGTGTGCGTGGCGCACCAGGCGCCGATGGCGTCGTCGATTTCCTGCGTGCGCGCCACCCGGCCGTCGTTGCGTGCCAGCTGCGGGTCGCCCGCCATGTCGATACGGCCCATGGCCAGCATCAATCGCTTGAAGATGGCGTCGCCATTACCGGCAATCACGATGTTTTCGCCATCGCCCGTCGTGTAGGTATTCGAGGGCACGATGCCGGGCAGCGAGCCGCCCGTGCGCTCGCGCACCACGCCCGCCTGGTCGTACTCGGGCACCAGCGATTCCATCAGGTTGAACACGGATTCGTACAGGGCCACGTCGACCATCTGCCCTTCGCCGGCCGCCGCGCCGCCCGTCACGTCGCGGTGGCGCAAAGCCATCATGGCGCCGATCACGCCGTGCAGGGCCGCCACGGAGTCGCCGATGGACACGCCCACGCGCACGGGCGGGCGGTCGGCAAAGCCGGACACATAGCGCAAGCCGCCCATCGATTCGCCGATGGCGCCGAAGCCGGGCAAGTCCTTCATCGGCCCCGTCTGGCCAAAGCCGGACAGGCGCACCATGATGAGGGAAGGCTTGATCTGCTTGAGCTGCTCGTAGCCGAGGTCCCACTTTTCCAGCACGCCGGGGCGGTAGTTCTCGATGATGATATCCGCTTCCAGGGCCAGCTGGCGGGCAATCGCGCGCCCTTCCGGCGACTTCAGGTTCAGCGTTAAACTTTTTTTGTTGCGCGCCTGCACCGACCACCACAGCGAGGTGCCATCCTTCAACACGCGCCAGGTACGGATGGGGTCGCCGCCATCGGGCGACTCGATCTTAATCACGTCGGCGCCGAATTCGGCCAGCATGCGGGCGCAGAACGGCCCCGCGATCAGGGTGCCCAGTTCCAGGACTTTGATGCCCTGGAGGGGGCCGGAAGATGCGGAAGCGTCTGTCATGTTGTAGTCAGGTTGCCCTGCGGTCGAGCATCGCGCGGGCGATGGTGCCCGCGTCGACGTATTCCAGTTCGCCGCCCACGGGCACGCCGCGGGCCAGGCGGCTCACGCGCAAGCCCCGCGCCTTCAGCATTTCGCTGATGTAGTGGGCCGTCGCTTCGCCTTCATTCGTGAAGTTGGTGGCCAGCACCACTTCACCGACCACGCCATCGTTGGCGCGGTTCAGCAATTTTTCGAGGTGAATATCTTTCGGGCCGATGCCGTCGAGCGGCGACAGCCGTCCCATGAGCACGAAATACAGGCCCTTGTAGGTCAAGGTCTGCTCGATCATCAGCTGGTCGGCGGGCGTTTCCACCACGCACAGCAAGCGCTTGTCGCGCTCCTCGTCGAGACAGGTCTCGCACACTTCATGTTCGGTAAAGGTATTGCACAGGCCGCAGTGATGCACGGCATCGACGGCCTGGAACAGGGCGCGCGACAGCATGGCCGCGCCTTCCCTATCGTGCTGCAACAAATGAAATGCCATCCGCTGCGCCGACTTGGGGCCGACGCCGGGCAGGCGCCGCAGCGCCTCGGTCAGGAATTCAAGCGACTTGGACATGGATCAACCCTGCCCCGTGCCATGGATCGAGCGCATGCGGTGTTGCATCAGAATGGCATTTTGAAGCCGGCTGGCAAGTTCATACCGCCAGTCAAACCTGCCATTTTTTCCGCGGACGTCGCTTCCGCCTTGCGCACGGCGTCGTTGAAGGCGGCAGCCACCAGGTCTTCCAGCATGTCCTTGTCGTCGGCCAGCAAGGATGGATCGATGGAAACGCGCTTGACGTCGTTCTTGCACGTCATGACGATTTTTACCAAGCCGGCGCCGGACTGGCCTTCCACTTCCACCAGCGCCAGTTGTTCCTGGGCCTTTTTCATGTTGTCTTGCATTGCTTGCGCCTGCTTCATCAGGCCAGCCAGTTGATTTTTCATCATGAGAATGCTCCGTTCAATTCAGTTTGTGAGTGTGTTAATCATCAATGCAGGGTCGGCGCGGCGGAGCCGGCCGGTGCAGGGGTAATCGTTCCCGGCACGACAAAAGCGTCGAATGCGCGCTTCATGTCGAGCACGAAGGGGTCGCTGGCGATGGTCTCTTCCGCTTGCAGCTGGCACGCCTCGCGGTGGGCTTGCGCTTCCGCGCTGGCCGTGTACCAGACGGCGCCCAGTTCCGTGTCGACACTGACCTTGCGGCCGAAGCGCTCGGTCAGCGCGGCCGCCAGTTTTTCCACGTTGGCGGGACTGCGCCACGTATCGATGGGCACGCGCAGGCGGAACGTCGTGCTGTGGCCGTCGTGCAGGCATTCGATCAGCTCGGCCTGCACGGCCAGCTGCTGGGCCACGCCGCGCAAGGGCAGCACGGCGGCGACGGCCGGCCAGTTGCCGTCCCAGTCCAGGCCCGGCACGGGCGTGATCACATACGGTCCGCTGGGCGCGGCTTGCTTGGCGGCACGCTGCGGCATGACGACGGCGGGCTGTTCGCCGGGCGCATTGCCCGGCGCATTGGCGGGCGCCGACACGGCAGCCGAAGCGCTGTCGTCGGAAAATTCGGTGACCCACGGCGGCAAGTCGTCATCCTGCTGCTGCGCTTGCGGCGGCGGCGCGGCGGGACGCGCCTGCTGTGCCGGCGCGGGCGCTTCCATCACGGCCACGGGTGGCGCATCGTCCCACGGCGCCGGTGCTTTCGCGGCGGCCGGTGGGGGTGGCGGTGCCGGCTGGACTGGCGCGGCAGGTGCCACTGGCGCTGCGGCA